>NZ_CBYO010000014.1 GCF_000577245.1 Paucisalibacillus algeriensis
ACGGGCAGGGACGTTCTACCCCGGCTACAATTGTAATGATAAGACCATATGAAATAAGGTCAACCAGTAATTTCTGGTTAACCTTATAATACGAACTGGGCAGGTTAGTTCAAGAAGAAGTCCTCTTAAAGAAATGAAATATTACAGTTACATTAAATGTATTCAAATTAAAGGGAGTGGTTTTATGATAAAAATCGATGAAAATTTAGTTTCGCGGCTAATAAATAGCCAATTTCCAGAGTTGTGTAAATTGGAAATCAAGCCTGTTGAAAAAAGTGGAAATGATAATAGAACTTTTCACTTAGGGAATAGGATGAGCGTTAGGTTGCCAAGTGATGTAGCTTATGTACCCCAAGTAGAAAAAGAACAAAAATGGTTACCTTTTCTCGCTAAGCATCTCTCCACACCTATAACTGAACCATTATTTAAAGGAGAACCAAGTAAGGATTACCCATATCCTTGGTCAATTAACAAATGGTTAGATGGAGAGACATTATCTATAGATAAAATAGATGATTTAAACCAATTTGCATATGATTTGGGAAAATTTCTAGTTGACCTACAGTCTATTGACGCTACTGGTGGTCCTTTAGCTGGGAAACATAATTTTTATCGAGGTGGACATATTGTTGTATACGATGATGAGTGTAGAGAAGCCATCAATAATAATGTCGATACTTTTAATAAACACTTATTAGAAGAAATTTGGGAATTGGCATTAACTTCAGAATGGGATGGTGAACCAGTTTGGGTTCACGGTGACGTTGCCCCAGGAAATATATTAATTAAGAATGGTAGATTGTATGCAGTTATTGATTTTGGAATATTGGGAGTAGGAGACCCTTCTTGTGATGCTGCAATGGCTTGGACTTTTTTTGATGATAGTAGTAGAAAGATATTTAAGGATACATTGAATTTTAATGATGGAACATGGAATAGAGCAAGAGGTTGGGCTCTATGGAAGGCTTTAATAACTTACAGTTATAATAAGCAATCTAGCAAAACAATCGCAGATGAATCATTTAACATTATAAAAGTAATAATAAATGATTACCAAATTGAAAGATAAAGTTGTAAATATGATTTTTTTAGAATACTAAACCAGTTAATAAAAGTTCGATTCTTACACTAAAGGGTTCATTAGTTTAAGATGATCAACTCCTTATGGTCCTAACGGGACAGTTTAGTTGAACAAGGTAAGTAGAAAATTGAATAAGGGGGGGGAAGCATTTGTTCAAAAGAAGAGTAATTGCTGCACTATTGTCGACAATTGTATTTAGTCTAATTTTAGCTTATATAGATTATACTCCTGTTTCAGAAAGAATTCCAGACACATCATACGGCTCATTTATTTCCCCGATTCCATTTTTAATTATAATAACTGGTGTACCATATATTCTCGGTGGGATTCCCGTTTCAATATTAATTGATAAATATGTTGATAAATTTATAGTAAAACTCCCATTATACTTAATGGGTGGTTACATTGTAGGTGTGATTACATTGGTAATAAGTTTTGGAACATTTTCATTTAAATTTTTATGGTTAGGTATTTATAGTGTTGCTGGTAGTTTAATTTTCTTTATTATTATGTCATTGAACGCTCGATTAAAGAACTTCAACTAAACTAGCTAATGGTTGTCAATATTTTCCATTAAAAAAGTTAAAACTCTGGTGATAACGCTAATAAAATGTGTACTTATCTAAATTGTCAGAGTGAAGTAATATAATTTTAGCGATAACAAAGTTTGATTAATTCAAGTTTCCGTTCAAGAAGGCTATAAATAGCGGAGGGTATACCTATAGAAGGAATTGACCCACTTCGTTTAGGAATTAAAAAGATTCATGCAGAAAAGATAAAATTAAAAGAATAATTAGATATTTGTGATTTTGAGATTTACTCTTGTGAAGAAGTTCCTGTAAAAGGGGAAACGTTAACAGAACTCTGTTTGAATACTTATATAAAAATGAAGAATATAGGATATAAAATAATGGCAAAGCAACATTCTTTTCTCCATTATTTAGGACTGTTAGCACTTATATAAAGACAAACAAAGGAGAGTTTATAAACTCTCCTTTTTAAATAGCCAGTTTATTAATTATTTTCCTGTTTAATAGTATTTTCTCCTTTGGCAATACCTTTACGTGTAGAACGGCAAGGAGCGATTATTCTATCCATATCAGAATATTACATATTAGTATTAGTCTTGCATACCTGCCATCTAACCAACCATGTGATAAAAATATTGTAGATAAAAATGCTTGTTAATAATTTGTAGAAAATTCTTCAATTTTTTGTGCGAAAATTTTTAATGCCTTTGATACATCTGACTCTTCATGTTGAACAAATGAAAAAGACCTAATGATTTTTTTATTTTTAATGGGTATAGTAAGTAGTTCATTTGTCATTATTTCTCTATTTACTGTCCATTTTGATAACAACGCAATCCCTAGCCCTGCTTTTACGGCTTCCTTTACTCCTTGATTACTACTAAATACAAAGGAATGTTTTATTGTTAAGTCCAGTTCTGAGATTAAATTATCCATATAAGTTCTTGTTCCAGAACCAGTTTCTCTAAAGATCCAAGTTTGATTTTGTAACATGTCCTTTTCAATCTGTTGCATTTGAGATAGTGGATGGTTCAGAGGAATTACTAGAACCATTTCGTCTTCCATAAATGGTATTAACTGAATATCTAACTCTTTATTATTCCCTTCAATTAATCCAATATCAAGTATTTTTGTTCTTACTCCACCAATCACTTCATCACTATTAGAAATAATGGTTTGAACTTCCACTTGAGGGAATTGATTAGCGTATTCTGCCAATACTTTTGGGAGTATATATTCACCAATTGTAAAGCTAGCTCCAACTCTTATTTTTCCTGTTACAACATTTCGTAAGTCATTAATTTCATGTTTTGCTTCTTCATAATGTAATAATATCCTTTTAGCATGTCTATAAAGTATTTGTCCGGCCTCTGTTATTTGTACTAACTTAGGTGTTCGATGAATGAGTTTTGTTCCTACTTCATTTTCTAAGTTGCGAATATGTAGACTTACATTTGGTTGTGAAATATTCAACATTTCTCCTGCTCTAGTGAAGTTTTTTTGCTCAATTACTGTTACAAAAACCTTCATAGTATCTACAATCACTGTTTATGCTCCCTCCAAATATTTTTACTTTACAAAGTAATTTTATCATAAGTTTTTATAATTATTGAAATAGCAAATATGTATTTAACTTATTATTAAATCTTACTTATAGTTAAATAAGAAATTATCTCACACACAAAAAAGTTTGGGGTGTTAGGATTGGAGCAATCAATTGTGAAAGAAAAACAAAAAAGGTACAGTTTTATTCTAGGTATTGGCTTAACTCTTTTTATTGCCATCCTTGCAAAATATCTTGGAGATTTACCATTATTAAGTATTATGGGTCAATTAGTACTTGCTATCTTAATTGGTATGGGTTGGAAAGCTATAGTGGAAGTTCCCAAGGGAATGATCGCTGGGACAAATTTTTCAAGTAAGAAATTGCTTCGTTTAGGTATTATATTATTGGGCATGAGATTAAATTTTGTTGATATACTTCACGCAGGACCTAAAGTGTTTGCAATCGCAGTTATTAATATTATCTTCACTTTAATTGTGGTTTATGGCATAACTCGTGTGTTTAAAGTGGAAAAAAGATTAGGAATTTTAACTGCTTGTGGTACTGCTATTTGTGGTGCAGCAGCCGTTGTTGCAATAGCTCCACAAATTAAAGCAAATGATGATGAAACAGCAATTAGTGCAGCAACAGTAGCTATATTGGGGACAATATTTACACTTATATATACGGTACTTTATCCAATCTTAGGATTATCTGCATACGGATATGGCATCTTTTCAGGTGGAACCTTACATGAAATTGCACATGTAATTGCAGCTGCTAACCCAAGTGGAAAAGAAGCAGTTGACATTGCGGTTATTGTAAAATTAACAAGAGTGGCATTGTTGGTACCAGTAGCTATTTTTATTGGAATATGGTCAAGTCATCGTGATACTAACACTAAAAGTGTAAATGAGAATTGGAACTCTTGGAAATCCATCCCTGTACCATGGTTTATAATAGGATTTTTGGCAATGAGTGCTTTAAATTCAACAGGAATATTTTCTGCCAATTTTGCGGAAAAGGTAGTCCTTATTGCTTATATGTTAATAGCAATGGCAATGGCAGGGCTTGGCCTTAATGTAGATATAAAGACTTTTAGAAGACTTGGTCTCAAGTCATTCGGCGCAGGATTTATAGGGTCAATTTTGTTATCTATTTTAGGATACTTGCTAGTTTATGCTTTTCATTTTTGATAAATATTGCGGAATTATTATTTCAAATAGTTTATTCTTTTTCATTCATTTCTTATGTGAAGAAAGTGGTCTGAAATAATAGATTTTATTTGTGATTGTAATCACTTAAACAAACTGGTGCATTACTTCAAGAAGGAAGATGCACCCGTTATTATAGGAGTCGTTAATTCAATTAAATAAAGACAGGAGAAAATAATGAAACCAGGAATCAGTTTTGAAATTCCCAATGAATACGGAAGGTTTCTATGGGGAGTATTAGCACCATGCATAATTAACAACGGAATACTGTGAAATTATATAATGACTAATAACAAGTGATCACTTTGTTGTTAGTCATTATATTTTCTTAGCAGTAATAGTTGGGGAGAAGAGTAAACGCAATTGTGTTATAAAAGGCAACACATTTATGTTATTAGTCATCCAATGAGGTGGGGATATTTTAATCGTTTTTGGAGTTAACATAATACTTATTATGGGAAGTAACTGGCAAAATAACTAAAATATCTCAATTTCTAAGTTTACTCTAGATAGTGAGACGAAAATAAAAAAACGCTATAAAATATGTAAAGCCATTTTATAGCGAAATATATTATTAATTACCAATATACATTGCGTTTGGTCTAAAGATTGTATTGTTATTTAATTGTTCCATTGCATGTGCACACCAGCCAACAATTCTACTTGAACTAAAAATCGCTGTAAATAATGATTCATCTATATCCAATGTTTTCATGATTGCCGCTGCATAATATTCAACATTCGTATATAGTTTATGGTCTGGTTTTAATTCTTTTAAAATTTTAATCGTTTCTAGTTCTGTTTTAAGTGCTAAATCAATCCAATCCGGTAAATCATCCATCTTAATAATGGTATTTTTTAAGGCTAATGCTCGAGGATCAACTGTTTTATATACACGATGGCCAAATCCCATAATTCGTTCTTTATTTTTTACTTTCATGTGAATTATTTCACATATTGCATCCTCTGTCTTTATTTCCTCTAAGAGTGCTATTACCCCAGATGGTGCACCTCCATGTAACGGACCTTTCATAGTTCCAAGTGCACTTGTAATTGCTGAAGTTAGATCACTTTCAGTTGAGATTGTGACTCTCGCTGCAAATGTAGAAGCATTTAATCCATGTTCCATTGTAAGAATTAGATAGGATTCTAATATCTTAGCATGTGTTGAATTTGTACTTCCAGTAAGCATATAAACAAAATTTTCCACGTGATTTAGAGATTCACTAGGTGGGATTTCAGGTAAATTATTTAATTGTCTGTAACGATATGCTATTAACGTAGGAAATACTGAAATTAATCGTTCAGCAACATCATAAATATCCTCATGATTATCCGTATAATTTGCAGAAATAACGGTTCTTAATACATCCATTAATGGCATTTCTTTTGGTAATAGCTGAATGATCTTTACGATATGACTAGGTATTGAACGATGGTTAACTAATTTATTCTTAAAGCGATTTTTCATTCCCAAATCGGGAAATTCTCCGTAAATTAAAAAATAGACAACTTCTTCGAATGAATACATTCCAACTAAACGTTGAATTTCAATTCCTCTATAAGATAAAATCCCTTTCTCCCCATCGATATGACATAGGGTTGTCTTTACGGCGGTTACACCTTTTAATCCTGGGTTAAACATCCTCCCCACTCTCCTTCCCTCTTTACTTTATTATAAGTTAATCAAAAGATTATTAAAATTTAATATTTTTTACTATAATAATAAATAATATTTATTAATGAGGTGAAACTACATGGATATTCGAACGATCAAAACCTTTTTATTAGCAGCTAAATATGAAAATTACCGAGAAGTTGCAGAAAAACTATATATCACCCAGCCTGCTATTTCATTCCAAATAAAACAATTAGAAAAAGAATTAGGTGGTAAATTATTTGTAAAGGACGGTAGAAACATTGTATTAACGGAGTTTGGAAGAATGTTCTATCGTGAGGCACTAGATATAAACACCCAGTATGAAAATAGCTTACATCGCGTAAATCAATTTAAACAAGGGTTTAATAAGTTATTACGAATTGCTATTTCTCCTATGCTTGCAGATACAATTTTACCAACAGTTTTGCATAACTATATGATTGCCAATCCTAATGTTGAGTTCACCATACAAGTGATGGAATCAAAAGAAATATCCGAGCAAATTGAAAACGGTATGGTTGATTTTGGATTATCTTGTCTTCCTGGATCGAGCCTTACCAAGACTATTCCGTTTCACGAAGAGGATGTCTCTTTAATTACAAGACATGATGGATATGATTTTGAAACTGGACCAGTACTTGATGCTATAGAAATACTTGATAATAATATTGTTTTTACTGATAACCATCCCTTTTACTGGACAGGTTTAAAGGAAAATCTTAAAACCAAATTTCCAACGCTTAGAATGATGAAGGTTAACCAATCGTATATTACAAAAAGATTTGTACTGGAAGGCATGGGGGTTAGTTTTCTGCCTAAATCCAGCATTAATAAAGAATTGTTAGAAGGCAGATTACTAGAAGTGCCCATTGATGCAATCGATATTCCAAAAGCGTGTATGTACTTTGTTTATAAGAATGATCAACAATTTGATTCAGAACTAATGAACTTTATATCTTCTTTCCATTTCAGTTAATGAAATTAACATGTTCGGTAATTTTAAGAGAATTATAGTAAAATATAGATAGTTTACTATTTTCATTGCAAAACGAGGTGAGTGCATGCGAACTTATTTGATACGCATCTTTCTAATAATCCTTATACTTGTTTTAGTTACTGGATGTTCAGCAAATAATCCACTAGAATCAAGTTCAACGGATACTGTTGAACTGACCATATCTGCAGCAGCGAGTTTGAAAGAGTCATTGGGAAAAATACAACATGAATATGAACTCAACCATCCTCATGTTAAATTAAAATTTAATTTTGGTGGTTCTGGCTCTTTAAAACAGCAAATCACACAAGGTGCTCCAGTGGATTTATTTTTCTCAGCAGCTGAAGATAAGTTTAACGAATTAGTTAAGGAGGGTTTGATAGCTAAGGAAGATGGGAATACATTGCTGACAAATGAATTAGTATTGATTGTTCCGTCTAATAATCCAATGGATATTGCAGGTCTTGAAGACTTAATACATAAAGATGTCGATCATATTTCTATTGGCATTCCCGAAACCGTTCCAGCTGGAAAATACGCGAAGGAATCACTTACTATCCAAGACTTGTGGCAAAGATTAGAGTCAAAAATTGTCCCAGCAAAAGATGTACGCCAAGTTTTATACTATGTAGAAACGGGCAATGTAGCAGCAGGAATTGTTTATTATACAGATGCCCTTAGTTCAAACAAGGTAACAATTATTCATACAATTGATTCATCAACACATACACCCATTCACTATCCTATAGGCATCATTAAAGAGACTAATAACTATGAGGCTGCTAAAGATTTTTATGATTATCTCCAAAGTGACGAGGCATTAGGGGTTTTTAAGAGAAATGGATTCATTCCTAAATAAGTTATTTTCAGAAGAATTTCTCAGTCCAATAGACATATCTTTAAAAATCGCCTTAGTCTCAGGCATTGTTGTCATTGTATTGGGAACTATAATTGGGAAATTTTTTGCGGGTAATCATTTTAAGGGGAAGTCAATTGTAGAAACAATCATTATGCTACCAATGGTACTCCCCCCGACTGTTGTTGGATTCTTCCTAATCGTAATGTTTGGGAGAAATAGTTTTGCAGGTCAGATGATTGAATGGCTATTTAACCAACCCATAATTTTTACCTGGTGGGCTGCTGTAATAGCTGCTACAGTGGTTGCATTTCCGTTGATGTATCAATCTGCAAAATCAGCCTTTCAAGGTATAGATTCTGATATTGAAGAAGCTGCCAGGTTAGACGGAGCAAATGAATGGAAGGTATTTCTCTTTATTTCTATTCCTCTTGCTTCCAAAGTACTAATTGCAGGTTGTATTTTAAGTTTTGCTCGTGCATTGGGAGAATTTGGTGCAACGTTAATGTTTGCAGGTAATATTCCCGGGGAAACCCAAACAATCCCGACTGCAATCTACATTGCAATTGATTCAGGAAATATGGCACTTGCATGGATGTGGGTTATTTCAATCGTGTTTATATCTTTTCTCATGCTATTATTTGTACGTACAAAAGTAACTAATTAAGGAACTTAAAAAGGGCTAATTTTATTAGTGAAATACTGACAAATTAGCCCTAATACTATGTAAAATGCCCAATAAAAAGAAGAAAAATTTAGACCCTTAGTGACCCACGGAACCCTCTAGCTCCATAGTAAGAATCTGCACCATTGTGATATACGAAAACATGATCGTAGCGATAATCACAAAAAAGTGCACCGCCAAGTTCTCGAATAGTCGATGGTGTTTGTATCCAACTCGATGTTTTCATATCGAAATTCCCTAGTTTTTGCAACTCCCTATATTGTTCTTCTGTTAATATTTCAATGCCCATGGCAGTTGCCATATCCATAGCACTAGTCTCTGGCTTATGTTTTTTCCTTGCCTCCAGTGCTGCACGATCATAACATATGCTTCTGCGGCCTTTTGGACTTTCTTTTGAACAATCACAAAAAATATACTCGTCCTTCTCCTGATCATAACCGATAACATCCGGTTCGCCTTCAGTTCTATCCATTTCATGTAGTGACCATAGTTTTTCTGGATTACTTACTAACCTTGCTTGAATTTCATCCCATTTAAGACCTTGATGACGGTCCATATTGGACTCGAAACGGGCTTTCAATACTCCTAGTAGATAATCATGCTGTTCTTGAGATAATTTCTTTTTATTGCTAGTTGACATGTTACTTTTCCTCCTAGATTTTTACTCATTATATTTTTAAACATATTTACATGCTTACCGTTCAATAGAATAGTTGTATGACTTAAGTTTACATTATATATTAGGATTATGTAATTCCATCAGTCTCGTTTGCGGTGTGCTCTATCTTATAGAAAACCAATCAAATCAGGTTAACCAGGAAAAAGTGAATCTAGGTATGTTGTTTCCAATTCCATTTCTTTAACTTGCTGATCATAATAAACGTTATATGCCTTTGAATTTGGTCTGGAGCTTATAACTTTATGTATGGTTCGATCAATATAATGAATGGCAACACCATCATCAGCAGCAATTCCAGGTTGAATTTTTTTAGAATCTATTAATTTATGATAAGTAGGTCTTCTATCTTCTTCTCCATCATAATGAGGACAATTACTCCCCTTCAAAAAACCCAAACATTTTATTGGTTCTAGTCCTTCGCCATAAGAATCAGTCACTCCTTCTTCAAACCAACAAATGGAGCCTGCGCTAATCCCTGTTAATAATACACCCTTCTCCCAAGCCTTTCTTAAGATAGTATCTAATCCCCATTCTTTCCATAAGATTAACAAGTTTCTAGTATTTCCTCCACCAACATATATAATATCTTTTTCTAAAATATAGTTCATTAAATCTCTTGTTGGTGGTTTAAATAATGATAAGTGTGAAGGTTGACATGATTGGTTTTTGAAGAAGTTATAAAATCTTGAAATATAATGATCGGAATCTCCGCTTGCAGTTGGTATAAAACAAATTTTTGGATTCGTTTTATCAGACTGATTCAGTATATATGTATCTAGCAAAGGATTATCAGGCTCCATAGAGAAGCCCCCACCTCCTAGAGTAATTATTTGTCTCTTCATCTTATATCCACCTCGTGATTAGGCATAATAAATAATTTCTCATCTCAATCTTTCTCTTCCTTCTTCAGGAGTTCCAATATCCCTACTCAATGAATATCCCCCCAATACAAGTTTTTAATAAATTGTCCTGTTAGAAAACTAACTCGATATAACCATACTACCATAATATTCTTAATAGCTAGTTAAACAAAAGAAAAATGACTATTAACTTGAGAGTTATAGTCATTTTTCTTTTGTTGGTTACATTATAATCAAACTCTAGATTTGTTTTTTACTCCAAATCAATTCGCTCGAGTGGTCTCTTTGCTGGCCCTTCCATTACCTCGCCAGTATAGGAAAACCTTGAACCATGACATGGACAATCCCACGATCTCTCACCCGAATTCCATTCCACTTCACAGCCCATGTGGGTACAGGTGGTATCAACAGCAAAGAATTTATCTTCTTTGTCCTTGTATACACCTGTTCTCTTGCCGTTAATACGGGTAACGGTAGCGTCATCAGTAGATAACGTTTTGATGTTATTATCTGTAAATTCCAATTTACCTTTTATTAAATGTTTTGCTACATCTGCGTTAATCCGGGCAAATTTACGTAAAGATGGATCCGCTTGGAACCTAGATGGTGTGTATAGATCTTTATATGGACTTTCTTTTCCGGTTATTAAATCTGTTAATATCTTTGCTGCAATTGTTCCATTTGACATACCCCATTTTCTAAAGCCTGTTGCTACAAACACAGCCTCTTCTTCCTCTGAAACGCGGCCAATATAAGGAAGTTTATCCAATGTTGTTAAGTCCTGAGTAGACCAACGGAATAAGATTTTCTCGATGCCAAGATGTGCTTCTGCAAAATCCTGCAAAGCTTGATAGTGTTCTATTGTTGATTTCCCTTGTCCGGTCTTATGCTTCTCCCCAATAACTAACCACACTTCTTCTCCATCTATCTCTACAGAACGTAGAGAGCGAGTGGGTGACTCTGCAGAAATGTACATTCCACCAGGAAATTTCTTTTTTGCTTTGACTGCTAACGCATATGATCTTTCCGGATACATTCTAGCTGGATAAAACCCTTGCCCATCGTAAAAAGGAAAGTGGGAGGCTTCTATTACATATTGACAAACAATTCGTTGCCCTTCCCTAGTTATAATTGCTGGGTTCTTATTATATTCCACATCAATTGCTGTAGTGTTTTCAAATAGTTGTGCTCCATTTTTGACACTTTCCTCGGCTAGCCTTTTTAAGAATTTCAATGGATGATACTGAGCTTGATTTTTCATTATTAAGGCTTTTTTATGTGGTACCTGTAACGGTACAGAATCCGTTAATTCACCTTCTATTCCTAGCTGGTCATATGCCTTTTTCTCATTCTCTAATTGTGTTATGTATTCATCTGAATTGGTGTAAATAATGGCATCTTGTTCTTTGAAGTCACAATCAATGTTTAATTCCGTTGTTGTTTTCTCAATAAACTCTTTGGCCTCCATTTGGGCTTGGTAATATAATTTTGTTTTATCTTCTCCAAAATGCTTAATAAATTCGTCATAAATGATATCGTGTTGAGCAGTAATCTTTGCCGTAGTGTGTCCTGTAGTACCATTTAAAATTACACCTGCGTCAATAAGTGCTACTTTAATGTTCTGCTTGGACAGCAAATAAGCAGCAGTAATCCCTACTATACCCCCTCCAACAATTCCAACGTCTGCTTTGATGGACTCTTTTAATTTTGGAAAACTAGGAAAATCAAGTTTATCTCGCCAATATGGTTCTGGGAACTGAGGTAATTCTTTTGATTCATTCATGTTTTTTCACTCCTCATAATCTACAATCTACAATTTCAATCGTCTAATTTGTCATTTTGAAACTATATTTGTCAGTATTCCCCATCGAACCTGGAATTATTTGACTACCATTCATAATTTTAGAGGGGAAAATTTTACCCTCACATAAACATAACGAGACTATAAATGTTTAGATAGTAATGAAATAAACATTTATAAGTAAAGAATTTCTAAATAAAAAAGCTACCTAGTTAACAGGTAGCGAATCCTTGTATTATCGATCTTCAAAAAACTTACGATTTAATAGAATATATTCATTTTCCGCTTCAGGAACTTCATCTTCCATAAAGATTGCTTCAACGGGGCAAACTGCTTCACATGCTCCACAATCTATACAAATATCTGGATCTATATAAAACATATCTTCCCCTTCTTCTATACAATCAACAGGGCAGACTTCCACACACTCAGCTGCCTTTTCTGTTTTACAAGGCGATGTAATGACAAATGCCATGTAATACCCTCCTCTATTAATAAATTAAAAAGCCTCTATCTTGAAATACCATAATATAGTAATTATACTACAGAACATTATTTTTTTGTTCAAGCAATTACTAATAGAATCACCTTTTTCATTTTTTTCATACTATTAACAGTTAGTTTTTAAAGGAGAGATGTCATGGAGATATACGTTAGGCGTGGCGATTCATTGTGGTGCAACTATATAATGAACCACTCACTTTAATCATTCAATTAAACGCTAGTATTACACCTTCACAATTAATAATAGGTCAGAGAATCTTAATCCTATAATTTGATGAAATATACAGAGGAAACACATTGGGGATTATGTTAGCGTATTTATATTTAAAAGTACAAAAGAATATAACAAACCATAGTAATGTGATAATTTTAACTGGAACGTTATATCTAGACACAACTACTTAGTAAAAGGGAGCTTGAAAATTCAAGCTCCCTTTTACTGGTCAACCAAGTTAAATAACACCTTGTTCAATCATCGCATCTGCAACCCTCATGAAACCAACAATATTTGCACCAACTACTAAATTACCTGGAAAATCATATTCAGTTGCAGCCTCCATGCTTTTTTTATAAATAGTTTTCATAATTACCTTTAATTTTGCATCAATCTCTTCCTGTGACCAGAAAATGCGAGCACTATTTTGTGCCATTTCTAAGGATGAAACTGCAACTCCCCCAGCATTTGCAGCTTTTGCAGGAGCAAATAGCACACCACTTGCTAAAAATTCATCAATTGCATCCAATGTTGAAGGCATATTTGCTCCTTCTCCAACTGCTTTTATGCCATTAGATATTAAATGTTTTGCTGATTCAAAATCAAGTTCATTTTGAGTAGCACATGGTAATGCAATATCACAAGGAATCGTCCAAATACCCTTCCAACCCGTTACATAAGTGGATTCTGGATGTGCTTTTACATATTCTTTAATTCGTTTATTTTCTACCTCTTTTAGTCGCTTAACTGTATCTAGGTTAATACCATTTGGGTCATAAATGTAACCACTAGAATCACTACATGCTATGACACTCGCCCCAAGTTCCATCGCTTTTTCCATTGCATAAATCGACACATTTCCAGAACCAGATACAACCACAGTACTTCCAGTAAAGCTATAGCCTTTCTCATTTAGCATTTCCTCAACAAAATATACTGTTCCATATCCTGTTGCTTCCTTACGACCAAGACTGCCTCCAGAATCAATCCCTTTCCCAGTCAATACTCCAGCTTCATATGCACCTTTAAGTTTTTTATATTGACCAAACAAATAACCGATTTCTTTTGCACCAACACCAATATCACCTGCAGGAACATCTAAATCTGGCCCAATATGCTTGCTTAGTTCTGTCATAAAGCTCTGGCAAAATCGCATAATTTCCATATCCGATTTACCTTTTGGATCAAAATCCGAACCGCCCTTACCTCCACCAATGAATTGTCCTGTTAGCGCATTTTTAAAAATTTGTTCAAATCCCAAAAACTTAATAATACTAGCGTTCACAGATGGATGAAATCTTAAACCGCCCTTATATGGACCAATTGAACTATTATACTGAACACGAAAACCACGATTTACTTGAACAATACCTTCATCATCCACCCAGGGAACACGAAAAGTAATAAATCTTTCTGGTTCAACCATGCGGTCAAGTACTCTTAATTTTATATATGTAGGGTTTTTCACAAGTACTGGTACTAAAGAATCGAATACTTCTTTAACAGCTTGATGAAATTCTACTTCGTTAGGATTACGTGACTTTACCATTTCAAATAAGTGATTAACGTAGTTTCTAACATTTTCAGTTTCTAATTCAAGAACACGCAAAAAAATCAACTCCTAGTGTATGGTTCGTAAAATGTAATAGTGTTTTTTAAATGTATTAATAAGATAGATAAATCATGGAAGGGAAGTAAAACTGTTAAGGAAGAATTTTAAAGGGTTTTGTTTATCTTTGCGTATAGTGAAAATTAAATAATATATAAAAGTTTACCACAGAAAAGCTCATTTTCAAAACATTTGATAAAAGGAAAAAACCGATCCTTTAGAGACCGGTTTACCATTTACACTTCTTTAAAATAGTCTTTACGGAAACCAGCAATACGATTACTATCATCAAAAATAAAATAAAACTCATCTGTTTCATTTTTGACATCGTATACTTTTCCAGGAGTTAATTTGTTATCAACTACAAATTTCTTTGCATTAGCATGTACACATTCGATTTGTTTTATCGTTGGATTATTTTCCCATTTTAAATGCATCATCTTGACGTTACCCCTTTTAGTTAACATAATAATATTATTGTAAACTTTTTTAATTGAATAATTTTAATAAGTTGCCATAACCTTCTTCTTCCATTTTATCTTTTGGAATAAAACGCATTGCTGCTGAATTCATACAATAACGTAAACCACCCTGTTCTTTAGGCCCGTCCTCAAAAACATGACCCAGATGAGAGTCAGCAGTTCTACTTCTTATCTCTGTTCGAATCATACCATGTGAGGTATCAAGTTCTTCAACTACTTCGTAAGCATCAATAGGTTTTGTAAAACTTGGCCAGCCACACCCTGCATCATATTTATCCTTAGATGAGAATAATGGTTTCCCTGAAATGATATCTACATAAATCCCATCGTCCTCAATATCCCAATATTCATTTTGAAATGGACGCTCTGTACCTTTTTCCTGTGTGACATGATATTGAAGAGGGGTGAGTTTTTCTTTAAGGTCGGATTTATCGGAATTCCAGTTGCTTTTAATAAAGTCCTCCCTGCCAGATCCTTTTTTATAAAGTCGATAATGGAATGATTGTTTTTTATAATAATCTTGATGTGATGCTTCCGCTTCATAAAAAGGCATGGCAGGAAGTATTTTTGTTGCTATTGGCTTTGAAAACTTTCCGCTTTCGTCAAGTACTTGTTTGGATTTTTCTGCTAGTTGCCTTTGTTTTTCATTATGAAAAAAAATAGCAGTTTGATATGATTCTCCACGATCATTAAATTGCCCACCTGGATCTGTTGGATCAATTTGTTGCCAAAATGTTTCTAGTAATTGTTCATAAGGCATTAGGTCAGGATCAAAAGTAATTTGCACTGCTTCGACATGACCCGTAGTATTAGAACAAACTTGTTCATAAGTTGGATTCTTTACATGTCCACCTGTATATCCTGAAATAACACTTTCAACACCAAGTCTCGTATCAAAAGGCTCAACCATGCACCAAAAGCAACCACCTGCAAACGTTGCTTTTTCTAATTGATTTGTCATGTTCCTTACCTCCAATTATTCCTACTATACTCATTTTTTACTTTTTAGTAGGAAAAATCAAGTGTAGAGATTCCTAAATAAATAATTTCGGGGTTGATTGGCCTTCTCCTGTTCGTTTAACAGATGATTCATCATAAGTCTCTGAACTACTTGATAATGACTCTACGCTAGTACTTTCGATTACTCCACTCTCTACCTCTGTACCGTCTACATCCTTAAATGCCTTCATCATCCGGTACATAGCAGGTAAATTCCGGACGAGCGGTCCATATTGTTTAACAATTGGAGCAGCTGTATCGACTACTCTTAAGAACTGTTGAACACCATTCAACGTTTTCGATAATCCGTCAACACCTTTTGTAGCCATATGACCGATATTTTGATTTTGACCCATAAATTGTTGCAGCATTCCTGCAATAGGATTGTTACGCGTTGGCATTTGTTGAAACCCTCGACTTGGAAACATAAAATCATTATGCTGCCTCATATGTTGTGATTGTCTCTGCGCTGGGAATATCATAAAGCCATCCCTCATTTCATAAATAATATCTAGTTCATTGTACGTATTGGCTTTTAAAGCGTGTAGGCTATCAAAACAGATAATTTGAAATGATTGGTTATATTTCCCGGGTAACCGCAAGAATCAACATTATTTGTGCGAATTTATGCGATTATTGACGAAATTACAATTATTGTTAAATTCATTGCTAGAAAGATACTTTATTTTCCAAAGTTGAAAGCTAAACTTGATCCTCTATGGGAAGGTGAGATTACTAATTTAGTATGAATTTCGTTCTTAAGTGCAGGAACATGGGAAATTATTCCGAGCAATCGATTACTTTCTTGTAAATCTTTTAAACAATCAATCGCTTGTTGTAAGGAAACTTCATCTAATGTTCCAAATCCTTCATCGATGAATAAGGTGTCCAGCTGAACACCTCCTGCATGTGCTTGTACAACATCTGCAAGACCAAGTGCTAAACTAAGTGCCGCTTTAAACCCCTCTCCTCCAGATAATGTCCTTACAGATCTGGTTATTCCGGTATGGTGGTCCATTACCTCAAGATCAAGTCCACTTTGCGCGCCGCGTTTAGCGACTTCACCACTCCGAATTAACTGGTAACGGTGTTCTGTCATTCGGTCTAAACGGATATTTGCTTGTAGCAATATTTCATCTAAGAATGAGGCAAGGACATACCGTTCAAAAGATAATCGCAAAGCATTATTTCCACTAGATAAATCCGCTAAACTACCAACGATATAATAGTCTTCTTCTAATTCCTTTATCTTCTTCATAACATCCACTAAGCGGCTCAAGGTTCCTTCATCCTGGTTGATTTTTGCATTTAAGGAGAGTAATATCTCTAGTGTTTTTTGCAACTCACCTTTATAAGTAGTAACTTCATCCTCTATCTCAGTTAAGTTTACTCTTTCCACACCAACTAGCTGTTCTTTTAATTGCTCTAGTCGATAATGAATCCGTTTAATAGCTGTTTCGAATTCTTCAATTTCCTCTTCCATTTGCATTTGTACTTCTAACGATAATTTTGCATTTTGGTAATCCTCCAGAACATCGAAACCATTTTCCTTAATGGCGTTAATAAATTTCTCATACTGTAATTCATAATTTGCTTTTGTTTCTTTTTCAAAATCTTGTAGTTGCTCGAATACAGTTGTTTGCTTTTGTAACATTTCGTTTGTCTTTTCATAAGAAGTTTTTAACTGCTCCCACTCTTGGATATTTTGTCTGTACTGTTTTTCTTTCTCTTCTACAGAAATGGTAAAAGCTATTGGATCCATTAAATCCTCTGGTAATTGCTTCTCTATTTCATCTTTAATCGCTTCTGTTCTTGCTAATTCTTCTTTACGTTCTTGTGTTCTTTTTGAAATTAAATCAAACGTTTGTTTTAATTCTTTATTCTTGTTCTGAGTACTTTCCTTTTCTCTTTGAATTCGTTCAATTTCCTTTTGCTTTATGGTGATTCCTTTCAATTTCTCTTCTAGACTTCGAATCTCATTATCTACGTTCGTCATAATGGATTGGACTGATTCAATAGTAATATTAGGGAAACTATCATTCAATTCATCCTGCAGTTTATCCACAACACTTCGCTGAGTTTGTCCGTTTGTTTTATGATCTACAAATTCTAGTTGAACAGATTCAAATTCTTCCTTTTTCTTTTGAATGAGTACCTTCAACCGCTCTATTTCCTCAAAATTTCCCTCAACCGATTCCCCAACAGCTTTTTTGGGGTGATGTATTGAACCGCAAACGGGACATGGTTCACCAGATATTAATTGACTAGCTAGAACGCTCGCATACTGTTCGTTTTGAGCTAGAACGAAAGCGTCATATTGTGCTTCTAAACGCTTAATTTCTTCTTGTTTATCTTTATATAGCTGTTGAGCAATGGAATATTTTTTTCTTAGTTTAATTAGCTTACTGTGCTCTAGTTGATAATCCACTAATTTTTTCTTTATATCTCCTTGTTTCCCTAAAGCTTCTTTTGTTTCATAGAATGCTTTCGTTAGTATTCCTTCATTAGCAAGTTGCTTTTCAAAGTCTACTATTTTAAACTCATTATCCTTTAGCTCAATTTCAATACTATGAAGCTCACTATCGCCTTTTTCTCTTTCTAGCTTCAGGTTTTTCGCTTTTTTCTTTAATTCCAAATAGGCGTTTACCTGTTCAAGCTGCTTCTTAACCTGCTTAATTTCTTCCTTTAAGTTTTCACGTTCTTGTTCTTTATTAGCCGCATTCTGATAGTTGGTTTTAACTACAGCAAATTCATTTTGGATTTGGCGTAAAAACTCTTCTTGCTCTCGTAAACGCGTTACATGTGTATTCCATTCAATTTTCCTTGCATTACTCTGCTCTTCAAATGGTATGATTTGCTGAGCAATTTTTCCGAGTTGAAGCCTGTCTTTTTTTAGGGCAATAGAATCTTTTATTACTTCTAATTGTTCATTTTCTTTCAGTAAAGATTCGTGTTCCTTAAATTTTTCCTCTATAATGCTCGCGTTTTGTAGCCTTTTCTCCATCATGGTTACTTTTTCTTGCTGTTTTTCCTTTATTTTTTGTTGTTCTAATTTTATTTTTTTTGTTTCTAATATTTCTACCTTTAATTTTTCAAGTAGTTGTTCATTTGTATCACTTTCTTGAAGCGGAACATGACTCCATTCAACTTTTGTAAACTCATATTGAATATCAGTCTCTAATTTCTTAATTTGAACCTCTAGCTGTTTAGATTGTGCCTTTAATTCATCTGTCATTTTTTCATAAAAATGTGTTCGAAAGATCTTTTGCAAAATTGCTTCACGATCTCTACTGTTCTCTGAAATTAGCTTTCGGAATTCACCTTGAGGAATTAATACCATTTTACGAAATTGTTCATAGTCAAATCCTAGTTTTTCCTCTATGGTTTCATTAACATCTTTAATTCTGGACGCAACCAGTTGCTTTTCATTTTCTGCAATCTCATAGAGCACAGCTTTAGCTGGTTCTTCTGTATAACCTTCACCACGTTCTTTTTTCTTGAATTGTTTGGGATTACGGATAATCTCATACACATTATTATTTAAAGCAAAACGAAATTCTACTTCTGTTGGCTCTTCTACCGCTGCAAAGTGACTTCTTAAGGAATCCTGGTCACGATCAGAGCCACTAGCTTTTCCATATAATGCGTAGCAAATCGCATCGAAAATGGTTGTTTTTCCTGCTCCGGTTGGTCCGGTGATTAGAAATATTGATTCATCGCCCAACCTATCAAAATCAACGGTTTGCTTTTCCAAATAGGGACCGAAAGCAGTCACACTGAGCTTAATCGCGCGCATATTATTCCCCTCTTTCCTTTGTTATAACACTTGATATAGTCTTTTCAATATATTTCATTCGCTTATCATCGATATCTTCCTCGGTTATTTCTTTATAAAAAGAAGCAAACAATTCTGTATGTGATTGTGTTTGCTTTTGACGGATTTGCTGCAAATCCAACAAACTCTTTGTAGTGGAGAACCCTACGCGCTCTAATCGTAAAATATTTGGATATATTTTTCGGAGTTTGTACATTGGGTCTATTATTTGACCCTTATCTAGAAGACGGATATGCAAATAATCATCCTTTCCTTCCATTGGTTGATCTATTAACTCCTGAAAATATCCCTCAACAACACGCATATCACGTTTAGGGACCAATGGGATATAATTCAATTTACAGTTTCCTTCCCCATCTAAATCAATTACAGCAACAGATTTATTATGATTAGATTCTGAGAAGGAATACTTTAAAATAGAGCCACTATACCGGACAACATCACGCTTAATTCGTTGGGCTTGATGTAGATGTCCTAAAGCAACATAAACAAACTCATCAAAAAGATTTGCGTCGACATAAGGTGTCCCACCTATCATCGAAAGACGCTCTTCCGATTCTGTTTCCATACCTCCAGCAACAAAAGCATGTCCAACAAAAATATGACGTTCGCTCATATCATTATTTTCTTTAATATAATTCGTTACAGCTTCCATTGCTGATTGATGGGAACTTATACTATTATCATTAAAAAACATTTTTGCTTCAGCTGGCTCAATATAAGGTACTAGGTGGAAATATACTGGACCATGTTTATCTTCAATCACAACGGGTTTTAGACTTCTACTCAATTTCGTTTCAATATACAGTTGTTGTGACCTAAACAATTCTGTTCCGAACTCTAATCGTTCTGGGCTATCATGGTTACCAGATATTGCTAGTACTGGAATCTTAATGTCGTTTACAAGGGTAGTTAATACTCGATTTAATAAATCCACAGCTTCTTTCGGCGGAATTGCTCTGTCATACAAATCACCCGCAATCACCAACACATCTGGTTTCTCTGTTTGAATGATATCCAGTAATTTGTTTAATATATAGTCCTGATCCTCTGTCATATGAACACTATTAACAATCTTCCCTAAGTGCCAATCTGCAGTATGCAATATTTTCATATTACTTCCCCCTTGTAAATAGTTATTTATGTAATTTATCATTAATGTTGCTTTATAGTTGTACGCTCCTGAGTTGTCCGCATACACGGAGACTCCTTGAAAAAGAAATTCTCTTTTTCTGCGTGCGATGTATCGCTGACGAAGCATTCCTTGGGACTGGGACTGCGGTCCCAATCGACAACAAGTCCTATTCAAACAGCGTTTCTTTATCATTTTATCACGATTGTATCGACTAAAGTATATCGAATTCTTGATAAACAAACAAGTGTTCGCATATAATGATAATTGAGGTGATCAATGGTGCATGATAGAGGATCAATTAAATGGACATCATTAATGCTGCCAGAACATGTAGAGTTATTAAAAAAAATATGGAACGAAGATAAAAAAGTAGTAAAGCCCCATCTAGATGAACAAGAGCTTGAGGTATTAAACAATCGAATTCTCGAAGCATATCATCAAAAACAATTTATACAGATTGAATATTATCAGGATAATCAGATGCTGGAAATACGAGGAATAATAAAAAAATTAGATTCACTACATCAGAAGATATTAATTAAAAATTCAACAGGAGAAATTATATCAATTCCATTTAGAAATATTTTTCAGGTTATTTAAAAGAGTAAGGGTCAACCGTCAAGTTTTTGACAGAAGACCCTCTCCATTTATTTAATCTTTTTCTTTTAAAAGATATTCATCCCATAACGAATCAAAGACAGATAATGCATTAGTAAAGGGAATATTCCACTCTAAATACTCACTAACTTCATGGTAACTACTTGAGTGCTTTGGGAAATTATGATCTCCAAACATCCAGTCCGCTAGCCTACTCTCATCATCTGCTTTCTTTTTTCCACGATAGGTCATCATAAAATGATAAAATGAACGCATAAAGGACACCTCAAAATACAGATTTAGGATTCCATAAATTCTTGGTGTTTACTTTCTCTCTTCTTATACACGATCGCTGAAAGATGAACACTGATTTCATATAAAAGAAAGAATGGAATCGAAACAATAATTGGCAAGAAAAAGTCTGGTGGTGTTACCATTGTAGAAATAATAATTAGAATAAAATAAGCATACTTTCTAATTTTTCTCATGAAACCTGGCGATAATATTCCGATACTTGTTAAAAACATAGAGATAACAGGTATTTCAAAAATAATCGCAAATGGTAACATAATTCGAAAAACAAACTTAAAATACTTTTCCACGGAAAACACTTCAATAAATGTTCCACTATTCAATGACAATAAAAATGGTAGAATTAAGTTAATAAAAACAATATATCCAGCAACTAGCCCAGCAACAAATAGAAGGAAAATTGCAGGAATATAAGCAAGAGAAGCTCTTCTTTCCTTTGGAGTTAGCCCTGGTTTAATAAAAGCCCATAATTGGAAAGCAAGTAACGGAATGGTTGCTGCAAGTGCAACAATACCTGCAATAGTGAAATAAACCCAAAACACTTCACCTACACCAATAATTGCTAACTTAAAATCTATGTGGCTTCCAAAAAAATTATAAATATCTTCCACAAAAACATAACTTGCAATAAAACAAACAACGAAGAAAATAGCTGTTACAACAAGCCTATTTCTAAGTTCCGACAAATGGCCGGTAAAATTCATATCTTTCTCTTTATTTTTACGTGCCATACATACACCCCAAGTGTCTCAAATAGTAAATCTATTTTTAACAGAAAAGAAGATGCAAGGTTAAGAACCTTACACCTTTCCTTAATCATTTTTTATCGTAGTTTTAATTTCATTGGTTGATTTTACGTGATTATTGTTGTCCTCTGAAACAATGTCTTTTGCAGCATTACGAAATTCACGCAATGAACTACCAAAAGCTTTTCCTATTTCCGGTAGCTTAGAAGGACCGAAAACTATTAATGCAACAACAAGAATTAATATTAACCCGCCAACACCAATATTACCCATGATCGGTCACTCCAAAAGATTTATTTAGTATCTTTATCTTTTTTTGCATCATTTGTTTCATCCATTACATCATCTGTTAAACCCTTAGTTGATTTTTTAAATTCACGCAATGTTTGACCTGCTGCTTTTCCTATTTCCGGTAGCTTTTTCGGTCCAAAAATAACTAATGCAATAATCAATATTAAAATTAAACCACCAATACCGATATTCGGCATATCTACACCTTCTTCTATTTAATTAATGTCATTATAGAGCAAAAAATAAACAATTGATATGTAACCAAGAAAACTATCACAAAAAGTTCAAAAAGAATAAAGATGGTTACGTAAGAACCATCTTTATTTTATCAGTTAACACTATATTATACAACCTTCAAGCGATTCATTTGATTCGGTCGTATTGGATAAAGAAATAATCATAGGGATTTTTTTCGTCTTTGATTCCTTTTTCTCTGGACATTTCCTTCCAATCTTCTAGTGAAAACTCTGGGAAAAATACATCTCCTTTAAATACTTCATCAATTAAGGTTACATACATCCGATCAGCATATGGTAGGATCTGTTTAAATAACCCTCCACCACCAATCACAAATATCTCCTCTTCTGGATAATCGTTATTCCACTCTATAATAGTCTCCACATGATGAATTAATTCAACATCTGAAGGAAGTTGTACTTCCTGACGACTTAATACTACATTTCTTCTATTAGGAAGTGCTCTTCCAATTGAGTCAAAAGTCTTTCTCCCCATAACAATGGTATGGCCTGTTGTTTTTTCTTTAAAAAACTTTAAATCATTAGGCAAGTGCCAAGGCAAATCATTATTTGCCCCAATGAGTTGATTTTGGTCCATCGCAAAAAGCAACGATATCATATTCTACCTCCTAGACAGCAATTGGAGCTTTGATTGTGGGATGTGGATCATAACCAATAATTTCAAAGTCACTCAATTCAAAATCAAAGATGGACTTTTTATCTTTATTTAATTTAATCTTAGGTAACTCGCGAATATCTCGCTCCATTTGGATTTTCACTTGTTCCACATGGTTGCTATAGATATGTGCATCACCAAAAGTATGAACAAAATCTCCAACTTCTAGCCCAGTTTCATGAGCGATTAGGTGTGTTAATAGTGCATAGCTAGCAATATTAAAAGGTACACCTAAAAACACATCTGCACTACGCTGATACAACTGACAAGAAAGCTTACCATCCGAAACATAGAATTGGAATAATGTATGGCAAGGTGGTAACGCCATATTAGGGACATCTTCAGGATTCCATGCAGATACAATATGTCTACGGGAGTTCGGATTGTTACGAATATCTTCAATAACACCTCTTAACTGATCAATCGTTTCATGTTGTGATGTTTTCCATGATCTCCACTGTTTCCCGTAAACAAAACCTAAATCACCATATTGACGAGCAAACTCTTCATTATCTAATACATTTTGCTTAAAAATTTCCATTTGTTCTTTATATAATTGATTAAAATCTGGATCATCTTGAGAGCGAATGCCGAAATCGGCCATATCTGGACCAGAATATTCGTCACTTTCAACCCACTTTTTAAATGCCCACTCATTCCAGATGTTATTGTTATTTTCTAGCAAATAACGAATGTTAGTATCACCTTTTATAAACCAGAGAAGTTCACTAGCTACTAAACGAAAAGGAACTCTTTTGGTTGTAAGTAGCGGAAATCCTTCTTTTAAATTAAAACGCATTTGATGACCAAACACAGAATATGTACCGGTATTTGTTCGGTCTTCGCGTTTAGTGCCATTTGTTAGGATGTGATTACATAAGTCTAGGTATGCTTGTTCTCCTATTACCATTAGGCTTCTCCCCCATTTTCTAGTAGTATTTTAATTGTATCATAATAAACCTGTAACATAATCGTAACTCATAAAATCATTATAAATGCAATAAAACTAGTTAACAAGAGGTTAAGTGAAAGGGGATTTTTGCGCATGTTAAATGGAACGGTGGAAAATATAGCAAAAAACACTCTTCTTTATAGTTTTGTATTAAGCCAGCCTTTTGCTGTCTATGCTGGTAGTTATCCTATTTTCGAAAATAAAACATTACTAGAAGCCGAGCAATTAGAATATGGTGACCATGGTGAAGCTGTGCGAATTTTACAATATAAACTAAATGAACTAGATTATTATGAAGACAAAGTAGATGGAGAACTCGGTGTGTTAACCGAGCATGCTGTTAAAAAATTTCAACGAGACCATAATATAACGATTACAGGCCAAGCAGATACAGAAACTATAGTTGCCTTGATTGAAAGGGATATCGATCGTAATATTAAGAGGTTAGAAAACTTATCAGATTCAGTCTATCCTGGTCTACAAAGTGAAGAGGTTAAGATTGTTCAAGAATCCCTACAGTACTTTGGGTATTATGAAGGTGAAATTGATGGGATGTATGGACCTTTAACTAAAAAAGCAGTAGAGATTGCTGAGGAGAAGCACGATATTGGTTTTTTAGATGAAGCACCTAGGCAGTCCCTTTCTACTATGTATAACGAAGAAAAAGAACAAGCAACATCCAGTGTCTCAAACAAGTCTTCAGCAAATGTCAAAAACGTAAAAGTAAATGCCAATTACTCTAATATAATTCAGACTGCTTATGCACATGTAGGTACACCCTATGTTTGGGGTGGTTCTGCTCCTGGTGGTTTTGACTGTAGTGGATTCCTACAATATGTTTATAGTTCACATGGCATTTCAATTCCACGAACGGTTAGTGATATTTGGAATTTCGGTGCATCCGTTGATTCACTATCGGTTGGAGATTTAGTATTCTATCAAACCTACAAGCCTGGTCCCTCCCATGCGGGAATCTATATAGGGAATGGTCAATTTATCCATGCAGGTTTGGATGGAGTTGAAGTAAGTAACATGTCTGATTCATATTGGCAATCTCGATACTTAGGTGCGAAGCGGATTAGTGGCAGTTAACATATTATCAAATCAATTTCTTCTTACATTTAAACAATAAATATACTTAATGAAAGTTACTCTTGGAAAACGTTATCGATTAGGAAAATCTTCTAGATAATTATCCTTACCAATCAAGTCGAATTCACCACTAGTCTCATTATATTCCAACACAATAACCTCTCCATAAGTATCCGAAGAAATGTCTGTATCTACAATAGCTATTTTGTTTTCACCCATTGAAACGACCCTTTCACCATCATATATATCCAGCGAAGAAGGAAAATGCGATGGTTGATAGGCTGGATACTCTGGTGGGGATTTTAAGGCAATAATTATTAAACAAATTAATATGCCTAGTAAGATCTTACTATTATCAAATTTCACTTTAATTCCTCCCTGTTTTCTTGATACATTCATTGTTTATATTCCTGAATTATCCTTAGTGAATTCACTTCAAACAATTCGGCGATAAGTAATTCTACGATTGTGTTTGAAGAAATTTAGAAACGCTTTATATGCATATCCAGCCAAGTATGGAATACTATTATTAGGGCTCCACAGATAAAATTTTTTATATTAAAAAATCTTCTGTAAATAATTGTATCACAAAAAGTAAAGCAAGCAATGCCCTATCCCATTGCTTGCTTTATACAAGGTCTAATCCCATTCATTAAAAAATTGTTCTAAATAGGCTTCCACAAAAGCATGTCTTTTTTCTGCCTCTTGTCTGGCTCCTTCGGTATGTAAAGTATCCTTTAAAGTTAGGATCTTGTCATAAAAATGCTGAACAGAGGTGCCTTCTCTCTTCTCATCATGATAAATTAACTGCCCCTTTGCTCCACCATAAGCAAATGTCCTTGCTATGCCAATAGCACCGATTGCATCAACTCGATCGGCATCTTGAATGATTTTACCTTCTATTGTAGAAGGTATCCTTCCCTTACTAAAAGAAATATCTTCAATTGCTAAATGAATATCTTCAATTTTGTCGTCAGATATTTTAATCATGTTTAGAAATTGATCCATTTCCGAGAAAGCTTGTTGGGGGTGCAAAAACAATTTATGATCTCCAACGTCATGGAGCCAAGCCCCTGCTACACAAATAAAATAATCTGCCCCTTTTTCCTTGGCTATTTGGCTAGCAAGTCTTGCTACACGTTTTAGGTGGTAAAAATCATGTCCACTTGAATCTGTTTCAAATAGTTCACGACAATACTCTTGTATAGCCTCAAGTTGTTCCATAGGATTCATTAAAACAACCCTACAATCTTTCCATCTTCTGTTACATCCATATTAAGTGCTGCTGGTTTTTTCGGGAGACCTGGCATTGTCATAATGTCTCCTGTTAACGCAACAATAAACCCAGCTCCGATTGATGGACGGAATTCGCGAATCGTAATATTAAATCCAGTAGGTCGACCTAAAAGAGTTGGGTTGTCCGATAAGGAATATTGTGTTTTGGCCATACAAACAGGTAACTTGTCCCAGCCTTGCTTTTCAAAGAAAGCCAGTTGTTTTTTTGCTTTTGGTGAAAGCTCAACACCCTGACCACCATAAACCTTTTGTACGATTTTTTCTATTTTGGTCACGATAGAATCCTCTAGTTCATATACTCGCTTAAAATTCTTATCCTTTGTTTCAATCGTATGAACAATTTTTTCAGCAAGTTCGATTCCGCCTTCTCCACCTTTTGCCCATACATCGGTTAAAGCAACCTCATATTCCCTTTCATCACACCAGGCCTTAATATATTCCACTTCATTCATTGTGTCAGTAGGGAACTTATTGATAGCAATAACAAATGGCAATCCAAAATGCTCTATGGTCTCAATATGCTTCTGAAGGTTCTTCATACCACTTTTTAATGCCTCAATATTTTCCTCTTTTAAATCATCCTTTGTGACACCGCCATTCATCTTGAGTGCACGAATTGTAGCCACAATTACAACCGCATCGGTATCAATATCACCGGCTCTTGTTTTAATATCAAGAAACTTTTCTGCACCTAGGTCTGCTCCAAAACCCGCTTCTGTCACAACAAATTCTCCTAATTTTGCAGCTGTTTTGGTTGCAATGATGCTATTACAGCCATGTGCAATATTAGCAAATGGACCTCCATGTATAATTGCAGGTGTATTTTCAATAGTTTGTACTAGATTAGGCTTTATTGCATCTTTAAGTAATAGTGTTAATGCACCTTCCACTTTTAAATCTCGAACATATATCGGTTCTTCTTGATAAGTATAACCTACCATTATGTTGGAAATTCGGGTTTTTAAATCCTCCAAATCCTTAGATAAACAAAGTATAGCCATAATTTCAGAAGCAACAGTAATATTGAATCCATCTTCCCTAGGTACACCGCGCAAAGGTCCCCCGAGTCCAACAACAATTTGCCTTAGCGCGCGATCATTCACATCCAACACACGTTTAAATTCGACTCTTCTAGGATCAATGTTTAAAGTATTTCCTTGGTGTATGTGATTGTCAATCATTGCAGCCAACACATTATTCGCACTTGTTATAGCATGTAAATCACCCGTGAAGTGTAAGTTGATATCTTCCATTGGTAATACTTGAGAATACCCACCACCAGCTGCTCCACCTTTAATTCCCATAACCGGACCAAGAGAAGGTTCTCTTAGAGCAATAATAGCCTTCTTTCCGATTTTATTTAATGCTTGTCCAAGCCCAACTGTAACGGTTGATTTACCTTCGCCAGCAGGTGTTGGGCTAATTGCAGTAACTAAAATTACTTTTCCATTAGGCTTATCAGCCATTTTTTCTAGGAGCTTATCGGATAATTTTGCTTTTGTATGTCCATAAGGTTCAAAGTCCTTATTAGATAACCCTAAATTTTGTGCTATTTCTTGTATGGGTTTTAACGTTGCCTGTTGTGCTATTTCTATATCTGTTTTCATTTTTCTACTTCCCTTCTCCTTATTGGATTCACTGTTTTCATTGATGTTGCTAAAAAATTATATTCTTAAAGCAATATGATTGTCATAGAAAACAGCCTTTAAGTACTCAGAAAAAAACTGTACAGGGTACATAAAACATTAAAAAATAAATATACTAAGATTATACAATGAATGCCTGTTAATTAACAGACACATTGGATGATTCTGCATATTTCACAATATGCAACTTGACTGTCAATTTAAAATAAGCTATAGTTGACACAAGCAAAGAAGATTTATGGATCATTAGAAATGGTGGCTTCGATTGAAAGAAGTGGGTTAAGTATGATCCAATCTTTCTGTCTGAGCTGCCTTTTTTGATACTCATTTTTCTGATTTGTATTAACACGTTTTACGTGAAGTTTTTAGGAGGATTAAGTTACATGGAAAACGGAGTAGTAAAATGGTTTAACGCAGAAAAAGGTTATGGTTTCATTTCTGTTGAAGGTGGGAACGATGTATTCGTACACTATTCAGCAATACAAGGTGAAGGATTCAAATCTTTAGAAGAAGGCCAAGAAGTAACGTTTGATATTGTTGAAGGTGAACGCGGTCCACAAGCTTCTAATGTAGTTAAAAAATAAAATCATCTATATATAAAACGGTAATCTTCTAAGATTACCGTTTTTTTTGGTTTTCATTGGAGATTACCGATCTTTTAATCATTAAATAGTGTTTTGAACAGAGAGGACTTGTTGAGTAAACTAATACCAATATAATTCCAATTATAATTTAGGAATAGAGGCCAATGCCTTCTCCTCAGCTGGTATCCGAATCCTAAGTAAAATAATATGCAATATAGGAAAAATAACCGCTGAAAAATATGCACCAAGTAACATCGGAATAATAAATAATTCAACCGCTACGATAATATAATTCGGATGTTTTACGTACTTGTAAGGTCCTTTCTTTATTAGTGCAACCCGAGGTAAGACGATAATTTTCGTATTCCAAAACCGGCCTAATGAATAAATACACCAAAATCGTGCAAGTTGTGCAGCAATAAACACTACAAAATATACATAATTGAATACTACCTCTTGATTATTAACTTTCATTAACATCTCTACAATGACACTTAAAAAAAATAATGTATGTAAGTATATAAACCATTTATAATGTTCTGCCCCTGCTTCTATTCCCCCTCGTGCTTTCATCCATTTTTCATTATTTTTGGCTATGACAAGTTCCACAAGCCTTTGTCCTATGATAACTAAAATCAATGCCCAAATCCATAATGCCATTATTCATCCCACTCCACTAATAATATTTCTGAACTAAATCCTGGTCCTAATGCTGTTAAAACACCTTTAGCTCCCAATTTCATATCCTCTTCTAACCATCTTCCCATGACATATTGAACGGTAGCCGACGACATATTTCCGTGTTCAAGAAGTACATCTGCAGAATAACGTAACTTTTCTTCTGAAATTTGAAAAGTCACCATCATAGCATCTAACACTTTTTTGCCTCCGGGGTGAGAAATAAATGCATCAATTTCATCTATACTTATCCCTTCCCGTTGAACGAATTCTTGCATATGAGTTTTCCAAATTGTATTAACTAGTGCGGGAATGCTTTTAGAGAATATTACCTCAAATCCTGTATTAATAATTCTCCAACCCATAACATTTGTACTATCCTTCTCCGTATAAGAACTGTAGCTTTTAATAAATGGTGTTGGCTTTGTTAACGACTTCCTGTATTTAGAATCCTCACCAATGAGTAATAGACAACTTACGCCATCTCCAAATAATGCAGTACCAATTAAGTTACTTTTCTTTTGATCACTTTTCTGAAAGGTTAAACTACAAATCTCACAATTAATTAGTAAGGCTACTTTAGTTGGGTTAGCTTTTAACCAGTTGTATACACGTGATAACCCAATTGCACCGCCTGCACACCCAAGGCCCCAAAGTGGCATTCGTTCAACATTCGTACGGAAAGGACGCTCATTTATTAGAAATGCATCAATAGATGGCGTTGATATACCGGTACTGGATACGAATGACAGTAAATCAATATCCTCGTATGTTATCTCATCTGTAAAACCAGCGTTTTTCAAACAATCATCCATAGCAACCGTTGCATAATGAATGGCATTTTGATGGTACAAGTCATTCCTTTCTTCAAAGCTATGTTCGACTAGGAACCACTCTTCAGGTACAACAAATTGTCTTATCCTGATGGCCGCATTATCAAATACCGGTAACAACCTTGTAACTTCCCTTTCTGAATAGCTAAATAAATTTCCGACTAATTCTTTGACTCTATTTTGCTCCATTTGATACTTTGGAATACCTTTTCCAACTGAACATACAATTGCCATTATCTCACCTATTAAAATTTCAATTTTAGGGTTAGTTTGTGGACGTTTTCATAATTTATTACTTATTTTTACAAATTTCTGCCACAAATAAAATTAGCCATCCCCCCTAAAAACCAATCATATCACGGCTTTCAAAGGATAATTGAACAATAATTGAACGTTATATTTTGTGCATTTTCATCACTGGAAATTTGTGTATGATGAAATTGAACCAACTATTACAAAGAAAAGGGAGGATCTCTAATGCGAATACAGGAAGATAAAAAAGCATCTGAGAAAGATAAGCCCGATTTAAAAGGAACTTTTGTTTCTGTAATGCTTCTTGGCGTCTTTATCATTATTACTTGGGTTGGCGCATTTGCATTATTTATTTCAAGGTAGTTCAACTAAAGGGAGTGTGAAGGTACTATGCATTTGCATAAGTATGAAAAAATTTGGTTAACATTTGGGATTGGTTCATTAGTTGTATTTCTATTCGTAGTCGGTTATGGAGCTTTTTGGCAAGGTACTCATCCTCAAAGTCATGGTGTTACAATCGATCCGAATAATATTGAATCTAATGAGGCCTTTAAACCTGAAAACTTAGGGTTAACAAAAGTAGATGAAAATGAATACATCGTTAACATTACTGCTAGTGCATTTTATTATGACCTTGGTAAGGATGAAGAAGGAAAGTCAGTAAGAACTATCCGTATTCCAAAGGGCTCTAAAGTATTATGGCAGGCAGCTACAAAAGATGTTGTTCATGGGTTTCAGGTGGCAGGAACGAATGTCAATATGATGGTTGAACCAGGTTATGTAAGTAGTTTAGAAACTGTTATGGATAATCCTGGCACTTATACGATTGTTTGTAATGAGTATTGCGGAATAGGGCATCACATGATGTATGCCACAGTGGAGGTGTATGAATAATGCAATTAGCCAAGAAAGAAACAGAATCTAAAGCATCATTTCAAGCACTAGCTATTTCTAAAACCGAATCAAGGCTCTACATGTCTTATATATCAGTTGCTTTTATTTCTTTATTTATAGGTGGATTAATGGGTTTACTCCAAGTTCTAGTACGATCTGGAAAGTTTACCTTACCAGCAGGAATTGATTATTATCAAGTTCTTACTGTTCATGGTGTCATCTTAGGACTTGTGTTAACGACTTATTTTATTATTGGTTTCCATTTTTCTTTAATGGGAAAAACAGTTGGAATCTCTATAAAACAACGAAAAGTTGCATGGATTGCATTTTGGATTATGGTAATTGGAACCGTAATGACAGCCGTAACCATTTTATATGGTGAAGCAAGTGTACTTTATACATTTTACGCTCCACTTCGAGCTCATCCAGCATTTTATATTGGCTTAGCATTAGTTATCATCGGTAGCTGGATTGCAGGATTTGTAAACTGGCATCAATTGAAAGTTTGGAAAAAAGCACATCCTGGTGAAAAATCACCACTATTAGCGTTTATGGTTACCATTAATACTGCAATGTGGTTTATTTGTTCATTAGGAGTAGCTGTTGCAGTTCTAGTTCAATTTATCCCGTGGTCACTCGGATACGCTGAAACAATCAATGTTTTATTAAGTAGAACTTTATTCTGGTATTTTGGTCACCCATTAGTATATTTCTGGTTGTTACCTGCTTATATGGCATGGTATGCAATTATTCCAAAGATTATTGGAGGAAAAATCTTTAGTGATTCCTTAGCTAGATTGTCATTTGTATTATTCTTATTCTTCTCGATTCCAGTAGGTTTCCACCATCAATTAACAGAGCCTGGTATTGATCCAACATGGAAATTTATTCAAGTAGTATTAACATTCATGGTAATAATCCCAAGCTTAATGACTGCATTCTCCATGTTTGCGACTTTCGAAATTACGGGACGTCGAAAAGGTGCTAAAGGATTATTTGGTTGGTTCAAAAAGTTACCATGGAGAGATGTACGTTTCCTCGCACCATTTATTGGAATGTTAGCATTTATCCCTGGTGGTGCTGGAGGAATCATTAATGCTTCTCACCAAATGAATGCTTTAATTCACAATACGATATGGGTTACTGGTCACTTCCATTTAACCGTAGCAACTACTGTTATGTTAACATTTTTTGGAATTAGTTATTGGTTAGTTCCTCACTTAAGAGGAAGAAAATTAACACCACAAATCAACCGATTAGGTATCATTCAAGCATTTGTTTGGACTGTTGGTATGACTATTATGTCTGGTGCAATGCATATTCAAGGATTACTAGGAGCACCAAGACGCTCCTCTTATTCTGAGTATGGTGGCGGGGAACAAGCTTCTGAATGGATTGGTTACCAATTAGCACAAGCAGTTGGCGGAACTATACTATTTATTGGCATTCTTCTAATGGTTTACATCTTTATTAAACTAACATTCTTTGCACCTAAAGGTGAGGAAGAATTTCCAATCGCGGAAGAAGAAGAAGATGCTGAAGAAACTCCAGCATGGTTTGAAAATTGGAAATTATGGATTGGTATTACAGTTGCACTTATCTTAGCTGCATACACCGTACCAGTAATTGATATTGTTCAACATTCCCCATTGGGATCTGTTCCGTTTGACTTTCCTATAGGTAGATAAACATTAAACAAGGAGTGTCCGTAATAAGACACTCCTTGTTTAATGTTTAAAAATATCTGATCTCAAAAAGAAAGTTGTTATTACACAATTGATAGAAAATGTACGGTAACCACTCAATTTATTGTGCTAGTGCTATGATACCGCTTCGGCAGAACACTCCGCTTTTACTTCCAGCACAGGGCGACATCTGCTCGAAAAGACCTCACAGTGTCTAATAAAATATGAAATTATGAAACAACAAACATTACGAAAACATCCTTTAAAATTGATAAATATCCTGATATTTTGTTGTTAAGTATCTTACTAAATAATCTGGGTTTAGTCCTTCACCTGTTACATCGTGTAAGATATCTAGAGGTTTTTTCATTTTTCCATACTGATGAATATTCTCTGTCATCCAATTACGAATTGGTGAAAAGTCTCCAGATTTTATTGATTTATCAATATCAACAGTTTCACGCATCTTGTGTTCGAACTGAGCTGCGTACATATATCCTAATGCATAAGAAGGGAAATAACCAAAATCCCCTCCCGCCCAGTGTATATCTTGCAGGACCCCTTCCCTATCGGATGGTGGTTTTATACCTAAGTATTCTTTCATTTTCTCATTCCAAAGCTGTGGTAATTCTTTTACGTCGATTTCCCCATTTATAAGTGCTTTTTCAAGTTCATATCGGACCATAATATGAAGCGGATAGGTTAATTCATCTGCTTCGATTCGGATAAAGGAAGGTTTTACTTCGTTAACTGCCTGATAAAAATCATTTAATGGCACCTTTTCAAAATGACTTGGTGCGTATTTCTTAAATAAATCATAATGCGATTCCCAGAAGACCTTATTTCTCCCTAGAAAATTCTCCCAGAATAGCGATTGAGATTCATGGATGCCCATTGAAGTACCACTTGCTAATGGCGTTCCCTCTAACTTCTTATCAATATTTTGCTCATATAGTGCATGACCGGCTTCATGAATAATTCCGAACACTGCCATTCGAAAGTCCTGTTCATCGTAACGTGTCGTAATCCGAACATCGTTTAAGTTTACGGTAATTTCAAATGGATGAATCGTATCGTCTAGTCGACCGGCATCCCAGTCGTAACCCATTCGATTCAAGATTTCTACCGACAACTCCTCTTGCTTATCTTTTGGAAAATGAGTACGCAACAATGCGGTATCCGGTCTCACAGAACTTGCTTCAATTTTTTGTAGTAAACCCGTTAGCGATGATCTTACTTTCGGAAATACGTTATCTAGAGTTTTGACTGTTACCCCTGGTTCATAGTTATGAAGTAATGCATCATAAATGTTATCCTCATAGCCCCAGTAATTAGCGAACTTTTTATTATATTCCACTAGCTTTTCTAAGTAGGGTTGAAACATAGCAAAATCGGCTTTCTCCCTTGCTTCCTGCCAAACAGCTTCACCTTTCGACTGTAACATAACATACTCTTTGAATTCTTTCTCTGGAATTTTGCGATTCTTTTCGTATGTCTCTTCACATTCTAGAACTGACTTTTGAATAATTTCATTAGTTGATTGCCCTTTTAATTCATCAATAAATCCCTTGATTTTATCAGAGACTTGCATTTGATGGAGTTTTTGCGATAGATAACCGACTACCTCCGAACGCTGTTCTACACCCTTTTTAGGAACTTTTGTCCGTAAATCCCATTGAATTAAAGTGATAGCTTCACGATAAGCGTTTTGTTCTTTCAGATACTCTAAAAAAGCTTTTTCTGTATGTGCTAAACTCACAGTTATTCCCCCTTGCTTTTCTTACCAAAATATTGATAGTAATCCACTTTGATAAACCCATTAAATAATTTTCTTTTTTTAGTAGCGTTTTGTCCATAATACTTTTCAAAAGCTTCATAGGCAGTTAACACGTAAACACTCCATGAAGGATGTTTCTTCATAACCTGCCCAAAATCCTTATAGATACTTTCGACTACTTCCTCGTCACCTATCCGTTGACCGTAAGGTGGGTTTGCAATGATATATCCATTTTCACGTTTGATCGATAAATCCCTTACTTGCATTTGTTTCCAAGTAATTAATTCACCAAGTCCTGCTTCTAAACTATTATTTTTAGCAATATCAATCATATTATGATCTATATCACTACCGATAATTTCGAGCTTTTGATCATAGTTTGCTAAATCTTCTGCTTCCTGGAAGGCATCATCCCAATGTTTAGACCGAATGAAGCTCCAATCCTCAGAATCAAATTCTCGATTAAAACCAGGGGCGATATTTTGTCCAATCAACGCCGCTTCAATTGGAATAGTTCCAGAACCACAGAATGGATCCACTAGTGTATATTCTGGTTTCCAATTCGTTAGTAATACTAATGCTGCAGCCATTGTTTCCTTAAGGGGTGCTTCCCCCTGACCTACACGATAGCCTCTTTTATGTAACCCAACACCTGATGTATCAATAGTAAGTAAGGCAACATCTTTTAATAGCGATACTTCTACCTTATACTGCGCGCCTGTTTCAGGCATTTTTGATATCATACCGTATTTCCTCTTTAAACGTTCGGCAATCGCTTTTTTTACAATCTTTTGACAGTCAGGCACACTGTATAATGTCGATTTTACTGATTTTCCGGATACAGGGAACTGACCATCTTCACTAACATAATGTTCCCATGGAAGCGCTTTTGTTCCTTCAAAGAGCTCATCAAACGTTTTTGCTTTAAACTCACCAACAACTAATCTAATGCGATCTGCTGTCCTCAGCCAAAGATTACATCTTGGTATTGCCGAAATTGGAGCTTCAAATATTACCTTTCCATTATCAACCTGTACTTCGTATCCAAGGTTTCTTACTTCTTCTGCAACAACGGCTTCTAATCCCATCGCAGCAGTTGCTATTAATTTAATATGATTTGACATGAAAAAAGTCCCTTCAGCTTGTTTGTTCAGTAAAATTAGTTTACCACACTTTCCTGATAATAATAAAATAACCTTTCTGCATTTGCATGCAAAAAGGTTATGTTTATCTCACATATAGACCATTGAATACTCGATAAGCCATGTTCTGTACCATTGTACTCCAAACGGTGGTCAGCCTCGTACACAGGTTGTAATCATCTATCTACAGGTTATCACCTGTCCCTCGTTCGGTTCAATTCCCTATTAGAGGATGCCCCTACCATAATTTGGGTTGCTCACTCGTGGGGTTTACCTCGTTCCACCTAAAATGTTTCCATTTTAGCTCCGTCACTGTGGCACTTTCAAGGTTAGAATTCCATATCCTAAAAGGACTTAGGAACTTCACCTGCCGTTAGCCAAATGGCTACCTCGACTTATGAATTCGTCAAGCACGAACACTACAAACGTCTCAGTTTGTGTGAGCATGGACTTTCCTCTGCATTGTCGCAGCGATTACATGAGTATTCATATTTCCTAAGACTTATCTTACCATAACTAGTCCATTTTTTCATTGGAAATTATTGTAAGTTTTTATGAATCTGCATTTGCGTATTTACTCCCAAATACAGCCTTCTCTAAATTAGAGAGTCGCTTTAATACATCATAGTTAACCTGTTGCGGCATAGGATTAGAAGATCTAGTTCTTCCTTGGCTTTCACTCGACTTTTTAAGCTTTACAATCTCTTGCTTTAAGCGATCTATTTCTTGACCAAACGCCTCATAGTCTTGAATGACAATGTCTAAAAACTCATCTACCTCTTCTTGATTATACCCTCTCATTGCCGTTTTAAAATCTTTTTCAAGAATCTCTTTACTGCCTAGCTGAATTCGGTTATTCATCATTTTCTTCACCCCATAATTCCATTTCATTTTTAGTCACTTGATGCCTTAAGTTTAATATGAAACAAGTTATTTTACTATATGTACGACTTCCGCCTTTTATTATAGCAAAAAAGTAAGAAGCTGAACAATCCGCTTCTTACTTATTATTCCTTCTTATTTTTCCATATCTGATTTTTGAAATGAGAATGGGAGTAACTCATCCATTTTAACTGTGATTGTATTATTATTTAAATTTGTTAAATGTATATTCATTTCAGATTCAAAAAACTCACTCATCACCTGGCGACAAGAACCACATGGTGGAACAGGACGCTCCGTGTCTGCAACCACAGCCAACTCAACAAACTCTGTTTCACCTTCTGAGATTGCTTTAAAAATTGCGACTCTTTCCGCACATAATGAAACAGGGTATGCTGCATTCTCTATATTACAGCCAGTATATACTTTCCCTGACTTTGTTAAAAGAGCTGCACCTACCTTGAATTTTGAATAGGGCACATATGCACGTTCTCTTATTTCAATCGCATTATTTATTAGCTCTTGATTAACCATAAGCCTTTCCCCCTCCTGAAGTTTGAAAGCTAATTATAGTAAAAGTAATCAGAATTGTAAAGCAGGAATGCTTATTCTACCGCTCTTAATAATTGGTCGAATACATATAACACAGAGCGATTTAATTCCATATAGCGCCTTCTTCTTACATCAATATAAAAGCTATGCATTAATAAAAGTTCCATATTTTCTCTAGTAGAAACAATTTGATTAGGATGCACACTTATCTTACTCTCTTTTATTATCTTTAATGCAAGTTCCTCCCATTTCGAGAGTAATTCATAGACCGGTAAAGTCTTTTCCTTGACCATTTCAAAATAGTCTTTATCACGAAGATCCTCCGGGGGACTGCTTTGCTCGAATAGGTCTTTAAGATGCTGCAAATCTTCTTTTAGTTGATTTGTGTAGTCAACGAGTAACATTCTAACGCCTCTATTCATCCATTTTATAATTTTATTTTATCATGTATGGGCAATTAAGGCATGATTCAGGTTCTCGTCAGAATATTTCTTTTCATAGTTCTGCAACTTACTTTTGCAAGGAATTCACTATTTCTGTTAAATGATGGATTTCTTGATTTTGTTTTCTATATTGTTCTTGAATATGATTATCCACTTTTAGACTTAATTTTTGTTCTGCTAGTCGTGCAATATCGCTAAGTTGAAGAAGAGCCTCTTCAAAATCCTTCCGAAATCCCCCACAACTATCCTTCTCCTTTAATATTGCTAGTCCCATGGCACTCACCTCAATTTAAGAATAATGTTACTTCCTAAGTTCTGCATAGGAGGCTGTATGTCCTTCATGTTCGACAAAACTAGAAGTTATCGTACAAAACTAGTGTTTAAACTCATTTTTTTTCATCTTTTAGACACACTAAAAAGTAAAAGGAGGTCTAAAATATGAAAGACAAACAGAAAAATAAACAAAAAGAAGTATTAAACGGTAAATCTCTTAAGAGTGGAGACAAGAAGTTAAACGGCCCTAATCGACCTTCTACTTGAGCAAAAGAGGATGTTTCAGGTAATTTCCCTTCCTGATCATCCTCTTTTCCTAATGGATATAATCTTCTAGTTGAAGATATTTTTTACATGATAATAAGCATATAAAAGGTTACGTTTTTGGTAAAACGATTTTCCGATATCCTCTACTTCACTTTGCTCCGGAAAGAACCATTTTTTCTTGATACCCCCGTATTTAAACCAGTCTATTCGAATATTATCTTGATGATCTATTATTGGATAAACCGTACGTAACATAGGACTTTTAGGAAAATCAACAGGTAATAACTGTTCATAATCATATCGTGAACCTGTGTGTTCTACTTGGAGCATGAAATCCATTAAGTTTGGGTAAATATCAGGGTGAAATAGTTGTCTAGCAATTTTTTTCCCTAACGTTATACGGTTTGTAACATTTGTAAACCCATGGATATATGAACCATATAATCTTCCAGTGGTTGTGGGAAGTAAAACAGCGTTTAACATCAGATTGTTTTGCAATACGTATGGAAAACTTAAAAACACTTTTTTTCTAAAATAGGGCTGTGAAATAACCGGACGTTGTATTACATTTTGTTCATTTATAATTAATGCAGTCAAAAGTCGATTTTTATCTTTCGTTTTGCTGAAAATCTGCCATTCTCTCTTCATAAACGATGAGACATGTAGGTCATCTAGAAGGTCAAACATTACTAAATCATTTTTAAGGGATAATTCATAAATTAATAATTGTGGAAAAGCATCAGAAAAAATAAGCCAATTTGCACGTTCATATGTCATAAATAACTGATTGCGTTCTCTATCACTTAACATCTTTTTATATGGAAGTAAATACAAGTCTGTCATATTCCAACCAGCATTTCGGGATACAATAGATGCAACTATTGCCCATTTAATTTCTGGATACTTTATAAAAAAACGTTGGTAAGCTTTCGTTCGAGAAATGTTGTCAATATTATACTTCCTTGTTTTATTTATTATATAATAGAGGTAATCCCTTTTTTGCGAGTTCAACATTTAGGAATCCTGCCTTAAGTAATAAATTTACTATATTTTTATCATTAAAGTAACACTGTGGGCGTTTTTTCTGATATGATACTGATTATGCTAGGAGGCATAGTATGAATTATCCAAACGGAAAACGGTCGCTACCTACTAACAGTAACCTGACAAAGCAATCTTTTTCAAATCGCGGAATGACACTTGAAGAGGATATTAACCTGACGAATCAATATTACCTAGATATGGACCTTGCGATTATTCATAAGAAACCAACACCGATTCAAATTGTAAAAGTAAATTATCCTAAACGAAGTGCTGCTGTCATAACAGAAGCATACTTCAAACAAGCATCTACTACGGATTATAATGGTATTTATCGAAATCGATATGTAGACTTTGAGGCAAAAGAAACAAAAAACAAAACATCTTTTCCATTAGCCAACATACATGAACATCAGATTACCCATATGGAATCAGTAGTTCAACATGGCGGTATTTGTTTTATGATTATCCATTTTGCTTCTCATAATGAAACATATTATTTGGAAGCAGATAAATTGCTCCCCTATTGGTATGAAAAGGCAGCAAATGGTAGAAAATCGATACCATACGATTATATAAAGCAGCAAGGATATTTTATACCTTTTAAATATCAAGCTAGAGTTGATTATCTATCTATTATTGATCAACTTTATTTTTAGATTGGAGGTAGTGAGAAATGGCAGAAAATCGCCAAACTCGCACTGCGCGTAGAAAACAGAAAAAATCAAAAAAGAAACCAAAATGGAAAAAAATATTCTTAGGACTTGTACTGTTCTTTCTTGTTGTCGGATTAGGTGTTGCCGGCCTATTCACCTATTATGTTGCCACTGCTCCTGAAATTGATGCATCAAAATTAGCCGATCCCTTCTCATCTCAGGTTTATGATCCAGATGGTGAATTGATTGCTGACCTAGGTGATACAAAAAGAACAAAGATTAATTATGAAGATTTACCCGATGTGTTAATTGATGCAGTTATTGCTACCGAGGATGCAAGGTTTTTTGAACACCCAGGTATCGATATAAGACGTATCGGTGGAGCTATAATTGGTAATATCCGAAATGGTTTTGGCTCTGAAGGAGCAAGTACCATTACCCAACAATTGGTTGAAAAATCCTTCCTGACTAATGAAAAGAAAATGAAGGTAAAGGTTCAAGAACAATGGCTTGCTCTTCAATTAGAGAGGGATTACTCAAAAGAACAAATTTTAGAGATGTATCTAAATAAAATTTATTACGGTGCAGGTGCACATGGGGTTGCTAAGGCAGCTGAAACGTATTTTGGTAAAACTGATTTGCATGATCTAACATTACCAGAGGCAGCAATTTTAGCAGGATTACCACAGCGCCCATCTGCTTATGATCCATTCAAAAACCCAGATTTAACAAGGGGTAGAATGGAAACAGTATTAAAATTAATGGTTCGTCATAATAAAATATCACAAGCGGAAGCTGATGAAGCACTAAAAGTAGATATTCCTTCACTGTTAGTAGAGGATCGTCCTGAATCAACTCCATATGATGCGTTTATACAGCAAGTTGAAAAAGAAGTAGAAGCCAAATTAGATGGTGCAGACATCTATTCTGACGGATTGAAAATTTATACTACTTTAGATAGGAACGCTCAAGATTATGTTGAGCTTTTATTGTCTGACTCGGAAAATAATCCGATTAACTTCCCTAATGGAGATTTACATGCTGGTCTTGTAGTACTCGATACCAAATCTGGTGCAATTCGAGCAATCGGTGGAGATAGAAATTATCAAAATGGATGGAACTATGCTATTCAAGGTGGTAGCCAACCTGGATCAGCATTTAAACCAATTGTTGCATATGGACCGGCTATCGAATTTAATAAAATGTCGACCTATCATCAAATAAATGATGATAAACCGTTTGAAATCGCTGGTACTGATCAAGCAGTCCGAAATTGGAATAGACAATATCAAGGCTGGATGTCAGCCCGATATGCGCTTCAAGAATCGCTTAACGTGCCAGCTGTTAAAACATTATTAGAAGTTGGATATGAAAACTCACAGAAATTTGCAAATAACTTAGGTATTGAATTTGCTAATGGAAAACCAGAATTAACAGATGCAATTGGTGGTCACGAAACAAACGTAAATCCACTCCAACTTGCCGGTGCATACCAACCATTTGGAAACGAAGGTATGCGTTATGAACCGTATGCTGTTACAAAAGTGGTATTTCCAGATGGCCGTACAGTCGAGCTTACACCAGAACCAGAGGTTGCAATGTCGGATTATACAGCCTATATGATGTCTGACATGTTAAAAACCGCATTAGCACAAGGTTCTTCTGGCGGACCAGCTCGAATACCGGGATTACCGATTGCAGCTAAAACTGGTACAACAAACCTAAAAGACGTTGAAGGAGCTAAAGATTCTTGGATTGCTGGATACACAACAAACTATACAACAGCGATATGGGTTGGTTATGATGAAACCCAGCGAACAATGGATGATGAGAAATGGATTGCTCATGCCCTATTCAAGCAACTTATGACTAATTTACATGATGGGGTTGAAACTCCTGACTTTGTAAAACCAGATTCCGTTGTAGAGGTTGCGGTAGAGAAAGGTTCAAATCCTGTTGCATTACCAAGTGAATTTACTCCAAAGTCTGAAATTGTAACAGAGCTTTTTGTAAAGGGGACAGAACCGACTAAAACATCCGAAAAATACGATCAGTTAGATCCAGTTGAAAAACTTAAAGCTGAGTACAGCGAAGGCAATAATGCGATAATTGCTGAATGGGAGTATGACTCAGATGAGGATGTTTCATTTGAAGTATCCGCAAGTGTCGATGGTGGTGATATGCAAGTCCTCTCTTCTACGAATGACAAAAGAATAGAAATAACAGAAGTCAGTCCTGGCTCTGAATATAACATTCAAGTTGTTGTAGTAAGCAATGAGGATGAAGCAAATCGAAGTGAACCAAAATCGGTTAAAGTGAAGATTGAACAAGAAGAAGAGGAAGAGGAAGAAAACACACCAATAAACCCGGTGGATGGATTAACAGCAGTTTTTGATCAAAATAATTCATTCATTGATGTAAGTTGGAGTTATAATGGCCCTCCTGCCATATTTGAAGTAACCGTGGAAGGACCACAAGGTGGAACACAGACGGTTCAATCAAACGGAATTGAAATTAATGGTAGTTTTGAACCAGGGCAAGTTTACACCATCCATGTAACTCCAATTGGACAAAATGGTGCAAATGAGGGTTCACGTGGAGAAACTAGAACTACTTCGGTAGAAATACCTGGAGAAACTAGTACAGAGCCTGATCCGGGAGATGATGAAGAAACAGGAGTTCCTGAACCTGGTGAAGATAATGAAGAATAAAAGAATGCTGTCACAGATTTTGTGACAGCATTTTTTACATTGCCTCTCTTTTTTTCATCCGCTTCTGCCCTTCTCTACATACTTCAAGTAATGGGCACTCTGGACATTCTGGATTTCTTGCCTTACAATGATATCTACCAAAGAATATTAATCGATGGTGTGTAACGCTCCACTCTTCCTTTGGAACTTTTCGCATTAATGTTTCTTCAACCTCAAGTACAGAGTCCTTCCAACGGCATATTCCTAGTCTTTTTGATACACGTTCCACATGTGTATCAACTGCGATTGCTGGTTCTCCAAAAGCAACTGATGCCACAACATTAGCGGTCTTTCTTCCTACTCCAGCCAATTTTACTAAGTCTTCTTTCGAACGCGGAACTTCCCCATCGTATTCATCAATTAGTACTTTACATAGCTTTTGAATGTTTTTTGCTTTATTACGATACAATCCTATTGACTTTATATCATGCTGTAGTTCCTCAAGTGGAACTACTAAATAGTCCTCTGGTGTCTTGTATTTTTTAAAAAGATCCTTTGTGACTTTATTAACCAATACATCTGTACATTGTGCAGATAAAAGCACTGCTATAACAAGCTCAAATGGATTATTATGATTTAATTCACAATCTGCATCAGGAAACATCTCACCAATTTCATCAAGACAAAATCTTACTTGTTTCTTATTTAACATTAGTCCTCTCCCTCTAGCCAATTATAATAAAAGGATGTATCTCTCTGTTTATTTTCTGTATTTGCTAGTTTTGTTGCCTGATTATCGTGGAATTTTTTTGAAGCAAGCCGTGCTTGTTCTACTGTATGAATCCCTTTCTTTTTCCACTCTCTCAAAATACGATCCATATATTTAAAATTTAGTTTTGCCATCAAAACGGATTCCCTTAGGGCAGCTTTTATTAACGCTGGAGAAATCTCATCTTCATCAAGCCATACATTTACCGTTTCAATTTCAAATGGAGATAATGGTCTACCAAACTCTTGTTCAAATAAAATAAATAGAGAACCGTCCTCGGTCTCTTTTTTCACTGGTATCTCAGGTTGATAAAGTTTTTCCCATAATGGTTCAAGAGAATATACTTCACTTAACTGTTGTTGGCTATTCTCTGTCCTTTCAATCTTCAAGAGATTTTTTTGTATAAGTTTCCGAAGTATCATGGAGCATTCTTTTTCATCGATTGTTAAGTTAGCAGTTAATTCTTCTAACGTGGGAAAACTATTGCCCTTATAAATTGAACGGTGGATTAATATTACCGCCATTAATTCCGTTTCATTAAGGCCAAGTATTTTATAAGAAATGAGCAATTTATTAGGTATGGTTATTTGATCATATAAGAAATCTTGAAATGATAGTTGTTTTTTCATATTGTGAGCACCTCCTATCTAGTATAGCATGATTACGACATTTTTCTATTATATTCGACTAGATAAAATAAGGCTGCCTCAATCATATGGAGACAGCCTTAAAGATATAATATTCTATGGATACAAACGATTTAATAATCTTGGGAACGGAATAGTCTCTCGAACATGTTCAACTCCAGAAATCCACGCTACTGTACGTTCTAGACCTAAACCAAAACCAGAATGGGGAACACTTCCGTATTGGCTCAATTCAAGGTACCACTTATATGCAGGTCCGTTAAGTCCATGTTCCTCATAACGTTGTTTCATTAAATTTAAGTCATCTATTCTCTGGGATCCACCTATGATCTCACCATAACCTTCTGGTGCAATTAAGTCCGCACATAGAACGACATCTTCTCTATTTGGATCTGGCTTCATATAAAATGCTTTAATATCTTTTGGCCAGTTTGTAATAAAGACTGGCATGTCAAAGTCTTCTGCAATAGCTGTTTCATGTGGAGCTCCAAAGTCTTCTCCCCACTCAATATCTGTAAACCCTTTTTCTTTTAATAAGGAAATCGCATCATCATAAGAAATTCTTGGGAATGGTGCTTTTACCTTCTCAAGCTTAGAAGTATCTCTTTCCAAGACAGCTAGCTCTAATTTACAGTTTTTTAGAACAGATTGAACGATATGACTAACATAGTTTTCTTGAATTTCCAAGCTTTCATCATGTTCAACAAATGCCATTTCCGGCTCAATCATCCAAAACTCAATTAAATGTCTCCTTGTTTTAGATTTTTCTGCTCGGAAAGTTGGACCAAATGAAAATACTTTTCCAAGAGCCATAGCAGCTGCTTCCATATATAATTGACCACTTTGTGATAAATAAGCATCTTCATCAAAATATTTCGTATGGAAAAGTTCTGTGGTTCCTTCCGCGGAAGATCCTGTTAAAATAGGTGGATCAATTTTCACGTAACCATTTTCATTAAAGAACTCATATGTAGCTCGGATAATTTCATTTCTGATTTTCATAACAGCATGTTGTCTTTTTGATCGTAACCAAAGATGACGGTGATCCATTAAAAATTCCGTACCGTGCTCTTTGGGAGTGATTGGATAATCAACTGATTCATGAATTAACTCAATATTTTCCACTTGCATTTCATAACCAAATGGCGAGCGGGAATCTTCTACAATAGTACCAGTTACGTACATAGAAGATTCCTGAGACATATTTTTTGCTAATTGGAATGTTTCTTCACTAACATCACTTTTGGCAACTACTCCTTGGATAAATCCTGTTCCATCACGTAATTGCAAAAAGGCAATCTTTCCACTTGATCGTTTATTTGCGAGCCATGCTCCGATAGTTACTTTTTGACCTAAAGACTTAGGTACTTGTGCGATTGTTGTTTTCAACGATATAACCTCCATAAATAAATAATTTGCTCTGTTTCGACAAAGACTATTTCATGTTATTTTCTACAAAGCGCTTAATCCGGTTCGCCGCTTCAACTAATTGTTCTTTTGAAATAGTATATGACAATCGAATATAATCGGATGAACCAAAGCCTGATCCAGGCACAACGGCAACCTTTTCTTCCTCCAATAATGCTTGAACCCATTCGTCAACTGTATTAAAGCCGTTAAGTTTAGCAGTTTCCGATACATTAGGAAAAAGATAAAAAGCTCCCTGAGGCTTTTTACATGTTACACCCGGAATCTTAACGATTAAATCATATAATGCATCAAGTCTTTCTGCAAATACTTTGCGCATTTCCACAGTTGGGTCAACTTCTCTTTGATATGCAGCAAGAGCTGCATATTGTGCGATTGAAGTAGGATTCGATGTGGAGTGAGACGCTAAATTTGTCATTCCTTTAATAATATTTAATGGACCTGCTGCATATCCAATTCTCCAACCCGTCATTGCATGTGACTTTGACACTCCATTAATGACAACGGTCTGTGCTTTTAATTCTTCTGAAAGTTGTGCAATGGAAAGATGTTCATCATCGGTATAAATCAGTTTTTCATAAATCTCATCCGATATAATAAGAATATTATGTTTAAGACACAATTCTCCTAAGGTGTATAGTTCTTCTTTGCTATACATCATTCCAGTTGGATTACTTGGAGAATTAATTATGACTGCTTTTGTTTTATCTGTAATAGCTGCATTGAGCTGTTCTGGTGTTATTTTAAAATTATTCTCTTCTTTCCCATCAACATAAACTGGCTTTCCACCAGCAAGTTTTATTTGCTCAGGATAGCTCACCCAATAAGGTGATGGAACAATCACCTCATCATTTTTGTTTAAAAGAACCTGAAACAGTGTGTAAAGAGCATGTTTTGCACCAGAAGTAACAATTATCTGATTCATATCATAGGAAAGCTTGTTTTCTTTGTACAGTTTATCAATGATAGCTTGTTTTAATTCATTAATACCACCGGCTGGAGTATATGTCGTTTTCCCCTGATCCATTGCATCTTTTGCAGCTTCAATAATATAATCTGGAGTATTAAAATCCGGTTCCCCAGCTCCTAAACCAATTACGTCAAAGCCATTTTGCTTTAATTCCTTTGCTTTAGCAGTTATTGCTAAAGTGGTTGAAGGTGTTAATGTTTTTACTCTGTTTGCAATCTCCATTTACATTTCCCTCACTTAATCAAACATTTTTTTAAAACGAAATTCCTCATATTTGGTACCATCAAAAATGGATACATAGTCTAAGACATATCGATTAGCTTCGTCATAATAGGTTATTTCCCATAGAGCATTACCCTTATTAATAGCAGGAACAATGTCAATTAGCTCACACTTTACACATTCATTCATCCAATTTGCTTTTACAGTATCATATTGTAAAATCTCAGTTTGATTAACAATTGTCAACTTCTTCTCATCATCTTCTGGAACAAACACAATAATGCTCTGTTCTGCTTTTGTTTTACCGAAAACAACATGATAAAGGGAATCAGCTTGATACCTTGATGTACTCTCTATTTCCACAATATCAGTCTCCTGTAAGACACGATGTTCTGCATCAGAAAATCCTTTTGTCTTACTTTCTTGAATATCGGAATATAAATTTATTATAAAGATAAATATAGCAATAATAATAAAAAATAATACAAGCAAAGTCCATTTTGTCCAAGCGGGGAATCGAAAATCTCTTCTATGCATGGTAATGTGTTGGAATACTACCAACTTCTTTCTTTATGTTCAAAATGCAAATATGTATTGACTGTAAAATCCCTTGTATTACCATACTTTCACCCTCCATTTTTCTATACATTCCAATTTACTTCTATTCTTATCAATTATTGCTAAACATACTTACCATATCCGCTGTCTATACTAAGTTTACGTTGAACTTAAATAAGATGAAACACCTAACCATTATACCAAGCATATCTACATTTTTGTTTTATTTTTATTTATTTCAACCAAATAATTCTAAACTCCATACCACCTTGCGTAACTGATGCACTTGCATCAGTTCTTTTTTTACTTTTTAGACAGAACCACGGCTAGAAAACACTTCAAGTACAGGGTACATCAATTCGAAATGATTCATAGTGTCTCCCTAGTAATTGGGTCTAGTGAGCTTTCATATTTATTAAAACCATTCTTTCGCTTTTTGCATTAGCTGTTTTGTAGTATCGAAAGAAATTGGTATTTGTGGTATAGAATCAGTAAAGTATTTACCATAGGATGATCTGATAATTCGTGCGTCACATATAAAGACAATTCCTCTGTCATTTGTGGAGCGAATTAGCCTTCCAAATCCTTGCTTAAAACGGATCACCGCATTCGGTAATGAAAGGTCATAAAAAGCATTTCCACCAGCCCTTTTCATATCTACTGCTTTTGCTTCATAAACTGGATGATTCGGTGGCTGGAATGGGAGTCTTACAATTACTAAACATGACAAATCATCACCCGGAATATCCACCCCTTCCCAGAACGAACTTGTACCAAGAAGAATAGACTGATCAAAAGTTTGAAAATTCTTTTTTAATCTTTCCCTGCTTCCACTGGATATACCTTGTGCAATGAGTACAAACTTTTCATTTTCCATTGTTTCTTTCAGTAAATAATAAGATTTTTTAAGCATATCGTAAGATGTAAATAATACCAACATCCTACCATTTGTAATTTCAGCAAGGGATAATATGGATTCCGATGTTGCTGCAATAAAATCATCTATATTTCCATAATTAATATCTGGAAAATCATTCGGTACCATTACCCTAACCTGTTTATCATAGAAAAAAGGAGATGCTATCTTCTTTGTGGACAGCCTATCTTTTGGAATTCCTACTCTTTTTCGGATAAAATCAAATGAATTTCTCATAGTTAGAGTTGCACTTGTTAAAATAACACTTTCTTTCACATCAAAGAAGTTTTTTTGTAAAATCGATGATACATTTATAGGTTCGCAATATAAATAAACTGCATTTTTCGCGCCATATGCTTCGATTTCAATCCACTTTACATTGACCGAATCATTATCCATTAAGAATAACTGCTCTAACCCATCAATGAACGACTGTAATATTTCAATTCGACGTTCTGTCTCATCTTTTACTTCTTTAACAGCTAAATTTTGACTTAGTAAGTTTAATAAATGTACCAAATCACGAATATAGAATATTAATCTTGTTGCCATTTCCTTAATTAGACTCCAGTTCTTATCGACTTCATCCTTTTTCTCGTATCGGTATTGAATTCTTCCGACATCACTAAGAACCTTTTGTGATCCATTTTTATTTAAAACATATTGAAAAATGGTTCGAAACAAATCATCTAATTCATATTTCGCTAATGTCAATAGATCATTCCAACGATCTTTAACATCAACATCTCCATTAGCGGCAAGATCAATATTCAAATTATCTAGCCATTTTCCTTCTCCAAAAGCACCTATTTGGTTGAATAGATGTTGCATATTCACATAATCTAATTTTAAACCATAATACTTAGAAGCAGTTTCCTCCAAATGATGTGCCTCATCAATGATAGCCTTGTCATAGTTTGGAAGGTACTGATAATCATGAAAGATATCTGTACATAATAATGCATGATTTGTAATGATAATATCTGCTAATTGAGCATTTCTTCTGGCCTTTTGGTAATAGGAGTATTTAAACCATGGTGACGTTGGGTCTGCAAGTCCTTCCACTTCAGCTGATATTCGCTTATAGAAAATTTGGCCATGGGAAGGTAAATGCAATTCATCGATATCACCTGTCTCTGTTTCTAATAACCATACAAGTATCATTGCCTTTGTTAAAGCTGTGTCATAATTATCATGTTGTACTGAATAAAGTTCATTAGCGAACTTTTCAATACTAATATAGTGCTGCTTTCCCTTCAGTAATGCAACTTTAAATGGAATCTTAACTAGCTCTCTTATTAAAGGTATTTCTTCTTCCAGTAATTGTGACTGTAATTGTGTTGTGTACGTACTTATTACAATTTTTTTATTTGATTTAACAGCCTCATAAATACTCGGAATTAAGTATGCTAATGATTTCCCGGTACCTGTTTCGGCCTCGATTAATGCGTGTTTACTCGCCTGAAAAGAATCAAATATATCCTCAGACATGATTCGCTGTCCATCCCTCTTCTCATAATTTTTCATTGTGGATTCCATCGTTCCACCTATTTCATAGATGGAATCCAGGTATTCACCAAATGATGAGGTAATGGTGACTTTATCACGTTTTTCTGGTGATATATTACGAAAAGCTAACCCTTTATAGCTCGTAAATTTTGTACCTTCCACTGAGTAAGATAACGCCTCTAACTGTAGGTTTAATAGCTCATATAAATCTGATTTTAATATCTTTTCAATTTTTAAAAGATGGTTAATTGTCTCATTTGGTAAGGTAGAAATCTTGTCTTGTAACTTAATAAAAAGTTTAGCGGTAACATAGGCATCTGACAAGGCACGATGTGGATTATCATGTTCTATATTTAGAAACTCTGCTAGGATGCCCAATTTATATCCAGGTGAATGAGGATATAATATTCTTGTCAGTTCAACGGTATCAAGTACAGGGTTCTTCAAACTTGGTTTTCCGATTGCAGATAACTCTGCATTTAAAAATCCTAAATCGAATGGAACATTATGGGCAATTAAATAGCTATCTTCAAGTATTTCAACAATTACTTCAGCCATTTCAGAGAAAGTTGGAGCATCCGCAACATCTTCATCTTTAATACCAGTCAATTGCGTAATAAATGGTGGTATAGACTTACCTGGGTATAACATGGTAGAAAATTCATCAACAATCTCATTATTTTCAATTACAACCATACCCACTTCGATAATTTTATCTTGGCTTGCGCTTGAGTTTCCTGTTGTTTCTAGATCCAAGACAACAAATCGATTCATTTCATCACCACCCTTGCCTTTCATTATATAATGTATCCAAATAAAAATTCATTTCTATTATACAGTTCGTAACGGATGTAAGCAGCCCGTATATACATTGCTTCTAAAAGCCACAATCTTTTAGTAAACAGCCTATTAATTATGGACGAACACCAGATTAAAACTACAGGTAGAAGGTTGTCCCAGGTAATAGGTTAAATACCAAAAGACACCTTCAAAGCATTTGCTTAATGACGGATACCGAACCAATCAATTTCTCCAGAATAAATCTTATGAATAACGCCATCATCGTACTTAGCCAGTAGTGCTCCATCTTCCGCTATACCTGTTAGAATTGCATCTTGAACACTCTGGAAAGTTTTCAGTTGAACCTTTTCACCAAGACGATATCCATAGCTTTCCCATCTTTTTTTAATAATAGAGAAACCATGGTTGATATATTCGGCATATGACTTTTCAAACGCAACAAAAATCCTTTGGATTAATTTCGTAATATCCCACTCTTTACCAGATTCAATCATCAAGGATGTTGCTTTTGATTGTATATCATCTGGTATTTCACCATCATCATGATTCACATTCATCCCAATGCCGATTACAATATATTGAATTTGATCTTGCTCTGCTTGCATCTCTGTTAAAATGCCCGAAACTTTTCTATCATGTAGGATAATATCGTTTGGCCATTTAATTTTTGGGTCTAATTCTAGTTCTTTTTTCATCACATCAGCTAACACTGTTGCTGTTAGAAGCGTTAATTGAGGTGCTAAATAAGGGAGTATTGTAGGTCTTAGAATAATACTCATCCAAATCCCTTTGTTTTTTTTACTATACCACTCGCGTTGTAATCTACCTTTTCCGGCAGTTTGTTCATCTGCGATAACAACTGTTCCATGGGGGGCATTATCCATTGCTAATTGATGTGCTAGTAATTGAGTTGAATTTATTGTTTCTTTATGTAAAATTGATTTCCCTAACCAATTCGTTTCTAGCCCCCATTGGACAGTATTTTCACTAACTTTACTCGGGGATTTTATGATTCGATATCCTTTATTACGTTTTGCCTCAATAACATAACCGTCTTTTTCTAATTCCTTCATATGCTTCCAAATAGCACTCCGTGAAATCTGCAGTAGATCAGAAATTTCCTGTCCAGAGATAAAATTTCCATCATTTATTGATAATACATGTATTAGTTTACTCCGGGTGGATTCCATTTTATCCAGTCCTTTAATTTTGAATTCTTGTTTTCAATTTTGCCTTCAACCACTAATTTCTCAATTTTTATTAAAATCTCCTGAATCCAAGGTCCTTTTTTCCTATTGGGAAACAGTTCTATTATATCATTTCCGTTAATATCTAGGTCTGATTTAGACAAAATTACTAAATCACTTTTAAGTTTTAATAACCTTTCCTCATTAACCTTCTGAGAAAAAACAATTTCTGTTAAACGTGAAAAAGCCATATGCATGTCTGGTAGAAGTTTGTAAACAAGCATATTATCTAAACCGTTTGACTTGTAATAATTAATTGCATCATTTAAAAGTACTGCTTCTTTTTGTACTTTGTTTGAGCATTTCCAACCCTTTGTAATTGTTCGTATATCGACACTAGGTTCTGTTTGATGAACGAGACAAATCACTTCTGCCAATGAATGAACTGGTCGTACTTTTTCACCTATCTTATGTAAAATATGATACTTATTTAGTACCGGTAAATGCTGCTCAATCCCTAAGTCGTTCATATACTTCAAACCTGTTTTAACAAACATACCTGAAAATAATTTCTGTATTTCTACGGTAATCCGTTCTATAGCCAGCCCTTCAATTGCTGGTTTAACATCTTGAATAGCAAGAAGTGTTTCTTGTTCAATTGTAAAACCTAACTGACTAGAAAATCGAAATGCTCGTAAAATGCGCAGTGGGTCTTCTTTTAATCGTTCTTTTCCGTTTCCAACGGTACGAAGAAGTCCATGAAGTAAATCCTCTTGACCATGAAATAGATCAAGAATCTTCCCATCTTTATCCATCGCCAAAGCATTAATTGTAAAATCACGTCGGGCTAAATCCTGTTCAATTTTGTCAATAAACTGAACCGAATCCGGATGACGACCATCAGAATAGTCACTCTCAACACGAAAAGTAGTAACCTCGTACGAGACTTTATTATACCTTACAATCACCGTTCCATGTTCAATACCAACCGGTATGACCTCGTCAAAGATTGTTTGGATCATATCCGGTTTAGCGGAGGTTGTAATATCAATATCTCCAATAGGGCGTTTTAACAATAAGTCACGAACACATCCACCAACAAAATATGCTTGGTGTCCTGCCTGTTCAATTTTATCAATTATATAAAGTGCATCTTGGAAAGGACCTGTTAATAGGCTCATAAATACACCTCAATTTTACTAATCATATAATACATCCTTATATAGCTCGATATATTGATTCAAAATAATAGTGGAATGAAAATAATCTTTAACATGCTGTAATGCATTACTTGAAAATTTCTTCATTAAATTTTCGTCTGTCAATAATCTTTTTGCGTAGATTGCTGCCGTTTCGATATCCCCTAACTCAACAACAAACCCTGTTTCCTCTTGTACAATAACCTCAGGTATCCCACCAACATTTGTTCCGATACAAGGAACTTCACACGCCATTCCCTCTAACAGTACCAGTCCAAAGCTCTCTTTTTCGGACATTAGTAAATTTAAATCTGATATCGAAAGAAGATCGCTAATATTTTTTTGTTTACCAAGGAATAAGACATCGTTTCTTAAACCTAGCTTGTCAACTAATTGAATGGTATTCGAGTACTCTGGCCCATCTCCCACTAAAAGCAGTTTCGCTTTCAAATCATCACGAATTAATTTAAAAGTATGGACAATATCATCTAACCGTTTAACTTTTCGGAAATTAGAAATATGAATTACAACTTTTTCATCCGTTTCGATTCCGTACTGGGCTTTAATATGTTTTAAATCTTTTTTAAAGTATTCCTCTTCATTAACAAAATTGTAAATGACTTTAATATCTTTCTCTACATCAATCATTGTTTTAGTTTGTTCGACCAAATCTTTGGATACTGCAGTTACAGCATCGGAATTTTCAATACCATATTTAATCATCCGTTTAAACGTATTGTCAATTCCTAGCACAGTTATATCAGTTCCATGAAGGGTTGTAACAATTTTCACAGGACGTTTAGCCATATCACGCGCCAAAATAGCACAGACAGCATGTGGCAATGCGTAATGAACATGAAGAATATCTAATTCCTCTCTGTCAATCACTTCTGCCATTTTTGTTGCCAACGCTAAATCATATGGAGGGTATTGAAAGACTGGATAATGACTCATCTCCACCTCATGATAATAAATATTGGGGTGCACCTGATTCAATCGGAATGGTAAACCAGATGTAATAAAGTGAATTTCATATCCTTGCTCTGCTAATAGCATACCTAACTCTGTTGCAATAACACCTGACCCACCTACAGTTGGATAACATGTGATTCCTATTTTTTTCATACTTCCTTATCTCTTCTCTCTTTTAATACTTTTCTCCAATCCATATCCCCTCGTTCTAAACCATGTATAAATATCTCAGCAGAACTTATGTTGGTAGCAAGCGGAATTTGATGAACATCGCACAGTCTAATAAGTGCACTCACGTCAGGCTCATGTGGCTGTGCGGTTAATGGGTCACGGAAAAAAATAACCATATCCATTTCATTATTTGCTATCATTGCACCTATTTGCTGGTCACCCCCTAAAGGGCCTGATTGGAACCTATGAATAGAAAGACCAGTTTCCTCACTTATCTTTTGACCCGTTGTACCAGTTGCAAACAAGTTATGCTTCTCTAGTACATGCTTATACGCTAGTGCAAAGTTAATAATGATGGGTTTCTTTTTGTTATGGGCAATTAATGCAATATTCATTTAGCTACCTCCCATTATGAATCTAAGTCGAGCACATTCTCTAATCCATAAACAAGTTCTTCTAAACCTAAGACATTGTTCACAGATAATTTGATCCCTTCCATAAAAGACTTTCTATTCATAGAATCATGCTTTATTGTTAGTAACTGACCCTCACCACCAAAGATCACTTCCTGATGCGCAACTAATCCAGGTAATCGCACACTATGTATATGTATCCCATCATCCACTGCTCCTCTTGCACCTTTTAGCACTTCAATTTCCTCTTGATTACCTTGTCTCTTCGATTTACGGACTGTTTTAATCATTTCAGCTGTTTTGAAGGCTGTTCCTGATGGTGCATCAACCTTATTGTCATGGTGCTTTTCAATAATTTCAATATCAGAAAGATATTTTGCAGCTATTTTTGAGAAATGCATCATGAGAATGGCTCCAATTGCAAAGTTTGGTGCAATAATACATCCAGTATTACTTTCTCTAGAAGCCCTTTCAATATCTGCTAGCTGTTCAGCAGTAAAACCTGTTGTTCCAACTACACAGCGAATTTTCTTTTGTAATGCCATCATGATATGATTATAACTTGCTTCTGCAACAGTTAGGTCAATTAAAACATCGACATCGGATCCATAAAAGGCTTCCTCCGGATGTTGAAAGACAGGGATACCTTTTTCAGCTAATAATGATATTCCGGCTTCTTTTCGATCAATACAACTAACTAATTCAAAATCTGGTTCTCCTATTACCATTCTGATTGCCTCACTGCCCATTCGACCACGGGGACCTGCAATAACAATTTTTATACTCATTTTACAATTCCTCCTGATGCAGTTACTTTTTAGTCCATCTATCTTTATCTCTTGTTTCAAATTTAGTCATAGATCTATTAAATGAATCAGAAAGATCTATTTGCAGTGAATTTGCTATGCATGTTATGACAAAGATAATATCACCTAATTCATCTTCAATTGTATTCGCTTCTTCTGTTACCTTTTTTGGCTTCTCGCCATGATAATGGTTTACTTCACGAGCAAGTTCTCCTACTTCTTCGGTTAACCGAGCCATCAAGGAAAGTGGAGAAAAGTATCCCTCTTTATACTGACTAATATAGTCGTCTACTCTTTTTTGAATTTCCTCTGTTGTTAATCCTGACCTATTAATGATATTCCGACTCCTTTATTTATTATATTCTTTAATGTTAGCGAATAGCGGTATATTTGACAAATTATTTAGCTAGGTAAAACATTGTTCTACATCTTTAAATTGATTATAATGAGTAAAGCGCAGGGACTCCTGGACAAAGCAACTTTAATTGTACTAACTATTAATAGCGTGTTTATCTTGGTGGTCCATACATAATTGGAGGTACAGCAATGATTTTTGGGTTGAGAATTAAGAATATCATATTTATTTTACTTGGAGCTGCCATATTTTCTTTTGGAATCGTTCACTTTAATATGCAACACAACTTAGGAGAAGGTGGATTTACGGGCATCACGCTTATTTTGTTCTTTGCGTTTCACTGGGATCCAGCTATCACGAATATTATATTAAACATACCCATTCTTCTTGTCGGATGGAAATTCCTTGGGAGAAATACATTTTTCTACACAATCATCGGAACGTTGTCCGTTTCATTGTTCTTGAGTATTTTTCAAATTAATCCTTTTGATATTCATCTGGAACAGGACATGTTTCTTGTCTCCTTATTTGCCGGTGTATTTATCGGAGTTGGGCTTGGGATCGTGTTTCGCTATGGGGGTACTACCGGAGGGGTAGATATTATTGCGAGGATTGTCCATAAATATGTCGGATGGAGTATGGGAAGAACGATGTTTATGTTTGACTTCCTTGTTATTGCAACCTCAATCTTCACTATCCTCGAACTAGCACAAGGAATGTATACATTAGTTGCCGTTTACGTTGGTGCAAGGGTTATTGATTTTATTCAAGAAGGAGCATATACTGCTAGAGGTGCAACGATAATTTCATCTAAAAGTGACGAAATCGCTCAGAAAATCATGAATAAAATGGAACGAGGAGTTACTGTACTAGATGGTCGTGGTAGCTTCACGGGTGAAAAACGTGATGTATTATACTGTGTTGTGGGTAGAAATGAAATAGTTAAACTTAAAAACATTATCAACTCCATAGACCCACATGCATTTGTTGCAGTAGGTGCTGTTCATGACGTTCTAGGTGAAGGGTTCACTCTAGATGAAAATAAAAATCCAATAAATGATTAGAACGTTAACACAATTTAATGAGTTCCCGGGGTTTTCACCTAAAAGGTAAGATTCAAATACTACAGTATGGTATGTCAAAATGTTACTATCATGTCAATTTGCTTTAGGGCTTTGGCTTAAATATATAGTCGATAGAAACTGTGCGGTAACCATTTAAATATTAGTGAAGCTAGGAACTACCGCTACGGCAGAATACTCCGCTTTCCGTAGCGGGTATGTTGCTCAACCATAAATCTGTAGTTACCGTACAGTTTCTTTCAATTTGGCGGCGAAGGTATTGAAGACAAGATAATGAAAAATCCGAACTAATACGAATTCTATAGTAAGAATTTCGCATTAAAGTTCGGATTTCTCTTTACCTTTAATATTTTTGTATCATTACTCTTGATTACTAGCCACAATCATTAAAATAAATCGAATTAATTCAGCAACAGCAACTAAAGCAGCTGCTACATAGGTCATGGCTGCAGCATTTAATACCTTTTTCGTTTCACGTTCCTCATTGTTACGAATTACTCCCGTTGATACGAGTTGTGTCATTGCACGGTTTGATGCATCAAATTCCACTGGTAAAGTAACTAATTGGAACAAAACAGCACCTGCAAAGAAAATAACTCCGATAGTCGCTAATCCTGTCATTCCTAATAATAAACCAGCAAGTATTAGGAAAAATGAAATATTAGAACCAAAATTGGCAACTGGAACTAACGCGCTTCTAAATCTTAAAAATGCATAGGACTCTGCATCCTGAATAGCGTGTCCAACTTCATGAGCCGCTACAGCAGAGGATGACATGGAATGACCATGATATATACCAGTAGATAGCCTTACAACCTTCTTGCGAGGATCGTAGTGGTCGGTTAACATCCCTTTTGTTTCATGTATTTCTACATCATAAAGACCATTATCGTCTAATATTTTTCGAGCTACTTGAGCACCAGTCATCATAGATGATGTTGGTACTTTTGAATATTTTTTATAGGTGCTTTTCACCCTTGATTGTGCCCAAAGTGGGATAATCATAAGTAGAGCAATATAAATTATATATGAACCTAAACCCATTCACTAATTCCTCCATATGATAAATTTTCATGTTTCCTTATAGTCAATTTTAGTCAAATTTCCTCATTCAGTCAATTGATTTGTCGTTATCCTCAACTCGTTTTTCATTCTTTTCACCCTTATATTTTCTCCAACTTACGTAAGATAATGTGCTTGCTATTATTCCACCAACAATTATTAACAACCAATAAAAGGGAAACATTTCATCGTTTCCCTTTCCTTGTCCACCTATATTGGCACTCACAGCCTCACCTATGATTGCTTCCATTACAAAATACAATATAATCCCTATGATTAACCAGATGATAACCTTAAGGAATGTTGTTTTATTCATAGAGATCACCCCAAATATCATAATCTCTATAAATGTATGAATGGTAATCAGATTATATAACTTTATAAGCTTGGCTTATTTTTACGACTAATAGTCAATTTATAAGCAATAAAAATAGAGAGTATGCTTAGCCAAAAAGTAAAGTATCCTATCTCATTCATATAATCTGTTAGTGAAGAATAAACTGGCATCATTCCAAAGACATAATCAATTACATCATTATGTAATGTCCATATTGCCGCTATTACTATATGGACAACTCTTATTTTATAGAACGGTGCATAGAGTAATCCTTGAATTGCCATAGCTGCGTGTGAAGCAATTAACATGTATGCTTCTGCTGGCAAACTTCCGTTAAACCATAATGTCAATACATTCATGACAACAGCCCATACTCCATATTTAAATAAGGTAATAATGGCGAGTGCCTCTATTAGCGGAAAGTGCTTCTTAAATATGAATAATAATAAAAAGATTGTAAAAAACAAACTTGCAGTTGGGCTATCCGGTACAAAGATCAAGAAAATATCAGGTGTTTTTTCTAATTGCCAACCATACCAGTCATATCCATAAATTGTACCAAAGAGGTTAATGACAAATAACAGTATTAGGAAGCGTTTATCCAGAAATATTGCCTTCAACATATAATTAATTTTGTCCTCCTCCTTCACTGATGAAAAAGCACCTTTACCAATATAGGCAAAGGTGCTTTAAAGGCATATAGATTATTCTGCAGCCTGTTCGTTTACAGTCATAATAAAGTCAACGAGTTGTTCCAATTCTTCATCTGTACCAGTGAATATTCCTGCAGGCATTCCACCAATACCTTCTTTGGCAATTACAGCAATTTCTTCTGCTGTATGCTCAGTACCAATAAGTGAAGGTGCTGCAGATGTACCTTGTAAAGCGTCACCATGACAGTTTAAACAGCTTGTTTCATACACTGCAAAACCTGGATCTTCTTTATCAATTTCTACTGTAGTTGGTGGAACAGGTTGATCCATTGCAGCACGAGCTTCCCAATCCACATGTGATGCAGATGTATATGTTAACCAAACAGTTGATACTAATGCCAAAAGCATCATTATTACAGCAATTGGGCGTTGATGCGGTCTGCGTCCTGGACCATTATCTAAGAATGGAGCAAGAAGTAGAGCACCGAAAGCAAGCCCAGGAATTGCTAGCATACCTACAAGTGTAAAGTCCCCACTTGCAAATTCATACTTTAATAATTCATACAAGAACAAGAAATACCAGTCTGGCAATGGTATGAATGAAGCATTCGTTGGATCAGCTAATCCTCCCAAAGGAGAAGGATGTGCTAATGTTAGACACATAAATCCTACTAAGAACACGGAACCTGCTAACCACTCTTTTAATAAAAAGTTGGGCCAAAAAGCTTCTGTTCTTCCAGGATACTCAGAATAATCTTTCGGTATTTGTGATGCTGTACGTTCTGCGGAAACACGAGAGTCTCCAACAAATTTCATTCCTTTTCCCTTATGCATAGCTTTCCCCTCCTTTTATAGTGGTCCAGAAATACCTTGTCTACGGATTAAGACGAAGTGAATTGCCAATAAAGCAAATAATGCCCCTGGTAAGAAGAAGACATGAATCGCAAAGAAACGAGTTAGGGTTTGTGCCCCAACGATTTCATCATCACCTGCAAGTAATATCTTCAATTCATCTCCAATAATAGGTACTTGTTCAGCCATTTGGAGTCCAACTTGAGTAGCAAAGTATGCTTTGTTATCCCAAGGTAATAGGTAACCAGTAAAACCTAAACCTAGCATAACGAAGAAGATTAATACCCCAACCATCCAGTTTAATTCACGAGGTTTCTTATATGCTCCTTGGAAGAACACTCTTAAAGTATGTAATAAAAGCATTACGATAACTACACTAGCACCCCAGTGGTGCATACCACGAACAATTTGTCCATGAGCAACTTCTGTTTGTAAGTAATAAACAGATTTCCAAGCGTTTTCGATATCTGGTACATAATACATAGTTAGGAACATACCAGATAAGATTTGAATTACTACCACGAAGAAGGTTAAGCCACCAAAACAATAAACGAATGCAGAGAAGTGATGTGCAGGGTTTACGTGTTCTGGTACTTCATGGTCAGCAATATCGCGCCAGATAGGCGTAATATCAACACGCTCATCAATCCAGTCATAAATTTTCTGTAGCATAAATCATTACGCCCCCTTTCTAGATATTGCTTTTCCTAGATAAAGCATTCCATTTTCCACTTTTTGCTCATATGTAGCAAGTGGTGCTAATGGTGGTGTTCCAGGAATGTTTACACCATCCTTGGTATAGCGTCCATCATGACATGGGCAGAAAAACTCGTTCGGATGATTATCATTACCTTCCCAAGATACAACACATCCTAAATGTGTACAAACTGGGGAAAGTGCTATAATGTTGCCACTATCATCCTTATATACCCACGCAGTTCTACTAGGTTTAGACTCATACCAGCCATCTACTTGTTCAATTTGCCAATCGACACGTTGAGGTGTTGTTGTGATATCTTCAACGGCTAGACCAACGTTTACAAATTCACCTTCGCTTGATGCTGATTGTAAAACTGGGTCAATTGCCATTCTGAGCATCGGTGCAAGCATACCTGCTGCCATAAAACCACCAACACCAGTTAGTGTATAATTTAGAAATTGACGACGGGATACTTGTTGCTTATCTTCGCTCATGATTTTCCCCCCTCTTCACAATAATCACGGACAATAATTTTAATCAGATTACTAGGACATTACCATGATAGCGCAAACTAACTGCTCGGTCAATAAATATCCATCTTTGTTCTGAAAGATTTCACTTTTTAGTCGGATTTACCAGTAACTACGTATAAGTTCGACGACATCTGATACTTGCCCCCGTATCATCTGCCTCATTTCATCAGAATTTGGATTTTCTGCCTGAAATCCCGGCAACCATAAAAGATTTGCCAGCAAATCTTTTTCATACCGCTTCCACCCTGAATCAAATGTTAAAATAAATACATGTTCAAATGGTTGTTCTTGTATTTCTCCGGTCCAACTGTTCAGACGCTTCACTTCTTCTGCTTTGTCTCCATATTCCAAATAATAATAATTTGGAATTAATAACAATCTTCCAGATAATTCATTTTCAATCTCTGACGCAAAAATTGATAAAATTTCTCGTTTTGAAGTGCTTTTGCCTAAATTACTTTCTTGAGATAATTGAAAGGGTAAAATCGGTATAATCGCAGTATCAATGTACTCTTTAGATCCGACATATAGACCCATATCCTTTTTAGTCCATTGCATTTTATGTAGTCACCTTTCTCTAGTATTTACCAAGATTAGCAAAATAATTATATTTCCCTTGTAAATGTTACGCATGAACAAAAAAAAAATCAACCTATTGCTCTTGTAAGCTAGGTTGACTTAACATTTTAGCCTCGAGGATCCGAAGTTCTTTTACTAGTCTATTAAATTCCTCTCGGTTGTCTTCATCTAATGTCCGATCAATTTGATCTAATAATTGTTTTTTTTGAAAATCATATAATGAACGTTCCAAAAGAATAGTTGCATTTTCTTTATCTTGTTGGGTTATCATATATTCATCGGGAACAAAGGGGTTTTCCTCTAAAACAGCAGCATACATATGGTTTTGGTTTGCGTTGTTAAAGTTTAGTTGAATATAAAGGGACTCATGTTGATTTAAACGGATATCATGAAAAGCCTTTTCAGCATCTGTTGTTACCAAATGATTTTTATAGAAGCGAAATGGGACTTCTTTCGAACATTGACTTGTAATAATCACACTCCGCAAACAAAATTTTGCATCATGAACAAAATGGACATTTTCTAAAATTTCATGATGATTAATTAGATAGTTTAAGATCCATACACTTTCCCTTTTTTTTAACTGATAATGATTAAGAAACCATTGTAAAAATTTCTTTTTATCTTTAACGGATACCGGAGCTTGCATAGAGTTAACTACCTCCTCCCTACTGCCTAGATTCACATTTGCCGTAAACGATTTACATAATCAACAATTTCATCATCTTGAGGATCATCTTGTAAATATGCAGTAAATATTTTAATCGCTTCCCCAGTCCTCCCTTCCTCCATTAAGAAGTAGCCGAATTCTTTTAGGAAGTCATTATCATGTTGTAAGCTATTATATGCTTCCTGATAGTGATTTAATGCATCATTATATGATTCAATTTCATTATATGCACGTGCTAACTCCCAATCATATAATGGGTCTTCTCCACCTGTTTCTTTGACTACTTTTATTAACTCAATAATATCATCCTGTCTATCTTTTTCTTTCAAGATTTCTATAAGGAATAAGACAGCTTCCTTATAATCCGCATCTAAGTTAACCGCCTCACGCATGTATTTCTCGGTTTCCTCCTCAAGACCCACTTGATGTGCTAAGCTTCCAGCCAGAAAATACAATTCCTTATTAAACTCGTCCATTTTGATTCCTTTAAGTGCCGTTTCATACGCCTCTTGAATTCTTTCGTCTTCCTCATATGCCTTTGCTAGTTGGATGTATGCAGTATGGTAATACGGATCTTCTTCAATTAATTCATTCCATACATTGATAGCAATATCATTCCTGTCAGCTTCAAAAGCAGTGAAACCGTATTTAAATAATGTGTCTGGATTTTTACTATTTGTTTTCTCGTAAAAGTTAAGTGCAAGCTCAAATTCTCCGACATTTAAATAAGATTCTGCTAATCTTTCATGAATTGGGATGTCAGGTGCTTCTATTTTCAATGACTTCTCGTAAAAAGTAATTGCTCGTTTAAAATCACCCAATGAGTAATAAAGTTCTCCTAGGGCCAAATCTATAATTGGTTCTGTTGGGCTTATTTCCTTTGCAAACTGAAGCTTCTGCTCAGCAACTTCGAAAAGCCCTTGAGACTGATAAAGATCAGCAAGTGCCACTAACGCTTGTAAATATGCTTCATCATCACTAGGAATAGAATTTAGTAGGTCAATTGCTTTTTCATCCATCTGTTGTTCTATATAGATATCTGTTAATAATAACTTCAGTTCACTTTCATCAGGGTATTGCTTTAACAAGTGTAGTAATATATCTTCTGCTTCAAGTAAAAAACCCCAATTCATATAAAATTCTGCAAACCCAAATCGTTCATCATCAGTTGCATGTTCCAAATGACTACTAATATGATCTATCGCTTGATCGACTTGGTCCATTTCCATTAATTTATTTGCTTCTTCTAAAACAGTCACATACAAAATCCCTTTCTATTTTAACATTCTCATAGCTTTAAACCTTATGAACAATATTATTTAGATCATCCATAAAATTTGGATAGGATATAGATATTGATGATAACTCGTCGATGATAACATTTCCTTCCGTTATGAGGGAGGCTATTACTGCCATCATTGCTATACGATGATCATGGTACGACATAACCGTCCCGCCAATTAATTGGGTCTTCCCTTCGATCACCATGCCATCTTTAGTTGCTTGGATTTGAGCACCTAGCGTCGTTAATACCTCGACAACCGCTTGTATTCTATCGGTTTCCTTTACTTTTAATTCCTCTGCATTCCGAATGATGGTTTTACCCTCTGCTTGCGTAGCGAGTAGAGCAATGATTGGAATTTCATCAATTAGCCTCGGAATAATTTCACCTTCTATCGTAATGCCCCTTAATGACCGGTATGCAACTTGAATATCACCTTTTAGTTCTCCTCCAATTACAGTTTTATTCAGAACAGTAACGCTTGCACCCATTTCCTCTAATACTTCTAGAAACCCTGCTCTTGTCTTATTTATTCCAACATTATTAATGACTAAGCAACTACCAGGAATAATCGCTGCAGCTGTCAGTAGAAATGATGCCGAGGATATATCACCAGGAACATAAACTTCCGTACCATGAAGCTCACCATTTGAAATCACTTCAATTTCGTTATGCATTACATTAATATTAGCACCAAAAGCTTGCAACATATTTTCGGTGTGGTCTCGTGTTGGATAATTCTCGATCACCTTTGTTACACCTGTTGCACCTAAGCCTGCTAATAGAATGGCAGATTTAACCTGTGCGCTATTTATTGGCATGTTATATGTTATTCCATGTAAATTACCACCATCAAGTGCTATTGGAAGATAGCTTGTTTCCATTCTACCAATAAATTTCCCCCCCATTTCTCTCAGAGGCATGATTACTCTGTCCATGGGCCGTTGAGCCAGTGAAGAATCTCCGTAAACAAACGAGGAAAATGGTAAACTTGCTAGTAATCCAAGCATCAACCTAGCTGTTGTTCCTGAATTACCAAAGTATATTGGTTCCTGGGGCTCTTGCAATCCACTCTTTCCTTTCCCATCAATCTGCAGAGTATTACCTGATTTTTCTATGGATACGCCCATTAACCGAAATGCCTCGACAGTTCGCATACAGTCCTCACCGTCTAAGAAATTTTCTATTGTTGTGGTTCCTTTGGAAATTGATCCTAGTATTACTGCACGATGTGAAATGGATTTATCACCTGGGACTTCCATGGATCCATAAATGCGTATAGAATCTTGCTTTGCTAAAACTGGCATCTATATCCCTTCCTTCATTTCTTCCATTACAAAGGCTGTCAGATACTTCTTTAACTTGGAATCATCTATCATATGAATAACAGGTGCTGATATGCCTTGAAGTAAAACCATTTGAATTTGTTTATATATCGTTTTTTTGTCATACTTCATTATTTTTACTAAATCATCGATCATTTCAAGAGATAATACTAATGGATAACGATTTTTAATTAACCATGTCTTTAGGGCATGTATCGGGAGATCAGCCTTAAGTTCTCTATTGCTAACAAATAGTGCAAACAATAAACCAATTGCAACCGCTTCACCATGAGTGATGACGCCATATCCCAATTTTGTTTCCAATGCATGCCCCAATGTATGTCCTAAATTTAAAAACATACGTTTTCCAGATTCTCTTTCATCTTGTTCGACAATATCAGCTTTAATCGATATTCCTCTTTCCAGAAAATACGTTGTTTCCTCCATGTGAACCTCTGGTAAGGAAACATTCCATAACCTTTCTAGTAATTCTGAATCAGCAAGCATTGCTTCTTTAATAAGCTCGGCATAACCAGAACGTATTTCTCTTTCCGGAAGAGTTTTAAGCATATCCGTATCATAAAACACTAATACAGGAGGGTAGAAACTACCTATTAAATTCTTTCCACTTTCATGATTTATTGCTACCTTACCGCCAACACTACTATCATGCGCTAATATAGTAGTTGGGATTTGAACATAATCGATTCCACGCATAAATGTTGCTGCAACAAATCCAGCCAAGTCGCCAATTACCCCTCCACCTAATGCGATGATAAGTGATTTTCGATCTAGCTGATATTCAATTGCCTTTGATTGAAGATTATAGTAAGTATTAATGTTCTTTGCCTGTTCCCCAGGACTAACAACTTCGACAAAAACATCTTGTACATTGCATCCATGAACAATGTCTTCAACATACAGATTAGCTACATTCGAATCGGTAATAATAAGAATAGCAGAATAACTTTTGGGTAGATACTTCCCAACAAGATGTCGTATCTTGTTACCAATTATAATATCATAGGATTGAATTACAGAATTGACATGAATAATATTCATTTAGAAACTCCTTATATCTTCCCGGTATTGATCAATAGCTTCTTTTAGTACAGAGAAGCGATCATGCGGAAATTGTTCAAGCAGTGCTCTAGCCAGTTCGAAGGCAACAACATGTTCCATGACAACTGCCGCAGCAGGAACAGCACAGGCATCCGAGCGTTCAACACTTGCTTGAAATGTTTCTTTTGTTTCAATATCTACACTTTTTAACGGCTTCATTAAAGTTGGGATTGGCTTCATTACTCCTTTTACTACTATAGGCATTCCGGTAGTCATCCCACCCTCAAAACCGCCTAAACGATTGGAATTTCGATAATACCCATAACCTTTTTCCCAACAAATTTCATCATGAACTTCACTACCATTTCTTCTTGCAGCTTCAAATCCGATACCAAATTCGACACCTTTATATGCATTAATGCTGACAACAGCTCCAGCAATACGACTATCTAACTTTCGGTCATAATGAACATAAGATCCAATTCCAGCTGGCATACCTTCTACATATACCTCTGTTACCCCCCCTAGAGAATCTCCATTCTTTTTAGCTAAATCTATTCTTTCCATCATCTGCTGTTCTGCTTTCTTATCTAAGGTTCTGACTGGTGAATCTTCTGATATGTCCTGTCTTTCCTTTATAGTTATGGTGGAATTTTCTTCCGCTTTAACTCCACCGATTTCTTTTACATAGCCGCAAATCTCGATACCTAACTGACGTAGCATGGTTTTCGCCACCGCTCCTGCTGCCACTCTAGCAGCAGTTTCACGAGCGGAAGAGCGTTCTAGAACATTACGCATGTCTCGATGACCATATTTTAACGCACCATTTAAATCGGCATGGCCCGGTCTCGGTCTGGTGACAACTCTTCTTAAAGAAACATTTTCATTGATAGGATCTTCTCCCATTATATCTGTCCAATGCTTAAAATCATCATTATGAATTACAAGGGAAATGGGTGATCCTAGCGTATATCCATGGCGAACCCCACTTGCTATATCTACTAGATCTTTCTCGATTTGCATTCGTTTTCCTCGTCCATATCCCTTTTGTCTTCGAAGTAATGATTCATTAATATTTTCTTTTATTAAAGGCATTTGCGCCGGAATTCCTTCTATTATTGTTGTTAATTGCTTTCCATGTGATTCACCTGCTGTTAAATAGCGCATTATTTTCCTCCTTTGATCCACTTTCCAGTTGTTTTTATAAAATACCTAACAACTATTTCTCATGGTATCCTTTATTTGTAGTATAAACCAAGTAAGGCCAATAATAGAAAAAAATACTCTTAATCTGTATGGATAAGAGTATTTTTATGATTGACTTATTTTTTGATAGAAAAAGGTATCTAGTAACGTTAATCCATACTTATTTGGACTGAAAATTTGCTCAGTACTTCCTACAAACAGAATACCGTTATTCGCCAGGGCTTTGGAAAAGTTATGGTAAATAGTGTCCTTTGCATAATCAGTAAAATATATTAACACATTTCTACAAATAATTAAGTCTACTTGAGTCGGATACTTATCTTCTAGCAGATTATGCTTTTTAAAGATTACTTTTCGTTTAATGGCTGAATCGATCTCAAATTGACTCCCTTTTTGTTTAAAATACTTTGCTTTTAAATTAGTTGGTAATTCTTTTAGAGCTTGTTCAACATAAATTCCTTTTTTTGCTTTAGCGAGTACTTTTTCATCAATATCTGTAGCAAGTATTTTCGTGTTTAATTCTGGAAAGTATTCGTTTAATAAAATTGCGATACTATATGGTTCTTCACCTGTTGAACATGCAGCACTCCAAATAGTTAGCTCTTGATTGTTCATCTTAATTAATGGAATCACTGTATCTCTTAATACTTCCCAGCGTTTTGGATTTCTGTAAAATTCGGAAACATTAATCGTTATTCTATCTACTAATTCATGTAACAAATTTATGTCCTGGTTAATTGCATTAAAATATGAAGTAAAATCTTGGTAGCCTCTTTTTTCTCGTAATGAGGTTAATCTTCGCTTCATTTGGGCTTCTTTATATTTTTGAAGGTCTATTCCTAGTTTGGTGTAGACTTTCTCGGTAAATAACTGGTAATCGTCTGACATAACTTTCCCCTCTTTATTTTTCTATCTATAAAGTTTACGGACCTAATATACACTTCGCTTTTCTGTGTTTTCGGACCGTTCCCGCGCTTAATCAAATTTAGATTTTCCAAACAAAGTACCAAAAAACATAAAATACCTCCATATTTATAAAGGAGGTATTTTTGTAAATTAGTAGATCCAAGCTTTATCTTGTTTTTCATAGCTTACTAGTTCTTTTTGGTCAAAAAATAAGTTAATTTCTCTTTCAGCGCTTTCCGGTGAATCGGAACCGTGGATAACGTTCTTTCCAACTGTTACACCGAAGTCTCCTCTTAAAGTTCCTGGTGCTGCTTCCGCTGGATTTGTCTTACCCATCATTTCGCGAGCCGTTTTAATAACGTTTTCTCCTTCCCAAACCATAGCAAATACTGGTCCAGAAGTGATGAAGTCAACTAATTCACCAAAGAATGGTCGTTCTTTATGTTCACCATAATGCTCGCTAGCTAATTCATCAGAGATCTGCATTAATTTAGCTCCTACTAACTTAAAACCTTTTCTTTCGAAGCGATTTACTACCTCACCTACTAAATTTCTTTGTACGCCATCTGGTTTAACCATTAAAAATGTTTTTTCCATGTTCTACACCTCAGTTTTTATGTATCATATGATTATGTAACCGTTTAAAATTCTATCAAACTTTTGTAAAAATAACAATAAATTCTATTGTTTCCTCTTACCAATATATTTTGCAATTTGTTCAAGCGTAATTTTTGCCTTATTGTGCGGGAAATCATGAAGAGCAAGAAAAGCCTTTCTTAAATAACGCTCACTAATTTCGTAAGACATTTCGATAGCATTTGTTTCTTTTAGTGCACGGATAACAATACCCATCTGTTCTTTTGTTACTTCATTAGGATTTTTAAAAGTATTTCTCACTAGTAAATTAAATTCTTCATTTTCCATTGCAAATAAAACTGGTAATGTAATATTCCCTTGAAATAAATCATTCCCGGCTGGTTTCCCGAGTTGCTCAGCAGATGACGTAAAGTCCAGAATATCATCGATTATTTGATAACTCATTCCAATATAATATCCATAATGGTATAATTTGTTTATTTCTTTTTGAGATAAACCAGAAGTCATGGCCCCTAGTTTACAACTTGATGCTAGTAGTAATGCAGTTTTCCGTTTAATTCTTCTAAAATAAGTTTTTATATTTTGATCCCAGTTATACTTCTCTTTAATCTGTTCAATCTCACCTAAACTTACTTCAACTAATGCTTCTGAAAGAGTTTTATGTATTTCGGGATTCGGAATCTGTGTGATTGTCTCTAATGCACGAGCTAATATATAATCACCGGTATACATCGCCACGCGGTTCCCATACTGTTTTTTTATTGTTGGCTTTCCCCTTCGTAAGGACGCATCATCAATGACATCATCATGAACTAGGGTAGCCATATGTATTAATTCTAGCGAAACAGCAACGTTGATTACTTGTTCCATATCAACCCTACCGAATTGACTAGACAACAAAACAAAGACAGGTCGAATTCGTTTTCCTCCTGCCTTTAGCAACTGTGTAGACGCTTCTCGTAAAACGGGATGATTGGCCTGTATTGCATCCATTAAATATGATTCAATTAAGTCCAAATCTTTCTTTAGGTAGTTATATGTTTTTGGTAATTTCATGTGATTCACCTTTTGTTTTGTACAAGCTAATATGAATTATTTAATCCCCATATGCATGGCTGCAACCCCGCCAGTATAACTTTTAACGTTCACACGTGAAAATCCAGCATCTGTAAACATTTGCTTTAAAGTAAGTTTGTCAGGGAAATCTCTAGTTGATTCATTTAACCAAGAATATTCTTCATAACTTTTAGCAAATATCCTACCAAATAATGGCATGATAAAACGGAAATAAAAGAAATATAATTGCTTGAATCCGAGCATGGTTGGCTGAGATGTTTCTAAGCAAACAACTTTACCACCAGGTTTAACTACTCGGTACATTTCCTTTAGCACAGTCATATAATCAGGAACATTTCTAAGTCCAAATCCAATGGTAACAAAGTCAAAGGAATTATCGTCAAAAGGTAATTCCATGGCATTTCCATGAATAAATGATAGTTGGTCATAGTTATATTCTTTATTTTTCTCGACGGCAACTGACAACATATTTTTACTAAAGTCTAACCCAACCACTTTTCCGGTAGGTCCAACTGATTCTGCAAGAGAAATAGACCAATCTCCTGTTCCACAGCAAACATCTAAAGTAGAATCGCCTTTCGACACATTCATTTGCTTCATTACATCTTTTCTCCAAGATTTATGTCTTTGGAAAGAAATGATTGAGTTCATCGTATCGTATTTATCATATATTTTTTCAAATACATGGTGTACCCGTTCTTCTTTTGATTTTTGTTGCATTTTTATTCCATCTCCGAAGAGGTATGTTGATAGATAATGGAGTCAAGTATTTGCATAAAGTCTTGTTTTTGACGTTCAGAAAGTTTATCTATCATACCTTTTGTTTTATTTACTTGCTTTTCCAGAATGTCTTGCTTTTCTAATTCAAAAGAATTAGTAATGTTATTTATTATTTCATTTGTAAATAATATTTCTTCTATTACATGGATTTCTTGTACCACTTGAACATGTTCTGCAATATATTTAATCAACAACGACTGAATTTGTTTTCGTGTTTCCAGGTAATCTTCAGGAGTCTCATTCTCCATATAATAAAGGTTCATTTTCAATTCATTGATTTGTTTAATTGCTGTTGCAAGTAATGTTATATATTCTCGTTCTTCTATATTCGCTAGTATGGAATAATATAATCCACTAAAATAATCACCAGCAAGTATAGATAATTGACTATCCATTCCAATAGACGGACGATCAACTCCAGTATAGTCTGGAATATTTTCATGAATATCTAATGCAGTTTGAACAAGCATAGTCGTAATAATTAGTTGCTCTTTTACATTAGGGGCTAATATCGTTTTATTTAAAATGTAATGAAGAAAGTAGAGTTTATATTCATCAACTTCAGGTTTTGGTATATGTTTTATAAGGAAAGAATGATGAACTGTCTCTTCAATCTGTAACTTCAATTGTTGTATTTCCCTCTCCATAGCAAGCAATATAATCACCTTAGCCCTTCAAAGCCTTAATGTCACCTAAGCCATTATAACATATTTATTTATGTGCGATAGTCTAAAAGTTGGATTATATGTATTGAATTGTTGTTATAATTTTCCGGTTAACTATTGCTTATTTCACCATGGCTAGTTTGAATTACAGCTTTTCCCCTTACTTTAACCGCTGACGTGTGTTCTGTGAATTGAGCTATCATTATTTCACCTTTATCTAGCTTTTCGGAATGGTGAAACTTTGTATCCGAACCTCTTGTCAAACCAATAACATTCACTCCGTCTTCTAAAGCTTTTATGACGAAAAAGTCAGTATTATTATTCATATTTTTCACTCCTTCGTATATTACTATTAGTATTATCGCATTTTAAAGTAATATGAAAAGAAAAAAGGGTGCGAATGAACGCACCCTTTAACCCTATGTACGTATTATTTTACGCTGTCCTTAAGGGCTTTACCTGGTTTGAAAGCAGGAACTTTACTTGCAGGGATTTCGATTTCTTCCCCAGTTTGTGGGTTACGACCTTTACGTGCAGAACGTTCACGTACTTCGAAGTTACCGAAACCGATTAATTGTACTTTTTCACCATTTTTAAGTGAATCCATGACAGCTTCGAAAACTGCATCAACAGCTTTTGTAGCATCTTTTTTAGAAAGTTCGCTTTTTTCAGCAACAGCATTTACTAAATCTGTTTTATTCATGACATTCACCTCCTCCCAAAATAAAAAATAGGGTCACATTGGTACAAACATTCTCTCTCATCATTTGTTAACCAATTTACCAACTTTTATACTCGAATGCCCCTATAATCAATAGTGACAAGGCTAATATTAAACGAGATTCCTTTAAAATTCAACAAAAAGTTACTATTTTTTCATATTTTATGCGATTTTTCCCTTATAACGGCTAAAACACTACCATTTTATGGTAAGAAATGAGTTTCTCGTACAAAAGCCTTCTACATAGCTATTCGATACTTTTATCAATTTTCCTTCTTAAATTTTTAAATTCAAGAAGGAAAATGCTGTTTTCGTAAAGTCTGCTCCTTTTATCTTCTCTATTGATAGAAAATGTGCGGTAACTACTCAATTTTTTAGTGTAGTGCTATGATACACCACTCCGGCAGAATACTCCTCTTTCACTTCCAGTACAGGGGCTGCATCTGCTCGAAAATACCTCGCAGTGCGTAAGCGTGAGGAGGCTCACCAGCCCCCCGCGGAAAGCGGAGTATATTTCCGTAGCGGGTACGTTGCTGTAACAAAACTCTCAAATACCGCGCAGTTTCTATCAATAGTGTAATTAGTAACACATAACGACCAAAAAAATAAACAGCAGCTGTTTAGCTGCTGTTTATTTTATAAAATTATCGCTATTAATCCACCAGAGCCTTCGTTGATAATTCTCTCTAGTGTTTCTTTAAGCTTATAGCGAGCGTTCTCAGGCATTAGAGAAATCTTTGCTTGAATTCCTTCCCTCACTATAGAGCTCAGTGATCTACCAAATATGTCAGATTCCCATATAGATAATGGGTCTTCTTCAAAATCTTGCATTAAGTATCTCACTAATTCTTCACTTTGTTTCTCTGTACCAATTATTGGAGCAAATTCCGACTCTACCTCTACTTTAATCATATGGATAGAAGGAGCAACAGCTTTTAGTCTTACACCGAATCTAGATCCTTGTCGGATAATTTCAGGTTCTTCTAGTTCCATATCCTCCAAGGTTGGGGCTGCAATACCATATCCTGTTTGCTTTACCATTTGCAAGGCACTTGCAACTTGATCATATTGCCTCTTTGCATAAGAAAAGTCTTGCATTAGTTCTAGTAAGTGATCCTTCCCTCTTATTTCTACCCCTACTATTTCCTTTAAAACTTGATCATAAAGGTAGTCCGGTGCATGTAGATCAATTTCTGCAATACCCTCTCCCATTTCCATACCAGCAAGATTTGCCTTGTCAATATAATCATAGTCTGTAAAGTTTCCTACGATAGTATCTACATCACGTAATCTTTTAATATCCTTGACTGTTGACTGAATAGCTTCTTGATAGCTTTCTTTCAACCAATGGTTATCATTAAGTACCATTACCCAGCTTGGTAGATTAACATTAACTTCTAATACCGGAAATTCATAAAGTGCTTCACGTAAAACGTTATATACATCATGCTCTGTCATGGATTCCACACTCATTGCTAATACAGGGATATCATATTGTTCCGATAGATCTTGTCTTAGCATTTCGGTTTCCTTACTTGTAGGATGTACGGAGTTCACAACCATGATGAACGGTTTACCAACTTCCTTTAGTTCTTCGATAACCTTGGCCTCAGCTTCAATATAATCTCCTCTAGCAATGTCACCAAAAGATCCATCCGTTGTAACGACCACACCAATTGTAGAATGTTCCTGTATTACTTTTCTTGTACCGATTTCTGCGGCATCATGAAATGGGATTGGTTCCTCATACCAAGGGGTGTTAATCATTCTTGGTCCGTTCTCATCTTCAAATCCTTTTGCACCTTCAACGGCATACCCTACACAGTCCACTAATCTAATATTGACATCCAAACCTTCATCAACTTTTACATTTACTGCTTGATTAGGTATAAACTTAGGTTCAGTTGTCATAATAGTTTTGCCTGCTGCACTTTGAGGTAGTTCATCTTGTGCTCTTACTCTTTCACTTTCTTCTTCAATGTTTGGAAGCACAACTAATTCCATAAATTTTTTTATGAATGTTGATTTTCCTGTCCGAACAGCTCCCACAATCCCTAGGTATATATCGCCGTTCGTACGTTTAGAAATATCTTTAAAAATATCTACCTTTTTCAAACGATCCCCTCCCGATCACAACAATATTAAATGAACAAACTACGAATAATTGACACTACAATTCTATGATGTTGTCCTATCAAATTATGACTTAATATATGCAAAAGAATTAAAATAAATGATTATTTCAATTTTCGTAGTTCGGTATTTTTTAATCACCCCTACTAAAGCAATAAAAAACCCCTGCAACAAATATATGCTGCAAGGGAATAATTATGAAAATTTATTCAACCAAAAAGACAGGTTCATTATCTTTAATTGTAATCGGTAATGAATACGCTGGTAAGAATGGTGTATGTTCCGCTAACAGATAACGGATATCATCACCTTCTTTAAAGCTATGATCATATTCTTTTAATGCATTGTTTAAATCAATTCGGTAGTCCACATAGATACTACCTTTTGAATCCATTACAATTGGAAGTAATGCATCTGAATAGGGACTTTCTACGACTGGTGGGGAATCTAAACCTATTTTTTCATAATCTACGGTGAAAACATCGGTCCCCACCTTTTCACCATATGGAGGATATAGATTTTTGTCACGATAGGTATTAATTCTTAATAGAACACTTCTAAGCTCATCAGTAATCCGCAAATCAATTATTTTCACCTGTGGATTTGTCTCGGGATTAAGAATAGCATACTGATAGATTCCCCCATTTTCATAAGCATTTCCTGGAATCTCGGTTAGACTACCCTGTTCTTTCAAAAGATTAAAATCAATTAAATACTTTTCAAAGATAGGCGTCTCATTTGGCTTCGTACGAATTGGTAATAGACCACTAGTACGTTCTTGATAATCTTCTATAGCAGACTGCACCATATCAAGTTGTGCTTGATTAGGAGTCTGATTCTTCTTGAGTTCACTACTAGGATATGCACATCCGCTCAACAAAAGCAATAAACTGGTAATTGCAATTAATATATATGTATGCCTCATGCATTAAACCTCCATTAGCCTATATAGTTGGTCCACTGAATACGATATAAAGTATAATAATGCCTCCCAAAAATAAGCTAACATATGCTAATAACGAAACAATTATAGAAAAGAACCCCTTTAGCTTATGTCTGCTTAATAAAATAAGACCAATTGCTAGTATCAATAACCCCATTCCAGCAAGAGAGATCCACATTTTAAGCATTGATTCTGACATTTCTTCACCTCTAAATCTACTTGTCCATTTATTCTGCATCCGTTATTATATCATACAGATGCGAAATGAGCATTTAAAATAGGGTTCATAGAATTTTTTATATTTTTGATTTATATCCTTGCCCAAGGAGAAGGAACGGTTAATTCTTAACAACCAAACAAAAAAATCCAGGATGAAGAGGGGCCTTCCTCACCCTGGTTTGACTAAATAATACCCACGCAGACTCTATCTATGAATGCTTGTGCGTTTTATTTTATGCGAGTAGACACGAGGTTGTATCCTCACCTGCCCAGCCTGAAGTTATTTTTTAAATAACTGATTCAGCGAGTTAAGATCTGTTGGGACTTTATTTCCGGTAATGGACTTAACTAATTTGTCTTCTTTCTCCTTAGAAAGAGGTTTATTAGCCATCTTCGCCAATTGCCTAACCAACCTTCGAACGGTTTTCTCATCCGAAAAATTGGCATTTTTTACTGAATCAGCAACTTTATATATTTCGCTAGGACTAATACCAGCACCTTGCTGAATTTTGTCAAATGGATTATTACTTTTATTGCTCACACGCTCGCCTCCTTGCTGCTATATTACTTCAACATAGTATATGCAAGGATTATTTGCTTTGTGTTAGCGAGTATACCTGTTCTTTAATAATGAAGCTAAATCATCCATTTCCTCCCGTTTATCACGGTTCATCAACCGCTCCACTACCTCTTTTGGCTTTTTGTTATGATGAACAATATCATAAATTCCAGTTGTAATAGGCATGTCTATATTTTGTTCTTTTGCAAATTGGTAAGCCGCTTCCGCTGTACGTACTCCTTCCACAACCATCCCCATTTGCTCAAGTACATCATCTAAATCTCTACCTTTGCCTAAAAGATTACCAGCTCGCCAGTTACGACTATGAACACTTGTACACGTCACAATCAGGTCCCCAACACCTGGTAAACCAAGGAAACTTAAAGGATTTGCACCTAGAAAGGTTCCAAGTCTTGTGATTTCAGCTAATCCTCTAGTAATAAGAGCAGCCTTAGCATTGTCACCAAAACCAAGACCATCTGAAATGCCAGCTCCTAAGGCAATAATATTTTTCAATGCACCACCAAGTTCAATACCAATCACATCATTACTTGTGTACACGCGAAAAACCTCATTAATGAACAAGTCTTGTGACTCTTTACCATTCTTATCATTGATAGATGCAACGGTAACAGTAGTTGGTTGTCTTTGTGCAACTTCCTCGGCATGGCTTGGTCCAGAAAGAACTACAATATCCTCATAGTCAACATTTACTAATTCTTCATCAATCATTTGCGATACTCGTTTTAAAGTTCCAGGCTCAATGCCTTTTGTTGCATGTATAATAATCGGATTGTGTTTAAGAATTCCACTCAAATCTCGACATACATCTCGAATTGCCTTAGTTGGCACTACAAGCAGAATAAAATCAACATCTTGAATGGCTTTTTCCATTTCATAAAAAGCTTTTATTTTATCAGGTATCATAATTTCTAAATAATGTTCATTTTTATGAGTTGAATTGATCGTGTCCGCCTGTTCCTTGCGATGTGTCCACAGGCGAACATCATGTCCATTATCAGCTAATACGATACTTAATGCAGTTCCCCAACTTCCCGCACCTAAAACAGCTACTTTTTTCAAAATGTACTCCCCCTAAGTTCGTTTACGTGCAATTATTTTTATCGGTGTTCCTTCAAACTCAAACGCATCTCTTATTTTGTTTTCAAGAAAACGTTTATATGAAAAGTGCATCAATTCCGGATCATTGACAAAGATAACAAATGCTGGTGGCTTAACAGCAACTTGTGTTGCATATAACACCTTTAATCTTTGTCCTTTTACTGTTGGAGTAGGATTCATAGCGATAGCATCCATTATTACATCATTCAGCACGTTGGTAGCTATTCGCTTTGAATGATTTTCACTAGCAATTTTCACCATTGGAAGTAATGTATGTAAACGTTTTTTTGTTACTGCAGATAAGAAAACGACCGGAGCATAATCTAAAAATTGAAAATGCGCTCGTATTTTTTCTTCATATTCTTTCATTGTCTTTTCATCTGTTTCAACTGTATCCCATTTATTAACCACAATGACAATTCCACGTCCAGCATCATGAGCATATCCGGCAATTTTTTTATCCTGTTCTCTTATTCCCGTATCTGCGTCAATCAAAACCAAAACAACATCTGAACGTTCAATTGCTCTTAGAGCACGGAGCACACTATATTTTTCTGTGGATTCATACACCTTCCCACGTTTTCGCATTCCGGCAGTATCAATAATGACATAATCCTGATCATCTTTATGTAATTTAGTATCAATTGCATCACGTGTAGTTCCTTCTATATCACTCACAATAACACGTTCCTCATTTAATAAAGCATTCACCAAAGATGATTTTCCAACATTTGGTCTACCAATTAAACTGAAATAAATAGTGTCCTCATCTTTTTCTTCTTGTACCAGTTTTGGAAAATGGCCTACCACTTCATCTAATAAATCTCCAAGGCCCAGTCCGTGTGCACCTGAGATTGGGAAAGGTTCTCCAAAACCTAGAGAATAGTATTCATAGATCTCGTCTCGCATTTCTGGGTTATCAACCTTGTTTACAGCGAGTACAATTGGTTTATTAGATTTAAATAAAAGCTTTGCTACCTCTTCATCAGCACCGGTTATACCTTCTTTTGCATTCACAATAAAAACAATAACATCTGCTTCATCAATTGCTATTTCTGCTTGCTGACGCATTTGAATTAGTAGTGGCTCATCTCCAATTTCAATACCACCAGTATCAATTAGGTCAAATTTAGTATTAAGCCATTCCGCTTGTGAATAAATGCGGTCTCTGGTTACACCAGGAATATCTTCAACAATCGAAATTCTTTCTCCAACAAGTCTATTAAAAATGGTAGATTTACCTACATTTGGTCGGCCAACTATGGCAACAACAGCTTTCCTCATCGAAAGGAACATCCTCTCTTATTTCATTTGTAACTTCTTTAAAAGAAGTGTTATTAAATTATGATGTAGCCCTGGATGATTCGAATACATGGCTATTCGTTGATAATCGTCCTATTTTTGAATAATTATAAGGGCATTCAGGTCGCAAGTTCGATTAGAACGCTAACATAACATCTTCGACAACTTAATAACTTTATCTATTCTAGCAAAAGATACCAATCTTAACAATTATTAATGTTTTACGATGATAAATAATTCATCACTTAATGCATGTGCAATACCGTCAATAATTGCCTCCAAATTTGCTGCGGTTTTTTGTAATTCGTCAAAATCCTTGCAAATAAAAATTGGCGCACCACCAGACACCGTTTCCCTATTCGTTGTAATTATTGCTAGAACCGCTTTTTCTATTACCATATTAGTTGACCTCCCTATTACGGCTATTCGATTTAGAAGGCATTCGGATTGCCGTTTCCAATACAGGAACTGCCCCGATAATATTAATTGCTTTTTCTCTATCTCTGATTTGAGGTAATATAAATACCCCAATCCTTCCATCATCTAAATCTCGCTTTATAAGCGGAACTAATGCGGGAGTTCCCGAATCTCGGAAAACTCCTAATGAAACCGATACATCATGTAATATTGCTTGTCTCTGTCCCAAATGAGCAATTGTATTAACCACATTTATATTTTTTGGGGTCAATACAAATCCCATCCCGTATTTTAATATTTCTTCTTGTCTCTCCGGAAGTCCAATATTCATAATATAAATGTTGTCTACATATAACCCAGCCCCATCAAAATGTGGAGGGGAATATTCAATTTCAACAAGATCCTTAATAGTACTACCACTCTGTAGTACCTTACTGATAATTAAACAAATGATTGCTCCAACAAAAGCAATGTAAACATTCCAAATCAAATAAAATAATGTTCCTACAAAAGCAGTTAGGATAACTAAATAATTTCTACTCTCGAAGGATATCGCTATTCCCTCAATATATGCCTTTCCTCTTGACACAAGTTCGTAATCATCGATTTCTGATAACGTATTTCGCTCCATATTCCTTACCTCTCTGAACTGCGTAGCCGCAACGGTCAAAAATGTTACTGCTGTAAAGTTCATCTCCATAATTGCTGGAACGGCTACAGCACCCAGGGAAGCGGCAATGAATCCTAATGCTACATGTATAATCTTACCATGTAAATATGTGGGATATTGTCTATAATCTGTCCGTAGCATAATCATCCTAGCGATTGTACCTACTACCACACCAAATACTATCGGCATTGTATATTCATTCATTTAGACACCTCATATGTTGTACTATTTTTTGCTAGTAAAACTCAACATTTCTCTTATTTAACCCAATCTTTATTAATTCTTATATGTAGTAAAACAATACTAACCGTTGACGAATTTACTTATTGCTAGAACCTTATACTTTACTGACATTAAAAGACAGTAGTAGTTTGTCTTTCACTTTTCGTAATAATTCTATAGAAATCAATAAAAAAAGAGTTATACATAGCATATCTAAAAAATTATGATCTCCTATTGTGTGCGTAATGGAATAATTAGATAGCAATAGGTTATATAAAAATTCTCCGCTACATAAGCCAATAATGCTAATGGTTATTCTATTAATAAAATGTTTGTTCACCATCATCGTTAATATGACACAAATCATAGGGATGATTATTAATCTCGGCATAAAAATCCATACTGGGGCGTTTGCCTCCCATATTAACAAACTCGTAAAACCAACCATAATCGTAATTGTAGAGAATATTTGTAATCCTTTTTGACTTAATTTAGCAAGCAGCACAAAACCTCCTAATACAATGAATAAATAGGATATTGAAAACTCATAACCATCAATCGAAATATATAGATTGGAAACAATTAATGTTAATAAAATCCATATCGCTAAAACCGTTCTTGCTTTGTCCCTTGGTAATAAAAATGTAACCATTACCCATAGGAGCCAACAAATCCAATAAAAATATATTCCTACCATTTATGCTCACCCACCATCTTTTATTATTGCTTTGATATAGCTTTTTTAAACAAAAAAAACCCCTCTCTTTGTCAGAAAGGAGTTTTAAGAATATGACCTAATCTTATTGCTTAAATTTATTCAGTTTATCACCAATTAAATCACCTAGATGGAAGCTAGATTGTTCCTCATCTTTTTCGTATTGTTTAAACTCTTTCGCTTCCTCTTCAGCCTCTAATTCTCTAATGCTTAATGACATTCTTTCTTCGGATTCATTAATATCTAGTACTTTAACTCTAACTTTTTGACCAACTTCTAGCACTTCATGAGGAGTACCAATATGGCGATTTGCTATTTGTGAGATATGCACTAATCCTTCTACACCTGGTAGTACTTCTACAAATGCACCAAAATTCACAAGACGTTTTACTGTACCTTCGATTGCTTGCCCAGACTTCAGCTGTTCTTCTACATTTTCCCATGGTCCTGGTAGTAATTTCTTTCTAGATAATGCAATACGCTCATTGTCACGGTCAACCGATAGAACTTCTACTTTAAGTTTCTCCCCTTCAGAAACCACTTCAGAAGCATTGCTTACATGGTCATGTGATAGTTGTGAGATATGTACTAATCCATCAACCCCACCTAAATCAACAAATACACCAAAATCAGTTATGCGTTGTACTGTACCTTCGATTACTTGTCCTTCTTCTATAGATTGTAGTAATTGGGACTTCTTGCTAGCTTGTTCCTCTTCTACTACGGCACGGTGTGATAGAATTACACGGTTTTGTTCTTGATCTAATTCAACTATTTTAGCTGTAAGAATACGATCTTGATACTCGGAAAAGTCATCCACATAATGAGCTTCTACTAATGAGGCAGGCATAAAACCGCGAACTCCAACATCAGCAACTAACCCACCTTTAACAACTTCCTTGATCTGAACATCAAAAACCTCACCAGAATGGAATTTAGTTTCCAAATCTTCCCAGGCAAGTTCAGAATCCACTACTTTTTTAGAAAGAATGACCTCGTCATCTTCTATCTTCTTGATTGCCAAAGAAAGTTTGTCACCTTCTTTAACTACTTCATTTGGGGTTTCAATATGTAGATTTGATAATTCACTAATCGGAATAATTCCTTCTGTTTTATAGCCAATATCGACAAGAACATGTTTTTCCTCTACTTTAACAACTGTTCCAGATACCTTATCCCCAATTTGCAAGTTTAGATTTTCTTGATTTGTTTCACTCATTTCTATTCCTCCTTAACCAAAAAACAAGATAACAATACATAATTTCAGAAAAAACTCTCTTTTTATAACTTCTAATATTTACAAATATTTGTCAAGCAATTGTTACCATAAAAATATGGTAACATATGAAACTTCATTCTTATCCTACATAAATCATTTAAATTTATTCACTTCAGCAAGTATTCGTTCTGCAACTCCCTCAATTGACAATGAAGTCGTATCGATTTCTATTGCATCTACTGCTTTAACTAAAGGAGAAGCTGCTCTTTCTGAATCAATATGGTCTCGCTTCTCAATTTCTTTTTTTAATTCTTCTAAGTTAGACGGGAAGCCTTTATTTAAGTTTTCTACATGTCTTCGTTTTGCTCTTTCTTCAACTGATGCTATTAGAAAAATCTTCACCTCTGCATCTGGTATAACTTTGGTGCCAATATCACGTCCATCCATGACGACTCCACGCTCGTTGGCTAATCTTTGTTGTCTACTAACCATATCATCTCTTACTTTTGGATGCTGCGCCACATAAGAAACATTATTGGTCACTTCTTTTGAACGTATATTTAAGGTAACATCTTGATTATCAAGAAGAACACGTTGTCCTTCTTCGCTTTGAATTAATGTAATTTCTGTCGAGTCTAGTAATGTTACTAGTGCCTCTTCGTCATTAACATTTATTGTATTTTCTAATGCTTTTAATGTTATAGCACGGTACATGGCACCAGTATCAATGTATATGTAATTTAATTTATTTGCTACAATTTTTGCTACCGTACTCTTACCCGCAGCAGCTGGGCCATCAATCGCAATTGCAATCTTATTTGTCATTTATTGATTCATTCCTCTCATTGTCAATCCAAGCATGCTCTAATATGATACCATTTTTATCTTTTCTATTGAAGTTCCTTTTGTCTAGCTTCTCTTTGTTTTTCAAAACAATAACGAATAATAAATTGTTTATCTTGCTCATTAAGTTCCAAAAATTTAATGGATGCTATGGTCGCTGCAGACTCCTTCTCCATAAATCGCACTACCTCTCCATATAGCTCGAGATAATGATAATGGCCAGAGTGCATTGGGAGCACAAGGTATATACTTAATTTATCACCGTCTGTTAAACGAAAACCTTTAGGAACAACAATGGAAAGACCACCCCCACTTAAATCGAGGGTAACGGTTGAAAAAGGCTTTATTTTCTGTTCATTACTATTTTCGTTACTATGTATTGCAACATCTACCGCTGTTTCTACGCGCACATATTGTCTTCGTTGAATTCTTTCGATTTGATCTTCATTTGGTAACTGCAATGCAATAGTTGGTATTTTTCCATTTCTCTTATCTATTATTTCTGTTTTAAAACGATATATAGATTGGTCATTTCCTAAATATTCGGCCATCACTTTTGTACCAATTCGAAAAGAACCAGTTGTTCTTTTAGTTTTTACATGTACAGGATAATCCACGTATATATAACTACTGTTTTTATCAATAATTTTACTACGATACTTCTCTATGGATAAAAAATCGGTTCCATAGGTTTCAATCATTAAAAAATCCCCAATCTTCATGTTTATCCCCCATAAATCTCATTGAAATAATAGTTACTATTTTCATTATCACAAAAAAACAAAAAAAGGGAAAGGGCAAAAGCCTTTCCCAACTAAATCCCTGCATAATTAATTTCTTTACCGTTAAGTTTCTCAACCTTTTCTTCTGTGCCATCCTCAGCATTAATAAAGATGCGATATGTGTCATCACCTAAAATGCCTAGGAATTCGTACGTTAGTACTTCTTCTCCCAGATCATTAGAAATCACAGCTAAATACTCTTCTTGTATATCCACATTAGGATTCACGAAATCTCTTGCTTCGTTAGAGCTTAAAATTGGTTTTGGAATATCGCGCTTATGATGGTTTAAATAATAATTATTTGCTGTTAAGCCAAGGATATCGCCATTATCCAGAGCTACTTTTACTTCAATTGCATCCGCAAAAACTCTAACACCATCTTGATTATAGATATATGTATATATACCTACATTTCCATACTCACTACTATTGAGTAATTCCATGTTTTCAAAGTTGTGCTTTTGAATATAGTCTTTAGCTTTTTTATAACCTTCATTTAAGCTAATAGTCTTTTCCTTAACTGGTCTGTCTACAAGTAATGTAATTGGATGTCCACCTTGTTGGGTGAGATCAAGATACGCACTCTTGTTTCCATCATTATAGGCTATGCTATAAAGTGGAATATCAGCACCATCCCCAGTTCCAGTTATTTTAAGATCCTGTGTTTGTTTAATGTTAAATAGATTTCTACTATATTCTAATGCTTTCTCTTCATTAATTTTTGTTCCATTAACATTTTCATATTTATGATCTTCAGATGAAGTACCAGATATAGATGAATCTATATTTCCTTCTGAAAAACCTTCAATTTTCTTCTCAACCGTTTTAAAACCATCAATGATTGTGTTGTCTGCTTGTTCGTCTTCTGTTGCCAACGCTAACTGAACATCCATCCAACGTAAATTGTTTTCCATTGCAGTATGCTGAACTTGTCTTAGCTCATCCTTTATTTCACCAGCTTGAGAATAAAGATTCTCTAATGTTTCCAATTCTTCATCCGATAACGGATCCTTCTTTAAATCGCGAATTGCTGTACGATAAGTAAATTCTCCGATATTGGATAAAAATTCTTCCGTCTTATTGAATGGTAATAACGTCAGGGGAAGTTGCCCAACATTGGATAAAGAATCTGATGTTAACCGCCAAATCTCAGCGAGCTGTGGTGATAATCGTTCTCTTGAATTCATTGCAATGGCGGTACCAATTTTATCATGCATTAAATCAATATTATATGTTAATTCATGAAAGGCACGCTGGTACGTATTCTCTGCTTGAATCAAAATTGCATTTTTTTCTTGGTGTTCTTTATAGCCCCAGGCGGCAGTTCCAGCTACCCCTACTGCTAACGCAATAATTGCTATCCAACGCAACATTATTTTTCACCTCTATTTACAAAAGATATGCTTCCCAATACGTTTAATTTGTGGTCTTCCCCATATCCAGCTAGATGTTGCAGTATCTGGATTGAAGTAATAGATTGCATTTCCTGTAGGATCCCATCCATTAATAGCATCCAAGACTGCTTCCCTTGCTTTTTCATTAGGAGTTAACCATATTTGACCATCGGCAACTGCCGTGAAGGCTCTCGGTTCAAAAATTACCCCAGCAACCGTATTGGGAAAACTTGAGCTTTCCACACGATTAAGGATTACTGCAGCAACCGCAACTTGCCCTTCATATGGCTCTCCTCTAGCCTCCCCATGTACAGCATTGGCCATTAGGTTAATATCATTCTGAGAGAAGCCTTGGGGCACATTAACAGCTGTTGTAGTTCTTTCTGGGGTATTATTGTTATTCCCAGTATTCTGTGCTCCTTGTTGCGGAGCAGCCTCTCCACCACCGGTATTACTTTTTCCACCAGTCCCTTTTTTTGAACGTGTTTGCTCGGACAATGGAGTACCACCGTAATACGTAAAATCATTTCCTTGTGCAATTTGTGTGTGAACCCATTTCCCATCAAACTTACTCGCATCAACTAGCTTTTGCCTTGTCTTCAGTCCTGCGAGACCATCAATGTCTAAGCTAAAATCTTTTTGAAAATTACGGAGTGCCCAATAAGTTCCCCATCCAAAGACACCGTCAATTTTACCCTTGTAATACCCGATATACTGTAATCTTGCTTGTAGTTCAATAACATCATCCCCTACAGACCCACGTTGAACAATCTGATTCGTAAAGGCATCTACTTCTTTAGGATTGTAAGTTTCTTGAAGTCCTATGGCTACTAGACATATAATAATGATAAAGATGTATTTTTTAATTGTCATGTTGATACCTCTCACTTTCTTGATTATCTAGTAGTATCTATTTTTCGATGAAACACTTAATTTATGCATACTAATCTAGAATTACGATGATATTTTTCAAAATAGACATAAAAAAAGAGACTATGACAGCCTCTTTAGTAGGTACATGATATTAATTTGCATTTGCTACTTTCATACGATGTAATCCAAAAAACCAGAGGATTATCATAAATGGAATAACAAATAAAGCCCAGTTTTCTCCTACAGAACCTAAAATAAAATTATAGAGTCCATGTAATGTCATTGGGATAGCTAAAGCTAAACCAATATTTCCAATTCTATGTTCTTCATTCATTTTAGCCTTACCAAAATAGTAACCCATGATCACTCCAAATAAGGCATGTGAGGAAACTGGAAATAATGCTCGGCTAAAAGCATATTCTATTCCATTGACCAATAGGTAGAGAATATTTTCAATTGTGGCAAAACCTAAACTAATAGATACTGCATACACGATTCCATCATAGTGTGCATCAAACTCTGTATGTTGATAAATCACATATAAGAATATAAACCATTTAAAAAATTCTTCCAAGAATGCAACAACCAAAAATGACTGTACAAATAGATTCCCTATTTGATCACTAGTAAACGCATATTGGATAAACATAATTGGAAAAACAAGCAGACAGCCGTATATAAATGTTCGAATAATTAATGGGATTGGCTCGGTTATTTTATCTTTCAGATAGAAGAATGACATAAGTGCGAGCGCAGGTGCAACCCCAGCAGAAATAATTCCCAGCATAATGATACCTACCCCTTTGACCTATAACAATCGTACCATTTTACAACTAGATTGAAAATACATTATTTAAAACAAACGAGAGACCCGCAAGGTAAGTATCATATTTCAATCCAAGATAAAAAGAAAGATAGGTGTTCCTTTTGAAAAAATTAATTATTATTCATACGGGTGGAACAATTTCCATGCTAGAAAATAAGGATACTGGTGAAGTAAATACGACAGAAGATCATCCATTGTCAAATATTCCTTATAATTTTAGGACAAATGTGATTATCGATGAACATATTGCTTTTTCTTTACCGTCACCTCATATCACACCTAATCATATGCTTGAACTTGCAAAATCTATAGATAAATTTCTAATTGAGTATGATGGTATTGTCGTAACGCATGGTACAGATACATTAGAAGAAACAGCTTATTTCTTAGATTTAGTATTAGATACAGAAAAACCTGTCATTTTAACTGGTGCCATGAGGTCTAGCAATGAAATTGGGTCTGATGCCTTATATAACTTAATAAGTTCTATACGTGTAGTCCTTTCTCCTGATGCCTATTCAAAAGGGGTTCTTGTTGTTATGAATGATGAAATTCATAGTGCAATTAATGTTACAAAAACATCTACAAGTAATATTGCGACGTTCCAAAGTCCTCAATATGGTCCTATAGGGATCATCACAAAGGAGTCCATTATCTTTCATCATCAATTAGTTGCAAGAACAACTTATCCAGTGGAAAACATCTCTAAACAAGTTTTTTTATTGAAAGCCTACGCTGGAATGGATAACAAATTATTTGAGATAATTCATGACGGTCATCCAGATGGATTAGTTATTGAAGGGCTTGGGCAAGGAAACTTACCTAAAGAAACAATACCATCAATCCGTAAATTAATTAATGAAAACATTCCGATTGTGTTAGTTTCAAGAAGCTTTAGGGGCACAGTAGGTCCTACCTATGCTTACGAAGGTGGAGGTAGACAACTAAAGGATATGGGCGTTATATTTACAAATGGATTAACAGGTCCGAAGGCAAGATTAAAATTATTAATTGCACTTGAAAATACCACTGATCATATGGTATTACGTGATATTTTTGAAAAAGAGTTCTAAACCCATGAGGCTGAGACATAACATTTTAGTCCATATGTGACAATTTAGTTACTTCTCAGCCCCCTTTTATGAATAAATGATTAATTTATCATTATATTGAACTATGGATTACCCTCTACTATACATTCTCTTTTTCCCATTGGAGAACTTCTTGACGAACTATCGGTGCTACTTCCTTTCCTAACAATTCAATAGCACGCATAACGTCCTCATGTGGCATTGACCCAACTGGTACATGTAACATAAATCTAGTAATCCCAACATTCTTTCTTAGAAAAATGATTTTCTTAGTAACTGTGTTCACATCACCCACATATAATGCTCCTTCTAAGCTACGTGCATGGTCAAAGGTTTGTTTTGTGTATGGTCCCCATCCACGTTCTTTTGCTAGCAGATCCATAGCTTGCTGAGTTGGAGGGAAAAATTTCTCAATAGCTTCTTCTAAACTTTCTGCAATGAAACCATGTGAATGTGATGCTACAGCTAATTTTGAGGGGTCGTGCCCCGCTTGTGATGCAGCTCTTTTGTATAAGTCCACTACTGGTGAAAATTGTATTGGGCTTCCACCAATGATTCAAGAACCAACGGAAGACCTAAGATTCCTGCACGGACAACCGATTCTGGGGTACCACCACTAGCAATCCATAATGGAATAGGATCCTGAACAGGACGAGGATATATGCCTCGATTATGTATTGAGGCTCTGTGTTTGCCTTCCCAATTAACCATTTCAGATTCACGTATTTTTAATAGTAGTTTTAATTTCTCATCAAATAATTCATTGTAATCCTTTAAGTCATATCCGAATAATGGAAAGGACTCGATGAACTAACCTCTTCCAGCCATAATCTCTACACGGCCATTTGAAATAGCATCAACAGTAGTAAATTGTTCGTAAACCCGAACCGGATCATCTGATGAAAGTACAGTAACAGCACTTGTTAATCGAATCTGTTTAGTACGAGAAGCCGCAGCGGCTAGCAAAACTGCTGGCGCTGAACAAGCATAATCCTTACGATGATGCTCGCCAACACCAAATACATCAAGACCTACCTCATCAGCTAATACAATTTCATCTACTACTTCTCGGATTCTTTCTGCATGACTTACTACTTTTCCTGTATGAACATCTGGGGTAGTTTCAACAAATGTAGTTATTCCTAATTCCATTGCTATACTTCTCTCCCTATACCATTAGTCTATTCGACTTGCAATTGTGTTAGCAATTTTACTACCATGAAATCTTCCATTCTCAATAAAAATTTCATTGTTATTGTTGCCCGCTGCGACAACTCCCGCTACAAACACATTTTTAATATTCGTTTCATAGGTTTCTTCATCATAAATTGGTTTACCATTTACTGGATTAAAGTGCACACCAATTTCTTTAATTAAATCAAAGTTCGGGCGATAACCAGTCATCGCAAATACAAAATCGTTCTCAAGTCTATTCTCTTTCTCATTAACCCTATAACAAACAAATTCATCTGTTATTTGTGTCACAATAGCGTTAAATTCCATTGTAATAATGTTTTTACGTACTAAAGAATCAAAATCTGGTAATATCCAAGGTTTAATACTCTTCGAATAATTAGCACCTCGATATAGAACGGTTATTCTTGCCCCCGCTTTATGAAGTTCCAGTGCTGCATCAACTGCTGAATTCTTACCACCGATAACCACAACGTTTTTGTTATAGTACGGATGACCTTCTTTAAAATAGTGCATCACCTTTGATAAATTTTCACCTGGGATATTCATGTAGTTTGGTTGATCATAATATCCTGTTGCAATAATGACATGCTGAGCAAGATATCCTGATTTTTCTCCAGAAAACTTTTCTGTCTCAATCCTAAATTCATTGTTCTCCTTTTTTAACGACGTTACTTTCTCAAAAGCGTGTACACGTAAATTCATTCTTTCTGCTACATTACGGTAATATGCCAGAGCCTGATTCCTAACTGGTTTCTGTCTTTCGGTTATAAATGGGATCTCTCCAATTTCAAGTTTTTCACTGGAACTAAAAAATGTTTGATGTGTTGGATAATTATATATCGAATTTACGATATTACCTTTTTCAATTAGTAAGGCGTCTATTCCTAACCTTTTCAGTGCTATAGCACTTGCTAGGCCACAAGGACCAGCTCCAATTATGATGACTTTCTCTTTATGCATTTTATCGCATCCTTTATAGAATAAGCTGTTTTATAAATGTTTGTTGCCTTTACTTTCACAGTTGATAGAAACTGTGCGGTAATCTATAATCTTTGGTTGAGCATGATACCCGCTCCGGAAATACACTCCGCTTTCCGCGGGCGGCTGGTGAGCCTCCTCAGAGCTAAAGCTCTTGCGGGGTCTCACCTATGCCTATCCTCCCGCAGGAGTCTCCGTGTATTTCCTACGCTAGTTTGGATTAGTTCAAAGGGAAGCAAGAAGTTGCAATAATTATTATTTGAATACCAAACTTTAAATTGGAATCCTAAATAGCGCAGGTAGAATACGGAGACTCCTGCGGGAATAGCACGTGTCCGAAGACCCCGCAGAGGCGAACTTTCCTTGAGGAGGCTGAGGCCGTTCCCGCGGAAAGCGGAGTATTCTGCCGGAGCGGTCGTATTACACTATACTCATTAATCATTGGAGAAGTTATAGTAAGTACCGCGCAGTGTCTAACAAATTTTAAATTAACACCAATCATTTAGAAGACAGCCATAAATTAGACTGTATATTTAGTTACCCCAATAACCTTTTTGAAACAAAAAAAAATAAAAAACTCTTACCATATTCTATGATAAGAGTTTTTTATAGTTTTTTCCAGTTATCTAACCTTAAACCCACCCACGGAATCGTGATGCTTCAGCCATTTTTCGTACACCAACCATGTATGCAGCTAAACGCATATCAACTTTTCTAGTCTGCGCTGTATCATATATCGTATTGAAGGACTTAACCATTGTTTTAAGAAGTTTTTGTTCTATTTCTTCTTCTGTCCAATAATAACCTTGGTTATTTTGAACCCATTCGAAGTAAGAAACAGTAACACCACCGGCAGAAGCAAGTACGTCTGGCACTAACAATATTCCTCTTTCAGTCAGGATTTTAGTGGCTTCTGTTGTTGTTGGTCCATTTGCTGCTTCAACAACTATAGAAGCTTTAATATTGTGTGCATTTTCCTTCGTGATTTGGTTTTCTACAGCTGCTGGAACTAAAATGTCGCATTCGCTTTCTAATAACTCTTTATTAGTAATAGTATTATTGAATAATTTCGTTACTGTACCAAAACTATCACGACGATCAAGTAAGTAATCAATATCTAACCCTTCAGGATCATATAGTCCTCCATAAGCATCAGAAATACCTACAACAATTGCACCTTCATCGTGTAAAAATTTGGATAAGAAACTACCAGCGTTACCAAACCCTTGAACAATTACTTTGGCACCTTTAACTTTTAAATTACGCTTTTTAGCTGCTTCATTAATACAAATTGTAACACCTTTTGCCGTTGCAGATTCTCTACCATGGGATCCCCCTAGAACAATCGGTTTTCCTGTGATGAAACCTGGGCTATTAAATTCATCCATCCTACTGTATTCATCCATCATCCATGCCATAATTTGTGAGTTTGTGAATACATCTGGAGCCGGAATGTCTTTTGTTGGTCCAACAATTTGACTAATGGCTCTTACATAACCACGACTCAGTGCCTCTAATTCACGGAATGACATTTCACGTGGATCACAGATAATGCCACCTTTACCACCACCATATGGTAAATCCACAATTCCTGCTTTTAAACTCATCCAAATGGATAAAGCTTTTACTTCATTTTCGGTAACATCCGGGTGGAATCTTATTCCACCTTTTGTAGGTCCAACTGCATCATTATGTTGTGCGCGATATCCAGTGAAGATTTTTGTTGAACCGTCGTCCATACGTACAGGAATTCTAACCGTCATCATACGAAGTGGCTCTTTTAATAACTCATAAACTTCATCAGGGTAACCCAATTTCTCCAGTGCGTTTTTAATAGTAGCTTGAGTTGAACTAAGAACATCCAATTGATTATTTCTCTCTTTGGTAGTATCTGCTGCTTTTTCGGCCACCATGAATTTACCTCCTAAAGAACTAATAAATATTTATAATAGCTATTCTCAGAGATTAGTATACACTTTAAATACAAATATGCAATACAAAACACTTATAAAGTTTCAAAAAATGAAAGCGCTTTATACCGTTTTGGGATTATGAAGAATATTTGCTTCATATCACAAAAACAAACCTATTCGTTAAAAGCCTTCATGATAGTTTGTATCGCATTTGTTTTGATGATCACTTTGCCATATTCTTTTAATCGATAAGAGGTAACAATGCTTGGGCTAGCAAATTCGGACATTAATGCAATTATATTTTCCTTATTATTACCATTTAATTCATCTCGTGTTAGTAACATATAATATCGATTACCCATATAAAAAATCTGCCCACCATTAATGGAGAGAGTATCTAAATAGGAGGTTACTTGAATAACATTTTCGAAATCATCAAATGAAAAAATTAATTCTTTGCTCTCATCAAGTGTCACTTTCATTTCAATGAAATCCTCATCCCAATCTATATTATCAGAGTTTTGAGTCACTATGACATGCATTCCCTGTGCTTGCATTAAATAAACCTGAACGTATAACTTTCCTTCAAGCTCAAATCCTAGCTCAGAACTAGCTTCATACATTACATCTGTAAAGAGATTCTGGATGCTTGTAGCATCCAATAAGAACTCCTCTTTATTAAATCCCCGTTCTACCAGATCGTCAAACGTCAAAAATATTGTAAATTGACTACTGGACACCCTTTCGATTCGCACATAGCATCCTCCTCAAAATAACAAATAAAACCAATAAATTTAGAATGACCCATTTTCGACCTAAAACGGTTAATTTCTTTTTATTAGTATATGCTTTTTTTAAAATTGTTGAACGATATACAACCCTAAACTTATTAACTTTGTGTTTCTGAATTTTGAATTCTTTAGTGCTGTAGACGGGGCCAGAATACGCTTTTGTTTTGTGCGTGCATTCTGGCCCTCCGGTATCTATTCTCTATTAGTAAATTATCAATAATTAAAGGCTCTTTAAAACATCACCATAGAAAAATAACAGCCCTATTACTGTAAGTAGTAAAATAACAACAATAGCTAACCTAATAAATGGTTTACTTATTTTAACATGCGTTCTATTTTTCTTTTGGCTGTGTACTACTTTTCTAGGGGGAAGATTTAATACATTTAATGTTTTGTCTTCAGATGTTATTAGGTTAACTGTTTCATCTAAATAATTGTGTTGGTCATCTAAACTTTGATTTTTCTCTTCTACACTGTTGTTGTTAACCTCTTGAAGAAGTTCACGTAATTCTTTAGCTTGATCATTACTTTCTGGTTTCATATCTTCCATTTTAGTCACCCCATATCTTATAACGAATAACTAACCCTAATAAAAAGTCCACAATAAAATGTGATGTTATCGAGACAAGCAGATTACCAGTTATTTCATACATATATCCAATCAGAAAACTAACGAATACGATTGATATCAATAGTACTGGCTTTTTTAAATACCGGAAATGAACGAAAGCAAAACTAAGGCTTGCTATAATATATCCGAATGTAGTTTGTACTACACCTCGAAATAGTAATTCCTCAGATACTGCAATTAAAAGTGTCAAGATAAATATATTAGGAAGTGACATACCCGAGAAGATACGTTTGTTTATTCCACCATCATCATAAAGTTTTTTTGGTAGAATGGAGATCATTATAAGGTCAATAACTACAATGATGATTCCCGGTAACATACCAAAATAAACAATTTCTTTTATGTCGAAATGAACTAAACTTGTCCACTTTGTCAAGCTATCAAATAAAATAAAACTGACTAAAAGCGTGATAATTATAAACAGTAGTTGAGAATAAACAACTGATTTTCTTAATTCTTGATCCGTTAACTGCTTAATGATTTCACTTTGTTTCATTTGGATTCCCCTACTACTAATAAACGTTTCAGTTTCATTTCCCATGTTGGAAGTTGTTTCAGAGGTATTGTTTGCTTTGGATTAAAATCTTGCAAATGGATACCGCAATTACTGCAACAATACTCTTCTACCTTGGTATAGCCATTTTGAAATCTAGTATAGAGACCCTCTCTTAAACACGTCTTTAGATGAATCCAATTCATCATATCTTTTAGCTTTGTTTGTTTTACATACAAACGTTCATCGCGAATATTTTTTATCTGTTCAAATGTTTCGTCAACTTTACTTTCATCATATTTTATACCATTTTTATGCTTTATGCCATGTTTTTCTAATTGGGAAGAGATAAAACGCCATTGTACTTCACTAATTTCGAACATTGCTTGAATCTCTTGGAATTCTACTGGCAAGATCTTATCTTCATCTTGGTATTTTATGAATAATTGCCTAGCACGAAACAAATCTCCATCTGAGGGTAATTCACTTTCTATCATTTGTTGTGGTAAGAAAGAATCTTGTCTGCAGTATAAAAGGACACTTATACTTTGGTTCCCATCTCTTCCAGCTCTACCAATCTCTTGAATATACGATTCTATTTGACCTGGAAAATGATAATGAAACACAAAACGAATGTTATTTTTGTTAATTCCCATCCCAAATGCACTTGTGCAACAAACAATATCAATTTGATCATTCATAAATTGTTGCTGTATAGCAACCCGATCCATTTGTTCCATACCACCGTGGTAAAAGGCAACTCGATGTTCTGGCAGTCTTTTTGAAAGTAAATGTGAGACATTTTCCGCAGCATTCTTACTAGAAAAATAGATAAGAGAAGGAACTTTATGCTCTGAAAGAACGTTAGTTATAATCTCTAACTTCTCCTCATTAATTATTACTTCTTGAATAGATAACGTAATATTACTACGATCCATCGGGTATATATGCTTACATATAGGACGCTCAAGAGAATTGATTATATCATCTTGAACTTCCCTAGTAGCTGTTGCACTTAAAGCAAGTACTGGTGGATCACCAATTTGGTTTATAACAGTCTTTAACTTCTGGTAATCTGGACGAAACTCATGCCCCCATTGGGAGATACAGTGAGCTTCATCAATCACAAACAAAGATACTGTCATCTTCTTTAAATAGAATTGTAATTCCTTCTGTTGCAACATTTCAGGTGAAACATAAATTAGTTTATATCGATACAAATTTTTATATAGTTGCTTTCTTTTATCATAATCTAGAAAGCTATTAAGAGCGACTACTTCTTTAAAATTCGTAGCCTTTAGCTCCTTTACTTGGTCCATCATTAGTGAGATAAGCGGAGAAACAACAATCGTAACACCCTCTAATAAACGAGCCGGCAACTGATAGCAAATTGATTTTCCGGTACCTGTAGGAAGAATGCCTAAAACATTCTTACCATTTAATACATCAGAGATAATTTCCTTTTGACCAACCCTAAAGGTGGAATATCCAAAATAAGTTTCCAACTCTTTTTCTAACAATATTGTATTAGACATGAATTTCACCTTCCGGTAAGAGCTCCTTTAACCTTGTTAGTACTAGTCTTATTTGAAAATAACTAATGGTGGAACTACAACTCTCTTTAATTGTCTTCAGTTTAAATGTATTATTCAACTGTATTGCAGCTATAATTTCCTCTTGCTCTTTCTTATTTACATAAGATTCAATTTGAAAGCTACTATCATATAGTGCAATCTCAACAATATGGTCATATATAGTATTCAATTTTAAATTTCGTATTTGTACTATCTGTTCTAAGCTGTATTGTTTCTTTAATAGATGAAAGGTTTGGTTTGCAGTATTCGTTATAAACTTCTGTTGATCAAAACCTATAATTAATTGACTTAAAATCGGGTAGGCTTCTTTCTTTTGGCTAACCAGATTAATGAGTACATGTGTAATTCCAGTTAAGTATATGATTGTATCATCTCTAGATAAATTATATTTAATGGCTAACTGTTCCATACTTAATCCATAATACTGATACCCACTTAACCTATCCACAAAAAAGTCTGCCTCCCCCTTTGGAAGTAAGGATAGTAATTGATACAATTCATGATAAAGTTGATCAGGAAAATTGGATTGTTGGTGGCGACGATAAAAGTCTTTTACCCATTTCGTTACCTCCTGAGAATCGACAATTGGTATAAACGAATAATTATTTACTAAAATATTTGAATAGGTTTGGACCAATAAATACAACCTATCTCTAAATTGCCTTTCAATTCCAGAAAAAGATAGTCCGTTTAAATAACTAAAAATGGTTGTTCCTTGAAAGAGGGACAGTTTTTCCTTTCCCGCTTTAGTAACATGATAAAATTCGTTCCCATCATCCTTATTAAGCAAACCGTTTTCTAGCATAACATTAACAATTTGCAGAAATTGATTTCTAGTTAGGGATAAATGTACTCCATAATATTTTTCCAGTTGAAATATCCGTGCATCATGTACGGATTGAATAGATTTCTTTCCTGTAAGAAGATGATATATTCCATAGATGGATCTATTGAATTTTATTTGAGTTAAACAGTCTAAAGTAATTCCCTCAACATACATAATTATTGACTCCTCAATATAACTACCTCTATCATATCATTTATGATGAGTTGAATTATATTTTTTTTCACTTTAAAATAGAATCTAGCACCAATTTTAATAGTATGAAAATAAGGGGAAACAAATTAATGAGAGTTAAATATACCATTGTTGATAAAGAAACTTGTATTGCCTGTGGTGCTTGTGGGGTGACATGTCCAATTATTTATGATTATGATGAAGAAGGCCTAGCCTTTGTAACAATAGACGATAATACTGGAGATAAAAAAATACCCGAAGAATTTGAAGATGATGTACTTGATGCCTATGAAGGATGCCCAAGCGGTTCTATTAAAATAGCTAAAAAACCGTTTAACGGAAATCCAAATAAATACGAGGATTAATAATTGAACACCAACTCATTAGTTGGTGTTCAAATGGTTTTGTACATACTTTTTAAAAACATAGGATATGGTTGGGTATAAGAGTATCATAAAGACCGCATTACCAATTGCATGATTCGTATCAAATGGTAATCCCACTAGATAATAAGCCATAAATCCTTGTCCCGTTATTTGGTAATTTGTTAATGAAACAATAAATCCATACAGATACCCACTAAAGATGGAAAAGATAACGATAACAAAGAATGGAAGTTTTTTCATGGTCTTCCCCATTATTCCACTAATTAATCCAATAAGTCCCCATGATACTATTTGCCAAATGGTCCAAAGGCCAGTTCCTAATATCATATTTGATAAAAATGTTACTAATACAGCTAAAATAATACTAGCAATTGGACCCAAAAATATCCCACATAAAATAATAACTGAGGTTACGGGTTGAACGTTTGGTATAAGGCTTGTAGCAATGCGTCCAACTACAGCTAATGTTGCAAGTAAAGCAAGTAATGTAATTTTATAGATATTCAACTAACTCATTCCCATGACTGAAGGTCAAAATTGACACTGTCACCATTTTCTAGCTCTACTTCAGCTGCACCAACCATTGACATTTCACCATTTATGGAAAGAGCCCAAAACATGGATTCAGCTTCATCGGCTAATATTCCATCAATAGCCAAGATATAACCAGGTTCTTTTTCTTCAATGTCAAAGTTCTCTTTCATAACATCTAATAGGATATCTCCTTCTTCAATAACAACTTCCTTCTCTTCTAACGTCTCTGATCCTTTATCTTTCGTTAAGGTTACAGTAATACTTGTTTCCTCTTGTTGTTCATTTGTTTCATTAGTAGAGTTGTTATTTGCTTGATTTTGCTTTGCATTATTGGTTGAATCCTCATTTCCACAAGCTACTAATAGAGTTAATACAGTTAATACTGCTACTAATTTAAATAATAATGATTTCACTATTCTCTCCTCCAATTATGTAAAACCTGAGAATGGGAGCATGAAAAAAGAGTTAACCCCGCAACAAGTTAACTCTTTCGACAGTCTGTAACCAATAAAAAAGCACAAAAAGCTATTTTATGTACTAGATTGTCTCAATTGTCCTATCCTCGGGATCATTGATACAAATGATAATTGGCAGGTCTACTGACTTTGTGACTCGAACCTACTCTAAGCCCTTCCCATAGATAAACTACAGTGGTTACACTTATTTCGTCATCACTCACAGTTGCGAGGACAGTTCTAGATTTTCACTAGATTCCCTTTTAAGTAAAAGATACACCCGTATCATTAGTTTTGTATTCAATTCTAATAAATATAGTAACACACAATTATTAAAAAACAAGATTTATTTATTTTCTTCTCTTGGTAACATAAAATTAAAGGTCGTTCCGATATTTAATTTACTTTTCACAGAAATAATCCCTTTGTGACCAGTTACAATATTTTTTGCAATAGACAAACCAAGTCCAGTCCCTTTTACTTTTTTATTTCTTGTTCTTGACTTATCTGCCTTGTAAAACCGTTCAAAGACAAATGGTAAATCCTCTTCTGGAATACCACTACCACTATCCTCAACCGAAACGGCGAATCCATCTTTATTGTTGGTTACCAGTACTTTCACAAAGCCATTTTCATTCGTGTGGCGAATTGCATTATCAATTAGATTTGTAAATACTTGTTCAATTCGATCTGGATCAAAATAAGCATATGGTTCTTCAATAGTTTTGGTAAGCGTTAAGTCAATTTTATTATCTTCGGCAATCCCTTTAAACTTTCGATAAATACGATCTATATAAGGGGTAACTTGGACTTTTTCTTTATTTAGTGTTAAATGACCAGCTTCCATACTTGCTAAATCTAATAGTTCATTTACCAAACGACTTAACCTTAATGACTCCTCATAAATAATTTGTGCTAACTCGTTTTTTTCTTCTTTACTTTCTGCTACGTCATCGACAATCGCTTCACTGTATCCTTGTAACATAGCAATCGGCGTACGTAATTCGTGTGAAACATTAGCGATAAAGTCTTTACGTAGTTTATCCAATCTTCGTTCTTCTGTCATATCACGAATAACTGCTACAGCCCCACGAATGTACGATTGATCATAGAGTGGAGTCATAATCATAACCCAGGTTCTTCCCTGTATAGTTATTTCCTCCATGACCTCTTTCTCTCCTTCAATTACTTGTTGGAGGAATTCATATAATTCTTTTGGTAATTTACGTGTTCCATCTTTAGTTGTGATATTCTTTTCGAAATACCAATCTTCAATGAACATTTCAGCAGGATGGTTAGTTGCAATAATATCACCACTTCTACTTAAAGTAATCACACCATCTGCCATTGAATTTACAATACTAGAAAGTTGTTCTTTTTCCTGACGTAAAGCATTAATATGGAACTTAAGCTGTCTTCCCATATGATTAAATGCCATTGCTAGTTCCCCAATTTCATCATGCGTCAAAATTGGAACCTTTGTATTAAATTCTCCTCGAGTCAAATCAAAAGCCGCTTCTCGCATTTTTATGAGTGGAGATGTTATACGTGTTGATAAAAAGAAGGCAAAAATAGTAGTAAGTACTATCGAAACAGCTGCTGCTCCCAAAATAATTTTTGTAGTTTCAGCCTTTGTTTTATCAACAATCGAAAGGGATTGAAAGACAAATACGCCAGCATCCGTATTTGGCACAGATGTTCCGACTAACATTACTCCAAGTTCCTGATTAGGTATTCCAATCTGTTTACTAATTGGTTCTTTTGAGGATATTACTTCTGAATTTATTGCTTGGTCTTTAAACCACTTTTCATTTAATGCTAATAAATCTTCATCATCCGTTTTGGAACTCCAAATATCACCATCAGAAAACGTAATAACAACCTTACTAGAAGGGTCCTTCACTCGCTCTGTCGTTTCATGGATAAGTGCCTCATCTTCATGATTTTCCACCATAACCGAAACCTTTGTCGCAGTTTGCAATAAGTCCTCTTCGGCTTCTTGAAGATGAAAGTTTTCAAAGAACTCCAGTAAGAATATCGTTAATACAAATAAGACAAAAGAAACTAGCAATAAAATGGTTACCGCTAGTTTCCCTACTACGCTACGCCAAAACATTATTCATCATCTACCTCAAATTTATATCCGACTCCCCAAACTGTAACAATCATCTTAGCAGCTTTTTTGGAGACACTATTTAATTTTTCACGTAATCGTTTAACATGTGTGTCTACTGTACGTAAATCACCAAAAAATTCATATTGCCATACATCTTTAAGTAACTGTTCACGATTAAACACTTTATCAGGTGATTTTGCTAAGTAACAGAGCAGTTCATATTCTTTAGGTGTTAATGCTACCTCTTCTCCATCTGCGGCCACACGATGTGCATCATGGTCAATAGTTAGATGTGGAAATACTAACAAATCTCTTGTTTGTGTATTCACATCTTGATTAGCTGTTGAACCAGTTCTCCGTAATAATGCTTTTACCCGTAGAACAACTTCTCTTGGGCTGAACGGTTTTACGATATAATCATCTGTCCCAACTTCAAATCCTTGAACACGGTTTGTTTCTTCACCTTTTGCAGTGAGCATGATTACAGGTGTATTCTTTTCTTTACGTAATTCTTCACAGACTTCAATTCCATCCATTTCAGGCATCATAATATCTAATAGAATGACATCATAATTATTTTCTAAAGCCAAACTTAGTCCTTCTGCACCATTTTCGGCTTCTTCTACAATAAAGTCTTCCCGTTCTAAATACATTCGTATTAGTCGGCGGATTCTTTCTTCGTCATCAACAACAAGTACTCTTGTTTCCATGATTGCTCCCCCTTATTGTTACTAATTAATTTCAGTATAAACCAAGGAGGTTAAATTGTATAAGAAAACATGACATTTGTGCGAAAAATGTCATGTTTCCAACAATAATTATTATTGACTTTTCTGGCCAAATCCGCAGCCCGAATACACTTCAATTTCCACAAACGGCCGGGATCCTCCTTGCTCCTCACCGAATCTTGTCCTCCTACAGGAGTCTCCGTGTATTCGGGCAGATCAGTGCATATAATAAACCATTCTACTAATACAAAATTACTTGTAAAAAGTATTTACATAAATATTTTCTAAGCATAGGAGTGTAAGCCTGCTAATACCAGGTTTACTACGATAAGGTTAAATAAGATTATACCGAATCCTATAACTGCGAGCCATGCTGATTTCTCACCGTGCCATCCTCGTGATAGTCTCAAGTGTAAGTAAGCTGCATAGAAGAACCATGTAATTAGTGCCCATACTTCTTTTGGATCCCAGCCCCAAAAGCGTCCCCATGCTTCTTGTGCCCATATAGAGGCGAAAATCAAACCACCTAAAGTAAATACCGGGAAACCAATCGCAACAGAACGATAATTGATTTCGTCCACTAAGTCTGGTTTTACGTTTTTAAGCATTGGCTGAATTGCTGCTCCTATTCGCTTTCTAAGGACTAATCTTGTTAGTGCATATATAAGTGTACCAACTATAAATGACCAAATTACACTATTAAATTTCCTACCTGCATCTGCACCATGCATCCATTCTGGAGTATCAAACCAAGGCTCCATGACATTTTCAGTTAATAAATTTCCTTCATAAGGTGCGGCTATTGCAGGTAAGTTATATTCTGTTTGAGTTGTCTTACCATTTAAATCATATTCAAAGGTGGCATTATAATTCATAGCCCCGAATACAGAAGAAATAACAACAAAACCAATAATTAAGAAAATGATATATAGTACAATCTCAAGTGATACTGTACGTGCATTACGTTCACTTTGATTTATCCCATGAATTAGGTAAATTAAACCAGCAACAAAGCTAATAAATAAAATACCCGAACCTAGTGCAACTGTTGTTACATGAATATATAACCAATGACTTTTTAAAGATGGGACGAGCGGTGAAATTTCTGTTGGGAACATACTAGCATAAGCAATAAAGATCATTGCAATTGGCAATGCGAATAATCCTAACAGATTAAATTTGTAAATAAACCAAATGATAATAAATGCTAATACTAGACACATACCCAAAAATGTTACGAACTCGAACATATTACTTACCGGAGCATGCCCTGAAGCCATCCATCTGGTGATAAAGTAAACTAATTGTGCAACAAGGCCAATTATTGTCAATGTTATTGCTAACTTACCCGCAAAACCAGACCTCTTCTCTTCACTAGTCTTATCTTTTATTGTAAAACCGAAAAAAAACGTCGCGACTAAGTAGAGTATAAATGCAGTAAATAGCATCGAACTACTCGTCTCTAGTAAACTCTCCATGAGTTGTCCTCCTTGAACTTCCTATTCGTCTTCCTTTTGATCCTCTACCATTTTAATGGAAGTACCTTCAATAACTTTTTCAATATCTTTCTTCAGACCAAACCAATTCTTGTTCGTGTGGCCAGCTAATAATATGCCATCGTTCTTAGGGTGAATCCATACTCTGCGATGTTGCCAATACATTCCTTGGATAACACCAATCATAAATATAATCGCACCAAGAACAAATAAAGGTAGAGTATAGTCTCTTTTTACACTAAGTCCACTCTTTCGATCAAATTGAATAGAATCAATTAATATTTTGTACTGATTATCTTCAGAACCTGGTACAGTTGCTGCAAATGTTCCTATTACATCCCCCATTGGCTTAAGCTCGACAACAGATGTATCAATTCCTAATTTCTCTGCAGAACCAATTACATCTCCAACAAAACTTGTCTCTGAATCTTCATTCTCTGGCATATGCAAATTAAAGATAAACGCAGGATTATTAGAATCATTTGTCTTTGATGTAACACCATTTTCAGTCAAACTATAATCTGGATAGTATTCCGTTACTTCTATTTTGAATCCATTATCGAGTTCATACTCAGATTTCGGGTCAAATAAATCAATTGTAAATTCTCCTAGTGCATCAGCTTCTGGATCATTCATTTCATATAACTTGAAGGTCATTTTGGAGAATTCATTTAACTGATATCCTTGTTGATAAAGGGTATAGCCTCCGAACTTCGCTGGTTTATTCATGCTTATTTGAAAATCACCTACTTTTTCATGATCCTCTTCAGCTCCAAGAACCTCAGCATCCTTCGCTTTATAGATGGTTGCGTTTGTCTGGAAGTTACTTGGGATAATCATTCCTTGTTTGGCAATGGCATCTTTAAAACGCTCATCATCTTCGGAATAGGTATCCAGAATAAACTCATGATTTTCAATATAATATTCACCATTTGTTCCAGGAACTACTCGTAATTCCCCTTCCCTAATCCAGACATAATCATCCATGTAAAAGAAAGGTATAGTCCTAATTAATGCTGCGACAAGAATAATAATTAGACCAATATGGTTAACATATGGGCCCCATCTAGAGAATCTACCTTTCTCGGCAACAATATGATTGTCTTCCTCTTTTATGCGATAACGGTTCTTTTCTAGACGTTCCTTAACTGTCTGTATTTCGTCATTTAATACACTTTCTGTTTCACTATACAAACGTTGCCTATTAATAAACGATTCGTGGCGTTTTGCCTTTTGACGCTTTAGTGCCCTATATAAAGGTACAAATCGGTCAATACTACAAATAACTAATGATACTCCGATTGATGCGATTAAAATTAAGTACCACCAAGAACTATATAAGTTATGAAAGCCTAATTGATAAAAGATTTTTCCAAACAGACCATAGGTTTCAGGATAAAAAATAGCTGGGTCACGTGAAATAGCATCCATAGGTATGTATTGCTCTAGTGGTAAGATTGTACCAATACCGGAGGCAATTAATGCAATAACAATTAACCATACGGCAACTTTAACAGAAGAGAAAAAATTCCAAACTTTATCTACAACTGTCTTGTTATATGTAGTCGATCTTCTGGCGCTACCTTCATAACGCATATTTAATAATTTCTTTTTATCGTTCCCATCAATATATTGATTTTCTTCAATAGGTTTACCACATGCCTCACAAAGGACTGTCCCTTCTGGATTCACGTGGCCACATTCACATTTTATATGTTTCATGAATATCCCTCTCTGATTTATGATTCAGTTGGCTGAATTTGTTGTAGATACTCCTCAAGTCTTTCAAGCGAAAGAGCACCTTCTACAATTTCAACAATTTCTCCCTCGGGACTGATAAAAAATGTACTAGGGATCGGACCTATCTTATATAAGTCACGAACCTGGTCTTTCGTATCGTGTGGAATAGGAAATGTCAAGTCATATTGATCAATGAATTTATCCACAACAAATTCAGTTGCATCAAGGCTCACTGCAATAATTTCCACACCTTTCTCTTGATACTCAGGGTAAAGAGCTTGCATGTAAGGCATTTCATCTTTACAAGGTTCACACCATGTTCCCCAGAAATTCAACATAACTCCTTTTCCTTGATAATCACTTAAACGAACTGTCTCTAAATCATTATGGTTATTTACCTGATTTAGTTGAAAATCCGGTGCTTGGTCCCCTGCTTTATAAATAGTTCTATCCGCAGTAATATTGGTTACCAGTGCGTACACTACTGCAAGTAGTAACAATGCCAATATAACAGAGCGAAATATTAACCTATTTTTCCTTTTATTTTTTTTCTTTTCTTTTGCCTGCTCAATACTCACACTAACCACTCCCCGACCAATTATACCATTATTTGGTCAATGAAATTTTGTCTAATCTTCAACAATTTGTGAAGCGAGGTTTATCATTTGTTTTACTTCTTTTGGTGTCATTTTTCGATATTCCCCAACTCGTAAACCATCAAGTGTCAGCATACCATATCTCTCTCGTTTTAATTTTAGTACTGGATAGCCTAATTGTTCCATCATCCGTCGAACGTGTCTGTTTTTACCTTCCCTTAAAGTTAATTCTAAAATTGCTGTATTTTTCTTTTTATCTGTTGAAATAACATGATATTTAATCACTTTTAGAATATCATTCTTATCTTTGACACCCTTCTTAAGCTTGGACAGTTCAATTTTTGAAGGTATTCCCTTTACTTTAGCTACATAAACCTTATCAACGCCATACTTCGGGTGCATGACCATATTGGCAAATTCCCCATCATTCGTTAAAAGCAAAATACCTGAGGTATCGTAATCTAATCTTCCAATTGGATAAATACGTTCATCTATTTCAGGAAAATAGTCTGTAACAACTTTTCTTCCTTTATCATCTTTTACGCTTGAAATGACACCTCTAGGTTTATAAAAGAGATAATAAACAGGTGGTTCCTTTTCTAATTGAATGCCATCAACCTCAATTTTATCATCTAGGCTCACCTTAGTACCTAGCTCTGTTACCACTTTATTATTAACTTTTACTTTTCCTTCTACAATTAGCATTTCCGCTTTTCTTCTTGAGGTTACACCACTAGCAGCAATTACTTTTTGTAAACGTTCATGTGTATTCGACATAATATCACCATTTTCAACCTTATTTTAACATAATAATAGCGTTAACCATTGGGTAACGCTACACAAAAGCATTATTATTGTTGTCTGTATACTAATTACCTAACCAAAAACTAATGTAACAATAACTATTGCTGCTATTATAGCAACTAAATCGGCTAAAAGTCCAACCTTAAGCGCATAGCCCATTTTACGTATCCCGACAGCCCCAAAATAAACGGTTAATATATAAAGCGTTGTATCTGTACTCCCTTGCATAGTAGAGGCAAGTCTCCCAATAAAGGAATCTGGACCATGTGTTGCAATAAGTTCAGTTGTTACGCCAAGTGCGGCAGAACCGGAAATGGGTTTGATTAGTGCTAATGGTACAATTTCCGGGGGTACACCAAAAAATAATAGCAAAGGAGAAATTAATCCGATTAAAGCATCTAGAGCACCCGAACTTCGAAATATCGATATTGCAACAATCATCCCTACTAAAAAGGGAAGTAAAGAAAAGGCTATCTTAACGCCCTCTTTTCCTCCCTCAACAAATAATTCATAGGAAGGAACCTTTTTCCAGGTTCCCACTAACAATACAATCATAATAAATAATGGGATAATCCACAAACTTACCTGTGTGATGAAAACCATATTACTTCCTCCGTGTACTTTGATAATAGAAAAGTCTATCTATAATTATCGCACTCAATGTTCCAATCATTGTTGCAAGAATCGTCGTTCCTACAATTTCAGTTGGAGACATGGAATCATACTGCATACGTATAGCAATTACGGTAGTCGGAATAAGTGTTAAACTAGAAGTATTAATAGCTAGAAAAGTAATCATCGACCTTGATGCCTCATCTGAACCACTTAGTTGTTTCATTTGTTCCATTGCTTTGATCCCCATTGGTGTTGCGGCATTACCCAGACCAAACATATTTGCCGTTATATTAGATAGTATATAACCAATTGCTGGGTGATCCTTTGGAATTTCGGGGAAAAGTCTAACTACAATTGGACGAAATATTTTAGCTAGTCCTCTTAATATGCCTGCTTCTTCAGCAATTTTCATAATCCCTAGCCAAAAAACTAATACACTAATAAGTCCAATTGATAAGGTAACCGCTTCATTCGCACTCTCAAATACTGCCTTGTTAACCTCGTCCATCGTACCATTAAACATTGCATAGACAATACCAATGATTGCCATAAAAGCCCAGATTAAATTAACCATGCTACCCCATCCTAAATATTTGCTTAAAAACTGAAATAAAATTTTCAATGAATGATGGTTCTTTTAGTTGACCATCTTGATAAATTGCAATTTCTGTAATTGGTTCATCACCTAAGTAATAAGTCTGTTTTCCAATTATTTGTTCACTCAACCAGGTGAGATTATTTTCGAATGCAGAAGTTTCACTTCGGATTGCTTTCTTCTCTCCAGCTTTTAATGGATACATTGTTTCTTCCTGGATATAACCCCTTATCTTTTCTTTTGAGCCTAACTCGATATCAATAAATCCCTTACCACCTAATGGTTCCATGTCGTATTGCGCAAATCCCCATTCAAACATTTGCATGTGATCTCTCCAATCGTCAGGAGCATCTAGAGTAACAGCAATCAGATTCATTCCATCTTTTGTTGCAGTAGAGACAAGAGTCCTGCCTGTTTGCTTTGTAAAGCCTGTCTTGCCTCCAGTACAATATTTATAATAAACGGTTAATAATTTATTTTTATTTTTCCAGCTATATTCCCTATTTTCCGATTTAAAGGATTTAGCGCCAGTAACTTGTTGGAACTTTTCATTTTTCATTGCATATCGCATTAATAGTGCCATATCATATGCTGAGGAATAGTGGGTATCCGAATCTAACCCATGTGGATTATCAAAATGTGTGTTAGTCATACCTAGCCACTCAGCCTTTTCATTCATTAAATAGGCAAAGCCTTCCTCACTTCCAGCAACGTGCTCTGCAATCGTGACTGCTGCATCATTACCTGAACGTAGCATTAGACCATATACTAGGTCTTCTAGCTTCATTTTTTCACCCTGCTTTAAATAAATAGAAGAACCTTCTGTATATATTGCCTTTTTACTTGCAGTAGCCATTTCTTCCATTTTCCCTGATTCAATAGCAATAATTGCGGTCATGATTTTCGTAATACTTGCTATATTGGATTTCTCATGTGCATTCTTCTCATACAAAATTCTACCTGTAGATTGCTCAATTAGAACAGCGTTGTTGGCAGACACACCAGGATCAGCATGTCCAATAAGTGGAGATGAAAAAGTTAAGATTATCAAAGTAATTAAAGTTATGACAATAAAACGCATTGTTTGTCCTCCCAAAAATCATGTCTGTACATTTTATGCTGGAGGAAAGCCGATATGAATAAATTGAACAACCTTTTAGTAAATACATCCAAAAGACTATTTCAATACGAAATGAAACCCTGATATCAATGTTTTCGGATATTTATTTTCTCAATCGAAAATTTATTAACATCAAATCAAAATAAAAAACTCTTACCTTATTACATGTAAGAGTTTTAGAATATTCGTATGTATTATTTCAATAAACACTATTTGTTCGGTTCTTCAAGTTGATTAAAACGATCAAAAAACAAGTCTGCTTCATCCTCTAATTCGTCAGCATCAAAATTGTCCGGAAGCGGTGGAAGCTCTTCTATAGAAGTTAAGCCAAAATAAGTTAAAAAGTCTTTACTCGTCCCAAATAATACCGGACGTCCAACACCTTCTTTACGCCCAACCTCTTCAATAAGTGATCTTGCAATTAAAGTTTGGACTGGACGATCACTTTTGACGCCACGAATTTCATCTATCTCTGAACGAGTAATTGGTTGTCTGTATGCAATGATTGCAAGAGTTTCGAGAGCAGCCTGCGACATTCTAGATGTCTGTGGTTCTTCTACAAGTCTTTTATAATATTCGCTATGCTCGGGCTTAGTCGTCAAATGAAACACGTTTTGAGATTCCATAATCATAATACCGCGACTTGCATGCTCATAATCATATTTCAATTCTTCAATTAAATGTTCTACAGCCTTTTCTGAGATTTCCATAATTTTTGCAAGCTCTCTTATGGTAATCCCTTCATCACCACATGCAAATAACAGCCCTTCTAAAATAGCTTTAACATTTTTCATCCTAAATTTCAACCCCTGAATAATATACATATAATGTATCAAAATGTTTGGACTGTTTACATGTTACTTGGTGAATCTTCATTAATTCTAGAAGTGCCATAAATGTTATGACAATATACGATTTGGTACGTTTTGTAAATAGTTCATCAAAAGAAACACCATTTCGTCTAGCTTGTTTAACTACGCTTAAGACTTCATCCATTCGCTCTTCAATTGGTATTTCAGCTCTTTGTATTCTTGTATCAAGAGGTTCTTTCCATTTCTTTCTTTCTATCATTCTACCTAAGGCACCGAGCATATCATAAATCGATATATCTCCTTGTATAACGGTCTTTTCAATAATTAGATTATCAAAAATGACTGGTGGTCTTGTGTATGTTTGATGAGCCTCTAATTCTTTTTCTTTAAAAGCTTCAGCAGCTTCTTTAAACTTTCGATATTCAATTAATCTTTGCATCAATTCTTCTCTAGGATCTTCCATGTATTCATCATCTTCTACTTCAATCTCTTGTTTCGGTAAAAGCATTTGACTTTTGATTGCAAGTAGGGTTGCAGCCATAACAAGATATTCGCTTGCAATATTCAGTTCAAGATGTTGCATTGCATGTATATAATTCATATATTGTTCCGTAATTTGGGCCACAGGAATGTCATATATATCAATCTCATAATGATTAATCAGATGTAATAATAAATCAAGCGGACCTTCAAACGTATCTATTTTTACTTGATATGCTTGATTCATACATGTCGACCCTTTCTTAAAATAATCAGTTAATAAAAAATATAACGCAACCCGTTTTATACGCCTATACACTGGGGAGGATACCTACATAAGTTATTAACGTAAGGTAGATGTTACCCAAACATTTATTTTAGTTTAATCTAAAGGAGGAATTTTTCATGGGTTCAGGATATAACTATGGCGGAGGATTTGCTTTAATCGTAGTATTGTTTATTCTATTAATCATTGTTGGTGCTGCTTGGTTCTAATATAGAATTTAACTACGATTAAATTCATCCGAACAAAATGCATAGCCTAGTAACAAAAATCAGCCCTATATTAAAGTAGGGCTGGTTTTTTTTCTAGAAGTCTTAATTACTATCGTAATTGACTTCCCTATGCATCAAGATTATTTTCGTGAACACAATGTTCATAAAAACGCTGTATTGGTTCTAATGCCGTTACATCATACTTTGAACCATAAAGTTTACGAATTTCTTGAATCATCTTTTTACCTACGCCAAAATTTCTATGTGAAGGATTTACGGAAATATGTTGAATAATTGCTTTATCACCATCAACTCGTAATCCGATTGCACCGATAATGTCATCAGCTTCTTTCCATAGATAAAGATGCCAATCTGAATTAGACTCATACTCTTTTATCGTTTGTTGCAACTTCTTTACATCTTTTTCTTCAGGCATAAAAGACAATAAACCCATTGCAATCTTTTCCGAATTTTTTTTATAGCGATTTAACATAGATACCCCTCATTATAAGAATAACTTTTTATCTAGTAGTATACTTTTCAGGTTGGAGTTCGTATTATATTATTGACCTATTAATCTATATTTGTCAAATTTTGTTTTAAAATACAAAAATAATCCAATAAAGAAAGCCCCAGATAATTCCAATCAATAGTAATGTAACAAATAGTAGGATATTTTTCTTTCGTTGGTTCAAAGTTCTCATCCTTTACTATTATTGACAATTTTTACCTACTTGTATACATTTTTTTTCGAAAACATTTGTCTAACAATGATATAGCCATCAGATTCTTGTTTCCCAATTTTGAAAGGGAGACAATTCATTAAACATAACCAACCATTGTATAACATGAAAATAAATATAAATGTATTTGGCAGATTAATATAGAGAAAGTAAAAGATGAATACCATTATTCCATTTAGTAGTGGTCCAAAGAATGCAATATAGATCATCTCATGAGATCGATAGTCTTCTTTCCGTGTACTTATAGTTAACCCGGAGGTAAAAAATGCCATACCAAATTGAATTTCAGTTTGACGAAATAACAATCCACACAATTTTCTACCTCTACCTACATATAAGGTAATCTCATCAGCTTTTGCAAGCATTGCACCAAGCATATGACCCAACTCATGAATAAGATTACTTATCGGTGCAACGATAAACACTAAATAAATCAATAAAACTGTATTCATCTAATCCTTCCTAAATTAAATTTTCTTATTCCGAAAGAACTTTTACTTCTTTCATTACATCACCATTTTTCATAGCCTTAGCATGTTCAATTCCAGAAGTTACTTGACCAAACACTGTATGAACTCCATTTAAGTGTGGTTGAGGCTCATGTACGATGAAGAATTGACAACTACCAGTGTCTCTTCCTGCATGGGCCATGGAAAGTGAACCTTCAACGTGTTTATGTGGGTTATTGTCAGTTTCACATTTGATTGTGTAGCCTGCACCACCAGTTCCATTACCAACCGGGCATCCACCTTGGCTGACAAAGCCCGGAATTACACGGTGAAACGTTAAACCATCATAGAAGTTTTCGTTTGCAAGTTTTTCAAAATTTTCTACAGTTCCTGGTGCCTCGTTCGGATATAGCTCAAATTCGATTTTATTTCCGTTTTCCATAAGGATATAGCCTTTTTTTGTCAATTTGTTCATCTCCTGTTATGTAGTGATTCTTGTTAATATCATGTTTATGATAACATTTTTGGTGGTATAATTAAAGTTTCATCCCTTTTATATTAAATTACTACCCTATAATGTCCGAGGCTCATATACACTCCGATTCTACTGTCAAAGCACAAGGGCAACATTTGTTCAAAAAAACCATCCCAGTGTCTACCTTCCCATGGGAGGCTGGTATACCTTCTAGAGAGTTAAAACAGCGTTGAATATTTTCAAAAATTAACAATATAGAAATTTTTAATCACCAATTATTCATAAGATAGATCGTGGCTTAGGATGTCTTGGTAGGTTTCTCGTTTGATTACTAATTTGTCTTGACCGTTTTCTACAAAGACAACTGCGGCTTTTTGGATGCGGTTGTAGTTACTTGCCATAGAGTATCCATATGCTCCTGTTGATAGAATCGCCAGTATATCCCCGCTTTTAACTTGGGGAATTGGTAGATCCCAAACTAACATGTCTCCTGATTCACAGCATTTGCCTGCGACGGCAACAACTGTTTCACTTGGTTCTAATGCTTTATTTGCGAGTAACCCGTGATACTTTGCTTGATAAAGTGCTGGTCTAATGTTATCTGTCATTCCACCGTCGATTGAAATGTAATCTCTAACTCCAGGTATATGCTTTTGTGAACCTACCGTATATAATGTAACGCCAGCATCACCAACGATAGAGCGACCGGGTTCAATCCAAATTTCAGGCATTGGGATATCTAGTTTTTCACTTTGCTCTTGAACAGTTTCCACTAACTGTTCAACATAATGATTTAGTGGTATTGGTTGGTCATCTTCCGTATAACGAATCCCAAATCCTCCCCCTAGATTTAACACCTCCGGGATATAACCATATCTCCTTTTCCAATCTGATAATTTTCTAAACAAGATATTGGTTGCTGTTACAAAACGATCCGTTTCAAATATCTGAGAACCAATATGACAGTGTAATCCTTTAAAGTTTATGTCATTATTTTCACGCAATTGATTAAAGGCTTCATCTGCTTGCCCATTATGTAAATCAAATCCGAACTTCGAATCTTCATTTCCTGTCATGATATATTGGTGGGTATCCGATTTTATTCCTGGAGTAACACGGATAATGACATCCATTTTCTTATTATTTTGTTTTAAAAGCGCTGTTAATAGCTCAATCTCATAAAAGTTATCAACAACAATACAACCGACATTATGTTCAATGGCCATTTTTAGTTCTTGTACACTTTTATTGTTTCCATGTAGATGTATTTTTGTCGGGTCAATACCAGCTTTAAGAGCAGTATACAGTTCGCCTTCCGATACAACATCAACTGATAAACCTTCTTGTTTCACAACCTGGAGTATTGCAATTGAAGAGAAAGCCTTACTAGCATATGCAACTTGTGCACGAACGCCAAGTTCCTTAAAAGTTTCTACAAATGCTCTACAGCGATCACGAATTAATGATACATCATACACATAAAGAGGTGTACCGTACTTTTTGGAAAGTTCTACGGTGTCCATTCCCCCTATCTCCAGATGTCCTTCATTATTTATTTGAAATGGATATTGCTCCAATGACATTTCCCTCACCTATTCATTCAATTAGTTAAAAATACATATAAAAAACTTATCATAAACATATCAAAAACAAAAGAAATAAAATAAAATCCCTCATAATGGAGGGATTTTATTTTTAAGACTTCCGAATCTTTGATTGGCTATACACATTTCTCGGATGTACGATAGAAGGTCTTGTATTCACGTATGGAGTTGGTATCCGAATGATAGTCCTTAACATTGCTTTGGCGTTAAAGGGGATAAAAGGCCAAAAATAAGGTGTTCTAAATGACTTTAAGTTAACAAGGAATATAATCAGCAACAAGATACTGATTATATAACCAATCAAGCCAAAGAATGCCGTGAAAAGAAGCAGTACAACACTAGCAACTTTGTTCGCTACACTAAGTTCATAGCTTGGGGTTACATACGTTCCGATTGCACTAACGGCTGTATATAAAATCACCTCCGGGCTAAGTAAACCTACATCAATAGCAATTTGTCCAATCAATACTGCTGCTATTAATCCCATAGCAGTCGAAAGTGCAGTAGGTGTATGAATCGCTGCCATTCTTAAGAATTCCATCCCTACTACCCCAAGTATTAATTGGACGGCTATTGGGATATTCCCATCTTCATTTGGACCAATAAAGGAAAGCTCCTTTGGTAAGAGCGTGGGGTCCATTACAAATAGTAACCATGTGGGCAACAAAAATACGGATAGAACTATTGCCAAAAATCGAATCCATCTAATTAGCGTACCAATTAGCGGCGCCTGACGATATTCTTCCGCATGCTGTGTATGGTGAAAATAAGTAGTAGGAACAACCATAACACTAGGAGACGTATCTACTATTATTAACACATGTCCCTCCAAAAGATGGTTTGCGGCAACATCTGGTCTTTCTGTGAACCGTACTAACGGAAAAGGATTCCACTTCCTTTCTACTAGGAACTCTTCTATTGGTTTTTCCGCCATGGTATTACCATCAATATTAATTTTTCTAATCTTATCTTTTAGTAACTCTACTAACCCTTCATCTGCTATATCTTTTATATAACTTACACAAACATCGGACTTGGATCGTTCTCCAACCTTAAGCATCTCATTTCTAAGGCGAGCATCGCGAATTCTTCTTCTCGTTAAGCTCGTGTTTTCAATGATATTTTCTGTAAAACCATCCCTCGACCCACGTATAACCCTTTCGGTATCTGGTTCTTGTGGGGTTCTTCCTGGGTAATTTCTAACATCAATCGTATACCCAAATCTTTCTCCATCAATGAAAATAACGATTAGACCAGATAACATTTGGTCAACAGCTTCATCCATTGTTTTTATAGTTGTTACTTGTTGGTGAAGAATTCTATTGCGAATTATTTCAGCTACTTTGTTCTTTTCTCTTTCCTTCTCATTAAGATTAACTAGTTCTTCTATAATATCTTGAATGATTAAACTATCAACTAATCCAGTCACATAATACAGTTGGATATCTGTCTTTAGCAACGTTATTTCTCTAAAACCTACATCAAAAGAAACATCTACACCTATTCTTTCTTTTAAGTAGGTAGCATTTTCTTTTATTTTTGATGATATTGGATGTTGAGTCAAACTTAGCCCTCCATTTTCTTATTTTACTAAGATGAGCCACTGAAATAAGGAACCTACTATTTTCCCAAAAACAACAGCCATTATTAATGTAATAATCTTCGTTTCCAAGCCGATTCGTCTAGATACAAGTGGAAATACGTTTAACACTTCAGTCAACGCAGCTGCAAGCATACCATTAAAAACCCCATGAAAAACACCCCAAAGTGCTAATAGTATGACAGGGTGAGACCAGGTAACATTAGTAAAAGAGAAATAAGTACCTACTATGGAACCGAGCACAACACATGCTGTGTATACTTTTATCAAATGGGATGTCCTACTTAATTGAATTAGTCTAGGTATAATCCCTAAAACAGTTAGAAAAGCAACAAACCCACTACCAACTGCAAGTCCTCCTGAAAAGCCTATTATGGCCTCTAATATATTAATGATGATGTTTAGGATCATTTAACTTATTCTCATGGAAGCTCACGTAATCATCAAGGGACTTTTGATAGTTATAGATTTCAACTTCTAAGGGGCTTGGCTCTTCGTTAAATCGCTTATTAAACCAATGGTTAAAAAATAATATCATCCCTATACCTAATCCAAATGAATATGGAATTTGGATCCATAATGGAAACTCATTTTGCTCACCAGTTAATAGGTAATGTAGCTTTTGTTGCACCTCTTGCATACTAACATCATAATGAAAGTTAATAATCGTCATGGCTGTCCCAATAAATAATAGAATCCATACGAAGGCCATTATCAATATACTTGGTGATTTTTGGTTATTTACTATTTTAACTATTGTTTGTTCTGGACCAAGCAATTGAATTTCAATGTTAGGGTAGCTTTGTGTTAAGTGTTTTATGATTAAAAAACTATCTAAAACGACCAACTCTTTATCTTTCTCGGTAACCCGATATAGCTTAATTTTTTCTAATTCATGTACAATCTCTTTTGAATGAGAAGAAATAAACGCAATATCTTTTAACTTAATCTCAGTTAGATTCTTTATTTCTAACTTTCTTCTCAAACGCAAATAAACAATTCCTTCCATTACGTTTCACCTCAGAAAAAACAATTTCAGTACTTGTTATTATTAGTCTAAATGGAAATATTATGAGGAAAACTCACTCTAGAATTACAAAGCCTCATGTAAAAAGAAAAAAAAAGGTTGTTATGAGGAAGCCCCTCATAACAACCTTCTTAAGGATTCATTTTATTTTTCATCTCAAAAAGTATCTTCTTCTCTAACCTGGACACTTGCACCTGTGATATCCCTAGTCTCTCCGCAACCTCTGATTGTGTTTTGTCCTTATAATACCGCAAAAACAGGATTAATCTTTCCCGCTCATTTAACCCTCTAATTGCCTCTTCTAAAGATAATTTATCAAACCAATTAGAATCTTGGTCAGCAATTTGATCTAAAAGAGTAATTGGATCGCCATCATTTTCGAATACCGTTTCGTGGATGGAATGAGGCGTTTTAGACGCTTCCTGAGCATGGACAACGTCTTCTGGTGATATTTCTAATGCTTCAGCAATCTCATTGATGGACGGCGATCTTCCAAATTGCTTTGTAAGTTCATCTTTTTTCTTACGAATTTTATTCCCGATTTCTTTAAGTGATCGACTTACCTTAACACTTCCATCATCACGAAGAAACCGTTGAATCTCACCAATAATCATTGGAACAGCATATGTCGAAAAACGAACATCATAAGAAAGATCAAACTTATCAATGGATTTAATTAACCCAATACTCCCAATCTGAAAGAGATCGTCAGGGTCGTATCCTCTATTCATAAATCGCTGAACAACAGACCAAACTAATCGAATATTTTTTTCCACCAAAAAGTCTCTGGCTTCTTTATCACCTTGTTGACTCTTTAGGATATATTCCTTTACCTGGTCATCCGTTAATGCTTCACTTTTTTTATTGTTTTTTACATTAACATCCATAGGCATACATCCCTAATTATAAACCGTTTTACTATTGGTTAGCTGTTTTCTCATGTAAACGGTTGTTCCCTCTCCCTGTTTGGAAATAACTTCAACAGCATCCATGAAATTTTCGATAATAGTAAAACCCATCCCTGATCGTTCTAGTTCAGGCTTTGAGGTAAACAACGGTTGCCTAGCCTCTTCCACATCACTGATACCTATTCCATAATCACGAATCGTTAATTCAATTTCACCGTCATCATCTATCTTACAGCTAATTGCCACTTTATGGTCCGGCTCGTTATTGTAGCCATGGATAATAGCATTTGTAACTGCTTCAGAAACAACTGTTTTAATCTCGGTTAATTCTTCCATCGTAGGGTCTAACTGTGCAACAAAAGCAGCAACTGTTACACGAGCAAAAGATTCATTTTGACTGACACTAGCAAACTCAACATGCATTTCATTCTTCATGAAGCCACCCCCAAAGTCTCTAATGCAAATTCTTCATTCTCCTCAAGGCGAATAATTTTAAACATACCAGACATTTCAAACAAACGTTTGATTGATGGTGGTATGGAGCATACAACCATTTGACCTCCTAATTGTAGAACTTCTTTATATCTACCTAAGACTACTCCTAGACCAGAACTATCCATAAAACTAACCTGTTCAAGGTTTAATACGACATGTTTAACTGAATTATGGTACAGCATGTCCTTCCATTCATCACGTAAACCCTCTGCTTCATGATGATCCAATTCACCAGATAAGCGAACAATTAGCACTTCTTCCTTCACTTCAAAAGAAAAATTAAGCCCCATTCAATAGTCCTCCTTACATACCTTTGTAAGTATAAATTCAAGATGAAAGGTGCAAATTCCTGCCTCCAGACAAAAGAAGAAGTAATCCGATGAAATTAGAGTTATTTAGTTATTCTTCGACAGTTTCTGCATCGAACGTTTGAATAATGTAAATAGTGATGCTTTTTCTATGTCTGATTCAACTACTAGGGGTGTTTCCGAAATCAAGTTCTCACCGTTTTTTACAACTAGTGTTCCCACTCGGTCTCCCTCATTTAAAGGTAATTCAACACTATCTAATTCTACGGACGTTGTTAAGTTCTCAACGGACTCACCTTTTTTGTAAAGGGTGCTTATCGATTCAGCAGCGACGACATTTACATTATTTTGCTCTGCTTTAAGTAGATCAAGTTTTGTAATGGCTTGCCCTTTATCAAATAGCTTTTTCGTTTCATACGTATTAAAAGCATAATCTAACATATTAGAAACAGCAGCATTTCGTTCTTTTGGAGTATCAACACCCATCACTACTGCTATTACTCGCATGTCATTCTTTTTAGCAGTTGCTGTTAAACAATACTTCGCTTCATTTGTAAATCCTGTTTTTAAACCGTCGACACCTGGATAGAATCGAACCAATTTATTCGTATTGACGAGCCAAAACTCATCCTCAGAGTCTTTTCGTAAATAATCCTCATAAATAGATGTATATTCTGTAATAGATTCATGACTTAATAGTTCCTTTGCCATCATTGCCATATCATGTGCTGTGCTATAATGATTTTCAGCTGGTAATCCAGTTGTATTTTGAAACAGGGTATTTTTTAATCCTAATTCTTTTACCTTGTCGTTCATTCGATTAACAAACTCTTCTTCACTACCTGCAATTCTTTCAGCTAGTGCAACGCTTGCATCATTTGCAGAAGCTACCGCTACTCCTTTTAAAAGATCATTAACTATCATTTCTTCTCCAGCTTCTAGGAATATTTGTGAACCACCCATCGAAGCGGCATTTTCACTTATGCGAATAACATCATCTTTTTTTAATGAACCCTTTTCTAGTTCTTCCATGATTAGAAGAAGGGTCATAATCTTCGTCATACTTGCAGGTGGTAACTTTTTATTAGCATCTTTCTCATACATAACGTTTCCTGTATCACGCTCAATTAAAATGCCAGATTTTGCTTCAGGTGCTAAATCCAACGATTTTTTCTGTGTTGCAGTACCTCCTTCTGCCATAACTTGAATGGAAAATAAAGAAAGTGTTATTACTAGTATTGTAATCATTAGAATATATTTTTTCATTTTGGTAACCTCCAGCAATCAATATACTTCTAGGTTTTCCAAAATGAAACAAACTTATAACAGAACTGTAAAATATAATAGTAAAGTTATGGCTTGAAAGGATAAATAAAAAACTAGGCACTCAGTAAGTTGCCTAGTTTTCTATTTTTATTCTGTTATTGTACCGTAAATTAATTTAGGAGCTTCGACTTTTTCATCTGATATCACGATACTTTTTTCAATTAGTTCTATTACAGATCTGACATCCTCAACATTACTATGTAAGGTTACAAGGGACTCTCCCTCTGAAACTGCGTCGCCTACCTTTTTATTAAGCATCAGACCTGCCGCTAGATCAATTACCGATTCCTTTGTTGCCCTTCCAGCGCCTAACAACATTGCTGCTGTTCCGATTTGATCAGCAACTATGGTTTTAACAGTTCCCGGTCTTTTAGCTAAAACTTCTATTTGATGCTTTGCTTGAGGAAGTTGGTTAGGATTATCAACCACAGTTGAATCGCCACCTTGTGAAGCAAGGAAGATTTTAAAATGCTCCAATGCTTTTCCATTGGAAAGATTCTCCTCTAGCATTTTTCTTGCTTCTTCAATGCTAGTAGCCTTTTCTGCCAAGACCACCATCTGGCTTCCAAGTACCAGACATAATTCTGTAAGATCTTCTGGTCCTTTTCCTTGCAATGTATCAATCGCTTCTTTTACCTCTAACGAGTTTCCAATGGCATACCCTAATGGTTGGCTCATATCAGAAATAACTGCCATCGTGTTTCTACCGACTTGCTTTCCAATAGACACCATAGCATGGGCTAGTTCTTTTGCATCATCAATTTCTTTCATGAATGCACCAGCACCAGTTTTTACGTCTAACACAATTGCATCAGCACCAGAAGCAATTTTTTTACTCATAATAGAACTTGCTATTAATGGTATCGAATTAACTGTCGCCGTTACATCACGAAGACTATATAACTTTTTATCTGCAGGTGTTAAATTACCAGTTTGACCAATTACAGATACCTTATTTTTATTAACAAGGTCTATGAATTCTTCATTTGTTATCTCAGTATGAAAACCTGGGACGGACTCCAATTTATCAATCGTACCACCTGTATGTCCAAGTCCCCTGCCACTCATTTTAGCAACTGGTGCACCAACAGATGCAACAAGTGGGGCTAACACTAATGTAGTAGTATCCCCTACACCACCAGTCGAATGTTTATCTACTTTAATACCAGATATCCTAGAAAGGTCAATTTTATCTCCTGATTCCACCATCGCCTCTGTAAGAATTGCTCTCTCTTTCTCTGTCATATCCTGAAAATAGATAGCCATCATTAATGCACTAACTTGGTAATCGGGAATATCACCGCTTGTATAACCATTTACAAAAAAGTAGATTTCTTCCTTTGATAGTTCTTTTCCATCACGTTTTTTCTCAATAATGTCATACATACGCATTCGTAAATACACCTCCTCTTAATTTTCTGGTAAGGTATGAATTATTTTTTTAACAAATTTCAAAAAGTCCTGTTTAACTTTATCAGTTGTCTCGATTACTTCGTCATGTGTTAGTGGTTGGTCTAATATTCCTGCAGCCATATTTGATATACAGGAAATACCGAGTACTCTCATATTGGCATGATTAGCAATCATAACTTCTGGAACAGTGGACATCCCAACTGCATCTCCACCCCAAGTTCTTAACATACGAATTTCAGCAGGCGTTTCATAAGCAGGACCAGTGTTACCTACATAAACCCCAGCTTGTACATTTAACCCTAACCCTTCTGCTGCTTCTCGGGCAAGCTCTAAGTACTTCTTATCATAAGCAGATGACATATCAGGGAATCGTGCACCTAACTGATCATCATTTGGTCCAATTAATGGACTTGTTCCCATATTATTTATATGATCCGTAATTAGCATCAAGTCTCCAGGTTTAAAGCTTTCATTAATGCCACCGGCAGCATTTGTTACAATGATGGACTTGATTCCAAGTTCCTTCATTACTCGAATTGGAAACGTTACTTGTTGCATTGTATACCCTTCATAAAAATGAAAACGTCCTTGCATGGCAAGAACTTGCTTCCCTTCCAACATACCAATAACTAATTGCCCTTTATGACCAGATACGGTTGATTCTGGGAAGTATGGAATTTGGTTATAAGGAATGACTACTGGGTTTTCAATTTCCTCAGCTAAGACACCCAGACCAGATCCTAGAACCAAGCCAAGCTCTGGCTTAGTTAATAATTTATTACCAATAAATTGACTAGCTTCTTTAATAGTTGAAAAATCCATCTTTAATCTCTCCCAATTAAATCTCGTTTAAAAAGCTTTTTCCATATTCAGGAAGTTGCACATGAAAGTTTTCTGCAATAGTTGCTCCTAAATCAGCAAATGTTTCTCTCACGGGTAATTCTTTACCTGTTTCAATTCCTTTATGATAAGCAAGTAATGGTACATATTCGCGTGTATGATCAGTACCATGGTGAATTGGATCGTTACCATGGTCAGCGGTAATAATTAATAAATCGTCATTCTTCATCTTATTAATAATCTCAGGAAGTCTTGCATCATAAGCCTCTAAAGCCTCACCATAACCTTGTGGGTCACGCCTATGTCCATATTTTGCATCAAAATCAACTAGATTTAAAAAGCTAATACCAGTAAAGTCCATATCTAATGTCTCCACGATTTTAGACATTCCATCATCATTGTCCTTTGTACGAATGGCTTTTGTTACCCCTTCACCATCATAGATATCCGATATTTTACCAATCGCAATAACATCATAGTTTTCTTCCTTTAAAGTATTCATAACTGTTTTCCCAAAAGGTTTTAATGCATAATCATGACGATTGGATGTACGTTCGAATGCACCCGGTTCTCCAACAAATGGACGGGCAATTACCCTACCAACCATATACTTTTCATCTAGTGTAAGCTCCCTGGCAATTTCACAAATACGATATTGTTCTTCAATAGGAATAATTTCCTCATGAGCAGCAATTTGTAGTACAGAGTCCGCAGAAGTATAAACGATTAATGCACCAGTCTCCAAATGTTTCTCTCCTAGTTCATCCAAAATGGCTGTGCCGGAAGCTGGTTTATTCCCGATAATCTTTCGTCCAGTTCTACTTTCCAGTTCATCAATTAATTCTTTCGGAAACCCATCTGGAAAAGTTTGAAATGGTTGTTCAATATGTAGACCCATTATTTCCCAATGGCCTGTCATCGTGTCCTTCCCATTGGATGCTTCTTGCATTTTCGTAAAATGAGCTTTTGGATTTACTGCTTTTTCGATTCCTTTAATTTCTCTAATATTACTCAAACCCAATTCACCCATATTTGGCATATGTAAACCATTCATGTGATCCGCAATATGTCCTAATGTATCAGCTCCTATATCATCGAATTGTTCAGCATCAGGTGCTTCCCCAATACCGACAGAGTCCATCACAATTAAAAAAACACGGTTAAATTTTCTCATCTTTGTACCTCCTATATCTTATGTTGTCTTATTTTTATTATAATATGTTAAAACAAATACGTTGTAGGATGTCAGACAACCATTTTAAAAAAGAAAAATCTTTCATGCACGAGGATGATAAGATTTATACATATCTTTTAATCTTGTTTTTGTTACATGTGTATAGATTTGTGTAGTAGAAATATCTGAATGTCCCAACATTTCTTGAACAGCACGTAAATCAGCACCATTTTCTAATAAATGTGTTGCAAAAGAATGTCTTAACGTATGTGGTGTAATATCCTTTATAATATTGGCTTCAGTTGTAAGCTTCTTCAGAATCTTCCAAAATCCTTGTCTAGTCATTGGTCTTCCGTGCTGGTTTAAAAATAATACTTTTTCAACTCTGTTCTTTTTTAATAGAATTTGTCGGGAGTACTGTAAATAATTTTCAACGGCCATTTCTGCCACATCCCCAAGGGGAACTATTCTCTCCTTCGATCCTTTACCAAAACAGCGCACAAAGCCCATTGTTAAATGTAAATCATCTGTTTTTAAGGTAACTAACTCACTTACACGCAGTCCAGTTGCATACATGAGTTCTAGCATCGCCTTGTTACGAATATCTAATGGACTGTTACCATTAATATCTAGCAGCTTGTCCACTTCTTCGACGGATAAGATATCTGGGAGCTTTCTCTCTTTTTTAGGTGTTTCAATATGTAAAGTTGCATCATGATTTACAATCTCTTCACGTAATAAAAAGTGATGGAATTGCCTAATAGAAGAAATTGTGCGAGCAATTGTTGCTGTTGATTTCCCCTCGTCTCTTAATTGGTATAAGAAATTAATAATATCCACCCTATGAATCTCGTTCCAAGATGCATGTTGTTCTTTCGTCATTTTTTCTGTATATCGATTTAAATCTCTCTTGTATGAAACAAGTGTATTATCTGATAATCCTCGTTCAACTTGCAGATAATGAAAAAAATCATTATAAGCATGATTTAACATTCTCTACTCCCCTAATCGAAAAAAGATATTTAGACGCTCGATAAAGCTTTGCTCACTATTGAATACCTTTACAGATGGGCCATCAGGTGTATCATAGCGATGGAACTGTTCGTACTCCGCATGCATTACTTGAAGTCCAAAGTAAAACAAACACGTGCACGCGACAAAAATAACAAAAACTTTTACAGTATCCCATACCATCTTTTTCATATGGCATTTCTCCTTTAATCATGTACTAATATTAAAAGATATGCCAAAAAAGATTCACTTTATACATAATAACTAGAAAACTAGTCCTATTTTATTATCATAAATAACTTACCCTTATTTTACACCAAAAAGAATGCAAAGAAAAATAAATAATGCCTTCTCTATAATGAAAAGGCATTTCCGTTACCTAGTAGATTCAACTGCAGCTTTTTGGCATGTCTTACATAATCCATGGAAAGTTAATCGATGATCCTGTACTTTAAATCCCCATTCACTTTCCACTATTTTTTCGACATCACCTAACAAATCATCCATAATCTCCTCAACAGACCCACATTCAATACAAACGAGATGATGGTGAAAATGTTCGGCTCCTTCTTTTCGTAGATCGTATCTGGAGACGCCATCGCCAAAATTTATTTTATCAACTATTTTCAATTCGGATAATAATTCCAATGTACGATATACGGTTGCAAGACCTATTTCAGGAGCTTTATCTTTTACTAGTAAAAATATGTCTTCTGCGCTTAAATGGTCAGCCTCGCGTTCAAGTAATACTCGTACAGTAGCTTCTCGTTGTGGAGTTAGCTTATAGCTTTGTGCATGAAGTTGTTTCTTTATACGATCAATACGATGTTCCACGGCGATCTCCTCCCTCATATCCCACCTTTATTATATGCACATGAATAAGGAGTGTCAAAGCATAAAGCTAAACTTGAATCTAATATATTCTAAATAGCCTTTTCATTATTATATAGTGATTTTATAAACGATATCATTGCTTCGTTTGCAATATAAGCCTCAATTATTGCTGGAACAATAGTTAGCAAAAGTAAAGCAGCAAAAAATGATATATATTTTACAAATGGCTGTAGGATTGGCTGAGAAAAAGAGGCTTTTTTAATAAATAATTTATTTAAAAGTCCAAGTGTAAATATCATTGAGAGACTACCGGCTAGAATATAAATTGGGATTGCAATAATATTTTGAGGTGCAATTGAAAAGGTTGCTAGTAGGAACCCTTGAACACCTAATTGACTCACTATAAAACCAACCGAAAATCCTACCACTAAACCTTTTAAAAAGATTAATACCCATACAACTGGCAGTCCTATTACAGAAAGGCCTAATATAAATAGTAGAAGTAAATACTTAGCATGATAAAAGAAACTTTCTTTTAGAATGTCATTTTTATCAATTGTATTGTCAGTTGTAATATACCCAAAAAACCGTTCTAAATTAAAAAAGAGATCTTGCTTTTGAATCGTTCCCATACTATTCACAACGATTGCTCCAAAAGCTATTCCTGTGAGAAATAATATTAGCATAAATACATAGATTGTTGCGTGTGTTTTCATATGATCCATTGCAAGAGTTCGTTTATTCATAGGAATCCTCCATTCACTTATTGCCTATATTAAAAGTTATGAAGAATCCCTATTAAAAATGCCTATCAAAACTATCTTTTAATAATTAATAATTCTGTCATGTTTTGGAAACACTACCATACTTGCCGCCTCCACCTGCTTGAATGGATAATTTACCTTCTCTCATAAGAATAATAGATTTTGCAATATTATCTGGAACAACATCTGCTAATTTTTCATAGGAAACATGGTGGATGATATTCATCTCTGTTTCAAAGTGCTCTAGCAATTTTTTAAATGTTTTTGGCCCTAATTTTGGTAAATACTCTAATGGAACTTGATATAGGTATGGTGGCCGACCCTCGATCTCCCCTTTGAAGCTTCCAAGTTCATTAATTCGATCTGCCACACCCTTAACAATCTTTTTTGAACCACATTTCTCACAAACCAATGAATTAGGTTTCATGGCATGTAAACATTTATCACAAACTGTATTATGATATTTCCCAAGTTTGGGATTCATCCCATAGTTATGAACAATTTTCCTTCCTTTAACTAAATGAAGCGCGTAGTTAAATTCCTTAAAGGAAGGTTCTTCCATGAGGATTTCTTGATACTCTCTTCCAATCTTGGCAAGTGAATGTGCATCGGAATTTGTTACAAACGTATACGAATGTAGTTCAGTAATTTGGTCTGCCATTGAAGTATCAGAACTTAACCCCAATTCAATTCCATCTATTAAATCTGGATCAAATACCTCTGCTAAAGAATGCAGAACACCTTTCCCATATAGGCTCTTGTACGGTGTAAACACATGTGCAGGAATAAAGATTCCAGAAAGCTCTTTTACTTTGTATTGTAGTTCCTTTGCAGAACCATAGTAGCGTTGCGAGCTTAAAGTGATATTTTTCATCCTGGTAACTAACCATTCTGAGAATTTTTCCATTTCCTTTAAACTAGGGAGAAAACAAAGCACATGGATTGGACCACGACAATTTTCATCATATACTTCAATTTCAGAACCTAAGATTAAAGTAACTTCTTCAAAGCGAATACCACCGTCGTCAAGTTCATAGGCTAACCCCTTGTTCATTAATTGCTTAAGTTCAAGCTGTACGGTTGGGGATTGACAATCAATAACACCAATTAATTTAATTCCTTTATTACGGCTCGCTTCTATTAAAATATTGGTAATAGTTAAGTTTTTGGATGCTGTAATCTTGACTGGTTTATCAAAAATATCTCTTCCAATATGGATGTGCATATCAGCAAAAAAAGATTTCAACATTTTATAAAATCTCCTGCGTCTCTAAGTATAAAATGGCATAATTCGTTTTGGCGTCATGGATTCGTTGTTCTTCCACATATTGTTTCGCTTCTTCTAATGTTAATTCTAGGATTTCAACAAATTCATCCTCATCAAGAGCTGGAGGAAAATCTAGCTTTTCGAGTTCATTCGTTAAATAGATAAGCATTAACTCATCAGCAAAGCCCGGTGAAGTATAAAAGGATGTAACCTTCGTTAGTTTTTTTGTCGTGTACCCAGTTTCTTCTTCCAATTCACGAACTGCCGTTAATTCAGGACTTTCACCTGGTTCTAGCTTTCCAGCTGGTATCTCGATAATAGACTTTCCAAGTGGCTTACGGTATTGTTCAACCAGAACGATCTTTTTATCTTTTGTAATTGGAATGATAGCAACCGCGCCTGGATGCTTAATTAGTTCACGTTTTGCTTCTTTACCATTCGGTAGCACAACATCATCTACCTGTAGTTTAACAACATTACCGTCATATATCGTTTCCGTATGTATTGTTTTTTCTTCAAACTTTTTCATTTATGTCATCCTTTAACTTTAATAATCTACTGATACAGATAGCTTTATTTTAGCACATGCAATTGGGTAAGTTAATTTTTCCTGTCTTTTGATTTGGCATAAATGAGTAATTCAAATATGATTGGGAAAGGAGGTTGATTGTATGAAGAAAAATAGACTTGGAAATTCAGATATAGAGATTTCAGTGTTAACACTTGGATGTATGTCACTTGGAACAGATAAAGAAAACGCTAAAGAAATTATTAATTTGGCTTTAGATAGCGGTATTAATCATCTTGATACAGCTGACTTATACGAATTCGGATTGAATGAGGAAATCGTTGGTGAAGCAATCAAAGGGAAACGCAATCAAGTAATCTTAACTACAAAGGTGGGAAACCATTTTAATAAGGATACCAAGGAATGGTTCTGGAATCCTTCAAAAACTTACATTCAATTTGAAGTAAAGGAAAGCTTACGTAGACTACAAACAGACTATATTGATTTTTACATGCTACATGGTGGAACTTTAGATGACCCCATTGATGAAACAATTGAAGCGTTTGAAGAGTTAAAAAAAGAGGGTGTGATACGAGCCTATGGTATATCCTCTATCAGGCCGAATGTAATTCGAGAGTATGTAAAAAAGTCATCCATTGATGGTGTCATGACCCAATATAGTTTATTAGACCGAAGACCTGAGGAAGAAACATTAGATTTACTATACAAACATAATATAAGTGTACTTGCTCGTGGACCGCTTGCTAAAGGTTTATTAAGTAATAATGCTAAAGAACAAATTGAAAAGAAAGGAAGAGACGGATTTTTAGATTATACATTTAAAGAGCTTCAAGAAACACATCAAAAGCTATCATCAATATCAGATAATCTAAATGAATTATCTTTACAATATGTATTAAAACATCCTGCTGTGGCAAGTGCTGTTTTTGGTGCAAGTTCGATTGAACAAGTAAAAGAAAATACGTTGTTTGATGTAGAGAAAAGTCTTTCAGATACATTATATAATCAATTGAAATCAGTAACAAAAGCCAATAAATATATTCAACATAGATAAACAAAAGGGGTGTGGACACAATAATATTACTATTTTAAAGATGAACAATTTATCGCTTAATTAGGTTTTGCAAGGCCCTTTGAAAGAGAGCCTGTATTCTCTAGTGGGGTGTATTTACTGTCGAGAAATTCCTTGGAAATTGGGAATAGGACTGCGGTTCTCGCCCCAGTAAAAGCATTTGTCCCGCTAAAGGAAAGGCGTGGGTGAGACCCCTTATGAAGTCAGTATGAGGAGGCCCACCAGCCGTTCAAGCTGCTGCGAAGTATATTTCCGAAACCAATATTAGCACTAAATTTTTTTATTAGTTTATCATATAGTTTTGTCCTAGCCTCTTACCCTTCAATCCATAAGGTTTGTAGTTGAAATAAATGGATTTAATATCCCCTCTGGACTGGATAAACGAAATGTTCCACCCACAAAATCTAGCTTCATATTTTCAGCAAAAAAGACTGATTGCATTTTATTCACAATAGTAGGCATTGCATGTGTCTCCACTTCTATATGACTATCATCTTTATGATCCACTAACCCAATCGTTGGTACACCATTAACACCACAACCACATCCAACCGTGTCATAGTGAAGCAAAAGATAGTGATGATTTCGTGTATTAAATTCTTGTATCTTACTAATTGCCTTTTCCGTAATAGTTAATTTCATATTGCTTCCCCTATGCTGTTATTTTTTATTAAATTGTTTTTTTAATACTTTTTCCATCATACCAGGGAAGAGTTGATAAAATCTACTCCCAATATCCATCCACATCGGCATGTTTATTTCTCGCTTCCTAGTAAATAAGTTCTCACCGATTTTTAATGCTACCTTCTCCGGATCCAGCATATATTTTGCTACACTTTTTTGGTAGTTACCATCTGGATCAGCATGAGAAAAGAAATTTGTTTTAACTGGCCCTAAGTTAACTGCAGTAACATTTATATGATAATCTGCCAACTCTTGTCGTAACGCATTGGTAAAACCAAGAATTGCGTGTTTTGTTGAAGCGTAAACTGCCGATTTTGGTGTTGATATTTTTCCTGCCTGTGATGCTATATTTACGATATGACCTTCATTATTGGCTTTAAAATGCGGTATAAAGAGCTTTGTCATACGAATTACTGCCAGTACATTTAATCGAAACATCAGCTCAACATCATTCCATTTTGTATGCTCCACATATTGAAAAATACCCGTACCTGCATTATTAACAAGGGCGTGAATAACATGATGTTCACGAATTACTGAAGCAATGACCTCATTCATTTCTTCATCATCTGTAAGGTCTACTTTATAGTAAAACGCTCTAATATTATATTCCTCTTTTATTTGTTGCTGTAATTGTCTAAGTTTGTCTAGTGAACGAGCTAGCATGATTGGAGTTCCTCCATTTGCTGCGATTCTTCTTACCAGCATTTCACCAATTCCGCTTGAAGCACCTGTAACGACAACCTTTTTCCCTTGATAATTAATTTGCATGGTAGAATAGTACTCCATCCTCGATTGTTTTTGTAACCAATCCGATATCCTCTAAATAATCTAATTGCCCTATTATTTCTGACATAGTTAAATCAATTTGTGTTTCATATTGCCTTGGAAAAATCTGTTCACATAACTGAAAAGGAGTTTGAGCATATTCCTTTAATAACCCAAGAACTTTATTGGCACGACTTTCTTGTTTGGCGAACCGCTGAGGAATTATCTCTTTAACATTAGAAAATATTTCACCATGTCCCGGTAAAACTATATTTATATCTAATGAAAAACATTTTTCTAAATTAGCTCGATATTGTAATAACGGCTTTGGTCGTTCCTTCTCCCCTATTTTTGGAGGTTCCATAATAGGATTTGGACTAATATGCTGCAAAAGATGATCTCCACCAATAAAAGTGCCGTCTTCCCCTAGAAATGATAGGTGGCTTTGGGCGTGTCCTTTAGTCTCAATCACCTTAAATTCAGGATGTCCAGGTAGATAATCACCTTCGTCAATTCGAATAGTTAGCCTTCCCTTTCCAGCCCAATCCAGTTGAGCTCTTAACTTACCTAAATATGATCGAAAGTGACGCGGGACGCCATTTATATCGAAGTAGTCATAATAAAAATCCTCGAAATGATTAAAATAGTCATCATCCCTTGTGAGCCAAGGATTCACATTTTCGTGTCCTACAATATTCTGTGCTTGTTCAAACCTATCTATTAAACCAGTATGGTCAGGATGATGATGAGTTAAAATAACCTGTTCAATCTCGTTAGGCTTATATCCAACTTCCTTTAACTGGGCAACCAATGCATCCCATGCCGCTTCTGTTCGAACACCAGCATCAACTAAAGAAAGAGTGTCCCCCTTTAAAAGATATATATGTGTATCTCCTACTGCAAAAGGCGTTGGAACTGTGAGCTGATGTATAAACTTTTTAGCCACCATCATCTTATTCCCCTCGATTCTTAGAAAATTAATTATGTTAAAGTTATTAAATGTACAATTAAAAAGTTAATTATTTAGTACAATTTAAGCGTCAGACACTACAGAAAGTATCGTATCTTCTTGCCAAGGAACCACTAAATAAACCACGAAACTGAATTGCGATTCATTCACTTATTTTCATTTTAACGTTAAAATAAAGAGAAGTCACTTATGAAAACTTAAAGATTATTTCCACCTGTGTATTTGTTGACTTTCCCACTCTTTTCAAACAAAATCAATGCTAGAGGTGAATGATTTGATAACAAAAATAATTGCCCACCGTGGAGCTAGCAAGCTAGCACCTGAAAATACGATGTATGCATTTGAACTGGGTTATAAACTTGGAGCAGAAGGTATAGAGACTGATGTCCAATTAACAAAGGATAATATCCCGGTGTTAATCCATGACGAAACAGTCAAACGAACAACAAGTGGCACTGGTTATGTAAAGGATTATACGTATGAAGAGCTTAGTAAATTAGATGCTGGGTCTTGGTTTTCTCCAGAATTTCGTAATGCAAGAATAATAACGCTTGAGGAATTTTTAGTTTGGATAAAGCCAAAAGATCTTTACATTAATATTGAATTAAAAAATAATAAAATTGACTATAAAAACTTAGAGTCAATAGTTTACAACATGCTAAAGACCCATCGTTTACTCGAACGGACAACATTATCAACATTCAATCCGAATAGTGTAAAAAGATTGGTAACGTACCAGAATAATATTGAAATTGCTTTTCTTACATCGAAAAAATACCCTAACTTAGTGGAATATGCAAGGAAGTTAGGAGCAAATGCACTTCATGTAAAATATCGATTAGTAAATCAGCAACTCATGGAACAAGCATATGAAAAAAACATGCCCGTACGTGTTTATACAGTAAATAAATACAAACCTATGATGCATTGCTTTAACCAAGGTTGTGATGGTATTTTTACCGATGTTCCGTATAAGGCACTGACTTTTCGAAAAGTATTTCAGTATAAAAAAAAATTATAATTGGAGGACTTATAAATGGCAAAATTATTCTCACCAATAACCTTTAAGGATATGACTCTAAAAAATCGAATCGTGATGTCTCCAATGTGTATGTATTCATCTGAAAAACAAGATGGAAAATTGACACCGTTTCATATGACACATTATATCTCTCGCGCTGTCGGTGAAGTAGGATTAATCATTCTCGAAGCAACTGCAGTAGAGCAATCAGGACGAATTTCGGCACAGGATTTGGGAATTTGGGAAGATGAACAGGTTCATGGCTATAAAAATCTTGTAGAACAAATTCGAGCTTATGGAGCGAAAACTGGTATCCAGCTTGCCCATGCTGGAAGAAAAGCTCAAGATGAAGATATTACCTTTGCGCCTTCTCCTTTACCATTTAACGAAACATTCAAAATACCAACAGAACTAACTACTTCTGGCATAAAAAGAATAGTAGAGGCTTTTGGAAATGGCGCAAGACGAGCCAAAAAGGCAGGATTTGATATGGTTGAGGTCCATGCTGCTCACGGTTATTTAATTAACCAGTTTTTATCACCTTTATCCAATCATCGTACTGACGCATACGGTGGAAATCGGGAAAATCGATTTCGTTTCCTTAGTGAAATAACGGAGATTGTGAAAAAAGAGTTCAACGGCCCCGTTTTTGTTCGCATATCTGCTGATGAATATCATAAAGATGGAAATACAATTGACGATTTTCTTTTCTTCACCTCTAAATTAAAAGATATGGACGTTGATTTGATTGATTGTAGTACTGGCGGAATTGTTCCGGCGAGAATAAATGTGTACCCTGGTTATCAAGTGAAACAATGTGAAACAATCAAACGAGAGGCAAGTATTCCAACTGGTGCTGTTGGGTTAATTACAACAGGTATACAAGCAGAAGAAATCCTCCAAAATGACAGAGCTGACCTTATTTTTATTGGAAGATCATTATTAAGAAATCCATATTGGGCAAAACAGGCGGCAGATGAATTAGAATATCCATTAGATGCTCCAAAACAGTATACACGCGGATGGAGATAGGAGGTATAACATGGAGTTATTATTTCTTGGTACAGGCTCAGGTATACCTTCTAAAGAGAGAAATGTCTCTAGCTTAGCACTAATGCTGCTTCAGGAGACAAATAGTATATGGTTATTTGATTGTGGTGAAGCAACACAGCATCAAATCTTACACACCTCCATAAAGCCACGAAAAATCAATAAAATTTTTATTACCCATATGCATGGTGATCATATCTATGGGTTACCTGGATTATTAAGCTCACGTTCATTTCAAGGGGGCGAGGAGGAAATGGTGATTTATGGTCCTAAAGGCATAGAGGAATTTGTACAAACAAGTTTAAAGCTTAGCGGAACACATATAACCTATCCCCTCACATTCGTTATTATTAAAGAAGGAAAAATATTAGAAGATGAGCATTTTATCGTATATTGCAAAAAATTAGTACATGGTATGCCTAGTTATGGCTTCCGGATTGAAGAAAAAAATAAGCCCGGAGAATTGCAGGTTGATAAGTTAAAGGCTATCGGAATTCATCCCGGCCCCATTTATCGCGAAATAAAAGAAAATCAGGTTACCATATTAGAAGATGGACGGGAAATTCATCGCCATGATTATTTAGGAGCAGAAAAAATTGGAAGGCAACTCGTTATTCTAGGTGACACAAAGTCAACCGAACAAAATCAAGATTTTGTTAAAAATGCTGATTTACTTGTTCATGAAGCCACTTTTGATAAGAATAAAGTAGACTTAGCCAAGGAATATTATCACTCAACAACAGAACAAGCAGCCAATTTAGCTAAGTCCGGAAACGTGAAGCGGTTAATATTAAATCACATTTCATCCCGATACCAGCAACATGAAATAGAGGAACTATTACAGGAAACACAAGCAATCTTTCCAAATACGGAGATAGCAAGTGACTTTTATCAAGTAAGTATCCCTTCCAACTAAAAGGAGTGGTATGACGGTGCAAATTAAAGAATTGGTTCAAGCACAACGCAATTTTTTCTTATCAGAAGAAACGCACGATTATCGATTTCGAATTAATATGTTGCGTTCACTACGGAGTATGCTAGAAAAATATGAAAAAAGCATTTATAAGGCATTAAAACAAGATTTAAATAAATCCAATTTCGATGCCTTTACAACTGAACTTGGTTTTCTGTACAACGAAATTAAACATACAGAAAATAACTTAAAAGACTGGATGAAGGATGATCCCATAGATGCACCACTTACACATAAAGGAACCAAAAACTTTATTAGAAAAGAACCATATGGGGTTACATTAGTCATGTCACCATGGAATTATCCTTTACAGTTAGCATTAGCTCCTGCTATAGGTGCTATTGCTGCAGGTAATACAGTAGTGATTAAACCGTCCGAATATAGTCCATCAACTTCCTCACTTTTAGCAAAAATAATTGGGGAAACGTTTGATTCAAAGTTTATTGCCGTTGTGGAGGGTGCCAAGGAAATTAGTCAGGAATTATTAAACCAACGATTTGATTATATCTTTTTCACAGGTAGTACAGCCGTTGGAAAAGTAGTTATGCGTGAAGCTAGTAAATTTCTTACTCCTGTTACATTGGAACTAGGCGGAAAGAGTCCCGCAATCATTGATAAAGATGCCAATATTTCCTTAACGGCAAAACGCCTTGTTTGGGGCAAATTTACTAATGCTGGCCAAACATGTGTTGCACCTGATTATCTGTATGTACACGATCAAATAAAAGATAAACTATTAAAGGAAATGAAAAAGCAGATTAAAAAAATGTACAGTAAAAATGCACTTCAATATGATAAATTCGCGCGTATTATTAACGAGAACCACTTTAATCGTTTGTCAGCATATTTATCAAATGGAACTATTGTATATGGTGGAGATATAGACCAGGATCAATTGAAGATAGAGCCCACAATACTTGATTCGGTCACATGGGATGCCCCTGTTATGCAGGATGAAATATTTGGTCCTATATTACCTGTCCTTACTTTTAATAACATTGACGAGGTTATTACAGAGCTAAAACACCGCGAGAAACCACTGGCTCTTTATTACTTTGGTGAAAAAGAAAAAAATCAGGAAAAAGTGATGACTAGACTTTCATTTGGTGGCGGCTGTGTTAATGATACCTTATATCACCTAGCGAATCCAAATTTACCTTTTGGCGGTGTAGGTCAAAGCGGTATGGGTGGATATCATGGCAAGCATAGCTTTGATACCTTCTCCCATCACAAAAGTATCTTAAAACAAACCACTAAATTTGATATACCACTTCGTTATCCAGGTGGTGGGAAGTTAGCTTTTTCGTTAATTAAGAAGCTTATGAAGTAGAAATAATTTAGTACAAACAGTAGGACAGTCCATGGACTGTCCTACTGTTTTTAGTAACAATCTATTAAAGCAATATACGGAATTTCTCTATTATTAACAACTGTAATGAGTATTCCCGTTTTTCCAACAGACTCATAAAAATCCAGTGCCTACTAGAAGTCTAGATGCTGTTTAATTGTTGAATTACTACTAATTCTAGTACTCTATTAGATTTCTCCTAGTTTTTTACCTAAGGTCAAATCCCGTTCCGTTATCCGCTTGATGTTTTGGTCATTGTTTAGTTCCTCTCTAATCATAATATCCATCTTTATATCCTCATTTCTCACAAAAGCAGGTCTTTACTGCATGTTTATTTTCTAAAATCATCCAAAAAGTCTTTTTGAAAACTAGTTCTTGGCTGCTCCTTTACGTTTTCCTTTACCTTAATAAAGGGATTCTTCCCTAGTTTTTGCGTCAATTCCTCAATTGCAGAATATAGTTTCTCCTTTTCAGCATCTTTCTTATATGTGAATAAATCTAATTGTTGTACGATATTCTGTTTTTCTTCGACATCTTGTACAGTTATCCCAAGTAAACGAATCGGTTCCTTATTCCAATGTAATTCAAATAGTTCTAGAGCTACTTTAAGTATTTCTTCTTTTTTATCAATAAAGTTAGGTATTTTCTTACTACGGGTGATCGTTTTCCTATCATGGTAACGTATTGTAATTTGAATAGATCGTCCTGCTGCTTGCTTTCGCTTCATTCTTTTTTCAACATTTTCTGCTAAAGCTGAAAATAATCCTTTTATTTCCATTTCATCAGTCGTATCCATCGGTAATGTTTCTGAACTACCAATACTTTTAAATTCATTAACTGCATCTGGATCAACAGGTCTAAGGTCCATACCGTTTGCACGGTTCTTCAAACGTTCTCCATTTATTCCAAGAATTTGTTTTAGTCGATAAACATCCGCTTCAGCAAGTTCGCCAATGGTATTAATGTCTATCGAAATTAATTTTTCTGCTGTTTTCTTTCCTACACCATACATTTCCCCAACAGGTAATGGCCATAATTTTTCTGGAATATCACGTTTACGAAGGACCGTGATTCCCATAGGCTTTTTCATATCGGATGCCATTTTTGCTAGAAATTTATTAGGAGCAATCCCTATGCTACATGGTAGATCTAAATCATTTTTGATTTTTTGTTGTAAGGATTCAGCTAACTGTAACGTCTTATCCACTTCAACTGCATCGGTAATATCCATATATCCCTCATCAATGGAAACTGGTTCAACAAAAGGAGTAATACCATACATAATTTTAAAAATTTCACGGGATGCAGTTCGATATCGATCAAAATTAGGGCGAACAACTATTAAATCTGGGCAAAGTTTTTTTGCTTGCCAAATAGGCATAGTCGTTTTTACTCCGTTTGCTCTGGCTTCATAATTACTAGTAATAATAATTCCTCTTCGTTCTTCAGGATTACCAGCAACAGCTAAAGGTTTTCCCTTAAAAGCAGGGTTATAAGCCATCTCAACCGATGCATAAAAGCTATTCATATCTAAATGAAAAATAATACGAGCCTTATTTGCCTTCATCCAATTAGACACCTTTCCGAACAGTTGTTTCACATCTAACATCTATTATAACATAAATAAAATAGCCTTTTACCTTAGTAAAAGACTGTAATGTTATTCAATAATTAATCTAATTGCATTTGTATAGTTCTCAGATAGACGATAAATTTTTTTGTCTCCATTGTATTTATAATTGAGGAGTTATTGCCTTTTAACCAAAGGAAAAATGTTTCCCTCCCAATATCAAGCTTATATTCTGGATTAGCCATATTTACAACCTGTAACTAATATCCCTAGGTAATATATGGCCGTGAATGTTGACTGAACCAGATTCATCTTCTATTTCTAACACTATTGGTCCAGACATACCAGATCCCAATTCTAATCGATCATGATAATTGGAGTACTCCTCTATTACAGCCCAAATGTATAATTCCATCCTATTTGTATTGTATCTAAGAATCTCATATGAGTTAAAAAACTCTCCTTCACACGAAGGTGGCATTATTTCTTTGTTTAAGTATTTCTCGAGCATGAAATAATTAATTGGGATTGGAGGGCCCTATGCTAATTTATTCGACCTTGGCGAACCAAATAATATGAATAATGCAATAATGAAGCTTAACGGAAAGTAATATATGATTTTAGTACGCATACAGGACTCATCCTTTTTAATTATGTTTTCTTATACTATCATTTATGTTATTTATCAGCTTATCAGTACTTCTGTAATTTGACGCTTCGTTTAGAGAAAATATTTCAAATTTTAACATACGAAAAAAAGGCTACTCAATATTATTACAGTAGCCTTTTCATCATTATTTATTTAGTTGCTTGCAACAGCAACTTCTTGAATAATAGCTGCCACAAGTTCAGTCACCTTAACTAACTCACTAACTGGTATACGTTCATTTGTAGTATGAATTTCTTCATAACCAACAGCAAGGTTAACCGTTGGAATTCCAAAACCTGCGATAACGTTGGCGTCACTACCTCCGCCACTTTGAAGAAGTTTACTTTCTCTTCCAACAGATGCAGCTGCACGTCTGGCAACTTCTACCACTTCATCCCCTGCTTTTTGCTTAAATCCAGGGTACATTACTTTAATATCAACGATAGCTTCCCCGCCCATTTCTTTTGCGGTTGACTCGAAAGCTTCTTTCATTTTAGAAACTTGTGCTTCCATTTTTTCAGGAACAAGGGAACGGGCTTCAGCAAGAATCTCAACATGATCGACAACAATATTGGTTTGTTTTCCACCTTCAAAACGACCAATATTTGCTGTTGTCTCTTCATCGATTCGGCCTAATGGCATTTTAGCAATTGCCTTAGCAGCAATGGTAATTGCAGATATACCTTTTTCAGGAGCAACTCCAGCATGTGCTGTTTTCCCTTTGATGATCGTATTAACCTTCGCTTGTGTCGGGGCGGCCACAATAATATCGCCAACTTCCCCATTACTATCCAGTGCATATCCAAATTTAGCATGAATAGATGAAGGATCAAGTGCTTTTGCACCAACTAATCCGGACTCTTCTCCAACCGTAATAACAAATTGAACATCACCGTGTTCAATATTATTCTCTTTTAATGAACGAATTGCTTCAAACATTGCTGCTAGTCCTGCTTTGTCGTCAGAACCAAGAATAGTTGTACCATCAGATACAATGTATCCTTCTTTAATAGATGGCTTAATTCTTTTTCCAGGAACTACTGTATCCATATGAGATGTAAAATATATTGTATCTACTTCGTCTTTTGTACCCTTTAATGTACAAATTAAATTGTTTGCACCATGACCTGTTATTTCTTTTGCTTTGTCTTCTACCACTTCTAGACCTAAATCTGTAAATTTCTTTTTCAATACTTTTGCAATTTCTGCCTCAAAACCTGTCTCAGAATCTACCTGAACAAGTTCCATAAACTCATTTACTAGTCTCTCTTGATTTACCATCTGTCTAGCCTCCTATGTTAAAGAGGAATATTCCCATGCTTCTTTTTAGGACGATCCTCTTGTTTAGATGCGAGCATTTCTAATCCTTGGATTAGCTTAATTCTTGTTTCTCTTGGATCAATAACATCATCAACCATCCCTAACTTAGCCGCAACATAAGGATTGGCAAACTTATCACGATATGTATTAATTTTTTCTTGTCGTGTACGTTCAGGATCCTCACTCGCAGCAATTTCTTTAGCAAAGATGATATTGGCTGCACCTTCTGGACCCATTACGGCAATTTCCGCATTTGGCCATGCAAATACTAAATCGGCTCCAATCGACTTACTGTTTAAGGCCACATACGCTCCACCATATGCCTTACGTACAATAACGGTTAGTTTGGGAACAGTTGCTTCTGAATATGCATATAAAATTTTAGCTCCATGACGTATGATACCACCATGTTCTTGTTTTATGCCAGGAAAGAAACCTGTGACATCTTCAAAGGTTATGATTGGGATATTAAAACAGTCGCAAAAACGAATAAATCGAGCTGCTTTATCACTGGAATCAATATCTAATCCACCAGCTAGATGCTTTGGTTGATTACATACTAGTCCCACTGTCTGTCCCTCTATTCTAGCAAATCCAATTACAATATTTTTAGCAAAATCAGCATGAATTTCATAAAAGGACTCTTCATCTACTACTTGAGAAATTACCTGCTTCATATCATATGGGCGAGTAGAGTCAAAAGGAACAATATCAACTAACTCAGGACGATAGTTTCTAAGCTCATCTTCTTGGTACTCTCTCACAACAGGCTTTTCACTATTATTATCTGGTAGATAATATAGTAGTTTTTTTACATGATCTAGTGCTTCCTCTTCATTTTCTGCTTTAAAGTGAGCATTTCCACTTTTACTATTATGAATATATGCGCCGCCAAGGTCCTCTGAAGTTATTTTTTCACCGGTAACCGTTTCTATAACCTTCGGACCCGTAATAAACATTTGTGACGTTTTCTCCACCATAATTACAAAATCTGTTATTGCTGGAGAATAAACTGCCCCCCCTGCACTTGGACCCATAATAACAGAAATTTGAGGTATAAATCCCGAGTAAATCGAATTACGGTAAAAAACTTGCCCATACCCATCTAATGACGAAACCCCTTCTTGAATCCTAGCGCCACCCGAATCATTTAATCCGATAAAAGGAACACCATTTTTAGCTGCTAAATCCATTACTGCAGCAATTTTTTTACCGTGCATTTCACCAAGAGCTCCACCATACAGCGTAAAATCCTGGGCAAATAAGTAAACAGGACGTCCGTTAATTTTTCCGAATCCAGTAACAACACCATCTCCTGCCCCATTTGAACCATTCATATTAAAATCTGTTCCACGATTTTCGATAAACGTATTTAATTCTACAAAGCTTCCATCATCGAGTAAGTAATCAATTCTTTCTCTAGCAGTCCACTTTCCCTTAGCATGTTGCTTTTCGATTCGATCATCTCCACCACCGCGTTCAGCTAATCTTCTTTTATCATAGAGTTCATTAATTTTATCAAACATATCCACCATGTTTACTCGCCCCCCGCTTCTTCACATAGTTCAAAGAGGACACCTTGTGTTGATTTAGGATGCATAAAAGCTATTTGCGACCGGTGAGCACCTGTTTTGGGTTCCGGATTGATGAATTCAATACCGTTTTTAGATAAACTTCTCATCCTCGCTTCTATATCCTCTACATCTAGCGCTATATGATGGATACCTTCTCCTCTTTTCACGATAAATTTGTGGATTGGAGAGTTATCTGTGGTTGCCTCAAGTAGTTCAAAGCGACTATCTCCGATTTTTAGGAATGCCACTTTAACACTTTCAGAATCTATTTCCTCTATCCCCTCTAATTCTAGGCCTAATATTTTGGTGTAAAATGGGAGTGACTGTTCAATTGACTTAACTGCAATACCAATATGTGATATTTTTTTCGTTACTTCCCCTTCCATAGGACCAACTAATGTTACGATATAGTTTGCTAGTTCTTCAATGGAAGACCCACTAGTAAATATTTTCTTAACACCTTGTTCCTCCAAAAATGAAATATCCTCAGAAGGAATTACACCTCCACCGATTACTGGTATATCACCAGCGTTTAATGATTTCAATTCCTCTACTACTTTTGGGAATAGGGTTCGATGTGCCCCGGATAAGGAAGACAAGCCTACTACATCTACATCCTCCTGAATTGCTGCTTTTGCAATTTGTGCTGGGGATTGCCTTAATCCTGTATACACAACTTCCATTCCATGGTCTCTGAGTCCCTGTGCAATTACTAATGCGCCTCTATCGTGTCCATCAAGACCTGGTTTGGCAATTAATACTCTAATTTTCGCCATTATATGTTCTCCTCCCAAATAGTAAATATTAGATGCCATATTCCCCAAATTCTTTACGAAGAACATTACAAATTTCCCCAACAGAAGCATAGGCTTTCACGGCATTTAAAATATATGGCATCAAGTTCTCTTCTGGTTTTTTTGCTGCCCATCCTAGTTGCTTTAAGGTACTAACAACCATCTCGTTATCACGATCGTGTCTGATTTCTTGTAATGAGGCTTTTTGCTGACGTTCTAAAGCTTCGTCAACTTTTAATAGTTCCGGATTAACCTCTTCATCAATTTTATATTTGTTTAGGCCAACGATAATTTCTTCTTCTTTTTCAATTCGCAGTTGCGTTTCATATGCTGTACGATGAATTTCTCGTTGCATGAATCCCTCTTCGATAGCGGTTACTGACCCACCTAGCTCATTTATCTGGTCTAAATAAGCTTCCATTTCTTCCTCTATTTTATCTGTCAAAGCCTCAACAAAATATGATCCACCTAATGGATCGACCGTATCTGCAACTCCACTTTCATTAGCAATAATTTGTTGGGTACGCAATGCAATTCGCGCAGATTCCTCTGTTGGTAATGCCAATGCTTCATCTCTAGAGTTCGTGTGTAAGCTTTGTGTGCCTCCTAGAACGGCTGCTAATGCCTGCATGGTAACCCTTACAATATTGTTATCAGGTTGTTGGGCAGTTAAGGTAGATCCCCCTGTTTGAGTATGAAATCGTAATTTCCAGCTTTTGGGATTTTTAGCTTGATAATGTTCCTTCATTATTTTTGCCCACACTCTTCTCGCTGCTCTAAACTTAGCAATCTCTTCAAAGAAATTATTATGAGCGTTAAAGAAGAATGCTAGTCTAGGCGCAAACGCATCGACGTCTAACCCCGCTTCGATAGCCGCATCTACATAAGCCATCCCATTGGCAATAGTAAATGCCGCTTCTTGCACCGCGGTAGATCCCGCTTCACGGATATGATAACCGGAAATACTTATTGTGTTAAATTTTGGGACATGTTCCCCACAATATTCAAAAATATTCGTTATCAATCTCATAGACGGCTTGGGTGGAAATATATAAGTTCCCCTAGCAATGTATTCTTTTAAAATATCATTTTGAATAGTACCTGTTAATTTCCCCTTCTCAACACCTTGCTTCTCACCAACAGCAATATACATAGCAAGCAATACCGATGCAGGTGCATTAATAGTCATTGATGTACTAACTTTATCTAATGGTATTTTATCTAACAATGCCTCCATATCATGTAATGTGTCAATAGCTACACCGACTCTTCCAACTTCACCTTCTGCCATCATATCATCAGAGTCATAACCAATCTGAGTAGGTAAGTCAAATGCAACAGATAGTCCCGTTTGTCCTTGTTCTAATAAATACCGAAATCGTTTATTGGTTTCTATTGCCGAACCAAATCCAGCATATTGACGCATTGTCCAGTACTTGCTTCGGTACATGGTTGGCTGTATTCCCCGAGTATAGGGATATTCACCGGGAAAACCTAGTTTTTCATAATAATCATTATCATTTTCAGGATAGTAAAGTCGTTCCACATCAATTTCCGAACTAGTTTGAAAGGAGCTTTTTCGTTCAGGGAAGCGTTTTATATTATTATCAACCGATTCCTTCCATTTCTTTTCTATATCCTTTTGATCAATTTTCATTCTTATTCCCCCATTCAGTTAATAGATTGACAATGACACCGCTTGCAATAAGGTAAATATTAGGAAAATTTATTATAAAAAAATTATAACTTAAATATTATACTTGTCCAAATCTTATTTTAACGTTAAAATATATAGAGCATATGGGATTTAAGGAGGACTTAAGAATGGCTGCAAAGCAAACTACTAAACCTGCTCCAAGAAGAAAGTCAAAGCGCGAAAGACGTATGAAATTGGCAATTTATATTATGATTATTGCAATGGTAGTATCTTCCATTACTTATGGTCTAGCGCTATTTGTGAATATGTAATAATGTGTGATAAGACTCCGATTACATAATTTTGTAATCGCAGTCTTTTTTATATCTAGTTTTTGTTACTAGTGTGAGTTCCATCCTTATTTATGTTGGACGACGTATAAGACTTACGTCGCTTTTTTTGTAATGTTTTTTAATGATTAGATAGTTTTCTATTTCATGTAATAAACGGAATAAATTTGCCCTTGTTTCAAATTCCTCATACGTAGTTGGTAAATCTTCTTGGTTAAATTCATCCTTTAACTCTTTTAGTTTTTCTAAAAAAACGATAGCAGTATTTTCTGGATGTACAAACTCTGCCAACTCTTCAAAAAAGGTAGCAATTTTTACTGATATCTCATCTCGATTAGGTAATTTAGTAACTAAAGGAAGCATTTTTCGTAATAAATCTAGTTGCTCATTTCTCATTATGAAATAGTCAAAATACGCATGTTTAGATCTTAATAGATGGTTTTCTCTGTCAATCTCTGCCATTACAATCGTTTCCTGTAACATCTCTTCTGATTCTCTTAATTCTTTCCCATCCCATACTGTATTCTTATCCCGTATATATAATGCTATTTCCTTTAAAATTATCTGGAAGTTATCTTCAAGTTTCTTTTGATATAGCCTTAATTTTCGATCATTCCCAGGCATATATAAGTTAACTAAAAGTCCAGTACCAATCCCAATAATAATGATAAGGAATTGTTCAAACAAAAAGTGTATAGGTATATCACCAGCGCCATAAAAACTTAGCGTGATAACTGAACTAGTTGCAATACCAGGAGTTACTTTTAATAAAACGGTAACCGGTATAAATAAAATAAACATTATTGCTAAAACAATGGGATGATAGCCAAGAAATTCAAAAAATACAAATGAGAAAATACTCGCGATCACACAAGCAAGCAACCGATGCCATGCACTTAATACCGATTGTTTTCGTGATGGTTTTATTGTGAGTATCGTTAAAATCCCTGCAGAAGTGAAATTTGCCAGTCCTAGTGTTTGAGCAATCACGATTGCGATTGGTGTGCCGATTGCAGTTTTGATGGTCCGATACCCGATTTTCACCTTGTTTTCTCCTCTATAAGAAATAAGGCTGGCCTGATGTGTAGGACAGCCTCATTTAAATCACTTATTATACTTCTTCACAATGTTGATTAAAAATATCCTGGAGCTTAGTCATAACTTCCATTGCACTATGACCTTCAATATCATGGCGCTCAAGCATCGTAACAATTTTACCATCCTTTAAAAACGCAAAAGATGGTGATGATGGTGGATAACCCTCAAAATATGTACGTGCTTTTTCAGTTGCCTCACGATCTTGACCAGCAAACACTGTAACTAAGTGATCCGGACGTTTATCAAAGTGAATTGCATTCGCTGCAGCAGGACGTGCTACTCCTCCAGCACAACCACATGTTGAGTTTATCATAACTAGTGTTGTACCTTCTCTATTCAGAGCAGTATCAACATCTTCCTCAGTACGAAGCTCCTCAAAACCCGCTTCTGTTATATCCTTACGTGCAGCATCAACAATATCATTCATGAATAGGTTGAAATCCATATAAGCACCCCTTATGTTAGTTTAATCCTACCTAACACCTAGGTTATCAAGTTTGGTAGCAAATTTCAATTTATAGAGCTTGTTTTAGTAAACTTGAACTGTTTTTTCATTCATATTTTCTAATATTTCTTTCACATAAGCTAAGAATTGGCCACAAACTAACCCATCAAGGATACGGTGATCAAGTGATAAACATAGATTAACTATGTCTCTTGCAGCAAACATGTTATCAATGATGACTGGTTTTTTCACAATTGATTCAACTTGCAAGATAGCCGCTTGAGGATAGTTAATTACCCCCATTGACTGGACGGAACCAAATGAACCAGTATTATTAACGGTGAAGGTTCCACCTTGCATATCATCAGCCGAAAGCTTATTTGTACGGGCTTTCAGTGCAAGTTCGTTTATTTCTCTAGCAATTCCTTTAATACTTTTTTCATCTGCATGCTTGATTACAGGAACAAAAAGCTCTTGGTCCTTGGCTACAGCAATGGAAAGGTTAATATCCTTACGTTGGATTATTTTATCCCCTGCCCACGTGCTGTTCAATTGAGGGAAATTCTTAAGAGCCTGCGCAACTGCTTTCACAAAGAATGCAAAGTACGTTAGGTTGTAGCCCTCATTTTTCTTAAACTCATTCTTCAATTTATTACGGTAGCTGACTAAATCAGTCACATCTACTTCTACCATCATCCAAGCATGTGGAATTTCCGTTTTCGAACGTACCATATTTTGAGCGATAATTTTACGAATACCTGTAACCGGAATTTCGATATCGCCAATTTGTGTTTTAGGTTGTTGACCAGGTGGTACAGGTTTAGCAGCTTTTGGTTGTGCTTTTTCTTTATTTACTATTGGAGTGCTTGATTCAGATGTAGATGGAATTTGTCCTGTAGCAATCACTTGCTCGATATCTTTACGAGTAATCCTTCCACCACGACCAGTACCAGTAACACGCTCTAAATCTATGTTATTTTCCTGTGCTAGTCTTAGAACAGCAGGAGAATAGCGCTTCTTCATAGATTCATCAGAAGAGTCTGCTTGTGATGAAGTGACTTCATTTGTTTCTGTATTCTCAGTAGCGGGTACCTCTACAGTTCCACTAGCTTCCGTTTCGACATAGCAAATAAGCTCACCAACTGCAACTGTTTCTCCTTCTGGTACAACAATTTCTTTAATTGTTCCAGTAAAAGAAGAAGGAACCTCAGCATTTACTTTATCTGTCATTACTTCAGCAATTGGATCATATTTGTTAACCTGGTCACCTGCTTTTACTAGCCAAGAACTAATTGTACCCTCTGTTACACTTTCCCCCAGCTGGGGCATTGTTATTTTTTCAGCTGCCATCTATATCCCTCCTATCTATTAAAATTCTGCCAGCTCACGCATCGCTTTTTCTATTTTATCTGGGTTCATCATAAAGAATTTTTCCATTGTCGGTGCGTATGGCATTGCAGGAACGTCAGGACCAGCAAGTCTTTGAACTGGAGCGTCTAAATCAAATAAACAATTCTCTGCAATAATTGCAGCAACTTCACCAATAATGCTACCTTCTTTATTATCTTCCGTCACAAGTAGTACTTTACCAGTTTTCTTAGCCGCTTCTATGATTGCTTCCTTGTCTAGAGGGTAAACAGTACGTAGATCAAGTATATGAGCTTCAATCCCCTCTTCTGCAAGTTTTTCAGCCGCCTGTAATGCAAAGTGAACACATAACCCATATGTAATGATAGTAATATCTGAACCTTCTCGTTTCACATCTGCCTTTCCAATAGGTAGAACGTAATCCTCATCAGGCACTTCACCTTTTAATAGACGGTATGCACGTTTATGTTCAAAAAATAATACTGGATCATTGTCTCTAATAGCTGCTTTTAATAAACCTTTCACATCATAAGGTGTAGAAGGCATGACAATTTTAAGGCCTGGTTGATTCGCAAATACAGCCTCAACTGACTGCGAGTGATATAATGCTCCATGAACTCCACCACCATATGGTGCACGAATAACAATTGGACAATTCCAATCATTATTGGAACGGTAACGAATTTTTGCTGCTTCAGAAATAATCTGGTTTACTGCTGGCATAATAAAATCAGCAAACTGCATTTCAGCAACAGGGCGCATGCCGTACATTGCTGCACCAATTCCCACACCAGCAATTGCAGATTCCGCAAGCGGTGTATCTAGGACACGATACTCCCCGAATTCATTATATAATCCTTCAGTAGCTTTAAAAACGCCACCTTTTTTCCCGACGTCTTCCCCAAGCACAAATACTTTCTCATCACGCTGCATTTCCTCACGTAAAGCAGTAGTAACAGCTTGTATATATGACATTACGGTCATGTTTTTCCCTCCCTACTCTTCATATACATACTTTAATGCATCTTCTGGTTCTGCATATGGAGCGTTCTCTGCATAATCAGTTGCTTCATTAACAATATTAACAATATCATTCGTAATCTGTACTTCTATTTCATCCGTTAAAATACCTAATTCTTTTAGGTAGGTTGCAAATGTAAAAATAGAATCCAGCTTTTTAGCAGCCTCTACTTCTTCTTTATCACGATATGCACGGTCATCATCATCACTTGAGTGAGCGGTCAATCGATAAGAAACTGCCTCAACAAGAGTTGGTCCTTCGCCATTAAGAGCCCTTTCTCGAGCTTCCTTTACTATTTTATAAACTTCTAATGGATCATTTCCATCTACTGTAAACCCTGGCATCCCGTAGCCTAATGCTCTATCAGAAACCTTTTCATTGCCTAGTTGTTTATTACTAGGTACCGAAATAGCATACTTATTATTCTCAACCATCGTTATAACAGGTAGTTTATGAACACCTGCAAAGTTTAATCCTTCATGGAAATCACCTTGGTTAGATGAACCTTCTCCCAATGTAACAAATGAAACTAGGTTCTTTTTCTCCATTTTAGCTGCGAGTGCAACTCCAACAGCATGTGGAACCTGTGTTGTTACTGGTGACGATCCCGTTAATATTCGATTCTTCTTTTGCCCAAAGTGACTTGGCATTTGACGACCACCTGAGTTTGGATCCTCTGCTTTTGCAAAAGCAGAAAGCATTAACTCACGTGCAGTCATACCAAACGCAAGTACAACTCCCATGTCGCGATAATACGGAGCAACATAATCTTCCGTTCTGTTTAATGCAAATGAAGCCCCAACCTGAGCAGCTTCTTGACCTTGACATGATATAACAAAAGGAATTTTACCTGCGCGGTTTAATAACCACATTCTTTCATCTAGTTTCCTAGCAAGTAGCATTGTTTTATACATTTCCAATACTTCCTCATTGGATAGTCCAAGTTCCTCATGACGATTTGTAGCCATATATGGTCCCTCCCTTAACAAATTTACATTCTGGCATTATCCGTGTATTTGTAGCCCTTCTATTGCAAGTGCTGCTTCACCCATAATCTCCGATAATGTTGGATGTGGGTGTACACTTTGTGCAATTTCCCATGGAGTGGCATCTAATAATTTCGCTAGCCCTGCTTCTGATATCATATCTGTTACATGTGGACCTACCATATGTACACCAAGAAGGTCTTCATTTTCCTTATTCATAATTATCTTAACAAAACCATCTGTTTCTCCGTGAACTAAAGCTTTACCGATTGCTTTAAACGGGAATTTTCCAACTTTAATATCAAAACCTTTTTCCTTTGCTTGTATCTCCGTAAGCCCAACACTAGCAGCTTCTGGGTTGGAATAAATGCAAGCAGGTATATTATCATAATTTAACGGCTCAGGTTTAAGTCCACTCATATGCTCCACTGCTACTATTCCTTCATGGGATGCTACATGTGCTAATTGCATTCCGCCTATTACATCTCCAATAGCATATATATGAGCTTCTTTTGTTTGGTAGAATTCAGAAGTTTTAATAACACCTTTATCCACAACAATATCTGTATTCTCTAATCCAATATTCATTGTGTTTGCATTTCTTCCAACGGAAACTAGTATTTTATCGGCAGAAAATGCCTTTTTTGCATTACCAATCTCAGCTTCAATTGTAGCGCCATTTTCCTTCTGAAGGGTATCCGGTAGAACTTTTGCTTCTTTTACAAAAGTTATACCTTTGCGTATTAATTGTTTCTCGACTTCCCAAGCGATATCTCGGTCCTCTGTTGGCAAAATTTGATCTAGATATTCTATAACGGTAACTTCAACACCAAAGTCAGCTAACATGGAGGCCCATTCAATCCCTATAACACCTCCACCAACAATAATGATGGACTTAGGTAGGGTTTCCATTTGCAATGCCTCATCTGAGCTCATAACATATGTTCCATCAATTTCAAGACCTGGTAAAGTTCTTGGAGAAGAACCTGTTGCAATTAAGACATTCTTTGGTACTAACATCGTGTTCTCGTCTCCATTTGCATATTCAATTGAGATTGTTCCTGGGAGTGGCGAAAAAATACTTGGTCCAAGAATTCTACCGAAACCTTGAAAAACATCAATTTTCCCTTTTTTCATGAGGGCCACTACACCTTTGTGAAGTGTATCAATTATCCCACTTTTTCTTTCTTGAACCTTTGTGAAATCTAATTCTACTTTACCTGTTGAAATTCCGAATTCTTCACTATTATTCGTCTGTCTAAATACTTCAGCACTCCTTAATAATGACTTAGATGGTATACATCCTCTATGGAGACAAGTTCCACCTAGTTTTTCCTTTTCAACAATGGCCACTTTCATTCCCAGCTGAGAGGCACGGATTGCAGCAACATAACCACCGGTTCCGCCTCCAAGTACTACTAAATCATATTCCTCTGCCATTATTACCTCCCCCTCACCTTCTGCTTAATGTATGATGCCCGTTTAATAAAAATTGACCTCTCGATTTTCTTACTGACTCAATTCGTTCCTCAGCCATTCTATCTGCAGCTAGGTATGTAGGAATATTATCCCGCCTCGATATGTCAAAAACTTTACGTAGATTATCGTAAATAGTTTCTACTTTTTTCATTGCTCTTGCTTGATTATATCCATTCAGTTCATCCGCAACATTGATTACACCGCCCGCATTGATTACATAGTCAGGAGCATAAACAATCCCCTTTTCATATAGTATATCGCCATGTTCTGTTGTCTTAAGTTGATTATTCGCAGACCCAGCAACAACTTTTGCTTTCAAACGAGAAATTGTGTCATCATTTATTGTAGCACCTAATGCACAAGGAGCATATATATCACAATCCACATCATAAATATCATTTGGATCGACAGCTTTTGCATCGAAGGCTTCAACTGCGCGATTTGCAGCTGCCATATTGATATCTGTTACGACTAATTTAGCGCCTTCTTTATGTAAGTATTCGCACAACGCATAAGCAACATTACCAACCCCTTGTACTGCAACGGTCTTACCTTCCAATGAATCATCACCAAACGCCTCTAGTGCAGCAGCTTTAATTCCTCTATAGACACCATAGGCAGTTACTGGTGATGGATTCCCTGACGACCCAGAGGTTTCCGGAGAAATTCCAGTAACAAAATCAGTTTCCTGGTGGATTATATCCATATCCTCTTCCGTTGTTCCTACATCTTCAGCTGTTATATATCGTCCGTTTAAACCTTGTATGTACCTTCCAAACGCACGAAACATTTCAGGATTTTTATCTTTCCTTGGATCTCCAATAATGACCGTTTTCCCACCGCCCAAATTCAATCCCGCAGCGGCATTTTTATATGTCATGCCTCTAGCTAAGCGTAGTGCGTCTATAATAGCGTCTTCCTCTGAAGCATATGTCCACATTCTAGTACCACCAAGCGCTGGACCTAATGTTGTGTCGTGAATTGCAATAATTGCTTTTAAGCCAGAATTTTTATCTTGGCAAAAGACTAGTTGTTCATAATCATACGCTTCCATACTTTTGAAAATTTCCATTCCTTTTCCTCCTCATACACAGAAATATTCTTTATTATAAACTCTTACCGAAAAACAGCAGGAGCTATCAATAACATTTTCGCATGACGTTAAATAACTAACTAATAAAACTAGTTTAATTCTCATTCTATACTATTATAATACAAAATAACTACAAACAGGAAATGAAAGCGCTTTAATTATTAAATATTTAAAAAATGTTTTTTAAATATTTAAAATTATAGTGCTTTATTGAAATTTCATATGTTGCGAAGTACTCTACTTTTCTATCATACGTTATGATTGGAATTATGGCAAATCAAAATTTTTTATCTATCTTTTACCTTTTGGTATGAGCTATACTAGAAGCATATAATACTACAATTTATCAATTAAAGGAGCTAAAATGATTAGATTAATCGCTATAATCCTTATTTTTATACCCGGAATTATTGCTGCAATAGGTATTAAATTAATGAGGGACACATTATTTGACGACTTTCATCCTATATTTATCAATTCGGGTGTTCAATTTACTTTCGGTTTACTACTTTTCATTGGTGGATTAGCCTTCCTAGGTGGATTTATTATACATCGTGATCGTAAAAAACAGTTAGAAAAAAAACAAAATAAAAAATGAAACCATTTCTGCAGAGTCATATCCTTTGAACATGCTCCATTAGGCATTAACGATCTTTCTCTTTAATACGTGAAAGACAATTTACAGTGGAAATTGTAAAAGGGTAATGGAGAGGATTATTAATAGCTACATTCTGATAACTTATCAATTAAGGACTTACAGTAATATTGGTAGTTGGAGAGGGTATGATGAACACGATTGGTGTTGATCAAAAAGCAACAAACAATAAAAATTAAATCTAAAATTTAAAAAAATTACTGTATGAAAGCATACAGTAATTTTTTATATCAGCTAGCTTTATGTTCTAATCTTAGACGATCAGCAACCATCGCAATAAATTCTGAATTTGTTGGTTTTGCCTTTGAAATACTCACGGTGTAACCAAATAATGCAGAAATCGAATCTATATTCCCACGACTCCAAGCGACTTCTATCGCATGACGAATAGCACGTTCAACACGTGAAGACGTTGTGTTAAATTTCTTTGCAATATCTGGATACAATACTTTCGTAATAGAACCAAGCAATTCAATATCATTATAAACCATTGTTATCGCTTCTCTTAAATACATATAACCTTTAATATGTGCCGGGACGCCAATCTCATGAATAATATTCGTAATGCTTGCTTCTAGATCTTTTTTCTTTCTTTCTTTTTTGACACCAATTGTAGAACGATTCGAAAGAACCGTACGTCCATTAACTTGACGAATCTGTTCTGCTAGGTTTTCTAAATCAAAAGGCTTCAAAATAAAATAAGAAGCTCCAAGATCTACTGCCTTTTTCATAACTTCTTCCTGACCAAAAGCAGTTAACATAATAACATGTGGATCGTTACTTGGTTTCCCTTTTTCTCTAAGCATATTTAAAACGGCTAATCCATCAACATGTGGCATGATTATGTCTAAAATAAGAACGTCTGGTTTCTTTTCTTCGACTAATGTTAGACAATCTTTACCGTTATAAGCAATTCCCACAACTTCTATATCAGGTTGTTCCTCAAAAAACTCCTCCATCAAATTTATCAAATCTCTGTTATCATCTACTAAACAAATTGATATCTTGTCCACAAATGCTCCTCCTTTAATTCTGTTCATGTCCACTCTATGTATTCGACAAAACTTTAGAGATTCCTTCTTTTTTTAAAAAAACTTTGCTTTTTTTTATTATTTCTTTAAATTGCTTTGTTTTTCTTTTGTTTTCGTGGTGATTCGATGAATTTTGACACAAGTTATTCTACTTTGTCGAATAATATTTAAATTTATTTTTAAAATGAAAGTAGATAGAAACTGTGCGGTATCTAATTCAATCCCCCCCATAATTAATGAGTACAGTGGTACGATACCGCTCCGGCAGAATACTTCGCTTTTACTTCCAGGACAGGAGCGACATCTGCTACTCACAATGCAGCAGGAAAAGAAAATCGAGCTAATAAGTATTCTGTATATGAATACTTATTAGCTCGGATTGATTAACTTGCTTTTTTTCCTTCTTTTTTATAAATGTCAACACCTGCATCTTGGAGCATCCATTCGATGTGGACACCGTAGCCGCTTGTTGGGTCATTTACAAATACGTGGGTAACCGCTCCTATTACTTTTCCATTTTGGATTATGGGGCTTCCACTCATTCCCTGTACAATTCCACCTGTTGCTTCTAATAATTTTGGATCCGTAATCTGAATTACCATTCCTTTTGTTGCAGGAGATTTTTGTGGTACGCTGCTTACAATTTCAACATCAAACTCTTCTACTTTCTCATCGTCAATAACTGTTAAAATTTTAGCTGGCCCTTCTTTAACCTCATGTGATAAAGCAATTGGCATTGGTTTATCATATTTTCCATTCTCAATGGATTGATCAAGTTTACCGAAAATCCCAAATGGACTATTTTTTGTAATAGTACCGATTCGGTTCTCCTTAATGGAAAACTTAGCTTGTTTTTCTCCTGGTGTTCCATTATTGCCTTTTTGAATCGATGTTACTGAAGATCTAACGATTGTACCATCGTGTATTTCAATCGGCTTTTTTGTGTCCATATCCGAGATGACATGCCCAAGCGCACCATACTTTTTAGATTTTGGCTCAAAAAATGTCATTGTTCCAATACCAGCTGCAGAATCACGAATATATAAACCAATTCGGTATTCATTTTCCTTCTTATCCTTAACTGGATTCAATTCAGTAGTGAAGGTTTCTTTTCCCCTTTTCACCTTCACCTCTAATGGTTTCGAAGCTTTTCCGGCCTCTTCGACAATTGGTTTAACATCTTTCATTTCTTCAATTTTTTGCCCATCTATCTCCATTATAACGTCACCGACTTTAATCTCAGCTTCTTCTCCGGGTGACATCTGTCCATTTTCACCATTTACCAGATGATGACCTACAACCAATACACCAAGCGTTTGAAGCTGTACACCGATAGACTGACCACCGGGAATTACTTTTACATCCTTCAAGACCGAAACATCCACTTTTTTAATTGGAATTCCTGCTACAGAATATACCAACTGTCGATCTCCAGGTTCACTAAAGGCAAAACTCGATGCATTAATAGCTTCATCGTTATTATCATTTACAGAAGCATGAACTTGAACTGCTTTTCCTAAGTTAGGAACGTTATGGGGGAACTGATTTTGAAACGTAATAATCTTATTGGGAATGGTAAAATAATTTTGTATCGGGGGCGTAAAAGGAACAATTAGCAATCCGAGTAGGAGTAGAACTCCAGTAATGATACGAATTTTATTTATATGTTTCACAAATGTCCACTCTCCTTGTTCCTAAACCCATACCATGTTTTTATATCTGTACTTCTAATTTGACCTTTAATGGTCATTTTTAAACTGGGAAAAGTTAAGAAAAGATGTGTATCATTTCCTTTACAATATATGTAAAGAGCTAGAGGCAGTCTTATTAAGATTTCACTCCATATTGTTTCTAAACATAATAAAAATTAGAACAAAAGTGACGGAAATGAAAACATAAAAGGATTAGAAATAGCTTCTAATCCCAATATTATGAAAGAAGTATTTTAGCTAGTTGTTAGGGTTACTTCTTTAAAATTCTTTGCTAGTTCATGTAACTCTTTAGCATGATCAATTGCAGTGTCCGTTAACTTTGTTCCTGTCATCATTCTACTTAGTTCTTTGATCTGTTCAGTTTCACTTAGTTCTAAAACATGTGTTGTCGTCCGGTTTTGCATTTCTTTTTTCTCAATAAAAAGATGCGTATCTGCCATCGCTGCTACTTGTGGCAAATGTGAGATACAAAGCACTTGTGAATCATTAGAAATTTGGAAAATCTTTTCAGCAATCGCTTGTGCTACTCGACCGCTTACACCGGTATCAACTTCATCAAAAATCACACTAGTAACACCTTGATGTTTGGCAAATAATTTCTTTAACACAAGCATAATTCTAGAGAGCTCGCCACCAGAAGCAACTTTATTTATTTCTTTTAGTGGTTCCCCTAAATTTGTGGAGATAAGGAAGCGTATTTGATCGAATCCATTTCGATGTAGTGAAACACCACCGCTTGGGTTCTCAGGTAAAAATTGAATTGAAAAAGAAGCTTTTTCAAGGTATAGGTCTTTTAATTCTTCTTGAACTTCACGAATTAAATCGTTTGCTGCCTTCTTTCGAATATCGTGTAATTGTTTAGCTTCTAAATAAGCATCTTCTTGTAGATCTTCCATTTCTTTAGCTAATTTTTGCAAGTGGGAGTCTTTATTCCTAATTTGTTCAATCTCTTCTTCAATTAAACCCATGTATTCAATCATTTCACTAACAGTAGATCCGTACTTCTTTTTCAAACGACTAATCTCTGAAAGTCTTCCTTCAATTTCATTCAAACGGTCTGGATTATATTCTAAACTCTCAATGAAATTACTAAGTTCAAATGTTAAATCCTCCATCATATAAAAATGATTCGATAATGCCTCTGACTTCGATGCAATAAACTTGTCATAACTGTTGATTTCCTCGAGTGACCGTTGAGCCATACTTAACCATTCTAATCCCTTTTGTTCGCCATATAAGGAATTATAAGCGTCCATTACACCTTTATAGATTCGTTCATAATTTACTAACTGTTTTCTCTCTTTTTCTAATTCAACAACCTCTTCTGGAACAAGATTGGCATTTTCTAATTCACTTAATTGAAATTCGAGAAGGTCTAATCTTTGTGCTATTTCCTGTTCATTTTCACTTAGACCCTTATATCGATTCTTTAATGATTGAAGCTTTTCATACAGAACCAAATATTCCTCTTTAGCTTTTTCCACTTTTGCTAGGTTGTATAAATCCAGTAATTCAATATGATTTTCTGGATTCATTAGGGATTGGGTTTCATGTTGACTATGTATATCGATTAATGTTTTACCAAATTCCTTCAGAATAGCAAGTGTAACTAATTTACCATTTACACGACAAATACTTTTTCCTGAAGTTGTTATTACTCGTTGGAGAACTACCTCATTATCTTGGATTTCCACTCCATACTCTTTTCCAATGGAATATATGGTATGGGAATTAGAGTGAATAGAAAATAACCCCTCAATTTCTGCTTTTTCCTCGCCGTGTCTGACAAATTCTACTGAAGATCTTCCTCCAGCTAATAATTGAATTGCGTCAATTATTATTGATTTACCAGCACCTGTTTCTCCAGATAAAACGGTAAGTCCGTCTTTTAACGTAATCGTCATTTGTTCTATAATAGCAAAATTACGTATCGATAATTCGGTTAACATGTCGTCACCTCATCTATAGCATATTAATAAAACGTTCTTTAATTGTAACCGTGTCCTTTTCTGTACGACAGATAATTAAGCAAGTATCATCACCACAAATCGTACCCATAATTTCATCCCAGTCAAGGTTATCAATTAATACACCAACGGCATGTGCGTTACCTGGTAGTGTTTTTAGTACAATGAAGTGACTTGTATGATCAATTTTAACAAAAGCATCCATAATCAGACGTTTTAATTTGTCATGAGGGTTAAATCGCTGGTCTGCAGGCAAACTATATTTATATTTACCACCTCTAGATGGTACCTTCACTAAATGTAATTCTTTGATATCTCTTGAAACTGTTGCTTGTGTAACGTTATAACCTAAGTTCTTCAATCGATCCACCAGTTCATCTTGTGTATCAATATCATTTTCTGTAATTAATTCTCTTATCTTTATTTGTCTTTGAACCTTACTCATATTGACCCCCTAGTATTAGAAAACGCAGCATCCATATACGGACTTGTGGAAGCTCCTTATTTGTCTAACTCCGAAACAGAAATTCTCTACAGGAAAAATTCAGTCATTTGTAGTCGTAATCCCAACATTGAAAAGGACTACAATAATGTAGTCCTTATACTCATGTATTCTGTGCTGATTTTAAATCTGAATGAGCTTCATTGACTACAACTTCGGGATTTAGTTCTTCAATGGATATAGCAGGTTCTTCTTTTCCCCAACCTAAATGAGCTAAAAATTCAACATTTCCGTCCCCACCAGTGATTGGAGAATAGGTTAAACCATATAATTCAAATCCCTCTACTTCCGCAAATGAGAGGATTTTTTTCAAAACTTCCACATGAACTCTTTTATCACGAACAATGCCTTTCTTCCCAACTTGCTCTCGACCTGCTTCAAATTGTGGCTTGATTAATGCAACTACGTCACTTTTAGGAAGTAGGAGCTTCTTCAACACAGGTAAGATTAATTTTAATGATATAAAGGAAACATCAATAGAGGCAAAGTTTGGCAATCCTTTTCCCAACATGTCATCTGTTACATATCGAAAATTGGTTCTTTCCATCACAACCACACGAGAATCATTACGGAGTTTCCAATCTAGTTGATTGTACCCGACATCGATTGCATAACAAAGCTTAGCCCCAGATTGAAGAGCGCAATCCGTAAATCCACCAGTTGATGAACCTATATCCATCATAATTTTATCATGAACATCCAAAGAAAACACTTTCAAAGCCTTTTCTAGCTTCAATCCACCTCTTCCAACATAAGGAATTAATTTTCCTTTGACTGTTAAAGGGATGTCCTCTTCGACCTTCATCCCTGGTTTATCAAGTCTTTCCTGTTCTGAATAAACTAAACCAGCCATAACCGCTCGCTTTGCTTTTTCCCTTGTTTCAATTAAATTCCGTTCTACAAGTAGAACATCAAGTCGTATTTTACCCATTTTTGTTTAAATCCTTTATCTTTCAGTTTAGTGGTCTCGCTCGCTTACATAATTAGTTAATTCCAATAATTTTGATGTGTGGGCATTTGCTTTTTCTAATAAAGTTAATGCCTTTTCAGTATAATAACTTTTCATCTCAATTGCTCCATCTAATCCCAATAATTTAGGGTAGGTACTTTTGTCATTTGATTCGTCACTACCTACTGCCTTACCTAGTTTTTCCTGGTCACCAATTACATCTAAAATATCGTCCTGAACTTGGAAAATGAGACCCAAATAGTAAGCGTAGTCCCGAAGATGTGATATTTGTTCCTCAGTAGCGTTTCCTAAATAAGCGCCAGCAGTAACTGCAAATTTAAGTAGTTCTCCTGTCTTTAAAGCATGAATTTTCTCCAACTTTTCTATAGTTACGGTTTGGTTTTCAGCTTCCATATCAAGTATTTGACCACCAACCATTCCAGATGGACCACTTGCTCGAGATAATTGGTTTAAACAATACACTTTTTCTTTATCTGTTAATAGGGGATCATTCGCAATTATTTCAAAGCTATAGGTTAAGAGTGCATCACCCGCAAGAATAGCGGTTGCTTCACCAAATACTTTATGGTTAGTAGGTAAACCGCGTCGAAAGTCATCATCGTCCATTGCAGGTAAATCATCATGAATTAATGAATAAGTATGAATCATTTCTAATGCTAATGCAGAACTATACGTTTTATTTATTTCTGTTGAATACGCTTCAAAACTAGCTAATAAAAGTACTGGACGTAATCTCTTTCCTCCTGCTTCGAGAGAGTATAACATTGATTTTCTAAGTTGTTCAGGTATATCAAGAGTCAGTACATACTTAGTCATCAATTTCTGAAACATTTTTTGATTTGAGTCAATATATTGTCTTAATGTATCAACCACTAGTTCTCATCCTCCTGTAAATCAAGAGGAACAAGTTCTCCCTGCTCATTCATAATCTGCACCATTTTTTCTTGGATATGATTTAATTTATCACTACAGATTTTGGAGAGAATCATGCCATCTTGATAATAGGAGATTGCTTTTTCTAAAGGCACATCGCCCTCTTCAAGTTTACCGATTATTTCTTCTAGTTTCTCCATAGCCTCTTCAAAGGTTAAATCTTTATATTTATCCATTTTTAACTCCTTATAGCACGTTTTAGGTTTGGCCACCCTTGTGGTATTAGCATTCATTTGGTAAAACCACTGAATAGGTTCTAGTTTATATCCAAAACTTCACAATCAACTAGACCATCATGTAAATTAATCTGAATATGATCGCTTCTCTTTATCTGAGATTTTGACTTAATAATATCGCCACTTGAAGTATAAGGGATTGCAAATCCCCGCTTCATAATTTCTAATGGATTTAGTAAAGTCAGCTTATCCATTGCTCTACTTAGCTGTAGAGACTGCTTTTCTATGTATTGGTTCATGACTTGATCCTTCTGTTTCACCAACAATTGAAAAGCTTTGGTTGCTTGATCTAATTGCCTTTTCGGATGTTGTGTTAGTAGTCTTGTTTTATAATTGGAAAGCCGATCTGATTTACTTTGTAGGATAAGCTGAAAGCCACGGTCCATTCGCTCCCGATTTTTATCCAACTCTTGTTCTTTTTGTCTTATTAACTGTTCGGGGTATCGAAATGCATAAGATTGTGACATTCGTTCCAATTGATCACGATTTTGTTTAACTGTAATTCCTATTAAACTACTTAACGACTGTTTTATCCTAGAAATTTTATCTAACAACTCATATTGTGATGGGACTGCTAGTTCAGCAGCACCAGTTGGTGTTGGAGCCCTTAAATCCGCAACGTAATCACTTATCGTTACATCTGTTTCATGCCCTACAGCGGATATAATAGGTATTGTGGACTGAAAAATTGCCTCCGCTACCACTTCTTCATTGAAGGACCATAATTCTTCAATGGAGCCTCCACCACGCCCGAGAATAATCACATCAAAGAGATTACCTTTATTTGCTTTTTTAATTGCTCTCGTAATGGAACCCGCTGCATTTACGCCTTGGACGAGTACAGGTAAAACAGTTACTTGTACAACTGGGAAACGTCGCTTTATGGTGGTAATAATGTCTCTTACCGCTGCACCTGTGGGTGATGTGATAACTCCAATATGGTTAGGAAACTGAGGTATTTCCTTTTTATATTTCGGATCAAAATATCCTTGTTTTCGTAGCTTCTCCTTCAATTGTTCAAAAGCTAGATATAAAGATCCTACTCCATCTGGTTCCATTTGTTGTATATATAATTGGTATTGACCTGATGCTTCAAATACACTTATTTCCCCACGTATAAGTACCTTCATACCATCTTCAGGCTTAAATTTTAAATAACGATTATTTCCTGCAAACATAACCGCATTAATTCGAGCTTGATCATCCTTAATGGTAAGGTACATATGCCCTCTTGAATGTAATTTGAAATTAGATATCTCACCTTTCAACCAAATACTACGAAGATGTGGATCCGTATCCATTTTTCGCTTAATATACTTCGTAAGGGCTGTAACTGTTAAATATTTTTCTGTCATATAACCATTTCCTTAGCAGCTTTTAATGTATTATGTAAAAGCATGGTGATAGTCATCGGCCCTACACCACGTGGTACTGGTGTTATGTAAGATGCTAATTCTGCAGCACTTTCAAAATCAACATCACCAGTTAATCTACCATCCTCTAGCCGATTAATTCCAACGTCAATAACTACTGCGCCTTCTTTTATGTGCTCTTTATTGATGGCATTTGGTCTACCAATTGCAACAACAAGTATGTCTGCTTGTTTCGTAATTTCTGTTACACTCTTCGTTTTCGAATGACAATAGGTAACAGTTGCATGCTCATTAAGTAACAATTGACCAACAGGCTTTCCAACAATATTACTTCTACCTAATACAACAGCGTGTTTACCTTCAATTGTAATGTTCTTAGATTGAAGCATTTTAATAATTCCATAAGGGGTACATGGTAAGAATGTATCTTGACCTGTCATCATTCTGCCAATATTAACTGGATGAAAGCCGTCCACATCCTTTTTTGGATCAATAGATTCAATTACATGTTGCACATTAATTTGTTCTGGAAGTGGAAGTTGGACTAATATTCCATGTACCCGTTCATTATTATTTAATTGATGAATTATATCTAGTAGCTCTTTTTCTGAAACTGACTCTGATAACTCGATAATCTCTGAGCTAATACCAACTTCTTCAGAAGCCCGCTTTTTACCATTAACGTAAGATCTTGATGCAGGGTTATTTCCAACCAAAATTACTGTTAAATGAGGGATTACATTTTGTTGGTGTAGATTTTCCACTTCTCGCTTTATTTCCTTTTTTAATTCCATGGACAATTCTTTACCATTAATAACCTTAGCTACCATAATTATCTTCCCCTTTATTGCATTTTTAGCCATAACTTGGATTGGAAAGGTCTGTTATACGTTCCTAACCAGACGCATATGAATTCTTCTTATTTAATTATCTTTGATAGTACACCGTTAACAAACTTTCCTGATTTTTCATCTCCGTATCTTTTCGCCAGTTCTACTGCTTCATTTATAGATACATTTTCTGGGATGTCAGTTATATATAATATTTCGAAAGTAGCTATTCGTAATACTGTTTTCTCTACTGCTGGTAGACGTTGTAGTGACCACTTTTCGAGGTTTGCTGAGATTTTTTGGTCAATGGTCTCTTTTTCTTTTACTACACCGTTAACAATTTGTTGCAAAAATTCATTTCTTTCTTCTTCTGTCAGTCTATCTTGTATGGTTTGTTCCATATCTTCTTCTAGTAAGTCTAATTGGAATAATATTTGGAATGCTTTTTCTCTTGCTTCGTGACGTTTCATTTTCATGACTCCTTTGATAATCTCTGTTCAAATCATATCATTTTTATGAACTGGACGCCACAAACTATCAATACTTTTTACGTATTTGTAAGATGACGTCCATAGTCCGTAAATTATCTGCATTCCATGAGCGGTTGTTGAGCCTCCTCACCCTTTCTTCTATAGGGATCTACCTTTATCTGTCCTCAATGGGAAAAAGGTTTTCGGTAGGATAAAATCGCAATTCCCAGTCATAAGGAACACTAGAAAGTGGCTCATCTCACGCAGAAAGTGCGCATTTCGATTTCAAGGAGTTTCCATGTTTATAGCTGCCCCGATCATTTCCCCTGTCTTCCCCTAGACAAGAATGCAAAAATGTGCTTTAGAATCAATAATAATGAAGAAAGGCCAAAAGATATATTTATACCTTTTGACCCTTCGTGTTTATTCCGAATCCTCTTCTGTTACTTCTTTTTCCATCTGTAGTCCTACTACGTGAATGTTTACTTCTGAAATTTCTAATGAAGTCATATTTTTTAAAGTTTGTCTGATGTTTGCTTGAATTTTTTGTGCTACCTCAGGAATAGACACACCAAATTCTAAAACAACGAACAGGTCAATTAATATTCCTTCATCAGTTAATTCCACTTTAACACCTTTACTATGTGATTTCTTACCGAAACGTTCTACTACACCAGTAGCAAAATTCCCACGCATATTCGCCAGACCTTCTACCTCTGATGCAGCTATTCCAGCAATTACCTCAATTACTTCAGGGGCAATTTCTACTTTGCCAAGTCCAGTATTTTCGCTCATATTAACTAATGATTGATCCGCCATTTTGTCACTCCTTTATGAAAATTGAGTTTTAAGCCTTAATCTTCATTTGGTTCCGTAATTGGATGTTCTTCTAAAAAGTTCGTATTAAAGTCTCCACCTACAAACACTTCATGGTCCATTATTAATCGATGAAATGGAATGGTTGTATGTATCCCTTCAACAAGGAACTCATCTAGTGCTCGCTTCATTCGAGCAATTGCTTCTTCCCGTGATGGACCATATGTGATCAGTTTAGCAATCATCGAATCATAATATGGTGGTATAGAATAGCCAGGGTATGCAGCAGAATCAATACGAATTCCTAGACCACCTGGAGGTAAGTACATATTAATTTTCCCAGGTGAAGGCATAAAATTCTTAAATGGTTGTTCAGCATTAATACGACACTCAATTGCCCATCCATCAAATGTTACTTCTTCTTGGTTGAAAGATAGCTTTTCACCATTTGCTATTTTAATTTGCTCTTTAATTAAATCGATGCCGGTAACCATTTCTGTTACTGGATGTTCAACCTGGATTCTTGTGTTCATTTCCATAAAGTAAAAATCTTGTGTTTTACGGTCGAAAATAAACTCAATAGTTCCTGCCCCGACATAATTAACAGCTTCAGCAGCTTTTACTGCTGCTCCTCCCATTTTAGCACGAATTTCTTCATTTAGTGCAGGAGAAGGTGTTTCTTCGATTAATTTTTGCAATCGACGTTGAATACTACAATCACGTTCCCCTAAATGAACGGTATTTCCATGAGTATCTGCTAATACTTGTATTTCAACGTGTCGGAAGTCTTCAATAAACTTTTCAATATAAACACCAGGATTACCAAATGCAGTCTCGGCTTCTTTTTGTGTAATACGAATTCCTTTAATAAGGTCTCCTTCTGTTCTTGCAACTCGGATTCCTTTTCCACCGCCACCTGCAGTTGCTTTAATAATAACAGGATACCCAATTGATTTTGCAATTTGGATCGCTTCATCTTCACTTTCAATTATACCATCTGAACCGGGTACAATGGGCACATTTGCTTGACGCATCGTTTCTCGTGCTACATCCTTTATACCCATTTTTTGAATAGCTTCTGGAGTAGGTCCAACAAATGTAATATTACAAGCTTTACATATCTCAGCAAAATCGGCATTTTCAGCTAAAAATCCATAACCAGGATGTATTGCATCAACATTAGTCAATGTTGCCACACTAATAATATTGGTGACATTTAGATAACTGTCCTTACTTGCTTTAGGACCTATACAATAAGCCTCGTCCGCTAATTGAACATGTAATGATTCTTTATCAGCTTCTGAATAAACAGCAACTGTTTCTATACCCAACTCTTTGCAGGCACGAATAATTCGGACAGCTATTTCTCCTCTGTTTGCAACAAGCAGTTTCTTTATCATATTAGCACGTCCCCTTACTTCGTTTTAACTCTAAATAATGGTTGACCATACTCCACAAGTTCTCCATTTTCAACTAGCACTTCAACGATTTCACCAGAAACTTCCGCTTCAATCTCATTAAATAGTTTCATCGCCTCAACAATGCATACAACCGAATCTTTAGAAACTGAGCTTCCAACCGATACAAATGGATCACTTTCTGGATTTGGAGAAGAATAAAATGTTCCAACCATTGGTGATGTTATTTCAAAATCGTAATTAACGGTATTTTCCTTTACTGGTGTTTCTACCGTTTGTATTGTTTCTTGTTTTCCTAGTTGTTGTTGTGGAACTGCAGTTACATCTTTTTCAACTTGAACAACTGGTTGAGATGGAACAACAACATGATCAGATAATTTTTTCATAGACACTTTAGTGCCATTTGTTTCATAAGTGAATTCATTAATGGAAGATTGATCTACTAGTTTAATTATTTCACGAATTTCTTGTACTTTTAGCATAATATAGCACTCCCTTACCTTTTTTATAATTAGGTACTAATAACTCCTCTTAGTATTTTACGATAAAAACTAGGGAAACATCAACAATTAAATGTTTAATTATATGTTAAGCGTTTTCACTACTTTTAATTATAGCAAGTCCTATGAGGATTAGCGAATAAATATTAAGATAAGGCTATAATCGTAAACATTATTGTTAATCAAAATCCTGAGCCAATATACATTCTCTATTTACTTCTGGCAGAGAAGCAACATCTGCTCGTGAAAAACCATCGCAGTGTCTCCCTCGCCACGGGCATCAGGTGAGCTCGGGCCGCCGGCTTAGGAAATGCTTCAGAGTGGTTACATCGCATGAAGAAAAAGCGCTCTTCTTTTTCAAAGGCTCTCCGTGTATATTGGCTGCATAGCGGATATAGCGAAATTACATTTCTTCTAAATAAAAATCTTTAAAAAACAGACAAAATAAAAACATCAAGTCTGCGAGACTTGATGCTAATAATTAGTTTTTTAGCTTTCTGTCATTGTTTCAGGTACTACTGTTACAGGAATGTCGCCTAATTCATCACGTACCATTTGCATGATGTTGACAACTTCAGTTTTAGATAGCTCGTCTACTTGTATATGAACAAACACTTTATCACTATCTGCACGCACTAATACATCTTGGTATTCAGCAGATGCTAAAATAGTTTCTTCTAATATCATCTCTTTTGTATTTAACTGTTCAATTGCATCCATCTCGTCATAAGCTTTCTTTTTTTCTTCGACTGAAGCTGAGCTGTTTGCAACAACATCATCTAATCGATCTAATTTCTTGCTTCTTTCATCTTGCACTTCCAAACGTAACGATGCGAATAATTCATTTTCACCAGGTGATATATCCACGTTGGTCTCTTCACCTGTCATTGCCGTTTCTTCTGTCGCATTATTTTCATCGCCAGTATTCGTAAAAGCAAAATCCCCTGGTTTCTGGGTCATATAGTACACACTCAACACAATCATTAAGCTTAGCATTGTTAATAGCCATACTGTTTGTTTTTTCATCATTAAATATTCCTCCCCTTAATTTTTAGGATTTACAGAAACTCTATGTGTAGGAACATCGAGCACTCTTGAGACAGCTTCTACCACCCACTGTTTGACAGTAGCTTTTTCAACTCCCTTTGCTGTAACTAAGACACCTCTAACCTCGGGTTTCTTCGTCGACACTAGGATTGGTGATTCTTGATCACCTTGCCTTACTATTACAACTTGAGATTCCCCTGTGCTTTCCTCAATTTGCCTTGTCCCACCATTTTGGTCATTTTCCTCAGTATGTTGCTGTCCGTTAATTAAATTTCTTTCATAGACTTTTACATTAGTAGAATCAAGATTTACCATAATTTCCACTTCAGAGACGCCATCGATATTTTCTAACATAGTCTGTAATTGCTTCTCATAATTCTCCTCCAATACACTAACATCGGAAGTCCTAGAAGACTCATGGGAACTTACTTCTTCAGATTGGGACTGTGCCTCTAAATCCATCTTTGGTAATTCTTGTCCCAAATCTTCTTGGGATGAGGTATTAAACATGTTGGATACCAATATAACTAGTAAACTAACAAGTCCAATAATGACGACATACGCTGTTTTTTTAGAACCACTAATTTTTTCTTTCAGAAATTCTTGTAATTTTTTTATCAAGATGCCCCTCCCTCCCATCTAACAGTTAATTTCTTATCAGTTAACTCCCAAGTTTCTCGTAACAAGCTCTCAATCCCCTTAAGATCGACTTCCTCTGTAGGGGTATGCTTTTGCTTGTCGCCCATATCGATGACAACATCCTCTACTGCATTCACTGTTCCCTCCCCTGCTTCTGATTGTTCAAGATAAACAATGACCTCTTCTAGCCCCTCATAGGAATATGCTGCACCATCTATGAACTGAAAGTCTAAGTCTCTTATTACAGCTTGATAGTTGTCCAAAAGAGGAGCTCTCGCTATATCTTTCAATTGGACAGCCATTTGTTCTAAAATATATGCGCCAGATGACGATTCTATTTCACTTTTTTGCATTTCAATCAAATTTTCTATTTCCGATGCCTGTGAATCGTCGTCAATTATGCTAGAGAAGCTGTTTCTGACGGCTTCCTGTATATCCACTTTAAAGATATAAAAAATAGGTTGTAAAAAAATTAAAATTAATATCAAGCCAATAACAAATTTTATATATTTTTTCATTCCTCCAGCTGGAATTAGTAAATCAATAATGGTTGCAAGTAAAATAAAAATGATTATTTGTGAAACCCAATTTATTAGTAGATTCAAATCCATCATTCCTATCGCAGTAGTAATGTAATATTACTTGCCGTTACAATTATGACGATACTTAAGAAAAACATTAAAGAAACTGCTAGAAGACAAGCCAGAATATAAACAATATATTTACTAATGGTATTTAAGCTTGTGATGATAGGTCCATCAGCAATTGGTTGGAGTACTGCCGCTGCAATTTTATAAATTAGAGCAATCGCAAATATCTTGATTGCTGGAAATATGGCTATAAAAATAATGATCGCTACACCAACGATACCAACCGCATTCTTTAATAATAATGAAGCACTCAAAACTGTATCTGCAGCATCAGTTAGTGTTCTACCTACTACTGGAATAAAATTTCCTGTGACAAACTTAGCGGTTTTCATTGCTACACCATCTTGAATGGCACTTGCTGCACCTTGGACCGATAAAACACCTATAAATATCGTTAAAAAAATACCTAGAGTACCGATTGCAATTGACCGGAATAGATCAGCCAAATGGGTTACCTTATGATTGTCATTCAAACTACTAACAATAATTAATAAAGCAGATAGAAAGAGTAACGGCATAATAAAATTGGAAACTAATATCCCGATTGCATTAATTAAAAAGATTGTAATCGGATTAAAGAAGGACACGGATATGGCACTACCAAATGTAGCCATTAACCCAAGCACCAAAGGTATAAGAGCAATCATAAAACTACTCATCATACTAATGGCTTCCTTTGCATAGGAAACTGCTAAATAAAAACTATTTAAGGCAATAAAAATAAGGACAATGTAAACTACAAAATATGCGATTTTACTAACAGAGGTTTTTTCAAATGCTGTATGCATCGTTTGTAATAAAACAGAAAATAGCGTTAATAACAGTAGTGAGCCTAGCAGCTTTCCATTTAATATCACTTCATGAAGCAAATACTCTAGCCCACCGGTAAGCATATTTTTTATAGAAAATTTATCATTTCCTTTAATGAAATCATACAGACTATTCTTCTCAAGCTCAGGAATATATCCACCATATTCATCGACAACAACATTCCAATATTGCTGCATTCCATCAAATGAGACATCTTCCATCAATAAATCTTCCACAGGAGCTTCCACTTTATCATCTGCATAAACAACGGTTTGTCCAAAAAATAGTATAAAAACTAGTAAACATTGAATACGGCTACTCCGTTTCATGCACTACCACCCGCTCCTTCTTTTCAAAAAGCTTTCTCCCCCTTAAGCTGCAGGCAAGAAATTTAGGATTGCTTCTACAACTGCTGAGATAATTGGGATTGCTAGTAGTAAAATAAATATTTTTCCTGCTAATTCTATTTTGGAAGCAACAGCACTTAGTCCAGCGTCCTTCGTAATACTAGCACCTAACTCTGTGAGATAAGCAATACCGATTATTTTTAAGATAGTCTCGATATACATACCATTTATGGACGCTTTTTGCCCTAAAGTCTCAATCAACCTAATAATTGATCCTATTTGGCTAATAACTGCTAAAAATAGCACGATACCGGTAATTAACAAAATAATAAAAGCAAAGGGGCCTCGCATCTCTTTTAAGATGATGTATAATATGCTAGCTATAATTCCGAGAGTGACTATTTGTATGATATCCATACAGAATTACCCTTGAAATAAGAATACTGATCGGATTTGTTGGAACAGATCTGAAAGACCATTAATGACAACTACGAGTACGATAATAAATCCGACAAGTGTTACAAATTGGGCTATTTCTTCCTTTCCCATTTGCTTTAAGATGGTATGAATTAGCGCGACAATAATGCCAATACCTGCAATTTGAAATAATATAGATGCATCTGATAGCATAACAAGTGCCCCTTTCTCCTATATGAGCAATAACACGATAAACAGGCCAGTTAGGAAGCCGAGATTTTTGGCCATTTTCCCATACCTATCCTGTTCGTCTCTTGCATCTTGTAATTCTCTTTCCAAGTGTTTAATCGTCAATTGAATATGTTTTTGTTGTTGATTAAAATCATGCTGGCCAAGTGTTCTACCAAATTGTAAAAGAATTTCTTTTTCATTTACGCTAAGACTGGATGATTCCATAAAAGTTGCAACACTCTCTTCCCAAACTGATTCAAAATAGCTATACTTTTCTACCATTCTGTTAGCAACTAATTGAAAAAAAGACGAACATGGATCCGGTATCTGCCTGGCAATTGAAGAAAAGGCATCATGTAATGGTAGCTGACTATAAAGTATTTCTGCTTCCAATACTTGCAGAGCATTAATTAATTGACGTATATGCTTTGGCCGTCTAGTAAGTTTATTGCTCCACTCAAATCCGAGCCATGTCGTTGCGCTTATGAAGAGAAGTGCTCCGATCCACTTCATTTGGCAAGCACCCCGATTTCTGAAAGATATTTTTTTCATTTTCATCGTAAATCGATTTAAGGCTACCTGGAGATGATTGTCCTTTGAGAAGGACTATTCGCCTGAAAACCTTTTTTTCTAATAATGGTAAGATAGATGGTCTATTCTTTAGCTCTTCGAGAGTTTGTCCATGAATGGTACAAACCACAGTAACACCTGCATTGATAGCATTGGTTAAAGCTTGTACATCTTTTTCACTACCTATCTCGTCAACTACTAATATTTCTGGTGACATCGATCGAATCATCATCATCATTCCCTCTGCCTTTGGACAGGCATCCAAGACATCCGTTCGCTTACCTAAATTATGCTGCGGTATTCCTTTTAAACAGGCTGCAATTTCAGAACGTTCATCTACTACGCCTACTTTCTTAGGGGGAACATGATTCCATCCGGAAGAGATAATCCGTATCACGTCACGTATTAACGTTGTTTTTCCAGATTGTGGAGACCCAACAAATAACGTATTAAGAAATCTATTTTCGTAAAGATAGGGAATCACTTTTGTTGCTACACCAATCTTCTCTTTCGCAATCCGGATGTTTAAAAAAGTAATATATTGAATTGCTTTCACAGAACCATTTACCGTATTTACTTTTCCAGCTAGACCGACACGATGTCCGCCCTCTATTGTGATATAGCCTTCCCTAAGCTCATCCTCCATCCGATATAACGAGAACTCACTTAGCTGATTAATAATAAATGTATTATCCTTTTTATTTGTCCTTGCTTGTGTGATCCACTCAATTCCGTAATCAAAGATTAATTCAATTGGTTGAAGTAACCGGACCCTTATTTCCTGTAGCTTGTCCCATCTATTACCAACACTTACTTTAATGGCATATTGAATCTCATCGGGAAATAATCGTAATATCTCCTCCATAGCTTATTATCACTCCCATTAATCCCTGAGAATTTTCATATTCTATAAGTAAATGTATGTCTTAATGGAATAATTATGACTGTTGAAAGAGAAATAATAGAGTTGATAATTTCGAAAAATAGATTAAAGTTACATTCGTTTAAAAGCCTAAGAAAAAACAGCAATATGGTTCCATGCTGTTTTCCAATCGGATTCTCACTATTTACTTTATTAATTCTTGATTGACTAGCTCCGGTTTTTCAACGTTACATAGTGTATTATGGATATCAAAGCTGTTTGATAGTATTAGAGGTGCTATCACAGATATAGTTGAGGATATCTAAACCGTATAAAAAAAGTAATCTTAGAGAGTATATTCTCTAGGATTACTTTTAATTACTATGATTATCTATAGGGGTGATGGAAAGTGAAAAGAATGTTAATGAATCCCTAGAAGTCAAACTAAATTTCATCTTCAATACAGAAACGACCTTCTTTACAAATGAACAGATGAAAATCATTTAACAAATTACAAAATAATAACCTAGCAACTAAACTTGAAAGTTTGAGTATTGCATTATTACAATAACTCCAGTCTATTAAAAACAACACCGTAACACTAATAAAATAGAAGAATTGGCTGAAACAGTAAAAATAGTAAAAACTAAATATATGGCCATACTAGCCTACAACTTTCTTATTGTACTCTACTCACTAATTCGCGACCTAAATATACTGTGTAGGACTTATTATGACCTACCTATCCATCAATAGAAAATATTTCTCTATACAAGAAAGGTAGCTTTTAATGTTAATCTCGATTCCTAGTTCTTCTTTAAATTCTCTTACTAGAGATTCTGTCGACAGTACACCGTGTTCTATCGCTCCGCCTATTGGGCGGTAATATGGCCCATTACCTTTGAAATGGTTTCCTACCAATTCTTCAAGAGAATATAATCATCTTTAAATAGTAGTCCTAATACATTTGCTCTTTGGTATAAATTTCCTATCATTCGACATAACCAAATGCCTTTAATTTTTTATATCTCTCAACAGCAAGAATTCCCTTCCAGTAGATTCTAGCTTTTTCAAATTCTTCTGGATGACTACCCCACCCCCATGAAATATCCCAAACACCTTCTTCAGACATTTGCATTCTATAAAATTTCAAATTTTCTACCACTAATGACCCAAGCTTATCACATAATGGACTCTCTGGGTTGTCTATAAAATCCAATGGTAACGGTACATAACCTGAATCCCAACTTGATACATCCTTGTTAATACATTTATAGGCAAGATCAGCTATTTTTTCTAAAACTCCCCTATATGAATAACCTGTCTCAGTCTTCAATGTTGACTTGTGAGGCTCTATTATTTTGATAAATGCCTGAAAGTTATTGATTTCATGTTTATCCATTTCTGTTTGGTTCATTAAATAGGTCACTGCTTTTTCGATAGAACGCCACCCAATTTGAGCTGATCTAGTTTCGGGATCAGACCAGTGTACAAGAAATGCTGCCAGTTCGACACTTGGATTAAACGACCAACTTTCTTCTGCTCCTTCCTCCCAATGCCACCATGGTGCATGTGGGTAATCGTTGAATGCTGGTATTACAGAGGCCCATTTCCCCGTTTCTTCATTATATGTACTTACTAAAAAGGAAAGCATCTGTTCAACTATTAGATCATCTTTTTTTGCTTTTATTTCCAGTAAGACCTGACCTCCAGCCCATGTTGCCATTGGTGAAGATTTAGGTAGCCAAAAATCAGGCTCAATTCCATGGCCAAATCCACCATCAGCGTTTTGGAATGACTTAAGCTTCTCCATTACATTTTCTTTACTACCATTTCCAAATAGAAATTCAAATCGGGCAATTTCCAACTCACGACAGTTTTGATATAAAAAGTCTTTCGTCATATTGAACTGTTTTGCTCTAATCTTTTCCACTTTAAAATCACCTCTACATTTTTATTAATCATTAGGAATATATTGATAATTATCGCTAATAAAAAGATGACCATCCTAAAAAAATCGATGATCATCTCCTGTTGCGTTTACAACTTATGCTCTTGAAACGTATTTTCCATCAGAAGTGTTAATGACAAGTCTGTCGCCAACATTTACAAAGAATGGAACTTGTACAATGAGTCCTGTTTCTACAGTAGCTGGTTTAGAGCCGCCACTTGCGGTATCACCCTTAATTCCCGGTTCTGTTTCTACTACTTCTAGTTCCACGTTATTTGGTAAATCAATTCCTAGAATTTCACCTTGATACTGGATCATGGATACTTCCATGTTTTCTTTAATGAATTTTAGTTCATGCTCAATTTGAGCAGAAGTAAGTTCAATTTGTTCGTAGCTAGCTGTATCCATAAATGCATGGGCATCACCTGAAGCATATAAATATTGCATTTTTTTATGTTCTATATGCGCTTTTCCTACTTTTTCACCAGCACGAAAAGTTTTTTCTTGGATATTCCCATTACGCAAGTTACGAAGCTTTGATCTTACAAAAGCGGCACCCTTACCTGGTTTAACGTGTTGAAAATCAACAACTTGATATAAATCATTATCTATTTCGATGGTCAAACCTGTTTTAAAATCGTTTACTGAAATCATAATTGTCCTCCTTAATTAAAGCACAAACGCTTATAACTGAATAAGTTCCTTAGTTGATGTTGTTAAACGTTTATTACCTGATTCTGTAATTATAATATCGTCTTCAATACGACACCCACCAACATTAGGTATATAGATACCTGGCTCTACGGTTACAACCATACCTGGTTCTAATTTTAGTTCACTACGGAATGATAATCCTGGCCCTTCGTGAACTTCTAGACCAATTCCATGTCCTGTTGAGTGACCAAAGTAATCGCCATATCCTTGTCCTTTTATATAATCTCTTGTTAAAGCGTCAGCCTCAATACCAGTCATACCCGGCTTAATTCCATTAACTCCTCGAAGTTGAGCTTCCAATACAGTATCATAAATCTTTCTTAATTCATCACTAATTTCGCCTACCGCAACTGTTCTAGTAATGTCTGAAACATATCCATTATATAAAGCACCATAATCAAGTGTTACTAGTTCGCCAGCTTGAATTTCTTTGGTTGATGCAACTCCATGAGGCATCGCGGATCGGAATCCTGATGCGACAATTGTGTCAAAACTTGACCCGGAAGCACCTTGTCTACGCATAAAGAACTCCAGTTCATTGGAAACTTCAATCTCTTTTACCCCCGGCTTTATATACTTTTGAATATGCTCAAATGCTGCGTCAGCAATTTCAGCTGCTTTCTTTAAGGTTGTTAACTCTTCTGGAGATTTAATCAAACGAATTTTCTCAATGACTTCACTTGTTGGTACTAGTTCAACATCTAACAAGTCTCGATATCGATCATATGTAGCATACGTGACATGATTTTTTTCAAAACCAAGACGTTTTACTTGTAGACGGGTTAATTGAGACTTTACTTCCTCTTCTATTAACGCTTTATGTTCTACAACTGTAAAATCTTTCGCTTGTTCAGCGGCTTGTTCTGTATAACGGAAATCAGTCATAAAAATTGCCTCATCTTGACTTACAATAACTGTACCGGATGAACCTGTAAATCCAGTAACATATCTACGGTTAATTGGGCTATTAATCATTATGGCATCTAAATTTAATTCTTGAAGTGCTTGTCTAATTTTATTAATTTTTTCCATCTCTTCATCCCTTTCCCACTGCCACTAGCATTTAAACTCAATATTTTTCAGTCTATTGTTTATTATGACTTTATCAGTTTACCATAAATAGACAACTTTGAATATTGATTTAGTTGGGGAATAGATGATTTTAGTCAGATACCTTCTTTGATTCATTATTTGCTGTTGCTATTGTATCTTGGTAATCAAAAGAAATCGAATAGCCAATAAATATACCATATAATATATAGAGGCATAATGTAGATACTATCGTTTTAATTTCCATCTCTGCTAAATTGGGAACATTTGTGAATATCGGTTGTAAAATAAAAAATACAATTGCCCATAGAATTAATCCATAAACTATTCCCATCCATAGGGAAGTTACCTTTTTTAAAACACCATAGTAAACTAGTGCAACCCCAATGGATAGCAAACCAACTAGGATAATCGTAAGCAATTCTCCTAACCAAGTATCCGTCCAGCCGGCAGTTGTCCAAGAACGAAGTAAATAAGATTTTGCAGAGACTTCCATAAAATTAAAATAATACATGAATAGTCCTGCTAAGCCTGCTAAAATACCGCCAATGAATCCGGTTAATAATGACCTTCCTAGAAAAGTTGAAGTATCTTCGGGTTTATTTTGTTCGAGCTTTTTATCTTCCAAAATATGCACCTCCAACTTTAGTATTACCCACTCTTTCAAATCAAATTACAGCAAAAAAATTGTATCCTTTATAATAATTAACATGATAAAAAAAGAACTTGAATATTTTAAGTTGAGTAGGAAAGAATTATACTAGAATAAGAAGGATAACTTTCTATTAGATTATTTATATTAAATAGGATTAGTTAAAATATCTGCTACATAGTTTGGAAAGGAAGATTCATATGCGAAAAAAATCTATACTAAAATATATTATCATTGGGATTGTCGTGCTAGCTGCATTTGGACTAATCATGGAATTGTTTACAAATGCTACAGGCTTCTTAACCAATATTCTAGTTGCCGCCGTATTTGCCCTGTTAATCTTTGGATTTTTTTACTATTTTTTACTTGGAGGTCGTAATTTATCATCCGATGCCAAAAAGTATAAACAGGCTGTCAGACAATCTAATTCAAAATACACACAATCTAGAAGTACTCCAACCGTTAAAAATAAGTACCAGGTGGATCCTATAAAAAAGAGATTAAAAAAACGCCCAAATCATTTACGTGTCATTGATGGGAATAAGTCCAAACGTAAAAAGCGGGCTTCCAATTAAGGAAGCCCGCTTTCTTCATGTAGACCAGCGTTTCAAGAACTTTTGTGCCTGTTCACGGCCATTTTGTATTAATTTACTTTTGACCTCTTCGTTTATCATGAAATTTGTCGTTTGAACATCTTTAACCGGTATAAAGATAATGTTATCTTTTTCGGATTTTGCAATGTACCTAGAATCGTGGGCTTGCTTCATTGTAGTAAACAAGGCGTGTAGCATATCAAGTGCATTCTTAATATTATTTGGATGGGATTGTTCTGGGGAATCACTTAGTTTCAAGCCAAGTATTGGCCTCGTACGTTTATTGGTTTCACTTTCAAAAACCCAAATTGGAAAATTACTTAATAAACCACCATCAACCATTAAACTCTTCACTTTATTCTCCCCTAATACTCTTTTAGGCATAAAAAAATATGGGAAACCAGCACTCATTCGAACTGCTTTGGCAACTGGAAAATCATTAGGGTTAATTCCATAAACCCTCTCTAGATCATCTGGTATGACGACTAGTTTACCTAAAGTTAAATCACTGACAACTACTTTCAAATAACCACTTTTTAAATCACCAAATGTATAAATATTCCGCTCCGCTAGTTGATTATAAACCCATCTCTCAAATTTATCCCCTTTGTTTAGTCCCATTTGAAAATATAGAAAGAACCATTTGCTACCTGGGATTACTTTAGCCAGTAGTGGCGGGTCTAGGAATTCCTTTAATTCTAATTTATCTAGTAGTCTTTTCATTTCTTCAATATTGTAGCCTGCAGCTATAAATGCAGCCAATATCGATCCTGCAGATGTGCCTGCAACACGTTCAAACTTTAGATTCTTTTCTGCTATAACTTCAAGAGCTCCTAAAAAAGCAAATGCCTTGACACCACCACCAGAGAAGACACCGTCTATTTTCATACAATATCTCCTTATCGCTTTTTATATATGTGTAAGCATAAGGAAGTAAATTTAGAACATTGTCCTTCTCCAGTTACTACTTTTTCCTCAACTGAACTGCTTTTAGGTCATCTAATCGTTTTTGGTCTTCTTTGAAATATTTTACTAAATCACCTAACCTATCGATTGAATTCCAGCTTAAATGGTGTTCAATCCCTTCAACATCATTATAAATATTTTCTTTTTCTACACCGATTATTTCTAGAAAGTCCTCTAGTAATTCATGACGAAATACTAACCGCTCTCCAACCTTCTTACCCTTTTCTGTCAACATAAATCCGCGGTACTTCTCATATAGCAAATATTCATCTTTATCTAGCTTTTGAACCATTTTAGTTACAGAAGACGGGTGAACCTCTAACGTCTCTGCAATATCGGAAACTCGAGCATACCCCTTTGTATCAATTAAGTTATAAATAATTTCAATATAATCCTCCATACTAGGTGTAGGCATCCTGTTCTCCTCTTTCTATAGAATAATTTTTTATCTTATGCAAAATTGTTTCTATAATGAGGATACCGGAAATATTTATCAGAGACAAGCTATTAGGTAAAATCAAGAAATCTCCAGACACCGCGGAGGGCCCAAAAGAGCGTACGGAACGGAATTAGAATAATTTCTGGCACCCAAAATAATACGCCCATTAAAAAATCACCAAACGTATAGCGATCATCTAATTTTCGATGTTTTCTTGTTTTTTCTTTTTTCCTCTTCCACCAATCTTCCATTTTCATCTCTCCAGTACGATATTTTATTTATATATCATACGTTGTTGGGAAAGCATTTGTTTCATATAATAATTGAATACTTGTATCAAGCACTACCTATAAAATTTGAGTGGTTACCGCACAATATCTATCAACCGTGAAAATATGAGCAACAAACATTTCGAAAACTGCCAAAATAAAAGACGAAAATGGCTATGCATTTAGCTAGCCACTTTCGTCTTTAATATTTTATAGCCCACACTTTAATTGTGCGCCACAACTTGTACATGTATTACAGCCGCCGATATCTTCAACGCTTCCTTCACGACAAACAGGGCATGTATCTCCCACTTCAGAACCTATTGTCACATCTGTTGATTTGAGTTCTTGGATTGTATCCATTAATACAACCTTTTTCGGTTCAATAGTTTCTTCAAATAACTCAGTTTGTTCAAACGTATTTTCTTCTGCCTTTAATGTTAATACCTGAGAATCACGGCTACCGTCTACATATACCGTGCCACCTTTTGCTCCACCGCGATATAATCTACGGTATACACTTTCAACCTGATCAACTGTATAACCTTTTGGAGCATTTACAGTTTTAGAGATGGAACTATCAACCCAACGTTGGATGACACATTGCGTATCTGCATGTGCTTCTGGAGCTAATTCCATTGCAGTTACAAACCACTCCGGAAGGGTATTTGCATCTGCGTCTGGGTTGGCATCTAGATATTCTTGAACGATATCTGCTTTTACTTCGATAAATTTACCTAATCTTCCACTTCTGAAGTATGAGAATGAGAAGTAGGGTTCAAGACCTGTTGAAACTCCAACCATTGTACCAGTTGAACCGGTCGGAGCAACAGTTAGTAAATGTGAGTTACGAATACCATATTTTAGAATATCTTCACGGATATCTTCAGGCATTTCTTTCATGTAACCAGTATTAATAAATGCTTCGCGTAGTTCTTTGGTTTCTTCATCTGTTTCTCCAATTAAGAATGGGAAGCTCCCCTTTTCTTTCGCTAGTTCAACAGATTCACGATATGCAGTAGTAGCAATCGTTTCAAAGATCTTATCAACTAATTGATTTCCTTCTGCGGATCCATATTCAGTTTCACAGTAAATAAGTAAATCGTGTAGGCCCATTACTCCAAGTCCAACACGACGCTCTCCTAGTGCTTGTTTCTTGTTTTCTTCTAAGAAATATGGAGTCGCATCGATAACGTTGTCCTGCATACGGACACCAGTTTTTACGGTCTGTTGTAACTTTTCAAAGTCTACTGTTTTTGTATCTTTGTTTGCCATTTCTCCAAGGTTAACCGCAGCTAAGTTGCAGACAGAAAATGGTGCAAGTGGTTGTTCCCCACATGGATTTGTTGCTACAACTTGCTGACCATATGCTTTTGCATTCGTCTTGTCATTCGCATTATCAATAAAGAAAATACCAGGTTCAGCAGAATACGTAGCACAAATATTAATTAGATTCCAAAGCTCTTTCGCTTTTATTCGGCGATATACGCGGACACCATAGCCCATCTCTTCCCATTTACGTACATCACCAACATTGTACCAGTTTTCATTATATTCTTTCATTTCTTCCTCATCGTAATTCTCTACGTCTGGGAATTTCAGTTCATACCAAGTATCATTTTCTACAGCATCCATAAATTCTTTTGTAATACACACTGAGATATTTGCACCAGTTAGGAATTCTGAATTATGAACGGAGTAGGTACCACCTGTTCTTAATTTATCTTCTGCTTCTCTAATAACTTGATTTGTAAATCCACCTTGACCAGGAATACTCTTATAGTTTAATACCCCTTGGTAAAGATCAGATTCAGTCTCCGTTAGTGGAGTGAATTTCAGTTTTTCTTGTGCTAATTTTTTTATTTGTTCATCTTCGGTATTTTCGATTAAATACCGAAGTATCCTTGGATTTTGCATTTTAGAAATAATAAACTCAATAATGTCAGGATGAGAATCTACTAGCATTATCATTTGTGCTCCCCTGCGCGAACCACCTTGTTCGACAAGATGTGTCAGCTTCGCAATATCATCCAACCAAGAAACCGAACCGGATGATTTACCATTTACTCCTCTTGCAAGTGCGTTTCGTGGACGAAGGGTTGAACCGTTCGTACCAACGCCTCCACCTCTACTCATAATTTCCATTACTTGTTTACGGTGCTCGGAAATACCTTCACGAGAATCTTTTACATACGGCATTACGTAACAGTTAAAGTAGGTTACTTCTGTGTCTGAACCTGCACCATATAATACTCTTCCAGCGGGAATGAAATTTAGACCAGATAACTCATGATAATATTTCTCAAACCATTCTTTTCGTAATTCCTTTGTAGGTTCAACACTAGCTAGCCCAGTTGCATTACGTTTTGCTATTTGCTCATAAAAGACTTCAAGTGGTTTATCAATACTATCTAGTCCTATTTTAACTACTCCAGTTTCAGCTTCTTCCCCATCTAAAACCGATACATAATCTGGCTCCACATGGACTAAAGCTTCATTATTGATGCGGTCAATAGATTTGATGAAACCTAACCCTCTTGCTGGGAATTTCGGATCTGCCTTTACAGTTAGAACAACAAAGTCCCCTTCTTTTAATGTCTTTTTCTCTGTATCCTTAAAGGAATAACGGTCCAGCATGACTAGCCTAGACACACCCTTATGTAATAGCTTCATATCTGGGGTAATTGGGTGTACTTGTGGAAATTGTTTTATATCTTCATTTAACACTTCCACATTAATGTTTGTTCTTGATTCGACAACCGTAGACATTATACCTCTCCTTTTAGACAAAATTCTCCATTCTAGTAATCTAGAATACTTAAGTATTACCATACCATATTTGGATTAACTTTTACAACATCTTGTATATCAAATTTACAAAAAGCACTATATATAGTGAATAACGCACATAATGATTTTTTTGTCAAAAACAATAATAAGCAAAAAACAAAGAAAAACAATGATTTTCAAAGATAACATTGTATAAATCTATTAAATTAAACAAATTCTATAATTGCATCCAAATATATAGTTGTGGTATTAACGGTTGATCGCCAGGATTCGACAAAAATTCGATTTATTCTTTTATAGAAAAACTTTGAAAAAAACCTTATTTAAGCCTATAATAGGATAGTACAATGAGAAAGACGGGGGATTAATTTATGTTGAAGTACCTATTATTAGCACTAATTATTGTCATTGTAATTTCAGTATTTCGTTACTTTAGACAGCGAACCTACCTTAAAACGATAACAGAAGAGCAATTCCGTGAAGGTTACCGTAAAGCACAGTTGATAGACGTAAGAGAACCACAAGAATTCAAGAACGGCCATATCTTAGGTTCTAGAAACATTCCAGTTACACAAATGAAACAGCGTTTAATCGAAATACGTCCAGATAAACCAGTATATCTTTATTGCCAGAGTGGAGCACGATCTCAAAGAGCTGCACAACTTCTTCATAAAAAAGGTTATAAAGATATTAGCCAATTAAAAGGCGGATTTAAAAAATGGACTGGAAAAGTTAAAAGAGGATAATAACAAAGAATGAATAAATGCCTTAGGGGATATCCCCTAAGGCATTTATTTGTTAAGCTTTATAATATCTTAAAATCGGTTTCCTAGCAGCAGTAGTTTCATCCATCCGCTTTACAACGGTATTATGAGGAGCTTCTTGAACAATCTCTGGATTATTTTCCACTTCCGCAGCGATTTGTAACATAGTATCAATAAAACCATCTAACGTCTCTTTAGATTCTGTCTCCGTAGGTTCTACCATTAACGCCTCTTCTACATTTAATGGGAAGTAGATGGTAGGTGGATGATAACCAAAGTCGAGTAGACGTTTTGCGATATCCAATGTACGTACCCCTAGTTTCTTTTGTCTTCTTCCTGATAGTACAAATTCATGCTTACAGTGCTGAGAATATGGAAGATCATAAGCCTTTTCTAGCTTACGCATCATATAGTTAGCATTTAGTACCGCATACTCACTAACCTTCTTAAGTCCTTCAGCACCCATAGTTCGAATATACGTGTATGCTCGGAGGTTGATTCCGAAGTTTCCATAATAAGGTTTTACACGGCCAATCGATTGTGGTCGTTCATATTCAAATGTATAGAAGTCATCTTGTTTTACAATTAATGGTTTTGGTAAGTAAGGTTCTAATTCTGCAGTCACCCCAACAGGACCTGATCCTGGGCCACCACCACCGTGTGGACCAGTGAATGTTTTATGCAAGTTAAGATGAACCACATCAAATCCCATGTCTCCAGGACGTGCGTAACCCATGATAGCATTTAGGTTTGCCCCATCATAATATAATTTACCACCAGCATCATGAACTATTTCTGCCATTTCTAGAATTTCTGTTTCAAATAGACCAAGTGTATTTGGATTCGTTAGCATTAATGCTGCCACATCATCCCCAACTACACGCTTTAAATCTTCTAAATCTACTAATCCATTTTCATTGGATTTAACGGTCACCGCTTCAAATCCAGCAACAGTTGCAGAAGCCGGATTTGTCCCATGAGCAGAGTCTGGAACAATAACTTTGGTTCGATGGAAATCACCATTCGCCTCATGGAATGCACGAATCATCATTAGTCCAGTCCATTCACCATGCGCTCCAGCTGCCGACTGTAATGATACTCCAGCCATACCCGTAATTTCTTTTAATGATTCTTGTAGATCATACATCATTTCAAGAGCACCTTGAACTGTCTTCGGATCTTGGTACGGATGAATATGGCTAAATCCATCTAATCGTGCAACATCTTCATTAATTTTCGGATTGTACTTCATCGTACAGGAACCTAATGGATAAAAACCAGAATCCACACCATAATTGCGGTTGGATAAGCCAGTATAGTGTCGCATAATATCAAGTTCGCTAACTTCAGGTAAATCTGGAGCCTCTTGTCTAACGTACGTATCTGTTAACTCCGCTTCTAAATCAACCTCAGGCACATCAATCTCTGGTAAGTTAAAACTTACTCTTCCCTCTTTACTACGTTCAAAAATTAATGGAAAATCTTGATTAGTCATGGATATCCCCCAATTCTTTTACAAAAGCATCAATTTCTTCTTTTGTACGAATTTCTGTTACAGCTACTAACATATGACCTTCAAGCTCTGGATAGTAAGTGGCCAGATCATATCCCCCAATAAAACCTTTTTCCAATAACTTATCATTTGCCTCTTTAACAGTAATTGGTAGCTTCACAACAAATTCGTTAAAGAAGGAACCATTCGAAATAACTTCAAAACCTTCCTCTTCAAATCTTTGCTTAGCATAACGAGCCTTTTGCATATTTAGCTCAGACATTTTCTTCAATCCATGTTTACCAATAGAGCTCATCGCAACAGAGCTTGCTAAAGCATTTAATGCTTGATTTGAACAAATATTTGATGTTGCTTTATCGCGACGAATATGTTGCTCCCTAGCTTGAAGTGTCAAAACAAACCCACGAAGTCCATTTTCATCTGTTGTTTGGCCAACTAATCGCCCTGGAATTTTACGCATCAATTTTTCTGTTGTTGCAAAAAAACCACAGTGAGGACCGCCAAACTGTGCTGGAATTCCAAACACTTGCGTATCCCCAACCACGATATCTGCACCAAACTTACCAGGAGGTGTTAGATATCCGAGCGATAATGGATTACTAGAAACAATAAACATTGATTTGGGTTGTTTGTTTAATAATTCTCTGACTTCAGCTAACGGTTCAATTTGTCCAAAAAAGTTTGGATACTGGATCACAACACTTGCAGTATTCTCATCTAATTCTTTTGCTAATTGGTCAAGATCCGTACGCCCGTTCACATGATCAATGTAAACTATTTCTAAATTTGGTCCTTTACCATAAGTTTCAATAACTGCTTGTGATTCCGGATGGATTGCTTTCGAAACGAGAACCTTTTTCTTTCTTGTTTGGCCCGCACTTAAGTTTACCGCCTCTGCAAGTGATGTCCCTCCATCATACATAGAGGAATTGGCTACAGGCATCCCAGTTAATTCAGATATCATAGTTTGGAATTCAAATATCGCTTGTAATTCCCCTTGAGAGATTTCTGGTTGGTATGGTGTATAAGCAGTATAGAATTCTGAACGAGAGATCACATGATCGACTACTGATGGAATAAAATGATCGTAAACACCTGCACCAAGGAATGAGATATATTCCTTAAGGTTATAATTTTTGTTTGCCATTTGAACAAGCTCTTTTTTCAAATCAGCTTCACTTTTAGGTGCTTTTAAATTCAAAACTTCCTTTAAGCGAACTTTTTCCGGAATATCAGAAAACAATTCATCCGTTGAACTAACGCCAATGGTATCTAACATTTCTGTTTTATCAGCTTCTGTCATTGGTAAAAAACGAAAATCCATTCTACTTCCCCCTCTTTAGTCTTGCTTTAAGAATGTTCTTGGAACAACCTTTGCACGAAGGCGTCGTTTTCTAACTTGAATTTCAAGTACAGTACCTTCAACTGCATGCTCCGTATTAATTAAGGCTAAACCTATATTTTTTTGTAAGGTTGGTGATTGTGTACCAGAAGTTACAACACCAATTTCTTCCTCACCATGGAATACTTCATAACCATGACGTGGAATACCTTTATCAATCATTTCAATGCCAACAATCTTACGTTTGGTACCATTTTCCACTTGTTCCTTTAATACTTCTTTTCCAATAAAGTTAGCTTCTTTGTTAACTTTTACTGCAAACGCAAGGCCTGCTTCTATTGGAGAAATAGATGCAGATAATTCCTGACCATAAAGTGGTAGGTTCGCTTCGAAACGAAGGGTATCTCTTGCACCAAGGCCTACTGGTAAGAGACCTTTATCTTTTCCAGCATCAAGTATTAAATTCCATAGTCTTGGCCCAGCTTCAACTGCAATATATATTTCAAAACCGTCTTCACCTGTGTATCCAGTTCTTGATACAAGACCCGGTTTATCGATACCAGAAAAATGGACTTCTTTATCAAATCTAAAAAATTTGATAGAACTTAAATTTGTTTCTGTAATAGTTTGTAATATTTCCTCTGCTTTTGGTCCTTGTAATGCAACTTGAACATAATCGGAAGAAACATTTTGAATGGTTACTTCACCACTACTAAATAGATTGTTTTTAACCATCCACTCATAATCTTTTTCTGTATTTGCTGCATTAACAACAACTAAGTACATATTCTCATCTAGCATATAAATCAGAAAATCATCAACCGTTCCACCATCTTCGTAGCACATAAAAGCATACTGCGCTTTGTTTGAAACTAATTTTGATACATCGTTAGTAGTTACATATTGTAAAAATTCCAAGCTTTTTGGACCTGTAACTAAGATCTCACCCATATGGGAAACATCAAATAATCCGGCTTTAGTTCTAGTCGCTTCATGTTCTTCCTTGATGCTTGAAAATTGCACTGGTAAATCCCATCCACCAAAGTCAATTGTTTTCGCCCCTGATTTTCCATATTCCGGATAGATTGGGGTTCTTTTCAGTTCACTCACAATTTTCCACTCCCTTTAAAATATTCTAATTTTTAACCATAAAAATAGGGCAGTATTGACACAAGGACTCGAACATCCCATTACAATACTGCCCCTGTCCTGTAACCAGAAAGTTTAGCATCTTCAAAGTTAAAAAATGCGTGCTTCGTGGGTGGTCTACATATGTAAACTCTCTCCAGAGGTGCGTCCTACAAGAGTTCTTTTGCCTGAGAGATTCACATATTAGCTTGCTCCTTCGGCGTTACTTATCTGCTCAGATAAGTAATCTCTCCCCTTGTAATCATCCGCTTTTATGAAATTCTGTAATTATGGTTATACTATGTATCAAAACTCTTTTACCAAAAAGAATTATTATCATTATACCATATAACTATTAAAATGTATCCTTTATATTCAACCTAAATTAACCAATAAGTTTCTAATAGCCACAAGAAAGCGCTTCAAATATCTAGAACCTAACATAATCAATATTAAAACCGAACAAGGAAACATTTAATAGGGGTAATTATACGGGGAATACTTAAAGGAGAAGTTTACTTTTTTACATGGAGATACAACGCTATTGTAAAACTCTTTTCTTAGTACTTTGAGAGCAACATTTATGAATCTATGGATAAAGGAAGTATAAAATGAAAAACATAGAAATTGTACAAGATACTAACTTTATTGAAACACTAGAGGAAAAACTAGACCTTGATGGTCCTTTTTCTTCTTGGGAACTATTTAAAATGGCTTACGAAGCTGAGCTAACAACCATAACAAGCGAATTTCATGGATTAAGAGCTTTGGAGTTTTTACCGCACATGAATTTCTTACCGCACCAAATCGAAACGGCAAAACAAGCAATCGAAGAAATGAATGGTCGTGCTATATTAGCAGACGAAGTTGGACTAGGAAAAACAATTGAAGCCGGATTAATATTGAAGGAGTATATGATTCGTGGATTGGTTAAGAAAATACTAATTCTAGTCCCCGCATCATTAGTGAATCAATGGGTAAAAGAATTAAATGAAAAATTCTATATTCCTGCAGCTACTTTTCGTAAGAACTATCCTTGGGATAGTTACGATATAATTGTAACATCTATTGATACCGCTAAACGATCTCCACATCGGGAAGCGATACTAGACCTGCATTATGACCTAATATTAATTGATGAAGCACATAAAATAAAAAATCATAAAACAAAAAACTTTGAATTTGTTCGTGCTCTTAAGAAAAAATACTGTCTCTTATTGACTGCTACACCAGTTCAAAACCAATTGATTGAAATTTTCAACCTGGTGTCTATTCTTAAACCTGGTCATTTAGGAAACTATGAATCATTTCTCGAGAAATATGGAAAAGACCGTAAGAAAATTAACCAGGATGCCTTTCTCAAACAACTAGTACAGAAAGTAATGGTTCGGAACACCAGGAAAGATACTTCATTAGATAATTCGAAACGGCATATTGAAACGGTTTGGGTGGATTTCTCTCCTGAGGAATATAAGGTATATAAAGAGTTAGATAAAACGTTTCAACCGTTCTCAACTTTTTCTAAGATTACTTTCTTACGTGAGCTGTGCTCATCAAGGGAAGCGTGCTTTCTTTCCTTGCAAAAATTTGTTAATGATGAAAATAACCACGGAAGAGAAGTGTTACAACCTATTATCGATCAGATAGGGCAGCTGCCCCATCATGCAAAGGCACAAAAAGTAGTCGAATTGCTTAAAAATATCGGCGATGAGAAAGTAATTATTTTTACAGAGTACCGAGCATCACAATTATATTTACAATGGTATCTACAGCAACATGGAATTACCTCTGTTCCATTTCGAGGTGGATTTAAACGTGGAAAAAAAGATTGGATGAAACAGCTATTTAAAGATAAAGCCCAAGTATTAATCGCTACAGAAGCTGGCGGTGAAGGGATTAACCTACAGTTTTGCAACTATATGATTAATTATGACTTGCCTTGGAACCCGATGCGCCTCGAGCAGCGTATTGGTAGGATTCATCGCTATGGACAAGAAAATGATGTTCATATATATAACTTTGCCATCCGCAATACACTCGAGGAACATATTATGTCATTACTTTATGAAAAAATTGCATTGTTTGAAAAGGTAATAGGACATCTAGATGATATTTTGGCAGAATTAAACATAAAAAGTTTCGAGGGTGAAGTGAAAGCTATCATGAATGAATCATCATCAACCGGAGAACTTAAAATCAAGCTTGATAATCTAGCTTCTATCATTCAAAGCACTCAAAATTCTTGGCAAGAGGAGTCTCAATATGGCAATTAATCTTCATTCATTTTTAGAAAACTATTTTGAAGCCCATCATTGTGACATACTATCGAATCAAAATGGGGTTTTAAAAGTACAATTAAACGAAAAAATGGATCGTGCTCTTATGAACCGTCCATTTTATTGGCATTATATTAAGAAAATGGGTAGAGATGGAGACCCGATGCAGTTAACTCTCATTTCAAACCAAGACAGTCTTGAAGAAAGAGGAGAACGTATCCATTTTGGAAGCCCACGACTGCAACAAATACTCAATCATTTAAAAGAAAATGAACGCTTTACCAGATTATTTCAAGTTATTCAGGCTAATCAAAATACCGCACTTCAGCCCTGGTTGGTTGTGAATATTAAAATCAGTTATATTGGTAAGCATAAGAAGGATGAAGTATTTTCAATTGGTCTAAATTTAATAAATGGAATCATGAAAACAGAAATGATGGAGTCACTATCTGATAAGGAATTTGGCATGAAAATTTCTGATTTTTGTTATACCATTACTCCCATTATTAAACCGATAAGTGGTTACAAGCGAATACTGTCCGTTTTAGATCAGTATATTCAAGATTTAGATCATGAGTGGGCTAAGGAATCCCTTCAAGAGTTAGAAAATGAGATGAACTTGCTAAAACATTTCTATGAAGGAGCATATGATGAAGAGTTAGAACAAATGGAGAAAGAATTACGGGATCTAAAGGAGCGTTACCAACCTAAAATTCAAATAAAAGTTGTTAACGGTGGAATATTTTATATAAGAGGGAATTAGAAGGATGTCTTATTAGGGTCTGAATCCCTTGTTCTAAATAGGATTCAGACCCTCTGATCTTTTCATTCAGCACGTTTAAAAAATGACTTGATTGCAAAAGGTAATGCACCAAACCATCTATTACCAATTGGAGGTTGAGGTCTTTGTGCTTTGTGTTCTAATTTCCTTTGTTTACGCTCATCTTTAGGGAGTTCAATATAGGATACAACTTGCTCAGTCATGAATTTTACATAATCATTTCCTTTTATGTGTATCACCTCGTTTATGAGTGGGATTATGTTTATTTTTCACCTTCCGTTTTCCCTTTATACCTATATATTTTAATAATTTCATCAATTATCTCTTCAAGTGATGAGGTATCACAATCAATTATATAATCCGCACACCTTTCATAGATAGCTGTCCTTCTTTTATATAAATCTTTATTTTCTTCATCCTCCCGCCATAATGGTCTAGAGATATCTTTTTGTAATCTTTTCTTGATAACCTTGAATGACGTTTGTAAATATATGATAATGCCAGTATCTTTCATCCATTTGATGTTTTCTTCTTTCTCGACTATTCCCCCACCTGTAGAAATTATTGGTGTGTTTCCATTAGTTTTAAGAGAGGTTGTCTCATAGCTGCGAAAAGCTTTCTCCCCCTCATCCTTAAAAATACTTGTTATTTTTTTATTTCTACTTTTTTCTACTGCCTTATCAATATCCAGATATCCCATATTTAACTTTTCACCTAGACGTTTCGCTACAGTGGATTTACCACTTCCCATAAAGCCAATTAAATAAATATGTTTCATGTTCCATCACCTTTTAAAATTATTTTATATAAAAAGAAGGAATTTATCACTTTGTGTCGAATGTTTATAAAGACAAATAAATAGGAGGTGTTGTCTATTGTTTTCAGCAGAGATGCTTTCAGAGAAAATAATTACATCTGCCATTAAAGAACAGGCCACCGATATCCACTTCTACCCTATCAATACAACCACAGACATCTATTTTCGAATTCATGGTAAACGAGTATTATTCAAACGAATCGCCATCACAAAATATGAATTACTTCTAACGTATTATAAGTTTACCTCAGGTATGGATATTGGTGAAATCAGAAAACCCCAAAATGGAACATTGCCCTTTCAAATTCATTCACAGAGTTTCTCTTTAAGATTATCCACTCTTCCAGTTAATCAATTGGAAAGTCTTGCTATTCGTATTCTCCCAGAGAAGTTAAACCTTTCTTTAGATCAACTATTCCTTTTTAAAAATCAGTTAACCAAAATAAAAACCTGGATGAAATTCCGCTCCGGTCTTATATTGCTCTCCGGTCCCACAGGTAGTGGGAAAACAACAACTCTTTATGCATTACTGGAAGAAGTTCTAAAGGAAGAATCCTTTCAAACCATTACCCTAGAGGACCCTATTGAAAAAAACATACAGGATATATTACAAGTACAAGTGAATGAAAAAGCGGGTATTACTTATCAAACTGGCCTAAAAGCTGCACTACGCCATGATCCGGATATCATTATGGTTGGTGAAATACGTGACCGGCAAACCGCTAAATTTGCGTTTGAGGCTTCTTTAACAGGACATTTAGTCCTAAGTACGATTCACGCAAAAAATACAATGGGAACTATTTATAGGCTTTTAGAAATGGGGTTGACAAAAGTGGAACTTGAACAGTCTCTTATAGGTATCTCTTCTATCCAATTACTCCCCCTTCTCTCAGAGACAAGGAGGGCTGCCGCGTTGGAGCTATTAGATGGAAATCTCTTAAGACAGGCAATTAATGGTCATCAGGTAAATCTTAACCACAATAAACATTCCTTTGATTATATTAGAAAGAAGGCCTTACGATATGGTTTTATATCAAAAGCTACGTATGAACGTTACCAAACAAAAGATTAAACCCTCCATGCAATTAAACTTGTTAAAACGGTTATCTAGGTCTCTTGAGAATGGATATACTCTATTAACTGCATTAGAAACGTTAACATGGGATAGAAACCTTGAGGAAATATCAAATAAAATAATCCACTTACTAAAAAGTGGACAAACATTGGATCAGGCCCTGGATGAACTAGCCTTTCATCCAATAATTACAACATATTTATACTTTGCCAAAGAATTTGGAGATTTAGAAACCAGTATTATCAAATGTGTTGAGCTTTATGAGAGAAGACTAGAATACGCTAAGAAATTTACCCAAATTATACGATATCCCTTCGTTCTTGTTGCTATCTTTTCCTTCGTCTTTTTCTTCATTCAACATTCCGTGCTTCCAAATCTGCTAACCCTTTTTCAACAAAATGACTCAAATGGAATACCCATTGCCATCACGATAATATCATTAGCCTACTATGGATTTATCCTCTTATTGATTGCTTGTGTATTAGTTAGACTTCTATGGAAATATGTCAAAGTAAGAATCCCGATCGATCTACAAATAAAATTATTATCGGTGATCCCCATATATCGGAGCTATCTAAGATTAAATACTTCTTTTCAATTTTCCACTCATTTTGGATCCTTATTAAAAACAGGACTTTCCATTAAAGATGTACTTGCTATCTTATCTAAACAACAAAAACTACCGATAGTCGCACATTATGCAACTACTTTAATGAGTGGATTAAACCAAGGGCACCATGTCTCCATATTAATGAAACAATTTACATTTATTAACACTCAACTAGCCTCTATCTTTCAAAAAAATAGCAATACGGAATCCCTAGAAAAAGACCTATCAACTTACTCTACTATTATTACCGATGAACTTAATCAAAAGATTATGAAGGCTATTACCTACATTCAACCGATATTTTTCATATTACTGGGTATTATCATTATCTTGATTTATCTCTCACTACTATTACCGATATATGAGATTATCCAAACATTATAAAGGAGCGATTTAATATGTTAAAAAATCAAAATGGGTTCACATTAGTTGAAATGCTAGTTGTATTGATGATTGTTTCTGTATTAATGATTCTGATCATTCCTAATTTGGGCAGTAAAAGCCAAGACGTGCAATCTAAAGGGTGTGAAGCACTTGTATCTGTAGTTCAGGCACAGGTCGACACCTTTTACCTAGAAAACAATAAATATCCAAGTGATCTACAAGAATTGGTAGTTAAAAAATATATAAAGGAAAATCAAACCTACTGTTCAAGCGAAGAAAACTCATTAAATTATAATTCAAGTACTGGAGTTGTTAATGTTCCATAAACAACAAGGCTTCTCACTTATAGAGGTATTAGTGGTACTATCCCTATTCACAATACTACTCACTCTAACCTTACCTATCTCCTATTCTTTACTTGAGAAGAAGACCGAGGAGAAAGTACTAGAGATGTTTCAATACGATATTTTATTTCTTCAAAATCAGTCCATTGCAAATGGACGAGAGGATTATTTACGGATGGTATTTTCAAAAAATGGCTATACCCTCACGGATACGAACAAAGAACTACTCACTAGGATGCTCCCCAAAGGTTGGGAAATCGATACCCGTACCTTAAACTATATTTCATTTAAACATGGTGGTACAACAAGATATTCAGGAACAATAGAAATTATTTCACCTAATAACAGGTATACACTAACGTTTCCCATCGGTAAAGGACGTGGTTATATTGAAAAGCGATAAAGGCTTTACTATTTCTGAAGTATTAGTTTCATTAACAGTATTATTGATTATTAGCACCGCTGTTCTTCCTCTAACATCCTTTGTGGCCAACGAACGAAAAACTCTTAGTCAGAAACGTATCATCACTTATAAACTACAGGATGAATTACAAGCTATCCTACAAGACGACTTTGTTCCCATAACCTGGAGGGAAAACATAGAAACAGTGGATGTCATTTTCAGTTTTACTGGTACAGATGAGGGATACATTCAAGGTTGTGCCGTTTGGAATAATCTAATGAATCGACAAGAAGAGGTTTGTTTATATGGACTATCAGAAAAATGAACAAGGATTTACTTTTTACACGTTACTATTCGCCCTTACGATATTAATAATGTGCATTCCATTATATGGAGCCATACTTAAGACACTTAAGGAAAATTCGTCTTATAATGAGATTTCCATTCAACAAGTCTTCCACTTCATCCAACAAGATGTCATTAAAGCCATAAACTATCGTGCAGAAAGTGGAAAGATATACCTTAATTTATATAATGGAGAAACCGTTACCATCGAACAATATGGGAATTTAATAAGAAGGCAAGTTGATGGACAAGGACATGAAATATATTTGAGGAACATCCAAGATTTCCAAGTTCAAACTTTAGAATACGGATTCAATGTTTATATCACATCGTCTGAGGGTGAGCAATATGAAAAAACAATTACATTCTATCCATAAGGAAAAAGGTTTCTTCCTCCCGTCTGTACTTTTTCTTACTACCATCGTATTACTTTATTTCTCAACAAGTTTAATTACTTATAAACATGATGTCCAGTTAACGTATAACCTAATAGAACAAGTAAAGAGTCAGACAGTATTTCAAATGGCATATGTGCAGTATAAAAAAGATTATCTAACACAAAATAAAATAAAGGAAACTGTTGAGTATTCTTTCCCAATTGGAATTGCAGAAGTAAAACCGACAGTTACGGGAGAAATAATACAATTAGAGTTTACGATACAAACGAATAACGATTTTAAATACTCCGTCACAAAATTGTCAAATATCAATACTAATGTGGTTGCTCCCTAATAACGACGTGAGCTAACATATTTTCCTGTTTTTGACTAAATTTCAAACTAAAATTATGTTTCATTTACATTATGCTACTAGTTGTATATAATAACATTGATGACGTCACCGAAAAGGAGGGGAAATGATGGACAGAATGTTTCGCGTCCTTGCTTTTTGGACTGGTATCTTTACAGTAATGTTCTATGTTGGTGGTATGACTAACACTGCATTGCTATTCCTAGTTCAAACGGTATTTTTCCTAACAGTAAGTTACTTAAAATTATCTGAGCGTATGTATATGTACTTGTTCGGAGCTTATTGTACTGTTTTCATGATAGGTTTTACATGGTATTCAGAATTTATTTTAGTGCCTGGTTTCGGGCATTAAAAAAACAAAAACCCTGCTTACATACTTTTTTACCGCAGGGTTTTTGTTTTGTTTAATTTATAATTCTGGTACAAATGGATTTAGTAATTTTTCTTCCCCAATCGTTGTCACTGGACCATGGCCTGGGTATATAATTGTTTCTTCTGCTAAATGATATAGTTTATTTCGAATAGAATCTTGTATAAACTTATAGTTCCCTCCAGGTAAATCTGTTCTTCCAATTCCACGTTGGAACAAAACATCCCCACTAATGAGCATTTTCTCTCCAACGACTAAAAAGCTAATACTTCCTGGTGAATGTCCCGGTGTGTGAATAACCTCAAATTGAAAGGCCTCAATTGAAAAGGGTCCCGGTTCTACTAATACATCTGGCTCTGTTATCGTTATCTCCTCACCAACTAATAAAATAGACCCATTAAGACTCGGATTACCTAACCATGATTTTTCCTCTTTGTGCATATACACTCTAATACCATAATAATTTCGTAAAAAATCTACTGCGCCTATGTGATCAAAATGAGCATGTGTTAACAAAATAGCAATTGGCTGAAGGTTATTATTAGATAACCATCTTTTAACCTTTTCTCCTTCAGCACCTGGATCTACAATAATTGATTTGTCTCCCTTATGAAGAATATAACAATTTGTCCCTAAGGGCCCTAAGGAAAAACTCTTGATTTTCAATATCTCTCCCCCATTTCAAAATGAATATGAACAAATTAGAAAGATTACGTGATTTCCTCGACAAAACCTACATTTTATACTAGAATAAATGTGGTAGTAAGATACATATTAATATAAAGGCTTTTATAAGACAACAAAGATTAATTGTAAGAAGCGTAAGGAGGTTAATACACAATGCCAGTAACTCATATTGTATTAGGTATTCTATTTTTAATCGTAACAATTGTAGCGGTTGTATCAGTTGTTCGCCAACTAAAGTTCAGAAATTACTTTGCCCTATTATTTTCTGTTCTAACAGTTATTGTTTTTGGATTTTTCTCTATAAGTACAATAATTTCTATTCTAAAAGATTCCTTATAATAAAAAGCTGCTCAATAATTTTGAGCAGCTTTTTATTTATGTGTCAGAGAACACTACTATTTTCTCCTAAAAAGAAAAACAAACGATTCACTAAAAATTAACAAATCGTTTGTTCCAAACTTTACTACTCTTTTTTAAAATCAACAAATCGGAACAGGTCACCATAAATGATGTCATCTGAATAACCTAGTTCTTTCTTTACAGTTTCACTTAAATCCAGACATGATTTTGAAGCTGCTTCGTCTAAAAGTTCACCACTCGTAAAGTCATAACAACTATCATTTGTGTAGACATAGTCCTTTGTAATGAAATCACCATTTCGTAAAGCAATATAATCTTTCCTGTCGTCATTAAATAAATCATTACCAAAATAGATATCACTACCCATTTCTATTCCTAATAGATTAAGAATTGTAGGCTTCATATCTATTTGCCCGGCAATAGTAGATTTTGCTTCTCCTTTTCCATGTCCAGGTATATGAATAAATAAAGGTACACGCTGCAATTGTACGTGATCATACGGCGTTATTTCCTCTTTCTCCAGGTATAGACTCATTGCTTTGTTATGGTTTGAGCTTATTCCATAATGGTCACCCATTATAACAATAATGGAGTTCTCATATATTCCAGCATCTTTTAACTGTTCAAAAAACAACTCAATCGATTCATCCATATACCTTACCGTAGGAAAATAATTATTCAACGTATTAGAATTAGAATCAAAACGTTCAATGGATTTATCTTTTTCATCTAATTCAAAAGGAAAATGATTCGTTAAGGTAATAAACTTTGCATAATAAGGTTCTTGCAAGGTCTTTAGGTATTTCATCGATTGTTCAAAAAATGGTTTATCCTTCAATCCCCAACCAATTTTGTTATTCTCATTTACTTCGTATGCCTCTACATCGTAAAAATAATCAAAGCCTAAATTTGGATACATTTGATCACGATTGTAGAAACTATCATTATTAGCATGAAACATTGTAGTATAGTAGCCCTCATTACCTAAGATTTCTGGAAGTGCATGATAGTCATTTTGTGCATGGGTATAAAAAACAGCACCTCTTGGTAATGGATATAAAGAGTTTTCTACTAGAAACTCTGAATCAGATGTTTTACCTTGCTCAGTTTGGTGGTAAAAGTTTTCAAAATAGTATGTGTCCTCATCTTCTACTAAACTGTTCAAAAATGGCGTAATTTCTTGACCATTTACTGTATTATTGATGACAAAGCTTTGTAATGATTCTGCAGAAATAAAGATAACATTCTTCCCTTCCGCAACACCAAATAACTCTGACTTATCATTCTGATCAATTTCTGTATTAACATATTCCTTAATTGCTGGTAGTTCACTTCCATCAGCAAAAACATGTTGCGTTTTAACTTTTGAGTGAAGCACTGCATCATAGACATGATAATTAAATAGCCCAATATATTTTACTAAGTATTCTCGGTCGAATGCCCGAGTAAATAATTGCGGTCTTTCCATTTCCGCTAAAAAGAAGTTACCTACCACTAGGGCTAAAGAAAGGGCTAGTGCAAAAACCTTACCACTTCTCGGATAATTAGTAACTACCATTTTCTGTCGTTTTTTACTAAAATACCAAATCGCAATTACATCAGCAAACAATATAACATCGTAAAATTTAATAAGGGATAATATACTTGATCCCAAATCACCTGCATTACCACCCTGCATTAGTTGTGGAATAGTAATGAAGTCAGAAAACGAGCGATAGAATACTAGATTCGCATAAATAATCAGTGTTCCAATTAACATGGTATACCTTAAATATTTCATTTGTCTTTCAGGTTTTTTTATCCATACACTCAAGGCGAATATTAAAAATGCAGACACGAACGGATTTATGAAGAGAATAAACTCCTGCATCGTGTTTTCCAGTTCAAGACTAAATAAAAATCGATATACAAAATAGGTTTTAATTCCAAATAATATAGTCGTTGTGACATATAAAGGAAGCTTTAGTCCTTTAATATTCATAACATTTCCTCCTAAGAAACTACTGCTTTAATATATGTTTATTTATGCACATAGTAACGGCATAAATGACAAACAGAAAAAACATACTATTCTATTAGACGATTAATATCACAAAAAGGTTTCAAATATTTTACATCTTTTAGGAGAAAAATTGTTTATTCTGTTTTATGATTCTTCACCAAGTAAGCAGCACCAATGATTCCAGCGTCATTTCCTAACTCTGCAATTCTTAATTCACATGCCTCTCTAATTCTAGGCAATGCATATTTTGTAAAATATTTATTAATAGTTTGTAATAATTGATTGCCTGCCTTAGACACGCCTCCTCCAATTAATATTTTAGAAGGATTTAATGTTATGGACAGGTTAGCCAGTGCAAAACCAATAACATCGGCAGTATGATTAATAATCTGATTACAATCCTCATCACCAAGAGCAGCTAACTCAAATACATCTTTTGAGGTGATGGTATTATTTTCTTGAAAAACAACCGCTAACTTACTTGTAGGTTTATCTTCAACTATTTGCATTGCTTGTCGCGCGATTCCGGTTGCAGATGCTATCGTTTCTAAACAACCCTTCCGTCCACAATTACAATCATATCCATTTAAATCAACTATAATGTGTCCGATTTCACCAGCAGTTCCATTTGCACCATTTAAAATCTTTCCACCCGTTATTATACCACCACCGACACCAGTTCCAAGGGTAACTGCAATCACGTCTTTTGACTGATTACCAGCACCTAACCAGTTCTCACCTATAACCGCAATATTGGCATCATTCTCTACAAAAACTGGTAATCCGGATTTATCAGACATATAATCTGAGAGTTTAAAGTTTTTCCATCCAAGATTAACAGCCTCATATACATACCCTTTTTTTCCATCTATAAAACCCGGAGCACCAATACCTATACCAAGTACTTGATTAAGGTCAATGGATAATTCCTTTAATGTAACCAATACTGAATTCCAAATATCATCAATAACTTGAGTACCATCATTCGATTTCTTTGTTTCGATTTCCCACTTTTTGATTATTTTGCCATCATCTTTAAGGAGGCCAATTTTAACCGTAGTACCTCCTATGTCTACTCCGACTATGTTGTTTTTATTCATTATTTCTCACCTTTTTCAGAATTAAGCTTGTTAATTTCTCCTCGTAGAATTAATATAGCCAAGCGATATTCCTCTACATCAATGACCCCAACTGTAAATAGCTCATTAATTTCACTCTGCATCAATTCCATATCGCCGCGTCGATTTCCTGTATAAATAAAGGTTCCAAATCTTTTTAATATTTGTTGCACATCATAAACTGTTTTCATAAAATCACCAAACTATATTATACCAACATTACAAGAAACCTGAAAGCGATTATTAGGATTTTTCTAAAAGACTGTAATTTCCTTACAAAAATGAATAGCAGCCCTACACTCGGAGCAACATGTATATCCCCAAAAAATTCATAAAAGAATGCCAATATAAATCTAAAGACCCCAATCATTATCGATCAGGGTCTCTAGGATGTAGAACTTTTGGCCTTTGTCTTTTAAGTGGAATTGGGGTACGAATAAACACATCCCTAAATGCATGAAAAGAAAATGGTAATACTGGCCAGAAATACGGAATCTCAAAGGACTTCATCCGTACCGTATACAAGATCCATAGCAAGGTTCCTATCATATAGCCAACAACGCCAAAAGCAGCTGTTGCCAACAATAAAAAGAGCCGAACAATGCGATTGGCAAGGCTCATTTCATAGCTTGGTGTTGCATATGTACCTATTGCGGCAACTGCTAAATATAAGATTACTTCATAAGAGAACAAACCTACTTCAATCGCCACTTGGCCAATTAATATAGCTGCCACTAATCCAATGGCGGTTGCTAAAGATGTTGGTGTATGTATGGCAGCCATCCTTAACATATCAATTCCAATTTCAGCGATGAGAAATTGAAGTAAAATTGGAATTGCCCCAAATTCATTAGGTCCAATAAACTCCATACCCTCTGGTAATAGTTCCGGATTAACAGAAAACAAATAGTACAATGGCAAAATAAATATTGATGCCCAAACAGCAATAAACCTTACAAACCTTAAATATGCTCCAATTAGAGGCTTCTGACGGTATTCTTCAGCATGTTGTAAGTGATGCCAATAGGTTGTAGGTGTAATCATTACACTAGGAGAGCCATCAATAATTAGTAGTACGTGTCCTTCATATAAATGTGACGCTGCGGTATCAGGTCTCTCGGTATACCGAACTGTAGGAAATGGATTCCAATGTCTACCACTTAAATATTCCTCAACTGTTTTTTCTGCCATTGGAAGTCCATCTGTATCTATTTCCTTTAGCTTGCTTTTTATGTCTTCCACCCTACTACTGTCAGCAATATCTTCTAGATAACAGATACATATGTCGGTCATAGACCTTCTACCAATTTGCATATATTCCATGCGCAGTGAACGGTCACGTACTCTTCTTCTTGTTAAAGCGGTATTAAAGACAATTGTTTCTACATAACCATCTCTAGAACCCCTTACAACTCTTTCTAAGTCAGGCTCACCAGGTGAACGAACAGGGTAAGTTCTGGCATCAATAATAATGACTTTATTGATACCTTCTACTAATAGTGCAGTCGGGCCGGCTAAAATAGTATCAGCTGCCTGATTTAAATCATCTACTTGGTCCAATTCGACATAGGGTAAATATGTTTTAAGAAGCTTGCTTAGAGTATCTGGTTCCAACTGTTCCGGTTCTAGTTTTGCTAAAAATTTCATAATTAAATGAAGAATATCATCCTTAGCAAACCCATCTATAAAGAACATGGACATCTTTCTACCAGCATATTGTAAATCTAGATTTACAATATCAAAGCTCTTATCCACTTGTAACCTATCTTGCATATAGGAGTTGTTTTGTTCATAAGACGAAAATAGGGATTTTTTTTCTTTTTCCATAATTCCTCCATGCAATACTGTCATCCTTTCTATTTTCTGCACAACTAGTTATTCTATACACACGAGTCTATTCATAATCTATTAGTTTGTAACATATATATGTATCAACTATTTTTTCTACTACTATTATCCCTATTTTTTACAAATGGTATGTTTCATGGTATGCGAAGTCAATGGATAGATCACTATTATTTCCGTATCCGATAGTACTACAGACAACAAGAGTAAATATATGAAATGAATCGTCAGAAGGAAAAAATTGATACAAAAAATCGGTGGTTAAGTACACACACTTAATCACCGATTTTTTTTTCCGTTAATGTTTCGTACAATTTCGCTATACGTTCATCATTTGGATTAGCTTCGTAAGCTATTTTAATCATGTCTTCGGCCCGATTATTCCCTACTTCAGTATATAAAACAGCTAAATTATAATATGCCTCTGGGAGATTTTCGGGGGTTTCTAGTTTATCAATACTTAGTTCCAGATCTTCAATCGCTGATTGTATTTCATTTAAGTGAATATAGGCAAAAGCCCTCTGAAACAACAAAATAGCTTCAAAGTTACCGGGGTTTTCAAGGCCTATCGTTGCACTTTCAATAACTTCTTCATATTGTTCCTCTTGGATGAATTTCTCGATTTTCATTAACTGATAACTAGCACTACTTCCATTCTCTTGAATGCCGTACGAAAATACTGCCAATATAACCGCTAAATATAAAACGGTGGCAAATATTTGGACGATATGCTTTCGTTTCTTTGGAAAGTGCACAATACCAGCTGCAATAAATCCTGCAATTAAACCACCAAAATGTGCCGATACATCTAGTTGTGGTAGTGAAAAACCTATGATGATGTTTATCCCTAGAAGAAACATGATGTTCTTACCAATCGTTTGAAAGAAGATTCGCTTATGGAATATCCCAAAATAAATAAATGCACCAAATAAGCCATATAGCGCACCAGATGCTCCAGCAGATATATTGGCAACGAAAACAAAACTAGCAATACCACCACCAATTCCTGCAAGCATATAGATTACTAAGAATCGAACGGAACCAAAAATACGTTCTGCTAAAGATCCAAAATAGTAAAGGAATAACATATTCGATGCAAAATGCAATAGTCCTAAGTGTAAAAACATCGAGGTAAGTATACGCCACCATTCACCATCTGTAATGAGCGGATTGAATTTAGCTCCAAATTCAATTAAGGTTGATGTATTTTCACTTCCACCATTAAATTCGAGTAGTAGGAAAAGTATTGTGTTTATAGCAATAAATAGATACGTAATGAATGGCTTTCCATAGTTAAAGACGCTATCCTCTTTCTTTTGCTTTTCCTTAACCTTATGGTACAAATCCACTTTATATTGATGGATATCTTGCTCCAATAGTTCTGTATTTTTTTCATCAGGTATCTCTTCAAAAGAAACGGCAATATTCTTTTCTAATCTATTATGTTCGGTTACTATCTCTTTTCCAGATAAATAGTAAATATTCACTTTTATGGGATTTTTTTCTTGTACCATCATAGGCTTTTTTAATATTTCCCAGCTATCTATAGGCGTATGTGGGGAGATATATACATTATGTACTTCAATCTCTTTGCCTCGAAGCATCTTTCTCATTGCTCGAGTCTTTTGGAATACAATCCCAATATCTTTTTTCAAATGATTTTTCCAATCAAATCCTGTCGTTGAAATTCTTATAATAGTGGAAGTTTTGTTTTGATATTTTTCTAACCAGATTTCCTCCACATTATTGTTTATATATAAGATATCATAGCCATGTTGCTCAGTTAATTGATAGGCATAATGATACATTATGTAGCTTGCCTTTTGTTCCATCAGTTCCCCTCCCTTATCCATCATAACAAAATCCCAAAATAAATGCTTTAACATACAGCCTATTAAACACAAAAAAAGAACTGTAAAAAAACAGCCCTTTTCTAAAATAAATTAAGTAGTTGAATCTGAAGTCTCCTTAAAAATACTGGGGAGAATATTCTTTCGGATGGAAGGTAAATTCATGGATATTGACACGGCGAATCTTCTTAAAAAACTAACAGCTAACATAGCGTTCATAAGCTTGTACCGCCACTTATATAGCATCGATATTGCAGCTACAATTGCTGTTAATATAACAAATACTCTCATAAAAACACCCCTTTATAAGGTTTGGTGTTTATAGTCTTTTCATTCCAGATAAAATTATTCGGGCTATTACTTTTGGAAGCCATCTTCTGTTAGGAGATGCTTAACAGGAATATCAAATGACTCAAATGGTGTTATGTCCATGAGTTGGGTTTTACTTAATAATGATACCGTAGTACCTTCATACGAATTCAGAAATCGGTCATAATATCCTCCCCCGAAACCAATTCGATACCCATTCTGATCAAATACTATCCCAGGAACAATTATTAAATCCATTACCTCTTTATGTATTCGATTCTGTTCTACTGGTTTAGGCTCTAAAAGATTATAATAAACTGTTTCTAACTCATCGAAGCTATGTAATTGGTAAAACTCAAGGCTCTTTCCTTTTGGATCACACTTTGGGACAGCAATCGTCTTTCCTTGCTCCCAACCAACCTCGATAATTCTATGAGTGTCCCACTCAAAACCTCTCGATATGGTTACACCAATTGTCTTCGCCTGTCTCCATAAATCAGATTGAAATAATTGATGTTGTAGCTGTACATTTATTTCACTTTTTTGTTCCGGAGTTAGTTTCTTTAGCATATCGATTGTTTGTTTACGTAGTTCTTCTTTCTTCAATCCCATCATCCCCCTTCGCTTGAGTTGATTGTATAGAAAAAGCTCGCTCTATATAATAAAAGAGCAAGCTTTTTTTATTGTGAAAATTATTTTGTTTCACGATGTAAAGTGTGTTTTTTAAGACGTGGACAATATTTCATAAGCTCAATACGCTCAGGATTTGTACGCTTATTTTTTGTAGTAATATAGTTACGTTCTCCTGTTTCAGTACAAGCTAAAGTAATGTTTACGCGCATGTTTTTCCCTCCAAACTCATCAAGACTTGCATTAATCGCATGTATTAGTTCATTTCAGACTAGTTAATAATAGCAGATGTTTGGCAATCAATCAAGTGTATGGAAAAAATTTATGGTTTCTTCGTGTCGAAATATATGATATAACTAGTATTGTATATGAAATGGAGGTAAATATAATGATGATTTTTGTTTCAGGAGCATCTATTGCGATTATAGCAATTGCTTTATTTATACTATCCTTTTTCTTGAATGACCGTTTTGAGAAAATCGAAAGCGAACTAGAGCAATTATCAATTTCAACCATGCAGGATACGTATCAATTAAAGAAAAAAGTTAAAGTTTTAGAAGAAGAATTATTAACAGAGGACTTTGAAACAACTGATATCTATTAATCTATAAAGGTAAAGGTGGAAAACATGAAGCAACCGATACGCGCATTTGCTGTTGGCTTATTCACAGCAGCAATCATAATGTTGATTGTCAATTATTTTTCAAATGGTTCTAAACAAGAATTTTCCGAGATGCCAATAGAAGATATTGTCAATGAACTAAAAGAAAAGGGTTACCGAGTTCTATCGGAATCTGATTATATCTCTTTATCGATGAACGGTGAAGTAGCTAAGAAAGAAACGGAAATTGCATCATCAGATTCTGAAAAGGTTGAGACAACAGATGAAGAAGTAGACACTACTGAAACTACTGAAGGTGCCGAAACTAATGAAGAGAATAATGCTCAAACAGAATCTACCGAAGAATCTACGGAAAATGAAGATAGCAAGAAAGAACAAGACAGTGCAAAGAATTTCAAACTAGTCATTGAATCTGGTATGCCATCATCAACAATTAGTAATGAGCTAGAAGCTAATGGTATAATTGATGATGCAGCTGAATTTATTAGTTATCTAGAAGATGAAGGCTATGCAGTTCGTATTCAACTTGGTGAATTCCAATTAACAAGTGATATGAGCTATTTTGAGATTGCAGAAGCATTAACAAAGTAAATATAATAATAGAGGTGTCATCAAGGGGCAATCCCTCGATAACACCTCTATTTTATTAATCATTCAAATCAATGATTTCACCTTTAACTAAGAACAAAATACTTTCTCCGATATTCGTAATATGGTCAGCAAATCTTTCAATATAACGGGCACTAAAAGCAATTTGCATAACATATTGAACTTGTTCTGAATTAATTGCCGTTTTTTCCAGCATATTTGTTATGACGTTTTTATATAATTTATCTACTTTATCGTCCATCTCCGCTAACTTATGTGCAACAGAAATATCTTCATTCTGAAATGCACTTATAGCAGTTTCCAACATAATTAAAGATGTGTCACGCATGGTGATTAATTCTTGTGGAAGTTCTGTTTGATAATGATCCCCCAACCGAATAGCAGCTTTTGCAATGTTCTTCGCATTATCTCCCATTCGCTCAATATCCGTTACAACTCGAAGGGCAATAATTAGTCTACGTAGATCTGTTGCAACTGGTGATTGTTTCGCAATTAATAGAATCACCTTGTCATTAATGGCCGTTTCTTCTTTATCAATTAATTTATCATCAGTAATAATCTTCTTCGCCAATTCAATATCCTGATTAAATAATGCATCCATTGATCCTCTAAGTGCCTGATTTGCCCGGCTTGCCAACTGAATAATATCATTATTTAATTCTTTCAATTCAGAATGAAACTGTTCTCTACTTCGCATTTTATCGCTCTCCTATCAAAATAGTAACCATATTCTAAATGATATACCGTTTTTATAAAGAGCATATTAAGTCATTGTAAAATTTTTGTAAATTCGATAAAAAACCCTAAAACCAATAACTAGTCTTAGGGTTCTCTATTATTCTGTATCCTGATTTTCAGATTGTTCTTCTTCCTCACCAACCGTATTTTCCCCTGTAGATTCACCTTTCGCTCTCTTTTCTTTAAGAGTGAAATAGGCATCAAATATTCTACGAGTAATATCATGGTTTATTGAAGAAGTCGAATCTTGATTAAGATTAGGAGCAACTACCGATATTGCAATCTCTGGGTTATCAATTGGTGCGTAGGCTACCATTGTTAAATTAATCGTGTTAGCAACTAACTTACCATCCTTATAAATTTCATTCTCGGCAGTACCCGTTTTTCCTGCTGCATTAAAGTCTGTACCATTAAAATAGTTATAGGCTGTTCCGCCTGGTGTTTGAAACACTTGACGAAATCCTTCTTGGACCCGCTTAATATTTGATTCGCTCATCTCAATTTTATTAAGAATCTTCGTATTTACACTTCGATAAACTGTTCCAAGACTACCTGCTTCCGGTGTAGGGTTACGAACTTCTTTTAAGAAATGGGGCTGAAGTCGGTATCCACCATTTGCAATTGTTGATACATACTGGGCCATTTGCATTGCTGTATACGTATCATACTGGCCAATAGAAAAGTCTTGAAATAGACCAGCTGCACCAGCAATATTGGTTGGTCCAACAAAACCTTTTTCTTCAAAAGGATAGTCAACATTAGTTGCCGCACCTAACCCAAATTGTCTAAAATAATTGCGCATTTGAGTATAAGCTGCAGGGTTAAAGGTTACCGATTTATCGTATTGATAATTATATTCTCCACCCATCTTCATAGCTATATGAAACATATATACGTTGGATGAACGTCTTAATGCATCAAGATCATTTACATATCCTAAATTCGTCCACGAAGCTTTTATTGGGGTACCAGCAATTTTAACAGGCTTATCAACTAAACCGTCACCAGGTGAAATCACACCAGATTCATATCCAGCAAGAACTGTTGCACCTTTTACAATTGAACCTGGTCGATGGGCATCATACAGTGTTTTATAAGCAGAATCGACAATTTTCTCTTTTTCTTCGGCTTCTGTTTCTGGATCGTCGTAGTAGCTCTGGCCTGATACTGCCAACAATTCTCCTGTATTCGGATCCATCACCACAGCCATTACATCACGTAAATGTCTTTCCTTAGCACCGTTTTTTTCGAGTTCACTTCGAAGAATTTCATCCACCATTTTCTGGAATTCCATGTCAATCGTTAAAATTAAATCTTTTCCACTCTCTCCAGAAACGATAACATCAGAGTCAAGGATGACACCAGATTTACTCATGGTATATTCAACTTGTTCTTTACGACCTCGAAGTAAATCCTCATATTGTTGTTCAAGACCACTTGTGCCAACTCGGTCATTCCTGTTATAACCTTTGGCTAAATAATAATCAATGTTTTCAGCAGGTACGCCTTCTTTTTCTGTTGTAATATTTCCGATTATATTTTTTAAGGTTTCATCATTAGGGAATTCCCGAACCCAGTCTGTTGTGGCATTGATACCTGGTAATTCAGACAGATGTTCTGCAACTCTTGCATACTCCTCTGGCGTTACATTCTCACTTTTGACGATTTGAGGTGTTAGAGAATATGCTCGATCGAGTTCCTTTTTAATCAAGATAATTTCTAAATCTTGCATGGTTACATTCTCATACTCATTTAGATTAATTCGTTCTAAAATCTTTTTATATTGCTCTGCAGGTTCCAAATCGTCAGCTTCTTCCAACGATAGTCTACTCGTTGCTTCTTTCTCATTTTCAAGATACCAATACTCTTTTTTATCCCGATCCGTTATTCTATTGATTTGTTTTTCCCTTTCTTCTTTATCCGGATGAAACATATCAATATACTGTGAAAGCTTCCTAGCAACTGCTAATCTATCCTGTGCTTGTACACCTTTTGGTGGTGTATACGTAATGGCGTACATAGGCTTGTTCTTAGCAATCACGTTATGGTAACGGTCATATATTTCACCGCGAGGTACAGGAACTTTCGTCGTATCCTGTGTTGTTTGATTGATTTGCTCCTGAAAACTTTCCCCATTGAGGATTTGAACAACCCCTAGCTGCAGAATTAATACAGCAAACAAAATAAAAACGACAAAAAATAATATATTTAAACGGAAGGGAAGCTGTGCTTTCTTCTTTTTTTCTTTTTTCATATGTCTCCCCCAATAATTGTGGTTAATATCATTCTCTATCTTTATATTATATCATGTATTGAACTAGATATTAACGGTTTTTTTCGTCTGAAACCTGGTCTTTAATCAGCACTTCTTTATTATTTGGGCCCGTTAAGAAGATTTTACGAATAAAGAAGTAAACACCTAAATGCATTGCTCCAAATACAACTAGAAGAATTGGTATAATTATTTCTGATTCAAAAAAAGTGATGCCTAGTATAAAGAAGATAATCGAAATAACCCGCCCAATATTTATATACAATTCTCTAACGACAATATATTCAATTCTAAGGTCTCCTGCCTTCCATGCTTTTCCAATCACATCATATGTCATCGAAATATATGGTACATTCACAATTGGATAGGCAATTCCTATGATAATACCATAAATAATCAGCGTGACATAGCTAGCATGCGAAATAATGATAAATAGAGAAAGATAAAGCATTAGACTCCCAATTAAAATTGCCTTCTTTCGTTTGGCTGGTTTAATGAGCTTAGTAGCCAAAAAGTAAAAAACGAAAGAGAAGCCGGAAAAGTATAAGTTAAACATTCCAAGTGAGAGTTCACTCTGCGTTACAATATATACCCATAATGTAATTACGAATAGGAATATTCCCTCACGGAAACCTTGAAAAAGGTGTGCATATAGAATACGATTCCAGTTTTTATTATTTTTTCTTTCCTCAACTATTCGCTTGAAGAGGTATATACCTTTAGCCGGCCTCCTTTTTAAAAACATGCTACAAACAACTGCACAAATAAATAATATAAATGATACAGTGAAAATCGTACTGTATCCAATATTTGCTTCCATTTTAGAAATGATAAAGCCAGCAGAAAACGGTCCAATCATTCCACCAAATGACTGTAACACACCCAGGAATCCATTGAAAAAGTCCCTCGTATCCGGTTCTGTTATTTCAAACGTTAACACATTAAAGGCTAACCAATAGAAACCATAACCTACCCCCAAAAGGCTGCCTAACAAAATATTAAAATATGCTGCATTTTCCCCTATCATCAGTACCATTAAAAAAAACAATGATAAAAATATAACTCCTAGCCTTAACACAATAACTCGGTCAACTTTCTTTGCAATTTTCCCCGCAAATATAAAGGTAATTGGCTGAAAAACAAATATGGCTAAGTTATAATAAGCTATTGTGAAATAATTTCCATCTGCTTGCTTCCATAAGTAGATGTTTACAAATGTATTGGATAAGTATATTCCTAATGAATATAGACCACCAATCACCAACAATAAAATCAAATCTCTATTTATTTCAGTTTTACCGATTACAGTTTGTAAGGTTTTATGCATGTTGAATTGCCCCTTTTCTCTCTTTTCTTAGTGTAAGCAATTCAAAATGAGATATACAAAAAGAAAAAAGAAGGATGTCCAATAAAGTTTACACTCCTATGGACATCCTTCTTACTATTAGATTACTTATTTTGCTTCACTTAAGTTCTTTGCAACTTCATCCCAGTTAACAACATTCCAAAATGCTGATATATAGTCAGGTCGTCTATTTTGATAATGTAGGTAGTATGCATGTTCCCAAACATCAAGTCCTAGTAGCGGAGTCTTACCTTCCATTAAAGGAGAGTCTTGGTTAGGAGTACTTGTAACTTCAAGTTCACCGTTATTTAGAACTAACCAAGCCCAACCTGAACCAAAACGGCCAGCTGCTGCATTAGCAAATTCTTCTTTAAATTTATCTACACTACCAAATTTAACATTAATCTTTTCAGCTAACTCACCAGTTGGCTCACCGCCACCATTTGGAGATAGTACTTTCCAGAAAAGACTATGGTTAGCGTGGCCACCACCATTATTACGAACTGCTGTACGAATATTTTCAGGAACTGAATCAAGATTGCTTACTAAATCCTCAATAGACTTAGCTTGTAGATCCGCATTCCCTTCTAGTGCAGCATTTAATTTTGTTACATAAGTATTATGATGCTTTGTATGATGGATGTTCATTGTTTCTTTGTCAACGTGTGGCTCTAATGCATCATATGCATAAGGTAATTCAGGTAATTGAAATGCCAAAACGAACTCCTCCTTAAATTTTGTTATGGTTTAAAAGGATATAATACCCTTTATTTGAAAGGTTATCACGCGTTACCATATCTTGCAAATTTTTTGCCCTAGATTACCAAATTAAATATGTAGGTGATGTTTGGAGATTGAAATACTCGCGTAGGCTAAATTTCAACTAAACTGTTGTTGTTTAATAATTTTCAGCAAAATAAAAAAACAAGCCATAAGCTTGTATAAAATGGTGGCTCGGGACGGAATCGAACCGCCGACACACGGATTTTCAGTCCGTTGCTCTACCGACTGAGCTACCGAGCCTAATATAATATGATGTTGAATTACAATGATTTCTCAGGCTACGTTCTGACCCCTGCATCTACTAGCTGTATCAAAGACGTAAATTCTTTGGGGTTACTCGTAGATAATTCATTGGATGTTATGCTCGTTGCTCTACCGACTGAGCTACTGAACCTAATAATTATTCTAAGTATGGAGGAGGTAGAGGGATTCGAACCCCCGCGCGGTTTGACCCGCCTGTCGGTTTTCAAGACCGATCCCTTCAGCCAGACTTGGGTATACCTCCGAGTTTTATTGGTGGACCCTGCAGGACTCGAACCTGCGACCGATCGGTTATGAGCCGATAGCTCTAACCAACTGAGCTAAGGGTCCTTTATAATATGGGGCGATCGGTGGGGATCGAACCCACGAGTGCCGGAGCCACAATCCGGTGCGTTAACCACTTCGCCACGACCGCCATGATGTTAAATGTGAAAGTAAATGGTAGCGGCGGAGGGGATCGAACCCACGACCTCACGGGTATGAACCGTACGCTCTCGCCAGCTGAGCTACGCCGCCATTTATATTTGGCTCCACAGGTAGGATTCGAACCTACGACCGATCGGTTAACAGCCGATTGCTCTACCACTGAGCTACTGTGGAATAATAATATATTTACCTATCAAGTTATTCTATTCCTCAAAGTACATTCCCTAGAATTACTATCTACTTTTTAAGTGGCACGAGATATAATTTATCATATTCAAGGATCCATGTCAACAAAAATTTTATTACTAAATATGTATTTGAAAATGTATTTGAAAACGACAATATTTACTATAACACCTTTACAATAATATTTCAATATAAAAATTAATTTTTTTCTACGATCTTCAACTACGCATCATTAAAAATTCATTAACACCATTAAATACTACTGTTGTGAGGAAGAATCCATCCTCTATTTAACTTAATCTATCAATTTAAATGAAATATTAAAATTACTTGTAGAATTAAGCGATAATGAATACTATTGATATAAATTAAAACACTTCCGCGCAGTTTCTATCAATTAGCCACCAAAGCTACAATCCAAACCAAAAAGAAAAATCCGAACTAATGCTAATTCTAATGAAAGAATTTGATCATAGTTCGAATTTCACTTTATCTAAAACATATGCCAGCCTTTTTCGTTTTAATGATCTGCCAAGACTGCCTCAGCTATATTAACAGCATGATCACCAATACGTTCTAAGTTAGAAACGATATCAACAAATACGATACCCGCTGATACACTACATTCTCCTTCATTCATGCGAATGATATGCTTTTTACGATAATTACGTTCCATTTTATCAATTTGATCTTCTTTTTGCATGACAGCAAGCGCTTCTTCTCTATCTTCTTTATCAAGTGCATGTATAGCTTGCTTTACTGTCGACATCGTTAAATCAAACATATTATTTAAGTCTTCTTGAGCTTTATCGGTTATAACTACTTTATTAGATATCTTATAATCGATTAATTCGATTATATTCTCGAAATGATCGCCAATTCTCTCAATATCACGAACGGAATCCATTAACAGGGTATGTTTTTCACTTTCAAATTCAGACAAAGAACCGCCAGATATATCAATTAAATAATCGGTAATGCTTCGATCTAGACTATTAAGTGCACCTTCAATTTGCATTGCCAAATCAGCATGTTTCGTCTGATTAGTTGTTAAATAAAGATTAGTTTCTTCCAACCCTTGGTGTGCATATTCACCCATTCTGACAATTTCTGCTTTAGCTTGGTCCAATGCTAATGCAGATGACTGTTGAATAAAGATCGGATCTAAGTGCTGCGGCTTATATTCAATCGTTGTATCTTTACCTGGAACAATCTTTGTTACAATCCATGCTAATACTGCTATAAATGGAAATTGGATAATTGTATTGAGAATATTAAAACTTCCATGAGCAAAAGCAATCGTCATTTCTTCATTCAATGAAAATAAATCTTGTAAGTATAGTACGTACCTTTCAAATAGTCCGAGGATTAGCAAAAATATTATAGTCCCTACAAGGTTAAATATAACATGTACACCCGCAGCTCGCCTTGCAGCCACCGAAGCTCCAAGAGATGCCAACACTGCTGTTATTGTAGTTCCTATATTATCTCCAAATAATACTGGTAATGCAGCATCTAATCCAATGGCACCTTCTGAATATAATCCTTGTAATATCCCAATAGTTGCACTAGAGCTTTGAACAATTAAAGTAAATAATGTCCCGATAACAACTCCTAAAACCTCATGTTCACTCATACTTACTGTTAAATCCTGAAACGCTTGTAAGGAACGTAATGGTTTCATACCACTACTCATCAATTCAAGTCCGAAGAACAAGGCTCCAAAACCAAACACTGTTTGTCCAATTGCAGTTACTTTTTGGTGTTTAAAGAAGAAAATTAAAAAGGCACCTACCGCAAGGATTGGTAACGCATATTCACCTAAGTCAATACCTATGATGAACGCTGTCACCGTCGTACCTATATTGGCACCCATTATGACACCTATAGCTTGTCTAAGCGTCATAAAACCAGCATTCACGAGACCTACCGTTAATACAGTAGTTCCAGAACTACTTTGAATTAATACCGTTACAATTATACCAGCAAGAACCCCAAGGAAAGGATTGCTTGTAAAACGGTCTAATATATCCCGTAAACGATCTCCGGCAGACTTTTGTAATCCATCGCCCATAAATTTAATACCTAAAAGAAATATACCTAAACCACCGATGAATTCAAAAATCAATTTTTGTACATCTATTTCCAATGGATATTCGCCCCTTTAAAAAAGTTGTCGTATGTATTCCCTATTTGCACACACCCTAATCATTATTGTAAAAACTACATGATTTGTAAAGTAATTATGAAAAACTTTACATTAAATTTACAATTGAGTTTACTTATTCAGTAAAGTTCATAAAAATAGTTTGCCTTAAGTCCAAAAAAAAATTCTTAGGCAAATACCTAAGAATTTTTTTGAGGTTCAACTAATATTTTTGTACCATCCACTTGCATGACAATAATTTCGGTCCCTTTAGGAATCCACTGGCCATTTGAAACAGCACTATAATCCTTCGTCCCGATACGAATAGTACCAACAGGTCGCATATCATTTAAAGTTATACCTTTTTGATTTAATAATGTTCGATATTCTTTATTAATGGAATTATACCCTGCTTCGCTTGTTAATTGATCTTTTAAGGTAATTTTATTCCACATATCTCTTCGTTTAAAAACTTTCAAAAAGAATAGAGATCCCCCTGTACCGAGTAAAACGCCAAGAACAGCATATAACCCTGCAGCGAAATTTGGAGCAGGAAGTGCTACAGAAGCTAACATGCTTGCAGTTCCAATAACTGCCAAGGTTCCATCATTTAACACTTTACCATCAATAATGATTAAGAGTATTCCGATGAAATAAATTATTAGCATAAGAATAAGGGAGTCAGTTTCCAAATATACTGTGAAGTAAACAGTAATAAATCCAATACCTAATAATGCAAAAATCCCTCTCATATTTACTAATACTTCACCAAGTAAAAATAATGTACCTAGACCTGTTATAACTAAAGCAATCCATTCTTGAGAAAATATTTCCATATTCTTCTCCCTCTCACAATGTTCTTTCTTTATATACGTTTTATTATAATAAATAGTTTCAAAATAAAGGAGTAATATGATGAAAAAAACAATTGTTAATATTTTCATTATACTATTTTTAATCAGTGTCTATAAAGATTTAACGTTTGGTACAGATATTTCCACTAAAAATAAAATAGTAGATAATCCAACTGAAAATATGGACGAACTGCCATTTGATGTTATAAAAGTAAAAATTAATGCTGGGGATACTGTATTGACCGTAATGGAGAAGTTAAATCCAACATGGAGCAACCTAAACATTGAACAAATCCTACAGGATTTTTCATCGTTAAATCCAAATATAAACCCTAACCATTTGCAACAGAATCACTTTTACTTCTTCCCAAAATACCACCATTAAAAAAGAGGCCAGGTAATAACCTAGCCCCTTCATTTAAACAAATGGCAATATAAATAGTGTTATCAAGATTGAAATTGCTCCCGCCGCTATAGCAATGTTACCAAGCGTATTGGCATGGCGGTTTCTGGCTATAAATCCTACAATAATCCCCGCACCACCGAGAAGAATAGGCGCCCAGAAGAAAGATGCGATAGATAAAGCTAATGCAATCCATCCTATGGAAGTATTCGCACGCTCGCCATCATCTTCAATTGTCACATTTCTTCTGTAGTCATCTGCTGTTAACTCAGCAGCAGTTTCCTCATCACGGCTACTAAAGATACCATCCGTGTGATTGGAAATATAATAATCCTCTTCGCCATGCTTTGGAGCTTTCTCAACGTCATTTGTACGATTGTTATCGTCCATGATTGACCTCCTTCTAATATGATGAGGTGCATCTATAGTTTATGACGAATAGGAAATTCTATAATGTTACATTTTACCATAAATTGAATCAACCACTATTTTAATGAAACAAGTTGATAATAAACAAATGGATGCATATAGTGAAAAGCAGGAGGCGTTGGTTGATATGTCTATATTTATTAAACAAATGATAATCAATAAAATGAGACAAATTACACCTGAAGAAATATTAGATTATTCCCAGAAATATGGATTTGTTATTAGTATGGAACAAGCAATAGAAATTTCAAATTATGTACGCAAAAAGAAAATTAACCCTTTTGACAGAAGAGAACGCGAAAAGATGCTGAAGGATTTAACTGAAATAACCGATCAAAAAACAGCAATCAAAGCAAACAAGCTTTTTTATGAACTTATTAAATCATATGGTTTAGAACATCTTTTCAATTAAAAAGCTACCTCGATAATCCGAGGTAGCTTTTTCAAAATCACTATCTATTGATTCATAATTATTTGCTGTAAATCATCATTGAATTTACCATTACGAATCATCTCAATTTCAAATTTATATGGAGGTTTTTTAGTTTTCTTGTCCAATCCTACATATGGCGTTTCTAAAATCTTAGGTAACGCAGCTAACTGAGGGTGATTAATTACATAATGTAAGGCTTCAAAACCAATGTGACCAAAGCCAATGTTTTCATGACGATCTTTGTGAGCTCCTCTTTCATTTTTGGAATCATTTACATGAACCACTTTAATTCGGTCAACTCCAATAATTTTATCAAATTCCTCTAATACCCCATCAAAATCATTTACGATGTCATAACCAGCATCATGAATGTGACAAGTATCTAAACATACGGATAATTTTTCGTTACGTGTAACACCATCGATAATTTTCGCTAACTCATCGAAGGTTCTTCCAATTTCAGACCCTTTTCCAGCCATAGTTTCTAATGCAATTTGGACATGGTTATCTCTTTCTAAGACCTCATTTAGTCCTTCAATAATTTTCTTAATGCCATCCTCCGGTCCAGCACCAACGTGGGCTCCAGGATGAAGTACAATTTGCTTTGCTCCAATTGCTTCTGTACGTTCTATTTCAGTTCTTAAAAAGTTTACTCCCAATTCAAAGGTTTCTGGTTTTGTCGTGTTTCCAATATTAATTATATATGGCGCATGAACTACAATATCGGCAATTCCGTTTTCTGCCATATGTTTTACGCCTTCATCAATATTTAGTTCTTCAATTGGCTTCCTTCTCGTATTTTGAGGAGCGCCTGTATAAATCATAAACGTATTCGCACCATAAGAAACTGCTTCCTCACTAGAAGCTAAAAGCATTTTCTTTCCACTCATTGAAACATGTGATCCAATTTTCAACATTGTATTTCTCCCCCATTACCTCTTGTGATTCTTTGATTTCTTTGTAAGTTTCCTCTTTATGGATTCCTGTTGCTGTTTCATTTTCTTTTTATATCCAGGCTTTACCTTTTTAGGTTTTCTAACCTGTTTCCAAGCCTCTTTTTCAACATCTGTTGTCGTTTTCAAACGAAGGTTACGCTCATTCCAAGCTTTTGCATCCTTCCACTCTCCGTTACGAACATCATAGAAAATAAATTCAAGACCTTTCTGCTCAAGCTTTTCAATTAATTTTATATCTTCTTCTCTATATAGACTAACTGCAGTTCCTTCTAATCCCGCTCTTGCTGTTCTTCCCACACGGTGTATATAAAATTCTTCTTCTTTTGGTAACTGTGCATTAATAACATGACTTACACCTTTTATATCAATTCCTCTTGAAGCAAGGTCAGTTGCAACAATATATTGATATTTGAGGCTTTGTATCTCTTTTAATACTCGTTTCCTCTCCCTCGGAGGAAGACCTCCATGGATTATTCCTACGTTTAACCCTTTATCCAATAATTTACCATGTAGACGATTAGCATTTTCCTTACCATTAGTAAAAATGATGGCCAGATAGGGATTAATTGCTTTTGAGATTTGGTATATTATTTCATCTTCTTCTCGGTGTTTTGCAGCTATTAAACGATGTTCCATTGTTTCGGGAGATAACTCATTAGCTATTTTGACATGTAATGGATTTTCTAAATATTTCTTAAAGAAGTGTTCTAAACGTTGTGGTATTGTAGCAGAAAATACCATCAATTGTATATCCTTTTTACAACGTACAAGGAGCTGATCAACGTCATCGATAAAACCTAAATCAAGCATTAAGTCTGCTTCATCAATAACAAATGAATTAGCGGAGTATATGGAAAGAGCTTCGTCTTTTACAAGGTCTAATATCCGACCTGGTGTACCGACAACTATTTGTGGTGGTTCTTTTAGTTTATCAATCATTTTCTGCTTATCTGTTCCACCAACGAGTAATTTTGCACTCCAGTCTTGCTCCTTACCTGCAAGCTTAATTATCTTTTTTACTTCATCATAAATCTGGGTTGCTAGCTCACGGGTTGGGGCTGTAATAACACTTTGAACTTGTTTCTCTTTTTCATTTAATTGTTCAAATATAGGTAGTAAAAATGAGTGTGTTTTTCCTGAACCTGTATTCGACTGACCAATTACACTTTTTCCTTTTAGAATCGCAGGGATCACTTTTAGTTGTATCTCTGTCGGTTGTTGGAAATGTAGTTTGTCAATAACTTCTAACATAATTGGGCTTAATGATATTGATTTAAATGTAGTATTCATTATACTGCTCCTTTTTTTGCCTTACGAGAGATCTATCTATATTGAAATGGATCGGTATTTACTAAAGACACAATTACTTCAATATTAGAGTCTGCCATTGAGCCATTTTGAATATGTTGATCCAAATAATTCTTTGTTCCTGATTTCATTACTTGTTCTATATAATGCCCTGCATCGATAACAGAAATTCCCATTTCAATAGCTTCTTGCGCATTATGGAAACTCATATCGCCAGTTATATATACATCAGCCTTTTTATTTAAAGCCGCATAGAGATATTTTTCTCCGCTACCCCCTAAAATGGCGACACGTTTTATTTTCTTAGATAAATTTCCGGATACCCTCAAGTTGTCTATACCTAGTGATTGTTTTACATGCTCTATAAAAGCATCTAATGATATAGATTTATTCAGAGAGCCTACCCGCCCTACACCAATCTTGTCATTCACATTTTTTAAAGGAAATATATCATAAGCAACCTCTTCATAGGGATGTGCAGCAATCACTTCTTTAAGGACATTTGCTAATTTGGATTCCTTTACAATCGTCTCAATTTTAACTTCGTGCACTTTTTCAAGTTTATTCTGTTCACCAATAAATGGATTAGCTTCAGACAGCGGCATAAATGTTCCTATACCTCTAGATTGGAATGTACAGTGACTATAATTACCAGTATGTCCTGCCCCCTCCTGAGAAAGTGCATCTATTACCGTATCCAAATGGGTTTCAGGAACATATACAGCAAATTTATAGATTGTTTCGGGGTCTGATTCTACTAAAACCCCTGTATTTTCTAAACCTAACAAATTAGCAAGCATATCATTCACGCCACCTGTAGCAATATCTAGGTTTGTATGGGCAGCATAAACCGTTATATCATGTTGAATCAACTTTTGGATAACTCTTCCACGCCAATTGTCTAAATTTAAATGGTTAAGAGGTTTAAATAGTAAAGGATGGTGTGCAATGATTAGGTCCACATCTTCTTCAATAGCTTCATCTACTACTGATTCTAATACGTCTAATGTGATCATTATCTTTCTTACTGGTTTGTTATGAGACCCAACTTGTAAACCGACATTGTCCCAATCATAAGCAAGAGACTTAGGTGCCCACTTCTCCATTAATTTAAAAATATCGGAATTAGTCATAGTTGACATCTTCTAATACCTCCTCTATCCAGCCTAATTGCTCTTGAAACTTTCTTAATTTATGATGGTCTTGAAATTTTGCATTCTGCATTTGATTTATTACCCTAATTAATTTTTCCCGTTCTGATTCCCACTTTTTATAAAATAGTTTATTTTTTTGTGTTAACAATTTAGGACCAAAAAGTTGTTCTTTCTCGGTAAGAGTAATAGTATAATTTACACGTTTTCCTACTACTATTTCATAGATATGTCCATTTTCTTCCAGTATTGTTTCATCCTGAATTTTAAAATTATTCTCCATGAACCAATTTCGAACATTTTTCTCATCAACATTTGGTTGTGCAATAACTAAATCGACACTTAGAAGCTTGTCTTGACCATTCTCAAGAATAGATCGAATTAATGATCCCCCCATGCCAGCTATAACTACTTGGTTAACTTCATCTTGTTGTAATACAGATAAACCGTCACCCAGTCTTGCCTCCACATAATCTTTTAACTCGTATTTGTTAATGGTTTCCTGGGCGCTGGACAATGGTCCAACATTTACTTCTCCTGCTATTGCATGTGCAGTGGGATCATTCTGACATACGAAACATGGAAGGTATGCATGGTCTGAACCAATATCTGCAAAAATTGCCCCTTTTGGAAGATATGAAGCAACTCGTAACAATCGATTCGACAGTTTAATTTCCTCTGTCATATGTAACCTCCAACAATATAAAGATTTGGTTTTGACTTAAACAAATTATAAAAGAAAAGCTTTCTGTATTATAGCAGAAAGCTTTCCCCATCACTATTTATTTTTTCTCGCTTAACCATTCAGAGATGACTGTAATTTCTTCAGGTGATAGTGTACCAGATTGCGCTGGCATACCCCCATCTGTACCGTTTGTAATGATATCTTTAATTTCGTCTAAAGATAACTCAGAACCAATTGTTGATAATGCAGGACCTGCACCACCAGAAAGATCTGTTCCGTGACAACCTAAACATGATGCTTCGTAAATTGCTTCTGGATCTTGTACAGCACCTTCTTCTTGTCCTTCGTCAGGGTTAGCAATTTGTTCCCTTTGATTGACTCCTACAAATGAAATAACAATTACTGCTAGTATCCCTACAATCGCAATTAGTGCAAAAGGGATTATTGGGTTTCGTTTCATTAGTATTTCCTCCTTATGTATCCCCGGAATAATTAAATATTCCACATAGCTATATCTATTCTATATGAAAATTCCTTTAGTTAAAAGAAAAAAGATGTGAAATGTTTACGAACAATAATGTAATTATAGCAAAAAAGCTGGAAAACATTAGATATCTATAGTTTAATTTACGACTTAATATATACCACCCTATAAAATTCATGACAAAAAAGACAACAGAAAGGTATTGATTGAGATTTAGTATATTGGATATAAAGTCTGTCGTAATTAACAGTAAGAATAGAAGAACGGTTATAGAAATATGTACATATTTTATATCTTTTTTCCGAAAATAACGAAAGACCCAGAAAGAATAACTTAAAAATAGAACTAATATACCCAGTTGCAAAATGAAATTAAATTGAGTAAAATAAACTACAAGAAATGAAAACGGTATCAATAGGACTAAAAGAATCAATTGAAGATAATAATTAACTTGATACCTCTTATTCAAAGTAGTAGTTGATGATTCAAATTCTTCCCCTTGTGTATATAAGGCAAGCAAAAAGTCACACTGTGCCTGTGGAAGTAATTTATGATCCTTCCAATACTTTATTTCTTTTACGATGATTCGGGTACGATCATCCGTCAATGTTACCACCTCATTGTAGAGAGAAAGCTACTGCATTAGATTTTAAAAAGAAAGGAAAGTCATTGCCCTAATGACCAATGACCAACCTAATTTAATCTAAAAAGTCTTTTAATCGTTTACTACGACTAGGGTGTCTTAATTTACGAAGTGCTTTTGCTTCAATTTGACGAATTCTTTCACGCGTAACACCGAATACTTTGCCGACTTCCTCAAGCGTACGAGTCCGGCCATCATCAAGACCAAAGCGCAGCCTTAGAACATTCTCTTCACGATCTGTTAATGTATCTAACACATCTTCTAATTGTTCTTTTAACAGTTCATATGCTGCATGGTCAGAGGGTGAAATTGCTTCTTGGTCTTCAATGAAATCACCTAAATGGGAATCGTCTTCCTCACCAATCGGTGTTTCAAGTGAAACAGGCTCTTGTGCAATCTTTAGAATCTCACGAACCTTATCAGGAGTTAGATCCATCTCTTCGCCAATTTCTTCTGGTGTAGGTTCACGACCTAAATCTTGTAATAATTGTCTTTGTACACGGATTAGCTTATTGATTGTTTCTACCATATGAACCGGTATACGAATGGTCCTCGCCTGGTCTGCGATTGCTCGAGTAATTGCTTGGCGAATCCACCAAGTTGCATAGGTACTAAATTTAAATCCTTTTCGATAATCAAATTTTTCTACTGCTTTTATTAGACCCATATTACCTTCTTGGATTAAATCAAGAAATAACATACCTCGACCAACATATCTCTTGGCTATGCTAACTACAAGTCTTAGGTTAGCCTCAGCAAGTCTTTTCTTAGCCTCTTCGTCCCCTTCTTCAATTCGTGTTGCAAGTTCGATTTCTTCTGTAGCGGATAGAAGATCTACGCGACCAATTTCTTTTAAATACATTCTCACGGGATCATTTATTTTAATCCCTAGTGGTACACTCAGGTCATGTAGGTCAAATTCTTCTTCTTTTTCAATTTCTTTCATTTTAGGATCATCTTCTGATTCACCTATTACATCTACACCTTGCTCAGCAAGATGTTCATAAAATTCGTCCATTTGATCAGGTTCGATTACAAAACTTGATAATCGATCAGCAATTTCTTCATAGGCAAGTACGCCCCGCTTTTTACCAATCTCAACAAGCTGTTCTTTTGCTTGTTCTAAAGTTAACTCAGGCTCATTCTCTTTTGTTTGTGAAGGTTTATTTTCAGCCATGAGTCCCCCTCCTTCCATACTACTTGAATCAAATTTAATGTTTCACTTGTCTTTGTAATTCTATAATCTTCAGCGCAATTTGGGCAGCTTTAATTGGATCTTTTTGTTGTTCAGCCAATCTCTGTTCGGCCTTTAATTGTTTTATGTCTACCCCTGTACTACCCTCAGCACGAATGATATGAAGATAGTCATTAATTTCTTTATCACTAATTTCAGTCTGAGTAGGAACGAGAGCAAGTTGAATAACAAGTTTTCTAAGATTTTCATCTGATATTCGATCAATAAACAAACTTACATCCTCTGGATTATCTTCTTCATAATATCCATATAAATAGGTAGCAATAATTTTATGCTCATCTATATTAAATGAAGCTCCTAATTCCTCTTGAACTTTATCAGCAATGGATCGGTTCTGAAGCATATAAGCTAATAATTTTCTCTCGGCATTATGGAAAGCGGGTAATAATTTTCCACTTGACTTTTGTCCCTTATTAGTATATCTGTCTTTTTCCCTCTTATCCTTTTCAGAACCTGATTTTTCTCTATACTGCTCTATTTGTTCTAATAATGATTCAGCTGTAATATTATATTCAGCACTTAGTTCGTTTATATAAAGTTCTCTTTCAACTGAACTATCTATTTTAGCTAGTTCTTTTAATACTTCTTCTAAGTATTTAATACGGTCACTATCTAGACTTACATTAAAATCTTTTTTCAGATACCGCATATAGAAACTCATAAATGTTTGCGGTGCCCCAATAACTTCTCGTCTAAATACCTCTCCACCATATTTTTTGATAAAGCTATCTGGATCAAGTCCATCTTTCAGACTTGCTATCTTGACCTGACAACCAACTTGCTGAAGTAATTTTGAAGCTTTATATGTAGCTTCTATTCCAGCCTTATCACCGTCATAACAAATGATAACTGTATCAACATACCGTTTTAATAATTTTGCTTGTGTGTCAGTTAATGCAGTACCCATTGTAGCAACAACATTTTCTACTCCAGATTGATATGCGGAAATAACATCCATATACCCTTCAAAAAGTATTGCTTCGCTTTGTTTTCGAATATGTTTTTTTGCTAAGTCAAAATTGTAAAGTAATTTTCCTTTTTGAAATAGGTCTGATTCTGGACTATTTAAGTATTTTGGTTCTTGACTCTCTAATGCTCTAGCACCAAAGGCCACCGTTTTCCCTAAATGATTTCGAATTGGAAAAATAACTCTTCCTCGAAATCTGTCAGATACAGTATCATTATCCTGATTCCTATTAAGTAAACCGTACTTTACGAGCAATTGCTTATGGAAGCCTTTCTTTTCCAAGAAAGTCGCAATAAAATCTTTGGTGTTCGGGGCATATCCAAGTTTAAATGTATCTATTGCTTCTTCTGTTATGCCTCGTTCATTAAGGTAGTCTAGCCCTATTTTCCCATCCTTTGTATAGCGAATTAGATGGTGATAAAGCTTTGTCAACCATTCTTGTGCTGAAAGGATTTGCTGATTTTCCTTTGAAAGTGAGGATTCTGTTTTGATAGAATCTGATGGCAGCTCAATTCCAGTACGATCAGCAAGATGCTTAATGGCTTCATAAAAAGTAAAACTTTCTATCTCCATCAAGAAAGTAACCACATTTCCACCCTTACCACACCCAAAGCAATGAAAGATTTGCTTTTCTTGGGTTACAGAAAAGGAAGGAGATTTTTCACCATGAAATGGACAAAGTCCAAAATAGTTTCTACCTTGTTTTTTTAATTGAACATATTCTCCAACTACATCTACAATGTCATTAGCTCCACGAATTTGTTCAATTAACTCTTCTGGTATTTGATTAGACATTCGTACCACCATACTTAAGGAGTTTTATACTAATAGTTATTCGATATTCCCCCAATAAAATCCTTCATATTTCGACAAGTTTTTTTGTGAAAGTCGAAAAAAATTCCTTCTATGTACGTAATACTCTTAGAAGGATATAGAAGTAATCATAATTATCAATATTGCTGCTATAACAATCCTTACATATTTGGACTAACTTATGAATAATCAATTAAAATTAGTCTAATAATACTATTCTACAAAAAAATGCAGATTCCTTCTTTTAAATGAATGTTTTATTTTTCTGAATATCCAATAAAGTGCATCGATATTTTTTTTACAATATCATCTATTTTTACACAAAAAATAATTATAATACATTTTACAGAAAAATACTATTAATAAATTCAAAATATGCTTGATTTCTTGAAAATATTCCCTAAAATCCGTATTAAAGGAGCATACCAAATGGTCATGCTCCTTTTTAAAGAAGTTTTCACTTTATCATTTGTAGTATGACATTGGCAGTTTCTTCTACTGCCTTATTAGAAACATCTACTACCCTACATCCAATTCTATCCACAATTTTATTAAAATAATCTATTTCCTGATGAATTCGTTTAATATTAGCATATGTTGCTTGATCTCCAAGTCCTAGTGCCTTCAATCTTTCTTTACGTATATCATTTAATTTCTCTGGTTTAATTCTTAAGCCAATACATTTCAATGGATCTACTTCAAATAACTCTTCGGGTGGTTCTACCTCTGGTACAATTGGTATATTGGCGACCTTTAATCTCTTATGAGCGAGAAATTGAGATAAAGGTGTCTTGGAAGTTCTTGATACACCTAGCAATATAATATCCGCTCTTGCAATACCTCTCGGATCCCGACCGTCATCATACTTAACAGCAAATTCAATTGCTTCAACTTTTTTAAAATAATCTTCATCCAACTTGTGTACTAAACCTGGTTCTAATCTTGGCTTTTTATTGAATACTCGTTCCATAGCTTCTAACATTGGACCCATAATATCAATTGCTTCAATGTTTAACTCTGCTGCTTTTGCATTAAGATAATTGCGGAGCATTGGAGCAACTAGAGTAAATCCGATGATTCCATTCTCTTCTTTTGCTCTGTATAATGCATCATCGATTGTCTTTTTATCCTCGACATAAGGTACGCGTTGAATCACATAATCCATACTAAATTGACTTAATCCTGCTTTCACAGCTAGTTCAGCTGTTTCCCCAACAGAATCTGACAATATAAAAACAGGCTTTTTAGTATTCATTTGTATCATCATCCCCCTAAGGTTAGATATGATTATCTGTTATTAATTCCACAAAAACCTTTGTAATCGTTGTTTTTGTTACTCTGCCAATTACTTCTAAGCCTTTAGGCGTATCTTTAATAACCGGTAACCCATCGATTTGTTTATTAATTAAATTCCTGGCTACATCGATTAGCAAATCCTCTTTACGACAGACAGTAATATTTGGCATTCTTGTCATAATAATATGAACTGCTAAAGCATTTAAGTCTTGCTTTCCAATCGCAGCACGCAATAAATCTTTACGAGAGACAACTCCTGTTAAACAAGAATTTTCATCCACAATAAATAACGTACCCACATCTTCTAAGAACATGGTAGATATTGCATCATATACAGAAGAATTTTCTTGTACGACGATTGGAACAGATTGATATTCATAAACTTTATATTTTTTAATTTTCTCCGTTAAGAGTTCTGATCCTGTTTTCCCTGTATAAAAATATCCTACACGTGGCCTAGCATCCAAAAACCCTGCCATTGTTAGTATGGCTAAATCAGGTCTTAATGTAGCTCGAGTTAGATTCAATCGATCGGCAATATGTTCCCCAGTTATTGGACCATTATTTTTTACAATTTCTATTATTTTTTCTTGTCGATTGGATAATTCCACATTTTCACCACCCAACGGTCTAAAAAGAGACATACGATTTAATAATATTATAGCCTATATAGACAAAAAGAGGAATTAGGAGTTATTTCCTAAAAATGTTGCTTCCACTCTATTGCATTTAAATTGGCAAAATTATTTACTAAGATTGCAATTCGATTTAATAATGCTAACCGATTTGTTCTTAATTTCTCGTCATCGGCCATTACCATATTATCATCAAAGAAAAGATGAATTGGGGCAGCAAGTTTTTCTAACTCACTAAATGCTTCATCAAGGTCACCTTGTTCAACAAGATTTTGATAAGTGGAATTTACCTTTTCATAGGAAGAAAATAATTCTTTTTCAGAATTCGTTTCAAAGTATTCCGGATTTATCTCTGTCTCTTCTGTCTTCTCAGCTAGATTTAAAACACGCACTAATGCCTCTTGGATAGGTTTAAAGGAAGCATCATTTCTTTTAGCAGATAGAATACTTGCCTTTTTCATCATATTGGACATCATCCCAATATGACGACTAATAATTGCCTGGATAATATCTTGTTCTATGCCTTGCTCTCTTAATTGAAAAGCTACTCTTTGTTGTATAAAGGCATGCAATTCTTGTTTAACCAATTCTGAATCAAAATGCTCAAGCATTAAAGACTGATAATGTTCAATAGTCTTATTAAAAAGCTGGCCTACCGGAATCTCCCATTCTCTATCATTGGCAATACGCAGAATTCCTGTTGCTTGTCTACGCAAGCCATATGGATCTTGAGAACCACTTGGTTTTAATCCTACACCAATACAGCCCACAATTGTGTCTAATTTATCCGCTACACTAACAATTGCACCAACTAATGTCTTTGGAAGTTCTCCACCTGCACTTGTTGGCATATAATGTTCACGAATTGCGACTGCTACCGTTTCATCTTCTCCAAAGATACGAGCATATCTCTCCCCCATAATCCCTTGAAGCTCCGTAAATTCATTAACCATATTTGTCATTAAGTCAAATTTACTTAACTGTGCAGCTCTAACTACTTTCTCTATCACTTCTGTATCAACGTTCAAAGCATCAGCTATTTTTTTTGAAATAGTAACAACACGATTAACTTTTTCACCAATTGTACCTAGCTTTACTTGAAAAACAACGTGATTGAGTTTATCCAAATAATACGATACAGAATTCTTTTGGTCTTCCTCATAGAAAAACTGGGCGTCAGACAACCGAGCTCTTAATACTTTTTCGTTCCCTTTTTTTACAGTCACAAGTGCATTCGAATCACCATTCCGCACAGCAACAAAATAAGGAAGTAACATACCAGAATCTGATTTAACTGGGAAGTAACGTTGATGCTCTTTCATGGAAGTGATTAACACTTCATCAGGTAATTCTAGGAATTCCTTTTCAAATGAACCAACAAAAACAGTTGGATACTCCACAAGATTTCGAACTTCGTCGAGCAAGTTTTGATCGATATGCACATGGAAGTTCCCTTCTATTTCTACTTGTTTAATCCCTTCCATTATCATTTTTTCACGTATTCTCGAGTCAACAATAACAAAGTTTTCCTCTAATTGTTTCTTGTAATGTAAAAGATTCGTTAAAACAATTTCACTCCCGAGGAAGCGATGCCCATAAGTTACATTACTAGTTTGAACTCCTTCAATTTCGAAACGAATTACTTCTTCGTCATATAAAGCAATCATCCATCGTATCGGTCTTGCATAACGCATCGTTTTTGTGCCCCAGCGCATATTTTTACCAAATTGAATTGATTCGATAATCTGTTTGAATTCCGGTAGGATAGTGTCGGTTGGTTTTCCTTCAATTACTTTATTTACATAAATATAAGTTGTTCCCTTAACTTCTTTTGTATATATATCATCCACTGTTTTACCTTGCCCTCTTGTAAAACCAACTGCCGCTTTTGTCCAATTACCCTCATTATCTTGTGCAATTTTTATTGCTGGACCTTTTGCTTCTTCTTCTATAGTAGCTTGTTTTTCAGCAATATTATGAATTATCACAGCTAATCTTCTTGGAGTGGAGAATGATTCGACTTTTGTATAGGAAATACGTAATTCATCTAACCATTTGATCGTCTTTTCTTTTAATTGATGTTCCGCATCGTCAATAAATCGAGCAGGTAATTCCTCCAAACCTATTTCAAATAATACATTCTTAGCCATTATTTCTCCTCCTCCTTCAGCATAGGAAACCCTAAACGTTCACGCTCTTCAACATACGCCTTAGCAATATTACGTGCTAAATTTCGGATTCTTCCTATATAACCAGTACGTTCTGTAACAGAAATGACTCCTCTGGCATCTAGCAGGTTAAAGGTATGTGAACATTTCAATACATAATCATAGGCTGGAAAAATTAAACCTTTTTCCATGGTCTTCCGTGCTTCTTCTTCATACATAGAAAAAAGTTGGAATAACATATCTACATTGGATTCTTCAAATGTATATTTAGAATGTTCATATTCAGGTTGTTTAAAGATATCCTTATAAGTAAAGCCTTCCGTCCATTCCAAATCAAATACATTTTCTTTATCTTGAATATAAGATGCCAGTCTCTCAATCCCGTAAGTTAGCTCAACTGTTACAGGGTTAGCTTCTAATCCACCAATTTGTTGAAAATAGGTAAACTGAGTGATTTCCATCCCATCAAGCCAAACTTCCCAACCAAGTCCTGCTGCCCCAAGTGTAGGGTTTTCCCAGTTATCCTCTACAAATCGTATATCATGCTCCAACGGGTTAATACCAAGTGCTTGAAGTGATTCCAAATACAGATCTTGAATATTATCAGGTGATGGTTTAATAATCACTTGAAACTGATGATGTTGATATAAGCGGTTAGGGTTTTCCCCATAACGACCATCAGCAGGTCTACGAGAAGGTTCTACATACGCAACTCTCCATGGTTCTGGACCTAAACTCCTTAATAAAGTCATCGGTGACATTGTACCTGCACCTTTTTCAACGTCATAAGCTTGTACTAGTATACAATTTTGCTCAGACCAAAATTTTTGTAATGTTAAAATCATATTTTGGATATTCATTCAATAACCTCCGAATAGTTTAATCTCATCTATACACAGCTTTTAGCTTAGTCCACGGCAAGAATATAGACAGCCAGAGCCATAATAGATGATTAATACAAAAATAAAATATAAAAAAACCCGTCCCTATGCCTATAAATAGATTATAGACATAGGGACGGGTTTTAGTCCGCGGTTCCACCCTATTTGCTTTATCATCCATGATAAAGCCACTTTATTAAACATGCTCCAGAGTGCCATTCCCATCTGACCATTTGTTCAGCTTTCACTATCCCGAACTCGCTTTTTAAAATGGTATCAGAAAGTACTCTTCTCTTTCATCACATCATTTTTTGAATATGTATCATCTTACTTTATGAAGACAGGATTTGTCAAATTTTAAATATCACTAAATTTAGCTATCTGATTAAGAAATTTTTTCGATTTTAAGTAATATCCACCATAGCGGTCATAATAAGAATCAAAAAGGCTTCTTAATAATTGACGAGTCTCCTCTTTTACCGTAACATTTCCAATTCGTTCTAAACCTACTTTTGAAAAAATATATAACAGCTTTACAACTGAATTAGATAACGGAACAGCCTCTGGGTCTACATGCTGACATCTCGAGCATAATAGTCCCCCCTCGACCATTGAAAAGGAATAGGGTGCATTCTTTTCACCACAATGTGTACACAGGTGTACAGTTGGTGCAAAACCGCCGGCTCGATAAAGCTTCATTTCGTACATCATTAAAGGAATTGAAACATCATCATGTTCTGATATCCATTCAAAGGTTGCCATTAATTGTTCATATATTTCTGGATTAGGTACTTTTTCATCCAATAGCTTATCCGTTAACTCCACTACATAAGCAGCATATGCAGTCTTCATGATATCTTCTCGTATAACTCGATAGGATTCAATAATTTCACCTTGTTGGATGGAACTCAATCCCTTCGAAAGATAAACAAAAAATTGACCATAAATGAATGGCTGCGTAACAGCAGCCATTCTACTTTTCGGTTTCTTTGCACCTCGGGCAATAGCAGAGAACTTTCCAATTCTTTTGCTAAATATCGTAACTATTTTATGTGTTTCACCATAATCTTTAGTTTTAATAATAATACCGTCTATTTTTTCTAGCATACAAATTCCCCTTTTTTACTGCATGCTACATATTGGAATCCACCGGTAGGTTCTCCAGATTAGTTGTTGAACTTTCATCTAAGTCTAGCTCACTTGGATCACTTTCTAACTCTTTCATCAGTAAATAGGTTTCAATATTTCCTGTTTGACTAAATAGCTTCCATACTAAGTCGATCACAAGAAAACACACCTTTCTTTATACTTTTCTAGAAGTATCTTTTTGTAAGTTAGAACACTGATTATATACTTTCATTAATCTGGATACATGTATTGCTCGCTCGCAGCAACCAATGTTCCGGATACTATTATCGTTTCCACTATGTCAGAAAACAATTAGTTAAAAAATTTTCCATCTCTAATATTCATCTTCACGGAAGCCATATTCAAGCAACTGACTTTGCTTGTTTCTCCAGTCTTTTTGGACCTTTACCCAAAGTTCTAAGTAAACTTTCGAACCAAGTAAAGCTTCAATATCTTTTCTTGCATCTTTACCAATATTTTTAAGCATGCTGCCTTGTTTTCCAATCAATATACCTTTTTGCGATTTTCTTTCCGCTACAATAGCTGCTTGAATAAAAATCGCATTGGATTCTCTTTTTTCAATATTTTCAATGACAACAGCGATAGAATGCGGAACCTCTTCACGAGTCAAATGCAATACTTTTTCGCGTATCAATTCACTAATAATAAACCGCTCAGGATGGTCTGTCACTTGGTCAGCTGGGTAGAATTGCGGTCCTTCTGGTAAGTGACTTTTTAAAACATCCAATAAATGATTCACGTTATTTCCTTGTAGAGCAGAAATTGGAATGATTTCTTCAAAATCATACTTTTCATTATAAAATTCAATCAATGGCAACAATTCATCAGGATGCACTTTATCTATCTTATTCACAACAAGAAAGACTGGACCTTTAACACGTTGTAAACGATCAATGATAAATTGATCACCTCGTCCATATCCTTCTTCCGCATTTATCATAAAAAGTATTGCATCTACTTCATTTAATGTATTTTCAGCAATTTTAACCATAAAATCGCCTAAGCGATGCTTCGGTTTATGTATACCTGGTGTATCGATAAAGACAAATTGAGCATCATGTTGAGTTAGTACACCCTGAATTTTATTTCGAGTTGTTTGTGGTTTATCACTCATTATAGCTATTTTTTGGCCAATTACTTTATTCATAAAGGTTGATTTACCAACGTTTGGTCTTCCGATAATGGTTATAAATCCAGATTTAAAGTTTGTGTCCATGTAGTAGTTCCTCCAGGAAGTTTAGATAGATTCAATCTATGTTTGGTCTATTATACTACAAAATCTTTGTAGTTTCATGTTATCGACAAAAGCTTTAAAAAGATTGTATGATTCGATAATTCTCTCCATATTGCATTTTCAATTGGCTATTCCCAGGTATTTTTTGCCAAGACTTTTTTCAACAGGTTTGGTGCTTTATCCTCGTGGTTGATAGATATTGTGCGGTAACTACTGTCAATTCCCCAATATCTAATGAGTATAGTGGTACGATACCGCTCCGGCCGGAGACTCCTGGGGGAATAGCACGTGTCCGAAGACCCCGGAGCGGTAGTTTAGCACTATCCAAACAAAAGTATTAACGCGTAGTTTCTATCAATTGTGTAAATAACTACAATCTTTTTAGTAAATAACCTCCACTATAAACCAATACTATAATTTGCCCCAACTGAACCTTTACAATGCTTTTTAGTAAACTCTGTATGAAGATAGCAAGTTTAACGTTATGTAGATGTATCGCACCAATTTATGCCTCAACGTATTCATACAACATTGAAAAAAACAAAAAAGTATAAGGAGATCTCCTTATACATCATAAAATAATTATTAAAAAACTTTGGGTAGAAATATTATTAGACCTACAATTAAAGCGGTTATAGCGGCCATAAACACCCCTGCAGCAGCTAAATCTTTTATTTTTTTAGCTGCCGGGTGAATTTCTGGTTTGACATAATTAATGATTTCTTCTATCGCAGTATTGAGAATTTCGGCTGTGATTACCAGTCCTACAACGACAACCACTGCAGTCCATTCCGTATAGTGAATTTCATAAAAAATCCCCGCAATAATCACTATAATAGTTGAAAACAAATGTAGTCGGAAGTTTCTTTCAGATTTAAAAACCTCTCTTAAGCCATTTACGGCATATTTAAATCCAATCGATTTCTTCTTACCTTCCAAGATTAAATTCCCCTAATATTTCTTCTTGTTTTTGGAACATTTCTTTTTCATCTTCTTTTGTCATATGGTCATAGCCTAGTAAATGAAGTAGGCCGTGCACTGCCAAAAAGCCTAGTTCCCTTTCTAAAGAATGATTATATTCCTCCGCTTGCTCCTTTGCCTTTTCAACAGAGATGATAATGTCTCCTAATATAACCGGAATATCATCACCAATAATCTCCACCTCACCTTCAGAGGTTTCCTCCAATGCAAATGAAATAACATCAGTTGGTTTGTCTAATTTGCGATAATCACGATTGATTTCTTGTATCTCATCATTATTGACAAAAGTTATGGAGACCTCTACATTCTCTGATATTTTTTCTTTCTGAGCAGTTAAATTAAGTAGACCTTCAATAAGTTCAAAATGGTTTTCCGGGACTGAGTTAGTGTTATCTTGAAAATCAATTTCCACTATTTTGCCTCCTTATTTGGGTATTGAATTCTTGAGTGAAAGATACCTTTTAAAGCTTCGCATATTGTCTGATGAACTATTTTTACCTCTTTAATTGTTAATGGACATTCATCTAACTGTCCATCCATCAAGCGGTCATTAACAATACTTGACACAATCTCTTCTATTTTTTGTTCTGTTGGTTCTTTTAAGGAACGAACTGCCGCTTCGACAGAATCACAAATAGATATTATTGCGGCCTCCTTTGTTTGAGGCTTTGGTCCAGGATAACGGAAGTCTTCCTCTTGTACTGTTTTATTAGTTTCCTTCTCTTTGAAATAAAAATACTTTAATAATGTCGTACCATGATGTTGCATGGCAACATCTATTATTTCTTTTGGCATTTTATGCTTCTTTAACAGTTCCGCCCCATCATATGGATGCTTAATAATTATCTCAGCACTTTGTTCCGGTGAGATCACATCGTGTGGGTTTTTAATTGATAGTTGATTCTCAATAAAATAATGCGGTCTCACAGTTTTCCCAATATCATGGTAATAGGCTGCAACCCTAGCTAGTAAACCATTTGCCCCAATTGCATCACAAGCTGTTTCACTTAAATTAGCAACCATGATGGAATGGTGATATGTCCCTGGTGCTTCTGTTAGAATCTTTTTAAGCAGTGGCTGATTCGGACTAGAAAGTTGTAGCAACTTGATATCAGATAGTATACCTAGTCCAGTTTCAAAAAATGGGAGTAATCCAATTGTTAAAACTGCTGATAAAAAAGCCGAAGCTACACCAAATCCCGACAAGATAAGTAAATCGCCAATAGAATATTTTTCAAAGGACAAGAATACAAATAATAGTATAGATAAAATATTTACGATTGACATTCCGATACCTGAACGTACAATAGATAAGCGATCTTTTACATTAATTAAAAATACAATTGCAGCAAATTGCGAGAAGAAGAAATAAACAATTGCTTCTACATTTAACGTACCAGGAATTTCCCCATTAAAGATAATTCCACCCAAAACGGCATATAAGATAGATAACACAATCGCTAATCGTTCATTAATTAACTGTTTCACTAATAATACACCCGTAGCGACTGGTACGATAAAAAAGAATTGGTTACCTTGAGTTGTATAAATACTAATAATTTTCATCAAAGATACAACAATAAAACTAATTAATAAAATGGACGCAATTGTGCCTTTATCAAGTCCTTTTCTACTGTCTATTCGATTCATTTCATAAACAATAACAGATCCCACTAATAGTATTAATAAACCTAATCCAATTACAGGAAATACATTACGATCTTTATTAAGTAACCCTACTAATTGAAGTTTTTCAAAAATCTCATTTGTTATTGTCTCCCCTTCACGTACAATTACTTCTCCACCATTAATCATAACCGGTTCCACATTACTTACTGCCTGTTTTTTGGCCTCCGCAGTCTTTTCAGAATCATAAAAAGAATTCTCGACTATTGCGAATTCTGTTAACTCTTGAAATGCTTCAATTAAATTTTGATTAAGATTTGAATAGCGAATATTTTCACGTACACTTTCGATTGCACTATTCATATTTTCTGTTCTTACGCCATTTTGAAACTCTTCTTGTAAATAGGAAATGAATACTTCCTTCCCATTTTTCCTATCTTCTTTCGGAACATCGATAAGTCTCAAAAAGACACTATCTTCTACTTTTTCGGTTATACTATTTGATAATAATTCTTTCAGTCTTTGAACCTTTTCTCGGTTTGTTAATTGTACTGGTACTCCTTCTTTTTCATCTTCAATTAGAGATTCAGACTCTAATTTATCAACAGCTGTAAATATCTCCTCTATGTAACCAATTTGCTCACTAGCAATATTAGTAGATATATCAAATCTGTCTTCAACGGCTTGAACCGCTTCTCTTCTTTTCCGTTCTGTCTCTTGTTCATTTTCAATTGTAATAGGAGATCGAATGGTTTCTCTTGAAGTTGTAAGTGGTTCAATATCATAGGTCTCTGTGTATACATTTGTAAATGTCAGTAGAAAGAGATAAAGTCCTAAAGCTAATACTGGAACCAGTATTCTAACCCATTTTGTCCGTAGTTTTATCAGATACGCCATCAAGTTTTTAAACGAATTCATATTCTCCCCCCTAAGAATATTACTAGAAAACAGTTTTCATACAATAAAGAAATAAGACCCTTTATTAGCCGGGTCTTCTATACCTATCAAGTCATGTTGCTTTTTTCATATGCATCAATAATTTTCTGCACTAGCGGATGCCTTACAACATCTGTTTGTGTTAGATAAACAAAGGATATGTCCTTAATAGATGTTAACAATTTGTCTGCAATTTGTAACCCCGACTTAACCCCTTTTGGTAAATCTATTTGTGTGATATCCCCAGTTATAACCATCTTTGAACCAAAACCTAATCGCGTTAAGAACATTTTCATTTGCTCTGGTGTTGTATTTTGAGCTTCATCCAAAATGACAAAGGCATCATCTAACGTTCTTCCACGCATATATGCTAACGGAGCTATTTCAATTGTTTCTCTCTCTATCAATCTTAGTGTATGCTCTGCACCTAGGACATCATTAAGTGCGTCATAAAGTGGTCTTAAGTAAGGATCAACCTTTTCCTTTAGATCCCCGGGTAAAAAACCTAGACTTTCCCCTGCTTCAACAGCTGGTCTTGTTAAAATAATTCGTTTTACTTCACCATTTTTTAGTGCTTGAACAGCCATTACAACAGCAAGATATGTTTTTCCCGTTCCCGCTGGGCCAATGCCAAAAACTAGATCATTCTTCTTTATAGCGGATACATAACTTTTTTGACCTAGGGTTTTAATACGAATTTCTTTTCCTTTAACATTCTTAGTAATAACATCTTCAAATAAGGTTTCAAATTGATTGATTTTACCATCTTTCGCCAGTTCAATTGCATAAACAATATCACGTTCCGCAATTGTGATTCCCTTCCGTACAACATTCAGTAGGGTCAGTAATACATCCTGTACTATAGCTATATCGCTATCTGTACCAGAAACACTAATCTTTTCTCCACGAGTAACAATAGAAACATTGAGTTTATCCTCAATATGTTTCAGATATTTGTCATTGTTCCCAAAAAGCTCAAGAGCCTCTTCCGGATTTGTTAATTCAATATCAATAGCGTTTAAGTTTTCGGGCATATTCAATCTCCTTGAGTTATTGGTTGTGCCTTAGCAATATTTTCTTCTACTGTTATATATAAGTATAATTTAACTTTACCATTCTCTAGAGATTCATGCAAAACTTTTTCTGAGGTAATTTTAGCATCCGGACCAAGCTGTAGTTGAAGTTCCTCCTTAGCTTGTTTAATACCGGCTTGTACCGCTTCTTCTTTGGTCCGTTCAAATTTCTGTAACTGTTTTTCACTAAGTGTTGATTCTATAATATTAATCGGTAAATTCCATTTTAAGAATTTTATCGGGGATGTAGTACTATCGTGGTGAACATCTTGAAAATCAGGTGATCCAAATCCCCAAATTGGGAATTTAAAATTCTTTATACCTATGTAGTATTTCTTTTCTTGTTGTCCTGTCAGAAGTTCATAATTCTGTTTAAGTGGGATGGTTACATCTACTTCATACCAAGTACTTGCAATAATCTCTCCTTCCGCAGGTACAACAATCTCTTTTCTATTTTCCTTATTCTCATCCTCTTCTTCACTTTCTGGTACCTCATTCAATTTTCCAGAAACCAGTATTTTCCCTGGTTCAACATAGTCGTTAATTTCGACTTGGGGAACACCTTTTGAAACGTACATTCGTTTGATAATCCCCTTTTTAGTTGCTACAAGATTCCTTGGTCCCTCGACTTTATCGTCTTGTACGACGATTTTCTCCACACCTTCTAGTTGGTAGGTTGTCCCTTTTTGACGTACACCAACCCACAGTAATTCGGGTATATCATCCGTAAGCTTCTGTTGAATTTTAGCAGGAGGATCTATAGTAAAAATCCATGCTCCTGCATGTATTCCGTAAGCATTTAGCTGTGTCGCAATTTTTTCTTCAATTTCCTTTGGAAGTTCTCCGGTGATCTCGACCTTCCAAATAATATTAGACATAAATAATATTAGTAGTATACTCATGATAAATGAAAAAACAAATTCTTTTCTTCGGAAAAAGCGACTAAATAAAAAGGGATATCCTCGTCGTTCTTCAAATGTTATTTTATAGTTCCGCTCTCTCCTTATTTTTCTGATTTCTGGGATATCTGAAAGCTTAACATTTCCACTACAAGATTTTCTGCCTTCTCTTTTAATATTCCATACCGTAACTCCCCGATTAACAGATTCCTGAATAAACATCTCAGGTCTATCTCCTGTCACTACTATTCGTACATACCCCTTAATAAATGACCCTTGTATCTGTTTCATTTCGACCTCCTAGTAAAATCATTATCCTGATATGAATTTAACCTCTGCAATTTTCCCTTCCAACAATATCTCTTCAGGTAACATCATCTTCAAGACAAATGATGATCCCTTTATCTGAATATATCCTTTAGTTGTCTTAAGTCTTAATTCATTATCTGTAAAAACTGCAAGCCCTTTATGATTTTCAATATATACGTGTAACTGACCAATAATGGTTATTCGAGGTAATTCCATTACAACATCAGAAGGCAATGCAAGATACTTTACTAGCCATGGTCGTAATCGTTGTTGTAGATTCTTCACTAGATAAAGCCCCCTCTCACATACATATTTATGAGAAAATGAAACAGATAAGAACTAAAAAACCCAAAAGCATCAAAGCGATACTTTTGGGTTTAATCAATTATTTATATTGTATTTTCTTACTTCTTTCAACAGTCACACTGCGAAAAGGTTTTCTAGCTCTTGGTGGCCCGAGAACTTCCGACATGATGATGCCATTAACCAAACCTTTATAATTTAAGCCCGTTTTTACATCCTTCTTAAATTGTTCTTTCTTTACGTTTTTATCCTGTAAAGAATGGTGCTTAATCGCATCTTGAATAGTAGGTCCAATTGATAAATCTTGCTGCGATAAAGAATCATGTGCATCACTTGTACCTGTATTCATCCGTTCTTTTAATCTCTCCACTTGTTGTTTCTGTTGTTCTTCCGCATAAACATTTGTTGGAGTAGATGTATAGACTGTCTGTTTTGGAGAATGTCGTGTTTGTTCTGTTTTCTTATGATCCTCCGAATTTGAAGATTTATAGACAGTCCTTTTTGGATTGTCTTGACCTCCTGAAGGGGTTGCAGTAGGTCTTGGCACATTGGGACGATTTGGTTTTTGTTGTTGTTCGGTTTCTTTTGCTCCGCCCAATGCTCGTATAATTCCATACACAATAAAAGCGATTATAGGTAAGAATTCGAGTAAACTATCCATTTAAATCCCCCCTTCTTTCCTTTTGGTTCCTATGTTATTAATTATCATCATCATTATTGTCTTTAGAAAGTTTACCAATAGAATCACGCATGTCAGTATCAGCATTGATGTTTTCATAATTTAAATAATCCATAACACCTAATTTTCCAGTGCGTAATGCTTCTGCAAGTGCTAGTGGAACATCAGCTTCCGCTTCCACAACTTTTGCACGCATCTCTTGAACACGGGCAACCATTTCTTGTTCTTGGGCTACAGCCATTGCACGGCGCTCTTCTGCTTTCGCTTGTGCAATTTTCTTATCTGCCTCAGCCTGATCTGTTTGTAGCATTGCACCAATATTTTTACCGATATCCACATCAGCTATATCAATCGATAAGATTTCAAATGCAGTACCAGCATCTAACCCTTTAGCAAGAACCGTGTGTGAAATCATATCAGGATTTTCTAATACTTTTGCATGTGTTTCTGAGCTACCAATTGTACTTACGACTCCTTCACCAACACGGGCGATGATTGTCTCTTCACCTGCACCCCCAACTAATCTGTCGATGTTTGCGCGTACAGTAATTCTAGCTTTTGCTTTTACTTCAATTCCATCCATTGCAATACCTGCAATGAAAGGTGTTTCAATAACCTCTGGATTAACACTCATTTGTACAGCTTCCAATACATCACGACCAGCTAGGTCAATGGCTGCTGCACGTTCAAAAGATAATTCAATGTTTGCACGGTGTGCTGCAATTAATGCATTAACAACACGGTCTACATTACCACCAGCAAGGTAGTGACTCTCAAGTTGATTTGTTTTAACATCAAGTCCTGCTTTATGTGCTTTAATCAATGGATTGATAACACGACTAGGTACAACTCGACGTAATCTCATACCAATTAATTGTAAAATTCCTACTCGTACTCCAGCAGCTAAAGCACTAATCCATAGTGTTACTGGAATAAATGTAAATAAAATTGCCACAGCAATCAGGATCACTGCGATAAGTATCACAGGCATAATAATATTTGGATCCATGTATAATTCCTCCTAAATTGTTTTATATTATAGGTCATTATAACCTTATAATTCTCTTACTATAACGCGTACCCCTTCCACCTTTACAACTTTAACAGGGGTATTCGCTTGAATAAAACTACCTTCTGTTACGACATCAACTCGCTCATTAGCAATTATAGCTACTCCAGATGGTCTTAATCCTGTTGCAGAAATACCTTCCATCCCTATTAAATCTAGGCGATTTTGATTGGATACATAGCCTAGCTCAGTTGTCGTTCGATCTTTTAGTATGACATGACGGAAAATCCCCTTATCTAGTCCAATCCTTCTAAATAAAATTACGGAAGCTACAACAGCAACTAAAAAAGCTATAGCTACACTTGTCATCATGTGACCTACATTTGCACCCGACATAAACAATGAGCCAATAATTGCTCCTATACCTAAAATACCTAGTATACCTCCGGGGACAAAAAACTCTGCAATAAGTAAAACAATACCAAGAATTAAAATTATTATAGCTTCCATTCCTGCGAGTCCCGCAACAAAATGGCCATAAAAGAATAGCGCTAATGAAAGTAAGCCAACACTACCAGGCACCCCAAATCCAGGTGAATAAAGTTCTAAAATCAACCCTAAACTTGCTAGAGATAATAGAATCGGAACCACGATTGGGTTCGTAATAAATCTAGCAATATTTTCTGCAAGTGTAGGTTCAGTTTGAATAATCGTCCCATTTGATAAACCTAGCTCAAATAATAACTCCGTCCGATCCTGAACAATTCCTTCAGAATAACCAACTTCTAATGCTTCTTGAGGGGTTAATGTTAAGAATTCGCCCTCAGGAGCATCCAATTCAGGTAGATCTATACTTGCATCTGCCATTGCTGCGGCATATAATGGATCCCTTCCACCAGCTTCAGCAGCACTTGTCATAGTTTTCAACCAAGCTGATTGTGCTTTTTTATCTGCAGCAGTCCCATCAGAATTTATGACGCCACTAGCTCCCATCCTAGCCCTTGGAGTCATGTAAATATTATCCGTGTGTAGGGCAATATATGAACCTGCTGAAAAGGCTTCACTTACGATGAAAGAGGTTGTAGGAATATCAAGGTTAGCAATTATGGTACCAATATTGTTTGCAGCTTCCACACTTCCACCAGGAGTATTAATCTCAAAAATGATGTGATCTGCTCCTGCTTCTATTGCTTCACCCGTAGTTCTTGATAGAAAAGCTTCTAATCCACGTTCTATGTCATCCTCAATAGGAATAACAAAGATTTGCTTTCCTCCACCTTGCGTATCAGCATAAACAGCCTTATCAAATCCTGGAAATAACAAAGATATTATGATGACAATATAAATAGAGAAAAAAAATGCCAAACGCTTTCTCGGCAACTATTACACCTCCTTCTCTGTACATTTATTCATACGTTTGATGACAGAATAAAGTTTCAAAAAATTTCATATGTACATCCCTATTTACATAAATAGTATCACAGTTTAATACTGGAAAGGTAGAGATATGAAAAAATGTAATGGATAACTATCATATAATAAGACAAAAATAAAAAACCCTTGCAAATAGCAAGGGTTTTTAAGGGCAAACTTAATTCAAAAATTCTTGAACTAATTTATTAATTTTAGAGCCGTCAGCTTTTCCTTTTACTTTAGGCATTACTGCACTCATAACCTTACCCATATCTTTTTTTGAAGATGCGCCAGTTTCTTGAATCGTTTCTTGAACTATTACTGAAAGCTCATCATCAGAAAGCTGTTCAGGCATATATTCTTGAATAATTTTGATTTCCATTTCAAGTTTTTCAACAAGATCTTCGCGTCCAGCTGATTTAAATTCTTGGAGGGAATCTTTTCTTTGTTTTAATTCTCTTGATAAAATTGTCAAATCTTCGTCTTCCGATAATTCACTTTTACCAAGTTTTATCGATTCATTTTGTAATGAAGCCTTAACCATTCGAATAACACTAAGTCTTTCCTTGTCTTTATTCTTCATTGCTTGCTTCATATCGTCGTTTAACTGTGATAGTAATGACATCTTCTAGCACCTTCTTTAGAATTTACGCTTTCTAGCAGCTTCAGATTTCTTTTTACGACGAACGCTAGGTTTTTCATAGTGTTCACGCTTGCGATATTCTTGTAGTGTCCCACTTTTTGCTACACTACGTTTAAAGCGACGAAGAGCATCCTCAAGAGACTCGTTTTTACGAACGCGAGTTGTATTTGACATGCTAATTTCCCTCCCTCCGAAGCAAAAAAACAGATTAATAAGGCATTTGAAATATATCATGCCTTTTGTAATTATAATATATTGCTAAGTAATGGTCAACTGATTATTTTTTCATTGTTATTATGTCAAGTAAGTGGCCATAATACACTCCTCTTTAACTCCAGAGCATAGGGAACTAAATCTGCTCGAAAAACCGTCGCAGTGTCTACCTTGCCATGGGCGGCTAGTGAGCCTCCTCGTACTTTCGCACTGTGTGGTCTCGCCGATGCCTTTCCTACCACAGGAGTCTCCATGTATTCTGGGCACTAAGTGCAAAATAATAATAATACCTTAGCTTATAAGCCAAGGAAAACTCCAAGTACTACCAAATAATTAAAATCAATAATCAGATGTCCCTTGGATTCCATTGACAATGGCTACTCCGGAGCTTGCTCCGATTCTAGTTGCTCCTGCTTCGATTACTGCTTTTGCTTGAGCTAGATCGCGTACTCCTCCAGAAGCTTTAACACCAAGATCTGGTCCTACGGTTTTACGCATTAGCGCTACGTCCCCTACAGTTGCCCCTCCACCAGAGAAACCTGTAGATGTTTTGACATAGTCTGTGCCGGCTTCTTTTGCTATTTGGCAGGCTTTTACTTTTTCCTCTTCAGTTAGTAATGATGTTTCAATAATTACTTTTGTTAAAGCTTTTCCTTTTGCAGCCTCGACTACAGCTTGAATATCTTGTTTCACAAATTCTTCATTACCTGATTTTAGCTCCCCAATGTTAATAACCATATCAACTTCAGTAGCACCATCAGAAATAGCTTGTTTTGTTTCAAAAACTTTTGATTCTGTAGATGTAGCTCCTAAAGGAAAACCAATAACTGTACATACTTTTACAGTAGTGTCCTTTAAATGTTTATAGCATAAAGGAACCCAATGTGGATTTACACAGACCGATGCAAATTCATAATCTCTAGCTTCCTCAACAATTTTTAATATAGATTCTTTAGTTGCATCAGGCTTTAGTAAGGTGTGATCAATATATTTTGCAATATCTTTTACCAAGATAAACATCCTTTCTTATGTTGTACATACCTCTTGAATAATAGCATTCTATTTTGTTAAATGCGAATTAATAAATTCTAATGCCCAGTCTTACGACTAGGCATTCATTTTAATTTTACCGTGTGTGGCGTTATCCATTATACGGACAAAGGTACCTTCATTATATGGATACCCTGATTTGGTAATTTTTACACGTACAATTTTACCAATCATGTCATTTGTTCCTTCAAATTTAATTTTAAGGTAGTTATCTGTATAACCCACTAACATATTTGGATTATCCTCATCTAGTATACGTTCTTCAGGAATAACTTCCAGTACTTCTTTCTCATAACGTAATGCATATTCTTTAGCTAATTCTTCAGATAAATCGATCATCCTTTGAACTCGCTCGTTTTTCACATCTTCATTTACTTGTTCTTCCATTCTAGCGGCTGGTGTACCTGTTCTTCTTGAGAATGGGAAAACATGTAGTTCTGAATACCCAACTTTTTTAATAAAGTTGTAAGTTTCCATAAATTCTTCTTCTGTTTCACCTGGGAAACCTATTATTACATCTGAAGTTATCGCTAAATCTGGCAAAGCTTTACGGATTTTTTCAACTTTTTGGTAGTAAAAATCAGTTGAATACTTTCTTCTCATACGCTTTAGGACAGTATCAGAACCAGATTGTAGTGGAATATGTAAATGACGTACAATCTTCTCTGATTTGTCCAATACCTCTATTACTTCATCCGTGATTTGACTAGCCTCAATCGAGGAGATTCGGATACGTTCTAATCCAGCCACCTTTGATTCTAAATCACGTAAAAGCGCAGCAAAATTATAGTCATTTAAATCTTCACCATATCCCGCTGTATGAATTCCAGTGAGAACAATTTCCTTATAACCAGCTTCGACTAATTTTTGTGCTTGATTTAAAACACTCTCTGGATCTCTTGAGCGTAGGAGGCCCCTTGACCAAGGGATAATACAGAAAGTACAGAAATTATTACAACCCTCTTGAATTTTCAAAGAGGCACGTGTTCTATCCGTAAATTCTGGAACATCCATTTCTTCAAATACGCGATTTTTCATAATGTTAGAAACACCATTTATAGGTTCTCTGATTTTCTTATGTTCTTCAATATATTTGATCATATTTTTACGATCTTGTGTACCCACAACTACATCAACACCAGGAATCTCCAAGATTTCACCTGGAGAGGTTTGTGCATAACAACCTGTGACACAAACAATTGCATCTGGATTTTTACGTACTGCACGTCTAATCGTCTGTCTACTTTTTTTGTCTCCAGAATTTGTTACAGTACATGTATTAATGACATATACATCAGAGTCATGGTCAAAGTCAACACGCTCATATCCCTGATCCATGAACATACGCCAAATACCTTCTGTTTCATAATGATTTACCTTACATCCTAATGTATGAAATGCTACAGTTGGCATTTATTGCCCCCCCAATTCTTCTAATTGATACGATATGCTAGCAAGTGCATATAAAGCAGCTGTTTCTGTCCTTAATATACGTGGACCTAATCTTACGGGTATAAACTGATGTTCTTTCAAACTATGTACTTCCTCAGAAGAAAATCCTCCTTCGGGTCCAATACAAATAAGAACTCGGTCACCTGTATTTAGCTTACTGATAATACTTGCGTATGATTGGAAAGGATGTGTTTTCGCCTCTTCCTCATATGCGATTATTTTCACTTGATATGTTTCACTTTCCTTAATTAATTCTTTTAAGTTCATAACTGATTTAATTTCAGGTAAGTTACTACGATGAGACTGTTCACTTGCTTCTTTTATTATTTTAGCATAACGAGCAATTTTTTTATCTGCTTTTCTAGCATCCCATTTTACAACAGATCTTTTCGACTGAAAAGGAATAAATGCTGATGCTCCCAATTCTGTGCCCTTCTGCAGGACTAAATCCATTTTATCTCCCTTTGGTAATCCTTGTGCAATAGTAACAGAAACTGGTAATTCCGCATTATAATTAAGCCATTCAATTGTCTTAGCCATTACAAAGTAATCTTCTATCTGTATAATCTCACAGATTGCCCCATTCGCATTTGGTGGATTACAGATAATTTTATCTCCAACTTGCATTCGCATTACACGGACAATGTGATGGGCATCCTCACCATCGATAGTGATAATATCATTATTCAGATTTTCTTCTGGGATAAAATATCTCTGCATAAAAGCACCTACTTTTTCTTCGCTACGACAGAAACCCAGTCTTCTAGCTCATTAATCTCTACAAGTTCAAAACCTTGACTTTCCAAATTATCTAAAACCAATTGTTTTTTTGCTTGAATAATACCAGAAGTGATAAAATAACCACCTTCTACAAGATTTTCATAAGCATCATCAATAAATCGGACAATAATCTCTGCTAATATATTTGAGACAATAATATCAGCTTTCATTTGAACATGACTTAGTAGGTTGTTTTGCCTTGTTTTGATCATATGATTTACCTTGTTTACTTTTGCATTTAACTGCGTACTCTTAACGGCAATTTCATCTAAGTCGTACGCATAAATTTCTCTTGCCCCTAGTAATGCAGAAGCAATACTAAGTACTCCTGAACCACAACCAACATCAATGACAGATTCATTCCCTTTAATATATTTTTCGAGAGCCTGAATACTTAATACTGTTGTCGGATGTGTTCCAGTCCCAAATGCCATACCAGGATCTAGCTCAATAACAATTTCCTTGTTAGATTTTGGTGTATAGTCTTCCCATGTTGGTGTAATTGTAATCTTGTTAGTGATTTGAACTGGTTTGTAGTACTTCTTCCAAGCAGTTGCCCAATCCTCTTCATTGACTTCACTTAGCACTACTTGATTTGGACCCAAATCGATATCAAACGTGATCAGGTTATTAATAGCTTGTTTGATTTCTTCTACAGTTTCACCTAAGAAGCTATTTAAAGGTAAATACGCTTTTATATAGACTCCTTCTTTCGGGTAGTCATTTTCGTCAAGTTCAAATATTTCACCATATAAGTTTTCTTTTTCAGTAACTAAATCTAGTGGGTCTTCAATAACAACGCCACTAGCACCTGTTTCATGTAAAATATTCGAAATTGGTTCAATGGCTTCATTTGTGGTATGAATGCATATCTCTGACCATTTCAAACGAATCTCACTCATTTCCTTATTGTTATTAACTATTACCCCTGATGAGCTCTGTTATGTAAAGGGGTAATAGGAATTTAATCCCCTTTAAAAGCTCTTTTAAATTTTTGAAAGATTGAATCCTCTTGCTCCTCAGTTCTATCATTCCCGGCTATTTCATTGAATTCACGTAATAATTCTTTCTGCCTGTCTGTTAGTTTAGTAGGAGTTATGATGCGAACTTTGATATGTTGATCTCCATTTCCATATCCTCTTACATTTGGGGAACCTTTTCCTTTTAGGCGGAACGTCTTCCCTGTCTGTGTACCCGCTGGAATTTTAAGTTTTACTTTTCCATGAACTGTTGGAACTTCCACTTCATCACCTAGAGCTGCTTGCGTAAATGTTAACGGTAATTCACAGAATATATTATCCCCTTCACGTGTGAAGAACTCGTGTCGTCTCACTTGGATGACAACATATAAGTCCCCTGCAGGACCACCATTTTTTCCGGGTTCTCCTTTACCAGCTACACGTATTTGTTGACCATCATCGATACCGGCTGGTATGTTAATGTGAATCTTTTTGTTCTTTTTAACTGTTCCTTCTCCACCACAAGTCGTACATTTTTCTGGAATAATTTTTCCAGTACCATTACAGTGGTGACAAACTCGTCGATTAACAACACGTCCAAAAGGTGTATTTTGCTCAGTGTTTAATTGACCAGATCCGTTACAATGGGAACAATTTTTCGAATTCGTTCCTGGTTTTGCGCCAGAACCGTGACAAGTTGCACATTCTTCATCCTTAGGAATCAAAATGTCTGTTTCTTTTCCAAAGATAGCTTCCTCAAAGTCAAGAATCATGGTGTATTGTAGATCAGCACCTTGTTGTGGTGCGTTTGGGTCACGTCTACGACCACCTCCACCACCAAAGAACATATCAAATATATCACCAAAGCCACCGAAATCTTGACCTCCACCGAAGCCACCAAACCCTTGACTATTCATTCCTGCATGACCAAATTGATCGTATTGGGCACGCTTTTGTTCATTTGATAATGTTTCATACGCTTCTTTTGCTTCTTTGAATTTATCTGCAGCATCTGGCTCTTTATTAACATCTGGGTGGTACTTGCGAGCAAGTTTACGGTATGCTTTTTTGATTTCTTCTTTTGATGCATTTTTTTCAAGACCTAAGACTTCATAATAATCTCGTTTTGACACTGTGTATCACTCTCCCGAATCTCTTCACATAAAGTAAATCATAACACTAAAAATTGATTGATGGCAAATGTAGTACAAGTTGATTTTCTCATTAAGTAACCCGTGCCCCGAGTAACCTTCCTATTCTGCGGGTGGTTGGTGAGTCTTCACAGGAGTCTCCGTGATATTTGGGCAAACAAAGGTTATACATAATTGTTTCTTTGTCATTTGCCAATAAGATTTTCACATTAAAGCTCCCTAGAAAAAAAGTCAAAGTCAAGGGGGTCCTGACTTTGACTTTCTCCTAAATTTATTTAGTTCAGTTATTTTTTATCTTCGTCGTCAACTTCTTGATAATCTGCGTCTACAACATCATCACTTGAACTTTGACCTTCTTGGCCCTCAGCTGTTTGATTTTGTTGTGCCATTTGTTCATAAAGTTTAACAGATAATTGTTGAACTTGTTCTTGTAAAGCCTCTTTCTTCGCTTTAATTTCATCCAAGTTAGAACCTTCTAGTGCTTTTTTCAATTCTTCTTTAGCAGCTTCTGCTTTTTGTTTCTCCTCTTCAGAAACTTTATCCGCTAAATCTTTTAAAGTTTTATCTGTTGTAAAGATAAGTTGATCTGACTCATTACGAAGATCAACCTCTTCACGACGTTGCTTATCGGACTCGGCATTTTCTTCTGCTTCCCTTACCATACGTTCTACTTCCTCATCTGATAAACCTGATGAAGATTTAATTGTAATGGATTGCTCTTTATTAGTCCCCATATCCTTCGCACGCACATTAACGATACCGTTTGAATCAATATCAAATGATACTTCAATTTGAGGTACACCTCTAGGTGCAGGTGGAATATCCGCTAATTGGAAACGGCCAAGCGTTTTATTATCTGCTGCCATTTCACGTTCCCCTTGAAGAACATGAATGTCTACTGCTGTTTGGTTATCTGCAGCAGTTGAGAATACTTGTGAATGACTAGTTGGGATAGTAGTATTACGTTCGATTAACTTAGTAAATACGCCACCCATTGTTTCGATACCTAGCGAAAGTGGTGTAACATCTAGTAATACAACATCCTTCACGTCTCCTTGTAGAACTCCACCTTGAATAGCTGCACCAAGTGCTACTACTTCATCAGGATTTACACCTTTAGAAGGCTCTTTACCAATCTCACGCTTAATAGCTTCTTGTACTGCTGGAATACGAGTAGAACCACCAACAAGAATAACTTTATCAATATCATTCGCTGTTAAATCAGCATCTCGTAACGCCTTACGTGTTGGAATCATTGTGCGTTCCACAAGTTCTGAAGAAAGTTCTTCAAATTTAGCACGAGTTAAATTCATTTCTAAGTGTAATGGCCCAGCTTCACCAGCTGTAATAAACGGTAAGGATATCTGTGTTTGAGAAACACCAGATAAATCTTTCTTTGCTTTTTCAGCAGCGTCTTTTAGACGTTGTACTGCCATTTTATCTTGGGATAGGTCAATTCCATTTCCTTTTTTAAATTCTGCTACTAAATGATTAATGATTACATCATCAAAATCATCTCCACCAAGACGGTTATCACCAGCAGTAGCAACAACTTCAAAAGTACCATCACCGATGTCTAAGATTGATACATCAAAGGTACCTCCACCAAGGTCAAATACTAGAATTGTTTGATCTTGATCAGCCTTATCAATACCATATGCTAATGCTGCAGCAGTTGGTTCGTTGATAATACGTTCAACCTCAAGTCCTGCGATACGGCCAGCATCTTTTGTTGCTTGTCGTTCTGAATCATTGAAATATGCAGGTACTGTAATAACAGCTTTATCAACTGTCTCCCCGATGTAGTCCTCAGCATATGACTTTAAGTATTGGAGAATCACTGCAGAAAGCTCTTGGGGTGTGTGCTCTTTACCATCAACTTCTACTTTATAGTCTGTACCCATATGACGTTTTATAGAAAGAATAGTATTAGGGTTCGTAATTGCTTGACGTTTAGCAACTTCTCCTACTTGTCTTTCGCCATTTTTAAATGCTACAGCTGATGGTGTTGTACGGTTACCCTCAGGGTTAGGAATAACTACTGCTTCTCCACCCTCCATTACTGCAACACATGAATTTGTTGTACCTAAATCAATTCCAATAATTTTACCCATATTTATTTCCTCCTTGAATCGTAGCCTAACTTATTTATTTACCTTCACCATAGCAGGTCGAATAACGCGATCTTTAATCAAATATCCTTTTTGTAATTCTTCTACAACCACATTTGATTCCATTGATTCATCTTCAACCTGGATAACAGCTTGATGTATGTTCGGATCGAACTCTTTACCAACTGCCTCAATTTCTTTTAGACCTTGTGACTTCAATGCATCAATAAGTTGTCTGTATACCATCGATATACCTTCAAGTAATCCTTTATTAGACTCATCAACCTCAACTTGTAAGGCCCTCTCGAAATTATCAATAGCTGGTAAAAGTTCAATTGCAAGATCTTGTGCTTTGTATTTAGCTGCCGCTTCTCGTTCTTTAATAGAGCGTTTCTTGAAGTTATCAAATTCCGCCTGTGTTCTTAGAAATTTTTGATATAGTTCTTCTTTTTCCTTTTGTAATTTATTCATTTCTTCTTTTTGTTTTTCAATTTCATCAGCTGTGTTAGAAGGGACTTCTTCTTGTTCGATAACCTCTGACTCTATTGAAGCATCATCTAGTTGTTCTTCTTTTTCTTCCTCAATACCTGTAACATCCTTTTCTTCCATTTCGTGCACCTCCAAAATACAATCAAATTACAAGTAGGTCCGTTTAAAATCTTTTAGTATCCGTTGTTTTTATACCATAGATACAACGCTTCTGTCATTTCATTTGATAACGCGTTTAAAAGAGTTATCACTTTTCGGTATTCCATTCTAGTTGGCCCAAGCAATGCTATTGTCCCCATTTGCTCACTTCCAAACTGGTAAGAAGCTGTTATAAGACTAAAATCCTTAATCTCATCAATTTTATTTTCATTGCCAATCGTTACTTTAATGCCATGTTGAGGAGCCTTCAATAAGTTCACAACTTGATCTTCGTTTTCCATCATTTGATAAAACGCCCGAATCTTATTGATATCATTGAATTCAGGTTGTGTTAACAATTTCGTTTTACCGCCAATATATAATTTAACTGGCTGTTCCTGAAAGAAAGCGGATTTCAAGTATTGATAAGATTTTTCAAAATCATGGACATACATTTGCATTAAGGAAAGTACTTCCTTTGTAATGACTTCTGGTAAACGAGCAAGAGATATACCATGTAATCGATCGTTCAGGATATTAACGATCTTCTCCAAATCATTAGGACTGATTTCAGCTGGAAATGTAAAAGATCGATGTTCAACATGCCCTGAATCTGTAACTAATATGGCCACAGCAGAATGATCTGTTAATGGGACTATTTGAAGCTGCTTTAATTTAGTTTCAAATATTTCTGGACCTAAAATAATGGATGTATAGTTTGTTAAGTCAGACAACACCTCTGCAGACTTTTGCACCAATTTTTCAAAATCGATGAATTCATCCCTGACAAGGTCTCTCATAATACTGAGATTTCCTTTAGCCATAGTTGATCCAATAACATTGTCCACATAATATCGATACCCTTTTTCAGAGGGCACGCGACCAGATGAAGAATGTGTTTTTTCAAGAAAACCCAATTCTTCTAAGTCAGCCATGACATTTCGTATCGTTGCAGCACTTAAGGATATTTCATCTTTTTTGGAAATAGCACGTGAGCCAACTGGGTGAGCTGATTCAATAAAATCATCAATAATAACTTGCAAAATCAACAATTGCCTTTCTGTTAACATTAATGACCACCCCTGTTAGCACTCTAACCATCTGAGTGCTAATTCTAATAATAAATTATCAAATCCTTATTTTTTTGTCAATGCTATTGCCTCTAAGTCTTCATCCTCTAGCAGAAAATGTTCAAACACTTCATTACCAAATAACACACCATCATCCGTAAGGTGTATGGATTTTTCCTCTTCGACAAGCCATCCCTTTTGGATTAGATAGTCGATTTCACTCTTATAAAGCAATTCAAGTGGAAAGCCATATTCCGATAAAAACTTCTGCTTGTCTATACCACTTAGCTTGCGTAATCCTAAGAATAGTTCTTCCTCAATTTTTTCTTTTAATCCAATGCTTTCGATTTTTAACGTTGGGTTTCCATCTTCCATTGCTTGTTTAATATAGGCAGGTATAGGCTTAATGTTGTTTGTACGCTTTCCAGGTAGGTACCCGCTAGCTCCCGCACCAAATCCATAATAATAGTCATTATTCCAGTACGTTAAATTATGTTTACTTTCAAATCCGGATTTAGCAAAATTACTGATTTCATACTGTTGTATGCCGGCTTCTTTCATTTTTACCTTTAAAATGTCGTACATTTTCACTTCTTCTTCTTGCGTTGGTCGGTGTAATTGACCCTTTTTATAACGATTATAGAAGATTGTTTTAGGTTCTATTTGTAAGGAATACGCAGAATAATGGGGTAGATTAAAAGCGAGTGCTTCTGAGACTGTTTTCGCAAAATGTTCAGCAGTTTGATTAGGTAAGGAATAAATTAAATCAAGGCTAATATTCGTTAAGCTTTGTTGTTTTAATAGGTTAACTGTTTTATAAACATCTTGGATTCGATGTGCCCTTCCTAGTTTTTCAAGCATCTCGTCATCAAATACTTGAACACCTAGTGATACTCTATTTACCCCAAATTCTTTTAACAACTTTGCCTTCTCTTCATCAAAATCTCCTGGATTTGCTTCAATTGTATACTCTTCACAATGTGCCACATCAAATTTATCCGCGATTAACGCTAAAAGAGTTTTTAATTGAGTATGATTTAAAGAAGTAGGAGTCCCACCACCGATAAAAATTGTTCTAACAGGATTCTTTGTGCCATCAACTTGAGTATTTATTTCATTCGAGAGTGCTTCTAAATAATCAGTAGCCATTTGCTCATTGTAGAAGAATTTAGTGAAATCACAATAATGACAAATATGATGACAGAAAGGGATATGAATATATACGGAATGTATCATGGTACTAACTCCTAACAAGGTGAATTTGTATTTTTTTATGTTCAAAAGATTGAGAGAAAAACTTTATAAGGTTATTTTTTTCAAACAGTTTGTTGTTAATTAATGTCTGCAGCCCGTATACACTTTGCATCAGTGTACACGGGCTGATTAGTGCGAAACCCATTTTATCCTGTACTTAACAAACAACCAGCTACTAAATTTCCCCTATTAAAAAAGTTCTCCGCTCTTTATATTTATTCGTCATCCATTTTAAGTACGGCCATAAATGCTTCTTGAGGCACTTCTACAGAACCGACCATTTTCATGCGTTTTTTACCTTCTTTTTGCTTTTCAAGTAACTTTCTTTTACGGGATATGTCTCCACCATAACATTTTGCTAGAACGTTCTTACGCATAGCTTTAATCGTTGACCTTGCTACAATTTTATTTCCAATTGCTGCTTGGACCGGAACCTCAAACTGTTGTCTAGGGATTAGTTCTTTTAGTTTTTCAACAATTTGCTTACCTCGTTCATAAGCAAAATCTTTATGAACAATAAATGATAACGCATCAATGGTTTCACCATTAAGAAGAATATCCATCTTAACTAATTTCGAAGGTTGATAACCAATTAATTCGTAGTCAAAAGAAGCATATCCTTTTGTATTTGATTTCAGTTGGTCAAAAAAGTCATAAACGATTTCTGAAAGCGGTATATGGTAAATTACGTTAACACGAATATCATCAAGGTATTCCATATCAATAAACTGACCACGCTTTTTCTGGGAAATTTCCATAACGGGACCAACATATTCGTTTGGAACCATAATTGTCGCTTTAACAAACGGCTCTCGAATCTCCTGAATCACCTGTGGGTCAGGCATAACGGACGGGTTGTCAATAATTATTGCTTCTCCATCTGTTTTTTCAACTTCATAAATAACACTTGGCGCAGTAGTGATTAGATCAATCTTGAATTCACGCTCAATACGTTCTTGAATAATTTCCATGTGTAATAGCCCTAAAAAGCCACAACGGAAACCAAATCCCAATGCCTGAGATGTTTCAGCCTCGTATTGAAGTGCGGAATCATTTAGTTCTAGCCGTTCTAATGCCTCGCGTAAATCGTTGTACTTGTTTGAATCTACCGGATAAAGTCCACAGTAAACCATAGGATTTAATCTTCTGTAGCCCGGTAATGGTTCAGAAGCTGGGTTATTGGCAAAGGTAATGGTATCTCCTACGCGTGTATCTCCTACATTTTTAATCGATGCAGTTAAATATCCAACATCGCCAACATTCAATTCCTTGAGTGGTAGCTGCTTTGGTGTAAATACTCCAACTTCATTGACTTCGAATTCTTTACCTGTGGCCATCATTTTAATTTTATCGCCAACCTTAACTGATCCTTCTTTAATACAAACGTAGGCTACTACGCCTCGATAAGAATCATATAAAGAATCAAAAATAAGTGCTTTTAATGGCTCTTCTGGATTTCCCATCGGAGGTGGTACAGCTTCCGTAATCCTCTCCAAGATGTCTTCTATTCCAATGTTTGCTTTCGCTGAAGCAAGAATAACATCGTCTGGATCAATTCCAATCACATCTTGTAGTTCCTTTTTAACACGCTCTGGATCTGCGCTTGGCAAGTCAATTTTATTAATAACAGGAATAATTTCAAGTTCATTATCTAACGCTAGATAGACGTTTGCCAGTGTCTGTGCTTCGATCCCTTGTGCAGCATCGACAACTAAAATAGCTCCCTCACATGCTGCAAGGCTTCTTGAAACTTCATATGTAAAGTCAACATGTCCCGGGGTGTCGATTAAATGAAAAGTAAAGTCCTCTCCACTCTTACTCTGATAGTGTAGTTGAACTGCATTTAATTTAATGGTAATTCCACGTTCTCTTTCTAAATCCATTGCATCAAGCAATTGTTCTTTCATTTCTCGTTTTGAAACCGTTCGTGTATTTTCCAATATACGATCTGCCAGTGTTGATTTTCCATGGTCAATATGGGCTATAATAGAAAAATTACGTACATTTTCTTGTTTTCTCGCCATACTTGGTGTTCACTCCTATTGCCTTTACCAATGTTCAGTAAAAGTACAAATTTAATACATATTAAATTACGATATTTGCTAGGATGATTATAGCAATTGCGACCATTAGTTTCAAGAAAGAGTTGTTAGTAGAGGTATAATTATCATTTTTAGACAGTTGGATTTTAATAAGTAATTGATAGAAACTGCGCGGTAACTACTCAATTTTTAGAGGTAGTGCTAAGATACCGCTCCGGAAATACACGGAGACTACTGTGGAAGGAAAGGCTTCGGTGAGACCCCGCAGTGTGTAAGCGCGAGGAGAATCACCACCATCCGCCAAGCGGTAAAGAAGACACTGCGAGGTTCTTTCGAGCAGATGTCGCACTTATGCTGGAATTAAAAGTGGAGTGTATTTCCTTAGCGGGTATGATGCTCTAACAAAAATCCTAGTACCGAGCAGTTTCTATCAAATGAACAACAATATTTAAACCAAAGTAGACAAAAAGAATAATCCGACCTGGAAATGAATCCTAAGAATTATAGTTCGAATTATTCTTTACCTTAGACACTTTTATTCCAGTCTCACTTGGCTTAATAGAACAATTGTGATATTTGATATAGAATTTGGACGATTAGATCGTAGAAGCCTTGGACGATTACTTCTAAAAATGATGCTGTTTTTTGACTCAGGTGGTCTGTGCTAGAAGCAGATAGTTCCTCAGCTACTGATTGTTGATTTACATTTTCTGTTTCTTGTGTTTGTTGTTTTACTGTCTGCTGTACCTCCGGTGTTGATTCTATTACTTCGGTTTTAGTTTTTGTATTGGCCGCCGGGAGAATAGATTTACCTTTGTGATCTATTCCAACTAGTGTTCCTACTAGAAAGCATACAACTAAAAGTAACAAGACAGATACAAACTTAGCCATTTCTCGAACCTCCTTTATTCCACACTGACCTTTTCAGCATCCCAATAATATTCACTAAAAATATCCGCTAAAGCTTCCGCTGATCGATATAATTCTTCAAGATTATTGTCAACCCCACCTATTTCCACTGTTAGTGCATTTTCATGTAAATCTTGGTTGAAGACCCCATCTGTCCCCGGGCCTTTTTTAGGTGGTAAAACTCCTCGACTTAATCCAGGATATTTTTTCTGCATTATCTTATGGAGTTTACTAGCTATTTCAACATTTTTTTCATAGTTTTTATTTTCACCGCCGATAACAAAAGCTATCTTTGCATAAGATTGGCCATTAATTGTTTTTGTAGTAGCATCACCTCTTACTGAATCCCGGTGAATATCAAATACATAGCGGATATCTTTGTTACTAGCAAATACTTCTTGTACATTATTACGAATTGCATCATAGGATTGCCAATATTCCATTCCTTTTTGGTCTAATAGTTTCATTGTGTCAGTTTTGTCTAATTTATTACCAATCCCATGTTTATCTAACGCTTTGGAAAAATGGTCACTTACCATGGTTATATTGACTTCATTATGTTGTGCCAGATTTGGATCCGTTTCTTCTGGCAAATGTGGTAAAAAGGATTCATAATTATGTGTGTTGTAGATATATACGACATCTTTTTCACCTGTAGATGGTGAATTACCTGGTTCTTCATTAGACTCATCATTATCTAGTCCTTCATCAACAATCGCTTCCCTATCTTTTAAAACCTCTTCTAATGGTGGTGAGGATTCAACAGGAAGATTGGTATAATTCGTTCCTTCTCCTGCTATATATATTTCGCTATCATATATGGATAAGCCAGGAAGTTCACTCCCTAATAAACTTCTCGGATCATCCGGTTTTATACTTGTAGCAATCTGAAAAATGGTTGACGTTATCTTTGGTATTTCAGAATCTGGTGGAAGTCCTTCCAAAAACACTCGGTTTTCCATCCCTAATAGATATAAGAAAGTTGAGCTTTCGATCTCACTGGTCCAGTTCGTTAAAGTATTAGAAGAAAAACGAAGTGCAGGGGAAATAGTAGTAAATAATCCTATTAATACAAATAAAAGCAGTACACTCACAACATATAAAGCGCTTTTTTTTACAAGTAGAAAAGCTTTTTGTTTGTTTACATTATTAGTAAATCCTACCATAATGTTCCACCTTCCTGTTTGTCTATAATATACTCTATGACGAATCTTAGGAAGGTAGAACCGATACTCTCATTTTCCACAAAATTTAATAGATTAATTCAGCTTGCCTATCTTGAATAATTAGCAAAGTTATCAACATCCACTGCCTCATGGAGAGCTGCATTTATTCCATTAGCGATTACATGTGACATATCAATCATAAAACCGTCAACCTCTTTTGGAGTTACCATCATATTATAACCAGTTGGGGTAAGGACTTCTGCAATAAGCTTCCTTTTCTCCTCGTCTGATAGAGTCCCAACAATTCCCATAAACGTTTGTCTTTTTTCTGGGTCCGGTAAATCGTCTTCGGTAAACTTTTTCCCCCCAAAAGACATACTAGCTGGGGCTAGTGCCTTTGATGGACGATCTTTTTCTCTCCATTCTCTACCAAAATGCTTTAAGATATAGTCTATCGTATCACTTGTAATCGTTACTGCATCTACAACTGTCGGAACTCCAATTGCAATTACTGGCACTCCAAGTGTTTCTTTACTTATTTCTTTTCTTTTATTTCCAACACCTGAGCCGGGATGTATTCCAGAATCCGAAAGCTGAATAGTCTCATTGACCCTCTCAATTGATCGTGAAGCTAACGCATCAATGGCAATAACAAAGTCTGGTTTAAATTTCTCTACGATACCAAAAATAATATTGCTTGTTTCTATTCCAGTCACCCCCATAACTCCAGGGGTCACAGCCCCAACTGGGCGATATCCTTCCGATACGGATTCATTCTCAAGTTTAAACAAATGACTTGTTACTAATACTTTCTCCACAGTCATTGGTCCTAGCGCATCAGGTGTAACATTCCAGTTCCCAAGCCCAACTATTAAAGCTGTACCATCTTTAGTGATATTATTTTTTTCTAATAAGTTCTCTAATTCTCTAGCAAGTATTTTGGCGGCATTTTCCTGTAGCTGTGTATCTTGTCTTTTTACGCCATCTGCATAAATGGTTACATATGATCCAGGTTTCTTACTTAGTAATTTTGCCCCCTCTTTATCAATATCAACATAGGATACTTTTATACCGTCTTCTTCATGATCTTTTAATGTAACACCTGTTATCTTGTCTTCGTCAGGTGTTTCCTTTTCAACGTACATATCCTTTGCTTCAATTGCTAGATCTGTTCGAACTTGCATTTTATTTACATCCAAATCCAAATTTAATCGCATCCTTTCAGGTAAAGTAAAAAATCTTTCTGTGCGGTTCTTTCCACCCGATTTTTCTAACTACAATTTTCTACAAATAGTGAAGTAAGGAGTATACTGCCCAGCAATATGCGGATGAAAAGTATAACAATACACTATCTATAGCATTAGCCTTCACACTTTTATTAAAATCATACAAATTATGGAACGATAAATAATAGTTATTGAAAACAAGCTCTAACTTTGGTAAAATGACTCTTGTTCAATGTAATGAACGTTTTTGTTTTTAGGAGGTGAAATAATGGCTAATATTAAATCCGCAATTAAACGTGTTGATGTAAACAATAAAAAGCGTGTTCAAAACCAATCTGACAAATCAGAAATGCGTTCTCAAATTAAATTAGTTGAAAAATTTGTTGAAGCAAACGATGTTGACAATGCTAAAACTGCTTTAACTGCTACAATTAAAAAGATTGATAAAGCAGTACAAAAAGGTCTTATCCATAAAAATGCAGGAAACCGTCAAAAAGCTCGTCTAACTAAAAAAGTTAACGGACTAGGTGCCTAACACAAAAAAAAACGATCCGGGATTGGATCGTTTTTTTTTGGGTTTTCTTTTGGCCATGACCGTGGCACGAATACACTCCGTTTTCTATATATTCTGCTGCTTAGTACTAATATCTTGAATACGACTACTTACTGTTTTATGAGATTATACAATAACAATTCAAATGCTAGTTCTTTGTCCATTTTCCCCTGTTTCATAATGGCGTCTGTTTCTGCTAGGTGATCCATGAACTGTTTTAGCTGTTGCGTTGTAAATTTTGCTTCGCGATTTAAGGCGATTTTTATTACATATGGATGTGCAGCTAGTTGTTTTTGCATTTGACCAGAACTGTATCCCTTTTGTTTCAATAATTTCACTCGAAGTATCGTTCTGAATTGGAAGGCTAATAAACCGATTAAAGCTATTGGCTCTTCTTTCATTTTTTCTAGATCTTTATATATGGAAATAGCTTTGGCCAGATTTCCTTCGATAACAGCATCAACTAACCTTATTCCTGAACTACTAATTGTATGCGAAACCATTTCTTCAGCAACTTGCTTGGTTACAGTGCCACCTTCACCAATATATAGTGCAATCTTTTCCAGTTCCCTCTCCATGATATTTAAATCAGTTGAGAGTTCATTTTCAAAAATCTCGTACGCATTCTCAGCTATTTCAATATTTAATTGCTTAGCTAAATTCATTATCCAATTTTTCAGTTCATATTCCTTTACTGGATTACATTCCGCAACTAGGCCCTTTTTCTTTAAGACTTTACTAATTTTTTTACGTTCATCTATTTTTTCATATGGCGCGATTAAAACTAGAATAGAATAGTCTACTGGCATTTCGAGGTATTGTTCTAATACTTCCAATTGATGTTCGAATGAGAGCTTATCCGGTTTAGCCTTTAAGAAGGTGGCATTAGTGCCAAATATTAATTTACGATCACCAAAAAAAGGATATGTTTCCACATCCGCAACCACTTCTTGAATCGATGTTTCTGTTAAATCATATGTAGAAAGGTTTTCTTCGTCAGATAACACATTTTTAACCAATAAATCCTTTATTTTCTGGATAAAATAGTTTTCAGTACCATATAATAAAATGACCTCTGGTATATTTTGCTTCTTAATCTGCTTTATTGTTTCCGCATAATTCATGCCATTCACTCCAACTTGTTATATACTTATGGTAATTGGTATACCAGTGAATAGCAAGAAAAACCTGAGAGGGAAATTTAGGGGTAATAAATTTCCCTCCCTATCTATATAAACGTTTAACATAAGGCCCTAGGAACGTTATGTTAAACGATGTTTTCCCTACATTTATAGCATGACCCTTCTATCCAAAAGTATAGTTGTTAGTTCTTTCTAATTTTGGTTATTAAAATTAAATATGAACTTTTTGTATCATTGGTGGATTTTTTTATGTAATTAATTTATACTAAAGGTTGATATAGGAGGGTTAGCTATGAATGAATTTGAAAAGGATCCACAATCCAAAAATAATGATGTTGTTGATTCCATTAAGGGGTTCGCATTTTCTTTAGTTTTCTTTCTACTAATTTTTGCTATTGGCGTAACCATTAGTGTAGTTGGCTCTTAAAGGTACATATTTGAAGTGAACAAAAGAGACTAGGTATTTTCCTGTCTCTTTTGTTTTTTTGTACATTTCTCAATATATAACCTATGGCTTGAATGGATAAAAGGTTCCGCCCTTTTCGGTATATCGATAAATAATTGCACCATTTTGATCTGTTCTCATAGTAGTTACATGTTCTTGGTTCAATATATCAATTACCTCGCTAGATGGATGGCCATAACGATTTTGTCGTCCAACTGAGATTAACGCAAACTTTGGATTGAGTTGGGAAATAAATTCACGATTTGATGACGTATCACTTCCATGGTGAGCGACTTTTAGTACATCTACTGCTAAGTTTGGGTACTTGTGTAGAATCTCTTGTTCATTATTAACATGAATATCACCGGTAAATAACCACGATAAATTTCCAAGGTTTATTTGAAGCACTAATGAATTTTCATTACTGTTCTTTTTATCTACCCACGGGGAGAGAACCATAAACCTATTTCCTTTAATATCAAGGCTTTGTCCTGCCTCTACTTGTAAAATTCCAGGTCCATTCGGCTCTAAACTCTCGAATAAATGATCATACACGAAAAATTTACTGGTTATAATCTTCTCAACTTTAAACTCTTCTAATAAGTATGTAATACTGCCAACGTGATCGATATCCTCATGACTGATAAACACCACGTCAATCTTATTAATTCCTTGATATTGCAAAAATGGTTTTATTATTCTGCTATAATTTGAATCTGAAGGCTCAAAATCATCGAAGGAAAAATTAGCACCTGTATCCACTAACACAACTCCTTTTCTATACGGAAACTCAATAACAATTGCGTCACCTTGACCAATATCAAGCATTGTTACGGTTCCGTATGGAGATAAAAAAGGACGAATAACTAATGAAAATAATAATCCGGTTAATATAACACCATAGCCAAAAGCTCTTCGACTTTTATTACGTTTAACGCTAGCCATCATTAAGATTAATAAAATATAGTAGACCATGATTAGTATGGTTGGAAATTTACCTGTAATCCATGGATAAAAAGCATACTGATCAATGAATTCTAATGGTACTAAGAAAATAGCTTCATGGATGGTAGAAAAAAGCTTGTCTACAAGACCACGAACTAATGGAATAAGAGAAATAAAAATTAGTGTGAACATCAGCGGAATAACGAAGAAGGAGAAATACGGTACGACAAAGACATTAAGGATAATGGATAGGGGATTAAAATGAAAGAAGTAAATAATTTGTAATGGAATAATCATCATTTGAGAGATAAAACTTAGTTTAATCATTTGAAAAAATAAAGAGTTTCCTTCTGAAATCCATCTTCTAGATAAAATAATACCAAACGTTACAATAAAAGATAATTGAAAACCAACATGATATATAATGTACTTATCCAAAACAATTAGGAGAAAAAAGGTAACACTAATTACATCTGTCAAGGAGAGCTTTATCCTGAGCCTTTGAATAACAATTACTAGTAACACCATTAAACTAGCTCTTAAAACAGATGGTTCACCACCAGCAAGAATCGCATAAATTGGTAAAAATATAATTAACACATATTGAGCTTTTTCCTTTGTAAGTAAATTTAATTTGACTGTTATCATAAATAACAGGCCGACTACTAATCCAATATGTAAGCCTGAAATAGCTAATAAATGAGATAATCCCCACCTTTGAAATAGTTCCGTCGTGTTTTCACTTATTAGGCTATCATCACCTAATACAAGCGCATTAATCCATGCACTCGTTTTTTCTGAGTAGGTAATTGAAACATATTCTTTAATACTTTTTCTTAGTGAATAAAGCAAGCTCCAGTTTGTTTTCCCATGACAACTAATATCGTCCATTGACTTGATTTCCATTTCATAATGAATTCCACTAGTAGCAAGATACTTTTGATAATTAAATTGCCCTGGATTTGTACTTTCTTCTGGTGTTCCCACCTCTCCTTCTAGTTGACAATCCGCACCTAATTGTAATGATGAATAATTTGGATGTTTTGCATCAGGACTGAAAAAGAGTACTTTAATAGTATTTTTTGTATCGCTTTCCTGAAAATCAAATTGAAGAACGGTTTCCGAGGTGTTAATAGGACTCACTATTTCACCTTTTAAAGTCATCTTCTCTTGAGTGTTAGTAGATGTGTTTAGTTCGATTTGAGGAATATAAATGAAGAAAAAAAGAAAGGTGGCTAGGGAAATGATAATTGGAATTTTCCCTAACCTCTTCGAAATATATAAATAAACTAACCATACAAGAAGTACAATGAAAAATAATATCGAATCAAATACTCTTGTAAAGAAGCTACATAGACCTGCCAGTGCTGGTATATACCAATAGCCTTTCATTGTTTATCTCTACCTTGATAAATTAAATAAATCTTGTGCTTTTTCTTTTAATGCCATGATTTCTTCTGACTCCTGTGCATCCATTGTTTTAAGGAGTTCTTGTACAACAGAGGCTTTTTCTTTAAAAGATAAATCCAGTGCTAAGTAATCTAACTCAACCTTTTCCGTTTTTACTCCAGCCTCTTCAAAAAGTTGAATCGCATATGGATGATTTTTGTAATCCTCTGCATAATAGACTGTTTTAATTCCACTCTGTATTAGTTGTTTCGTACATTGTAAACAAGGAAAATGTGTAACGTAGACTTCTGCATTCTCCGTTGGTACTCCAAACTTAGCACATTGTAGGAGAGCATTTGCTTCTGCGTGAACCGTACGAACACAGTGTCCATCAATTACATAACAACCATCGTCTATGCAGTGTACACTTCCAGAAACACTTCCATTGTAACCTCCTGCGATGATTCGTTTATCACGAACAATTGTCGCTCCAACCATAAGTCTAGTACATGTACTACGTAAAGCTAGTAATTGGCTTTGTGCCATAAAATATTGGTTCCATGAAATTCTTTCCATCTTTAAAACTCCTCTCTCTATTAACTCTAGTTTAACTTGCTATTCTTTATACCGTCAATTGCTTATGGAATTTGAATTTCTTCTAATAGAGCCTCCAATGTTTTCTCTCCAATCCCAGAGACATTTAAAAGGTCTTCTGCTTTTTGAAAAAAACCTGTCTCATCTCTATATTCGACAATCGCTTTTGCTTTAGATGGACCAATTCCAGGTAATTCTTGTATTTCTTCGACAGTTGCATAGTTAATTCGAATTTTTGAACTTTGTTTATCCTTGTTACTACTTCCAATCTCTTCACCAAATTTAGGAACAATAAGAATCATTTCATCAAATACTTTCTGAGCTAAATTGATTACCTGTTGATCCGCTTCCTCAGTAAAACCTCCCGCTTCTTTGACAACATCCTTAACGCGAGCACCTGGATCCATTTTATATACACCAGGGTGTATTACCTCTCCTTTTATGTCAACAATTAATTCTCCCTGACCTACTTCTTTTACACTCATTTCTTCAGCTGAAGTTTCCGTCGAAACTGGTAATAATGCCTGAGATGGCTCCTCCTCTTGATTCATAATGAGTAGTAAAACTACTATGAACCCAATACCAATGAAAATGATAAACATATTTCTGCGTAATATTTCTATCAAATACACCACATCCTATTAAGCTTGTTTCCTCATCATACATAAAGGATGTATTTCTGACAAAAAAAGAAAAGGACAAGATATTTGTGTTATCTCGTCCTTTTTTGAGCAATAATAAAAATTCTATCTGCACTTTCTTCGGAAAAATCATTTTCTATCGAAAAATCTGCATAGATATTTAATATTTCTAAGCCGCAGTTTTTTAATAAATTCTGATAAACATTTACTGAAAACGTTCGTTGATGATGTGTCTCATCAAAACGAGAATAGTTGTCCCTGTCTGAGGCAAAAAAAGTTAACTCATGAAACATTTCACCTTTATGTTCACCAGGATAGCAAAACCAAATATATGCATTGTCTTCCGTAACATCTGCAAATGTATTTTCAATTAATTCTTCTTCAATATGCTTCATGGAATGTACATCAAAAATGAAAATACCATCTTCATTTAATAAATTGGCTATATTAGAAAAAACTTTATTGAGTTCTGACTCTGTCGTAATATAATTCATGACATCACAAAAACTTATTGCCAAGTCAAATTCAGATAATCCTTCTAATTCTCGTAAATCCTGGTGAATCCAGTTTATCGTCAGATTAGTTTCTGCTGCCTTTTGCGAGGCTATTGTAAGCATATCTGAAGAATAATCTACGCCAGTAATGGGATACTTCTTTGCCAATTGAACGGTGATCTCACCTGTCCCACAACCTAGGTCAATCATTTTAGGCGCATTTAAGTTATATTTATTTATTACATATTCTGTAAATTCAACCCATTTTCCATATGGTGCTTCCATCATAAATTCATCATATAATCTTGCCATTAATTGATAAGACATGCTTTACCAGCCCACCTCTAAAGGCACTTGGACAGCATCTCCCCATAGGCGTTCCAAATTATAATAGCTTCTTTCATCCTTATGGAAAACGTGGCATACAACATCCCCTAGGTCTACCAATACCCATCTCGCTTGTTCAAAACCTTCAAGACGTTTTACTGAGATATTATGTTCTTCCATCTTATCTTTTACAGCTCTTGCAATTGACTGAACTTGACGCTCATTCGAACCGTGACAAATAAGAAAATAATCAGCCACTAATGACACTTCTGCTAAATCAAGTGCCAATATCTCCTCAGCTCGTTTGTCATCACATGCTTCTGCTGCTAGCTTTAAAATTTCCAAAGGATTATTGTCCAAATTTATTCCCTCCGTTTAAAAGTCTTGTCAAATCATTATATGCATGGAATGTATCCGGATATATACGATTTTTATTTTCCATTAAATAATTTATTGTATTCCTGGACACCATCCAAGCCGTCTTAACTATATCCTTCTCTGCCATGTCACGAACTTCATCCAACCCCGGAAAACTTCTTCCAGGTTCAATATAATCTGCTACAAAAACAATAAGTTCTAAATCACTCATATTAGCTCTACCAGTTGTGTGATAGTAAATGGCTGCCTTAATTTCATCGTCCCCAATCCCATATTCTTGTTCAATCATAAGAGAAGCTACCGGTCCATGCCATAATTCATGGTGATATAAAAGTAGGTCTTTCGGTAAGTATGTGGTTTGAATTATTCTTTTCATTTCATCTAGGGAACGATATTTACAATAGTCATGGAAAATAGATGCTATTTCAGCTTTTTCAGTAGATACATTATAAATCTCTGCTAATTTCACTGCTGTTTCTGTAACCCGCAATGTATGTTCAAACCGCTGACGCGTTAATAAAGGCTTCACAATAGCAATCGCTTCATTTTTGTACATAAAAACCATGCTCCTTAATATAAGTATGTACAGAATCTGGAACAAGGTATTGAATGCTTTTATTTTCTCGAAGTCGCTTCCGAATTAATGTAGAAGAGATGTCAACCAACGGAATATTAACTTCTGTAATAGGGTACATTGTTTCAAGTGTATATCCAGTTCGTTTAACTCCTACAAAGCTAACTAAATTAATTAATTCATCAATTTTATACCATTTTGGTAAGTACTCCACCATATCTGCACCAATAATAAAGTAAAAATCCGAATCAGGATATTGTTCTTTGAGGGTAATCATCGTATCATATGTATATGATTTTCCCGCTCTTTTCACTTCAATTGTGTTCAACTGAAACAAACCATTGCCAGCTAAAGCAAGTTGAAGCATTTCAATTCTATTTTTGACTTGAAGTCTAGCTTCATGCTTATGCGGAGGTTCATACGTTGGAATAAACCATACTTCTTCCAACTGTAACGAATCCAAAACTTCCTGAGCAATAATTAAATGTCCAATATGTGGTGGATCAAATGTTCCACCTAAAATTCCAATTCGTTTCATTCTTTGAACTCCTTAAACAGTAAATTGTTATGGTAGCTCAATCTGCTTATTTTCTTCTGATTCCTTATATAAAACAATGTTGTTTCCAATTATTTGGACAATCTCGGAATGTGTACCTGCCTTTAAATCTTCCGCAACTGTTTCTTTATCATCCATACAATTTTGAAGAATACTAACCTTAATTAATTCCCTTTTTTCTAGTGCTTCATTTACTTGTACAATCATATTTTCATTGACACCAATTTTTCCAACTTGGAAAATTGGTTTTAAATGATGTGCTTTTGAACGAAGAAATCGCTTCTGTTTGCCTGATAGCATTTTATCACCCTTCTAATAGTTGTTTTAATTGTTGATCCATACGTCCTATCTCTGGCCGAAATCCGAACCATAATTCAAATGCATATTGTGCCTGATATAATAACATGGTATGACCATGATGAATACGTGCTCCATTTGAAAAGGCTTCTTTTAAAAAGTTCGTCCAAATCGGTTGGTAAATAATGTCACTAACAATAGCTGAATCACGAATGTTGTTTAGTTTTAATGGTGAATATTGAACGCCTGGCTTCATCCCTACATTTGTAGTTTGTATAATCACATCATATTGATGTATATTCTCCTCACCTTGTGTAAGCGAAAGGACATGGGTAACCGTATTCCTTGAAGCTAATTCTTGGATTGACACCGCATTATCTCTAGTTCGATTCACAATATCGATTGTTTGGAATCCCAATTGACTCAATGCATAATATATACCTCTAGCTGCGCCTCCAGCACCAATAATAAGAATACTTTTATCTTTTTCCTCTACTATCTGCGGATAATATTGCTGCAAAGATCGTAAATAGCCAGTACCATCTGTATTGTAGCCAATTAATCGACCTTCGTCGTTTAATACAGTATTTACTGCACCAATATTACTAGCATTGTCATCTAATTCATCCAGATAAGGAATGACTTTTTGCTTATATGGAAGAGTTACATTAAATCCTTTATATTCCGTTTCTCTCATCATATCTATCTGTTTAGACAAACATTCGTCCTTTATATCATGAATGGTGTATGTCCCGTTTATCTTTGCATTTTCAAGAAATTGACTGTGTATCCACGGAGATAAGGAATGCTTGACCGGATAACCAATTAATCCAAGTTTGTATTCCATTATACTCCTCCTAAATCAATGATTTTCTAATCGATACAGCAACTTCTTTTGGACTATGTGCCACAATTGTCGTATTATTACCATTCACGGTAATCCAACCTAAACCAGGGAATACGATATCGGTTTTTTCACCCGTTAAGCGAAATGCACTATTGGTAAACTCAGGTAATAACTTCATTGACTCCTCATCAGGTGGAGATAATAATTCACCAACGTGATTTTCATATAATTCATCTGCTTTTTCCAATTTAGTTCGATGAATAGGAAGTTGATTGGAAAAATAACAAACAAAGGATTGCCTATCTCCCTTAATAAAGTCTAAACGTGCCAAACCTCCAACAAATAAAGTTTGACCAGCATTTAACTGATATACTCTTGGTTTGATTTCCTTTGTAGGTGTAACAAACTTTAAATCCTTATCAGATATATAATGGGCAATTTGCTCTTGATTAACAATCCCAGGTGTATCAATAAGTACGGAATGGTCATCCAAAGGAATCTCAATAAAGCCTAAAGTTGTTCCAGGAAAGTAGGAAGTTGTAATGACATCATTTTCACCAATAGACTGTTTAATTAATCGATTAATAAACGTTGATTTACCAACATTTGTCGTACCTACAATAAAAACATCTTGATTCTCACGATAGTATTCAATTTGTTCTGTTAATTCTTCAATTCCTTGTCCTTTAACAGAAGAAATTAGGAAAACATCCTTCACCTTTAAACCCACTTCTTTGGCGGAGGAGCGTAACCATTGTATTAGTTTACTTCGGTTTGTAGATTTTGGCAATAAATCCATTTTATTACCAACTAAGATAATCGGATTATTACCAACAATTCTTGGTAAACTCTTAATCAATGTTCCATTCACATCAAAAATATCAATAATATGTACAACAAGCCCTTGTTTATCCCTGATAGAACTTACCATTTTAAGAAAATCATCGTCATGTATTGAAACATCTTGAATTTCATTATAATGCTTTAGGCGAAAACATCGCTTACACAAAATAGTATCCTTTTCTAGGGAAGATTTTGGTGTATATCCTATTCCTTCTGGATTTTCTGTTTGTATTTTAACACCGCACCCTACACAATAGATGTCTTCCAATTCTATTCCTCCCAACTAATCAATCCCTTTTTTCGAAAGTAATTCATAATTTTACGCTCAATTTTCCGATTCACCTGTGTAATCTTTTCATCCGTTTTAACAATAGGAACGACAAGAATCGTATAAAAACCTGCCGAATTTCCACCTAATACATCTGTCATTAGTTGATCTCCTACAACTACAATTTCTTCTTTTTTCAGTTCCATTTGCTTTGCAGCAGTTTTAAATGCACGTCTTAAAGGTTTTCTAGCACTAAACACAAAAGGAGTTCCAAGTGGTTCTGAAAACATTTTTACTCGATCTTCCTTATTATTAGATATGATCGTGACTTTAATGCCATTATCCTTCATAAGTTTAAACCAACTTATTACCTCAGGGGTAGCTTCCTTCACATTCCAGGCAACCAATGTATTATCCAAATCAGTAATAATCCCTTTAATACCCTGTTTCTTTAACACACTAGGCTTAATCTCAAATATATTTTTAACATGCTCGTTAGGTAAAAATCGCTTTAACAATATTCACACCTCATAACTTAATAAATCTATTCATTACCCATGACATCAATAGCATTATGTTTATATTATAGTATTTTGGGCTATTATTATAGTAATTAATTATACATTGACACATGGGTTCGGCAAGAAAGTATACCAATTTCATACCTACGCATATAAAAATACCATATATATGTTATAGAAGGTAGAAATATGTAAATTGCAGATAAAAAACTCGAAAATCGTTCGACAAATCCCTACATTTCTCGCATTGTGGATAAGTCTATTCACATTATCAACAGTAATATTACTGGGTTTATTGCAAAAATTACCACTTTATACACAACTTATCTACAACCCACTGTAGATAAGTCGCATCTTGTCCTGTCTTTTATTTCGTGTTACGTTATAACTATCCTAAACCTAGCAAAAAAGCAGGAAATATATAGGAGGGCTACATTTATGGAACATTTGTCAGATGAATTATTAATCGAATCGTATCATAAAGCAAATGAATTAAAATTAAGCCCTGATTTTGTTTCACTTATAAAAGATGAAATATATCGAAGAGGTTTAACCCATAAAATCAAATTCTCTAGTTAGCGAAAATTCGACATGAAACATATAAATATATTAAATAGGAAGAAAAAAATTATCACTCTTGTCATTCATTTGAATGATGAGAGTTTTTATTTTTTCCTACCTTTAAAATATGATAAGCTATTTTCTATATACTTGCGCTATTTCGTTTTGAGACTTAGCTATGTATGTATTAGAATGATTGTAGGATACTGATTTAAGTGAGAACAATCTGGCAAGAAGAAAACGCTTTATTATTTTTGGAATTATCGATTCTTTAATAGGAGGTTTAATCGTACATGATTTTTGCAGTTTTATTACCACTTGTACTTGCTTTATTTATTCCAGTCATAAGTAAATTTAAAGAAAAAGTACATACAGGTATTTTCGTTGTTTTTATCCCCTTAGGAATTTTCCTTTATTTTGTAAGTTTTGTTGGAAATGGCTTTTCTCCTGTGCATCATACATATAACTGGATTCCTTCCCTTAATATTAATTTTGATTTTTATTTAGATGGCCTTAGTTTACTTTTTGTATTATTGATCAGTGGTATTGGTACCCTTGTTGTTTTTTATTCCATCTACTACTTACATATTTCTGAGAAACTAGGTCATTTTTATGTTTACTTACTGATGTTCATGTCAGCTATGTTAGGGGTAGTATTGTCTGATAATGTATTTGTACTATACACATTTTGGGAATTAACATCTATATCCTCCTTCTTGTTAATTGGTTATTGGCATCACCGTGAACGTTCACGTTACGGTGCACAAAAATCCATGCTTATCACGATTTTTGGTGGATTGAGTATGCTAGGTGGGCTTGTTTTACTTTCTGTAATTACTGGTACGACAAGCATACGCTCCATGATTGACCAAGTTGATGTGATTGCAGATAGTGGATATTTACCACTAGTATTAGTGTTCATTTTATTAGGTGCATTTACGAAGTCTGCTCAATTCCCATTCCATATTTGGCTTCCGGATGCGATGGAAGCACCAACACCTGTGAGTGCTTACTTGCATTCCGCTACTATGGTAAAAGCAGGTATCTACCTTGTCGCCCGCTTCTCACCTATTTTTGTAGACTATGAATGGTTCTTTATAACTGTAAGCCTAGTTGGAATCGTTACATTAGTATGGGCTTCCTATATGGCAGTTAGACAAACAGATTTAAAAGGTATACTTGCTTTCTCTACTATCAGCCAATTAGGTATGATTATGGCTATGCTTGGTTTTGGTACAGAAGCAGCTGTTTTTGCTGCTGTTTTCCATATACTAAACCACGCAACCTTTAAGGGAAGTCTCTTTATGATTGCAGGAATTATTGATCATGAAACTGGTACAAGAGATATCCGCAAGCTTGGAGGATTACTTACTTTTATGCCAATGTCTGCAACATTAGCGTTATTCGGAACCTTCTCTATGGCCGGTGTTCCACTACCATTCTTAAACGGGTTTTATAGTAAGGAATTATTCTTTGAAGCAACAACCGGCTTAAGTGAAAATGCAAATTCATTTGCTAGTTTCCTTTCGGAAGCAATCCCTTATCTAGCTGTATTTGGTAGTATTTTTACTTTTGTATATTCCATGTACTTTTTCTTCGGTGTTTTCACAGGACCGAAGAAGCTCGAGCTATTACCTAAAAAACCACATGAAGCACCTATTGGGATGCTTATATCCCCTATTGTGCTTATACTAGGTGTGGTTATCATTGGGCTATTTCCAAATCTTGTGAATGGTTCGTTACTAACACATGCAGCTCATGCTATTAGAAATAGTGCATTTGAAATAAAGCCCATTATTTTTTGGCATGGATTCGACTCACTTGCTTTTCAAATGTCATTAGTAGTAGTCGGAGTGGGTATTATTCTGTTTTTAACTCGTAAGAAATGGAGTAACATTTACAAAGCTATCCCAGGGAAACTTAGTCTAAATAAGCTTTATGATAAGATTATTGGAAAAACAGATGACTATTCTGCTAGAATAACGAACTCTTACATGACTGGGTCACTGAGATTATATATGTCGATTATTTTAGCAGCTATAATATTTTTAACCTTTACGGTAATGTCTACAACTGGTGGATTTAATAATATCACCTTTGATGACTTAGAAGAAGTTGCAATAGTTGATATTGCAATTGTCTTGATTATGGTTCTAGCAGCCATTAGTACAGTCTTTATTAATAATAAACTAGCATTAATTATCATTACTGGTATTGTTGGATTTGGTATCTCGATTCTCTTTGTTATTTTCCGTGCACCAGATCTTGCTCTAACACAGCTTGTCGTGGAGACAATATCGATGGCTCTATTCTTACTTGCCTACTACCACTTACCAGAGTTAAGGAAAAGAAATGAAACAATCGGGACTTCATTTACAAACCTATTTCTAGCTATTGGTACTGGTGCGTTAATTACAATGGTAGGCATTGCTGCCCATAGCTCAGATTGGTTTGATACAATATCAGATTACTTTGTGGAAACCTCTTATACATTAGGTGGGGGAAATAATATCGTTAACGTTATCTTAGTAGATATGCGTGGACTGGATACATTATTTGAGATTGCGGTACTAGGTATTGCTGCTTTAGCAATTTATAGCCTCATTAAAGTTAGAAAGGACAAGGAGGCAGAGTAATGGAATATATTATCTTGCTATTAGCTGGTGTCTTATTTGCAACAGCTATCTATAATCTCTTACAAAAACAATTACTAAGAATTATAATTGGGACCGTATTGCTATCACACGGTGCTCACTTAGTTTTATTAACAATGGGGAAGTTAAAACGCGGCCAACCTCCTATATTGGATGAGAATGTTACTAGTTATACTGATCCCCTACCACAAGCATTGATTTTAACATCAATCGTTATCAGTTTCGGTATTACTAGTTTGTTACTTGTATTAAGTTACCGGACAGCAAAAGAAAATAATACAGATAATATGGAAGAAATGAGGGGTGAATCGAATGAGTAATTTAGCGGTTTTACCGATTATCATCCCTATGTTAGCCGGTATAATAGTTGCTTTTACGAATAAGAATGTTAAAATTACACGTTTCTTATCAAAACTATTTTCGATTATTAGTTTACTTGTAGCAGCATATGTTACTTATGAAGTGTTCTCGAATGGATCTATTATTCTAGAAACAGGTGATTGGGCTGCACCATATGGAATTATTCTAGTAGCTGACCAATTATCCATATTACTCATTCTAACGACAAATATTATTGCAGCAACTGCTGCATTTTATGCTCCACATTCATTAAACATAAAACAAGAGACACATTACTATTACACCTTCTTTTTCCTGTTGATTACTGGTGTTTCTGGCGCATTTTTAACAGGAGATTTATTTAACCTATTTGTGTTCTTTGAAGTACTACTAATGGCTTCTTATGCGTTAATCGTATTAGGTGGCGATAAAATCCAACTGAGAGAATCTGTTAAATACGTCTTGATAAACTTATTCTCCTCTATGTTATTCGTTACAGCAGTAGCATTATTGTATGGTGTCGTTGGAACTGTGAATATGGCACATATTGCTGAACGTGTTGCAGAAGTAGAACAAAAAGGAATATTAACAACTATTGGAGTATTATTATTCTTTGTTTTCGGAACTAAAGCAGCATTGTTCCCATTGTATTACTGGCTTCCAAGACCATATATTGTTCCAAATCCGGTTGTTTCTGCTTTATTTGGTGCCCTTTTAACAAAGGTAGGTATTTACTCGATACTTCGTGTATTCTCACTAATTTTCGTCTACAGAATGGAAATAACACATGAGGCGTTTATATGGATAGCAGGGTTGTCCATGATATTTGGGGTTATTGGTGCACTTTCGACAAACAATATTAAACTCATCATTGCTTACAATATCATTCCTGCAATTGGTTTTATCATCATGGGGATAGGCATCTTCAACCAAGATGCATTAAGCGGGTCTATCTATTATTTAATTCACGATATGATTATTAAATCAGCACTATTCTTATTAGTTGGTGTTATAGCATATGTAGCTGGAACTTCAGACTTAAGAAGGATGAAAGGGCTGATCCATCACTACCCTGTTTTAGGATGGCTACTTTTTATTAGCGCGTTTGTATTAGCTGGTATACCTCCATTTAGTGGCTTTATTGGAAAGCTCTTACTACTTAGAGGAGCTCTATCAGCAGATGAAATAGCAATCACAATTATCGCTCTCTTATCCAGCTTACTAATTCTATACTCCGTTATGAAAATATTCATTCGCGGATTCTGGGGTGAAAAAGAAGAAAACAAGACATATACTAAGAAAGTATCTGCAGGTTTAATCATACCTATTGTTTGTTTATTAACTATTTCTGTTTTTCTGGGAATAGGAGCACAATTTGTTTATCCAGCTATTGATGGAATTGCAGAATACTTATTAGATCCCCAAATTTATATAGATTCTGTGTTAAAGGAGTAGACGACTATGGCCTTTCAGATTTTAATTAATATCATTATTGCGCTTATGTGGATGTTCTTAAGTGAATCTTATACATTTGCTAGTTTCATTGCTGGGTATATATGGGGATTACTATTAGTACTTTTATTAAATAGATTTATTCCTGGCAGATTTTACGGTATACGTGTTGTAAAAATCATAAAGCTAATTCTCATATTTATAAGAGAATTAGTATTATCCAATTTAAGTATTCTTAAACTGATATATACTCCTAAGCCAGAGATTGAACCAGGTATATTTGCTCTACCTCTAGAGGTAAAAAGTAACTGGGAAGTTACATTATTAGCACATTTGATTTCATTAACACCAGGCACCTTATCTGTAGCTGTTTCAGATAACAATGACACACTATTTATCCATGCAATGGATATTGATGAGGTAGATCAATCCATTCAGGAAATCAAGGATAGCTTCGAGAAGGCAATTCTGGAGGTGACAAGATAGATGGCAGATGCTATTGCATTTACAGACACATTACTGGAATACACTATTATTATCTCTTCCATCTTCATCGGAATTTCACTAGTATTACTTCTATATCGTATTTTTAAGGGGCCAACAAACCCAGATCGTGCTGTTGGTTTAGATACAATTGGGATTAACTTAATGGCATTAACGGGAATTATCGCCATTTACCTTTCCACACCATATTTAAACGATGTTGCCTTACTTGTCGGGATACTAGGGTTTTTGGGTACACTTGCTACGGCAAAATATGTAGAAAAGGGTGTTATAATTGACCGGGACATGGATTGAATTAGTTGTAAATATTATTGTAATTGTATTACTCTTAATCGGAGCGTTTATTACCCTTTCCGCAACGATTGGGATTGTCCGTTTTCCAGATATATATACAAGACTACACGCCGCAACAAAAGCATCTACCCTAGGCGTAACAAGCATATTAATTGCCGCATTTCTCTACTTATACGTAAAAGAAGATATTGTAAGCGGAAAACTCTTAATCGGTATTATATTTATTATGGTAACAGCTCCTGTTTCAGCTCATATGATTGGTCGAGCAGCACATAATAGTGGGATTAAACCACTAACCAAAAATCGAACTGATGCATATGAAGAAGCCATGCGAAAACATCAATAAAGGATACAGAACATCTTAAGAGAGTAATCATTCTTTTCTGATAAGTAGTTCAGTTAAATAAAATATGAAAAAGCCAAACAATTAACTATGCAAATGGCACAAAAAGCTTGAGGAAGTTTTTGATATGCTCCCCTTAAAGTAGACAGATTAAAAAATAAAAATCTGGCTAACTTAAAGGGGAGTATTTTTATTTCTAAAAGAGCTTTCACTTCTGAGTTTAAATTTGAAGTTTTAAAAGTTTGGGAAGATGGTACTCTTACCTTAACTCAGATAAGCAGAGGGGATAAGGTAAGTAAAACAATAACCCGAGATTGGAAATATAAATATTATATATGGTACTCAAGTTCTTAATTGATCCATAGTGACCCGGGGATTCCAATATACCTCACAAGGGTTTAAACGAAGGATAGATGCCGCAAAAATGATGCAGAGTATGTCACGTGTTGGAGGTGTATTGAATAACGAACCGATGGAATCCTTTTAGGGAACACTTAAACGTGAGAAGTATTATATACGTAAGTACAAGACATTTAAGGAACTTTCTTTTGCGATAAATGAATACATAAATTTCTTTAATCATGATAGGTATCAAAAACGATTAAACGGCCATAGCCCTATGGAATATAGAGCCAAAGCCACTTAGTTCTCTTTTATTATTCCACTGTCTACTTGACAGGGGCATAGCAATATTTATTTACTTGATACTGTTGGATATAAACATAGATGCATCTTGATTCATAAAAATACGACTCCCATGATAAAAAGTCTTAATTTCAGTTGAGACAAATCCCACTTCTGATAATTGTCTTTTCAATCCTTCATGCACAAAACCATTATGGACTTTCGGATGATTGACTTTGTCATTTTTATCAAAGTCAACAATGATTAACTTCCCACCCACATTTAAAATGTCGTAAAGTTCTTGTAGAATTTTTTTAGTATCAGGAATATGCAGTAGAACGAGAGACATTAAAATGACATCTGCCTCTAATCTAGGAGTTTCTTGTGTAAAATCGGAATACAGTACGTTTGTGTTGGTAACTCTATTGTGGGAAATCTTAGCTTCTGCAACCTCCAACATTTGTTTGGATGAATCTACCAACAAAACAGTATCTACTAGGTCTGTTATTTCCAGGCTAACGAGACCGGTACCACTCCCATAGTCTATCAAAGACTTTGATAGACTATCTTGTAATTCTAATCTCACTTCTTCCGTTATCACTTTAGCTAATTGTTTTCTTTCTTCCGTATCGTAGCGCTTTGCCAGCTGTTCAAACACGTTATTTTCCATATACTACTCCTTCTTCCAACTTAAACTTTGAATCCTATTCATAGGCAAATACATATGAATGATAAACCATTTCCCCTTCAACTCTGCTTTCAATTTTCCATTCATCTTTTCCACTAGCTTTTTAGATAGGTACAGACCAAGCCCACTTGCTTCTGTATTCGTTCTACTGGTCACCTCTGTGTAAAAACGCATAAATACTTTTTCCACGGCAATTTCACTTTCGGCCATAATGTCATTTTTTACGCTAAGTTTAAGATAATCCCCTTCGCTTTGGTAGCTGATCACCACTTCACTTTTAGCATACCGTAATATGTTTTGCACTATATTTTGCAGGACACGGGTAAGCATTACCTTGTCAGTAATAACCTGACTCTGACTTACTTCTTCCGGAAAGTGAACTTCGATGTTCTTTTCTAGTAGTTGAGCGTAAAAGGATAAGAAAATATCTTCCACTAAATTTGCGAGAGACATCGAGACGAAGGTTAATTGTTTTTGATTCGTTTCCACCTGTGCTAAGTCATAAAATTGATCTGTCATCTCAAGTAATCTTTTGACAGCGTGTTCGATAATCATTAAATAGTCTGTTTGTTTCTTATCATCTGTTGTTGCATGTAATAGTTGAACATAGCCATGGATGGATGTAAGTGGTGTACGTAAGTCATGGGAAAGTCCAGCAATAGTTAATTTAACATTCTCTTCCATATTCTTGGCGAGACGATGCTTTTCTTCAAAGGTATCGACCAGTCGATTCAATTCATCGATTAGATCCAACAATGTCTTTTCACGAAAATCAAGTGAAAGCCTATTACCATAACTTGAACGGGTTGGAAGCTCCTTCACTTCCCGCTGTATTTTTCTAATCTCCTGCTTTATAAAGAATATATAAAAAAAGAGCGCTAATGATAGTAAGAAAAATATCCATCCCCACATTTCCATTAACACCCCTTTCGTTTAATCAAATCTAAAGCCTACTCCCCATATTGTTTTAATATAGTTTGCTTCAGCTAAGTTTAACTTATTTCGCAAATTGCTGATATGCATGTTTATCGTTTTATCACTATCAAAAAACGGTTCATTCCAAACACTTTCATAAATATTAGCACGACTATATACCTTCTGTGGGTTCTCAAGAAATAATAGAAGAATTTCATATTCGCGTCCCGTAAGATGAATCGATTGGTCTTCTACCTTTACTTCTCGTGTATCGATATCGACCCGAATATCTTTGTAATGTACTTCTTTCCTCTTATTAATGGAAGACGTGGTTGCATGACGTAATTGAATGTCAATTCTCGCAAGTAGTTCCTTTACATCGAAGGGTTTAGTGATGTAATCATCTGCTCCATTCATTAGAAGTTCTACTTTCGAAGTTTGGTCATGGTTTGCCGATATGACAATAACAGGAATAGAAACGTGTTGTCTAAATGCTTTAAGAAGATCCTCTCCATCCATACCAGGAAGCATTAAGTCTAAGAGAACCATATCGATATTATGTTGTTCGAACACCAATTTCCCCTCAGTACCCGAATATGCACTTAGGGTTAGAAATCCATGCAGTTCTAAGGTTTCTTTGATAAGGGAGTGAATCGTAACATCATCTTCCACGATTAATATCGTTGCCATATTTATCAACCTACTTTATATCTGTTCGATTAAACAAAATAATTCCTAATGTTGATGATAACAGGATTGTGATGATACTCACCAAAATCATATTAGGATAGGTAGCTAATCCATCAGGGCTAGCAAAATCGTAATAAAACAAGAATGTTTCTGTAAACCAGTTTGAAACGTGTTTAAAGTGTTCTGTCTGTTGGAAAATGTTAGGCAAGAATCCGGTAGCAATAGTATAAAGAAAACTCCATACTAGGGAAACACCACTATTTTTGGTTTGGAAGCTAATCATGACATAGATCGAAACATTAGCCAAAATTAATAAATATAAGGTACTAAACGTTTTAATTGCATATGGAACGTAATTGCTAATTTCCGCAACACCTCCAAAGCCAAATGCTATAGAAAAACTTATCATACCAATTGCAGTAAGTACAATCACTCCAAAAAGGGAAACAATCGCAGCTGTCGCAAATTTGGACAGATAGTAATGCATACGGCTGCGACCTAATGACAATGCATTTCGGATCGTACCATTTTGAAATTCTTCTCCAATAAAGAAACTTATAAATGCGCTTATTACTAGTAATATAGTGAGCCCATTTTTATCTATCATTAGAATACCTGTTGCGCCATTGATAACTGTATCAATGACCTGGACGAGTTCCTTCCCGTATGCAACATTTACTTTCGTATTTACTACTTGAATAATAGGGAGTAAGAGAAAAATACCAATAACAATCATTAATTTTTTACTTTGGGATAATTTAATTTTTTCAGCGGCTAATAGATTAAACATAACTGTTTCCTCCTGTTAATTGCAAGAAATAATCCTCTAATTTCTGCCTTGTTGTACCAATCCGTGAAACATCCAAGTTAGCTAAGACTAATGAACGGTTAATCGATGCTACATCATCTAAACGTTCATATATATGAATTTCCGTTTTACTTTTCACTTCATAATCGCTTATCCCTAATTTATCTAGTACGGTGACTGCCTTTTGTACTTCAGTTGTCTCTAATTCAACGTATTGACGAGTTTCAAGCGCTAGGTCTTCTTTGGAAATCTCCTTAATAATTTTCCCATTATGCAAAATACCGTAGTGAGTCGCAATCTGTGAAAGTTCATCAAGCAAGTGGCTAGAAAGTAAGACGGTGATACCGCGTTCGTTCACCAGTCGTTGAATAATTTCTCGCATTTCCACAATTCCAGAGGGGTCTAGACCATTGGTAGGTTCATCTAAAATTAAGAATTCTGGGTTAGTAATAAGAGTGGATGCAATCGCCAAACGTTGTCGCATTCCTAATGAAAAATTCTTCGCTTTTTTCTTCCTGGTATGCTCCAGTTTCATTAAGTGAAGTAAATCATCAATCTCGCGTTCACTAACACCACCATTTGCTGCTTGTGCTTGCAGATTCTCTCGGGCTGTTAATTCCGGATATAGTGCTGGTGTTTCAATGGATTGCCCCATTCTTCTTCGTGCATGTTGGAGTGCTTTCTTATCGGTTTCCCCAAACAACTCAATATTGCCTTCATCAATGGTGATCAACCCCATAATAATGCGCATAAAAGTCGATTTTCCTGCACCGTTCTTCCCGATTAACCCATAAATCATCCCACGTTTTATTTCTATTGAGACTTTATCAAGGGCTATGTGTTTACCATATATTTTGGAGATATTCACTGATTTAAGAATTGTTTCTGACATAACTTATCATCCTTTTATTGTTGTTAAATTTAGTATAGGTAACAAGTTTAAAGAATTAGACAAGTAAAGTATAAAGAAAGTATAAAGAAAGTGTAAAGAAATGATATAAATAGAACATGTATGGAAATATAGTGTCCTTTTAAATGAACTAATTATCACAGACCGTTACTTAGAAGGTGCATAAAAACCAGATGAAATTATATTTCAAACCATAAGAAACCTGAGTACCCTTTATTGGACTCAGGTTTCTCCTATTCTAATTTCTTTTGCTAATAGAATTTAGCCTTAATAGTAAGGGACCGTTCTTAAGCATTACTAATATAATGTCTTAAAAAACAATTGGGTTGATTGCACTGGGCAACTTTAAACCAGAAAAAATAAAAACTGAATATGTGGATGGTGTTTCTCCTATCGGACCTGTCATTCCACGCCGGTATACATTAACACATTCGGATCTTACTGGTGATTTATTTCTTACCATTGGAATGCAATTTGCCTGGGAGAAACTTAATCTGATGAGGGATGAAGTATTAGGGGAATGGTTAACAAATGGAGAATCCCTCATTTATTGCGTTTATCTACAGGTAGATAAAGCACCATTTAACCAAAGTGAGTCAGCAAAACGTAATGAAGTCTATAGACGTAAATTGCCACTTGCATTAGAAGCTATTCGATACGGTGATCGAAAATTATTTTCTATCTATCCAAATCTAGATTATGTACCAATCATAGTAAATTTTATATCTGTCTTTCCCCAGTTTGCTAAACAAGAAAACTGGGACGACTTCCAAAGATTTAGATCGTAAAGGGCTTTTCTTTTTGCTCCATTTATCGCCTATTAGTTAGCTTAGTTCTTAATTCAAACACATCCATTTTCACCAACTTCTTACTATCTTCCACCTTTTCTAATTGCATGTATTCCTCCGCACGGGCTAAGCTTTTCTCCAGTTGAGACATGGGGGGAAAGCCTCCAGGGGCGGCGTGGAGAATGCATGCAGTATAATCTAAAAAATGGAGTTTTTACTCCTCTATTTCCGCATGCCTTCATGTAGCCTTTTAATTCTCGAAACTCATTCCATCATCCGTTATTGTTCTGATAAGTGGTATGAAATCCTGCGAGTAATTAAGAGTAAATTGAAACTAACTGAGGGGTTTAAGTGTAACCCTTCACAATCAAAAATGCATTATGTGATTTTATTAGAGGATCTCTGTTCCGCAAATGGTGGCTCAATTCATCTGTAATATTCAAGCTGACCGATAAAAATGTAAAAAAGGATCGGTAAATTAATCTTACCAATCCTTTTTTATTGTTTGATTTTAGACTTAAAACATCAGTTATTAAATCCCCATCTTTTTATTAAGTGGTACTCCCAACATAATCCCTAAGAAAAGTTGGGGCAACTTCTTGATGCCAATTCCCTTTAACAGTTATTTGTAATTTATCGGTAACTTTGTCTTTCATAGTAACATCTGGGTTCAGCAATAACATTCCTGCCTGTACTTGTTTTTTTACTTGTGATCGTGATATCCCCACTATTTCTGCTAGTAGTTTATCTATTCGAAGACCAAAATCATATTTACAACAAATATTAATTGTCACTTCATTAGAAACTAAATCAAACTTATCCTTTTTTATCTCATAGTTTATCTCTTGATTCACAGCATCACATAGCTTTTGTAATTTACCCGATTGAAAGGCATGATACCAGATGGTTTCTTTATCATTATTCATATATTTTTGATGTAGAATTGGATCTAATCGGCTTACATGTACTCTAGAGTAAATAGGGTAATTCCATGTATTTTCACAATGTATACATTTATAAATAAGCCAAATATCTACCAATTTTCGATTAGCATTCACCCTGAATTTATCACTACAATAGTATTCCGTACTCCTTTTACAATTCCTACAATTCCGTATAACTTTAGGCGTTTCCTGTGCAATAATTTCATATGTTATGACATGATTTAAACTCATATCTAGTTCCTCCTATTTTTCCAGAGGAACGCCAATAATAGCTGATGGGAGAAATTTTTCCCATAAAAAAGCAGAACACCTTATAGGTATCCCGCTTGGAATGTACACAACAGATTATTCCGCGTTCCCTGTAATGGCTAAAAATAGGCACACTTCTCCCGTCGTTGAACCGTCCTGTTCAAAAAGAAATGTACTATTTAATTGCTTAACCATTACAAGTAATTTGGCAAATCCAATTCCACCTTCCATATATCTCCTATCTAAAATTATATAATAATTGTTTTTGTTGTCAATAACTACTCGTTAATTATTAAGACTATTTACAATATTGAAAGAATCGAATTGAAATCTTATAATAGAATTAGAAAAATTTTCTAGGGGGAAAACTGAGAATGTCTTATGTTGCACTACTTAGAGGGATCAACTTAGGTAAAAAGAATAAAGTTGATATGAAATCATTAAAGGCTCTCTTCCAAGAAATGGGCTTTCAAAACGTAAGGACATATATTCAAACGGGTAATGTATTATTCGAAGAACTCATTTGTGACGAACAGCAAATTGAATTACAACTAAAGGAGACATTTGGGTTTGATATTCCAGTCACAGTACGTCCTAAAGAAGTTCTAGAAAAAATTCAGCAACATCCCCTATTTACTAAAGACAATGTTTACATTCTATTTCTAAAAACTCCAATTTCAAACGAGCAACTTGAACTCATTAAAGAAGTTGTTGACGATGAATTTGAGGTGATAGATCAACAAAACATTATAATCCATCTTTCCAAAAATTTTCATCAAACCAAATATAACAATGCCTTTTTTGAAAGAAAGCTTCAAACACGCTCTACTATCCGTAATCGTAATACAGTAGATAAGATTATAAGGAACAAGTAAAAACTAGTTGGAATGTGGATACTTAAAGACGGTTTATTCTCTTTGTTTTGCAAAGTAGCATGAGAACCGTCTTTTTGTGGTTTTCAAGTATAGAGCTTCCCTTCTGTAGCTTCAAGGTCATTTCAAAATCTACCCTGTCATTATCTTACATTATTTTGGTATCTGGTAATCTTATGACGCTAGCTTCCATCTCCATACATTATTTCCTGATTTTCTTACCACAGTTTGATTTATGACCTAAGCTAAAGGAATTTTATCTTTATTTTGGAAGGACAGACACAAGACACGCTTTATCATCATAGGGTGTTTATATAGGCTATAGCCCAGCCTAGTCAGGAGGTGTATGTGTTTGTCCGGAATATTGAGTGTCCTTGCATTGCTAATAAAAGAAGCTCTATTCTTTGTTTCCTATGTGAAAAATCATGCGTTTCCACAACCCCTTTCTTCCAAAGACGAAGCTAAGTACATTGCGGAAATGCAAAATGGAAGTGAAGAAGCAAGAAATAAATTGATTGAACATAATTTACGTCTAGTTGCACACATCGTTAAAAAATTCGAAAATACCGGAGAAGATATGGAAGATTTAATATCTATAGGAACAATTGGGTTAATTAAGGGGATTGAGAGCTTCTCTGTGGGTAAAGGTACAAAGCTTGCAACCTATGCAGCAAGATGTATTGAAAACGAGATTTTGATGCATTTGCGGGCTTTAAAAAAGGTTAAAAAGGACGTTTCTTTACATGATCCGATTGGTCAGGACAAAGAGGGAAACGAGATTAGTCTTATTGATATTTTAGAAGCAGAAAATGAAAATGTGATTGAATACATCCAATTAAATATGGAAATTGAGAAAATGCAGGATTATTTTTCAATTCTAGATAAACGCGAAAGGGAAGTAATTATTTATCGCTATGGATTGAATAATAAAAAAGAAATGACTCAACGAGAGATTGCAAAAAAACTCAACATTTCTAGAAGTTATGTATCTCGTATAGAAAAAAGGGCATTAATGAAGGTTTTTCATGAGTATTATCGGAATGAACGTAAAGGATAAATGGGTATAGTATGAAGCATCATTAAGTAGGTTATTCTTCCCCCACTGAATTTGATTGTATGCGTCGGACTTTTATGGGATGTTGATACCCCGCTTATAATAATTCTGAATTAATCTGTAATCTCCGAAGTGGGGATCCTACAGCTATTTAATTAGTAATAATTAAAGGATGCCAATTCTGGGGATTAACTCCACCGGTGGCATCCATTTATTAATCTAATCGTCAAGCATATTAAAAATCATTTCTGAGGCGTTCATTGCAGCCTTCTCAAGGAAAGCATCAAACGAAACCGAAGATTCCTTACCGGCAATATCCGAAAGAGCTCGGATGACAACAAATGGGCAGTTATATTGATGACAAACCTGCGCAATCGCTGCTGCTTCCATTTCTGATGCAATCATATTAGGAAATTTTTCACGTACATCTTCTACTCGAATTGGGTCCTCCATAAATGAATCCCCTGTCGCAATTAAACCAATTTCACCATTAACATCTAGTAGTTCGATTGCGTTCATGGCTTCATCTATGAGTGTAGAATCAGCTTTGAATGTCGCAGGCATGCCCGGTACTTGTCCATATACATAATCAAACGCTGTTACATCTACGTCATGGTGAACAACTTCTGAAGATACGACAATATCTCCAACCTCAAGCTTTGAAGAAAATCCTCCGGCGGAACCCGTGTTAATAATGTACTCAGGTGAAAATCTTTCCATTAATATCGTTGTTGCCATAGCAGCATTTACTTTTCCAATCCCAGACTTTAATAGTACTACATCTTTCCCTTGTAATTTACCACTTATAAATAGACTATTGGCAATGATTGTTTCTTCTTTTTCTGCCAATTTCCCTTTTATTATTTCTATTTCTTCATCCATTGCACCAATAATACCTATTGCCATGATGTCATAAACCTCCTATTATCAAAACCCTATTCAAATCTCCATTTTTGATCGTTCTCACTTAATACCTCTACTAAAGTAGGTTGCCAACCTTGATTGTCCACCCAACTAATATACACTCGATAAGTTTGTGTTTCTGCTTTATCCGATACCGTACCGATAACATTTTGATCACCATTTCGTTGTAGCCACCAAGTAATTATATTATCTTCTGATAATCCAGTAGCATATTGAAGTGCTTTTTCCATTTCAATTCTGTCCTGAGAACCGTCTTCATATACCACTGAATGTGTTCCTTCTTGTTCTGTACCAATTGGTTGCCAATTTTTTGTGTATGCCTCTACTACTTTATCATCGTTTGCGGCAGGATCTACTTGTTCTTTCTCACCTGGATCTTGCAAGTTTTCATTTGATTCATCAGAACCAGATTCTGTTTCATTACTCTCATCTTCCTCAGTTTGAGTAGAACTTTCCTCGGATTCTGTAGAGTCTTGTCCAGTATCTGACCCGGTTTCATCTATATTTTCTTCTTCGTTTTGGTTTTCACTTTCTGTTGTATTATCATTAGAGCTTGCGATGTTATTCGGTTGCTCTGGTTCATCATCTGGTCCAAATATCCAAAGACCGATTAATAGAATAATAAGGAAGCTTCCAGCAATAGTTAATAAGGACATTAGCTTTGTATTTTTGCGTCTTTTTTCGAATTTGTTTACACGAGTATATCTATCAAAATCACTCATTCAATCTTCCCCTCCCTATGTATACGTTATTATATTACCATAATTTATATGCCAGGAATAATATCCTTATCTTTAATTTTATATTTCAGTTTGGTGATATTATTTATACATAACTATCAGCCTAATCCGTGGCCCGATTACACTACTACTGCCTCTTTTTCACATGCTTAAAATTAAAAAGCGGAGCATCTACTCCGCTTTTTTGATCACTATTCAACTTTAAGTATTTTTACTTGAATATCTCCGCCTGGTGTAGTTACGGCTACTTCTTCACCTATTTCATGGCCTAGAAGACTTTTTGCCATTGGTGAATCATTAGAGATCTTTCCTTCAAATGGATCAGCTTCAGCACTTCCGACAATTGTATATGTTTCTTCTTCACCGTCTGGCAATTCCATAAAAGTAACCGATTTCCCTAGAGATACCATATTAGGATTCTGGTTATCGTTTTCAATAATTACTGCATTACGAATCATCTTCTCAACTTGAGAAATGCGTGATTCTACAAATGCTTGCTCATCCTTTGCAGCATCGTACTCAGAATTCTCAGAAAGGTCACCAAAATCACGTGCAACCTTAATCCGCTCGACTACTTCTTGTCTTCTTTCCGTCTTCAAGTATAGAAGCTCTTTTTCTAATTTCTCTTTCCCCTCATGTGTCATATAATAACTTTTCTCTACAGCCATAAAAAAACACTCCTTTTATCTATCTACTGCTACCAACAATTATATTTTGGTTGTGTTGTATATAATGCAACTAGTAACTAAAAAGTATACTAACCATAACTATGGCAGATTTTATTTTAATTTTCAATACTTTTGTTCAAACTATTTTCATTATTTTTTGACAATATATGCTCGATTTTTGTCGCCATTATGTCAATAGCAACATGGTTTTCTCCACCTTCAGGGATGATGATATCAGCATATCTTTTTGTTGGTTCAACAAATTGCAAATGCATAGGACGAACAGAATTTAAGTACTGATCAATGACGGAATCTAACGTTCTACCACGGTCTTTTATATCTCGAAGTAATCTTCTGATAATACGTAAATCAGCATCTGTATCAACAAATACCTTGATATCCATTAAATCCACTAAACGAGGATCCTCTAATATTAAGATCCCCTCTAGGATGATAACATCCTTAGGTTCAACTTTAATAACATCTTTTGAACGTGTATGAATTTTATAATCATATATCGGCTTTTCAATTGGTTTATGATTTAATAATGAATGTACATGTTTAATTAATAAATCATTATCGAAAGCAAGTGGATGGTCATAATTTGTTTTTAAACGTTCTTCATACGGTAAATCACTTTGATCTTTATAATAATAATCTTGTTCAATTACAAGAATTGTTTTATCCGTAAATCGCTGGCAGATTGATTTTGTTACAGATGTTTTCCCACTACCACTACCACCTGCAACACCAATTACTACTGGTTTGTCTTGCATCTTGCTACCTCTTTTCATGATTTTTTAACACTAATAGCAACCCCATCACCAATAGGTAATATTGTTGTAATAAAACTAGGTTGGTTTACCAGCCATTCATTATATGCTCTTATTTTCTCAACCATTTTCTTGTATCTTGGATGTTCAAAATTGGGGTCATAAACATACCCTCTAAATAGAACATTATCGGAGACAATTACTCCATTTTCTTCTAGGAGTGGCTGTGACAATTCAAAGAATCGCATATATTGACCCTTAGCAGCATCAATAAATATGCAATCGTATTTTTCACCCTTATTAGCAAGCTTCATTAACTCATCTAGTGCGTCCCCATGAATGATCTCAATCACGTTATCTTTATGTTGTTTCTTTATATTTTCGACCGCTTGTTCATACCTACTATCATCACGCTCAATGGTAGTAATTTTTGAACTGGGGTTTGCTTCATTCATCCTTAAGGCTGAATAACCAATAGCAGTTCCAATTTCCAATATTTTAGTTGGTTTATTTAACCGAATTAATTGCATCAAAAAATTAATCCCGACTGGATCCATAATTGGGACATGGTCAATTTTTGCTTGATTTTCCAATTCCTTTACCCAGGCTTCCGTGTCGGGTAAATGCTTAACTAAATAATTATTTAACATTTCATCCATTTTTTACCCTCATTTTTATGCTTATCCTATTAGGATACCAAGATAATGCCGAAATATGTTTAGAAATCTACGAGGCTAGCCCATCAGAGGCTCTCTTTTGTACTTCTTGCTACTTTAGCAAGGTAGCTACTGCCTAGAATATCCTTATCATAAGAAGTGTAAAATTTTTTTGGGGAAAAGTTAGAGTTTATCTCTTCAATTCACCAAAAAAACGGGAAATGTGAAATAAATTCACACTTCCTCATTTTCACTGGATATGTTGATTTTTATTAACCAAATGTTCTTCAAACGTTTCAGCATAATGTATATTTCCTTGCCCATCATGAAGGAAGAAATAAAATTCTGTTTCTTCTGGGTTTATTCCCGCTTCAAATGCATTCTGTGAGAAATTCGAAATTGGTCCAATTGGTAACCCATCATTTCGATACGTGTTAAATGGTGATTCTATCTCTAAGTCCTTTAACAGTACCTTTTCAGTATGAATACCCTTTGCGTATTGAACTGTTGGGTCTGTTTCCAATCTCATACCTGCATCAAGTCGATTATAAAATATTCCAGCTATTTTTTTACGTTGATCTTCTGTTACTGCCTCTTTTTCCACTAATGAAGCCATGGTAACAGCTTCATGAATAGTAAGACCCTTTTCATTAATTGCATCCATATATTGCCCTAGAACAGATTGTGTTTTATCCAGCATGTTCTCTATAATTGTTGTTATTGGTGGACTTTCCTCGTAAAAGTCATACGTAGCAGCAAATAAATAACCTTCGAGTGAGTATCTTAGCTCAGGATTGAGTATATCTTCTGTTAAGAAAGGATATTTTTGCATTAGTTGATTGACATAATCAGGGTCGTTAACCTTCTCTAAAAACTCTTCTTCAGAAATCGGTAATTTATCGGCGTAGATTGCTGCAATTTCATCAATTGTTAAACCTTCTCGTATTGTTACCCGATGTACAGGTTCTTTGATAATACGACCACTTTTTAGCGATTCAATAATTTGATCCAAAGTCATTGCTTTTGTAAATGTATAGTTACCTGCCTGAAATCCGGATTCATTCTTGAACTTAATGTAGAACCGAAAAATCATGGAGTCTTTTATAATTCCGCTTTTTTCTAGTACTTCAGCAATACCTGATGTTGATGAACCTAAAGGGATTTCAACTTCTACACCTTGCTCATTTCCTGGGTCGACTGGTTCTAATGCTGATTTAACATATGTATAGCCAGATATTCCTCCAACAACAAGGACTATAAGAAGAGATAAGATAACGATAGCTACAATTTTTCGAACCGTTCTTGCGTCTTCTCCTCTAGCAACTAAATTATCTTTAAAATTACGTTTATTTTTATTTTTATCTTTACCCTCAGACATCCATTATCCCCCTCTCATCCGGTATATTATACTAAAAAAAGACAATATACGCTAGGATTTATTATATTCTTTTAATAAACATCCATACAAAAAAGTAGGTACCAAAACGTGGCACCTACTTTTAACATAGAATAGAATACAGAAACCTATTCTTTTAATTCTTCTTCTTCTGCTAGGGTATTTAGCATTTCTTCAACGATATCCCATTCATCGTCAGATTCGATAGCATATAGGGATAGGTCTTCATCTTCTTTTTCTTCATAACGGAAAGCATAGACTTCAACTTCCTCGTCGTCTTTTTGTTCTGCTGGCACTACTGCGATATAGGAATATCCAGTTTCATCTACATCAAATGTGAATAGTACCTCAAATAAATGTTCTTCACCATTTTCGTCAGGAATGATGATGCGTTCTTTTTCTTCAATTGCCATAAATGTAATCTCCTTTTCATTTTTGATCTAGATAGCCTTGTAAAATCATCATTGCGGCCATTTTATCGATTACCTTTTTCCGCTTTTTTCTACTTACATCGGCTTCGAGCAATACACGCTCTGCTGCCATAGTAGTAAGGCGCTCATCCCATAGAACAGTTGGTAAACCGTGTACCTTTTCTATATGTTCTGCGTAATTTATTGATGCCTCACCACGTTCACCAATTGTGCCATTCATATTTTTGGGTAGCCCGATAACTACTTTTTCTACATGATGTTCCTTAATAATCTCCTTTAACTGATTATCAGCAGACTCTATCTCCGATTCTTCCCATTTTATTGTAGTTAAACCTTGAGCTGTCCATCCCAATCCATCACTAACTGCAACGCCTATTGTTTTCGAACCAACATCCAAACCCATTATCTTCATTTATTTACCTTTATATTGCTGTTCTAGATAGTATTTAACAAGTTCTTCTATTACTTCATCACGTTCAATTCTACGGATTAAATTTCTAGCATCTTTGTATCTTGGAATATACGCAGGGTCACCAGATAATAGATAGCCAACAATTTGATTTATTGGATTATAGCCTTTCTCCTGAAGTGCCTCATGGACAGTCATTAGAATTTCTTTAATATCTCGATCAAATGGCTCTTCTGAAAAGTTGAATTTCATTGTTTTATCGATTGAACTCATCACGACACCTCATTCCACTTTTTGTTTCTATTTCCATTCTATCATGTTTAAAAGATTAAATATAATAATTTAATAAATAGAATGAAGGTTATATATTTATCCTTGTAAATTCAACTCTACATATTCTGTTACGTATTGTAACGCCTCGTCAATCTTATTTGGATCTTTACCACCAGCTTGTGCCATATCAGGACGTCCGCCGCCGCCGCCGCCGCAAATCTGTGCTGCTTGTTTAATTAGATTCCCTGCATGTAACCCTCTATCAATTAAATCTTTTGAAACACCTGAGGCTAATTGTACTTTATTATCATTTTCTGTTGCTAATAGCACAATTGCAGAACCCAGCTTTTGTTTTAATTCATCAAGCATCGTCCTTAATTGATTCATATCTTTAACATTAACCTTTTGTGCTAATACGTTTACTCCTTTTACATCTTTTACTTGATCCAATATGGAAGAAGCTTCTAAATTGGAAAGCTTAGCTCCTAGTGATTCATTTTCTTTCTGTAGTTCCTTCATTTCATGGAATAATGCATCCACACGTTCTGGTACCTTTTCTTCATTTGTTTTTAAAAGTTGTGCAGTGTCTTGTAATAAACTTAGCTTACCTGAAAGGAAGTCGTAAGCATATTTACTTGTTACTGCCTCAATACGTCGTGTGCCTGCACCAATTCCACCTTCTGAAACTATCTTAAACAGACCGATTTCTGAGGTATTACGAACATGACAGCCACCACATAATTCTAAACTATAGTCACCAATTCGAACAACACGGACAGTTTCACCGTATTTTTCACCGAATAAAGCCATTGCCCCCATTGCTTTAGCTTCTTCAAGATTCTTAAAGCTAATATCTAGGTGAATGGAATCCCATATTCTTTCGTTAACAATCTTTTCAATCTGTTCTAATTCCTCTTTTGAAACAGAACTAAAGTGTGAGAAGTCGAACCGTAACCGTTCAGGGGCTACTAATGATCCAGCTTGGTTTACATGTTTGCCTAATACATCTTTCAGTGCTTGATGAAGTAAATGGGTTGCAGTATGGTTCTTAATAATTAAATTACGAGAGTCCATATCAACTAAAGCCTTCACGCTTTCCCCTACATGCAATTCACCATCCTCAATCACAGCGTGATGAATGTTTTGCTTTTTAGGAGACTTTTGTACATTCTTCACAGTCGCTGATCCATTTTGGGAAGAGATAATTCCTTGGTCAGCAATTTGTCCACCGCTCTCGGCATAGAATGGTGTTTCTTGTAGAAAGAGTAACACTTCTTCACCTAGTTTTGCAACGTCTACTGATTCACCGTCTTTTATGATTGCGACCACTTTTGTTTGGTTCTCTAATGCTTCATAACCTACAAAATCACTTTGGACATCTAGTTTACTTAATACTTCATCTTGAACATGCATAGAATCTACTTTTTGGCGTGCATTTCTAGCACGTTCCCGTTGTTTTTCCATTTCCTTTTCATATCCAGCCTCATCCACTGTAAATCCAAGTTGCTCTACATACTCCTGGGTTAACTCTTTCGGAAAACCATACGTATCATATAAACGGAATACTTCATGACCTGGGATAACAGTAGAATGTTTTGCTTTTTCTTTTTTAATAAGGTCGGTTAACATTTCAAGTCCTTCATTTAAAGTCTCATGGAAACGATCTTCTTCAACCTTAATAATATTTTGTATAAAATCATGCTGGTTTATTACAGCAGGATAGAAATCCTTCATAATTTGTCCTACTGTGTCAACTAATTCATACATAAATGGTTTTTCAATTCCAATTTCTTTTGCAAAACGTACTGCTCTACGAATCAATCTTCTTAAAACATAGCCTCTTCCGTCATTTGATGGTAAAGCACCATCACTAATTGCAAAACTAACCGTTCTAATATGGTCCGCGACTACTTTATATGCAGTATCACTTGCCTTCTGCACACCATATTTAACATTTGCTAATTCTTCTGTCTTCTTAATGATCGGCATAAATAAATCAGTCTCAAAATTTGTAGGTGCATCTTGAATAACTGATACAACACGTTCTAGCCCCATACCAGTATCAATATTTTTCTTTGGTAATGGTGTGTAAGTATCATCTGGATTATGGTTAAATTGAGAAAATACAAGGTTCCAAATTTCTAGGTACCTGTCATTTTCCCCTCCTGGGTATAATTCCGGATCCTCTGGGTCATTTCCATAAGCTTCGCCACGATCATAAAATATTTCCGTATTCGGCCCACTAGGACCTTCCCCAATATCCCAGAAGTTTTCTTCAAGACGGATTATTCGTTCTTTTGGAAGTTTAATATCATTTAGCCACATATCAAATGCTTCATCATCTTCCGGGTGAACAGTAACAGATAACTTTTCTGGATCAAAGCCTAACCATTTTTCGCTTGTAAGAAACTCCCAAGCCCATTCGATAGCTTCCTTTTTAAAATAATCACCAATTGAAAAATTCCCCAACATTTCAAAGAATGTATGGTGTCTCGCGGTGTATCCAACATTCTCAATATCGTTAGTACGTATGGATTTTTGAGCATTTACAATACGTGGATTTTCTGGAATCACACTTCCATCGAAGTATTTTTTTAATGTTGCTACACCACTGTTGATCCATAGTAATGATGGATCATCTTGTGGAACTAGTGATGCACTTGGTTCAACTTTGTGACCTTTTTCTTTGAAGAAATCTAGGTACATTTTTCTAATTTGAGCTGATGTTAGTTTTTTCAACTTATATATCCTCCTTTAATATAACCTTTAGATGTTCTTACTTTATCCGCGACCGAATACACTAAGTTTTCACTTCTAGCACAGGAGTCTAGCCGCAGACTATCCTTCAACTGAAATCTACGTGTATTCAGGCCGTTCAGAGCATCAAATATTGGTACTACTTCTTTCAAAAAACAACAATTAAAATTCTAAACAAACAAAAAAATCCCCTCTCTGCTTAATAGCAGGGACGAGATTAAACGCGGTACCACCCTAATTATGAACAATGATTTGTTCATCACTTTTGGCATGTTAACGGTTGCGAACCGACGGGGATTAGCCGTACTCAGGTTTAGCTTTCCATGGTTCTAACATAGAATTTCTTTCAGCCTTAGGAAATCCCTCTCTACAAATCGAGTGCCATGTACTTATAACCTTCATCGTGATAATTAATATAACTAGCGATATTATAGTTAACTTTACTATAAAAGTCAATTATCTCTTATCATAATCCACATATGTTTTATTACCACTCTTAAAATAGTAAATGTTGGAACAGCAAGTACCATCCCTAAAACACCAAAAAGCTTTCCTCCAAGTAGTAGGACAAATATAATGGCAACTGGATGAATCTTGATACTTTTTCCTACAATATATGGGGATAATAGATTACTTTCGATAAGTTGAATAACAAACACCCCAATCAACACGAAGAGAACCATTTTCCCCGAAATAGTTAAGGCAATTAACACAGCAGGAATAGCTCCAATAATCGGACCAAAATAAGGTATAAAATTCATCAGTCCCATAAAAATAGCTAATAACAGAGCATATTTTAATCCCAAAAACTGATAGATCAGGTAACTTGTTATAGCTACGAAAAGGCAGACAAGTAATTGGCCTCTTATATATCCTCCAAGTCCCTCGTCTATCGCATGAACAAGATTGCTAACTGAATCTCTATATTTACGAGGTAACTTTCGTTTTATGTAGTAATTTATTTTCTTGTAATCCTTTAGAAAATAGAAAACTAACACAGGAATAACGGTTAGGATAACGATAAAATCAATAATCTTGGTTACTCCGCCAATTAACTTACTAATTAAAGTATCAATAGATTGCTCTATATAGCTAATCATCTGATCAATCTTATCGTGCACAGTTTCCGGTAAGAAAGAGGTTGATTCATATACTTGGTAAATGATATCTTGGTACATTGCTACTAATTGCGGTAAATATTCATCTAAATCTCTTAATTGGGTAACGATTGCCGGATAAACACGATAAATTAAGTATCCCGTAACACCGAAGAAGAGTAGGTATATCAATAGTATAGCTATACCTCTTGGAATATTATATTGATTTATTTTTTGTACAATTGGATAAAGTAAATAAGCAATTAGGCATGCAATTAAAAAAGGTGCAGCCAAATGCCATAAGAAAGAAAAAAAAGCTTTATAATATGGAAAAAGCTTTACTAGTAAAAAAATGAAAAGAAAAAGTAAAATTCCTGAGATAATCCAATAAAGAAAATTAACTGGTTTCTTAGAAGAAAACATTTGGCACACCCCTTAAGTACCTGTATTAACTGTTCGAACTAAAGGTTTACCATTCTAGTTTTCTCTCTTCTTCTGTAAACAAGTCATTAAGTGAACTTAAACTACCATCGGATTCTACCTGGTGTATCGTAAGTTCATTACCTGTTATAGACATCTCTACAAAGCAATTCCAACAATAGAATTGTTGTGAACCTATTTTACCAATATCTTTACTACTACAATTCGGGCATCGCATTAACATAAGTACTAATCTCTCCTGAAATTAAGTTATAAGTATTATGTTATGCTTGCCCGACTTTTCTATAAATATACCTACCTACATGAAATCGTACGGGGAAATATCCTCTTCTTCCTCAACTTGATTTTCGTGAGGAGCGGATAAGTCTTCTAGTCTTCCAACTAATTGTTCTTTAAGTGATGTATATCGTTTATTGGTATCAAGTGTTTTTATCCCACGAAAAAATGCTTGTTTCTCGCCACAAATAATCAAAGATTGTTTTCCTCTAGTAATCGCTGTATATAAAAGATTTTTTCTTAACATGCGATGATAGGTTGATACTACTGGTAAAATCACAATAGGAAACTCGCTTCCCTGAGATTTATGGATCGAAATACAGTAGGCATGCATTAAATTAATATAATCCTTACGTTCATAAACCACTTCACGGTCATCAAATAAAACCACTAATTGCTCGACATTTTCTGTATTTTCATTTTCCCTAAATATGGCAACAACTTCACCGATATCCCCGTTAAACACCTGATCTTCGGGTTGATTTACCAGCTGGATTACTTTATCCCCAATACGAAAAACGACATCGTTTGCTTTAACTTCTCTTTTCCCCTTTGTCTTGGGATTAATTAATTCTTGTAGAGATTTATTAATTAGCGTTATACCTGCCTGTGATTTATACATTGGTGCTAAGACCTGAATATCCCTAGTATCCATACCTTTTTTCATTGCTTTCTCAAAAACTTGGGTGATAACATCTACAATATGGTGTTCACGACAAGTTATAAAACTAAAATCTTTATCGTTCTCTAATAACGACATGGAACAATTATCATTTTTAATACCATGGGCTAATTGTATTATTTTAGAACCTTCTTTTTGTCTATAAACCTCATGTAAACTAACCTTTGGTATCGTTTCATTTTCTAGTAAATCGGAGAGCACCTGCCCAGGTCCAACAGATGGAAGCTGATCCTCATCTCCCACCAGTAGAACCTGCATATCTGTAGGTATTGCCTTAAACAAATTGTTTGCAAGCCAAATATCAACCATGGAAAATTCATCAATAATTAAATATTTTCCATCTAACTGTTCATGTTCATCCTTTTCAAATCCCTCACTACCATTCCATCCTAATAAACGATGAATCGTTACTGCCGGTATACCTGTGGACTCTGTTAACCGTTTGGCAGCTCTTCCTGTCGGTGCAGCCAAGACAAACGGGAAATCTTTTTTATGCTGGTAGGATGTTGGGTCAATAGATACTTGATGAATAGCAGCATAAGCTTTTATAATACCTTTGATAACGGTAGTTTTACCGGTCCCCGGACCACCAGTTAATATCATTAATTTTGACTTTAATGCTTGTTCGATGGCAGAAAATTGTTCTTTTCCATAGCTAAGCACTTCTTCCTCTTCAATTTGTCCAATGATTTTCATGAGGTCTGCTAGAGTTGTTTCATCTTCCACCTGATGCGTAATAATTCGTTTTATGCTTGATGCAAATCCATCCTCTGCATAGTACAGTGACGGAAGATATACATTACCTTGGAAAAGTATAATTTTCTTCTCTTTATTTAATTCTTCTAAGACATTGGTTAGTTGCTCCTCTGTTAATGGTTTTTCCGGATTTTGTAGTAGATTTAAAACTTCATCCAGACACATGCCTAACGGAAGAAACACATGTCCTTCGAGCACACTCTTTTGCAATATATAAATACATCCAGCCCCAATTCGGTTAGGACTGGATAAGGATATACCGTTTTTTCTAGCAATCTCATCTGCTGTTCTAAATCCAAATCCCTCAATATCGAAAACTAACCGATACGGGTCTTCTGCTAACATATCAATCGTCTCATCTTTATACTTTTCATAAACTTTTTGAGCCATTTTTAACCCAATATTATATTTAGATAGATTAACAACAATATGTTCAAAGCCCTGATTTTCCTGAAGCGTATTGGAAATTGTAATTGCAGCATCTTTCTTTAACCCTGGTATTGAATGAAGCACTTCAGGGTTATTAAGAATCTTAGAAACAGCAGATTCCCCCAGAGAATCGACTACTCTCATTGCTGTTTTCTTACCAATTCCGTGAAACAAATCACTAGATAAGTAGGCAACTAATCCATCCTTGGTGTCAGGAATGAAGCTTTGGTAAGTAGTCACATTATATTGCTGGCCATATTTAGGATGTCTTTCAAGCTGTCCAAAAAATTGATAGACGGTTCCTTCTAGCAATTGTGAGAAATACCCTTTTACGACAATTTCTTTTTCGTCGTATTTTAAATTGGTATCTAGTACTTTTACTTTTGCAATCGAAAAATGTTCTACATCATTTTGGAAAATAGTATAGAGGAGCTCGCCTTTAATATATTCTTCTACTTGTTCCATATGACTATTTTCCATAAAAGATACCTCACTTAAAAAAACGATTAAATTAGGGCTTCTTCCGCCACTCGTTTTCCATTAGCTGCTAACACATGACTGGGATCAAATTCTAATGCCTGTTTGAAACAGTCCAATGCTTTAGTAACATTCTCTTCATATAATGCGATAACACCTAAATTATATAATGCATCGCTATGTTCTTTATTCAAATTGAGAACTGTCTCAAACACTTCCTTCGCTTCAGACAGTAATTCACTTTGTGCTAATGCAAGTCCATACTGAAAGGTTACTTCTACATCTTTTGGCGAAAGCTCTTTAGCACGAAGCAAATAAGGTATTGCTAATCTAAATTGTTGTTGATTTTGGTGAGCCATTCCCAGCATAAAATAAACATCAGCTTCTTCTAAACCATTCTTAATAGCCTCCAAGAAGTTTTGTTGCGCTTTAGAGAAGTCCTCTTTCTCAAAATAGACATTTCCTAAACCGTAATAAGCCGTAGCTGCTTTATTATCTAAGGTGATTGCTCTTTCAAAAAAGCTAACGGCATGTTCATGATCTCCTAGATGCAATAGTAAGTTACCGAAATTCACAAAACCAACTGGATCATTTGGGTTTTCTTCAATATATTCGTTAAATAATTGAGCCGCTTCTTCGTACTTATTCTCTTTCATTAAATTAACAGCTTCTGAAATTTTATTCATCTTCTAACTCCTTTAGGTGGAAGGCTTTAGCCTACATAGTCTAGGACCTGATTTTGTCTGATTACTTTATCAATCGTACCTCCACCTAGACATACTTCCCCATTATAAAATACAACTGCTTGGCCTGGAGTAATTGCTCGTTGTCTTTCATCAAAAATTACTCGAACATTACCATTTTCTAATCGTTGAACTGTTACAGCACTATCCTCTTGACGGTAACGGAATTTAGCTGTACATGAAAATGTTTGTGAGACATCATCTGGATTAATCCAATTTAAATCTGTAGCAGTAAGTTCATCTGAATAGAGACTTTCATTACCGAAACCTTGTTCGACATATAAAATATTTTCTTTTAGATTCTTACCAACAACAAACCAAGGATCACCAGAACCTCCTATTCCAAGGCCTTGGCGTTGACCAATTGTATAATACATTAGTCCATCATGCTTGCCTTTAACTTCTCCTTCAAGGGTCTGCATTTCTCCTGGTTGTGCAGGCAAATATTCACTTAGGAACTCTTTAAAATTTCTTTCTCCGATAAAGCAAATACCAGTACTATCCTTTTTAGTTGCAGTAGCAAGCCCATGAGCACTCGCAATTTCACGAACCTTGGATTTTGGTAGTGCCCCAAGTGGGAACATAACTTTTTCTAAAATATCACTCGTTAATTGATTTAAGAAATAAGTTTGATCTTTATTAGAGTCTACACCACGTAACATTTTAAATTTACCATTACTTTCACGAACTTGTGCATAGTGGCCTGTAGCCAAATAATCTGCACCTAAATCAAGAGCATAGTCTAAAAATGCTTTGAATTTAATTTCCTTGTTACACATAACATCAGGATTTGGTGTACGTCCTGCTTTGTATTCATCAAGGAAATAGGTAAATACTTTATCCCAATATTGCTTTTCAAAATTCACGGAGTAGTACGGTATATCTAACTGATTACATACTCGAACAACATCATCAAAGTCTTCTGTTGCGGTACAAACTCCAAACTCATCCGTGTCATCCCAGTTTTTCATAAAAATACCAACTACATCATATCCTTGTTCTTTCAGTAATAATGCTGCTACAGATGAATCTACTCCACCACTCATCCCAACAACGACACGTATATCCTTATTTTCCTTCATCATTGTCACCTACTTTACTAATCGCTTAATTATTTTTGCTACACGATGTGCGGCTTCTAACACATTATCATTCGTATTAGCAGCTCCGAAGCTAAAGCGAATGGAATTTGTTGTACATGGATTATTTGCACCATATATCGCGGATAAGACATGTGATGGCTCAACAGCCCCCGCCGTACATGCACTTCCACTAGATGCAGCTACACCTGATAAATCAAAATTAGCTAATAATTTTTCCACATTCGTACCTGGAAAACTAATATTCACTAGAGAGGGAATCGTATTATTAACGTCCCCATTTATATCAAAAGAGATTTCTTCTTCTTTTAGTACTTGTAAGAATAGTTGTTTAAATTCCTCGTATTTTTGGTTACGACTCCCTCTCTCCTCACGCATCACTTCAACTGCAGTCTTAAATCCAATGACACCAACTACATTTTCTGTACCTGGGCGGCGTTTACGTTCCTGCTCACCACCGAATTGTAATGCGTTTAGCTTGATCCCTTCCTTAGCATATAAAAATCCAATCCCTTTTGGGCCATTAATTTTATGGGCTGAAACAGATAATAAATCAACGTTTAGTTCTTCCACATTGATTTCTAAAGTTCCATATGCTTGAACGGCATCTGTATGAAAATGTGCTTGGTGTTCTTTAAGGATGTCACCAATCTCTGCAACTGGTTGAATTATTCCTGTTTCATTATTGACATACATAACGGATACTAAAATTGTTTCATCTTTTAATGCATCTTTTAAATCTCCAACAGAAATTTTTCCATCCTTATGGACTGGAAGGTACGTAACCTCAAAGCCTTCCTTTTCTAGGTATTCGGCAGTATGAAGTGTAGCATGGTGTTCAATATTTGTTGTAATAATATGATTTCCTTTATGCTTATTCGCAAGGGCAGTGCCTATTAATGCAAGATTATCTGCTTCTGTTCCACCACTGGTAAAAATGATTTCTTTTTCGTTCGCATGAATGCTACTTGCTAGTACCCTTCTAGCCTCATCTAATAATTGTCTTGCCTTTCTACCAAAGGCATGTACACTTGATGGATTTCCAAATACCTCTTCATATATAGGAACCATAGCTTCTATAACCCTTTTATCCATTGGGGTAGTTGCGGCATGGTCTAAATAGATATGTTCCATGTTGAGTTCGTCCTTTCTAATCTCGGGCTTATATATAAAACATATAGCCATCCATTGGATCATCTTTTTCATGATTGATTAAATCTTCTAAAGTTGTTGTATCCAAAACTTCTTTAACTGCCTTGGTTACACGTTTCCAAAGGGCTTGCTTTGCAGGTTCTTCATCTTCAATTCCCTCCACTAAGGCAATTGGTCCTTCTAACACCCGAATTATGTCACCTGCACTAATTTCTTTTGGTTCTCTTGGTAAGATATATCCACCATAAGCACCGCGAACACTCTTTACTAGTCCAGCATTTCTTAAAGGTGCTGCTAGTTGTTCTAAATAATGCTCCGATAAGTTATTATCTCTGGCAATTGTTTTTAACGGAATTGGACCTTCACCATAATTTCGTGCCAATTCAATCATTATAGTTAGCCCATAACGGCCTTTAGTAGAAATTTTCATAATAATACTCCTCTTGTCCGTACGTAAAACTAACGTGTTTTTTCTATATTAACTATACCATTATTACTGCTAACTTTAAAATACATGGTATTATAGCATGAAGTTAGTCTTCTTGCATTTTTTTCGAATCAGGCTTAGGCTAAGAATACCAAACTATTATTTTATTCAAAGGTTGATGAAAATGAAACTAAAACCACTTGCCTATCGGATGAGACCAACCCATATCAATGAAATCATCGGACAAGGTCACTTGGTGGGCGAAGGAAAAATACTAAATCGAATGGTACAGGCCGAAAGTTTAGCATCCATGATTTTGTATGGTCCTCCTGGCACCGGAAAAACTTCTTTGGCAACCGCACTCGCAAAAAGCCTGAAATTACAAGTTCGTTTATTAAATGCAGTTGTTGATAAGAAAAAAGACATGGAGATTGTTGTAGAAGAGGCCAAAATGTCTGGCAACTTGGTTTTGATACTTGATGAAGTTCACCGTCTTGATAAGGCAAAACAGGATTTTCTACTACCACACTTAGAAAGCAATTTGATTACGTTAATTGGTTGTACCACTAGTAATCCATACCATGCGATTAATCCCGCCATCAGAAGTCGTTGTCATATCTTTGAATTACATGCACTCGATCCAAGCGATGTTAAGGAAGCAATAATGAGGGCACTTACTGATGAAAAAATTGGGTTTGGTGAACTAAACATACATATTACCGATGAAGCTTTAGACCATTTTGCTGGAAGTTCAGGCGGTGATATGCGTTCGGCATTAAATGGTCTCGAGTTAGCTGTAGCATCTACACCAAAGAATAACAATAATGAAATTTTTATAGATTTAGTAGTTGCGGAAGAGTGTATGCAACGAAAAAGTTTTTCCCATGATAAAAATGGTGATGCCCATTATGATGTCATTTCTGCTTTTCAAAAGTCAATTCGCGGTAGCGATGTTGATGCAGCTCTCCATTATTTAGGCAGATTAATTGAAGCTGGCGACCTTGATTCCATTGCTAGAAGAATGATTGTTGTTGCTTATGAAGATATTGGTCTTGCCAATCCACAAGCAGGACCACGTGCAATAGCAGCGGTTCAAGCTGCCGAAAGACTAGGCTTTCCAGAAGCAAGAATTCCGCTAGCTGTAGCTATCATAGAGTTGTGTTTGTCTCCTAAATCAAATACGGCATACTCAGCATTAGACGCTGCTTTATCCGATATTCGTAGTGGTAAAAGTGGTGATATTCCGAATCATCTTAAGGATTCCCACTATCAAGGTGCTAAGTTGCTAGGTAGAGGTGTAGAGTACAAGTACCCCCATGATTATCCGGGTGGTTGGGTTTATCAACAGTATCTACCAGATACTATAAAATATAAACAATATTACCATCCTAAGAATACTGGAAAGTTTGAACAAGCAATGAAACAAGTATATGAAAAAATAGTCAAAGAGAAAAAGAATCATAAATAAAGAGGAATAATACAAGGCATCCATTTTTGGATGTCTTTTTTTGGACCCGAGTGAAGTTAAGAAATAAGGTAAATGACAAAATTTTATCCCGGCATAACGTATAAAAAGTATTCCTCCGGTTAAAACTATTGAAAACGAAACACTGACCTGGAAGTCACTTCTAAAACTGTCTATCTAATGAACTGACTTTTTACCATCACAATTTACTAGTTAAAATCTATTGTTTTGATCAGGTAGTTACCAGAAAAAGGAGATGAACCATACATGACAAAAGTAAGACAAGATGCTTGGTCACATGAAGATGACCTGTTACTAGCTGAAACAGTGCTGCGTCATATTAGAGAAGGAAGTACTCAATTAAATGCTTTTGAAGAAGTTGGCGATAAATTAAATCGTACTTCTGCTGCATGTGGATTTAGGTGGAATGCTGAAATCCGAAAAAAATATATTAATGCAATAGATCTTGCAAAAAGGCAACGTAAAGAAAAGAAGCGTGCCATTGAAAAGGCTAAGAAAAATACGCGGCCATCCGTTGTAACCTTTCAGCCAAACTATGCATCCGTTTTAGATGAGGATGCGGACAAACCAGCTGAAGTTACACAAGTACAGCCTACGACTATTACATTAGAAACAGTTATTCAGTTCTTAAATCAACTTAAAAGAGACTATTATGCTTCTAATCAATCAAAAGCTTCATTGGATCAAGCACAAAAAGAGAATATTATGTTAAAAGAACAGATTGCTAAACTTGAAAAGAGACTATCCGAAACAGAACAAGAGCTTGTCACCATACAGGAAGATTACAAGGTATTTGTTCAAATTATGGATCGTGCTAGAAAAATGACGGTTCTTGAAGATCAAGGTTCATTTAAAGCACCAGCATTTCGCATGGATAAGAATGGTAATCTAGAACAAATTGCACAAGGTTCCAATTAATATGAAGATGTCTAGGAATTTTCCTAAGACATCTTTTTAATATGGCTGTTTTCGAAGTGTTTGTTGCTACTATCAATTATGCAATTAACAACAATCTTTTAGGAAACTGCCTTTTATATTAAATAAAAAATAGCCAGAATCTATTAATAATAGATTCTGACCTTTATTTATTCTATGTATTTCATCAATCCCAATTATGCCGTCTATAGTAAGTTTTGATCCCCGCTCCTAGCAGGTGGGTGCCTTGTTTCGAATATTATACGTCCTCATAAAAAGGCATGTATGCCACTCGAAAACAATCAGGCTCCCTCAGTCAAACTGTTCGGTCAAAACGTATTTTATAGACTAACATATCAGGATTGACTTATTTATGATACATTCTATTTGTAAAATTATCTTAACATATGAACCCGAGTCCATTCAATATCTCTTTATATGAAGATTTAATTACAAATGTTACAGGTTACAAACATATCTTTATTTTAGTCATATTTTTTGCTTTAACTGAATAGACAATTCCGTTAGCTGTGCTTCACTAACATCACTTGGAGCATCTGTTAAAAGATCTGATGCGGATGCCGTTTTCGGAAATAGAATCGTATCACGTAAATTACTTCTACCTGTCAGTAGCATAACAATACGGTCTAATCCAAGTGCTATTCCCCCATGTGGTGGAGCACCATATTCCAATGCTTCTAATAAGAAACCGAATTGTTCTTCTGCTTCTTCTTCTGTAAAGCCAAGTACTTTAAACATTTCATTCTGTACTTCTCGCTTAAATATACGAATAGATCCTCCACCTAATTCATAGCCATTTAATACAAGGTCATAGGCGTTTGCTCGAACACTTCCAGGATCTGTGGATAACTTTTCAAAATCTTCCTCAAATGGCATGGTAAATGGATGATGTGCTGCAAAATAGCGACCAAGTTCTTCATCATACTCTAATAGTGGCCAATCTGTAACCCATAAGAAGTTAAATTTACTTTCATCGATTAATCCAATCTCTTTACCAAGTTTTAATCGTAAAGCACCAAGGCTGTCATATACAACAGACGTTTTATCTGCCACAAATAACAATAAATCCCCATTTTCAGCATTCGCACGTCCGTATAGACCTTGCTTCTCCTCTTCAGAAATGAATTTAGCAATTGGTCCTTTTAATTCGTCCTCTTCCACTTTAAGCCACGCTAAACCTTTTGCTCCATAAACCTTCACAAATTCTGTTAGTTTATCAATATCTTTACGGGAGTAATTAGCCGCCTCTCCTTTAACATTTAAGAGTGCAACCTTACCTCCGCTCTCAATTGCACCTTGGAATACTTTGAAGGTCGAGTTTTCAAGTACATCAGAAACATGTATTAATTCTAACTCAAAACGAGTATCTGGTTTATCTGAACCGTAACGGTCCATTGCTTCTTGATATGGCATGCGTTGTAATGGAAGCTCAATATCAACATTATTTACTTCTTTCATAACCTTCTGCATCATACGTTCGGTCATAGACATAATTTCTTCACTAGTCAAAAAAGAAGTTTCGATATCAATTTGTGTAAATTCTGGTTGACGGTCTGCGCGCAAGTCCTCGTCACGGAAGCATCGTGCAATTTGATAATACTTTTCGAATCCACTCATCATAATTAACTGTTTAAATAATTGAGGGGACTGCGGTAAGGCATAAAATTCACCTGGATGAACTCGACTTGGAACTAAATAGTCACGAGCCCCCTCTGGTGTACTTTTCGTTAAAATTGGTGTTTCCATTTCTAAGAACCCATCGTCATTTAAGAAGTTTCGCACTACTTGTGAAATTTGATGACGCTTTTTAAAGGTTTCTTGTAGTGGAGCTCTTCGTAAATCAATATATCGATATTTCAAACGTAAATCTTCCGAGACATCTGTATCATCTTGTATTAGGAATGGAGGATTTTTGGATTTGTTTAATACCATTACCTCATTGGCAATAACTTCAATGGTGCCAGTTTCCATCAATGGATTAATCGTATTCTCATCACGCAAGACAACTTGTCCCTTTACTTCAATAACATATTCACTTCTGACATTTTCAGCCACTGCTAGTGCTTCTTCGTACTTCGGATTAAAAACTACTTGAACAATTCCAGATTTATCACGAAGATCGATGAAAATTAATCCACCTAAATCACGTCGCTTTTGCACCCAACCTTTTAATAGAATTTCCTTTTCAACATCTGATTCCCGAATAGTTCCGGCAAGTACTCTTTCACTCATTCTATTTTCCTCCTAATAGCTTTTCCTTCATAGTATTTATCAATTGATCTAGAGGAACTTCAACCTGTTCGCCTGTTGCCATTTCCTTAACATTAATTACTTGCTTTTGTAATTCATCTTCTCCAAGTACTAAGACAAATTTTGTCTTATAGCGATCAGCTGCTTTAAACTGTGCTTTTACCTTTTTACCCTGGTAATCCTGATCTACTTGAATATTATGTTGGCGAAGTTCGTGAACTAATTGCACTGCTTTCTCTTTAGTACCTTCACCTAAAGTGACGATGAAACAATCAAGCTCATCTTCTAATGGAATATCAACATTTTCTGCTTCTAAGGCCATTAGTAAACGCTCAATTCCCATTCCAAAACCAATCCCTGGGGTAGTAGGGCCACCAAGTTGCTCAACAAGACCATTATATCTACCACCACCACAAAGAGTGGTAATGGCACCAAATCCCTTTGCCTCACTCATAATCTCAAATGCAGTATGGTTATAGTAATCAAGACCCCGAACTAGGTTTGAATCTACTTCATATTCAATTCCCATTAAGTCTAGATAGCGTTTAACTTGTTCAAAGTACTCTTTTGATTCCCCATTTAAATAATCCAAAATGGATGGTGCAGTCTTCATAGAAGGATGATCACGGTCTACTTTACAATCAAGTACTCTCATTGGATTTTGTTCTAAACGTGATTGACAATCCTTACATAATTCCTCTTTATGTGGTGTAAAGTGTTTTATCAAAGCATCTCTGTGATTCGTTCTACTTTCTACATCGCCTAGTGTATTAATAACTAGTTTTAAAGAGGACAGTCCTAGCGTTTTATAAACGGTCATTGCTAAATCAATTACTTCTGCATCAACAGCAGGGTCAGCACTACCTAGCACCTCAACTCCAAATTGATTTAACTGACGCATCCTACCTTGCTGAGGTCGCTCATATCGAAACATTTGAGCAAAGTAGTATAATTTCACGGGTTGATTTGGTTCCCCAAATAATTTATTTTGAACAAATGCTCTCGTTACAGAAGCTGTGCCTTCAGGACGTAGTGTTAAACTTCTTCCTCCACGATCTTCAAACGTATACATTTCCTTTTGAACAATGTCCGTAGTGTCCCCTACTCCACGTGCAAAAACCTCTGTATGTTCAAATAATGGTGTGCGAATTTCCTCGTAATGATAGTTATCACAAATTCCTTTTATTATACTTTCCACGTACTGCCATTTCTTAGCATCCTTTGGTAGAATGTCGGCAGTTCCTCTTGGCGCCTTAATTTCCATTGATATAATCCTCCTTCAAACTATGTAAAAAAACATAAAAAACTCCCGTCCCTTATAAAAAGGGACGAGAGTTACCCGCGTTGCCACCCTAGTTGATGCAATTGATGCATCCACCTTTCACAGTTAACGCCTGCAAAACGTCTATATTTACTAGTTAATTCGTTCAATATAGATCCTAAGGAATGTCTTTCACTAAATTGTAATGCAAAATGCTTGCAGCCTAAGGCATTTTGTCTCTGTACATACAGAATCTAGTTACTCTTTCCCTCACTGGATTATTGTATATTTCGTTCCTAATACTTGAATGATTATTATCATAATGTTTCAGATGTAGAATGTCAAGTACGATTAATTTTTTTCTTCAATGCTTTTACTTCACCTAATGAAATACCAAGTTCTTGTGCAATTTCCATATGTCCTGATGAGTCTTGCATTTCAACAAAACGATGTAAATTAACGCCAAAAATATCCCGGTTATTCTGAGAACTCCAATGCTTTTCGTTCATTCGCAAGATTTCCGCCTCCTCTTTTCATAAGACTAGCTTTGCCTATTTGTGTAATATTTATTAGAATATAAAAGAAAGAGTTGTTCATAAAATAGGAGGAAGTTATTTGCGAAAAAGAAATATAGTAGTCATATTAATTTGTCTGGTACTTGTTAGCTGGAATTTTCCTGTAACCGCTAGTACAAAGGAAGTCATTATAAATGAAGATAATTTGAATCTTAGAAGCGGTCCTGGCACTACCTATGGTAATTTAGGACAAGTACATAAGGATGAAGTTTATACCGTTATTAAAGAACAAGCGGGTTGGGTTGAGATCCTGTTAGATGGATATACCGCATGGGTATCCACCGATTATGTTTCGATTCAAGGAGAATTTACTGACCCATTTACATCCGGTGCAACTGGTATTGAAGATACAGCTAATAGTGAGGATATAGCGGACTCAACTGATACAGAAGAACATGCCGTACAAAAATCTATTAATGTGGTATATAACCAGACACAAGTCCGTAATGGTCCCTCTACTGAATACGAAATTATATACTTAGCCAGTAAAGGCGAGAAACTTCAGGTTATTGAGGAATCAGATAGTTGGTTGAAGGTAAAGCTAGAGGATTCTGAAGGGTATGTTTTCAAAGAATTAATTGAAAAAACTACAGGAAAATTAACGGAAGGATTAAGTGGAAAAACAATTGTAATTGACCCCGGCCACGGCGGTGATGATTCAGGTGCATTAAGTGTTAATGAGGTTTATGAAAGAGACTTGACGTATAAAACTGCAGATATATTAGCACAAGAACTTTCTATCCTTGGCGCAGAAGTTATCATGACCCGAGATGAAGAAACATTTGTTTCGTTAGCAAGTAGAGCCACGTTAGCTAACACTGTTAACGCAGACGCTTTTATAAGTTTACACTATAACAGTGTACCTAACTTACCGAATGTAACAGGTATCAGCACGTATTACTATCAGGAACAATTTGAACCTTTAGCAAATTACATTCAACAAGAAATTATTAAAGAATCAGAGGATCGTGACCGTGGAGTAGACTTTGGTGATTTCCAGGTAATTCGCCAAAATTTAATGCCCTCAGTCCTAATCGAACTAGGATTTATATCAAATCCCGAAATTGAACAGCTATTACTTACGAATGTTTATCAAGAAAAATTAGTTACAGGTATTGTCAACGGTTTACAGCGGTACTTCGCTATTCAATAGATAAAACTAAAAGGGTGGTTTTACCTTCCCATAATCTAAGTAGTGCATCGCTCTTGCGGTGCACTTCCTTTTAGTATCACTCTCTTTTTCCCTTCTAATATATTAATCCCTACTTTCTTTATTATTAATAGGCTTGATTTCCTTTACCATTGATAGCATACAGTACCATCAGATCAATCAAATTTATTATTAAAAATGCAATTCCATAAAATATAACTCCTAAACCTTGACTAACTCCATCTATTTCTGTTAAAAACCACCATAGACTTCCTAATCCGAGAATGATAGCATTCAAGATGACCACAAAAATAAATGTTAGCCAGAATTTATTCGTTTTTTTCATCCAAACATAGGCCAATAAAACTGATGCTATCATACAAATCAGTATTAACCCTAAAAATAATACCAACTTCAATTTTTTAATCCCCCTTTAACCCAATTGTAAGGCTTTGGTTTTATAACTAACTTAATGAATCAAATTAATTTAGTTTAATTTTATCACAAATTTTCTGAAAATAATACAACTCAAAGAAAACGCGATCATCTACACGATGACCACGTTTGGTATCTTCCGTAATCTACATTCCATAGAGGTTAATCGAATTACCTATCCTTACTATCCAATATTAAAGTTACTGGACCAATATTAGTTAGTTTTACATCCATCATAGCACCAAATTGTCCAGTCTCTACTTTTATTCCTTCAGCACGAATCAAATCATTAAATTGTTCATACAGTTGATTCGCTAATTCAGGTTTCGCTGCTTGCATAAAATTAGGTCTTCTTCCTTTTCGTGTATCCCCATATAATGTAAATTGTGAAATAGAAAGAATATCACCTTCTACATCTTTAAGTGATAGATTCATTTTATTATCCTCATCTTCAAAAATACGTAAATTTACGATTTTATTCACAAGGTATTTTGCATCATCCATTGTGTCTTCGTGTGTCACACCCAGTAGGACTACTAATCCATTGGAAATTTCTCCAACTACTTTGTTGTCTACAGTTACTGATGCATCTTTTGCACGTTGAGCCACAGTCCTCATTCCAAACTCCCTTTCTATATATAAAAAACCCCATAATATTTATGGGGCTATTGTAATGTTCTTGTTACGGTATAAACATCTTTAATTTGCTTTATTCGATCAACAATCTTTCTTAAGTGATCAGTGTTATGAATCAAAATGGTAATCTGGATAATTGCCATCTTATTTCGATCAGAACGACCATTTACATGGGTAATGTTTGTTTTCATTTCATTTACTGCTTGAAGTACTTCATTTAAGAGGCCTCTTCGATCATAACCAGATATTTCAAGGTCCACATGATACTGCTTTTGTGTTTGATCTACTTCCCACTCAACATTTAAATGGCGTTCCTTAGCTTCTTCTGTTTGTACATTAGGGCAATCAGACCGGTGAACCGAAACACCTCGCCCTTTTGTTATATATCCGAGTATTTCATCACCTGGAACTGGATTACAGCATTTAGAAAGCCGTACAAGTAAGTTTTCGACACCTTCCACAATAACTCCGGAGTCTTTTTTATACTTTTTCTTTTCCTTTTCTTTATACTCGTTTTTAGCCCCCTCAAGGGTTTGAGCAAGATCTTGTTCTTTTTGCCGTGTTTGACGAATTTTATCGGTCAATCTAGTAGCTACCAATGCAGCTGTAATTCCTTGATAGCCGACCGCAGCATATAAATCATCATCAGTAGTAAAGTTAAAACGTTCGTAGACACGTTTTAAATTATCTTCTGTTAGTGCTTCTTTCGGTTCAATACCTAAGGCTCGAATCTCTTTATCAACTAAATCCTTACCTTTAGCAATATTTTCATCACGTCGTTGTTTCTTAAAGAATGCTCTTATTTTATTTTTAGCCTGTGACGTTTGTGTAATCTTTATCCAATCCTGAGATGGGCCATAGGAATGCTTTGACGTCATTACTTCAATAATATCACCATTTTTAAGTTCGTAATCAAGAGGCTCCATCTTACCATTTATTTTTGCCCCAATCGTTTGGTTACCGATTTCTGTATGAATTCGATAAGCAAAGTCAAGTGGAACAGATCCAGATGGAAGCTCAATCACATCTCCTTTTGGTGTAAATACATAGACCATATCCGAGAATAGATCTACTTTTAATGATTCAACAAATTCCTCCGCATCATGTGTTTCACTTTGCCAATCCAATATTTCACGGAACCAAGTTAACTTCTCTTCAAAAGATTTTTTATCTTTATTAAGTTGTTTCCCCTCTTTATAAGCCCAGTGCGCAGCAATACCATATTCCGCAATCTCATGCATCTCTTTTGTACGAATTTGTACTTCTAATGGGTCACCCTTCGGACCAATTACAGTCGTATGCAAGGACTGATAAAGATTTTGTTTTGGCATCGCAATGTAGTCTTTAAATCTACCTGGCATTGGTTTCCAACAAGTATGGATTATCCCTAATACAGCATAGCAATCTTTAATACTATTGACCAAAATACGAACAGCCAATAAATCATAAATCTCATTAAACTGTTTGTTTTGCTTATACATCTTTTGATAGATACTGTATAAATGCTTAGGTCTTCCGGAGATATCAGCTTCTATATTGACATCAACTAATTGACTTGAAACTTCCTTAATTACCTCTTCAATATACGATTCACGCTGATCTCGTTTTTGTTTCATTAATTGAACAATACGATAATATTGCTGAGGATTTAAATATCGTAACGAGATATCCTCCAACTCCCATTTAATCGTTGAGATTCCTAGGCGATGGGCTAATGGAGCAAAAATTTCTATGGTTTCATTCGCTTTTTGGCGCTGTTTTTCAGGTGGTAAAAACTTTAATGTGCGCATATTGTGTAGTCTATCCGCTAACTTTATTAAGATAACGCGAATATCCTTAGCCATTGCAACAAACATTTTCCGATGATTTTCTGCTTGTTGTGCTTCCTTGGACTGATATTTAATCTTCCCTAGTTTCGTTACACCATCAACAAGCATGGCAACTTCTTTATTAAATTCTTCCTCGATCATTTCAAGTGTTATTTCTGTATCCTCTACAACATCATGTAAAAATCCACCAGCTATTGTTACAGGATCCATTTTTAAGTCCACTAAGATCCCAGCAACTTGAATAGGGTGAATGATATACGCTTCCCCAGACTTTCGATACTGATCTTTATGGGCATTTTCTGCATATTCGTAAGCCCTAGAAACAAAATCCACATCTTCCGCAGTAAGATAGTCTCGGGCTTTCTCTATTAATTGTTCGATTGTTATAATGTCATTCTTTGCCATAATATCACCTTTAATTGTAGAAGATACTTACTTACTAGTATCAAAAAGATTTTCATAAATGTAAAGAAAAATTTAATATTTACGTATTAGAAGAGGTCTGATGAAACCTTTCCTCATCAGACCCTATTGGTGTAATTAGTATTTCATTAATGTTAACACATCATAGCCTTTAAGTTTATCTAAACCATCTAAGTAAGATAACTCAATTAGGAATGCACATCCAACAACAATACCACCTAGTTCTTCTACTAATTTGATAGTTGCTTCGATTGTTCCACCAGTAGCTAACAAGTCGTCTGTTATTAACACGCGCTGTCCAGGCTTAATGGCATCCTTATGAATCGTTAACACGTTTTGCCCATATTCTAAACCGTAGTCTACTTTGATTACCTCACGTGGTAATTTTCCTTCTTTTCTTACTGGTGCAAATCCTACTTCTAGCGCATAGGATACGGGGCATCCAACAATAAACCCTCTTGCTTCCGGGCCAACCACAAGATCAATTTTTTTGTCTTTGGCGAATTCAACTATTTCATCAACTGCGGATTTAAAGGCTTTTCCATTATCCATTAATGGAGTGATATCTTTAAATTCTATACCTTCTTTGGGCCAATCTTTTACAATTTTAATATATTTCTTATAATCCATGGGTTACTTCCTCCTTAGGTTTAACCTTCTGCTCCATACTATCTTGAAACCATTTCATTAATTCATCATAGGTTGAGTAATAGAGGATTTTTTCAATTTCAGCTTGTTTTAACCGTTCTTGATAAACAATTGCTTCTTGCAAATCCTTTTTCTGTGGTGAATTATTTAAATTAATAAGTCCATTATTTATATTAACAAATTCTAACTCAGAAAACACGTTTAACATAAAACGAACGGATTCCTTAGTCCAGCCTTTCGAGTTCAGTATTGCATTCAGTTCTTTTCGGATATCTAATTCTTTTCTTTTCCATATTAATGAATATAACCATTTAAAATCTTCTCTAGTCGGAAAAGCAGATAAATACGCACTGTTTTCTACATAGAAACATGCATGGATGCACAAGGGCTTGACCTTGTTAATAAATTTTTTTAAATCATTCAAATTAGGAGGTAAATCGACAAGGTATAATACTTCTACTTGATCAACTAATTCAAATGCATTTTCATAGGTAACTTGCCTTATCCTATCTGGAAATGTATGAAGGTTCCCGCTGTTATCATTATACAATAGTAAATGATTATCAAATTGGTCAAGATAATTAGTTAAATCAGTCTGCTTCTTTCCTCGATGGTCAAATAATTGCCATTGATCAATTTTCATATCTTCCACTACAAGTTGCGGTTTTCGAATTCCGTTCCATTCATTAATTCCTAATTCTCCCGCGACAGATACTGTAACACTTGTAGATATATAATGGAATAAATCACCCATCCCAAAGGCAATACCTTCTAATGAATGACTATCTTCTTTAAATTGTAACTTAAGATGCTTTTTCAAGTTACCAAGCTGTCTAATATCAACCGGTTTACAATTAATATGAAATTTTGGTTTCGGATTAGCCATACCAAATGGGGCTAATTGACTAATCTCATCAATAAGCTCTTCACTTACATCCGAAAGCCCCAGTGTTTTACTAATAAGAATTTCTTGTTTGAAATCTTCACTTGATAGTTCTTCGCTAATAATATTATCTAATTTTTCCTCGAGCAGTTGAACATTTTCAATTGGTAAAGTCATTCCTGCCGCTTGAGCATGTCCACCAAAATGAGTAAAAACATCCTTTATTCTCATACAACCTTGGAATAGATCAAAACGAGGAATACTTCTTGCTGAACCTTTTGCTGTGCCATCTTCCTCATTTATTGCAAGCACAATTGCTGGTCGGTCATATTTTCTCACCAACCTGGAGGCAACAATTCCCAGCACACCTTGATTCCATCCTTCTTTCGCAACTACAATAACACCTTTTTGAGAATCAATTGCCACAGTTTCTTCTACTTCTTTCACGATAGAGGCAACAACTTTCTGACGCTCTTGATTCAACTGATCAATCATTTCAGCAAGTTCTTCCGCTTCTTGTCTATCATCCGTCATGAGAAGATGAACTGCCAAATCTGCATCTTGAAGTCTACCAACAGCATTTAATCGTGGACCGATAAGAAATCCGATATCCTCTTCTGTTGTTTTGCCTTCCATCTTGCATCGTTTTTTTAACGCTATAAGTCCTTCTCGTTTCGTGTTAGATAATGTACGCAAACCAAAATAAGCTAATATACGGTTTTCATTAACTAATGGTACTAAATCAGCAATGGTTCCTATCACTACTAAATCCAATAAATGCTCTGGAAAATAACCAAGTAAAGCTTCGGCAAATTTAAATGCCACGCCTGCTCCAGCAAGTTCTTTAAACGGATAATCTGGTGAACATTTAGGATGTATGATTGCAAATGCATCTGGTAATTCTTCTTGAGGTTCATGGTGATCTGTAATAATTAAATCAATTCCTAGATCCTTAGCGACTTTTGCCTCGTGAACAGAGGCTATACCTGTATCAACAGTAATAATTAATTGAAATCCTTCTTTTTTTGCCTGTCTAAAGGCATTTTCATTTGGTCCATATCCTTCTGTAAAACGATTCGGTATATAAAAATCGCAATTTGCGCCTATTTCTTGTAGTGCCTTAATAAGTATTGTTGTTGAACTGACCCCATCTGCATCATAATCACCAAAAACTAGGATCTTTTCATTTGTCTCAATTGCCTGCAATACTCGTTCTCTAGCAATATTCATCGATGCTAATCTATTAGGATCAATTAGATGATCGATGGACGGATTCAAGAAATTTTGTATTTCTTCATTTGTAGTCATACCGCGTTGTAAAAGCAGTTCTTTTATCACGGGGGATAATTCGCTTGAGTCATCCATCCAATCATTCATATTCTCTTGTATGCTAGCAAATTTCCAATTTGACTTGCTTCGTAACATAAATTCACCCCTGACTAATCTATTATACACAAATACAGTCAGGGGTAGCAATTAAATTTCTAACTAGGCTTATTAGATTCCGCTTCAGTTTCTGATTGGGAATGAATTTCCCCTTTTACTAAACCATTTTCCTCAACTAGCTGAGTTAGTTGTTGATTTTCCTTTTTTAAGTGTTTAATCTCTTTTTGCATTTTAAACATCCGTACCATCCCAACAGCAGCCGTGATAACCCCTCCCATTAATACGGAGAAAAGAATGACAAGAATCAACGGTGATTCTACTTGCCAGAAGAAATAATTTACTTCAACTGGATTAACATTTGTTACAGCAAATACAGCTACTAGTATCATGAATATGATGGCAATAATGACATAAGTTTGTCCTTTCATCAGTAAACCTCCTTGGATATATTTTTTTTACCATCAGAATAATAATAATCCCCTTGGCGTAGGCCAAGGGGATCTTATGTTAGACCTGTGGTCCTTCCACACGCTTTTTCTTTCTAAAATCAACTGGTTTATCCTTCACATTCTTTCCACGCCATACAAGCCATAATTGAGTAGCAAGGAAAAGAGAAGAGTATGTACCAGCAATAAGACCAACAGCTAAGGCAATTCCAAATCCTTGAATTGGATCAGCACCTAGGAACAAGAAGGCTAATACAGCAATTAACGTCGTAATCGTGGTATTCACTGTTCTTGTCATCGTTTGTACAATACTTGTATTGACGACGCTAGCAAGTTCTGAAAACGACTTGACTGCCTTTTTCCGCTTTTGAATATTTTCTCGAATCCTGTCAAAGGTAACAATCGTCGCGTTAATCGAGTAACCGATGATGGTTAGAATAGCTGCAACAATCGTAACATCAAATTCAATTCTAAAAATACTAAAGACCGTTAACATAATAAATACATCATGCAGTAATGCAATGATCGTTGTAATCGCAAAGAAAAATTCAAAGCGGAATGCTACATAAATAATCATTCCTACAGATGCGATGGCAAGTGCATAAATAGCATTTTTAACCAGTTCTTCTCCCACAATAGAGGAAACAACACTTACACTAGGTTCAACACCATACTCATCCTTAAAATAGGATTTTAATTCAGCAATCTTATCTTCTTCTATAATCTCTTCGTAGCGAATTACTGCAATTTCATTGTTTTCACCGGATAGAACAACTTTAGCCTCTAACCCTAGTTCTTCAAGACCCGCTTCAACTTCCTCTGTGTTCAAGCTTTCTTCTGCCATAATTTGTACCCTTGAACCACTTGTAAAATCAATTCCTGGATTTAATCTAAAGAACATTAGTGAAATGGCACCAATAATTACTAGAATAGATGTAAACATGAAAAATTTCTTACGGTTATCTACAATATTCCATTCTCTGTTTGCAAATTTAGCTGGGACCTCTGTATTGTCGCGAATATCACGGACATCTGATTTTTTAACTCCTAACCAACTCGGGTTATGTTTAAAAAATTTCACTTTAATCCATAATTGCAGTAACCATTTTGTTCCAAAGACTGCTGTTAGAAAGCTCACTAGAATACTAATGATTAACATGGTAGCAAAACCTTTAACAGAACTTGTACCAAATATAAATAATACTGCTGCAGCTAAAATAGTTGTAATATTTGCATCTAGAATTGCTCTAAAGGAGTTACTAGTACCCGCTTTAAATGATGCAGGAAGTGATTTACCTTCACGTAATTCTTCTTTAATCCGTTCAAAGGTAATAACATTGGCATCTACTGCCATACCTACACCAAGAATTAACGCCGCAATTCCCGGTAGTGTAAGGACACCATTTAATGCTTCAAAAATAACAAGTACTAAAAATGTATAAGCACTTAATGAAATTACAGAAATAACACCTAGAAAACGATATACAACTATCATGAATAAGAAAATAATAGCAATACCAATCATTCCAGCAATTACTGTTTCATTTAATGCTTGCTCACCAAATTGTGCACCAACAGAGGTGGAAAATATTTCTGTCATGTCAGCTGGTAAAGAACCAGAGTTAATTATATCTGCGAGGTATTGAGCAGATTCAATGGTAAAGTTTCCACTAATCATTACATCTGTACCTGGAATTGGTTTTTCTACCCCAGGTGCTGAAATATATTTATGATCAGTTTTTAGTACTTCTTCTTTAAATGAATCTCCTTCTTGAAAATCCATCCAAATAACAAGTAAATCTTCACGTTCTGGTAGTGGCGTAATTGATTCTCGATTTCCAGGATGCTTTTTCGACAATTCTGTAGTTACTTCTGTTAACTTTTTGGCATCCTTTACTTGAAGTGTAACAATAGGCGCATTTGTAGTTGGATCAAAGTCCTGTTTTGCACTACCTTCTTTAATATCTGCTCCATCCAATAACACGTTATCATTTACATCACGAAATGATAATCTAGCGCTAGTAGCTAACATTTCACGAGCTTGAGTTTGATCCTCGACACCTGCTAGCTGTACACGAATTCGGTCTTCACCTTCAATATCAATTACTGCTTCACTGATTCCAAGTTTATTTACCCTGTCATTTAATAGCTGAACTGTCGATTCCAGTAGTTTACGCGTTGTTTCTTGAGATTTATCAATCGGTTTAACTTCATATAAAACCTCAAATCCACCCTGTAAATCCAAACCAAGATTAACATTATTGGCAATCTTAGGTGTAAATAATCCAATGATAACTCCTAATGCAATCACTATTAGGAAAAAGGATGTAATACGTCCTTTATTTTTCATAAAACTTTTCCTCCTTAAACTGTATCAAAAACTAATATGTAAAAACGTATGTGCAAAGGGATTTAACTTTTCCCTGTTAGAGCTGCAATAGAAGCCATCAAGTCATCATCCTGATACGCATCAATAGTTAAATAACTCATGTAGATATTAGAACTTAGGTGAAATATGTCTTGGACAACCTCGTGTAACATTTTTTCAGGATTGCCTTTCCACACCTTATTTACAAGGCATTTCCAAATATCCTCATGAGTTGCTTTCGAATATCCCATCAACTGTAATTCTTCCGCTTTACTTATTAATACCGGTTTTAACTCTTGCTTCCATGCTTCAACAGCCTTTACTAATCCCAAGACGTTCACCTCTTCAAGAAAGAATTTATTTCATAAGACAAGTTGTCATGCTTGGCCACTAATCTTGCATATATATCATTGTATATGAAATTTTATTTTTTGAGAAGGCAGGTTGTCGCTGTTGTCTAAACAAACTTTTTTACAAGGCACACTAATCTTAATATTAGCTGGCATGATTACTCGCTTTTTAGGGTTCATTAACCGTTTAGTAGTCGCTAGACTGATGGGTGAAGAAGGAATCGGTTTATATATGATGGCCCTTCCTACTTTATTTTTAGTCATGACACTAACACAACTTGGACTACCTGTAGCCATATCGAAACGAGTTGCAGAAGCAGATGCTAGAAATGACAGAGCTAAAGTCAAACGTATATTAGTTGTTTCTATTATCATAACATCAATTTCAAGTATTTTCTTCACCGTAGTCATGATCTTTGCAGCTCCATTTATTGCAACAACCTTATTAACAGATGATCGAACACTCTACCCATTAATAGCTGTAAGTCCAATAATCCCAATAGTTGCTGTTTCTTCCGTTTTGCGTGGTTATTTCCAAGGAATGCAAAATATGAAACCACAAAGTTATTCACAAGTAATCGAGCAAATCGTTCGAATAAGCTTTGTTGCCTTATTTGTGAACCTATTACTACCTTATGGCGTGGAATTTGCAGCTGCAGGAGCAATGTTTAGTGTTATCTTAGGAGAATTCGTCTCTTTACTTTATATGATTTATCAATTTAAAAGCAAGAAAACGATTCGGATTAGGCATCGATTTTTCAAATACGTAAAATCCAGTAAACAAACCATGAAGGAACTCTTTTCTATCGCTCTTCCTAGTACTGGTAGTAGAATGATAAGTTCATTTTCTTATTTTTTGGAACCTATTATAGTTGCACATAGCTTAGCCCTAGCTGGAATATCAAGTGCACTTGCAACAAGGCAATATGGTGAATTAACAGGTTTTGTCCTACCATTATTATTTTTACCTACCTTTATCACCCAGTCCTTGTCAATTGCGCTAGTACCCAACATCTCTGAGGCAGAAGCAACAGAAAACAGGAAATTAATCCACTACAGAATTCACCAATCTATTCGTATTTCATTTGCTTCAGGAGCAATAGCTACTGTCGTATTATCCATTTTTGCGGTACCAATTTTATCGTTTATGTATGGGACAGCAAATGCTAGTACAATTCTTGTATTTATGGCACCATTTTATATTTTGTTGTATATTCAATCGCCATTACAAGCAGCATTGCAAGCATTAGATCTTGCAAAACCAGCAATGTGGAATAGTCTAATTGGAGCTGTTGTAAAGTTTATCGTCTTATTTATTCTCGCTTCTAATGAAAGCTTTGGAATCATGGGTGTCGCTATCGCAATGTCTGTTGGTGTCATTCTAATTACGTTATTACATTTAGCATCTTTACGAAAAGAAATCAACTTCTATATTCCATTTAAAGACATATTCAAGATGGTTGCATTAATTCTGGCAACATGGGGCTTAGGAAAGATAATATATGATTTTTATATTACCTATGATCCAAACATAGCTCTATTTGGTTTATCACTAATCGTCTTAACCATAATCTACATTATCCTACTTTTCATACTTAAGTTTATATCAAAAGATGAACTAGAACAGATACCATTTTTACAAAAATGGATTCGCTAAAGCGGAGAGTGTTCGGGCAGCGAACTTGGAAATTGATTTTTCACAATAAATTTAAGAAAAAACTCGTCTACTTTAGCTAGGACAAGAATATGATTCTATAAAAGGACTATTTACGAGGGGGATAAATATGCGTAATCAACAATTTACCGCATTACTTTATGGATGGATTGTAGTACTTGGATTAATTTTAGTTTCTAGTATGGCATTAGCTTTACTATTACGCTTTTCAAGTTTTAATGAACCTGCACTTAATTGGGTAACACTTGTTATAGGCTTAATATCACTATTTATTGGTGGAGCTGTTGCTGGAGGAAAAGGAAGACAAAAAGGCTGGATGATCGGAGCATTAACAGGCCTAGGATTTACCGTTTTTACTTTTTTAGTACAATATCTAGGTTTCCAAGAAGGATTTGGCCTACAACAAACTATCCATCATTTATTTTATATCCTAGCAGCTCTATTCGGTGGAGCAGTTGGAGTAAATATTGCTTCCAATCATAAATGAAAAATAAATAGATTTCAGTTATCTCAAGACAAAAATAATGTTTAATCTTATCATAACCAAGCAATTTTAAAAGAGGTAATCAACATGATTACCTCTTCTTTAGTTCTTTATACAGATTTAACATCACGAATCGCAGAACGATCGTATGTAAGTTTAGAACCATCACCTGCTTGTAACACGACTGTTCCTTCATCTAAAGCATGAATCACACCGTGAAATCCACCAATCGTTACAACAGAATCACCTTTTTTAAGTTCAGACTGCATTTGTCTAACTTGTTTTTGACGCTTTTGTTGTGGACGAATGAGCAAGAAGTAGAAAATAACAAACATAGCTATTAACGGTAATAAAGTAGCTAATCCTTCCATGTATATGTCCCTCCTTTCCAGACAATTCGTTTAAAAAACGGAAGTCTTCTAAACGTTCATTAAAAATTCTTCGCATCCGGTTTATTCAAACCATACTGTTCAAAGAATTCTTCTTTAAAGTCACCAAGTCGATCTTCGCGAATTGCGTTTCGTACTTGCTCCATTAATTTTAGCAGAAAATATAGATTATGATAAGTAGTAAGTCTAAATCCAAAAGTTTCATTGCATTTTATTAGGTGGCGAATGTAAGCAAGAGAATAATTTCGACAAACATGACAATCACAATTTTCATCAATTGGGCCAAAATCACGAGCATATTTTGCATTTCGAACTACAAGTCTACCATTCGATGTCATACAAGTTCCATTACGAGCAATTCTCGTTGGTAATACACAATCAAACATATCTATTCCTCTGATAGCCCCGTCTATCAAGGCATCTGGAGATCCCACGCCCATTAAATACCTTGGCTTATTACTCGGCATTAAAGGTGTTGTAAATTCTAGTACCCGATTCATGACATCCTTTGGTTCACCAACAGAAAGTCCCCCTACCGCATATCCCGGGAAATCTAGAGAAACTAAGTCCTGAGCACTTAATCTACGCAAGTCTTCAAATTCTCCACCTTGAATGATTCCAAATAACCCCTGTACATCTTTTCTTTCATGCGCATTTAAACATCTCTCTGCCCATCTAGAAGTTCTTTCCACAGATGCTTTCATATATTCATGTGTAGCGGGATATGGTGGGCATTCATCAAATGCCATCATAATATCAGAGCCAAGTGCATTTTGAATTTGCATCGCTTTTTCTGGAGAAAGAAATAATTTATCCCCATTTAGATGATTTCGAAAATGTACTCCTTCTTCCTTAATTTCACGCATATCACTTAGACTAAATACTTGAAACCCACCGGAATCAGTTAATATTGCACCATCCCAGTTCATAAATTTATGAAGACCACCTGCTTCTTTAATTATATCCTCTCCTGGTCGTAGCCATAAATGATAGGTATTGGATAAAATTATCTTTGCTCCCATTGTTTCTAAATCCTCTGGACTCATTGTCTTTACAGTAGCAAGAGTACCTACAGGCATAAACATGGGTGTTTCAAAAGACCCATGAGGTGTATGTACTCTTCCTAGTCTTGCGCCAGTTTGTTTGTCAGTTTTAATTAATTCATAACGTATAGGTGAATTCATTCTATCTTTCCTTTACTAAATAATGAACATCGCATCTCCAAAACTAAAGAAACGATATTTTTCCTTTACAGCTTCATTGTATGCTTTTAAAATAAACTCTCGATCACTAAAAGCACTAACCAGCATTATTAATGTAGATTTTGGCAAATGAAAATTGGTAATTAAACCATCAATTGCCTTAAATTCAAACCCTGGAAATATAAATATATCGGTCCAACCACTAGACTCTTCAAATTCACCATTATGATCCCGTGCAATTGTTTCAAGAGTTCTTGTGGAGGTTGTACCAACAGAGATAATTCTACCACCATGTTCTCGTATTTTTGTTAATGTTTCAGCAGTTTCTTTTGACATCATATAAAATTCAGTGTGCATCTGATGATCATCAATATTCTCAACACTTACTGGTCTAAAAGTTCCAAGGCCCACATGAAGTGTAATAAATGCAATGGTAACACCCATATCTTTAATCTCTTCCAGCAATTCCTCTGTAAAGTGTAATCCTGCTGTTGGAGCAGCTGCTGAACCTTCTTCTTTTGCATAAACTGTTTGGTAACGATCTTTTTCAGGTAATTGTTCTTTGATATAAGGAGGTAACGGCATTTCTCCTAGATCATCTAAGACTTCATAAAAAATGCCCTCATATTCAAAACTCAATATTCGTCCACCATGTTCTAACGTTTCTATACATGTTGCCTTCAGTTTTCCATCTCCAAATGATAGTTTAGTACCGACTTTCATTCGCTTGGCAGGTTTTGCTAGGACTTCCCATGTATCTCCTTCATTCTGTTTCAGCAGAAGAACTTCTACTTTCGCTCCAGTATCTTCTTTAATCCCGTAGAGCCTAGCTGGAAGTACCTTCGTATCATTTAAAACTAGACAATCACCTTTTTTTAGATAGCCTTTTATGTCCTTAAAATGTTTATGTTCCAATTCCCTAGTTACTTTATTTAACACCATTAATCTTGATGCACTTCGATCCTTTAACGGAGTTTGTGCAATCAAGTTTTCCGGTAATTCAAAATCAAAATCCTCAATATTCATGGGTGTTGCTCCTTCATGTAAGATTAGCGAAATCTTCCTAGAATAAAGAAAATAATCGATAAAACAATACTTATTACGATGGATGTCATAATTGGAAAATAAAAGGTAAAATTCCCTTTTTTAAAAGAGATATCACCTGGTAATCGACCAATAAAAGTCCATACTACTCCGATTACTAGAAACATAATTCCAATTATAATAAACATCTTACCTAAATTCACGTTTCATCATTCACTTTCATACCAAAATGTTGATATGCCTTCTGTGTTACTATTCTTCCCCTAGGAGTACGTTGAATAAAACCGATTTGTAATAAATATGGTTCATATACATCTTCTATCGTTTGTGATTCTTCTCCAATGGTTGCTGCTATGGTATCTAATCCAACTGGACCACCTTGAAATCCTTCAATAATACCTTTAAGAAGTTTATGGTCTATATGATCGAGCCCCACATCGTCTACTTGTAGCATCCCTAAAGCTACCTCTGTTGTTCCTAAACTAATTTCTTCCTCGCCTTTAACCTGGGAAATGTCACGGATTCTTCGGAGTAATCTATTGGCAATGCGTGGTGTTCCTCTTGACCTGCGCGCTACTTCCATAGCTGCCTCTTTGGTAATTTTCGTTTCAAAAATTTCTGCTGTACGCTCCACTATTGCACATAGGTCTTTTGTTTCGTAGTATTCCAGTCTAGACAATACACCAAACCTGTCCCTTAATGGAGCTGACAAAAGTCCTGCTCTGGTGGTAGCACCAACAAGTGTAAATGGAGGTAAATCAATTCTTACAGACCTAGCACTTGGGCCTGTTCCAATAACAATATCTAGAAAGAAATCCTCCATTGCCGAGTATAATACTTCTTCAACAGCCCTTGGCAATCGATGAACTTCATCTATAAACAGGACGTCACCAGCCTCTAAGGACGTTAATATAGCAGCAAGATCCCCAGCACGATCAATTGCCGGTCCAGATGTGGAACGAAATTGAACACCCATTTCATTAGCGATGATTGCAGCTAGTGTTGTTTTTCCGAGTCCTGGAGGTCCATAAAGTAATACATGGTCTAATGGTTCATTTCGCATCTTTGCAGCTTGAATAAAGATAGTTAGATTTTCTTTCACCTTATCCTGACCGATATACTGATTTAACGTCGTGGGGCGGAGACTAAGCTCTACATAGGATTCTTCTTCATGTAATTCACCGGTAACCATTCGCTCATCCATAATATTGCCCCCTCGTTATTTTTTCATTAATAAACTTAAAGCTTTTCGAATAATTTCATCAGTATTGGTTTCATCAGTAATCTTCTTTTGAAGATCTGGAATGATTGCCTTAACTTCTCTATCCACATAACCTAATGCTTTCAATGCCTCAATCGCTTCTTTTAATTCTACAGATTGACTTGATTTCTTGGCTGTTGTTTCTAATTCTTCTTTTGTAATATTAAAGTTCGCTACTAATTTTCCTTTTAAATCTAAAATAATTTGCCTTGCAGTTTTCTTACCGACTCCAGGAAAACTAGTTAAGAACTTATCGTCTTCCCTTTCAATAGCTGAAACAAATTCGGGTATATTTACACCAGAAAGAATTGCCAAGGCTCCTTTTGGTCCAATACCAGATACTGATAATAACCTGGTAAACAAATACTTTTGGTCTAAATTTTTAAATCCATATAATATTTGGGCATCTTCTCGAACATGGAAATAAGTATGTATATGAAGTTCGTTATTTAGATGTTTCTGAAAAACAAATGGATTTGGACAAATAACTTCATATCCTACACCATGAACATCTATAATAACAGCCTCTTCATGAATAGAGACTAACTTACCTCGTACATAAGAAATCATTTTATCTTCTCCCCACTATAAATCCTTTTCCTATTCTACCATAAATAGAGAATGGGAGCATAGGTTTGGGGCTTTGTGGATAAATAATAAAAAAGCCCTTGAGGGACAAAGGCTTAATTATTGTTAAAGAAATCATGTAAATTCTTCTCTATATCTTGATCAAGATCTTTTGGGTTACTATTCAGATTGCGCATATGATCCCACCATGCCTTATCCGTATAGACCACTACTTCTTTATCTGGTACGATTTCTTTGACATCTCTTGTAATAATTTCCGGTAAATCCGGAAAGTACTGATTTCCAGTCATAACCGCAACAATAATTCGATCATCAGTTTCTGCAATTTGTGATTGAACAATTTCTTTTCTCTCTGATAAATACTCTGAAATTAAATATGTTCTTTCACTTGTGTATTGGTCCTCATTCTTTGCGTTAAAATTCTTATCTCCTTCATTGACATATTCTTGGTCACTTTGTTTATATCCCCCGATTTCACCAATAGATTTGTCCTGGTCACCCGAACGACTTTCTTGCTCATTTGGCGTTTCATAATTAATGGGTTGAATATTTTTTTGATTTGTATTGTTATTCATCCCTTGCTCACTCTCATTGCCACATGCTGCAAGTAGGAACAAACTAGATAGGATAATAAAATATCTTACTCGCATCATAAAACCTCCCTTATAGCTAGTTTGCTAAAAGAGAGGTTATTTACTACCGGTTAAATTATCCTTTTCAAATAAATTGTGGAAGCAGAATTTAGCTCACATTTCTAAAAATATTTTTGTAATCATTATTTAAAGAATTAACTTGGATTTATTTAGAAATTCCTTACGGCTAATCCACTCCATCTCCATTGTTTCCATATAATCCTCTACACTTACCCGACGTTTCCGTGTTAGAAAATGTAACCATTCACGGACTAAGTCACTTGGAACAAAAACGGAATTTATATACTTCTCGAGTTCCTCATCTTTGACCATTTTATAGCCAACTAACTGCTCGATATCCCAATTAACATGAGGCAAAAAGCGTTGACCTAATTGAATATAATCGTATATTTGAGGGGTACAGTGTAATAGGTCAAAGTCAATCATGTATGTTTTTCCATTCTGAATAAAATTGTGAGAGGCAACATCACCATGTACCCATAATCCGTTCCGCTCCGCATCTAATTGTTCTTTATACCAATGATAAGACTCAACAATTTCGAGATACTTTTTCATCATGAAAGAAATATCGTTAAACAGAGTTAAATAGCCATTCCGTTCAAAAATTTGTTCCGTTTCCAAAAATTTATAATGCCTAGCATGCCATCTCTTATAAAACGGTTGTTTCCTCAATAAATTTCTAACAAAGACTTGTGTTGCTTCAGCATGAAACTTTTTTAATAAATTTATTGCTCTTTTTCGGTCTTCTGCAGCTTCATAGTTCAGCTTTCTTCCTGAAACATAAGATGAAATGGTCCAACTATAATTTGTCCCTGTTGAAATTTCTTTTTTACCATTTGGATAACGCACAAATGGTACAACATTTTTTGAATGAATCCGCTCAAAAAATTCCCATTGTTGTCTCATATTGGAAGTATTGGAATGACCCTTTAGAACAAATTTTTCTCCTGAAGCAGTTTCAATATAATAAATATTACGTTTTATTGGGTGTATTTTTTTAGCCTCTAAGTTCCCCTCCCAATATAAAAAAGAAGAGAGACGATTGAATCGTTGATCGTCTCTACTTAGATGGTAACTCAATCAGAGGATTCGTCCTCATGCATTCTTAACTCACCAAAACCTGGAGGGGAAGGAAAGCCATTTGACTGGAATCCAGACATTCCTGGTATAGTCATATTTGAACCCATTTGTGGCATATTTTCCTGAACTTGAGAATTATACATATTCATACCTAAATTGAATTGAGGCACTTCACCCATTTGTGGTACTTGATAATTATTTCCTCCACAACCGCAATCATTATAATCTTCTTGTATTGGCATCATCATCCCCGGATGAGCCATAGGCGCAATTCCGTGTGGATGATGCATTGGAAATCCATGGTGACCTATTGGTGGCATACCATAACAGCATGGATGTACAGGATAACACGGAATCATTTGAACCGGTTGGTACATTGGTTGATGGAACATTGGCTGTTGTTGTGGTTGTTCCATATGTTCCACTTCCTCTGAAGAATCACTTTCTTGGAAATTAAATTGCATATATAAATCTTGTTCGATTGTTGTAGCCTGCATCATAGGGGGTGTCTGCATTTGTGGAATCTGCGGCATTTGTGGCATCGGCATTTCTGGTTTTAAATTCAGCTGAGCCTTGATATCATCTTCTTTAACAACTGGCATTGGTTTTGGTGAAATATCCTTATATGGTGTTTCTACTTGCAGTTCTTTCATTGGCATTTGTACCTGCTCTTTAATTGGCGCCTCTTTTTTAACCATTTCTTTTTTAACCATTTTAGCTGTTGTTGGAATACGAATCTTCATCCCCGGCATAATCATATCAGGGCTTGACAGCTGTGAATTTGCGCTTTTTAATGCTTCAAAATCCACCCCATATTTTTTAGACAGCTCCCATAATGTATCTCCTTTTTGGACAATATGAATCTTCAATGTTAAATCGAACTCCTTTCCCTTCTGTATTCTGGGCTAATCACTCTATATCAAGATATGCAAAATAAATCCAAATGTTGAACATAAAGTGAAACTTCATTTTTCAAGCTATATTTCCTGCTGTTATCAAAAGAAAAAAAGTCGCCCTCCATATTGGAGAACGACAACGATATATTAATCCACAAACTCAAATTCAAATTGTAAAATACGAATGGTATCACCGTCTTCTGCACCCCTGTTACGGAGTTCTTCATCAACTCCCATAGAGCGCATTTGACGAGCAAACCGACGTACAGCCTCTTCACGATTGAAATCGGTCATCTTAAATAATTTTTCAATCTTTGGTCCCGAGATAACAAATGCCCCATCATCATCTCGATTAATTTCAAACCCCTTATCCTCTTTCTGATATCGATACACTACCGTTTCATCTGTTTCCTCTAATTCAGGTGCGAATTTCGGAATTGTTTCCAATAGGTCTGCCACGGCGAATAGAATATCACGTAAACCCTCTTTTGTTAAAGCGGATATTGGATAGACAGGAATGTCATTACCAATCTGCTCTTTGAATTGTTTTAAATTTTCTTCTGAATCTGGCATATCCATTTTATTTGCGGCGATAATCTGTGGTCTAGTCATTAACTTTTCATCATATTCGCTTAATTCCTTATTAATCTTTTGATAATCTTCAAATGGATCACGACCTTCAGTACCAGCCATATCAATTACATGAATGATTACTCTAGTTCGCTCTACATGTCGTAAAAATTGATGGCCCAGTCCAACTCCAGCGTGAGCACCTTCAATTAGCCCAGGTAAATCTGCTAAAACAAAACTACGATTATCTGCTGTATCAACAACACCTAAATTTGGAGCTAATGTAGTAAAATGATAATCAGCTATTTTGGGCTTTGCAGCACTTACAACAGATAAAAAGGTTGATTTACCAACACTCGGAAATCCAACTAATCCCACATCGGCAATTAGTTTCAATTCTACTTTGATATTTTTTTCTTCACCTGGTTCACCATTTTCAGCAAAGTCTGGTGCAGGATTACGAGGAGTAGCAAATCGGGAATTTCCTCTACCACCTCTACCACCTTTCGCAATAACAGCTTCTTGTCCATGAATGGTAAGGTCGGCAATTACTTGGTCTGTATCCTCATCAATAACGGTGGTTCCTGGAGGGACAGACACTATAAGTGGTGTTGAGTTTTTTCCATGTTGGTTCTTGCTCATCCCATTCTCACCGCGTTTCGCTTTGAAATGACGGTTATAACGGAGATCCATTAATGTATTTAGTCCTTCATCCACCTTAAATACAACATCTCCACCATTTCCACCATCGCCACCTGCTGGTCCACCTAATGGAACATATTTTTCTCTACGATACGCTACGAGACCATTACCTCCATCTCCAGCTTTCACGTAGACACTGACTTGATCGACAAACATATTCTCACCTCATCTAATCAGCAGAGGGAATTGAGAAGATAAATCTTACTTTGGTTTCCAATTCCTCTGACTGTATCAACACATTTTTTAGCTTTTCAGCCAAATGATTTTTCCATGCATTATAATCGATTGTTTGACTAGTTACTGTCATGACCAAATCGATTGAATTATTATTGTTTATTACTTGCAGATCACCTGTTATTTCATCTAATTTACTAGCTATAATATAATCAATAATTGTGGTTCCAATTTCCTTTAAGGTACCATCATAACTTAGTAAATTTTTATTTTCGGTATGTATATCGTATGTAAATTGGATATGTTTATGATGTAATTTCACTTGAATTAGCCACAAAGCAAACTTTGGGCAATTAATATTCATGAGTTTTCTTTCTTGATTTAGGTTATCAATAATATTGTTTACTTTTGATTTTACTTTGTCTGTTTTTCCCATACTTAAATAGCCATGAACAATTTGTAGATCATTCATCAAATCATGTCTTTGTAATCGTAATAACTGAATGACGTCCTTTGCTTCCACATTTATCCTCCCCCAATATGTAGAATTATAGCAGAAAACGTGGAAGAGTTCATTTTTGGGTTGATAACTACTATCCTGCAAACGTACTTCTGGTGATAGCATCCGTTTTCTTAGTTTAAAAAATGTTTTGATTCATCAATTAATCTTGAAGTTTAGTTCATAATGATGTTTAGACGACTTCTATAGTCATTTGAGTCATGATTTCCAATTCAAGTTGAAGTTTATACCTCGAAGTTGGGCTCTTCATGTAACTTTAGCCATATTTCAACAAAAAAACTCCAACCACTAAATGATTGGAGTTTTATATGTCATATTATGCTTCTTGAGCAACTGGGTATACACTAACTTTTTTGCGGTCACGACCATAGCGTTCGAATTTTACAACACCGTCGATTTTTGCATAAAGAGTGTCATCTCCACCACGGCCTACGTTTTCACCTGGATAGATTTTCGTACCGCGTTGACGGTAAAGAATAGATCCACCAGATACGAATTGACCATCAGCACGTTTAGCACCAAGACGTTTGGACTCAGAGTCACGACCGTTCTTTGTACTACCTACACCTTTTTTAGACGCGAAGAACTGTAAATCTAGACGTAGCATTAGAGCACCTCCTATTTACTTTGTATCTTAATAAATTGACTATAATCACGTTCAATTGTTTGAAGTGAAACAATCATTCCTTCGAACAGGAGTTGTACCTTTTCCCTTATTTCTGTATCAACAGAGTTGGGAATCGTTACACGAAGATAGCCACCTTCACTACCTTGTTCGATTGCTAGATCGATATCTGTAAGTTCCAATACGGCATTAACTGCCCCAATTGAAACTGCAGATACTCCAGCACAAACCAAATCATATCCGTAAGGTCCGCTTTCTGCATGTCCAGATAATTCAAAAGAAGTTATTTGATTATTATCTCGGTATAAAGTTACCTTTATCATGGCAGAACCCTTATTGGTTAATTTTTTCGATTACTAATTTTGTATAAGGTTGACGATGACCTTGTTTCTTATGGTAGTTTTTCTTAGCTTTGAATTTGAATACAGTGACTTTCTTTTGACGACCGTGTTTTTCAACTTTAGCCGTAACAGTAGCACCTTCAACGTAAGGAGAACCAACTTTAACGTCTTCCCCACCTACGAAAAGTACTTTGTCAAACGTAACAGTTTCATCTACATCAGCTGTAACTTTTTCAACGTAAACTACTTGGCCTTCTTCAACTTTAACTTGTTTACCACCAGTTTCGATAATTGCGTACATAACTGCACCTCCTTGTTAAACTCAGACTCGCCATACAGGTAACTTATGTAAGTTTTAAAAACCTGTTCTGTGCGGTTGTAGCACGGGTGCTACGATGAATAACATACAAATGTTATCACGTGAACTATTCTTTTGTCAAGCTTATTTCTACATTGTAGTTATTGTTGCAACCTCACCAATTGTTTTATGATAGCTTTTATCATAAAAGTAAGTTTTTAAACAATCCGTTTCATCTATTGCTAGTCGCTTATCATTAGGTAGTTGGATATAAATAGAATGCTTCACATCCCTTTTAAACTGTGAAAACACCTCCATAAGTGATGAATGGGAAGGCACTATAATAGGCTTTACCGTTTTTATCCAGTTATTACCTTTATAACGATTTAAGAGAAATCGAATAAACACAAAATGTCTATTTTTCCAATCCGATCGATTTTCTATTAATAGGAAAACCATAATTAGAAATGAACTCAATGTAAATGGAAGAAATAGTAGTTGTACCATAATAATAATGAAACATAACAAGATTGATATGATAATGATCATATGATACGCCTTTTGAAAAGATAATCTTTTAGATAATAGAAAGAACAATAGCTTTCCTCCATCAAGAGGCCATATAGGCAACAAGTTAAAGACTAGAATAGTCGTGTTATAGATCAGAATTGTACTAATTATAGAAGACGGTAATAGTGATAAAGAAGATGCAATAAGCATAAAAACATAAATGATTACATGTTGAAAAGGACCTGCTATAGTTACAATAAATTCTTCGATAACAGGCCTATTTCCATGCTCATCTGTGTCCATAACCCCACCAAATATCCATAGCATCACTTTATTAATTCGCCATTTAAAATGTGCTGCTGCTAGATAATGTCCAAGCTCATGCCATAAAACGATACCTAGGATAATCATCATTTCAACAAATGTACCGGTCAAGAAAGATATAATGATAAACACAAATAGTATTGGATGAATATGTATAGGTGGTATAATTTTACGGATTGTCATCAACTTCAACCACCTGGACAGGGTCGACATATTCATTATTTTTTTCAATAGCAAAATAGACCATTTCGCTCGCTTCAGTTGGGGTGAATTCACCTATTCGTTGGTTTGCATCGACAATTTGGTACAAATGAACATCAATTGAACTCATAAAACCATAAGTAGTAGTAGATTCGTCTGCATGTTGAACTACAACTGTTTTATTCGTGTCTGACTTTTTCCCTGAAAAGATTACTACACCTTCTCTAAGAGCAGATACTGAGGTTGTTTCATTAGGAGCAATCATAATACCTTTACCATTAGCTTGGAATGTTTCAATTACACTTCCCGATACCGGTAAAGCAAGAGCAGCCTCTTCTACTACCTTGGAATCATTTCCAGGTATAAATGATAGGGGTGTACCAAATGAGTCTTTATACCACTGATAAACACTAGCAAACGGAAATTCCTCTGTTAATACATTACTTGTCCATTGTCTTGGTTTTTCAAAGATTTCTGCATCGTTTTGCCAAATGATAGCGATGGAGAAAAATAGCATGACAGAAAAAATACCTTTTAATATAACCCCTGTAATTGCATTACTCCTTGACTGGTTGGAGGCTGAAGGGTCGATAAAATTTGGATAGAATCCATGTTTTTCTTCTTCTTGCGGTAGAGAAGGCATAATTGTGCTCACTTTACCTCTGTCTGTTTTCGATGGTATGCCTCGAAGTTTTTTTCGATCGTTTATTGATTTCCGAATGTGTTTTATATCTTTTTTCATTCTCCTCATTCCCTCATTCCTTGTTTATACAATTGTATGAAGGTGTTGGACAAGATATGATTGTACAATCCAGATAAGACAATTAAAACAAACCCGAGATTAATTTGGTTTCTCGAAATAGATTTCATATGTTTCTCCCAAAATATTGCAGAAATCAAAAAAGAGCTCTAAAATCCATGTTGAATTTAGAACTCTTGATCGAATAGCCTATATTTATAACGGGTAAAGCATATTAACTTCTAATACCAAAGAACTTTTTAACCTTTTTAAACATTCCTGTTTCATCTTCTAATGATTGTAAAGGTACGGATTCACCAAGAATTCGTCTAGCGATGTTTCTATACGCTATTGATGCTTTGGTGTTCGGTTGAAATGCTACTGGTTCACCGTGGTTAGATGCTTTGATTACTTCATCATCGTCTAGCACGATACCAATTAGATCAATAGATAACACTTGTACGATTTCATCAATATCTAACATGTCACCATTTTTCATCATGTGCTTACGAATTCGATTAATGATAAGTGTTGGTGCTTCTATTTCCTCTTTTTCTAGTAATCCAATAATTCGATCCGCATCACGTACGCTAGATTTCTCAGGTGTTGTTACAACGATTGCTCTATCTGCTCCAGCAATGGCATTTTGAAACCCTTGTTCAATGCCGGCTGGGCAGTCAATGATAATATAGTCATATTCTGTTTTTAACTCTTTAATAATTTCACGCATACCATCAGTTGTCACAGCTGATTTATCACTAGTCTGAGCAGCTGGTAGCAATGATAGATAATCAAAACGCTTATCCTTAATTAGGGCTTGTTTTAATTTGCACCTACCATTTATGACATCTACAATATCATAAATAATTCGGTTTTCTAAGCCCATAATGACATCTAGGTTTCGCAATCCAATATCCGTATCAATTAAACAAACTTTTTTATCCATTAATGCTAGAGCAGTTCCTATATTGGCAGTAGTAGTAGTTTTTCCTACCCCACCCTTACCAGATGTTATTACGATTGCCTCACCCATTGATTATTCTCCTTTCGAATGCCCGTAAACTTTTACGTTTATGAGCTAAAACTTGTAATCTATCAATTATTATTTTATCTTTTTCAACATCGACGAGACCACATTCCATATATACACCATCTGATTCATAATCTGGAGCACGACTAATAAAATCCGCTATCCGGAGTTGACTCGGATTCATATAGGAAGCAACTATGATTGCGTTTTTATCACCTTTAGCACCTGCATGGGCAATTCCATGCAAGCTTCCCATGATATATATGTTACCAGTTGAAATAACTTTTCCACCTGGATTGACATCACCTATTAATAGTAAATCCCCTTTAACTTCTAGAACTTGTCCAGAACGAACGATCCGATTCTCTATTTTTATTTCCGTGTCTTCTAACATTTCGAGAGCGTCACTTCTTAATATTACATTAGACTCTAAACTTTGTACGGTAAATTGACTTTCATTTGTAATTATTTTTTTTAATTCTTCCTTTTGATCATCATAAAGATAACGATTACCTAACTTAATGGTAACTGGTACTTCTTGTTCGTCTTTTTGAGGCCGGTTAACTGCTAATTTATCTATTAGCTCCCTACACACATCCTCAAAGGAACAGCGATCATCGATGAAGAGTGTAAGACCATCTCGAGTGCCTTTAATTGTTACATATTGTTTTGTTTTCGTATCCTGCATACTTTCACCTCTGGTACCTGCTTCATATTTAGCGTGTAGGGTTAAAAAATATTTGTATACTCTACTTTATCTTACTATTTTTCCATTTATCAAGTCGTTTTGCAAACAATGGATATAATATCAACAAGAAAATAGAATTAGCTAAAATTGATGGTAATAAGCGCTCCATCAAATAATCCATCCAAACCGAATCCATTATGCCTACAACATAATAAATTAGATTAATAATTAATTCAGCAATCGTTAAACTTATTATACCAAACAATAAGGTTGAATAAATATTACTATGCAATATATTTCTAAGTTCACGAATAACGTAAATTACCACTGCATAGGTAAACATGTAAACACCTAATATCCCAGTATAGGCGATATCAATTAGTAAACCAAAGAACAGTGCATAGATAATAGAATGATATGAATTATTTCGGTCATAAAAGACTGCAATTAATACTAAAAACATTAGTACCCAATGTGGGGTTATCAGAATGTCTCCATCAATGAGACTACTCGGCAAAATATCCAATGCAACCCCTTCTAATACAACTAAAAGTAGCAGAATAAGGGGTAGGAATATATGTCTCATTCCTCCTCCCCCTTTTCTTCTCCTTCTCCTTCTAATACACGATCTACAACGATAACATTATTGATGTCATACATATTGGCTGCTGGCTCTACTAATGCCGTTCTAGTTAATCCATATTGGTCAGGAATAACTTCCTTAACTGTTCCAATTAGTAATCCGGCTGGAAAAACGCCACCCATTCCAGAAGAAACAACAAGTTCTCCTTTTTCCAAATCTTTGTCTGATTCTTCGATAATTCTAAGAAATAACGAATTTGTCTTTTCGTCATATTCTTCAATTAAACCAAAAATATCATTTCCTTCTTTACGAGAAATCGTAGCCGAAATACGATTGAATTCGTCGAAACCAGTCAAAAGCTGAACCGTTGAGGTTAACTTAGAAACACTTTGGATTTTTCCAACCATACCTTCTGCAGTAATAACTGCCATATTCTCTTTAACTCCTGCAAGTGACCCTTTATTAATTGTTACTTGATCAATCCAGCGTTCAGGAGACCTAGCTGTAACAGTTGCATGTATTGGATTATAGGCACGAATGGAGTCTGCCTTATCTACTATATCTCTAAGCTCCGTATTTTCTTCCTTAAGCTCTTGAACCTCATAAATTAATCCTTTGTACTGTGCTAGTTTTTCTCTCAATAGTTGATTTTCATCATATGTATTACGAATATCATCAATATTTTCAAAAATATTCGTTACATATTTAACGGGCGTTGAAATCACATTTTGTATCATGCCTATAATGTCACTAACAAATTGTTCTCCAGTAGTTAAATTAGTCCTATCCCTTAATGAATACCCTATTAAGACGACTAAAATAATAATTCCAATTAATATTGTAAATAATCTCTTTTTGCGAAACATAAAAAACACCTACTTATTCTACCGTGGGACGAGTTGATACATTAGGCTGTGACTTAAAGTGCTGAATGTATTCCAGGGATTTACCTGTTCCAATAACAACACTATCGAGTGGATTATCCGTCACAAAGACTGGCATCTTTGTCTCATCACTTAATACACGATCTAAATTTCTTAATAATGCCCCCCCGCCAGAGAGCACAATGCCTCGGTCCATAATGTCTGCAGCGAGTTCTGGTGGGGTCTTTTCCAATGTAGCTTTTACAGCTTCAACAATAGCGTTTACTGTGTCCTGTAATGCCGTCGAGATTTCCTTACCATTTATCGTAATCGTTTTTGGTAATCCTGTCAGCAAATCTCTACCGCGAATTTCCATCTCCGTATTTTCAAGGTTTACATCACAAGCCGAACCTATTTCGAGCTTAATCTGTTCCGAAGTTCTCTCACCAATCATTAAGTTATAAGTTTTACGAATATGATTGATGATAGATAGATCCATATTATCACCAGCTTTTCGAATCGACTGTGCTGTTACAATTCCACCTAATGAAATAACCGCTACTTCTGTCGTTCCACCGCCTATATCAACAATCATACTTCCAGTCGGTTCCCAAACGGGAAGACCAGCACCGATAGCAGCGGCAAATGGTTCTGCTATTGGAAAAGCCTCTTTAGCACCGGCTTGTTTAGACGCATCAATTACTGCTCTCTCTTCAACCATTGTAATCCCAGAAGGAACACAAATCATCACATTAGGTTTTTTTGCAAAAAAAGAACGGCTTCTCATTGCGCGTTTAATATAATATTGTATCATTGTTGCAGTCGTATCATAATCAGCAATGACCCCTTCTTTCATTGGTCTAATGACAGAAATTGTACCAGGATTTCTACCTATCATATTTTTTGCTGATTTTCCAACCGCTTCAATTTCACCAGTTTCCACATTTTTGGCAACCACAGATGGTTCTCGTAAAATTACACCTTTTCCTTTAACAAATACTAGTGTGTTAGCTGTACCTAAATCAATACCTAAATCTTGAGAAAAGCCAAAAATCCCCAATAAAATCTCCCTCTCCAGTATTTCTTTATATTAAAGCTTGACTCTTATTTTAGTTTATGTGATGCTCCAGATAATATAATCCAAATATCTCAATTTCCAAAACAGGTATGTAATTTCTCTACCTTTATTTCAACTAATAAGCGCCACTTTCAGAGAGAACGAAAATGGCGCAATGTATCCATCTATACAATTATACGAAAAAATGATAAAAATTGATAGTGCTATAAGTAGCCTTTTTCCTTTAACGATACAAAATTACGGTCACCTATGACAAGATGATCGAGCAACTCAATCCCAATCATTTTTCCTGATTCTGCTAATCTTCTAGTAACATGGATGTCTTCTTGGGATGGCGTTGGATCCCCAGAAGGGTGATTATGTGCTACAATTATAGAGGCTGCGGAGCGTTTTACAGCTTCACGAAAAACTTCACGAGGATGTACGATAGAGGCATTTAAACTACCAATGAAGATAGTTTGCCGATGAATAATCTGGTTTTTTGTGTTAAGAAATAGAACAACGAAGTGCTCCTGATTAAGGTTTCGCAACTCCTCCATCACATAATCTGCACCATCTTCCGGGGAACGAATAACATATCGTTCATTTGGCTTATATTGGCTTAATCTCTTACCCAATTCTAAAGCAGATAGAATTAATACCCCCTTAGCACTACCAATACCCTTTATTGCTGTTAATTCTTCAATTGTTGCATCCTTTAAGAGCTTTAAACCTTCAAAATGCATTAACAATCGGTTCGCTAAGGCCATTACAGATTCATCTCTAGATCCACTTCCCAATAAAATAGCTAGTAATTCTTGATTGGATAGATGATTAGCTCCTAAATTTAGTAGCCTTTCCCTTGGACGATCCTCTTTTGGAACATCTTTTATCATAATAGATGTCGATTTCAATTAAATAACCTCCTTTCTATTCAAAAATAGAATAGCCCAGATAGATGCACCTTACAAATTTATTAATACTTATTTTGCGATAGTACTCTACTCTAAAAACATCAAAAAACAGTATTGAAAATACCAATTTTCAATACTGCCTATCATACAAAATTAAAAATTATATATTATTCAAGATTCATTCACTCAAATGATAAGAATTCGTCATACGCCTTCCACATAGCTAGTAATAGTTGGCCTGAATTTTCATCGTTTACACTAGTTATTTGTTCATTTATGCTCTTCACAAAACTATTAAACGATTCTGTCCCCTTAGGCGCTTGCTCCACTAATTTTTTCCAAGTATCAACTTCCACAGTACCTTTACCCGTGGCAATATTCCATTCATCTTGGAAAGAATTTACCCAGTTATATTCTTCTTCTGAAAGCTTTACTTCTCTCTCACCAATTATCCATTCTTTTGCATAAACATCTATTCCGCTATTTACTAGAGTATTTATATCACCTTGCAGATCTTCTTTCGATAATCCTAAACTGACCAGAAGGTAAAACTGGTTATCCTTTTCCCAAATTACAGGTGAATAACCCTGGTCAATAAACTTTACTGACTCAGCATCTGCATTAGAAGCACTTGAAAAAACTCCTCCTTGTATAACAAATGCGGACATTGAATCAAGGGAAATTAATGTGCCCTCACTAGACGGGTTACCTGTATCTTGATCATCTTGACCTTGACCAGGTATTGAATATGCAGGGGTAGCATTTAAATCATTATCGAAATTCACAATTATTTTTAACATGACAAAACCCATTATGGAACCAATGGTAATTGCAGAAATAACTGCAATAATAATAGGTTTAAACATTTTAAAGCTACTCTGCTTCCTTGTTGGAGATTTGGAAAGCTTTAAGGGTGCATCATACTCTCTAGCTAAAGTATGGATTTTGTTTTCACTAGATTCCTCTAGAGTAGCTGCCTCTTCTTCCCTTCCTAACTTTTCTATCACTTCAATATTACGATTTCTTTCTCTATTAAGTTTTTCCTTCGTTTGCTTTCCATCTATCCTGACAACAATCGGTTTCTTTGCATTCACATTATGTCCCCCACTTCGCTAGATTAGTTTAATCAACTCTAGCATAGTAAAACTAAAAAGTAAGGAGAATATTGTCATGTCTAATACAATTTATTTCAACATAAAGTGCAATAACTCTACATCATTTTTTTAGTTATATAATCTCGTACTATTCCAATAAACGCAAGAGAACCAACAAAGAAATAGATGTCATGCTGGCTCTGAATTTCGGTTATTTTTTCCGACCAATTGACGTGTTTAACCATACCAGTTGGCAAGCTCTCCATTAAGTTCTCTGCTTTTTCTGCCCGAGGATGGTCAAATGAAGTTACCGAAACCGTATCAAAAACAGGTAATGCCATTTTTATCATTTTGATTAATTCCTTATCATGAAAACCAGCAAAAATTAAATGCTTCTTATTATTTCCATATAGATGACGAACCGTATGGAGAAATGCTTCCATTCCATTTGGATTATGGGCACCATCTAGAATAATTACCGGTTTTTCATGTACTCTCTCAAATCTCCCAGTAAGTTGGGCCGAGCTTAAGGCTCTATACACGTTATCCCAATCTAATGGTAGCCCTTGTTCGTTGATGATTTTTAATGCCATCATGGCTATTGATGCATTTTCAACTTGATGCTGGCCTTTCATTTGGATTTCAATCGGATAGGTCCACTCTTTGTATCTCCATTTAAACAAATGGCTATTCCTTGTTCTCAAAGTTTCCTCATAGGTGAAATCATTGTTTAATTGATAGATGGGAGAGTTTTTATTAGTTACCTCTTTATAAATAACAGGTAGACAAGTAGGGTGTACGTCACCAATTACAGTAGGTACATTCTGTTTTATAATACCTGCCTTATGATAGGCAATTTTTTCAAGCGTGTTACCTAAAAATTTGGCATGGTCCATGGCGATATTTGTTATAATAGATAAAATGGGTTGAATACAATTTGTCGCATCCTTCCGACCGCCCATTCCTGTTTCTATAATAGCAATATCAACATTTCCAGCAAAATACATAAAAGCTATTGTGGTAATAATTTCAAATTCAGTTGGATACATCTCTTCTAGATCAAGTGTATGGATGACAGGTAATAATTGATTCAATAATCGTAAGAAGTGCTCTTTACCAATTGGCTGTTCGTTAATTAACATGTGTCCTGTGTAGCCAGTTAAACTAGGTGAGGTAAAAACACCAACTTTATAGTTATTTTCTTGAAGAGCATCTTTGATAAAGGTTAATGTTGACCCTTTACCATTAGTCCCAGCGATATGAATCGCTTGAAACGTTAACTGTGGATTAGATTGCGATTTTAATAGTCTATACATACGGGTAAGGCCAGGTTTTATCCCAAATGCTTTTCTTCCGTCAAAAAAAGATTCTACTTGTTCAAGACTTTGTAACATCTACATCACCATCTTTATAGTCAATTAGACATAAAGTATAGCATAAGAAGAAAGGAAAATCGTTCATTGAAAACTGGTTGGATTATTTATAATGGCAACTTGCCGGGCAATAAGTTCATAGATTTTGCTGAGATGCTTCATGAAGCAGCAACTAAGCAAAATTCCATAACACATATAATAAAAAATAATGACCTTATTTCATCTTTTGATTCTAAAAATCTTGGTATTATTACGGACTATGAATTACCGGATTTTGTAATATTTACCGACAAGGATATTTATCTAGCAAAACAACTTGAATTGTTAGGAATTCCTGTTTTTAATCGTGCTCGTGTCATCGAAACAAGTGATGATAAAATAGCAACTTACCAAATCCTAGCAAAACATAAACTACCCATTCCAAGAACAATAGTTGCACCCAAAGTGTATTTTAATCGCGATGAAAAATACCTCCCTGACCTAGATAAAATTATTGAAAGTGTTGGGTTACCAATGATTGTTAAAGAGGCCTTTGGCTCCTTTGGTGAACAGGTTTACTTAATTCATACTCGCGAAGAACTGATAGAAAAGGTGCAGGCGCTTTATGGGAAACCATTTATGTTTCAGGAATTTATTAGAACAAGTGAAGGAAGAGATTTAAGGCTACAGGTAGTCGGAAATCAAGTAGTTGCAGCAATGAAACGTACATCTGCGGATGATTTTCGGGCAAACATAACAGCAGGTGGTCAAATGGAAGCCTATGAACCATCTCTAAAAGCAATAGAAATTGCTATTTCAGCTTCAAAAGCCATTGGTGCAGATTTTTGTGGAGTGGATCTATTATTTGGGGAAAATGACCAATATATAATTTGTGAGATCAATTCAAACGCACATATCAGGAATCTATACGACTGTACAGGAATTAATGCAGCAGACTCGATTGTTGCCTATATACTAGAAAAGTTGGAGGATTAAGTATGTATAAAGGTTGGCTAATTTATAGCGAACAAGACGCAATAGAAAATCACTCCTATATAAATTGGTTTATGGAAGAAGCAACTAAACAGAATATCACTCTTCAATTAGTTCTACGTGAAGAAATTACGATAGGAGTTTTCGAAAATAAACATTTGGTATTATTAAAGGGAAAGAAAACAGAGTTACCGCATTTTGCTATAGTTAGAACGGTTGAACCATTGCTAAATCTACAATTAGAACAGCTAGGTATGTCTGTCTTTAACTCATCCGATGTATCCGAGATTTCTAACCACAAAGCAAGGACATATTATGAAGTGGCTAAACTCGGAATTCCAATGGTAGACACAATTTTTATTAAAAGAAATAATATAACAAATCAAGGACAAATACCCTATCCATTTGTCATTAAGGAAGCAACTGGAAGGGGCGGAAAACAAGTTTATTTTATTGAAAATGAACATCAATGGAAAGCGTTTATTCCACAAGCTACAGCCGCAGATTATGTAATACAATCCGCTGCAGTTAAACTAGGCAAAGATTTGCGAGTTTTTGTAATTGGTAAAGAAATCGTTGCAGCTGTTTTAAGAGAAAGTAACACGGATTTCCGAGCAAATTTTAAACTCGGTGGATTAGCGAGTCTATACCAACTTTCTCAAGCTGAAATGAAGATAATTAATAAGATAGTCAACCATTTCGATTTTGGAATGGTTGGGATAGATTTTTTAATTGGTCATCAAGATGAGTTATTGTTTAATGAAATAGAAGATGTTGTTGGTTCCAGAACCTTAAGTACAGTTAGTAATATAAATATTTTAGAAAAATATGTTTCATTTATTAAAACAAAAATAACCCAGGATTCATAGCAATTCATATGAATCCTGGGTTTATTATTAACCCTTTAATTCAGCTAATCGAGTTTTTACAGCTTCCTGCTTTTCTAAATAGTCTTTTTCTTTTTTCTTCTCTTCCTCAATTACCGCTTCAGGTGCTTTAGAAATAAAGCCTTGATTTTGTAGTTTCTTCTGAACACGCTCAACTTCCTTGTTCCACTTATCTAATTCTTTTTCAAGCCGTGCAATTTCCTTGTCAAAATCAATTAATCCTTCAAGTGGTAGGAAAATTTCTGCACCCGTAATAACTGCAGTCATCGCTTTTTCTGGTGCGTCTACCTTTGTAGCAATTACTAACTCACTAGGATTACAGAAACGATCCAAATAACCTCGGTTTGTTTCTAGTACAGCTACAATAGTATCGTCCTTCGCTTGAATTAGAAGACTAATTTGTTTGGACATTGGCGTATCTACTTCTGCACGGATATTACGAACAGATTTAATGATAGATACTAATCTTTTCATTTCCTCCGATGCTTTTTCATCATGGAAATCTTCTCTTACTTCTGGCCACTTAGCGACGGTAATAGACTCACCCTGATGTGGTAACTTTTGCCAAATTTCTTCCGTAATAAATGGCATGAACGGGTGTAATAGGCGCATTGTTTGATCTAAAACATACGCTAAAACAGATTGTGTCGTTTTCTTAGCCTTTTCATCTTCACCATATAGTGGAATTTTTGCCATTTCAATATACCAGTCACAAAGTTCATCCCAAATGAAGTTATGCAAATGGCGTCCCGCTTCACCAAACTCATATTTATTAGTGTTACGGGTTACATGTTCGATTGTTTCATTTAACCTTGTCAGAATCCATTTATCAGCAAGTGATAACTCACCAGATAAATCAATATCCTCGTAAGTAAAGCCTTCTAAATTCATCAAGGAGAATCGCGATGCATTCCAAATTTTATTTGCAAAGTTCCACGTAGATTCAACCTTTTCCCAAAAGAATCGCATATCTTGACCTGGTGATGTACCAGTTAATAAGAAGTAGCGCAAAGAATCGGCACCATACTTTTCAATAACATCCATCGGGTCAACACCATTCCCCAATGATTTACTAAATTTGCGACCTTGCTCATCACGAATCAAACCATGAAGTAATACGTCCTTGAATGGTCTTTTACCAGTAAATTCCTTCGATTGGAAAATCATACGTGCAACCCAGAAGAAGATAATATCATATCCGGTAATTAACAAATCTGTAGGGAAATAACGTTTTAAATCCTCTGAGTCATCATTCGGCCAACCCATTGTAGAGAACGGCCACAACGCACTTGAAAACCAAGTATCTAATACATCTTCATCTTGAACCCAATTTTCAACATCAGCTGGTGCATTTTTCCCTACATAAATTTCACCAGTTTCTTGATGGTACCATGCTGGGATACGATGTCCCCACCATAGCTGACGACTTATACACCAATCACGAATATTTTCCATCCAATTGAAATATGTTTGTTCAAATCTTTTCGGTACAAAATTAATTTTCTCTTCCGTATTTTGCATTTCTAGTGCGGCATCGGCCAGTGGTTGCATTTTTACAAACCATTGTGTAGACAAGTATGGTTCGACAACTGCACCGCTACGTTCAGAATGTCCAACTTGATGGATATGCTCTTCTATATTAAATAGTACTTCCATATCCTGAAGATCTTTTACAATCTGTTTTCGACATTCAAAACGGTCCATACCTTCATATTTTCCAGCATTTTCATTCATCGTTCCATCTTCATTCATTACTAGAACTCGTTCTAAGTCATGTCGATTTCCGATTTCGAAGTCATTTGGGTCATGTGCTGGTGTAATCTTAACTGCGCCAGATCCAAATTCTCTATCTACATATTCATCAGCAACAATTTTAATCTCTCGGCCAACTATTGGGAGAATAACGGTTTTTCCTATTAAGTGTTGGTAGCGCTCATCTTTAGGATGAACTGCAACTGCAGTATCCCCTAACATTGTTTCTGGACGTGTAGTGGCAATTTCAATTGTTTCATCACTATCCTTAATTGGATATTTCATATGATAGAAATTACCTTTGACTTCTTTATAAATAACTTCAATATCTGACAATGCTGTTTTAGTTTGTGGATCCCAGTTGATAATATATTTTCCACGGTAAATTAGGCCTTTTTCATATAGTGAAACAAATACTTCCTTTACCGCATCCGATAATCCTTTATCAAGGGTAAATCGTTCTCTTGAATAATCAAGACCTAACCCTAACTTTTCCCACTGTGAACGAATAAATGACGCATACTCTTCTTTCCAATCCCAAGCTTTTGAAAGGAATTTTTCTCGACCAAGCTCGTAACGGTTTGTTCCTTCTTCCTTTAATCGTGCTTCAACCTTTGCTTGGGTTGCAATTCCGGCATGGTCCATTCCTGGTAGCCATAAGACATCATATCCTTGCATTCTTTTCATACGAGAAATCGTATCTTGCATAGTTGTATCCCATGCATGGCCAAGATGTAAACGTCCAGTAACGTTTGGAGGTGGAATGACGATTGAGAAAGGTTCCTTTTCTGGGTCATCTTTTGCTTCAAAATATTTTCCATCTAGCCAAAACTTGTAACGGGATTCTTCTACCGTCTTGTGATCATACTTGGGTGGTAATGTTGTGTTCTTTTCCTGCATTTTATTTTCCTCCTTTTAAATATAAAAAACCCTTTTCATCCAAATAAAAGGACGAAAAGGGTATAATTTCCGTGGTACCACCTTTGTTTACAGGTAAAGAAACCTGTACACTCATTGCTTGATAACGGTCATGAACCGGCAATCTCCTACTTCGAATTTCAGAGTTGCTGCATCAAGGGCGACTTCCAAAACGTTTACCTGGAAAACTCTCACCAAATGTTTTCCTCTCTTAAAAGCAACTATTCTGTACTCTTCCCTCTCACTTGCTTCACCTATAGTATTATTTTCTTATTTTAGCCAATTTCCATTTTAAAATCAACTATTAAATGGATTATTGCACGAATTAGCTTGGTTTATTCATATATTATTACAAAGAAGTCTGTTTGGTGAATCAATAATAGATTGAGGTGACCGTTTATGTCTAGATACTACCGCTACCGCTTACCACCCTGGGCTAGAAATTGCTTGTATATCGCAGAAAAAGTAACATTGCCATTACTCATATTCCAATTAATTCGTACGATATTCATACCAACAACATTTGATGTATTACTTACACTATTATTTGCAACCATCTTTATCGCATTTTACCTAAAATGGATTTAGCTTTCGCTTCCACTTTCATCTAACGAGACCATCTCAAATTCTTCTTCTACAAATTCAGAAAAATGAACTCCAAATAAAACTTGACGATGGTATCGCTGTAATTTTATCACATAATCTATCGTATTATCTTCTGAATTTTTATTAACATAATTATCGATGGTTTGAAGATAACGCTCTGGATCGAGTAAATAGATAGCCAGTAATGTTAATTCATGATTTTCCAGTATATTTTCTTCTGTATATACTTTTAATTTATCTAATAATAATCTTTTGTCCGTATCAAAATATAAGGTCTTATCCTTAATAATCATAGCTAAATCCATGATTGGGTGTTGATATGTAGCATGTTCCCAATTAATAAAATAGAGCTGATTCCCATGAAGCACATGGGAATCTTTTAATTTTCCATGACATAGACTTACCTTCCATTCCGTTATATCCTCAAGTGATTCCAAGTATTGGTTTAATCTTCTTTCTAACACATAAAACACTTGAACTAAATCACGATACTGTGTACAAACCAACAATTCTACCGGGGACATGAAATGCTGTGCTTCGAATTGTTCAACGTGGTTTAGCAACTTCTTTCTTAATTCTCCAACTTTCTTTTTATAGACTAGAAAATTTTCACGAGAGCTTTCCCTCATTTCATTTGAAAGAGACTGAACTTTTCTAGTTTTAGCATGAATTAAACCTAAATTTTGATAGATTTTTTCTATTGAGTGGTTTCGATTATGCGATTCAATCCAAGGGGTTAAATAATAAACATCGTTCCCATCCATTGAATATAAATTACCTGACTGATTCAGATATACAGGTAATATATTTTGGAGGTTCTGTGTTTGTGCTATCCGGTAAATTTCTAGCCAAAACGGAAGACTTTTATCCTGTATGGAACCTTTTTTTAAAGCATAGCTCTGTTGTTTATTACCTTTCACGTGATAAACTCGACTGGTAACTTTATTTATATCTATCGGATAGACTTGATAGGATTCTAGTACTCGTCTGACATTCTCCAAACTTTTCACCACCTATTGTGTATCCATTAATAGACCCCTTGACAGAAGGCAAGGGGTAGCACATACTTTCATTTAATTTTTCACAGGTATATATAGTAATTGCCCTTCTCTTAAGTCATCATCATCTTCTAAGCTATTATGATTACGAATGTGTAATGTTGAGGTTTCGTACTTTTCCGCTATCGTTTCTAATGTATCTTTGTTCTGTACAATGCAAAATCGGACCTTTGCAAATTCTTCCTCATCACTTCGGAACATATCTGCAAGATACGTCAGGTCTGCTTTTTCTGTCCTAGATTCATAGCTCTCATCGATGCTAGGTGATTCAGCATCTAAGAAGGATGATGATGATTCTTCCTCTACCTCTTCTACAACCTCAGGCTCTTTGTTCTTTTGGAAGAATTCATCAAAAGTTTGCGTCTTTTGCATAAATTTCCAACGGTCACTATCGTCCTCTTCTTCTTGGACTTCTAATGTTGGTAGTTGTTCTGGTGAATCTTCTATGTAACTGGAAGATTCGAGTTCTTGTTTAACTTCAAACTCAAAATGATCGTCTGTATCTCTTGCCATTAAACTCAATTCTTCATTCTCGATACTCTCAGATTCTTCCTCATCTAATTCTTCGGCATGGCTATTGATACCATGAATTTCAATGGTGGATCGTAAGTATAGATGATCTGACTCTGGTAGTTCATAATCAAATTCAGAAATCATCACCGTGACATCATCTAAATTTTCCACGCGATAGGATGGTACAGTTATTTCCACTGGGAAGCGATGCATAAATTCGGCTCCTCCAAACTGCGTATCTGTAACCCTCTCCATATAACGTTTTGAATCATATCCTTCTAAGTATGACTCGTCATCTTCACTTCCTAAATGTTGAGTTTTTTGATAAGAACCATGTAATTCAACTACCCCTCTAATGGAAATATAATCAGAAAACTCTTGTATTGAAATCTCAGGTTCTAGGGAAATCCCCATAATTTCAGCGACTTCTTGGCCTTTTTCAAAATAAAGCGATTCATTTAGCTCAAAACGAAATACTGAATTTTCGTTTACCAAGTTGTTTCCTCCCTTCAAAACATGCATGCGATATGCTCTTAGCTACTAATTATCTATATGAGCCAAGACCCTAGGATATGCTAAGTAAGGGAAATCTCTTTTTAAATTACAGACCTTAGACTAACATTTGCCAAGCCCGCAACGGAAATATAAATATATATCTCTATAAGATAAAATATAAAATAAAGAAGGCTATTTTGAGAAAGTTCTCAAATTTAGCCTTCTTTCTAAATCATTATTCTACTTTACTTAAATGTTGAAAATGCTTTTCTTGCTGCTTGGATTGTTTTTTCGATGTCTTCCTCTGTATGTTTGGTTGATAGGAATAACCCTTCGAATTGTGATGGAGGTAAGAAGACACCTTCTTCAATCATTGTTCGGTAATATTGGTTGAAATATTCCAGATTTGATCTTGAGGCCGTCTCAAAACTAGTAACGGGCTCTTCAGCGAAGAAAATTCCTACCATAGATCCAGCACGGTTAATTTGTAGTGGAACGTTGTAGTCTTCTGCTGCTTTTGTATAGCCCTCTACTAATTGATCCACTCTTTTATTCATCTGTTCATAGGATTCCTTCGTTAGTGCATCTAATGTCTCATACCCCGCTGTCATTGCTAAAGGATTACCAGATAAGGTTCCAGCCTGATAAATCGGTCCCGCTGGGGCGACTTGCTGCATGATTTCTCGTTTTCCACCATATGCTCCAACTGGTAATCCTCCACCAATTACTTTACCAAGACAAGTTAAATCTGGTATTACCTCATAATAACCCTGTGCACACTGATAATCAACACGGAATCCTGTCATAACTTCATCAAATATTAATAATGAACCATGGTCTTCCGTTATTTTTCTTAAGAATTGTAAGAAGTCATTTACTGGTGGTACAACACCCATATTACCACAGACTGGCTCAGCAATTACTGCTGCAATGTTATCGCCGTACTTCTCAAAAGCAGTCCGCACTCCCTCTTGGTCATTATATGCCACTGTAATCGTATTTTGAGCAATTGACTTCGGTACTCCTGGGCTATCTGGTAGTCCAAGTGTTGCAACTCCAGAACCCGCTTTGATTAATAGAGAATCTCCATGACCATGGTAGCTTCCCTCAAATTTTAAGATTAAGTCTCTGCCAGTAAACCCTCGCGCTAATCTTAAAGCACTCATGGTAGCCTCAGTACCGGAATTAACCATACGAACAACTTCAATAGACGGTACTCGTTCAATAACTAATTTAGCTAATTTATTTTCTAATAGAGTAGAAGCACCAAAGCTTGTTCCATTTTCAATTACCTCGTGTAACTTACCGACAACTCTCTCATCAGCATGTCCTAAAATAAGTGGTCCCCAACTCAAAACATAATCGATATATTCATTCCCATCGATATCTATTATTTTAGAGCCTTTTCCACTTTCCATAAAAATTGGATCCATACCAACTGATTTAAATGCTCGAACTGGTGAGTTAACACCACCAGGCATTAAATCTACGGCTTCCTTGTATGCTTCAATTGATTGATTAAATTGCTTCATTTTTACACCTCACTATTTAGCCTCTTTTAGCCAATTTGCAACATCTTTAGCAAAATACGAAATAATTAAATCGGCACCAGCACGTTTCATCGACGTTAGTTTCTCTAATACAAGTTCCTTTTCATTAATCCAACCATTTTGAGCTGCCGCTTTAACCATGGAGTATTCTCCACTTACATTGTAAGCAACAATTGGTAGATTAAAGTTATTTCGCACATCACGTACAATATCTAAATAAGACATTGCTGGTTTCACTATAAGAAAGTCTGCTCCTTCTTCTACGTCAGATTCAGCTTCCCTTAAAGCTTCTAAGCGATTCGCTGGGTCCATTTGATATGTTTTACGGTCACCAAATTGAGGTGTACTATCTGCAGCATCACGGAAAGGACCATAAAATGCAGAAGCATATTTTACAGCATATGACATGATTGGGATATTTGAAAATCCAGCTCCATCCAATGCCTCTCTAATTACTCGTACAAATCCATCCATCATATTTGATGGTGCAATAATATCAGCACCAGCTTCTGCTTGAGATACGGCAGTTTTTGCTAGTAATTTTAATGATTCGTCGTTATCGACATCTTGATTATGGATTACTCCACAGTGTCCATGCGAAGTATATTCACATAAACAAGTGTCTGCAACAACTAAAATCTCTGGATATTTACTTTTAACTAGGCGAGTAGCTTCTTGAACGATACCGTGATTGTGATAAGCACCGGTACCGACTTCATCTTTGTCATTTGGAACTCCAAACAAAATAATAGATTTGATACCTAAATCATCCACTTCTTTCACTTCATCGAGTAAAAGATCCATTGAAACTTGAAAAACGCCTGGCATAGATGGAACTTCCTTTTTAATATTGTTTCCTTCTACAACAAACATTGGATAGATAAAATCTTCTACTCTCAGATGATTTTCCTTTACCATTGCTCTCATAGAATATGATGAACGTAATCGACGATGACGTTTAAAATTTGTATTTAATTCCATGTTCTTCGATCCTCTCTCTTAGCAATATCGCACATAACTTGTACCATACCCTCTATTGTAAATATTTCTGATGAAATGACATTTTTGAATCCAAGTTGTCTCGCCCGGTCCTCGGTTGTTGTTCCAATACAAACAACTATTGTTGTATTCAACATTTCACGATTTGAAAACTTAACAAATGCCTCAACTGTTGAGGGACTCGTAAAGGTAATAAAATCAAAATTACTTGTACCAAGCACATGCTGTAATCGCTCTTTCACTTCATCATTATAAATTGTTTTATAAACGATTAATGTATGATAGCGTATTCCCGCTTCCATTAACCCTTTTTCGATTACATCACGAGAGCGGCTCCCTTGAACTAATAATACTTGTCCTATGTCTTGAAAATTTTCAAGGAATTCCTTGACCATGGTCTCTCCATCATATTTAGAAGGGACTATTTCAGCTTGGTAACCATATTTGTTTAATATTTCCTCTGTTTTGTGACCAACTACAGCAAATTTTACTTGGGGTAAATTAATATTCTTATTCGTTAGTATTTCAAAAAAACATTCTACTCCATTAACACTCGTAAAAAATATCCACTCAAATTCATTCAAATGAGGTATTTTTTCGAAATTATCATTCTCACATGCTATTTTCAATAATGGAACTTCTATTACACTGGCTCCATAATCTTGTAGCTGTTTTGAAAACGACTTAGCTTGGCTCGCTTCTCGTGTTACCAAAACTTCCTTCCCCGATAATGGAAGAGCCATTACTTATCGAGCTCCTCTTTCACTTGCTCAATAATTTCTTTTGCTCCTTGTTGCAATAATTTTTCAGCAGCTTCTCTTCCCACTTGCTCTGGGTCTATTCCACGTACAACCTCATTTAGAATAGTTTTTCCATCAGGCGTACCGACTAGTGCATTTAAGACTACTTCATCATTCTCTAAATAGGCAAATCCACCAATTGGGATCTGGCATCCACCCTCTAGTAGATTCAAAAATGTTCTTTCAGCAGTCACCGTTCTTACGGTGTAATCATGATTGATTTTTGAAAGAATAGAACGAATCTCATCATCTTCTTCACGGCATTCTATTGCTAATGCTCCTTGACCAACCGCAGGAACACACACTTCTGGATCCAAGTATTCCGTAATCAATTCTTCATTTAATCCAACACGCTTTAAACCAGAAACAGCAAGAATGATTGCATCATAATCTTCTTCTTTTAATTTACGAATTCTAGTCTCGATATTCCCGCGAATCCATTTAATTTCAATATCTGGTCTAGTAGCAAGTATTTGTGCAGCACGACGTAAGCTACTCGTTCCAACAATGGCCCCTTGCGGTAGATCCTTTAACAACATATTGTTCTTGGATATTAAGCCATCTCGGTGATCTTCTCGAACTGGTATAGAAGAAATAACTAATCCCTCAGGTAATACAGCTGGCATATCTTTCATACTATGAACAGCGAAATCAATTTCTTTATCATATAGAGCTTTTTCAATTTCTTTTACAAATAAGCCCTTTCCACCAACTTTAGATAGTGTTACATCAAGGATACGGTCTCCTTTTGTCATTATCTTTCTAACTTCAATTTCATTTTCTACTCCAGCTTTTTTTAATTCATTTATAACCCAATTTGTTTGAGTTAATGCAAGATTACTTTGCCTAGAACCAACAATAATTTTTCGCAATCTAATTCCTCCTACTTAAATATGAAAGTTCGATAGTCTGGTAAATAAAAAGAAATTTATAATTAATATTAGAAATGCATACGTATTATATCTTGCTAGTGTTTTGCCAGAAAATCTACGAACCATCCGTAATAGTAAATACACAGTATATACACATAAAACTAGTATAGATCCTAATGTTTTTAAATCAAACCAATAAAATTCAACCTGTTCAGTATAGGCCCACACGAAGCCTAAAATTATGCCTATAAATAATAATGGAACACCGATTGATATTGTTCGAAAGGTGAAGTGCTCTAGCCTATCTAAATCTCCCATTCGCCACATCCATTTTATCGCTTTTTTCTCTTTTAAGAAATGATATTGCACCATATACATTAACGATACAAGAAACGAAATTGTAAAAAAACCATATGATAAAATAGCCAAAGATATATGGGCGATTAGTATTTCATCCACAAGTTTAATTCCACTATTAACAATCTGTGTTTGTGCTACAAGGGATACATGCATTAGTAAGATAAAAAATCCAAATAAATTAATGAAAAAAACAATAAAATTCATTTTAAAAAGTCGATTCATTATGATTGAAAACGTTACAAGTACCCAAGCATAGAAGTAAAGACTATCCGTTATTGTGGCAATAGGAAAACTTTTTTCAATCAATACATGTTGAAATAAAAAAAAGGTTTGTAAGACCCAAACCATACAAAGTAACCAGAAGGCGAATTTTTTAGCCTTCCGGTTTTGCTGTACAAAATCAATAAAGAATCCAATTAAACTTAACATATAAATAAATAATATTCCCTCATAAAACCAACGAACATCAACCATACTACAAATCCTTTACTTATTTAATTCGTAGCGAGATTATTAATTAAAGGAATTTCGTTTTTTATTGATTGTAATATAATCTCATTTTTTTCTGCTTGTTTAGTGACTTCCTCTTTCACCTGTTCTTCAATACCAAAAATATCAATGAATAATTGCAATGCTTCTGCAGCATTATTAGAACCTGCTAGTTCTTTTGCTTGTGTAATAGGGTCTTTCAAAAGCTGGTTAATAATACTTTTCGTGTGTTTACTGAGAACTTTTCTTTCTCGATCTGTTAAGTCCGGCATCTTTCTTTCAATACTCTTCATAGTTTCCGCTTGAATAGTAAGAGCTTTTTTTCTTAACGCTGAGATTACTGGCACGACACCCAATGTTTTTAGCCATTCCTTAAAGGTGATAATTTCTTTTTCGAGTAAAATTTCTATTTGTTCTGCAGCTTTTTTACGCGATTCTAAATTCTCATCAACAATATGTTGAAGATCATCGATATCATATAGAAATACATTGTCCATTTTACTGATAACAGGATCTATATCTCTAGGCACAGCAATATCAACTAAGAACAGTGCTTTACCTTTACGGTATTTCTGAATGGATTGAAGCATTTCATTTGTAATGACATATTCCTTAGAGCCCGTAGAGCTAATCAAGATATCTGTATTGACTAACACTTGAGTAAGGTTATCAAGTTGTTCGGCCTTTGCATTAAATTGCTCTGCTAGATCCATTGCTTTCTCTAATGTACGGTTTACAACGGTTATATTAGTTGCACCGGAACCTTGTAGATTCTTTGCTGCTAATTCACCCATTTTCCCAGCACCAAGAATAACAACATGTTTATCTGCTAAAGTGCCAAAGACTTTCTTAGCAAGTTCAACTGCAGCATAACTTACAGAGACTGCATTCTCACCAATAGCTGTTTCTTTTTGAGCTCTTTTTGCAAATGTAATTGCCTGTTTAAACAGTTCATTAAAAACTGTTCCTGTTGCTTTAATTTCTTGTGAAGCTAGAAACGCATTTTTTACTTGACCAAGTATTTGTGTTTCACCAAGAACCATAGAGTCTAGTCCTGAAGAAACTCTAAACAAATGCTCTAAAGCTCCATCATCTTCTGTAATTCGTAGAAAAGAAGAAAACTCTTCCTTATCCATACCAAACCAATCAGCAAGAAATTGCTTTATATAATAACGACCTGTATGTACTTGGTCGACTACAGCGTAGATTTCAGTTCGGTTACATGTTGAAACAATAACGTTTTCTAATACACTTTTACGTTCTTTCAATTCTCTCATGGCATCCTGAAGAGAGTTTTCTGAGAAAGTCAGTTTTTCTCTAATTTCAACAGGGGCTGTCTTATAATTTAAACCAACTTTTAATATATGCACCTTATCTCTCCTCCAAAAGTTAAGCGGTTCAAATAGGTTTGAACATAATAATGGTACTTTATATTATAACATAGTAATATCGTTTCATTTTCTGCTTTTGTGAACAGATTTCGAAACAATATGCTATCATATAGATAAATACAGATGTACTCTAACATACCAGAGTATTAGAATCAAGAAATCAACAATTACTATATGGAACTCTTAAGATATGCGAGGTGAAACAATGAAAAACAAAAATGCATTAACTGCTTATGTGTTAATCGGAATTGGTCTTTATTTTTTACTAAGACAATTAAAGCTTCCAATTTTTACAGACTTTTATTCTTGGCCTACAATCCTAATTATTATTGGTCTTGCACTCTTAATCTATAGCTTTCAAACAAAAGATTATAATTCATTATTTAGTGGAACGCTTGTTTTCGGACTTGGGATCCATTTCCATGGAATTAGACACTATAGTTTTTGGATTGACCATTGGGCTATGTATCCGTTGATAGTCGGAATTGCTTTTCTTGTACGATATGTCAAGACAAAACAAGGATTATTGCCTGGACTTATTCTTCTGCTTATTTCTTGTATCTTTATCTTTTCTATTAATATTCCTTCGTGGTTTAATTGGATTCATGATGTGGTCAATTTCATTGATGTTTATTGGCCAATAGTATTAGTTATAATTGGTATTTATCTTCTTAAAAAGAAATAATTTGGCCCAGACATTACTAGATCGCAAAACGAGAAAGACCTGCGATTACAAGATAAATATTGCTTCTAAAAGAGTAGAATCCTATTTCATTATTGATAGAATCTGTGCAGTAACTTGAAATTTATAGTTGAGAATCATACCCGCTCCGGAAATACACTCCGCTTTCACTTCAAGTACAGGGGCGACATCTGTGCTGGAAGTAAAAGCGGAGTATTCTGCCGAAGTGGTAGTATAGTACTGTCCATGAAATATTACCGTATAGTTTCTATCTAATTAGCAACAAAGTTTTGAAAAACAAACAAAGAGAAATCCGAACTAATTAAAGGAATAGTTCGGATTTCTCTTTGTCACTTATAATATAGAGCTTAAGAATTCTTTTGTTCGTTGTTCTTTCGGTTGATCGAATAATTCTTCAGGTCGTCCATATTCAACGATTTTTCCATCGTGCATATAAACTACCCAGTCTCCTACCTCACGAGCAAATCCCATTTCATGGGTTACAACTACCATTGTCATTCCCTCATCAGCCAATTCTTTCATGGTGTTTAATACTTCCCCAACTAACTCTGGATCAAGTGCTGAAGTTGGTTCATCAAATAACATAACTTCTGGCTTCATTGCAAGTGACCTCGCTATGGCAACTCTTTGCTTTTGTCCACCAGACAATGTTGATGGATAGACATGATATTTATCTGCCAGCCCTACCTTGTCTAACAATGCTTTGCCATCGTCGATTGCTTGTTTTTTGGGCGTTTTTTTCACTAAGATCGGTGCTTCAATAACATTTTCTAGCACCGTTTTATGTGGAAAAAGATTAAAATGTTGGAAGACCATACCAACTCGTTGACGAATTTCATTTAAATTATGTGTTTCTTTTTCAATTTGCTCACCTTCTAGAAATATTCTTCCTTCATCTTTAATTTCAAGGAAATTCAAGCAACGTAATAACGTACTCTTTCCGGAACCACTTGCACCAATAAGGACAACAACATTACTTTCTTCCACTTGCAAATCAACATTTCTTAATACGTGTAAATCTCCAAAAGATTTGTTTAATTGCTCTACTTGCACCATTAATTTGTTAGCCATTCCTCTAATACCTCCTTAATCACTTTTCGCCAATCTTTTCTCTATCCTATTCACAACAACAGACAGGACTAGCACTATAACTAAGTAATATACTGCCGCGATGGAATAGAAAGTTAGAAAATCAAATGAATTAGAGCCTAAAGAGCTTGAAACACCAAATAACTCTTGAGCTCCGATAAAGGATACAAGTGAAGAGTCTTTTATACCAATTATGAATTGATTTCCTAGTGAAGGAATGGCTCTGCGAAATGCTTGAGGTAGAATAATTCTTCTCATGGTTTGAAGCTTAGTCATACCGAGAGATCTACCAGCTTCCATTTGCCCTTTAGCAATGGATTGTATGGACCCTCTGATTATTTCCGCAATATATGCACCACTATGAATAGCTAAACCTATTGCACCCGCCCAAAACGCATCAATCAATATAATTTCGGTAATCCCATAGTATAGGACAAAAATCTGGACAATTAAGGGGGTACCCCTGATTAACCAAATATACCCATCAGCAATCCATTGTAATGGCTTGATACTGGAAATTTTTAAAATTGCAAAGAACAATCCAATTACAAATGCCATAATCAAGGAAGCCGCCGATAGATACAGTGTAATCTTTAGACCTTCCAAAAAAATTGGATAGCTTACCATAAATACATCAAAAAAATGAGACAACGTGTGACAACTCCTTACGATTTATACATGTTGATGAAGTACTTATTCTAATTCTTCTGGTTCTTGAGTTATATCAACACCTATCCATTTTTCTGATAACTTCGCTAGTTCACCACTATCTTTCAACTCTTGAAGTGCTTGGTTAACAGCTGCCAATAAAACTTCATTTTCTTGGTTGATAGCAATAGCTTGCTCACTAACCCCTAATTGTCCACGGTTTTCAATTTCTAGCCCATTCTGAATTGCAGTTTGACCTGTAATGTCATCCGTGATTACTGCATCATGGTGCCCTTTCGCTAACGATTGTAGTGCTACAACATCACTATCAACCTGAGGGATATTATCTGTATACTCACCCGCCATCTCTACATAGGTTGAACCTCTTGAAACTGAGATTTCTTTGTCATTCAGATCATCTGCTGATTGGATATCACTATCTGGTCTGGTATAGATAACTGGACCAGAATAATAATAGGCTTCTGAAAAATTAACTTTCTCTAGTCTTTCATCCGTAATCGTATGACTAGCAACCGCAATGTCATAACGTCCCTCATTTACCCCAGTAACAATACCAGAGAACTTTGCTTTTTGTTGAACTGCTTCAAGGCCAAGCTTTTCAGCAATTGCTTCTGCTACAGCAATGTCATAACCAACCATTTCATTACCTTCCATATAACTAAACGGTTTAAACTCCCCAGATGCAGCAAATATAAGTTTACCTTCCTCAATCAGGCCATATTCCGAAGCTGAGTTTTTACTGTCGCCGTTTGTTGAATTATCTTTAGAATCATCTGTAGATTCCTTCAATCCACATGCAGCTAACCCTACTATAAATAACACGGAAAAAAATACAATTTTCAGTTTTCTCATAAGATAAATAGTTCCTCTCTTCCTATTTTTGAAAATGACGAAAATCATTTCCTGTTTTAAAAGTATAACAAGTTATCAATCGAACAACTAATTGCAAATAATCAGATTAATATGAATTGAATGGGAACTATCCTCGCTATGGGCGTATAACTGTATATCCCTTATAAATACTAATAGATACTTCCTGAAACTCTAAAATCATCAAAATTAGAATAAAAACTTATTTATTTGTGGGTGCCTAATATCTTCTGTCAAGAATCAGGTTAGTTTTGACAGACAAAAAAAGACCAAATCCTTTACGAATTTGATCTTTTTCATCATTCTTATAAGTATTTTTTCAAAATACCCCATGCCTCATCTTTACCTTCACCAGTTTCTGCTGAGAATGGTAATACTAAATCACCTTTTTCGACTTGTAACGTATTAATTGTTCTCTTCAAATGACTTGCACGCTTTCCTTTTGGTATTTTATCCAGTTTTGTTGCCACTACAATGACAGGATGTTCAAAATGCTTTAGGAAATCATACATTTGAATGTCATCTCTTGTAGGCTCATGACGAATATCCGTAACAAGAAGAACTGCTTTTAGATTTTCTCTTGTTTGGAAATATTCCTCCATCATCTTGCCCCATTTTTCACGTTCTGTCTTGGATACTTTTGCATATCCATAACCTGGAACATCCACAAAGTAAAAAGCATCATTTATTCTATAGAAATTTAGTGTTTGTGTTTTCCCTGGTTTCGAAGATGTTCTAGCTAAACTTTTACGATTAATTAATTTATTTATAAAAGAAGATTTTCCAACATTAGAACGACCTGCTAGCGCAATCTCTGGTAGTTGATCATTTGGATATTGCTTTTTGCTAACCGCACTAATTACAATTTCAGCGTTTGTTACTTTCATGTGACTCCTCCACTAAGGCATGCTTTAAGACTTGGTCTAAATGATTAACCGATATAAATGTGAGTTCTTTGATTACACTTTCAGGAATATCATCTAAATCTTTTTTATTATCTTCAGGGAAAATAATCGTAGTAATTCCCGCACGATGGGCACTTAATGATTTCTCCTTGAGGCCACCAATCGGTAGAACTCGACCTCTTAATGTAATTTCACCAGTCATGGCAACTTCTTTCTTAACAGCACGATTGGAAAGTGCTGAAACTAGAGCTGTTGCCATCGTTATCCCAGCAGATGGGCCATCCTTAGGGGTCGCCCCTTCTGGAACATGAATATGAATATCATATTTCTCATAAAAATCAGGGTCAATTCCGAGCTCTTCAGCCCTGGAGCGTATATAACTGAATGCAGCTTGAGCAGATTCTTTCATAACATCTCCTAGTTTTCCAGTAAGTGTTAGTTTACCTTTCCCGGGATAATGTGAGACCTCGATCGATAGCGTATCTCCTCCAGCTGTTGTATACGCAAGACCTGTTGCTGCACCAATTTGGTTTTCTTTTTCCATCTGCCCATAGCGGAAGATTGGTTTTCCTAGCAAATCTTCTAGGCTCTTCTCTGTAACAACTACACGTTTTTTCTCATCTGAGACAATTAGTTTGGCAGCTTTCCTACAAATCTTAGCAATTTGTCTTTCAAGTGTACGTACACCGGCTTCCCTTGTATACACCCTTATTAATTTTAACAAGGCTTCATCACGAATTTGCAAATTGCTTTTTTTCAAACCGTTTTCTTTTAATTGTTTTAAAACAAGATGTTCTTTGGCAATATGAAGCTTCTCAAACTCTGTGTAGCCCGATAGTGAGATGAGTTCCATTCGGTCTAAAAGGGGACCTGGTATATTGTTTACATAGTTTGCAGTTGCAATGAACAAAACATTGGATAGGTCATATGGTTCTTCAATAAAATGATCACTAAAGCTATTATTTTGCTCAGGGTCTAGTACTTCAAGCATTGCCGAAGAAGGATCACCACGGAAGTCATTTGACATTTTATCTATCTCGTCTAATAAGAATACAGGATTTACTGTTTTTGCTTTACGCATGCCTTGAATAATTCGTCCTGGCATTGCTCCAATATACGTTCTACGATGACCGCGAATCTCAGCTTCATCACGGACGCCACCTAAGGAAATTCGAACAAAGTTTCGATTAACTGATTTGGCAATAGATCTGGCCAGGGAAGTTTTTCCGACACCAGGAGGTCCAACTAAACAAAGAATTGGTCCCTTTATAGAATTCGTAAGCTTTTGAACAGCTAAGTATTCTAGAATTCTTTCCTTGACTTTATCCAGTCCAAAATGATCCTTATCAAGAATCTCTTGAGCATGATTAATCTCAATTGTATCCTGTGACTTTTCTGTCCATGGTAAGGTTAATAACCATTCTAGATAATTACGGATTACGGAACTCTCTGCGGATGACTGTGGAACTTTTTCATACCGACCTAACTCCTTAAGTGCAACTTCTCTAATCCGGTCTGGCATATCCGAGTCATCAATTTTTTTTCGTAAATCACTTACTTCACCGGATTTACCATCCTTATCACCGAGTTCCTTTTGAATTGCTTTCATTTGCTCACGGAGGTAGTATTCCTTCTGTGTCTTCTCCATGGACGACTTTACACGTTGACCAATTTTCTTTTCTAAATCTAATACTTTCTTTTCATTAGAAATTAATTGGATTAAATGTCGAAGTCTTTCCTGTGTATTCAACATTTCAAGTAACTCTTGTTTTTCTTTTAATTTTAGTGAAAGATGGGAGGTAATAATATCAGCTAGTCTACCTGGTTCTTCAATATCACTAACCGTTGTAAGTGTTTCCTTTGTTATCTTTCTAGAGACTTTTACATATTGTTCAAAAAGCTCTAATATGTTCCGCATCATTGCCTCTTCTTCGATTGCGTCACCGTTCTCTTCCTCTAAATCTTGCACTTCAACTATAAATTCCTCTTCTTGTTCAATAAAACGTATTATTTCTCCTCGGTTTAGCCCTTCCACAAGTACTCGAAATGTTCCATTTGGAAGCTTTAGCATTTGTTTAATTTTTGCTAATGTACCTATTCGGTAAATTTCTTCAGGAGTCGGCTCATCAATACTTACTTTTTTTTGAGCAGCAAGAAAGATGATTTGATCATCTACCATTGCTTTTTCTATTGCAGCGACGGATTTATCTCTTCCTACATCTAGATGAAGCACCATTGTTGGAAATACTAATAAACCACGTAATGGAAGGAGGGGAACTTGTTTTGATTCACTTGTCATTATGTATGTACCTCCAAACAATCAAATTTCATTTTAGAAATATGTCTACATTCTCTTAAAGTTTATAGAACTATAATTAGTTTGTAAATTAATTGTGTTTCATTAATAGTTTACCCTTGGATTTCTTAACTAATTCTTGAAATTACGTTCAGGTCATATCCAAAACAAGTCACACTTCTTTTTTTCTTCTAGCACCATAATAACTATAAACAAATAATTTTAAAAGTATTCATAATACCTTAATGCTGTTTTCAGAGTATATGTTTTTTCATTATCACAGTTGATAGAAACTGCGCGGTACTTACTATAACTTCTCCCATGATTAATGAGTATAGTGTAATCCTCCGCTCCGGCAGAATACTCCACTTTCCGCGGTCACGGCCTCAGCCTCCTCGAGAAAAGTTCGCCTCTGCGGGGTCTTCGGACACGTGCTATTCCCGCAGGAGTCTCCGTATTCTGCCTGCGCTAGGTTAGTTTCCTAATTAATAGATAGTTGGTGAATTATGATTTTTAGATATAAGTGCTGTTAATTTATTCACGCTATTATAGCGTAGGAAATACACGGAGACTCCTGCGGGAGGATAGGCTTCGGTGAGACCCCGCAGTGCGTAAGCGCGAGGAGGCTCACCAGCCGCCCGCGGAAAGCGGAGTGTATTTCCGTAGCGGGTATGTTGTTCTAACAAAATTCCTAGTACCGCACAGTTTCTATCAAGTGTAATTAACAACAATATTTGAGAAAATACCTACATTAAAAAGAGCTGGCTAGGGACTTTAATTCCGCTTCAGATGTTGCATCTGGTTGGGAGCAAAGAATCCTAGTCAGCCTCTTTGGTTAAAGTTTGTTTATTGTTTAAGCACTTTCTTTTGGTAACTTTGTAATTTCTTCCATAACTGTTCCATCAGTAAAATAAAGTTTTGGGCTACCATTTTCATTGATGACCGTTTCTTTTGTAATCACACATTTCTTTATATCTTCACGTGATGGAAGTTCGAACATAACATCCAACATAATTGTTTCAATGATAGAACGCAAGCCACGTGCACCAGTATTTCGTTCGATGGCTTTTTTAGCAATCTCAGCTAATGCTTCCTCTTCAAATTCAAGTTCTACATTATCTATTTGGAATAATTTCTCATATTGTTTAACAAGGGCATTTTTAGGCTTCGTTAAAATTTCAACTAAAGCAGATTCATCTAATGGCTCTAAGCTACCAATTACAGGTAATCTCCCAATAAATTCAGGTATCAATCCAAAACGATGTAAATCCTCTGGTAAAACTTTAGCTAATAGTTGGCCTTTGTCCAATTCTTCTTGCTTTTCATTTGCACCGAAACCAATGACTTTTTTACCAAGTCTTCTTTTAATAATTTGTTCGATACCATCAAAAGCTCCTCCACAAATAAATAAGATATTTGTTGTATCAATTTGAATAAATTCTTGGTGTGGATGTTTACGACCACCTTGAGGAGGTACACTTGCAACAGTTCCTTCTAAGATTTTTAGAAGTGCTTGTTGTACACCTTCACCAGAAACATCTCTTGTAATAGATGGATTCTCTGATTTACGAGCAACCTTGTCTATCTCATCAATATAAATAATTCCTTTTTCAGCTTTTTCAATATCATAATCCGCTGCTTGGATGAGTTTGAGAAGAATATTTTCTACATCTTCACCAACATATCCTGCTTCTGTAAGAGAAGTAGCGTCCGCCATTGCAAAAGGAACATTTAGAATCCGAGCTAACGTTTGTGCAAGTAATGTTTTACCACTACCTGTTGGCCCAAGCATCGCAATATTACTCTTTGATAATTCTACATCATCACTACTTTTAGGTGAGTTAATGCGCTTATAATGGTTATATACTGCTACAGAAAGGTTCTTTTTAGCCTTTTCTTGTCCAATTACATAATCGTCTAATATGTCACAGATTTCCTTCGGTTTTGGAACTTCTTTGAATTCCATTTCTTCTTCTGTTCCAAGCTCTTCTTCTACGATTTCAGTACAAAGTTCTATACATTCATCACATATATAAACGCCAGGACCAGCGACTAGTTTACGTACTTGTTCTTGGCTTTTTCCACAAAACGAGCACTTAAGCTGCCCTTTTTCATCATTAAATTTAAACATAAATTTCACCCCTAAAGTTTCTGGTCGAATAACACAAAACGTTAAGTTATAATAGTTATCATATCAGAAGGTGTTTTGAAAACAAAATAATTTACCCTGAGGTTGTTATAATAGCTTATTTAAAATGGTTTACTTTGTATTCCAATCTTATTGTTATTGATAACCTATTCATTTTGTATTTTATTTGTTTATATTAGTATATGTCACTATGCCCAATAAAATTGACAATGAAACACGCAAGTTTGGACTTTGTTTTTAATCATACTAAAAAATTCTTTAAATTACTAAAGAAAAGGGTTGTGTTTTCTTATCCCTTTTTTAAAGTAGTTATATTCGATCTTTAGTGTAAAAAAACAAGGTACGAAATTTCGCACCTTGTTTTTTTGTATCGTAACAATTTTGTATAAGACTATGCAACTGTTTTACTGTTTTCTACTAAGAAATCAATTGCTTTACGGAATAATAAATCTTCCTTAATGGCATCCAGGTTGCCACCTAGCATTTGTTTTAATTGTTCCGTATCAGTTCCATACATACCAGCCATATTTTCTAATTCAGTATTAACGTCCTCATCGGTTACGTCTAGCTTTTCAGCTTTTACAATAGCTTCTAAAGTAAGGTTTGTTTTCACTCGCTTACCAGCATCTTCACGCATTTGCTCTTTAAGTGCATTCTCATCTTGACCAGAGAATTGATAGTAAAGATCTAGAGTCATACCTTGCATTTGTAAACGTTGTTCAAATTCACGCATCATACGGTCAAGCTCCGATTCGACCATTACTTCTGGCACATCAACTTCTGCATTATCAGTAGCTTTATTAATTAAATCTTCACGTTTTGCGTTATCTGCACTTTGCTTTTTCTCAGATTCTAGTTGTTCACGTTTTTTAGTTTTTAATGCATCTAATGTTTCTACTTCATCATCAACATCTTTTGCAAATTCATCATCAAGTTCTGGAAGCTCTTTTGACTTAATTTCATGGATGGTAACCTTGAATGTAGCTTCTTTACCTGCTAATTCTTCAGCATGATAATCTTCTGGGAAGGTAACTTGAATTTCCGTTTCAACGCCAGCTTCTTTACCAACTAATTTTTCTTCAAATCCAGGGATAAATTGACCTGAACCGATTTCTAACGAATGGTTTTCACCTTTTCCACCATCAAAAGCTTCACCATCTAGGAAACCTTCAAAGTCCATTACTACTGTGTCGCCTTCTTCAACGGTACCTTCTTCTTTAACAACTAATTCTGCATGACGTTCTCTTAATTGTTGTAATTCATTATCTATGTCCTCATCTGTTACTGCTACTTCTAGCTCTTCCACTTCAAGACCTTTATAATCACCTAGTTTTACTTCAGGTTTAACTGTTACATCTGCAGTAAATACTAAAGCTTTACCTCTTTCAATTTCTTCAATATCTATACTTGGTTGATCAATTGGTTCAATACCAGATTCCTCAACTGCTTTTACATAAGCATCAGGTAATACGATATCTACCGCATCTTGATACAATGATTCCACACCAAAACGTTTTTCAAACATTCCACGTGGCATTTTACCCTTACGGAATCCTGGAACTTGAACTGTTTTTACAACCTTTGCGAAGGCTTTATCTAAAGCCGTTTCAAATTCCTCTGCAGAAACTTCAAACGTTAATACTCCTTCATTACCTTCTTTTTTCTCCCATTTTACTGACATATAAATTCCCTCCAAAATCTATTATTTCCATTAACTACTTAAATTCATTAATTAGATTTGTACTTGTTTTACAATTCATTTGTTAATTTGCAACCATCTTATTATACCATAATTACATACCCTTTCAAGCCATAAGCAAAAGTTCATAAGTTAATCTTCAATGATAGAAAGGTATAGTTTCTCACCCTTCCTTAATTCATCAATGTAATATGTAACAAGGTCATCATCCAAATCTGGGGAATCATTATTTAGTAGAAATAAATACATATTCTTCAAAGCATCAGCTATAAATTCTGTATCCTCACTTGGTGGAAGTATTGGATATCGCACATAAAAATAGCGGTATAATGCGTCCGCTAAAAACGTATGCATTATTGGATTTTTTTGTTCTATATTTTGCAAATGAGACATAATTTCCTTATACATCTCCAATTCTTTTATTTCCGAGATGTCTATTGGCTTTATCAGTAATTCTTGCCCAAGTTTACGGACCTTAACCACCTTGGAATGGCTAAGTTCTTTTAGCCAATTAAAAATGGCAGTCTTCAAAACTGGATGTACATCATCATGTTCCAATAATTGTATGACAACATTATCCGGTTTAATATTCATTGTTTTTAGTCTCATTAGACTGCGCCATTGTTTCCTATGGTCAGATTGTTGTACAGCTTCTAGTAATTCTACTATGTAGATAGGCGTTTTCTTCTCGACTAAATCGGATTCCATTTTTTCGCTTACGTCATATAACTGTAGAAACTGCTCTCTGAGAACAGATGGTAAGTTATCAGAGGAGAGTTCATCCTCTATTCTGTCCATTAGAAGATCATATTTATTAGTTTGAAATAAAATGGTTAAATAAATATGTACGTAATGAAAATAATGCTCATCTTGCTTATCCCGGATAATTTCTTCACACATATCTTCTGCTTCTTGAAAACGACCTAACTCCATTAAGCACATCATTTTACCAATAAGTATTTCGTGATCCTTTACATGATATTGGATTAGTTCATTTATTTTTTCCAATGCTTCATCATATCGTTTCGCCTGTAAGTCTTGAAGACTCTCATCTTTTAAAGCTGCTTTCCATTTTGGAAAAAGAATAATATTTTCATCCTCAGTATGCATGTTTTCACCTCTTATTTAAGTAGTTTTATCGATTGACACATGTAAAATACATTGTAGTCCCTGACGCGTATTTAATTCGAAGACCTAAACATTAAAAAAGAAACCTATAAAAATAGGTTTCTTCTCATTAGCGTCCCAGGAGAGATTCGAACTCCCGACCCACAGCTTAGAAGGCTGTTGCTCTATCCTGCTGAGCTACTGGGACAAATGTATAAGAGCGGGTGATGGGAATCGAACCCACGACATCAGCTTGGAAGGCTGGAGTTTTACCATTAAACTACACCCGCATTTAGAATCAGAATAAGTATTATTTAATTTTGTTAACTTTGCAATTCCAACCAGCAATTTTTGGTCACAAGAATCATTATAGGCAGTTTAGTACTTAATGTCAACACTTTATTTTATTGCACAAAGTTAATTAAAATTTCAGTTGAAGGATTGAAACAATTCATCCTTCAACTGAATCCTTATAAAGAGGTTGTAAAAGATAATTCTTCAACCTTTTGTCCTTCTATAGTAAAAAAGTCTACTTCGATTTTACCAGATGACTCCCATGTTAAGACAGCATAGGTTTTTTCTGTCCTTAATCTTGGCAAACGGATACTTCCAGGGTTAATAAATAGCTTTGTCCCGACTTTTTCTGCTCCTGCAATATGTGAATGTCCAAAGCAAATAACATCTGCATTTTCTTCTTCTGCTCGGTAAGCTAAATTCATCAGGTTCATTTTCACATTATGTAAATGACCATGGACAACGAAAAATGTTATACCATTAATTACCTTCTTCTGATCAATTGGAAAATTTCCATAGAAATCGCAATTCCCTGCAACGGTAATAACATTTTCTAATTCTTTGGCATCCTCTCTAAGTTCAGAATCACCACAATGGAAAACTAAATCTGCTTTCTCACGATCCTTAATCTTTTGAATATCGTTTGTTAACCCATGGCTATCACTCAAAATCACTATTTTTGTCACGCTATCCACTCCACTAGCTTTGATTTATTATCCAATCCTCTAGCTGACTGATTGCATTACGACGATGACTAATTCTATTTTTCTCGTCTGGGGTTAGTTCTGCCATAGTTTGTTGATATCCCTTTGGTATAAAAATAGGATCATAGCCAAACCCACGGTTTCCTATTTCTTCAGTGCCAATTGTTCCCTCACAGAAACCTTTCTTATATAGTGTTGGTTTCCCCGGTATAGAAACAGATAATACGCATACAAATCTGGCAGTGCGCTCTTCTTCTGGTACATTCTTTAACTCATTTAATACTTTTTCAATATTCTTTTTATCATCTTTAGGTTCTCCTGCGTACCGTGCGGAATATATTCCAGGGCGCCCTTCCAATGCATCAATGATTAACCCAGAGTCATCTGCCATGACCGGAATGTTTAGTATCTCCCGTATTCCTTCCGATTTTAAAGTAGCGTTTTCCTCAAACGTTGATCCTGTTTCTTCAATATCGGGAAGTTCTTCATCTAAATCTAATAAGGAAACTGCTTTTATTCCATATCGTTCAAATAACGTCTTAAATTCTTCCACTTTTCCTGCATTCTTTGTTGCAATTAAGATTTCATTCATCTATTTCACTCCTTATTTAGCAGTTTCACCGATTCGGGTTGCTAGTTCACCTAAGGCTTCTTTTTGTATTGAAAAGATTTCCTGCAAACCTTCATCTGCTAATTTCAACAGTGTCTGTAATTGATTCATGGAGAACGTAGCTTCCTCCCCTGTTCCTTGAATTTCAACAAATTCACCTGAACCAGTCATAACAATATTCATATCGACATTTGCTTTGGAGTCTTCTTCATAGTTCAAATCAAGTATCTCCGTACCATCCGAAAGTACACCAACAGATGTGGCTGCAAGAAAATCCTTTACTGGCATTTTCTTTAATGTATTTTTTTCGAGTAGTTTTCCAAAGGCAAGCACAAGTGCAACATACGCTCCAGTAATAGATGCTGTTCTAGTCCCACCGTCCGCTTGAATGACATCACAATCAATCCATACTGTTCTTTCCCCGATACTATCTAAATCAACAACGGACCGAAGAGCTCTTCCAATTAGTCGTTGAATTTCCATGGTTCTGCCAGATACTTTACCTTTTGAAGATTCACGAATATTTCTATCTTGGGTGGCACGTGGTAGCATTGCATATTCTGCTGTGATCCACCCTTTTCCTTGACCACGCATAAAAGGAGGAACCCTGTCTTCAATGGTAGCATTACAAATTACTTTTGTTTCGCCAACTTGTATTAAGACAGAGCCTTCTGGATGTTTAATAAAATTTGTAGTTATCGTTATAGGTCGTAAACTATTTACATTTCTTTGATCTGTTCTCATTATTACTCCTCCTTCTCTAGAAATTAGCTTATCATATTTTACTGGAAAGATTCACCTTATTACAATTGAATAACACAAAGCCTTTTCATATTATATGAAATTAATAGCCAAAGTAAAATAAAAAAAACACCCCCAAAAGTTAGATTTCTACTCTAACCTTTGGGGGGCGGTACCATTAGACTGCTCTACTTATCTGTTATTACTATAACTTTTCTGAAGGTGAAAGTGATTCACGTGTTACAGGTTCTGAGTATACCTCACCATTTTCATTGGCAATTTGCTCAACATTTTCTACTTTGATATTTACTGCTTCAATAGATTCTTGTTCTGTTAATGTTCGTACCAACGTTTCCATTACTTCATCCGGTATTACTCCATTTCCCTTGTCTATTAAAACATCCTGATTAAATACGAGTTCAAGTACACCACTATTTAATTTCGGATCATCTAGTAACATGGTCTGATCATTAAACACATGCATTAAATTTGTGTCATAGGTTGGACCTTCGATAAGTGCATCTACAATTGCTTGATGTACATCTCCATCCTTGACTTCAACGTACTGGGTTACCGGAACAAAATATTGGTTATCATCATGTTCTGTTGGGAAATACATGGTAACTGCTTTACTGTTAATTAAATCAATAGTATCCGATTGGACGATATTAATTCCATTAGCTCTTGTGTACCCATTTGAAATCGGTGTACCATCTACAGGCATTGAAGTTAAATCTTTCCCACTGACCCGAAGCTTAACACGGTCAATCGTATCGAATTGGGTCAATGTAAATGTCATTGCTTCTAAAATCTTCTTCTCATCCTGGGCTGCATATTCATTGAATTCTTCTGATAAGTCTACAGTTGCTGTTCCTTCTTCAATACTTACCCCAAGAACTTCTGTTCCAGCAGGTAAAACCGCTTGGAATCCATTTGGTAATAATGATGTAACTGGGCCATCCTGTACTAGATATTCCAAAACTTGTGAAGCCACTGCTTTTGAATCAGGAACTGGTAACTCCACTGATTGCGGAGCTACTAGACCATTAGAATCTAGCAAAAACAATTGACGTAGAACTGTTTGATTCGGTTCTTCTGTTTGGTCTGCTTCTCCTGTGTCCTCAGTATTGCCTGCTTCATTATCAGTAGCTTGATTCTCTTGTCCATCAACAGCTTCAGCATTTGGTGGTGGATCCATATCTGGGAGAGATTGTTCTCCTTGGAAACATCCAGTTAATAACAATAACGTACATAATGATGCAAGTAATATTAGCAAATATCGCTTTCTCATGTCATTCCCTCCTACGATGGTTTGTACTATTATGTATACGAGCCTATTTTTAATTTAGACCTTTTGATCAAAAAAAAAATCCGCCCCTCATATTAAAAATTTGAAGGGCAGAGCTAATTCCTACATATATTAAGTTAAATAACTGCTTTTTCAATAGCTACAGATTTTAAATTATCAATTGAACTATTAAATATACGTTTCGTTAAAGAAGTAAAACTAGCTACATCACCAGTTGTGTAAAATTGATGGTAAAATGATTCTGTTTCATCGTTTAATAGCTGGTTAATTTGTAATATTGTACTTGTTTCCCTAGCAGTTTCTTCACTAGAAGAAATTAAAGTTATTTCAGGTCCAACTACCTGTTGAATCACTTCTTTTAGTAACGGATAGTGTGTACATCCTAAGATAAGTGTATCCATTTCATCAAACTTCTTCAAAGGTAAAAGTGCATGTTCTACAGTCCGTTCAGCTAAGCTACCAGAAAGTATTCCTTTCTCTACAATCGGTACAAATGTTGGGCATGCTAAAGAAATAGTATACAAATCAGGCTTTAGCATAGATAGGGCATTAGAATACGCATTACTTCGAATAGTACCTTCAGTACCAATGATACCTATATGGTTATTTAAAGTTGACTTAATAGCTGCTCTTGCTCCAGGTTGAATAACACCTACAACTGGAATAGTTAGCTTTTTCTGCAATTCTTCTAGTGTATAAGCAGTAGCGGTATTGCAAGCAACAACCAGCATTTTAATATCCTTTGTTAATAGAAAATCAACCATTTCCCAAGTAAATCGTATGATTTCTTTCGCTGTTCTCGGTCCATATGGACAACGTAATGTATCACCAAGATAAATAAGTTTTTCTCTAGGAAGTTGTCTCATCAATTCATGTACAACTGTTAATCCACCGACTCCTGAGTCAATGACACCAATGGGTTTATTCAAAATTACCGCCTCTTCTAAGATGTTATTTTTCATTTACATTTTTCATTTGATGATGCAATAAGTTAAGAAGTTCAATTAATGTTTTTGTTTGGTCCTCGGTAAAATTCTCTAAGACCTCGTTAAGATAATTTTGTCTTTTTAAAATTACCTCTTCAATTATACGATGACCCTTTTCTAAAACATGTATTCGAACGACACGTCGATCATTTGTATCACGCACGCGTTCCACTAGGTCATTTTTTTCCATACGATCGACTAAGTCAGTTGTTGTACTAAATGCTAGCCCGTTCTTAGAGGATAGTTCGCCAATAGTTAAATCCCCTTCTTCTCTCAACCATTGTAAAGCAATAAATTGCGGATTTGTTATTGGATAATTATTTAATATCTTACGACCATTTTGCTTGATAGCTCCCGATATATGTCGGAGTGTTTTTTCTATTTGAGCAATAGATTCTGGTGATTTATTGTTTTTCAAGACGTTTCCTCCCGAAATTCCAGTCATATAGTCATATTTTATCATAAAGAAACGAAAAACTTGTGAATTATTTTCAAAAAGTAATTTTTATAGGTATTAGGGGGTATGATAATATATTTTTAACATTGAAGAATTGTGCGCACCGATTACTAATCACCACATAAGCTATAATGACTAAATAATTTCCCTCAAATTGCAGCTCTATGACAGCAAGGAGGGGTTAACATTTGAAGGACAACGAGTATAAACCGAAGCAATTATTAACAAAACGAGAAAAAGAAGTATTCGAGCTTTTAGTTCAAGACAAAACAACAAAGGAAATTGCCCAGGAATTGTTTATTTCTGAAAAAACTGTCCGTAACCATATTTCAAATGCTATGCAAAAATTAGGAGTCAAGGGGCGTTCACAGGCAGTTGTAGAGCTCATCCGTATGGGTGAATTGAAGCTCTAGAAGAAACCGACTTTCCTTAATCGGAAGTCGGTTTTTATTCATGGCTGTTTTCTAAAGAATAGTTGTTAATTGCACAATTTCTATAAACTGTGAATTAACTAGAGATATATGGTTGAGCATCATACCCGCTACGAAAATACACTCCGCTTTCACTTCCAGCACAGGGGCGACATCTACTCGAAAAGACAATCGCAGTGTCTATCTTGCCACTTGGCGACTGGTGAGTATCCTCGCATTTTCACACTGCGGGGTCTCACCGAAGCCTATCCTCCCGCAGGAGTCTCCGTGTATTTCTTCCGCTATGATAGTGGTATGAATTTGACATCACACAATTCAAGAACATAATTTAATTACTAACCATAATTAGAAAGCTAAACTAGCGTAGTCAGAATAGGAAGACTCCTGTGTGAATAGCACGTGTGTCCGAAGACCCCGCAAAAGATGCACCTGCGTCTTCTAGTAACGCTACGAAGAGTATTCCGCGGTGCAAAGAAACATATTCAAGTAGTATCCTGGCTGAGGCCGTGATTGCGGAAAGCGGGTCGGAACGGTATCGTACCACTTTATTCATTAACTATGGGGGAATTGAATTAGATATCGCATAGTTTCTTTCAACCTTGAGAATAAAAAAACAATCATTTCGAAAACATACTTATTTATTGATTGGAACTAATAACTGATAATTTTTCCTTTATATTTTCACCCAATGGCAGTGATTTTCCTGTAACGGAATTTATATAAACAATTCGTCCCCTACCCGTCAGACAGATTTCATCTTCTTGGTTAACACCCATATAATGGATATCAAATGATGTATTACCCACTTGATCTGCTTTAACATAGATTCGCAAACTATCCTGAAAAAACAATTGTCTTAGATAATCACATTGTAAGTCAGCTACAATTGGAATTCCTTCTGTATTTGCATCATCACCAAAAACACCTACTGATTTTAAATACTCTATTCGAGCTTCTTCAAAATAAATAAAAGGACTAACATTGTTTACATGCCCAAACATATCTGTTTCTGAAAAACGAATTCGAATAGGTATAAAAAAAGAAAATTCTTCTCTCCATGTAGTTAGGTCTTGAATATATGAAATCTTTCGCATGATTTACATTCCTTTCGCTTGATGAAAAAAAGACCCCTACCTAACTTGAGGTAAGGATCTTGTTGTTTACATTATGAATCAATGTGCATTATCGCTACCAAAGAAATTCTTAAATGATTGTACAGTAGCTGCACGGTTCATAGCTGCAATTGAAGTTGTTAACGGAATACCTTTCGGACAAACTTGTACACAGTTTTGTGCGTTACCACAACCAACTAGTCCGCCTTCTTCCATTAATCCTTCTAATCTTTCACTTGCATTCATTTCACCTGTTGGATGTGAGTTAAATAAACGAGCTTGAGAGATTGGAGCAGGTCCAATAAAGTTTGATTTGTCATTCACATTTGGACAAGCCTCTAAACAAACTCCACAAGTCATACATTTTGATAGTTCATAAGCCCATTGACGTTTTTTCTCTGGCATACGGGGTCCCGGACCTAAATCGTAAGTACCATCAATTGGAATCCAAGCTTTTACTTGTTTCAACGCATCAAACATGCGCTCACGGTCAATAACTAAGTCACGAACTACCGGGAATGTAGACATTGGCTCTAGTCGAACTGGTTGTTCTAATTCATCTACAAGAGCTGCACAAGATTGTCTTGGCACTCCATTGATAACCATAGAACAAGCTCCACAAACCTCTTCCAAACAGTTCATATCCCATGCTACAGGTGTTGTCTTTTCCCCTTTAGCATTAATGGGATTTTTACGAATTTCCATTAACCCAGAAATAACGTTCATATTTTTTCGATATGGAACATTAAATGTTTCGTCATATGGAGCAGAATCTGGGCTATCTTGACGCGTAATAATAAATGTAACAGTCTTTTGTTCAGCCATTTTCACTTACTCCCTTCGCTATTTGTTTTCCCGTCCTAGTGTTTTGTCGTGTAATCACGTTTACGTGGCGGAATTAAGGATACATCAACATCTTCATAAGAGAATACTGGTGTATTCGCATTTGCATCAAATTCTGCAATTGTTGTCTTTAACCATTCCTCATCATTCCGTTCTGGGAATTCTGGCTTATAGTGTGCCCCACGGCTCTCATTACGATTGTAGGCACCAATTGTAATAACTCGAGCTAGATGTAACATGTTTTTAAGCTGACGAGTAAACATAACACCTTGGTTATTCCAGCGAGAAGTATCGTTGATATTAATATTTTCAAAGCGTTCCAGTAATTCTTGAATCTTTTCATCTGTTTTTAGTAGTTTCGCATTTTCACGAACAACAGTAACATTATCTGTCATCCATTCACCAAGCTCATGGTGAATTTGATAAGCATTTTCTTCTCCACTCATATTCATAAGTGCTTCGAATTTTTCTTCTTCTTCTTTAACACGATTTTCAAATAGACTAGAATCTAAATCTTCAACATGCTTATCTAAGCCTTCTGTATATTCTATTGCTTTAGGTCCTGCAACCATACCACCATAAATTGCAGATAGTAATGAGTTAGCACCTAAGCGGTTGCCACCGTGCTGAGAATAATCACATTCTCCAGCAGCAAAAATTCCAGGAATACTTGTCATTTGATTATAATCAACCCAGAGTCCACCCATAGAATAGTGAACAGCAGGGAAAATTTTCATCGGGACTTTACGCGGATCTTCGCCTACGAATTTTTCATAGATTTCAATGATACCACCAAGTTTAACATCAAGTTCTTTCGGATCTTTGTGAGAAAGGTCTAGATAAACCATGTTCTCGCCATTAATACCTAATTTTTGATTAACGCAGACATCAAAGATTTCACGAGTTGCAATATCCCTAGGTACCAGGTTTCCATATGCAGGGTATTTTTCCTCAAGGAAATACCATGGTTCTCCATCTTTATAAGTCCAAACACGTCCACCTTCACCACGAGCAGATTCACTCATAAGACGAAGCTTGTCATCACCAGGAATTGCTGTAGGGTGGATTTGAATAAATTCACCATTAGCATACTTCGCACCTTGTTGATATAAAATAGATGCCGCAGAACCAGTATTAATCATGGAGTTTGTAGACTTACCAAAGATAATTCCTGGGCCACCTGTTGCCATGATTGTTGCATCTGATGGGAATGATTTAATCTCATGAGTCTTCATGTCTTGTGCAACGATTCCACGTCCGACACCTTCATCATCTAGTACTGCTCCAAGGAATTCCCATCCTTCATATTTAGTTACTAAACCTTCTACTTCATAACGACGAACTTGTTCATCTAATGCATATAATAATTGTTGACCTGTTGTTGCCCCAGCAAATGCTGTGCGGTGGTGTTGTGTACCACCAAAACGACGGAAGTCCAGTAGACCTTCAGGGGTACGATTAAACATAACACCCATACGGTCTAACATATTAATAATTCCCGGTGCCGCTTCACACATTGCTTTTACCGGTGGTTGGTTAGCTAAGAAGTCCCCTCCGTAAACGGTATCATCAAAGTGAATCCATGGAGAGTCCCCTTCCCCTTTTGTATTTACTGCACCATTAATACCACCTTGGGCACATACAGAGTGAGAACGTTTAACTGGAACTATTGAAAATAAGTCAACGCTTACACCAGCTTCAGCAGCCTTGATTGTTGCCATTAGACCAGCTAAGCCTCCGCCAACAACAGCGATTTTACGGTTACTCATTATGAAACCTCACTCCTTCTCTCTTTACTTAAACTCCATAAGCGAATGTAATTAAAGTTCTAATACCGATATAGCTTACTACTAAAAATACTAGTATAGTAGCATATGTAACAATCTTCTGTGATCTTGGTGATTGTGCAATTCCCCAAGAAACCAAGAATCCCCAAAGGCCGTTAGAGAAATGGAATACAGCAGAAAGAACACCAATAACATAAAACCAAAACATGATTGGGTTTGTTAAAATCCCTTCCATAAGACTGTAATCCAAGCTCGCACCAAGAGCTACTTGTACACGAGTTTCAAACACATGCCATGCAATAAATACTAACGTAATAATTCCAGTTATGCGTTGTAAGAAAAATAACCAGTTACGGACAAATCCATATCTTCTTACATTGTTTTTTGCAACAAATACAATATAAACCCCTAAAATCGCATGGAATAAAATGGGTAAATAAATAATAAAGATTTCCAATGCAAGTACGAAAGGAAGATTATGCATGAAGTTAGCTGCTTTATTAAAGCTTTCCTCTCCATATACTGCAAAGTGGTTAATGACCAAGTGTTGAACCATGAAAAGCCCGATAGGAACTACCCCGAGTAACGAGTGTAATCTCCTATAAAAATACTCCCTATGTTCCGCCATGTGATACCCCCCTTAGTTCTTCTGATGATTTTTAATAATTAGTCTGACATTTCGTACAAAAAGAAAAGATTATTTTTGTCTAAAATGTAGATTTTGCAACATGTTTATTGTACGACTATCTCCAATTAGCGTCAAGAAAAGGTATTCATTTTTAGTTAACGAAATATCCTGATTATAGTACTCAATAACCTTGCGTTTAAATTAAAATGCATGGATAATATTATTAGACTTATAATGTTATTATGTGAATTTTACATACAGGAAGGAATCTAACGATGAAAACAAACAAAGAGACGCTTCCAATTGAATTACTGGATCAGATTCAATCATCTGGGGCTGGATATGATTTATTACGATATGTTAGTTTGCCAGATATATTCGGGTCTGAATCTGAAGCATTACTTTACTTCATGGGGAGAAGCTTAGCAAGAAAATTTGAAATTAACGCCTTGAGTGATATTATTTACTTTTTTGAAAAAATTGGTTGGGGACGATTGGAATTATTTAAAGAAAAAAGTAATCAACTTGAATTCCATCTACTTTCCGACGCAGTTGTGCAGCGTTTAGCAATGCCTGTAGATGTAGAATTCCGACTGGAAGCTGGATTTCTAGCTGAGGCTATTTCTATGCTAAAAGGTGCAGAATGTGAGTGTATTGAAGAAGTAAGAAAAAAAATACATCAGGTTGAATTCACAATCATCTTTGTAGAATAAAAAGGATGCTGAGACAAACTCCCTTAGTATGGGATTAGTCTTCAGCATCCTTTTTCTCTTTTGGTTCATTTAAATGATTTAGAACAATCATAGCAATATTTTGTGGAATACCTAATTTGGCGATATCCTGTATGGAAGCATTTCGAATCTCTTTTACTGATTTAAAGTGAGACAATAATAATTTTCTTCTTTTTTCACCGACACCAGGAATTTTGTCTAATTCGGATTGGAATAAGTTCTTTCCACGAAGTTGTCTATGGAATGTAATGGCAAAGCGGTGTACCTCATCTTGTATCCGTTGAATTAAATAAAACTCTTGTGATTGCCTTGAAAGCGGAACAACACTTGGCGGATCACCGTACAATAATTCACTAGTTCTATGTTTATCATCTTTCGCTAGTCCACATAATGGAATATCCAGGCCTAACTCATTCTCTAACACATCCAATGCAGCGCTCATTTGCCCTTTACCGCCATCTACAAGAATCAAATCTGGTAATGGAAGAGAATCCTTTAGAACACGAGTATATCTTCTTCTAATTACTTCCCTCATCGTTTCGTAATCATCCGGTCCCTTGACATCCTTAATTTTGTATTTTCGATAATCTTTCTTACTTGGCTTACCATCCACAAAAACTACCATTGCTGAAACGGGGTCTGTCCCTTGAATATTAGAATTGTCAAAAGCCTCAATTCGATGAGGAATTTCAATATTTAATGCACTGCCAAGTTTATCAACCGCAAGAATGGTTCGCTCCTCATCCCGTTCAATAATAGAAAACTTTTCTAGTAAAGAAGCCTTTGCGTTTTCCATTGCAAGTTCTACTAATTCTTTTTTCTTACCACGGTATGGAGTGTGAACGTCAACTTCTAGTAATTCTTGTAACAGTTCAGTTTCAATACCAATTGGAACGAAAATTTGCTTTGGCTTAGGATGATTTTCATGTAAGTAGAATCGGCCGATAAAGCTAATAAATGTTTCCTCTGGTTCATCAAAGAATGGAAATACAGAAACATCTCGTTCAATAAGTTTCCCCTGCCGTATAAAGAATACTTGGATACACATCCACCCCTTATCAAAGCTGTAACCAAATACATCTCGATCCACTCTATCATTTAACGTCATTTTTTGCTGCTCCATCACAACTTCAATATGTTGAATTTGATCACGAAGCTCTTTAGCCCGTTCAAAGTTTAATTGCTCACTAGCCTCTTGCATTTTTTGAATTAGATTTTTCTTTATTTCCTTAAATCCACCCTGCAAAAATGATGTAATATTATGAATGATATCTTTATAAAAATCCTCAGAAGGTGGTTTATCACTACATGCTAAACATTGGTTCAAATGATAATACAGACAGGGCTTTCCCGAGGGATTATTACATTTACGCAAGGGATAAAGCCGGTCCAGTAACTTCTTTGTTTCCCTAGCTGCAATAACATTCGGATAGGGACCAAAATATTTACCTTTATCTTTTTTTACTTTACGGGTGATGAGTAATCTAGGATGTCGTTCTGAGGTTATTTTTAAATAAGGATAGGACTTATCATCCTTTAACATGACATTATATTTCGGGTCATACTTTTTAATTAAATTCATTTCTAGAATAAGTGCTTCTATCTCAGAGGAAGTTATAATATATTCAAAGTCCTCAATCTCCTGAACTAACCTTTGTGTTTTTTGGTCATGTGCACCTGTAAAGTATGAACGAACTCTATTTTTTAGTAATTTTGATTTACCAACATATATGATTGTATTATGCTTATCCTTCATGAGATAGCAACCTGGTTTAGCAGGTAATACAGCTAATTTTTCTTGAATTTTCTGGTTCATTCTCGTCATTCCTTAACAAATAAAGTGCTTTCTAGAAAATAATCCCCTGTCACAATATGCAACAAGGGATTGTTCATGTAAAACTATATATTAGATTAAGCGTGCTTATTGATTAGTTCAACAAGTGCTTCTTTAGGTTGGAAACCAATTACTTGGTCCACCACATTACCATCTTTGAATAGTAGTAATGTTGGGATACTCATCACACCATATTTACTTGCAGTTTCTTGATTTTCATCCACATCTAACTTAACGATTTGTACTTTATCAGACATTTCGCCATCTACTTCTTCTAGTACTGGCGCAATCATTTTACAAGGTCCACACCAAGGTGCCCAAAAGTCAGCTAAAACCAGACCTTTGCCAGTTTCATCTGCAAAGTTTTGATCGGTTACATTTTTAATTGCCACTTTATTTCCTCCTCTTCATACATCATTTCAAAATGAGTATACCATTATTATATAATCCTTACTAACAGTTTGCTTATTCTAGAAATTCTTATCCAAACAATATCCAAATGGAAAGGCTTTTTTCGTATAGTTTGCTGCTTTTAATCTTCTGTATTGATGGAAAGTGTGTGGTAGCTTGAAAATTTTGGTTTGCCCAAATCAGGGGACCATTGACCGAAAACTTTGTGCGTTACAAGTTACCGCACAATTTCTATCTATTGTTTTAGAGACAACATTCTTATAGAAAACAGCCTCTGAAAAAGACCGAGTCAAATGATTGATTTGGTTTTTGTTATTTATCCAAGACCGAAGCCCGTATACACTCCGCTTTCCATGGGTAGCAGGTGAGCCCTCCACAGAGCTAACGCTCTTCTGAGGTCTTACCTATTGCCTATCCTCCCATAGGAGTTTACGTGTATACGGGCAGCTACGAGCAGTTATTAATTTGCCTTTCTTCCAACAGAATAATAATTAATAAAATACTTTTAAAAGAAAAAACTACGCGTTAACTTTAAGACTTTTAATTTCCTCAATAAGTATAGGAATAACTTCAAAAAGGTCTCCTACAATTCCATAGTCTGCAACATTAAAGATATTCGCTTCTGGATCTTTGTTGATTGCTACAATAACTTTTGAATTTGACATCCCTGCTAGGTGCTGTATTGCTCCTGAAATACCTACTGCAATATATAAGTCTGGTGTAACTACTTTACCTGTCTGACCAATCTGTAGGGAGTAGTCACAGTAATCTGCATCACATGCCCCACGAGAAGCACCAACTGCACCACCTAAAACATCAGCTAATTCATATAAAGGTTTAAATCCATCTGCACTTTTAACACCTCGCCCACCAGCTACAACAACCTTTGCCTCTGATAGATCAACACCCTCTGACGCTTTACGTAATACTTCCTTAATAACAGTACGTAAATCAGATATATCCACAGACTTTTCCTGAACTTCACCAGAACGAGAATCGTCACGATCTAATGCTTTGATATTGTTTGGACGAATTGTTGCAAATACAAGCCCTTCTGTTATGATTTTATTTTCAAATGCCTTACCTGAATATATTGGTCTTGTAAATACAACCTGGTCACCCACTAAATTAATGTCGACAGCATCTGAAATCAAACCAGATTCTAATTTACTAGCAAGCTTTGGCGTTAGATCTTTACCTACTGCTGTGTGTCCCATGACAATTGCGTCAGGACTTTCTTCTTCCATTACAGCTAATACTGCTTGCCCATAACCATCAGAAGTATAAGTTGCTAACTTTTCATTCGTTACAGTAACAACCCTATCTGCTCCATAATATATCATTTCTTTTGCTTGACTGTTTAAATTATCATTACCACAAAGAACACCAACAATTTCAGCACTAGAATTTATTTTTTTCGCTGCACCGATTGCTTCAAAAGTCACATTACGTAGAACACCATCTCTTGATTCACCAATAACCAATATTTTTTCACTCATCATAATTTCTCCTTTCCGTCATCCAATTAAAGTACTTTCGCTTCGTTTCTAAGCAGCGTAACCAGTTCTTTCACCTGTGCATCGACTTCTCCTTCTAACACTCTACCTGCCTCTTTTTCTGGTGGTAAGAAAATATCAACTGTCTTCGTTTTTGGTTCTAGTTCATCTTCATCAAGTTCTAAATCATCGATTTCTAGCTCTTCTAAAGGCTTCTTTTTCGCTTTCATGATACCAGGTAAGGAAGGGTATCTTGGTTCATTTAAACCTTGTTGACATGTAACTAGTAGTGGTAGAGATGTTTCGATTTTTTCTACATCTCCCTCAACATCCTTATCAATTTTTGCTGTATTTCCATCAATTTCTAAGCTAGTAATGGTGGTGACATAATTGAATCCTAAACGTTCAGCAAGTCTTGGACCCACTTGCCCGCTTGCTTCGTCAATAGCAACATTACCTGCCAGAATTAAGTCAACATCCTTATCTTCAAAAAACGCTTCCAAAATTTTAGTTGTTGTAAACTGATCACCTTCGTCAAGGTCATCCTCTGTATTAATAAGAACTGCTTTATCAGCACCCATCGCAAGTGCTGTACGAAGTTGTTTTTCAGAATCTTCATCACCAATTGTAATAACGGTTACTTCCCCACCGTGTTCGTCCCGCTGTTTAATTGCCTCCTCAACTGCATATTCATCATAAGGATTAATGATGAATTCAGCACCATCATCTTCAATACGTCCATTTGACACAACAATCTTTTCTTCCGTATCGAATGTCTTCTTTAATAAAACAAAAATGTTCATATGATTTCCTCCTCAGGTTATCTATTTATCTATAAATTTAGGCTTTCGTTTTTCAATGAAAGCTTGAACCCCTTCTTTTGCATCCTCAGAACCAAAGATTTCTCCAAATGCATTTGCTTCTGCTTCTGCACCTAGTGCAAAATTATCAGCCTTTGCATATGGTATTAATTTCATAATTCGATGGATAGAAAGCTTACTCTTAGATGCAATTTTTACTGCTAAGTTAGCTGCTACTTCAAATACTTCCTCTTCGCTAACTACCTGATTAACTAATCCATACTGATGAGCCTCTTTTGCTGTTATCAGTTCACCGGATAATATCATTTCATAAGCTTTTGCTGTACCCACATATTGTGGTAAGCGTTGTGTCCCTGCAAATCCCGGTATAATCCCAAGTGTTAACTCAGGAAGTCCAAGTTTTGCATTATCTGCAGCTATTCGAATATGACATGCCATAGCTAGTTCCAAACCTCCACCTAAAGATGCCCCATGAATGACTGCAATTACCGGTATAGAAAAGTTTTCAATTCGGTCAAAGAGTCTTTGACCATATTTAGAGAGCTCCCGATAATCAGAAGCTTTTTGTAAGGAGGTAAATTCCTTAATATCAGCTCCTGCCGAGAAGAATCTTCCTTCTCCTTTTAGAATAATCGCTTTGACTTTATCTTCTTTCTCAATTAAATCCAGCTTTTCGGAAAGCGCATTCAATAGTTTGCTAGATAAAGCATTGGCAGGTGGACTTTGAATGGTTAATGTCGCCACATGCCCTTGTAGTTCATAATTTATCGTTCCCAAAGCTTCACACCCCTTCTCTCTTATAATACTGATATTCTTTACCCGAATACACTAAAAAGTGGTTTAAGATAAAATTATTGTGTACCCGGGTATATTAAAACATTTATAGGTTACATCTATTTAAATAAGTCAATTAAATCTCCGTAAAAAAGGTATGTAACTTAATTGACTATAATGCCTCTCGTAATTAATTGATGAACAGAAGGAGCAAGGGCTACTAAATCATATTTCTCCTCGTTCATTACCCAGTTGGTTACCGTTTCATCGAGAGTACCGAAAATCATTTGTCTTATTAGCGGTACATTAATATCGCGTCTAAACAAATTCTCATCCATTCCCTCTTTAACAATGCCATCAATAACAACTAAATATGGTTTTAAGATACGGTTTATTTCCTGCCGTAAGGTAATATTAGATTGTCTTAACTCCAACTGTGTTACTATTGCTAAATGGTGGTTTGCTGCTAATTGACCAAAATGCATTTGAACCAACGTCAGTAATTTTTCACTTGCATTTTCTTTACCACTAGTTGCAGCAGCAATTTGTTCTATAAATTGTCCCATTTTTTCCTTAAAAACAGAAATCAATATATCTTCTTTGTTCTTAAAATATAAGTAAATAGTACCGTCAGCTACCCCTGCTTTTTTAGCTATTTTCGAAACTTGTGATGCATGATAGCCATTCTCTGCAATTACATCGACAGCTGCTTCAATAATTAACTTGTATTTCGGTTTGTTATTCTTCATTACTTTTCTCCTTCAAGCGTACAAGCAAAATAGACGAATGAATGAATCATCATTCATAATTTATTGTAAAGGTCAAATAATCTTCTGTCAATATAATGCTTGTACACTTTTTAGAAAAAAAACTTGAGCAATTAGCTCAGGGAATTACTAACTTCTTCTTTTTCTTCTTTTCTTTTTTCTTCATCCACAAGTTGTCTTCTGAGAATTTTACCTACAGCAGTCTTAGGAAGCTCATCACGAAAATCATATATTCTTGGAACTTTGTAAGCTGCTAAATTTTCTCTACAATGTTTGTTTAACTCATCCTCTGTAACAGCATATCCCTCTTTCAAGACAACATACGCTTTGACAGTTTCGCCACGGTATGGATCAGGTATTCCCGCAACAACTGCTTCTAAAATGGCTTCGTGCTCATAAAGAACTTCCTCTACTTCACGAGGATAGATATTGTATCCACCGGCAATTATCATATCTTTCTTGCGGTCAACAATATAAAAATAGCCATTATCATCCATATATCCTAAATCACCGGTTAATAACCATCCTTCTTTTAATGTATTATCTGTATCTTCGGGCTTATTCCAGTAGCCTTTCATTATTTGCGGCCCTTTAACTGCCAATTCCCCAACCTCGCCAACTTCGACTTCTTCATATGTTTCCATATTTAAAATCTTAGCATCTGTATCTGGCCATGGAAGTCCAATACTACCACTAATTCGATTGCCATATATCAAATTAGCATGAGTAACTGGAGAAGATTCGGTTAATCCATATCCTTCAACAAGCTTTCCTCCAGTGACCTCTTCGAATTTATCTTGAACGTCAACAGGAAGAGGTGCAGAACCACTAATACAAGCCTCAATGGAAGATAAGTCATATTTCTTAAGTTCTGGGTGATTGAGTAAACCAATATAGATTGTAGGGGCCCCCGGAAATAATGTTGGCTTAAGTTTATGAATCGTTTTCAACACATCACCAGCATCAAATTTTGGTAGAAGAACCATTTTAGAACCATTTAAGATAGATAGATTCATAACAGCAGTCATACCATAAACATGGAAAAATGGTAATACACCTAAGACAGTTTCTTCCCCTTTTCTGGTTTTGTAAATCCAGGCATCACACATTTGCGCGTTAGCAACAAGGTTACGGTGTGTCAATATAACCCCTTTTGGAAAACCAGTTGTTCCACCAGTATACTGAAGTAAAGCTGTATCTTCTATTGGATCAACCTTTACTTTCTGATAACTTGCTTCTGCTTTATCCATTACACTCTTCCAGACATGAGTATCAGCTGATTCCTCAACTTTAACTACCATGTTATACTGCTTCTTTTGAATAAATGGATAGATTAAGTTCTTTGGAAATGGTAGATAATCTTTAATTCCAGTAACAATCATATGCTCTAAAGGAGTATTCTTTTTCACGTTACTCACTCTCGGAACTAAGATGTCCAGACACACAATCACTTTCGAACCAGAATCATTCAATTGATACTCAAGTTCTCTCTCCGTGTACAAAGGATTGGTCTGAACCACAATTGCCCCTGCCATTAAAGCACCATAATAGCCAATAACCGATTGTGGTGTGTTTGGTAGCATTATAGCTACACGGTCGCCTTTTTGAATCCCTAAGCTTTGAAGGTAATTTGCAAATTTCATTGCCTGAATATTGACTTCTGCATAGGATAATTCCTTCCCCATAAAATAAAGCGCTTTCTTTTCTTTGTAAACAGAAGCAGCTTCCTCTAAAAACATATGGAGAGGTTTATCATCATACGAAAGCGTAGTCGGTATTTCCTTTGGATAATGTTGATGCCATCTTTTTTCTTCCCCCATAACTAAACCTCCTTTTTTATGTACTTATTTCCATTATAGCGACTAATTAGTATTTTTTGAAATCTTATTTTATTTTTTCTTGATATTTTTTTATTTTTACGTTTATTGGGTAATTTTGGAGTGTGTGCTAGAAATTCTTTAAGGATATAGTTGCCCGAATACACGGAGAGTCCTTCAAAAAGAAGAACATTTTTTCTGCGTGCGATGTATCGCTACCGAAGCATTCCTTGGGACTGGAACTGCAATTACTTTTCCCATCGAAAATATCTGTCCTGTGGAGAAAATTAATTGGTGAGACCTCGGAAGAGCTTCAGCTCTAAGGAAGTTCACCGGCCACCTACGGTAAAGAAGACATTGCGAGGTACTTTCAAGCAGATGTCGCCCCTGTCTGAGAGTAATAACGAGTGTATTCGAGCCGTGGACTTGGCCAGTACAGGTCCCTAATAACTTAAAAAATACTAAAATCAAAATCAAATACGAGATATAATACACCTACTATTACAAATAAAAGCGCAACTCCAATACAAATCTTTGCTAATGTCTCTAACATATAAATCTCCCTTATGCTAAATTATACTTGCACCAATCACATATGATAACCCAATGGAAATAATCATTGAAATAAGACCAACGGCTTTATTTCCTTTTCCAATTTCCTCATCAATTCTAATCGAAGGCGTTAAAAACTCAAAAATAAAATAGCCAAGTAAAAGTAAAATAAAACCAACTGTTCCCCAAGCGATACTTGTTATTAATGTATCGTTATGTTCAATTGAATAACGAAATATATTGGATATACCAAAAATCTTTCCACCAGTAGCCATAGCGACAGCCATATTTCCCTTTTTAATCTCGACCCAGTTTTTGTATTTTGTTACAAGTTCAAAGACTGCTAGGAATACAACTGTACAAAGGATAACAACACTATAGCTTGCCGCAGTGTCAACTAACACATTTTCCCAAAAGCTTTCCATTTCAACATCCCCTTTAATTACCTAAATTCAACTACCGTTACGCCACTTCCACCCTCACCAGCAGCGCCTGGTCTTGAAGATGCAATACTTGGATGTTTTTTCACAAAATCCTGAACGCCTTTGCGAAGTGCTCCGGTTCCTTTCCCATGAATAATAAAGACTTTTGGATAACCCGCCAATGTTGCATCATCTACGTACTTTTCTAACTTCAACAATGCATCCTCAAAACGTTCCCCACGCAAGTCTAATTCTAGTGGTACATGATAATTCGAACCTTTAACAGTTGTCAACGGCTTCTGAAAAGTTTGCTTCGGTTTTCCAACTAATTGAAGTTCACTTCTTTTTACCTTAATCTTCATAATACCCACCTGCACTAAATATTCTTTATCATTTACCTTTTCAAGCACTGTGCCATTTTGATTAATTGTTAATAGCTTTATTTCGTCTCCTGGGCTTAGGGTTTCCTTTGAAGTATTTGTTTCCTTCTGCTTATTCTGTTTTGTTGATAATTGTGGTTGAGCCTCTTCTAGCATTTTCTTTGCTTCAATCCATTCATGTTCCTTTAACTTTGCATCGGATTTCATTTTTCGAATTTCACTAACAATTATTTCCGCTTCTTCCCGAGCTTTCATTAAAGCTTTTTCAGCTTTTTCTTCTGCTTTTTTATATAATCCTTCTCTTTTACGTTCAAATTGACTCCATTCGTCTTCAATTTGGCTTCGTAACTTTTCACTTTCGAGTAGAATGTTGTGTGCCTCCTCATATTCCTTCTCAGCTTGGATTTTAGACTTTTCTAGTGACGCAATCATATTTTCAACATTCTTGGAATCTACCCCAATATGACTCTTCGCACTTTCAATAATTGATTCGTCTAATCCGAGCCTTTTAGAAATCTCAAAGGCATTACTTCTTCCAGGAACACCAATTAACAACCGATATGTTGGTTGTAATGTTTGTACATCAAACTCCATTGAAGCGTTAATAACATGCTTACGATTATATCCATAGGCTTTTAACTCTGGATAGTGAGTCGTGGCAATTACTCTTGCATTTCTAGAAACAACCTCATCCAGGATTGACATAGCTAGTGCAGCACCTTCCTGTGGGTCTGTTCCTGCACCAAGTTCATCAAAGAGCACTAGTGTACGATCATCTACATGCTTTAAAATATCTACTATATTGGTCATATGCGAAGAAAACGTACTAAGGTTTTGCTCGATCGATTGTTCATCACCAATATCTGCAAAGACATGCTCAAAGACAGCCATTTCACACCCATCAAGTGCAGGAACTTGCAAACCAGATTGTGCCATTAAGGTACATAACCCAACCATTTTTATTGTAACGGTCTTCCCACCTGTATTAGGGCCTGTAATTACAATTGAAGTATATGCTTTTCCGATTTCAATATCATTGGCAACTACATCCTCTATATCAATTAGTGGATGCCTAGCTTGTTGCATCCTAATATAACCTTGGTCATTCATCGTAGGTCGGCTTGCTTTCATTTCTCGACCTAAGTTAGCTCTGGCAAACATGTAATCTACTTGAGCCAGAATACGAACATTTTCTGATAAAAAGCTTTCTTCAACTGCAATGCTTTGACTTAATTCCCTTAAGATACGTTCAATTTCTTGCTTCTCTCTGGCATATAATTCCTGTAACTGATTATTTAAGTCAACTACTGCTTTTGGTTCCATAAACAAAGTTTGACCTGATGCTGATTGGTCGTGGACGATACCACCAAATGCTCCGCGATATTCATGCTTAACTGGTAATACATATCTGTCATTTCGAATGGTAATAATTGCATCAGATAACATGCTACTTTTTGTTCTAGTATAACTTTCAAGCTTTTCACGAACTCTACTTTCGTGTGTCCTTATAGAAGACCGAATTCCTCTAAGTTTTTCAGTTGCACTATCCATTATATGTCCATGGTCATCAATACAACTCTTGATTTGTAGTTCAAGATTTCGAAGAGGCTCTATCCCTCCGACTAACTCTTTTAGGATAGGAAGTTCCTCTTCTAATCCATCAATAAAATCCTTTACTTGACGCCCGCCGTAAATAGTATTTGCTACATCTAGGCATTCCGAAGTGCTAAGTATGCCACCAATCACACTGCGTTTCAGACTAGCTCGAATATCAAATATCCCACCAAGCGGTACAGGTACATTTAACCTAACAACTTGAGCTGCCTCATCTGTTTCCTTTTGTAATTGATTTACTTCGTCTAATTCAGTAGAAGGCTTTATGTTTGCCGCTAAATCTTTTCCTAAACTAGTTTGAGCGCGATTCATTAATCGATCTATTATCTTTTGAAAATCTAGTACTCGTAAGATACGTTCATTCATTGTCTTGCTCCTTTACATGATGTCTATACGACCTATCACTTATTACGATTGAAATACTGGATAAGTTTCTCTTTTTTCCAAGTATTTAACACGGTATCTTTTTGCAACCAACCTTTTCTAGCAACGCCTACCCCATATTTCATATGCTCAAGCATTTGATAACTATGGGCATCGGTGTTAATGGCTATTTTTACTCCAGCTTCTTGAGCAGCTCTAGCCCAATCTGCAGTTATATCTAATCTGTTTGGGTTTGCGTTAATCTCAAGCGCAGTATTTGTTTGACTTGCACGTTCGATTAACTTTTCCATATTAACCTTATAGCCTGCTCTTCTACCAATCAATCTTCCACTTGGGTGCGCAATTAATGATACATAAGGGTTTTCTAAGGCTGCATATAACCTTTTCATAATTTGTTCTTCTGTTTGACTAAAGCTTGAATGAATGGCTGCTATTACATAATCCATTTCACGTAAAAATTCATCGGTGAAATCCAATGTGCCATCCGATAAGATATCCATTTCTACTCCTGCAAAAATATGAATGTCGGAGTATTTTTCATTCAATTTCATGATTTCTTCACGTTGATTCCTTAAACGAGTTTCATCTAAACCATTCGCAACACGTAAGTTTTTCGAGTGATCTGTAATTGCAATATATTCATAACCTATTCCTCTAGCTTGATTGACCATTTCCTCCAATGTTTGTGCACCATCACTCCAAGTGGTGTGCATGTGGATATCACCAAGAATATCGCTTAATTCCACTAATTTCACTGGTTCCTTAAAAGCATCAACCTCTCCAGTATCTTCCCTAACCTCAGGAGGAATGAATTCTAAACCAAAATGGTTAAAGAAATCTCTCTCAGAAGAAAAGGTCAAAATTTCATTTGTCTTCTCTACTTCAATACCATACTCATTAATCTTTTCACCACGAGATTTTGCTAACTGACGCATAGCAACATTATGGTCCTTCGATCCGGTAAAATGGTGTAATGTGGTAACAAACTCATTTTCGGTTACCAATCTGAAATCAACATTCACATCATACACATCATCAAGGGTTACAGAGACCTTTGTATCCCCTTTTGCTATTACCTCTTTGATACTAGGGATCTGCAATAATTCTTCCCTTACTTCACTTGAGTTATCTGTCGAAATGATAAAATCTAAATCCTTGATGGTTTCCCTCATTCTTCTAAGTGAACCTGCTCTCGAGAACTGTCTAATAGATGAAATACCACTTAAGTAATCTTCTATTCTCTCTGCAATAGGTAACATATAAGCAATAGGCAATCTATCAGGCCTTTTGCCAACTTCATTTAGTGCCGCTAAAATCTTCTCCGCAGATTTTTTACCAAACCCTGGCAAGCTCTCTACTTTACCGGATTCTATTGCTTTCTTAAGGCTATCTGCATCATTTACACCTAATTCCTGGTACAACTTTGCAAGTTTTTTTCCACCTAAACCAGGAACATTTAATAGTGGTATGAGTCCTTCTGGCACTTCTTCCTGTAGTTCTTCTAATGTTTTAGATTTTCCTAGTTGTAAATATTCTACAATAACAGTACTCGTACCCTTACCAATGCCTTTTATTTCCGTAAAATCCTCTATATCGGTTAAAGAACGCTCGTCACGTTCTAAGCTTTGAGCTGCTCTTCTAAAGGCTGAAATTTTAAAGGAATTTTCTCCTTTCAATTCTAAGTATACTGCAATGGTTTCTAGTAATTTAATAACATCTTTCTTATTAATAGCCATTTCCATCACCTGCTTAAATGATATTTCTTCTTAGAGCAATCGAGGCAATCGTAGAAAACCCTAAATACCCCTTCTACATACTCGTCAAGATAGATACTGCGATATTTTCCACACAAGTATATTTTTCTCCCCTTTACTCGGGAGTAACCCCAAGTGTATACCCCAGTTTTACAACAACTATTCGAAAAAGCCTAATCCATAAAACAAGGCTAATTCAATTAGGAGCTATCTGTATTGTACCGACCATACAATGATATTCCTAGTATTTGAATTAGCCCTTTTTTTATTAATTAATCATGGTCACAACATGGGTAAACCAGAGGTCTTTTATTTTCTCTGAGAAATATGGTGTATTCTCAACTATAAATAACGCGACACTTGAATCATTTACCCATTCTTGAATAACTCCAAGTGGGGTTAATACAAGTATGTATAGGATGACAAAAAGAATCAAATAAATTTCAAGGAATCCTAAAATAGCACCTAATATTTTATTGATAGAATTCAAGATTGGTAATGAGGCAATTACATCAATCATAGATGCAAAAATTTGCAAACCAAATTTAACGACAAAAAAGATAATTGCAAAAGAAATCGCATTATAAAAAGCACTTTCTAATGGTAGAGTCTGTAAAAATTCTGCCCAAAGGCTTTCATCTGGTAATTCTGGATAAGGTATCCAAAGTGCTAATTTACTTGAAAGGTCATCATAAAATACGGCAGCAACTATAAATGCAGCTATGTATCCAATTAAATGTACAGCCTGAAGTATCAAACCCCTTTTAAGTCCCACAAGGAATCCGAAAATCAATAATAATATTAGTATCAAATCTATCATGAGCCGTTTATCCTCTTTCTTTTTTTATTGAACCTAATAGTGTTGCATAGTCTTCTTTTAAAGTTAAATAATCATTCATGGAATTTATTGCAGTTAAAACAGCAAGAGCTGCTGTGTCAAGTGATGGATTCAGTTCATGTATTTCTCTCATTTTTTGGTCCACTAGACTAGCAACTAAACGAACATGGCTAGCTTCCTCATCACCGACAATTGTATAGGATCTATTTCTTATTTCAACTGTTACCCGAGTTTTTTCTGAGTTTTGGGTCACTGGGGTTAGCCTCCTACTTAATTCTTACGATTCTAGCATTTTTTCTTATAGTTTATCTTAACATGAAGATAACAAATGGGAAACTGTTCTCCCCAGATTTTTTTACATTTCTTTCTTGTTCATACTTTGATATAGTCAATATTGTAAAGAAAGGGTGTTTTTTATGTCTCAAAACGTTTATGTATTATCAGTCGAAACTATAGAAAAAATGAAACAATATTATCATAAATCACTAACTTCAACTCCACAAGGGGCTATTTTCAGAGCAAAAACGAAGGATGCAGTAATTACAGCATATAGATCTGGAAAGGTATTATTTCAAGGAAATAACCCACAGATAGAATATGAGAAATGGGCAGATAATCAAGTTATACAACCGAATGATTCAAAAGCAAAAAAATCTCCGAAAACATCTTTTTATACACCACCAGAATCTCTTTTTTCTTCTTCCCACATTGGTTCGGACGAAGCTGGAACCGGTGATTACTTTGGTCCTATTACAGTTGCTAGTGCTTATGTAACTCCATCTCAAATTAGATTACTTAAGGAACTAGGAGTTAAGGATTCGAAGAACTTAACAGATGATACTATCTTAAAATTAGCAAAAGAAATTGTTAACTTACGCATACCATACTCTTTATTAATTTTACATAATCCCAAATACAACACCTTGCAAAAGAGAGGGTGGTCACAAGGAAAGATGAAGGCAATGCTCCATCATCACGCTATCCAGAAACTATTAAAAAAGATTGGCAATGCAGAATATGATGGAATTCTTATCGACCAGTTTTGTGAGCCTGGTATCTATAAAAGACATATTGCTTCAGAGCAAGGCGTACTTCCAAACAATACCTATTTCATGACCAAAGCTGAAAGTTATTCGATTGCAGTTGCCACTGGGTCTATTATTGCCAGAGCAAGCTTTGTAGAGGAAATGGATAAGCTTTCTGAAGATATGGGTTTTGAATTGAAAAAAGGAGCATCCAAGATAGTCGATCAAACAATTGCTAGAATAATACTCGAAAAAGGAGAAGGTAAACTCAATTCCTGTGCAAAAGTACACTTTGCAAATACACAGAAAGCAAGACAGTATTTATAGATGAGGAGGGTGCCAGGCCTCTTGGATTTTCTCGAATTCGGAAGAGAGCCCGGGACCTTTATTCTGGGTCAAATATATTAAATGGATTTGTTACTAAAGTTTGGCACGATTGATTTCATTTTCTATTAATCTTTTCTTGTCAGGCTTACCGACTGGTGTATATGGAATTTCATTCACGATAATAATCTCTTTGGGCATTTGATATCTAGCAATTCTATCCTTTAACCAGATTCTGATATCATGTTCTGTTAGTCCTTTTGTTTTAACAAAAGCTTTTAGCCGCTGTCCATATTCCTTATCCTTCACTCCTATTACAATAGCATCCTCTATTTGAGGGTGATCATAAAGGGTTTGTTCGACGTTATTAGGAAAAACATTTTCTCCACCTGATATAATCATTTCATCAGTTCGACCACTCAAAAATAAGTAACCATTTTTATCTTTATAGCCCATATCCCCAGTTCTAATCCAACCCTTATTTTTATTTTTCATGGACCAAGAATTTCGAACTACAAACTCTCCAATAACCCCCGTTTTTACGTTATGACCATTTCTATCTACTAACTTTAAATGGACACCAGCTATTTTCCTCCCTAATGTGTTTGGTGAGTACTGTAAATCTTTTGGGCCAGCAATGATATTAAGCCCTGCTTCTGAAGTACCATATAAATTGTATAGAACATCCCCCAAGTGATTAAGAGTTCTTCTCACGAGCTTGGAATTAAGCTTAGCTCCACCTGATGCAATACAGCGTAATGAACTTAATTCTTTTACATTACATTGCAACATTCTATCCAACATAACTGGAACAACGGTTATAAACTCAACTTGGTTGTTTTCAATTAATTTACAAGCCTCATAAGCTTTAAAGCGAGAGGTAATCACAAGTTTCTTACCTAATGGAATAAACAACAATAATACAGCTATACCATATCCATGGAAGATTGGCGTTCCAATATAAGCTGTTTGATAGTCGGATACCTTCAGTTTTTGTATAAAGGCAATAAATGGATCTAAATAGTTAAATAGAGAAGGCTTGTGTCTTGCTTCTTTTGGTTTTCCCGTTGTTCCTCCAGTTTGTAAAATAATCTTTCCACTTGAAACTCTTGGAAGGTCTGTACTGGTATTATGATTTATATTTTTGTTACAAATAAATTTAACCCCTGTGAAGTCCAAGCTTTCAATAAGACAATTAAATTCAAAATCATAAACAAGCACATCATATTTGCCATACTTCACCAATTCCTTTAGCTGCTCTTTCCCAATTTCTATATTTAGGAAATATATATCCGATCCTACTCGAGAAACAGCAAATATAGTTTGTATAAGTGAGATATGATTGCGACAAAGAATTGCTACCTTTTTTCCTTTATGCAAATTCAATCCGCTAGAAAAGTAATTAGCTAAACTATTTGATTTATAGAGTAAATCCTTATAGGTGATTGTTGATTCATCGTCTACTATAGCTATTTGATTTCCATAACGTATAGCAGCTACTTCTAATAGTGTCATTAAATTCATCCCGGAATGAAAAAGAGCCTTCAGTAGATAAACTATACTTGAAGGCGAAAGTAAATTAACTTTATATAATACGAGAATTAGTTTTATAACTTTCATCGTGATCCCCTCTTTTTCATAAAACTTTTCCCGATTTTTCCCCATAATCCACGAAATAGAAGTGATGCTACTTGCCCACCAATAATCCACCAAGGTTTAAATCTAGTTCTTTTTGTATACATAGACTTGCTTATAATAATAGCAACATGCTCAGAAGACATTGCTGGCATTCTCTGATATCCGGTTGTCGGTTCAATCATTGGTGTGCGAACTAATGGCAGATAAATAGAAGTTGTGAATATTCCTTTAACATTTAACTCAGGTGAAACAGATTGAAACCAAGTATCCAAAGCTTGTTTTGATGCTTGATAAGCAGAAAAATTAGGAAACGGTATCAGTAGTGTATTTATTGTTGAAACGTTTATGATCTGTCCCTTATTTTTTTCTAGAAGCGGAATGATAGATAACAAAATTTCAACAGGTGCAAAATAATTGATTGCCATGGATCGCTTAAAATCGTGAAATCGATCCAAAGAATCATAAATCGATCTTTTAATGGATATCCCAGCATTGTTTACAAAGTAGTCTATATGATCTAGCTTGTTAATAAATACAAGAAATTCATTCCTATCATATTCATCTCTTAAATCCGCAGCGAAAATACTTACCTCTGCTGCTTTAATGATATTCCGAATGTCTAATAGCTTATCTTTTCTTCTAGCCACTAGTATTAAATGACAATTTATATCTCCTAAATAATAAACTAGCTGCTCACCTATTCCCGAACTAGCACCCGTAATTAGAATTGTTTTACCAGTTAATTCATTATAAAGTTTATTTTTATTTATGAATGTCCGGGGAAAAAGGACTTTTTCCATTAAGGCATTTGTTTTCACCATACCACTACCCTACTGACTATTTATTCACACAAACTGTTAACCTTTGCTCGTATAATCTTTTTAAAATAATGCAACTCATGTCGTAGCTGAAAGCCAACTTTCTTATATAATTTAATAGCGATTTCACTTTCAGAATTAACCGTGAGAATAATAGAATCTGTGGCTTCAAATGAAAACAGCCAGTTTATTGCGCCAGTTAATAATTGCACCCCTATGCCTTTCCCCCTTTTCGACTTCTCTACCCCGAAAAATTCAACATTAGATTCCCCATATTCCGGATCAGCCTCAACATAGATATATCCACAAAGTTCCTCATTTTCAGTTACTATAAAAACTTTATTATTTTCATTCAACCGTCTGATAATTTGTTGCCCACTGTAATAAGTACCTGGGAAGGTTTCATCATGTAATTTTTCCATATCGAAGTGATATTCAGGAGTTAGTTCTTTCATATGCACATCAGGTAATAGTTGGCTATCGTTACGGTTAAACACTAATATTGCTTGATCACTAAGTTTTGTAAAATTATTGTTAGTTGCTAATTCACATGCTTTTTTATTTTTCTTATTTGGAAACATGTGAATAGCATTTATCTTATTCGGTAGAATGCCCATCAATCTTTCCCACATCACATTAGCAGTTTTCCAATGTTCCTCTAACAAGAACGGCCCCCATATTTCTGCGACACTACTATCATAATCAGGGTCATAGCCAATGACTCCGACTAATTTCTCTGCATCATAAGCAACTACAAAGCATTCAGTATATGGAATTTCCTCCTTTATGTATTCTGCAATTTCCTTACTATCTTTTCCACAGAATCCTATATGGGATTCTTCATTGTTATTTAATTCTGATATAAACTTTGACACATTCTCTAATTCATTTTGTTTCATTAGTTCAATTGTTACCATAAGTGTTTCCCCTTTTTACTTCTACTTTGCTACTGGAATCACTACCGCATTGCAAGCTTTTTCGTAGAATTCAATTGGCCCAGCACCACCAATAATCGCATATTCATATCCAACTTCTTTCATCTCTTTTAAACAATGATGAAGAAGAGCATAACCTGTGCCATGGGTACGGTTCGTAGTCACTACTCCCATTGGTCCGAAATATCCTTTTTTATTTTGATAAACATCGAAGGCCGCAAAACCTATAAAATTATCATTTTCATCAAGAGCTACATAAACTGTAGGTTCGCTAGATAAAAAGGCATCTTTTATTATTCCAGCCCACTCATCTGAAAAGTTCTCTTCCACAAAACTAACAAGTTTTTCTTCATCATCTGGTTTAGCTTTTCTTAATTGTTCGCAATTGACTTCAGGAAAAGTATAGTTCCCAAGATGGGTAATCATATCTCGGGAGGTTGTACCGAGTGTTAGAATAATCCGCTTTGCTTCTTCAGATAAATATGCATCCAATACTTTTGTCGTAATTAGTGCCTTTAGCAAATGTCCTTCATTAACAAAAATCTGGTTATAACGCTTCATCAAATCAACAGCGACACCGAATACTTCAGCTACTTCTTCCGTTACTAAATTATTAAAGAAATCAACTTTAATAGTTTTATAGGTTTCCATACTTCCCGCAGCTTCCCGAAGTATGTCTAAAGAGATGTCAGCATATAAAATTAACTCACCCATCGCACCGCCTTTTTCTTGCAAACAAGCGATTAGTAAATGAGCAGGTTTTATTACTCCAGCCTTCGAAATAAGGGATTCTTTCTCCGCGTTTCTCTTTATGCGATTCATTCTATTCGTGTAGCGAAAATCAGTATTGCTCAACTTCAATCACCCTCTATATTTTAACATCCATTGCCTTTTGAATTTTTTCAGGGATCATAACAACCTCTGTCGATAAATCGACCGGTCTAAATGTTGGATCGATACATTCATCCCAGAACTCTAAATGCTTTTTATCAATCCAACTTTCTGACTCCTCAACTTCTTGTCCACCTTTACCTTGCACGGAATACCAATATAAGTACTCCATTCCATTAAGTGTCTCTCGAAAAATGGTTTCCACATACATCTTTTCATCCTCCAAAGTGAGAAGAACATCTTTCATATTTTCGTTCAAAAACCTTAACCATTCATCAACTTTTTCTGATTTACCTTCTTTAACTCTAAACCTAGTTAACTCTACGTTCATAACCACCACTCCGTTTAACTGTTATTTTCTTGTAGCAAATGAGTATATTATTTGTTTAATCAATGGATTTAGACTTTCAGGTAATTGAGTTGGTTTGAAAAACATAGCTTCTACTGATTCAACGCCGTCCGCTTTTAATTCTCCACCTACAACATCGTTGGAAATGTAAGCAATAGTCACCGAATAAAATTCATCACCATTTGGTAGCTTAACAAAGTGTTCTTTACCTGAGACAACAGTAATTAGATCCATTTTTCCAATTTCAATTCCTGTCTCTTCCAAAACTTCTCTTCTGCCAGCTTCTTCTGTTGATTCTCCTAATTCAATAAACCCACCAGGCACTCCCCACCTGCCATCATGCCTTTTTTGTAGCAATATTTCACCTTTATCATTGATAACCCCAACTGCAACCCCAACTAAAATTAAAGGTTGACTACCAACCTGCTTTCTTAATTCTTCTATGTATCCCATGTTTTAATCCCCCAATATAAATAATCCTAAGAGTAATTCATATTCTATCATAATACTCTGACTCCTTTAACGCTTTTTCTCCTTTTCACTGTATTTTTCCAATTCAATACCAAAAAAAAGATCACACAGTCTATATTGACTATGTGATCTATGTCCCTGCATCATCCGAACCGGCTCTGAATTTATCGAATGAATTATGATCTTACATATGCGTTATATTTTTCGTTTACTGCCTGAATTATTTCTTGGTAAGATTTTTCTACTTCTTCGTCTACTAGTGTCTTTTCTGGGTCTTGGTATAGTAAGTTGTATGCTACAGACTTCTTGCCTTCTGGTAGGTTTTCCCCTTTATATAGGTCAAATACGTTTACTTGTTTTACAAGTGGAGCACCAACTTCAGAGATTGTCGCTTGAACAACACCAGCATGAACATCATTATCCAATACAAATGCAATATCCCTTGTTACGGATGGGTATCTTGGAATTTGTGTATAACTTGGTTCGTGATGATGTTCTTCAAGTACAGTTTCCATATTAATATCGAATACATAGGTTTCTTTTAGATCCATTTCTTTTTCAAGTGCTGGATGTAATTGACCCATAAACCCAATCTCTTTACCATTTAACATAAGGCTAGCAGTTCGGCCAGGATGCATATAAGATAGTTGAGCCTGATTGACAGTTAAAGGTAATTCTAGGTGTTCAAATAAACCTTCCACAATACCTTTTACAAGATAGAAATCAACTTTCTTATTTTCCATTTGCCATAGATGCTCTAACCATTTACCAGTTAACACTCCTGAAAGTCTTAATTGCTCATCTGGTTGTTTCGTTAAATCTTTTTCATTGGTAACGAAGATTGAACCTATTTCATAATAGGAAAGGTTATATTGATTTCTTGCAAGATTATAACTAACCGTTTTTAAGAGCTCAGGTAAAATACTTAAGCGCAAATACTTATGATCTTCACTCATTGGCATTGCCAAGCTAATCGGTTCTGGATTTAATGTTTTTACTTCATTACTTACAAGTTTTTGAATATATGCTTCACTCGTTAAGGAATAGGTTCTTGTTTCCAATAATCCTACGCCCTCTAAGTAGTTCTTAACTGCACGCCTTAACAGTTGTCTTTTTGTTAGACCACCAGCAGTTGCAGTACCAGTTGGTAATGTAAATGGAAGATTATCGTAACCATAAATTCTCGCTACTTCCTCTAACATATCTTCAAAAATAGTAATATCACCACGACGAGATGGAGCATATACCTTGAAGCGATCTTCATTACGATCAAAATTAAACTGTAGTCGTTCTAGAATTTTTGCGATTTCATCAGAAGAAATATCAGTTCCTAGTCGATTGTTAATCGTTTCTGTATCAATATCGACTTCTTTTTCAGAACGATCTAAGGTATCGAATTCCACAACACCTTCAAGTACTTTTCCACCTGCATATTTTTCTAACAGATGACATGCACGTAGACCAGCATGTTTTACTCGATTTGGATCAATTCCTTTTTCAAAACGAGTACTAGATTCACTACGAAGACCAGTAGCTTTCACTGTTTTCCTTACAGAAACAGAATCAAAGTAAGCCGCTTCTAATAGAATATTTTTAGTATCACTTGTTACCTCTGAATTTGCTCCACCCATAACCCCAGCAAGTGCAACTGGTTCTTGACCATTTGTAATGACAAGATTTTCAGGATTTAGGGTACGCTCTACATCATCTAACGTAACAATAGTTTCATCCTGTTTTGCGGTACGAACAACAATCTCTTTAGAGTTTAATCGGTCATAATCAAATGCATGTAGTGGTTGACCGTATTCTAAAAGCACATAGTTTGTTATATCGACTACATTATTAATAGGACGGATACCCGCAGCTAACAGATAATTTCTCATCCAAAGTGGTGAAGGTTTTATTTCAACATCCTTGATAACAAAAGCACCGTAGTAAGGATTTAGTTTTTCATCTTCTACTTTAACTGATATATAATCGGCTGCTTTTTCTTCCCCTGCATGAACTTCTTCACTTGGTAAGTTAACTGGCTTATCAAGTAAAGCACCAACCTCATAAGCGACACCAAGCATACTTAAGCAATCTGCGCGGTTAGGTGTTAAATCAAATTCTAAGATTGCATCAGTTGAATTTAATAGAGGCTCTACACTTTCCCCGACTGGTGCGTCTTCAGGAAACACAAAAATCCCTTCTGCATACTCTTTTGCAATATGCTTTTCATCAAAGCCTAATTCTTGTAAGGAGCAAATCATACCATTTGACTCGATACCACGAAGTTTTGCACGCTTAATTTTAAAATTTCCTGGTAAAACTGCTCCCGGTTTTGCGACGGCTACTTTTTGACCTTGACTCACATTTGGTGCACCACAAATAATTTGTAGTTTCTCTTCACCAACATCCACCTGACAAAGATTTAACTTATCCGCATTTGGATGCTTCTCGCATGATTCAACATAACCGATTACAACGTTGGAACTGTTCTCTGCAACATACTCAACATTATCTACTTCAATCCCGGATCTCGTTACTTTATCTGCGAGTTCTTCTGGGCTAATACCATCTATTTCTACATATTCTTTTAACCAATTTAATGAAACTAACATGTTTCAGACCTCCTTAAGCTTGATGGAACTGTTTTAAGAATCGACTATCATTCAAATAGAATTGACGAATATCATTTACACCATATTTCAACATTGCAATTCGTTCTGGCCCCATTCCAAAAGCAAATCCTGAGTAAACTTTTGGATCGTATCCACCCATTTCCAGTACTTTCGGATGAACCATTCCTGCTCCTAAAATTTCAATCCAACCTGTTCCTTTACATACAGAACAACCTTCACCTTGACACACCTTACAGGAAATATCCATTTCAACTGATGGTTCTGTGAATGGGAAAAAGCTTGGACGTAAGCGAATGTTTCGTTCTTCACCAAACATTTTCTTCGCAAACAAGTTAAGAATGCCTTTTAAATCACTCATTTTAACATCTTTATCCACAAATAGCCCTTCAATTTGAGTAAATTGATGAGAGTGTGTTGCATCGTCAGTATCACGACGATAAACTTTACCCGGACAAATCATCTTAAACGCTTTTTCACCTTTATACTCTTTCATTGTACGAGCCTGTACTGGTGAAGTATGGGTTCTAAGTAATAATTCATTTGTGATATAAAATGAATCCTGCATATCTCTTGCTGGGTGGTTTTTAGGTAAGTTTAATGCTTCAAAGTTGAAATAGTCTGTTTCTACCTCAGGACCTTCCCTCACTTCAAATCCCATACCAATAAATAAATCCTCAATTTCTTCAATAACCTTAGTAAGAAGATGTGGTCCTCCAACTTTTGTTGGACGTCCTGGTAACGTCACGTCGATTGCTTCTGCTTGTAGTTTTTCTTCTAAAGCAGCATTTTCAAGGGTTGTATTTTTTTCTTCGATTGCATTAGTGATCGCTTCGCGTACTTGGTTAGCGACTTCACCAACGATTGGCCTTTCTTCTGGGGAAAGTTTGCCCATTCCACGTAGTACTTGAGTAAGGGAGCCTTTTTTTCCTAAGTAAGAAACTTTAATGGCCTGTAGCTCTTTTAAATTGTTTACTTCTTGTACTTTTGCAAGTGCTTCTTGTTGTATTGCTTTTAATTGTTCTTGCATGGTTTTTACCTCCTATTAATCATTATGTTAAGTTAATAAAGTGAGTCTATTCTTCGGCCAAGTCCGCGGTCCTACGCTTTTTTGCGGGTGGCGGTGAGCCTCCTCAGAGCTTAAGCTCTTGCGGGGTCTCACCCTTGGGACTGCGTTTACTCGCCCCATCGAAAACCTTTGCCACTATTCCCGCGGGAGTCTACGTGTATTCGGCCCGCTCCCTGCAGAATCCAAGAATATTTAACTCTTTATTCCAAATTTCTTAAAAGCTATCAAAAAACTCTACCAAATAAAAAAGCCTTCTATCCCTAAAAAAGGGACGAGGCTTTGGTCGCGGTACCACCCTTGTTGACACTTTTAATGATGTGTCCAACTTAAGTTTGCATAACGGATTTGATCCGGAACACCTTTACTAATGTTAATTAGGTCCGAGTGTCAGCTCCAGAGTGAAAGATTAAACAGTTTATGGTAGAAATGCTTGCAGTCTAGGGCATTTCTTCCCTGTAATCCATATCGATACTGTTAATCGCTCTTTCATTGCTTTTTTCTATTTACATTTAGATTAAATTATAGTCATTTTACCGAAGTTTTGCAAGAATTATCCTTTTATATGGTACATTAGAATTCCTGCTGCAATGCTTACATTAAGGGATTCTGCTTTCCCGTAGATTGGAATTTTTACAATTTCATCAGCTACTTCCAATATTTGCGGTTGAATTCCGGCTCCCTCATTACCTAAAACTAGAGCAACTCTTGAATTAGTCTTTATTGTATGGAAATCTTTTGAATTAGTGAGTGCACTAGCCCAAATTCTGAACCCTTCTTTTTTCAGATTATGTATTTGCTCAAAAAGATTTTCCTGAACCACAGGAATATGAAATACGGATCCTTGCGTTGCACGAATTGTTTTATCATTATAGAGGTCAACCGTACCTTCACCTAGAATTACAGCATCAAAACCTGCTGCATCTGCAGTACGAATAATCGTCCCCAAATTACCTGGATCTTGAATACGATCAAGTAATAATACAAATTCTCCGCTTACCTTCTTTACCTTTTTAAAGTCAACAACTGCTGCAATTCCCTGTGGAGTTTTTGTTTGCGAAATATGGTGAAATACCTTCTCGTCAACTTCTACCACATTAATTTCCCCAACCCAATCTGGCAGTTCAACCCCTGCTTGAAGAATGACCTCTTGTATTTCCCAATGACTCCTTATTGCTTCTTCTATCAAGTGAAACCCTTCAATTAAAAAGGTTCCAGACTTTTCTCTATCTTTACGATTATGAAGTTTTCGCCAGTTTTTAACTTTTTCATTTTTAATAGATGTTAACATTTATTTCATTCCTTATCTTTAATCTCATACCATCATACATATTTAAGACTAATCTGGTCAAACTATCCATAGTTTAATCCAAATAAGGGGTGATTTATTTGAATTTGAATTTACGTAATGCGATTCTTTCCAATATTGAATCAAATGACCAGAGCCAACTTGAAGCAACTATCGTAGATGCTATTCAATCTGGTGAGGAAAAGATGCTACCGGGACTCGGTGTATTATTTGAGTTAATATGGAATCAATCTGATGAACAAGAGAAGCAAGAAATGGTCGAGGCATTAGAACAAGGTGTTAAAAACGCAACAACTAGCTAAATAGCATCAGGAAGTATAGAAGGTATCAATATGATACCTTCTTTTTTTTCTAAAAATAAGTCATTTTACCTAAGCTTGTCTAATATATTTTAATAACAGAAAATTCAACTGCTGATAGGCTAATGATATCAGGTAAAAAGAACTACTTAAAAATCATTAAAACCCTCTTAAATAGGTAATTTTATTCATTTTAGTTTATTTAGAGCTTTTCGAAAATTAATTGACTCTTTTTGCACTTGGTGTTATACAATGAATGTATTGATTTTTTTATTATTTAGGAGCTTTGAAAGGGGAATATCGATGTTAGAAAACAATCATGAAGTGGGACAAAAAAAGAAGGGATTTAATAAGGTAATTGCAATTATTATTGCTGCTGCAGTTTTACTCTTAGGCGGAAGTGTAGCTGCATTTGTCCTATTAGATAATAATCCTAAAGTAAACTATTTTCTTGCTGAAAAGAATACCTATGATTTGTTTGTTGAACAAATGGAGGATCGCTATGGTTCTGAGATAGATTGGTCTGAAAAATCACTCGAAAAACCAATTGAAAATATTTACGAGCTATCAGCCGAAGTAAACATGCCATTGTCACAGGGCACTGGCTTTGTATCACCTGATCAAATCATTAACAACTCTACTGTTACATTAACAACAAACTTAGATCGCAAAGAAAAAATTGCCTCTGCTGAATTAAAGGGTGGTTTCGGCAATTTTACAATTGAAGACATTAACTTTTACTTAACTTCTGAAAAGTTAATGCTTGGTCTTCCTTTTATTAATGAGGTACTTCAACTTAAAGGTGACGATTTTGGTAAGTTAGTGCAGCAATTCGACCCAATGACATTTACCGGGGAAGAAAAACTGGATTTTAATATGCTATTCGAAGGTAATGTTATTGCTGAAGAAGATGCAAAATATTTGGAAGATGAATATGTTAAGGCATTATATGATGCTCTTCCAGATGAAGCATTTGAATCTGTAGGCGAAACTGTTAAAATTGGAAATGACAATGTAAAATCAGAAAAAATCACTTTCCACCTAACTGAAGAGCAAGTAAAAGAAATATTAAACGATACATTAACAAAAATGGCAGAAGATGAAAAATTAAAAGACATCTTACTAAATTACATTCAAACTCAAGGTACAGGACCATTTGTATTGGGTGAAAATGCAAACCTTGAAATTCCTAATTTTGAAGAAGAGTATGACCAAGTGATACAAGATGCTATCGATGGACTAGATAATTTTAAGGTTCCAGAAGGATTTACTTCTACCATTTGGGTTGCGGAGGATGTTATCGTAAAGCGTGATTTTTCCATTGAGTTAGGTCCAACTGCAGATCAACTAGTTACATTGTATCTAACCGGTAACCTGAGCCAAGATAAAACTGACCTTTCATTTGAATATGACTTAGGTGTTGAGGAACAGGGTCTTGACCAATCCCTTACACTTGAAGGTACACTATCAAATGATAAAGGTGAAATTAATGATTCCGTTACCCTCTCTATTCCTGATGGTAAACTAATCTATGAATCTAATGAAACATTAAAAGATAGTAATAAAGAATTCAACCGTACATTCTCTTTTGTAGACGCAACATCTTATCAATTTGACCTGATTTGGTCAGGAAATGCTGAATATAATGGAGATAGCATGAATTCCTCGCATGAATTATCCGTTGCTAGTAATGATATTGCACAAGACCTAGTTGTGCTGTACATTGATAAAGAAGCAAAAGTATCGGATGGTATTGAATTACCTAAAGAAGATGAAGTAAAAGATATTGGAAGTATGTCTGCTGAAGAGTTAATGACATATTTTGAAACGGAAGTTGCTCCACAATTTGAAGAATGGCTAATGAGTGTTATTGGTTTTGGATTTTAATTTTTTCTGTAACAATTGAAGAAGGTGAACATAATGCATTTTCTTAAGCTTTTATCATTATTCACCAAAAATAATTTCTTGCAACTTAGGAGGAAGTGGCGATCACTTCCTCTTCTTTTGCTTTTTCCTTTTTTATTCATTGGATTAGTATCCTTTATTTTTGTGAATTATATTACTAGCTTAGATGAGAAACCCTTACATATTGGTTTAGTAGATTTAGATCAATCAACGGAAACTGAAATGGTGTTGAAACTGTTAGCCGAATCCTCTCAGCTTGGTGACTTTTTACATATGGAACAAGTATCAGAGGATGAAGCCAAAAAGAAAATTGCCCAAGATGAATTAATCGCGTACATCCTTTTCCCTGAAAGCTTTACCAAAAAATTATACAATGGTGAATCCGTTATTGTGTCGGTAATCGGCCATCCTAATCGACAAATGGAAAGCTATTTTATTAAAGAATTGGTTGATAGTGCTACAAGACATATTAGCTCATCACAAGCGAATATCCTAACCATTAATTACTTTGCAAAGCAATTGGATATGGATTCTGAAACAAGAAATCAGATTGTCTTAGAACAATTCAACGAGTTCTTGCTTTATGCAATTGGAAAAGACAATGTATTAGACCAACAAGTCCTTTCCAATAAAGTAACCACTTCACCAAAGGAATATTTTGGTTTAGCAGCAGGTTTTTTCATCCTAACTATATGGGTACTTTCGGTTTATCAGCTTTTATTTAAGGAACAATCGAAAGAAATCCAAACTAGAATGATGCTTTACGGTGTTACAGAACTACAACAAATGATAGCAAGAGTAATCGTTACATTTTTCTTAACAACTTTCTTAGGAATACTACTATTTATAGGAATCATTCATCTTTTACAATTAGATATTCCTCTAGAAAATTACGCTAGAATGTTTGTGTTGATAAGCATTTTTAACCTTACTTTCTTATTTGTATTAACCATTATTGAATCAATTATTGATTCCAAGAAAATACGATTATTTCTACAAATTGGCTTAACTGCTGTTTTAATGCTTTCTAGTGGGTCATTTATTCCTGATATCTATTTACCATTGTACATGCAAGATTATTTGCAATTTGTATTTTCTAATCAAATATTTTTTTGGTTAGAAGAAATCTTACTAAATGAAAGAATATATGTGGACTATACTCCCCTACTACTATCAATCATTGTTGGGGCATTTGCGACAGTAGGAATCTCGACACTGAGGGAGCGTGTTAAATCATGATGGATATATTATTTACACGACTACTTCTATGGAAGAAAAAAGCTGTCAGTATGCTATTTTGGTTACTCTTGCCTGTAGTTGGTACAAGCTTATTTATCACTACTGTGAGTACAATTGAAGAAGATTCTAAAGTACCAATAGGCATTATTTCAGAGGATAATACTGAGTTAGCTTCGGAATTAATCAATTCCGTAGAAGCATCAGAGTTAGTTCGAGTATCCAAATATTCAGTAGAACAAGCACTTTATGAATTGGAAAAACACGAGCTCGATAGTGTCTTTGTCATACATGATGGATTTGAAAAAGCCATATTAAGCGGTAAGCGAAATAACCTTATTTCTAGCTACCGAACGGAGCTTTCATTTGCTTATTCCCCAGTAAAAGAATTGATTGTTTCCCTCGTTCAAGAAGAAAGTGGCCGAGCAAAGGTCGCAAACTTTATCCTAAACATGAATGAGGAATATAAGGGCGAAGACAACTGGACATGGGAAGAAGTAAATGAAAAGAGTAAAGAGATTCAGGTCGATGAAAATTTATTGAATACTAGCTTTTCCTATTCTAATACTAATGAGCCTGTTGATAACCCATCCCTTCTATCTTGGGATACATGGGGTATATGGGCTATCCTTAGTTTACTAAGTGCCCTTTTCTTATCAGACTGGATTATCAGAGAAAAGTCATTAGCTGTGACAAATCGGTTCTCCTTTATAAAGATGACTCGATTTAGTTACTATTTTAAAAACATTGTATGCTATTTCTTACTGTTTTTCTTATTTGATTTAATTAGCATAACAGTATTTACGATCTATTTAAACGAAGCCTTCTCCATAAGTTTTTTATTCGTTATAGTAACATTTCGAGTGATGCTTTGTTTGCTAACTTTTAGCCTTGCACAATGCTTTAGAAAAACAGGTGTGTTTTACGGTTTTTCTATTCTTATTACATTAATTCTAGCCGTTATCAGTGGTACAATTATTCCTATTCTGCCACAAAGTAATATGATAGAACTCTTAAATCCCCTTCAAGCTTTTTTAAAAGGGGATCTAACAATCCTATGGAATATTACCGGGATCATCACCATTACCATGGTTCTTATACGAAAGGAGACTTCCAATGCTTGATGTACAAGCACTAGCCAAAAGTTATGATGAAAATCATATATTACACAACCTCTCTTTTACGGTTAATCCTGGTGAAGTCATTGGGCTTGTCGGGGAAAACGGTGCCGGTAAATCTACTCTATTAAGAATACTAGCCACCATAGATAAACCAGATAATGGGAGTATCAAACTGTTTAATTTTTCCTACGAAACAAAACGTAAAAACGTACGTAAATCTATTGGGTATGTCCCACAAGATATTGCCATTTGGGAAGAATTATCAGTTAAGGAAAATATGCTCTTTTTTGAGAAGTTGTCCTATGCATCAAAAAGCGAAAGTCAGCTTAGAGAATTATGCTTAGAAATGAATCTCGATAAATGGTATGAACAAGCCAAGACCCTATCTGGTGGAATGAAAAGAAAACTAAATATGGCCATCACGCTAATCCATGATCCGAATTTATTATTACTAGACGAACCTACTGTAGGAATTGATTTAAAGTCCAAAAAGGAAATTGGTTCCTATTTATGGAAACAGGCTAAAGAACATAATAAAATGATTGTCTACACTTCACATGATATGGATGAAATAAAAGAGCTCTGTGATAGAATTATCTGTATTGGTCATGATCCGTTTTATGAGGGTATTCTAGCAAAATCAGGTAAGGAAATAATTTCTATCTAGTATTTTCGAAAGAATATAGTAAAATAGTAGAAGAGATTAGGAGCGATATTACGATGGATATAAGACAATTACAGACCCTTATGACATATCAAGCCATGTCGATTTTGAGCTCAAACAATAGTGGATTATCAAATTATTCTCCTATTGTAGACCTCGCTTTTAAGCAAATACTAGAAAGCAAATTGGGTGATACGACTTTGACAAGCAAACAGGTCAACACTCCTGTATTGTCCTCCCCACAGTTGTATAATCTGAATAACTTACAACCTAGTGGTTTACAGGCAATACCAAATGACTATGATTCTATTATTGCAGAAGCATCTAGAAGTTATGGTATTGATGAAAAACTAATTCATTCTGTTATAAAGACAGAATCAAATTATAATCAATTTGCTAAAAGTAGTGCTGGTGCACAAGGCTTGATGCAACTAATGCCTACAACTGCTCGTGGATTGGGTGTTTTGAATCCTTATGATGCTCAACAGAATATTTATGGTGGAACGAAGTATTTGCGTGAGATGTTAGACCGATATGATGGAAATATGGAGCTTGCATTAGCTGCTTATAATGCTGGCCCAGGTAATGTGGATAAATATCAAGGTGTGCCACCATTTGAAGCAACTCAGAACTATGTGAAGAAAGTTATGGAGAATTATTTCGTATAAGAATATGAGCTAAAGGCACTGCAATACAATTTGCAAGTGCCTTTAGTTTTTTTACTATTAAACCGTATTTTTTTCTATTAATCTAGTTTTCATTCATTGTAAATACTAGAATTAGATAGACTTATTCTACTACCTAACATCTAGTTTAAATTAATTCTTTGCTTATTTAAATTGAACAGGTATCATCCATTCATTTATTGCTCGCATTTCATATCCATTATCCACAAAGTATTGAAGTAATCTCTTTAAGTGTGCCGAAGTTGTTGTTTTTTCGTGTAACAATATCACTATTGGCTCTTTTTCAACAAGGTGATTTACTTGTGTAATTGTATTTTCGACAAATTCTCCATTTGTTAATTGCCAATCCCTCGAGTCCACATTCCAATCCCAAAGAATAAAGTTATTTTTATCTGAAGCTTCTTTAAATTTAGGAGTAATGTAAGGTTTTGATCCATATGGTGCCCTAACTAAGTGTGTATTAATTCCGCTTATTTCATGAATAGAATCAATTGCTCGGTTCATTTCATTAACGAAGTTTTCTGGTGATTTGTATACTTTGGATACATCATGTGTTATTCCGTGTACCCCTAGGGTATGCCCTTTTTCTTTCATAGTCTTTACAATTTCCGTATTTCGATTCATATTAGGCTCTAGCATAAAGAATGTTGCTTTGGCGTCATATTGGTCTAGTAATTCAATTATTTCTTTAGAAGCAATTGGATGTGGTCCATCATCAAATGTTAGATAAACAATTTTGCCAGTTTCCAAAGGGGGTTCTATATCTTTATTACCAGATTCCTCTAATGGAGAAATTACTTTTTCATCTTTTTTTAATGTTTCTTTACTTACCTTATCCCTTTGCACTGGAAAGGGTTTCTTAACCAATTCTTTTGAAGGCTTTTCATAGTTTAATGAGCTAGTTTTTGATAAATTACTATTTTTTGCCACAACCTTTTGATTAGAAATTAATCCCCAAGTAAAATATGTTAGTATGATAAGCATAAGAAATATGAATATAACTGCTACTTTCCCCTTCTTGTTTAATCTGTATTTTTTTCGTGTTGTCATTGACAAAATTCTCAGCTCCTCGACAATATCTTCTATCACAATAGTAAGCTATCTTTCTATGTCATTAGTTACATTAAAATGACAATCCTTTTGTAACTAATTTGATGTTTTTTTATTTAATTATTTCGGTATACTATTATCTTAGGACTAATGTTAAAGGATGGACTTAAATGAAGTTATTGCTTAAATTATTGCTATTAATCGGTGCCTTGATTGTAGTTGGAGGGTGTTCTATTTTTCAATCAAATGCCGATTTAATAACTCCTCCACAACTTCCATTGGCAAAAGAAGAACTAAGAATTGCAATAGAAAAATATCTGCCTGAAAATGTTGAATTACTAACTCCTTTAAATAACGAAGATGGAAGTCCAATTGAGCTTATTGACCTAGATGGAGACCAAGTGAATGAGGCAGTAGCCTTTTATAAATCACAGCAACAATCAAATTTAATAAAAGGAATCGTATTAAAAGATATTAATGGTTGGACAAAGGTGATGAATATTGATGGAGAAGGGAGAATTCTGGTTGATTTAGCATTTTATGATCTAAATCAGGATGGAATTTTAGAGATTCTTGCAGGATATGCCTATACAGAGGATTCTGAGGATTATGGTTTGTTGGTCTATGATATATCATCTGGATCCAAACCGAAGATTCTGCTTGATAAACCTTATTCTTACTTACTTGTGGATCAATTTTCTAAAGATAAAAACAGTCTAGTATTAATAAAATTTAATAGGGGACAACATAATACAGTTTATCTATATGAAAACCTAAATTCTAGCATTGTAGAACGGGATCATCTAGAATTAGATTCTTATATTAATGGATATTACAGTTATCAAAGTGGCCAAATATCAAATACAGAGCACGGACTGATGCTAGATGCCGGTGTCGGAGCACATTCTGCTCAAACTTTTGTCATTTCAATTAAGAACGGTAAGTTAACCAATCTATTTTCTGGTTCAGAAGACCCCACCTTTAAGGCATCTGCTGTAGTTAGCACTGACACAAACAATGATGGTATTCTAGAATATGGCGTGTTAGAAGAACCCTATATGGAGGAATTACTTCCATATGCTACCACACCTTATATTACAACTCACTATCAATTAAATGATAATTGGAATTCAGAAGTTGTTTCAAAAGCGTACTATGACTATGAACATCTTTTTCGAGTAGACATTCCATTGGACTGGCCCAGGATTCAAATTGATCGTTCTGATGACCGAAGACATCTTGAGATAAAACCAGCCGGAACAGAAGTTGTGTTTTTTGATGTTTATATAACCAAAAATAAGAAAGCACCTAATGATGATTGGCATGTTATAGCTGAAACAGATGAATATCTCTATCTTACTAAAACAACTAAAAACAACAATAGGCTCTTATTTCATTTAATAGAACCACTTGATTTAATTAACTGAGGGATGAAAAAATGGAAAAAATATTAATTATTGAAGATGAAGAAAGTATTAGAGGTTTTATTACAATAAATCTAAAACGATATGGGTTTACCGTAATGGAAGTAGAGACTGGTGAGGAGGGACTTCAACTTTTAGAGAAGAATCCTGACACTTCGATTATTTTATTAGATATTATGCTCCCTGGTATAGATGGCTTCGAGGTTGCAAAAAGAATCCGGGAAACCAATCAACAAATGGGTATCATTATGCTAACAGCAAAAACAACAGAATCGGACAAAATACTTGGACTTGTGACTGGAGCCGATGACTATATTCCAAAACCCTTTAGTCCCAATGAATTAATCGCCAGAATAAATTCTCTACTGCGTCGTATCAATCTCAATAAAACAAACGTGGTGTCCGGAGTAAAATTGGATAGAGAGCAACGCTGTATCCAAAAGGATGGAATTAAGATAGAGCTCTCCCCTACGGAATATGGAATTCTTTCTATTCTGGATCTGGCCAAGGGAAAAGCAGTAAGTAGGAATGATATTTTAGATGAGGTCTGGGGACTTGATTTTCCCGGCGACCCCAAGATTGTTGACGTAAATATTCGTCGTATTAGACAAAAAATTGAGGATACACCTTCTGATCCAAAATATGTTCAGACTGTTTGGGGTTATGGATATAAATGGGAAAAGTAAATAAATCAAAACCAGGGATACGAAAACGTCTCTTGCGCCTACACCTGTTCATTATTACATTAACAGTGGTCTTATTCGAGAGTATTTTCTTTATAGGTATTTATCAATATTATTACAGAAATACGGAGGATGTTATTTCCTCTCATGCCCAAAGCTCAGCAAACTTTGCCATGAAATTTTCAGACCTATCACCTTACAATTTGAAGAATAGCCTTCCGGATATGATTCGTGAATTTAAAATGCAAGGAGCAGAAATGCAAATTGTTTTACCCTCAGGTAAGGTATTAGCTTCTTCAACTGGTTTTCTTCCGGAGCATAACATTGAAGAAAACATATTAAATACAGCTTCCATTGATCAACCAAGTGTTTGGAAAGGGAAAAATCCAGGAACGGATGAGCGGATAATGGCAGCAGTGGTACCTTTAAACTATGATGGTCAAACGATTATTTATTTTCGTTATGTTATTTCACTGTCCAACATTGATCATCTTGTACAAAAAATCATTACCATCGCTCTAGCAATTGGTGTAAGCATTATCTTTGTTGTTTTGTTATTAAGTAAAGCATTGGCAACAAAAATCACCACTCCACTAACACAAATAACAGAGGCTTCAAAGCGTTTTGCCAAAGGTGATTTTGACTCAAGTATTAATGAAAGTTATATTGGAGAATTAGGAACACTTGCAAAATCCTTTAATGACATGTGCAATGCATTATTGCAACATGAAAAACTAAAAGACCAATTTGTGTCCTCTATTTCCCATGAATTACGCACACCATTAACAAGTATTAAAGGATGGAGCGAAACTTTATTGGTAGGAAGTTTAAATAATCCTGATGAAATGAAAACTGGGATGAAGATAATTTCGAGGGAAACGGAGAGACTTATTATTCTAGTAGAGGAACTATTAGACTTTTCCAGGATGAATAACGAGGCTTTTCATATTGAACCAAATAAGTTCCATGTTGAAAATTTAATCAAGGAAGTCGCGGAGCAATTAGAAAAGCAACTTAAAAAAAAGCAAATCGAATTGGGTATTCATGTTTCAGATTATATAGACTTAATTGCTGATCGCAATCGTATAAAGCAAGTACTTATAAATCTGTTAGACAACGCTATTAAATTCAGTAGTCCAGAAGGAAAAATAATCATTTCTTGTTACCTAAGTGGAAACCATTGTATGATTGAGGTGAAAGATAATGGAGCGGGAATTAAAAATACTGATTTGCCAAATATTTCAAATCCCTTTTATAAACCAAATCAGCAGACTACTGGTGTAGGGCTTGGACTGGCTATTTGTAAGCATATTATCGATCTTCATCACGGCCGCTTGGAAATTGATAGTACATTTGGACAAGGAACTAAAGTTACAATTAGTATTCCGATGAGTTAATTGACCGAAAAAAGTACCTGGTCCCATTTATTTAGTAAGGGAAAATGAAGCAACTTAATGCATCGTTGTAATTAGCAAATTATTAACACTTCAAAACAAAGAGGTCGTCCTTTCCTTTTAGGACTTCCTCTTCGCTATTCTTATAGTTACGATAAAGTAATTTACATATTAGACATACTTTTTAGTTTTTTGTAAGCAGAGTGAGTAGTAAGTCTATGAAAAGCAATTAATTTCTTCTTATAGATTACTCCATATACACCATATGGAGTTGGTGATAACCCCATCAATTCATCCCGGGTTTTCAAGTTTACAATGTCTGTTTTTATACCTAACTTGTTTGCTGCAGTAAGAACATTATCAGTTGCGATCTCAATAAACGGGCATTGTTGTGTGCGAATAATTGTTAATTTCTCAAAGATCTCTAGTCTTTCATCCCAGTCAATGGGAAAATATGGATTTGTTGAATCATTCAGTTTATGCACAAGTAATTCAAACCCATAAGGTGCATGATCTACTTCAACAAAATTATTTTTAATAAAAACTTCCTTACTTGGTGTCCATGAAGTATCTGGATTCGTGACAACGATAACACCAGCTTTATTTTGTTCCTTCGCATCATTTATACATTGCTGGATCAGTTCTGATGCATAGCCTTTCCCTGTTATACCCACCCATAAGCAATGAATTACTAAATAGTTCTCTCCATAAATGACTCTTGAGGAGTACTCAATAGGTGTATATTCAATAAATCCTGCTGGTTTACCATTCTCCATTATTTTTTTATATGTTAATCCTTCATTGAACCTATCCAATAACCATTCCGTTTTATTTTTGTAACCAGTTGATTTAGGTTGGCTACGAAGACAATAACACCCATTGTCATGTATATTTTCTTTTGTTAACTCAACTGTTTGAATCATTTCCAACAATACCCTCACCCCAAGATAGATTTTATTTCTAAACTAATTAATACCTACAAAACTATTACAATGCTCAATCAAATATTGAGAGAAATGTATAGTGTTTTCCACTCTTTCCATGTCTGAGGAAAACATTCTATCGTTTTCTCCTTTTCTTATATTAATTGCTTCTTGAATTATATTATGCCACCTACTTGGAAGATGGCTTAGTCCATAATTTCCTGCTCCTAACTTCGAAACTATATTTTGTTCCTTCATGGTATAAAACTGACGTAACAATCCGAGAACAATCCATTCAATCTCTTGATCTATCTCTTCAGACATAAAATTAAGTAAATGCGGTTTATTCTTTTCTATTTGCTGTATATAACTTAACCAGTATGAATTCATATTGTCATGTACGTACAAAAGTAATTCTTCTGCTGACACCTCAAAATCAAATTCCTTTGGATCTCTACTGATTAACTTGATTCCATTATTTTTTAAGGTCCACCAGGTTACCGGATTAAAATTAAAGTAGTTGCCAAAATGTATCTCACCATCATTATAAAACGGGTATTTTCCATTGCTATCAATTGATTTAGAATTGTTTTTCGATAATTCCTCCCAACTGATATAAACTCCATCCAATTCTGGCCTCCTGTAATTTTGTGCTAATATTTTATGGATATAATTTAACGATTCAGTATCTTCTTCTGTCAAACGGCGGTTCATTACCGCAAGAAAATCTATATCGCTAGAGTTCTTTTCATAAGCTCCGATAGCAATTGAGCCATGTATATAAAATTCCTCCAGAGTACTAGGAAAATGCTCATCTAATAGTTTTATATATTCTTCTAGAATGGTTTCTACATCCTTTGGTAAATTCATTCAAATACCTCATCCCGTAACGTTGTGTTACTAATCATTCGTTATCCATTTTTCTTCATCTGATATTGCAGAATATATATCCTCTTTAAAACGCTTACTTAATGTAAAGAAATAAAAATCTGATACTTCCAAGACATCATGGTTCTCATAAAATTCAAATGAAATAATTACTCTTCCACCAACCTTTAAATTATTGTCCAATTCCTCTAATTGTCTAAACATAATATTATACTTTGTACCTTTATCTTTTTCGGGTAAGTCCGCCAAATACTTATCCATATCATAATCCTCAAGCTTATCAGCATTGTCAAATTGCTCCAATAGATCTTTTATTTCTTTCTTATCCGTAACAAATTGATAAGAACTTCGAACTTCATTTTCCCACTTTATCACTTCAATTCCCATTTTTTTCTTGAAATCTGTAAACGTAATATCTTCAAATAGGGAAATGTTTCCTTTAGGATATGTAAGTGGTGTGTAAAAATAACTTAGACTCAGATGAATTTGAGACCCTATTAATAACAACATAATAAAGGCAATTATATAACCCCATTTTTTTTTCAATAAATTCTCCCCCCGCCAAACTGTTTCTAGTTTAATCATCTATGCACTAACCATTAATACAGACATTGTACCATATATTTCAGATAATTTTTATTATTCAAGCCCTATTTGTTTGGGCAAATTCCTCTAGATGCAAAAAAATCGTACAGTAATGATTACTGTACGATTCTTATCTATGAATTAAGCTAAGAAAATCTCATTTACGGTTTCACGATCAAGCTTCTTAATAACAGCAACAATTAGCTTCACAGCATTTTCAAAATCATCTCGGTGAAGTATTGCTGCATGTGAATGAATGTAACGTGTTGCAATTGTGATAGACAAGGACGGTACACCGTTTGCTGTTAAGTGGATAGAACCAGAATCCGTTCCTCCACCTGCAATAGATGTATACTGGAATGGAATATTGTTCTCCACAGCAGTTTGAACAACTAGGTCACGTACACCTTTATGGGAAATCATCGATGCGTCGTAAAGAACAAGTTGTGGACCTTCTCCTATTTTGCTATCTGCATCTTGTTCTTTAACTCCTGGAGTGTCACCAGCGATACCAACATCAACACCGAATCCAATGTCCGGTTTAACCGCATGCGCGGCAGTTTTAGCTCCACGAAGTCCTACCTCTTCTTGTACTGTTCCTACACCGTACACGACGTTTGGATGGCTTTCACCTTGTAATTGCTTTAAGACTTCAATTGCAATCGCACAACCAATTCGGTTATCCCACGCTTTTGCAAGTAATAGTTTTTCATTTTTCATTGGAGTAAATTCAAAGTACGGAACAATTGAATCCCCTGGTTTCACACCAAAATCAGACGCTTCAGATTTACTTGAAGCACCAATATCAATAAACATATCCTTAATTTCAACTGGTTTCTTACGTTCCGCAGCAGACAGGATATGTGGTGGTTTTGAACCAATTACCCCAGTAACGTCACCTTTTGAAGTAACTATAGTTACTCGTTGGGAAAGCATAACTTGGCTCCACCAGCCACCAATCGTTTGGAAGTAAACAAATCCTTTATCATCAATTCTAGTTACCATAAATCCAATTTCATCTAAGTGACCGGCTACCATTATCTTCGGTCCATTTTCATTACCGACTTTTTTGGCGATTAAACTACCAATATTATCAGTATACACCTCATCTGCATAAGGGCTTATGTATTTTTCCATCACATCTCTTGCTTCTTTTTCATTTCCAGAAATTCCTTTAGCATCTGTCAAATCCTTCAGCATCGATAGCGTTTCGTCTAATTGAGCCATATGTTTCCCTCCTATTTCTTTATTCTCTTAGTATAACGCGAAATGAAAATTTTGGATATTATTAGATATTTGTTTACTAAAGTTATTGTGTTTGCCATTCGCATATTATAGCCAAATTCTCATCCTTTATTTTACCCATAGCAGTATCTTTCATATTATATATTAGTATGTAATTATAAAGTCAAGATATCAACTGTTACTTTCCAGATGAACCAAATCCTCCTTGATCCCTAACGGAACTGGATAATACCTCTGTTCGTTCAAGTTTAACCTTTAACACTGGTGCGATTACCATTTGAGCAATTCTCATCTGTTTCTCAACTATAAAATCTTCCTTCCCATGATTAATTAAGATTACTTTTATTTCCCCTCTGTACCCTTCGTCAATGGTTCCAGGTGTATTCAGTATGGTTATGGAATGTTTTAATGCTAAACCGCTTCTCGGCCTTATCTGTGCCTCGGTTCCTTTTGGTAATTCTATTTGAATGCCTGTTCCAATTAACGCAGATTCACCAGGTTTAATTATCTTCTCTTCAGTAGAAAATAAATCTAGACCAGCATCCCCTTCATTCGCACGATACGGCATTTTTGCATCCTCATGGATTAACTTAATCTTTAATGTATAGTCCATTTCTATCCCTCTTTTTCTTTGATTTCTGGTGTAACAGTATTGGTATAATAAATTTATATCAATTTGTAACATCTTTTTCACATAAAATATGAAACCTTGTTTACCTTCAATACGTATTGCATAATAATAACCTAAACCTTAGGAGACGATGGTAATGATAGTGATTATGTTTCGTGTATTAATTGTGGCGGCCATTATTTTGCTAACTTATTCTATTATACAATACTTTCGCAATCCGCAAAGACTCTTAGAAAATGCCAAACAAACAAAAGGGTTTTACTATTTGGATGAACAGGGAAACAGTAAGAAAAATATTCGTTTTGTCTATAAAGGATGTCAATTTGAAGGAGAAAAGTATGTAGGTACAACAGAAAGTTCCTTTGAAATTGTAGATATATATGTAACAGTAGTTAATCCACTTGAATTACAAGGCTTAACCCGTGAAGATCTTTACTTTTTAGAACAAGAACTATTGATTCATTATCCACATGCAACAATAAATTGGAAACATCCTATTAATAAATTATTGCTTACTAACTAAAAAAATGGCTTAAGGGTTTCTCCCCTAAGCCATCTTTTTTACTACTGTGTACTAGATGGAAAGAAATCTTCCCATTTTATAACAATCTCTTTACGTCTTAATGCGTAGATTAAAAGCAATAATGCAAATAAGGATAAGAGGATATGCATAGGGGATAAGCTTGATAACCATCCACCAATAGATGTATACAATAACGCTAGTGGAATACTAGTTAATAGAGATGACCTCGTATAATCAGAGAAATCTGATGTTATTTCAATTAAACATAACGATAATAAATGAAAATGTATAAAAGGTATAAGACGTAACAAAGAAATTTGTGTCATTGTTAATTCGGTATGTTTACCAATTAGTTTTTTCTTCATACGTATTAAACGTTTCGATGTTTTAGGCATCCACTGAATAACAATATAAAAAATCATACTAGATAATGTAATACCAATGATGGAGAATACAGTACCATAAAACACACCAAATATAATCCCACCAGATACACAAATAAACACAACAGGTAAGAAAAACAGAGGACGGAGTAAGTGTACACTTATAAATAATAACGGGGCAAATAATCCTCCTGTCTGTACAATTGCCATGATGTAGTTCCCGAATATTTCCATACGACTCCTCCTTCTTTCACAGGTAAGAAAGATATAAAAAGCATGATCTATTAACGGTACATGTATATGACAAGAGACGAGCTATTATGACATGAAAAAATAACCATAAAGCACAACATGAACAATAATCAATAATGGCATTCCAATACGGAAAGGGGTATGTTTTGTCTTATGACGGAATACATGCATTCCAATAAAAGAACCAATTGCTCCTCCTAAAACAGCTACTCCCCAGAGGGTTCGTTCAGGTATACGCCACTCATTTTTTTTTGCGCGTTTTTTATCCACCCCCATTAAAACAAAACCAAGAAGATTAGCAAATCCAATATAAAACAACAACTCAGGTAATTCACCCATATTCTTTTTCCTCCCATTATGTAAAAATAACCAAACCAGCTTTTACTGGTTTGGTTATTTCAATTAGTTGTTTAATGCAGCTTTAGCTTGTTCAGCTAATTGAGCAAATGCTTGTGAATCGTTAACAGCTAGATCAGATAACATTTTACGGTTAATTTCAATACCTGCTAATTTTAAACCGTGCATTAATTTGTTGTAAGATAGATCATTTGTACGTGCTGCAGCATTGATACGTGCGATCCACAGCTTACGGAATTCACGCTTTCTATTTTTACGGTCACGATAAGCATATTGACCTGACTTCATTACTTGTTGTTTTGCAGTTTTAAATAACGTTCTCTTAGAACCGTAGTAACCTTTAGCTAATTTAAGTACGCGTTTACGACGAGCGCGCGTAACTGTTCCACCTTTTACACGTGGCATAGTAATTCCCTCCTAATACGACTCGATATATGTCAATTTAGTTTAGTTTTAATGATTGCTGATACTAGAAATACTTCTTATTTAGGAAGCATTGCTTTGATACGCTTGTAGTCACCAGAAGAAACTAGTGTACCTTTACGTAATTTACGTTTTTGCTTTTGAGATTTATGAGCAAACATATGGCTTGTGTAAGCATGTGATCTTTTTACTTTTCCGCTACCAGTTTTTTTGAAACGTTTAGCAGAACCTTTATGAGTTTTCATTTTTGGCATGTTGATTTCCTCCTCGAAAGCTTAATGCTTATTACTTATTTTCATTGATTGGAGCTAGCATCATAAACATGTTGCGGCCTTCCATTTTCGGTTTTGATTCCACTGTTGCAATATCCTTTACTTCTTTTGCAAAGCGGTCTAAAACCTCTTGGCCAAGCTCCTTGTGGGTAATTGCACGTCCGCGGAAACGAACTGCTGCTTTTACTTTGTCGCCTTTTTCAAGGAATTTACGAGCATTCTTTAATTTCGTATTAAAATCATGTTCGCCGATTCCTGGTGTAAAACGTACTTCCTTGACGTTAATAATCTTTTGATTTTTGCGAGCTTCTTTTTCTTTCTTTTGTTGCTCGTAACGGAATTTACCGTAATTCATGATTCTTGCAACTGGTGGTTTTGCAGTTGGTGCAACTAAAACTAAATCTAAATTTTGTTTTTGTGCAAGTTCCAATGCTTCTTGACGTGATTTTACTCCAAGTTGATCACCGTTTGCATCAATCAATCGTAACTCTTTCGCACGAATCTTTTCATTAACGTTCATATCTTTGCTAATAGCCAGCCACCTCCAAATTTTTTGGGTTTCTGATCCACTACCTGACAAGTTCTTATTAAACAAAAAGTGTGGGCACACAAATGCACCCACACGTCTTTAGTCGTTCATAAAAGATGTAAACCAGCCAACAACCACAGTAGCGTTGAAAGGTGAGAAGCGGGTGCCTCTACTTGTCATCAGAATCATTCAATTTTATTCAACTTTTATAGAGTAACATGTATATGAATAAATTGTCAACCCTTTGTTCAATATCTAGTATACACTACTTACCCCAATTATGGAAGTCTATATCGACTTTCATAATTTAATTGTATAGTACCCCATAGACCTGAGTAAAACTATTGGTTAAAAATATGGAAACTAATTATAGATTTTTACACTCACTAGTTACGTATACTACATTAATCTAAAACTTCAAATGAGCATAATTCTTCAATTAACATTGACTTATAATTAGCAGTTTCATATTGTGAATTATTTATTCTAGTCTTTTTTAATTGTAACATATCAAATAATTCATTTTCGATATGTCTTCTTGCTTCTAACACTTTAATGGTTCCTTCTAAACCCTTGTATCCTTTCATCTTCCCATAACCTTGGTTTGTGTAATACTCTATAAATCCAGAGGACCATTCTTTTGGTCTCTCTTTGTATGCTTTTTTGAATGAGAAATCTAAATCATCTTGCTCGATGTAAAACAGTACAGGATTTAGCTTTTCTATGACTTTTTCTAATGTAAGAACATAATTTATAACTTTCTCTTTTCCCACACCATACTTAACCATTCCAATTGTTAGTGGATTTTGTATAAAACAACATTCGAATATATAAGTTTTATTTTCATTGAGTGCTTGTTCAACAAATTCTACCCATCTCTGAGTGATTAAGTCTATATTTTTTTCTAATGGTAATTCATAAATATCGTTTTTGAAGATAGTTTCGAATAAGTTGTTGGGAAAAACCGATCCATATTCATTTGTAATTTCTCGGTATGGCAAAAAGTAGGCATTATCTCTTTTTATAACTTTATCATGTAATACTTCTTTTATTTCTCCGCAACTTGCTATCAGATTCTCGAAATCACTTTTATTAAAATAGGATACCCCATCATAATCTGCAGGGTGGTCTAAATTACCTTCGAGAAATAAGGAAGCATCTACTTTACTTTCTGATAAAATATTGTAAAGCAAATTCGCTGTAGTGGATTTACCAAATCCGGGAAGTCCTTCTACCAATAGTAATTTTGTTTCCAAAAACATGCCCCTTTCTTAATAAATTATAATGTTTCATATAAAAATAAATTGTCCACTGAACTCACCCCTTTTTATGTAACTCCAGGATATTTATAATTATTTCTCCAACCTATCAAAACTGTTTTGATTTTTAAGGAATTTCCTCTATGAACTCCGCTTTTATTTTACCACAATATTCCGAATAACATATCAAGCTCACTTCACTTAACTATAAAAAAAGACTATCAAATCAACTTCATTTGATAGTCTTTTTTATCATAACAAGATAATTTTTTCGAGCTATTTTTTTCTGTGTAATGTCTTCTTCTCAATTTCTTCTTTAATAAGTTTCTCAAAGTCATTAAAGACAAGTGTTTCAGATTTTTGTTCTCCGTATCTTCTTACATTAACCGCGTTGTCTTCTACTTCCTTGTCTCCAACTACAAGAGCAAATGGTATTTTTTCAGTTTGAGCTTCACGGATTTTATAACCAATTTTCTCATCACGCTCATCAACCTCTACTCGAACTCCTTGATATTGTAACTTTTCAGCTACTTTCTTAGCATAATCAAGGTGAACCTGTGGTGATACCGGGATAATCTTCACTTGAACTGGTGCTAACCAAGTTGGGAAGGCACCTTTATATTCTTCTAGTAAGAAGGCAACAAATCGTTCCATTGTGGATACAACACCACGGTGAATTACGACTGGACGGTGTTCTTTACCATCTTCACCTATATAAGATAGTTCAAAACGCTCTGGTAACAGAACATCAATTTGTACAGTTGATAGTGTCTCATCTTTACCTAAAGCTGTTTTAACCTGTACATCTAGCTTCGGTCCGTAAAAGGCTGCTTCTCCTTCTGCTTCTACATATTCCAGGTTCATATCTTCCATTGTTTCTTTTAAAGTACTTTGTGTTCTTTCCCACATTTCATCATTGTCGATATATTTTTCTTTATCTTCAGGGTCACGATATGATAAACGGAAATAATAATCTTCAATTCCAAAGTCTTTATATACATGCTGAATTAGTTCAACCACACGAATAAATTCTTCTTTTAATTGGTCTGGTCGAGCAAAAATATGTGCATCATTTAGTGTCATTGCACGAACACGTTGTAAACCAGCTAAAGCACCAGACATTTCGTAACGATGCATTGTACCTAATTCTGCGATACGAACTGGCATGTTACGGTAGCTCCATAGTTGATTTTTGAAAATCATCATATGGTGTGGACAGTTCATTGGGCGAAGAACTAATTCTTCATTATCCATTTGCATAGTAGGGAACATATCCTCCTGGTAGTGATCCCAGTGTCCACTTGTCTTGTATAACTCAACATTTGCAAGTACTGGTGTATACACGTGGTTATATCCTAGACGTTCCTCTAGGTCAACAATATAACGCTCGATCTGCCGACGAATGGTAGCACCTTTAGGTAACCATAGTGGTAAACCTTGACCTACTTTTTGGTTGACTGTAAAAATACCAAGTTCTTTACCAAGTTTACGATGATCACGTTCTTTCCGCTCTTCCAAGATTTGCAGATACTCTTCAACCTGTGCTGGCTTTTCAAAAGCTGTACCATAAATTCGTTGAAGTTGTTGGTTATTGCTATCTCCACGCCAGTAAGCACCGGAAATACTTAATAATTTAAATGCTTTTATTTTACTAGTAGAAGGAACATGGATTCCACGACAAAGGTCGAAAAATTCTCCTTGTTTGTAAATGGTTACTTGTTCCTCTTCCGGTATTGCATCGATTAATTCAAGCTTTAAGTCGTCTCCAATTTCAGAGAACATTTTCTTCGCTTCTTCTCGACTTACCTCAATTCGCTCAATTTCTAGATTCTCATCCACAATACGTTTCATTTCTTTTTCAATCTTTGGAAGGTCTTCTGGAGTAACTTTTTCATCCATATCAAAGTCGTAGTAGAATCCTTCCTCAATAACAGGACCAACGCCAAACTTCACATCTTTATACAGACGTTTAATTGCTTGTGCCATTAAGTGGGCTGTTGAGTGTCTTGCGATTTCAACACCCTCTTGATTTTTATAGGTAATAATTTCAATTGCCCCACCTTGGTTTAATTCACGCTTTAAATCATACGGTTTCCCATCTAATTTAATAGCCAATGCTTGTTTCTTTAAACCTGGAGAAATAGAGGCTGCAATATCTTCTCCAGTCGTTCCTTGTGGAAACTCTTTACTCGCGCCATCTGGAAAAACGATTTTGATTTCTGCCATGACTAACACTCCTTATTCTATTATTTTCTCTGTAATTAAAAAACGCCCATCCCTCTGCATACATTTGCAAAGGGACGAGCGTTGGTCACGTGGTTCCACCCTAATTTCCGTAAAAAATACACGGCTTAAATCTTTAACGCAGATCTACGCTACCATCTACTGAAAAATTTCGATAGTAGAGTTCAAAGGTGGTAATCATTTGGCTGTATGTGGAAGCTTTCACCACTTGGCTTCCCTCTCTATGCATAACAGTATTCAAATGATCATGTCCTTATCGTTACAGATAAATATACTAAATATAATCCACATTATAGCGCTACTTACAAGGATAATCAAGACCTATCGTTCATTTTTTAAATAAATAGGAAATGGAAACTTACTAAACGGTTCAAAATCTACTCTTTCCTGAAATACATTTATAACGGTTAATGTTTTCGGTTCGGAAGGATGATCCCCATATATTTTAATTTTCTTAGGCGCTAGTGCAACTAACGGGGCCAAATTTAGTTCATCTTCATCTAAACCAACAATGTAAAGTGGCTCCTTTTGCATTAACATTCGTAATTCCATCCGGGTAAATCGTTTACCATCGGCTTTAAAAAATGAGAATGTAGTACCCTGCACGATATGAACTACATTGTATATTGGTACTTTTTTGGCTATATATTCTCGTAACATGTTTACAAATTCCTGGTGGTCTTCTTCCCGCTTATATTCGTCAATAGCTAATCCAACCATATTTATTAAATAATCTTTAAATACCTTCAAGCGAAAATTAACAATCGAATCAAAATGTACGGTTGTTGTATTTTTCACATTAGATACAAATAAGGAGTAAAGCAATTGCAATGGGTCATCTTTTTCCTTCCTCACTTGTACACTTTCATCATCTTCACCAGCAAAAAGCCAATGTGTAATATCCAATATCTTTTCAATTTCATCTGGATCAGAATAATAATAATACTCTTCTGTAATTCCTTTTATCATGGTTGATAACCGATGTGTGACAAAAACATCAATCATTGATTTGACAACAGATTCGATTAATTCATTATCAGGTTGATGGTAGTCTATTTTTAATTGATTCCCCCAATCTTCATGTGTTTTCCAGTGTAATTCAATTTTCTTGTTATAATGGAATAATTGCTCACAGAAACTAATAACTTCTTTATTCGAAGAAAAATAAACATCCATTAAGCTTCACTCACCCTCATCAAAAACCAAACTGTTACATTATATGGACATACTTTTTAAAAAATGATAAATCCATTAAAACTAGTAACAATAGTTATTAAGGAGGGTTTGAACAAAGCTCTAATATGGAGTTCGAGTTCATTTTGAATAAACTTAAATAATTCTACCTTATTTTCTTTAATAATATAAAAAAGCCAATAAAAGATAAATCTTTTACTGGCTTACGTATCTCTCCTATTATCTGCAAAGATAGGAACTTCTGTTGTTACTTGCTTGATTCGCTCCATAATTCTCCCTGCTTTAACCGCTTCTATATCTCCACGATTAGTTTTCGCCAAATGATCCTCTAACTGATCCATACTATAATTAGATGTAAAGAAAACTGGTAAACGTTCCATCATGCGATACTGCAGAATTGTTCCAAGTACTTCATCACGGAACCATGCAGACTGCGTTTCAGCACCAATATCATCCAACATTAATACGTCAGCTTTCTTGAAAAAGTCTATCTTTTCATTAATAGAGTCGTCTTTAATGGATGATTTCATTTCTCTGACAAATTCAGGCATATATATTAGCATCGATGAAAGATTGTATTTTTTCAATTCGTTAGCAATTGCTCCAAGGAAGTACGTTTTCCCTACACCGAATGGTCCGTAAAGATATAGTCCTCGTTTTGGTAGACCATTTTTGACTTCTCCTAGGAAATGAATGATCTCACGAATTGCTTTACTTCTATTTGGATCATTATCAATCCCATCAATTGTAGCTTCTAAAATTTCTTTCGGCATATATAGACTCTGAATTAACTTATGCTGTTGTTGATTCTTCTCATGTAAGATGCGGTTATGACATTTTTCATATGATAAACTGACTTCGTTGTTTTCCACACGAAGAATTGGGGAATATCCTGGAACAATATTTTTACAAGATCCATAAGAAGCACAAAATTCACATTGTTTCGACTGAGATTTATACTCATATAATTTGATAAGACTTCTTTCAATTTCATGTTTCGGTAATTCTGGATGTAAAGATAAGAATTCTTTAATCTCAGGGTCACTCAATACTTCATTTTTAATCTTTATATAGTTTTCTTGAAAATTCTTGTTCTTGTCCATCCATTGTTTGAGTGTGGATTGTACTGGTTTCACGTCCATCATCCTTGTATATACATGATTATTTTTTTGAATTATTGGAGTATTGTTTTAGTAAAGAAGAAATCTCTTCTTTTTCTCGTTCTAGATCAATTGTAGAGCCCTTTTTCGTTTCATTGGTATTGTTTTTCCGTTCCTTAAACCACTCTGGAACAACTTCCTTACGATTGCCTTGTTGCTTATAATTGCGATAGTTTTGCTGTTTTTTCTCAGTAGCTATTCGATATTGTTCTTTTTCTTTTTTGGCAAACACCATAGCTTCTCTTGCTGTTTGCAAATTTGCTCTCGACCAATGACTAGCGATTTTCTCCAAATATGCTTTTGATAGCTTCATATTAGTTTGTAACAATACATAATGAATTAATACATTCATAACTGGAGATGGTAGCCCTTGAGTTGTCATGATTTCTCGAATCGCCTTCAAATCTTGTTCAGAAGCGTGATTACCACTAGATAAATCCTCTAGTAATTGTTTTGGTGAAATTGTTTCAAGTTCATGAATCAGTTGTTCTTCTTTACTCATTGCTTTCTTAAGATCGGCTTGCTTTATGTCTACTATAGGTTCCGACTGTTTCGTAACTAATTGAACAGAAGCTTCTTTACGTGAGGTCTTAAAGATATCGTGACACGCCTCTTTAAATTCCGCGATGTCTAGTTTGTTTTCATCAGTTAGCGCCCATAAAACACATTTCTCTACTTCATATTCTGCTAATCCATAAAGCTGCATCATTTGGTTAATAATTCGTTTATTTTCAGTTGTCAAAACACGCTTATATGGAATCATCCGTGATTTCAACACATGTTCCATCCAAGAAAAGTCAATGGTCTCTAATTGCGGGCCATTGCTCTCTGGTAAACGATTTACATTTTGTTTTGGCATAAAATCTGAATGAATCGTATCAAATACATCCCCGAATGAGGCGGTAATATTGCTACCATATAACTGTTCCGGTTGCCTAACGAAATGAGAATTAAGTAAAGAATACTTATCTTCACCAATATGATGGTATAAGAGTTGTGAGAGCATGGCATCTCTGAAAAAGTCATACGGTGAGAAGGGGCTTTGTAATACATAATGAAAGACCGTTTCTTCCGTTGACTTTTCCTCAAATGTTTTTAATAATCCTATTCCCTCAAGCTTTAACCTCGCCTCATAAATTTCAACTAATGAGATGTTTAAATAGTTCATCAATGTATGGTGTGTCTGAATAGGTACTTCTTTTTGAAAGTCCATTTCATGTAGTAATGTTTGATAAAGCATAACTGCTTTAATCCCAAGTAATGGCTGATAAAGATGGGTTAATGACTTTGAATAGTCAACTGGCAAATTACCATGTAAAACAACCGTATAACCATCAACTGGTAATATTTTTCCAATAAAATTCATCTAAACCCTTCTTTCAAGATAATAAGGAGTCTTAGGAGTTCTTTTTGTCTGTCTGTATTAAATCCTTTAATTCATCTAAGAAAACATTTATATCCTTAAATTGACGATATACTGATGCGAAACGTACATACGCAACATCATCCACCTTAGAAAGAAGCTCCATCACCATTTCTCCAACTTCTTTACTATCAATCTCAGATGCTCCTGTATTTCGTAATTCTTTTTCTACATTAAAAGCAAGTGTTTCAATTTGGTCGATTGAAACGGGTCTCTTCTCACACGCTTTAATTAGTCCCCGAACTAACTTTTCACGACTGAATTCCTGTCTAGTACCACCTTTTTTAACAACGATTAACGGGACTTCCTCCATACGCTCAAACGTTGTAAAACGATAGCCACAGTTTTCGCATTCGCGTCTCCTACGAATAGAACGCCCTTCTTCGATTGGTCTAGAATCTAAAACTTTTGTATTTTTATTTTGGCAGTTTGAACATCTCATCCTAAATAACCCCATTTACTAAACAATGACTAATTTTTATCAATTAATGGTAATTCCTTATCTAACTTCTCATAAAACTGTTTAATTAATTTCGAACTCTTTCCAAAGTCAAATGGAAGTGCAGATTCACTTGTAACTGTAAAATCAATTGCGGTTTGATATGGACGGACCATAATAACGGTTGCAATAACAAATGCTTTATTACCTTTCACAACATGGAAGCTTATTTCACCGTGTTCTAAAGAGACGGAATTGATATTATAGTTAGTTGATCCTTTAATTATCTCCTCTAGTTTTGTTAGTCCTTTATCCTTAGTTGTTTTATAATAATGGGTCTCGAGTTCCTTGTCCCAATGCTTCTCCGATGTTTCAGCTTGATTATAAAAAAACCTGGATAATTTCTTGCCAAAAGACATCCATTCCACTCCCATTTCTTCTCATTCCGAATACTATAACTCTATTTATTTTAACATGTTTTATAGATTTACCCTAGTAAAAATTAAAAAAGCAAAGAGAGTTGAGCGTAATATTTAGCTCAACTCTCTACCATTCTATCATATTATTCGGTTATGAAACGGATACTTTTTTTGCCTTTAAAAAACTTCCAACATATTTCACAAGCTCGACTACTCTAGTAGAATAGCCCCACTCATTATCGTACCATGCTAATACTTTAATCTTGTTGTTATCCATTACCATGGTGGATAATCCATCTATTATTGCTGAGAATTCTGAAGTTGTATAGTCTATTGACACTAACGGTTCATCACTATATTGGATAATGCCAGATAATTCATTCTTAGCTGCAGTTTGGAATATATTGTTCACTATTTCTGTCGTTACAGATTCCTCGACATCAACTACTAAATCAACTAATGAAACATTCGGTGTTGGAACACGCAAAGCCATTCCGTGTAATTTTCCATTTAGATGTGGCAGTACATCTCCTAAAGCCTTGGCTGCACCTGTTGATGTTGGAATAATGGATTGCGTACAACCTCGTGCACGACGCAAATCCTTATGTGGATTATCTAAGTTTTTTTGATCATTGGTAAAAGCATGAACAGTCGTCATAAGCCCGTTCTTAATTTTAAAGTTTTCATCTAAAACTTTTACCACTGGTGCTAGACAGTTTGTTGTACAAGAAGCATTAGATATAACATTATCATTTGCTTCGTCGTACGTATCATGATTTACCCCCATTACAATTGTTTTATCTACTTCTTTTCCAGGTGCTGTAATGACAACTTTTTTTGCTCCAGCTTTTAAATGTAATCCAGCAGTTTCTCTTGTTTTAAATTTTCCAGTTGCATCAATTACAACATCAATTTCAAGTCTATTCCAAGGTAATTTTTCTGGCTCTCTAGAATTTACGAGTTTGACTTTTTTTCCATCTACCTGCAATTCGCCATGAAGCGCTTTCACTTCGGGTTGAAAAATTCCGTGTACACTATCATATTTAATAAGATGGGCTAATGTTTCTGGAGGATAGCTAGCATTAACGGCTACAACCTCTAAATTAGGATCTGTAATTGCTTGCCTGAAAACCATTCTCCCAATTCGTCCAAATCCACTAATTGCAATTCGAGTTTTACTCATGAAAAGTCCTCCCGCATTATGATATACTATTTTATAAAAATTCACATATAGTATAACACATTAGTGTCGGAATGTAAGCATAAATAAAAAAACTCAGGAGAGGTATTTTTGCCCTTCCTGAGATATTGCATCTTAAACATTGGAAAAGTTCAGCTTACAACATTTATAATGCTAAAACTTAATAACATAAATTAAATATGAAACCAAAAGACCCATCCATTGTACAGATGCAAAAAGAAATATTGTTTCTATTGTATAGTTTGGATCACTTAGTAATAATAGCATTAAAAAAGGAATCATTATGATTGACAGTATACCAGTAACAATTAAACTTTTAGCTAGAATACTTACCTGATACTCATCGTATTTCTTCTTTCTTTTCACTATAATAAATCCAATAATTGCAATGGTTAAGACGATAATAATGTACCCAATAAATCGCATTTTTCCTTCAGTAATATAGTCAGACCACCCATTCCAAAAAGATGAATTTAAAGTTTTGGCATTTGACAGCATACTTACAAGTTCCATATGACCAGCTGTAAAAATGAAGATAAATGCGTAAAAAAAAGACAATAGACTTATAAAAACAATATTCACTATTGGCTCCTTTAACAAAGTCACTTCCTATCACTCTCCTCAAAAACAAATAACGCTTCGATTGACATATTAAAAAACTTCGCTAAGTCATAAGCCAACCAAATAGACGGGTCAAATTTATTTTTTTCAATTGCATTAATTGCCTGTCTTGAAACACCAACTTTTTCACCTAACTGTGCTTGTGTTAGACCGTTTTGTTCTCGTAATACTTTGACATTATTTTTCAATTTCTAATACCCTTTCACAAGTAAGGTTAACCTTACATATAGATTAACTATTTTTATTTCCAATGTCAAGTAAACCTTACAAAGAATCAATCATTTTCGTAAAGTTTCTTTTAATAGGATAGCAACTAGGCAAAAAATGACTATCAAACTGAACGTTGATAGTCATTCCTGTTAATTACCAAGGATATTCTCCACTATGATAGAACTTGCCACTTTTCTAGAATATTTCTTAGCTGCTTATAGGAGGCTTCCTTGGACCCATTATTATCAATTACAGCATCTGCTTGTTTCACTTTTTCTTTTAGTGCTATTTGCGACTGAATTCGTTCTAATGCTTCCTCTTTTGTGGAGTTATCCCGCTCCATTAACCGTTCCAGTTGGACATACTCATCTACATATACAACTAATATCTTATCAACCATATGTGTCAGCTTACTTTCAAACAACAGAGGAATATCCATGACAATACAGGGTTCCCCATTTTCCAGATAAGATTCCCTCTGTTCTAGCATTCTTTTTCTTATTGCAGGATGAACAATCGAATTCAATTTCTTACGTTTTTCATTATCAGAGAAGATAACCGACCCTAATTTTTTTCGATTAAGGGTTCCATCTGGAAAAAGTACGTCTCTCCCAAATTCACTAACAATCTCCTTTAGAGCATCCTCACCAGGTTCCACTACATCTCTTGAAATTTGGTCTGCATCGATAACTGGAATCTGAATATCTTTAAACATAGAAGATACAGTACTTTTTCCACTAGAAATACTTCCTGTTAACCCAATCACTAAAGTCATACTAATTCTCCTTTAGAGCTTTTGACAATGTAAGCAGACATGGGTACCCCGTCCGCCGACCTTCATTTTAGTAATAGATCTTCCACACCTCGGGCATTCTTCATTCTCTTGACCATAAACAGATAATTCCTGTTGGAACATTCCCATTTCCCCTTGACTATTGACATAGGATCGTATAGTAGTTCCGCCTTGCTTGACCGCCTCTTCTAGTGTCGCTATTGCCTGTTTACGAACCTCTCCGACTTCTTTTTTAGTCAGCTTGCTAGCCTTTTTTAACGGATGAACCCGTGCTTTGAATAAGGTTTCATCAACATAAATATTTCCTAATCCAGCAACTACAGTTTGATCTAACAGCACCGCCTTTATGGAGCGGTTTGTAGTCTTTAGTTTTTTGTAAAAATAATCTAACGTAAATCCTTTATCAAACGGATCGGGGCCGAGTTGAATTAATGGCTTCTGAATTAATTCCTCCCCCTTCTTCACAATGTGCATCGTACCGAATTTACGAACATCGTTATAACGAAGTTCCTCATCTGTTGTAAATTCAAATATGACATGTGTATGCTTCTTAACTGGTTCATCCTTATAATGAACACTGTATTTCCCTTCCATCCTAAGATGAGAAATCAATGTTATATCATCTAACTCAAATAACAGAAATTTGCCTTTTCTTTTTATATCCTGTATGGTTTGCCCCAATAAAAGTTGCTTAAACTCTTCTACATCATCTGGCTTTTTTACGATTTTCCCCCAATATACATGGACATCCTTAATCGTACGATTTAACACAAAACGTTTTAGTGTATTTCGTATTGTTTCCACTTCTGGTAACTCTGGCATTTCAATTTCTCCTTATTTTGCATCGTACCAGCTTTCTCCATATGAATACTCAGCTTTTAGTGGCACATTAAGCTCGACAGTGTTTTCCATCATAGCTGGAACAATTTCCTTTAATTTCTCAAGCTCTTCTTTTGGCGCTTCTAAGATAAGTTCATCATGTACCTGGAGAAGCATACGTGCCTGCATCTTTTCTTCTCTAAGCTTTTCCTTTAAATCAATCATAGCTTTCTTAATTATATCTGCTGCAGAACCTTGAATTGGCGTATTCATTGCTGTTCTTTCGGCGAAGCTTCTTAAATTGAAATTTCTGCTTGTGATTTCTGGTAAATATCTTCTACGATTCATTAATGTTGTAACATAACCCTTATGTTTTGCCTCTTGAACGATTTCGTCCATATATACTTTTACCCCTGGATAGCTTTCAAAATAACGTTCAATAAATTGTTTCGCTTCCTTACGAGTAATACCAAGGTTTTGTGAGAGCCCAAAATCACTGATACCATACACAATACCAAAGTTAACAGCTTTTGCTTGTCTTCTCATATTTGATGTAACTTCATCCTTTTTTACATGGAAAACATCCATTGCTGTCTGAGTATGGATATCTTGCCCACTATTAAAGGCAGCAATTAACTTCTCATCTTTGGCAATATGAGCTAATACTCTTAATTCAATCTGAGAATAATCTGCTGCAAATAAAATCCAATCCTTTTCAGAAGGTACAAATGCATGTCTAATTTTACGTCCTTCTTCAATACGAATCGGTATATTTTGCAAGTTGGGTTCAATTGAACTTAATCTACCCGTTTGCGTTAAAGCTTGGTTATATCGAGTGTGAATTTTGCTAGTTTCCTTATCAACCACTTTTAATAATCCTTCAATATAAGTTGATTGGAGCTTTCCAAGTTGACGATATAACAAGATTTTCGGAATTATTTCATGATCATGTTCTAGCTGTTCCAATACATCTGCAGCTGTTGAATAACCTGTTTTCGTTTTCTTGATGGTTCGAAGCCCAAGTTTTTCAAATAGAATAGGACCTAATTGTTTAGGCGAGTTTATGTTGAATTCTTCCCCCGCTAGTTTATAGATCTCCTTCTCTATTTCCTCGAGACGTCGTTTTAATTCTGTTCTCATTTCTTCTAATCGGGGAACATCGACTAGGACACCAGTATGCTCCATTTCCGCTAGGATTAATGCTAATGGCATTTCAAGTTCCTTCAATAATGTATAAAGTTCATGTTCACGAAGTTCTTCTTCCATTCTTTCTTGAAGCATATGGAGTGTATTAACTTTCCGAACCATATGATCCGCAAGTATTTCTTGCCCGGGTACTTTCATTTTTGCTCCCTTACCATATACTTCTTCATCATATAGGACTGACTTTAAACCCATTCTGTGAGCAATTGCTGGAATATCATGATTATTTTCAGAAGGATCTAGCAAATAAGAGGCTAGTAGCACATCGAAAGTCATACCCTGTAGATGAATTCCTTTTTTTAATAGAGCAACTAGAGATTGTTTTGCATCGAAAACAACTTTTTTACTCTTTGAATCCTCTGCCCACTTTTTAAACGCATCTGATTTTAATGCTACTTCAGTTGGAATAAAATATGCTTTTTCCCGGTTAGCAACACCGATACCTTCAATTGGAGCTGTATGATAACTATCAGAAAGCATTTCTATAATCAATGCTTCATCACCTGTAAACATCTCCGGGCTAACATCGTCCACTATTTCAAAGTTTATCTCTTCCAGTTCTTCTTGCGTTTCTACAACTACTTCTTCTGCACCGATACGATTTAATAAAGATTGGAAACCCAAGTCCTTAAAGAGAGTTGAAACATCCTGACTAGAGTAGCCTTCATATGACAGGTTATCTATTGATACTTCAATTGGTGATGCACAGTTAATCGTTGCAAGCTCTTTACTCATATATGCATCATCTTTATGATTGATTAAGTTTTCTTTTAACTTTTTACCACTAACCTCTTCTAGATGGTCGTATAGGTTATCTAATGTTTTATATTGTTTTAATAACTTAGTTGCAGTTTTTTGTCCAACACCTGGAACCCCGGGGATATTGTCTGAGGTGTCTCCCATTAGCGCCTTCAATTCAATAATCTGTTCAGGTGTGACCTCCATCTTTTCAAACAAATACTCAGGTGTATATGCTTCTACTTCTGAGATTCCTTTTTTGGTTACATTTACAGTTACATCATTAGAAACTAATTGCAACATATCTTTGTCTCCAGAAATAACGGTAACCTCAAATTCCTTTTCTTTGCCCTGCTTAGACAATGTACCAATAATATCGTCTGCTTCATAATTCTCTAGCTCATAATGACGTATATTAAAGGCGTCAAGTAATTCCCTAACTAATGGAAATTGCTCTGATAATTCAGGTGGTGTTTTTTGTCGGCCACCCTTATATTCTTTGAAAGTACTATGTCTAAAGGTTGTCTTTCCTGCATCAAAGGCCACCAACAAATGTGTTGGCTTTTGTTCCTCTAATATTCTAAGTAACATCGTTGTAAATCCATAGACTGCATTGGTATAGACACCCTTATCATTGTTTAACAAAGGAAGTGCAAAAAAGGCTCTATAAGTAATGCTATTTCCGTCTATCAATACTAATTTATTCGTCATGTCTAAATTCCTCCTTACCGCCTCACGCTTTTAGTCTATTTTACCATTTAAACAACCTGTCGTAAAAATATTGACTGTTGATTGTTGTATGCTAGGTTATAAGCTTAATTAGTAGTCGATAGAAACTATGCGGTATTTGAGAATTTTGTTACAGCAACGTACCCGCTACGGAAAGCATAGTATTCCGGAGCGGTATCCTAGCACTCCATCCGTAAGAAAAAGATATTAGTCAATAGTTACCGCACAGTTTCTATCAATTATAAACAAAGTTTTACCCAAAAATAGAAAAATCCGAACTAATACAAATTCTAATAGAAGAATTTTGTATCGTAATTCGGATTTTTCTTTAACTAAGCCTTTTAATCTTTTGGAAAATAAATATGAAATTCGGTTCCAACATTAACTTCACTTTCAATATCTATTCTTCCTTTATGAAGTTCTACAATATGTTTCACAATAGCAAGCCCTAAACCAGTCCCACCAGTATTTCGACTTCTTGCCTTGTCCACGCGATAAAATCGTTCAAACACTCTGGATAATGCATCTTTTGGAATTCCAATACCAGTATCTTTCACCATAATATGAATAAAATCTTCCTGCTCTTCTGAAAATAGTGTTATCTCTCCACCTTTAGGCGTGTAATTGATAGCATTTTCTAGTAGGTTAATGAGGACTTGTTTGACACCAGATAAGTCCGCACTAAACTTTAAGGTACTCCCACTTTGTACATTTAATGTAATTTCTTTTCGTTCAGAATATTGACTAAGAACAGGAATAACTTCCTTAATGACTTCAGACAAATCAACAGTAGAAAGTTGTATTCTCGAATCGTCCTTCTCTAACTTTGATAATGTAAGCAAATCTTGAATTAAGGTTTGCAGACGTTTGCTTTCTTCATTAATAATTCCTAGGAAATGCCGCGCTGTATCCTTATCATTAAGATCCTCATCAAGTAATGTTTCGGAGAATCCCCGAATAGACGTAATAGGTGTTTTTAACTCATGGGAAACATTTGCAACAAAGTCTTTTCGCATCGTTTCCAATTTCTTTAATTCCGTTATATCATATAAAACTAATACAGCACCTTTTAACATATTACGTTCATCAAATATCGGAGCTCCTACAATTTCAAAATATTGCTTTAAACCATTTTCGACCATAATGGATTCTTTAACATTTTTTTCATATAAAAATGTATGTTGAATCGTTTTATGCAATATTTCATTATCTAATACATCATAATACAAATAACCGATATAATCCTTATCTGTATTGCCAAAAATGGAAAGGAAGTTTTTATTTACCAGGTGTATATATCCTTTTTCATCGATTAATATTAATCCACTTTGAATATTTTCTATAACCGTTGTTAATTGTTCCGCCTGGATTTTTTCATTAATGGATAATTCACTTAAACTACGAGCAAGCTTATTAATTTTCATCAGTAACGAGGCCATACTTCCAGAAACAGGATGATGCATTCTAGCACGAAAATTCCCTTTTACTAATTCATCTAATGTATCGGTAGCCTTCTTAATTGGCTTCACATACTTATCAAATACATAATGAAGCATCATCATGAGGATAATGAATTCTGTTAACAACACGATAATTAAAACAATTATATTATCGGTAAATTGACTAAATACAGCTCCTGTTAGAATGATGATAAACAATATAATTAATGCATATCGCATAATTAGTTTTGATGAAAAGAAACTCACATTGGGTCCTCCATTTTATAACCAAGTCCACGGACGGTCTTAATATAAATTGGCTTTTTGGTATTTGGTTCAATTTTTTCCCGTAGATGGCTAACATGTACATCCACTATTCTAGTATCACCTACAAAATCATAATCCCAAACTGCGCTTAATAATTGATCCCTTGATAATACTTTATCCTTATGTGTGGCAAGGTAATACAACAATTCAAATTCCTTACGAGTAAATGTGAGTACATCACCATTCTTCTCTGCTTCATATCGTTCTGGAAAAATCGTGATATCACCTACTTTTAGTTGTTTAGTCTTGCTAGTTCCTGTCGTATTCGTTCTTCTCAAAATTGCCTTGATTCTTGCTATTACTTCTTTAGGGCTAAACGGCTTGGTTAAATAGTCGTCTGCCCCTATTTCTAGTCCCAATACCTTATCAAACTCTTCATCTCTCGCTGTAAGCATCAGAACTGGTGTATCAATTTGATTTCTTCTTAGATGCTTACAAACTTCAATTCCATCCATTTCAGGGAGCATTAAGTCAAGAATAATAAAATCATAGCTATTGCTATCCGTTTTTCGGATAGCCTCTAAACCGTCATAAGCAACATCTGTTGTAAAGGCTGCTTTTTCTAGGTTGTATTTTAGTAATGTTACAATAGACTGTTCATCATCTACAATTAGTACTTTTTCATTCATACTATCATTTCCCCATTTCTATTATGCTACGAACTAAACTATCTATCTTCATCTTACAATGAAACCAGAGTAAAGAAAATGATAGAAAGCTATTGTAAATAAATTTTTACATTGAATAGGGGGATTATCTAACTTTAGTCCCGAATCCATTTATATTATCTTAGATTGGATTCAGGATGTTAAGTGTCTTACTCCTTTTATCAGAAATTAATTCTATTTATAACTTAACTATTTTTATCCAATTAAACTCAGATATCCATCCAAAATGATGATTAGATGTCCTCTTAGGCTCTGGTATGCGGGTAAAACAAAAAGCTTCACCCCACTTTACTAGTGGAATGAAGCCTGTGTTTATTTCAATACATCTAAAACTTTCTTAACAGACGAAGCAGATTGATCAAGTGCTGCTTTTTCATCCATTGTTAATTCTAATTCAATTATCTCCTCAATACCGTTACCACCCAAGATTGTTGGCACGCCAAGGTAGATATCGTTATACCCATATTCACCTTCAAGATAAGCAATAGAAGGTAATACCCTCCGCTGATCTTTAAGAATTGCTTCAGCCATCACAACTAGTGAGGCAGCAGGTGCATAATAGGCACTTCCATTCCCTAATAAGTTAACGATTTCTCCTCCGCCAGTACGTGTTCTGGCAACAATTTCATCGAGACGTTCTTTAGACATTAACTTTTCTAAAGGAATACCACCTGCATAAGAGTAGCGAATTAATGGAACCATGTCATCACCATGTCCCCCTAAAACGAATCCAGTAATGTCTTTCACGGATATATTCAACTCTTGTGCAATAAAAGTACGGAAACGAGCGGTGTCTAAAACCCCTGATTGACCGATAACACGTTCTTTCGGAAATCCAGATTCTTTAAAGACAGTATAAGTCATAGCATCAACAGGATTTGTTAATACAACAATTACTGCTTCTGGAGAGTACTTTACAACTTCTTGTGTTACAGACTTCATGATTTTAGCGTTTGTATTCACTAAGTCATCCCGGCTCATTCCAGGCTTTCTAGCGATACCAGCAGTAATGATTACTAAATCAGAATCTCTTGTATCTTCATAGTTGGCTGTACCAATAATAGTAGCATCAAATCCTTGAACTGGACTTGCTTCTAACATATCAAGTGCTTTTCCTTTAGTTGGATTTTCCATAGTTGGAATATCCACTAAAATGACATCCCCAAGCTCTTTTTGAGCTAGCATTAATGCTGTTGTTGCTCCTGTAAAGCCAGATCCGATGACTGATATCTTTTTGCGCTTGTTTCTCATTGGTTTCCTCCTTATGGATTAGTCCATGTTCTTAATTAATTCATCAGCAAACTCGGAACATTTAACTTCTGTTGCACCATCCATTAGACGTGCGAAGTCATATGTAACTACTTTAGAAGCGATAGTTTTATCCATTGCTTTCGTAATCAAATCACCAGCTTCTCTCCATCCCAGGTGTTCAAGCATTAGCACACCAGAGAGAATTACAGAAGAAGGGTTTACCTTATCTAAGCCAGCATATTTAGGTGCTGTACCATGAGTAGCTTCAAAAATAGCATGACCAGTATTGTAGTTAATATTAGCTCCTGGAGCGATTCCAATTCCACCTACTTGTGCAGCAAGAGCATCAGAGATGTAATCTCCGTTTAAGTTCATTGTTGCTACTACATCGAATTCATTTGGACGAGTAAGAATTTGTTGTAAGAAGATATCAGCAATTGCATCTTTTACGATGATTTTTCCTGCAGCAACTGCTTCATCTTGTGCTTTATTAGCTGCGTCTTTGCCTTCTGTTTCAGCAATACGATCATATTGTGCCCAAGTGAATACTTTATCACCAAATTCTTCTTCGGCAACTTCATAACCCCAACCTTTAAATGCACCTTCCGTAAACTTCATGATGTTTCCTTTATGAACTAATGTAACACTTTTGCGTCCTTCATTTAGCGCATATTCAATTGCAGCGCGTACAAGACGCTTAGTTCCTTCTTCTGATACAGGTTTAATACCAATACCAGAAGTTTCAGGGAATCGGATTTTATGTACGCCCATTTCATTTTTAAGGAATTCGATAACTTTCTTCACATCGTCAGAACCCTTTTGCCATTCAATGCCAGCATAGATATCTTCTGTATTTTCACGGAAAATAACCATATCTACATCTTCCGGACGTTTAACTGGAGAAGGAACTCCTTCAAAGTAACGTACCGGACGTAGGCATGTAAATAGGTCTAGCTCTTGACGTAATGCTACGTTTAAAGAACGGATTCCTCCACCAATTGGTGTTGTAAGTGGCCCTTTGATTGCAATTTTATATTCATCAATCTTATCTAGTGTATCTTGTGGTAACCATTCACCAGTTTTATCAAAAGCTTTTTGGCCAGCATAAACTTCTAACCATTCGATCTTCTTTGTTCCGTTATATGCTTTTTCAACTGCTGCTTCTAATACACGACTTGCAGCTGCCCAAATATCTGGTCCAGTTCCATCTCCCTCAATAAATGGAATAACCGGGTTATTTGGAACGTTCAATTTACCATTTTCTACTACTATTTTTTCACCTTGTGACATAAATAATTCCTCCTAGACTAGTAAGCTTATCGTAATAATAGCCGGAAGACCGGCTATTAGAACTAACATGATTAATGTTTAACGATTTTCTAATGGTACATATTCTTGTGTGTTTGGACCAACATATTCCGCACGAGGACGAATAAGACGGTTATTAGAATACTGCTCAAGAATATGAGCAATCCAGCCAGATACACGACTCATAGCGAAAATTGGTGTGAATAAATCATGATCAATTCCAATACTATGGTATACAGATGCAGAATAGAAATCTACGTTTGCAGGTAGACCCTTTTCCTGCTTAATGTATTCCTCAATTTTAACAGACATATTATACCATTTTTCTTGGCCAGTAAGTGCTGTTAATTCTTTGGACATCTTTTGAAGATGTTTAGCTCTAGGATCACCACTTCTGTATACACGGTGGCCCATGCCCATAATTTTTTCTTTGTTTGCTAGTTTTTCCTTAACATATGGAAGTGCATTTTCTTCTGTGCCAATTTCAGTAAGCATTTTCATCACGCGCTCGTTAGCACCACCATGAAGTGGCCCTTTAAGTGCGCCAATTGCTGCAGTAATACCAGAATACATGTCTGATAATGTAGCAACACATACTCTTGCAGTAAAAGTAGATGCATTTAATTCATGGTCAGCATGTAAAACTAATGCTTTATCAATTGCTTCTACTTCTATCGGACTTGGTTTTTCACCTTTTAACATATATAGAAAGTTTTCTGCATAACTAACATCTTTCAGTGGTTTAACTGGGTCTTTACCTTGTCTAATGCGAGAAAATGCTGCAACGATAGTAGCAATTTTAGCTTGAATACGAACTGCTTTACGTCTATTCGCCGCTTCCTCCATCACATCTGATTCTTCGTCATATAATCCTAGTAAAGAAATAGAGGTTCTTAGTGCTGCCATAGGATGAACACTGGTTAAGTCATAAGAACGTAATTGTTCTAATACTGCATCAGGGACTTCCATATTATCAACAAGTTCTTTTTTAAAGGCTTCCAATTCAGCTTGGTTTGGTAATTTTAAATTCCATAGCAGAAACACTACTTCTTCAAAACTTGCATTCTCGGCTAAATCATCAATTCTATATCCTACATACGTTAATTGGTCATCAATGATAGAACTAATTGATGATTGTGTTGCTACAACCCCTTCAAGACCTTTCGTTGCTGTCATGATAAAACCCTCTCCTTTTTCTATATTGTTCTAACATTAAGCATTGAATAATGTTAAATAATTTCGACAATTCCCTAGTGATTTAATCGGATATCGTCAACCCCAAACTAATTATAAAGTATTTTTAGGTTAAAGTGAAATGAAACCGTTTAATTAGTATCATGTTTTTATTTTCCAATGAGTACTTGTCTAATAATATTTCTTCTCTTGTTTACATATAGTTTTATAGATAAGGCCATTTTTTCACTTATTATTGAACACTATTCATCTTGTGCGATTGCTTACCTACAATACTTTTAAATGGGGTTATTATCTTGTACAAGCAGTTTATTGAACCGATAGCTAGGGGATTTTTTTTACTTCTAATCTTAACTTTTTTATTCTTTATGACAAAGTTTACTATTATCTATATTTATCCTTTTATTATTGCTTTTATTGTTGCTGCAATGCTGAATCCTTCCGTTACCTATTTGGAACTGAAATGGAAGATTCCACGTACCGTTGCAACTATTGTAGTTATTTCCGTTATTTTTCTGCTATTTTTTGGCATTATCGTTTTCATAATAAATGAAATCATTCAAGGTATGTTCTCACTACTAGAAAAACTTCCAGACTACTTACAATCCTTAGTGAAAATAATGGAAACTATTTTAAATGAACAAATCATACCAATCTATCAAAACATTGCTACATTATTTAAATCCTTGGATCCTTCACAGCAAACTGCCATTCAAGAAAACATGGAAAATTTTCTTGAGAATCTTACAAACACCGGAACTAAGATTATCCAGACTGCTATTGGCCAATTACCTGAAATTGTTGGTTTTTTTCCAAATTCCATTACAATTTTCATCTTTATTCTGCTTGCTACATTTATGATGACAAAGGATTGGCATAATCTAAGTGAAAAATTACATCATGTGCTTCCGCAAAATATACTAGCCTTTATAAGTGATCTTCATAAGGGCACTAAAAAGGCATTTTCAGGATATATAAGAGCACAATTCATCTTAATCTTTGTATCAGCTGTACAGATTTATATGGGGTTAGTAATCTTGAAAGTAGATCATGCCTTAACTATTGCAGCAATTGCAGCAATTGTTGACCTATTACCGGTTATTGGAACAGGAATTATTTTTGTACCTTGGATACTTTACACCTTTATAACGGGAGATTTTCCATTAACAATTGGATTGAGTATTCTTTATATGGTAGTTATCATAGTTCGACAAATGATTGAGCCAAAGATACTATCTGCAAGCATTGGAATAAACCCTTTGGTTAGTTTAATCATATTGTTTGTTACCATTCAACTTTGGGGAATTGCAGGTGTCGTTATTGCACCACTTATTCTAATATCTGTTTATGTATTATTTCAATCTGGTATATTCATCAAGTTGTTCCATTTTATAAAGGGCTAATATTATCTTCGGTGGATAATAATCCTATTCTTATCTACCAATCTTTTGATTAATATCCCTAGGAATGGTTTTACAAATTTTCTTGTAAAAGGTAAGACAAGTATAAAACCTGTAACATCAGTAATAAATCCTGGACTAAACAAAAGGACCCCACCTACGAAGATACATATTCCATCGATGATCTCTCTAGCAGGAACTTGCCCATATTGTAGAGCACTTTGCGCACGTCTCCAGGTTTCCAAACCTTCTTTTTTGGCCAAAGAGACTCCTATGAATCCTGTTAGTAAGATGAGAATAACGACCCACCATGGTCCAATAATCCCACCAGCCCAAACAAATAATCCAATCTCTGCTGCAGATAAAACTAGAAAAAATAGCAACCATTTCATGAACATCTACCCTTTCATGGAAAAGAGGCTGTGACTAAAGTGTATTAAAACCGAACAAATTGATGGTAGGTGCATATACCCGGTCCGGAAATATTGCGCATTGTTCGTCAATGGAATCACACTAAAAGTTTTGTCTCAGCCTCTTAAAATTGTACATTACAACGTAAAACTACTATTAAAGAATAACAATCAACTTAGATATCCTTAGCCAATTTATAGTACTCCAGCATGACCTTTATAAATATCACCTTTTGTACTGTCGATTGTTATATCTTCACCGTCTTTTATTAATTCGAATGCATTTTCCACACCAACGACAACTGGGATTCCTAGACTTAATCCTACTACTGCCGCATGTGAGGTTAATCCACCTTCGAGAGTTACAATACCAGCAGACTTTTCGATTGCCGGCATCATATCACGGTCAGTACCATACGTAACAATAATATCTCCTTGCTGTACCTTGCTGAGTGCTTCTTCTGCATTCTTTACAATCACTGCTCTTCCATATGCATTGCGCTTTCCAATACCTTGACCTTTGGCTATGACATCACCAATAATATGAACTTTCATAATGTTCGTTGCACCAGTTTCTCCAACAGGAACACCTGCTGTAATCACTACTCGGTCGCCACGTTTAAGTAGGTTTTTGGTAAGCCCTAATTCAATTGCATTATCAAGCATTTCATCTGTTGAGTTTGCTCTTTCACCAGAGATAGCATTGACACCCCAAACCAACGATAACTGACGGTTAACACGCTCATCATGAGTCACAGCAACAATCGGAGCTTTTGGTCTATACTTAGAAATCATTCGAGCCGTATGTCCACTTTCTGTTGGAGTAACAATTGCACTTACAGATAGGTTCATAGCCGTATGTGTTACAGATTGACTAATTGCATCGGTTATTGTCATATCAACTAATTGACTACGGTTTTTTAGAATGGACTGATGATCAAGGGCTGTTTCAGTCTTTTCGGCAATGTTATTCATCGTTCTAACAGATTCAACTGGATAATTTCCAGCTGCAGTTTCTCCAGAAAGCATAATAGCGTCTGTTCCATCAAAAATAGCATTCGCCACATCCGATGCTTCTGCCCTTGTTGGACGCGGATTTCGTTGCATGGAATCCAGCATTTGAGTTGCTGTAATGACTGGCTTACCAACTGTGTTACATTTTTGAATCAACATTTTTTGTACGAGTGGTACATCTTCTGCCGGTATTTCGACACCTAAGTCCCCGCGAGCAACCATTAAACCATCACTAATCTCAAGGATGCTGTCAATATTATCAACGCCCTCTTGGTTTTCGATTTTAGGTATAAGCTGAATATGGGTTGCATTTTGTTGCTCAAGTAATTCTTTAATCTCTAAAATATCGGAAGGTCTACGTACAAAGGAAGCAGCAATAAAGTCAACATCTTGTTCGATACCAAACATAATATCATTTGCATCCTTTTCTGTAATACCCGGAAGATTTACGGAAACATTTGGAACGTTAACACCTTTTTTATTCTTTATTAGTCCGGAGTTAAGTGCCACTGTTTTTAATTCTTTGTTAACTTGATCAATTTCCAATACTTCCAGTTCGATTAATCCGTCATCTAGTAAGATTTTAGATCCAACATGAACATCATCAATTAATCCTGGGTAGGTAATGGAAAAACGTTCGGCAGTACCCTCAACTTCATTCATAGAAACAAATACGGTATTACCTTGTATAAGTTCTGCTTGTCCTTCTTTAAAATTACCTGTACGAATCTCAGGACCTTTTGTATCAAGTAGGATGGCAATAGTCTTCCCGGTCTTTTCAGCGGCTTCTCTAATATTTTTAATTCGTGCACCATGCTCTTCATAATCCCCATGGGAAAAATTCAGGCGTGCCACATTCATCCCAGCTTCCATTAAATTTACCAATGTTTCCACCGATTCTGAAGCTGGTCCAATTGTACAGACAATTTTTGTTCTTCTCATGAATAAATTCCTCCTAAATTATATCGATAATTCCTTAGATAATTGGTACATTTCTTCATCAATGGAGTGCTTTTTGTTCAAAATATCATTAATATCATGATCTACTAATTGATTATTTTGGATACCAACCATACGTCCAGCTTTTCCTGCCAATAGTAAATCTACAGCCTTTGCACCTAATCGACTAGCTAGTACACGGTCATTTGCGGTAGGCGATCCTCCACGTTGAATATGACCAAGAACGGTAACTCTTGTTTCTAGTTTAGCAGCATTACTGATCATTTCGCCATATTCAATCCCACTTCCTACACCCTCAGCTAAAATAATAATACTATGTTTTTTCCCACGTTCAATACCACGCTTTAGACGTGATACTACTTCATCTAAATCATCCTTTTTCTCTGGAATAAGAATAGATTCCGCTCCATCTGCAAGTCCAGCCCAAAGAGCTAAATCACCAGCATCTCTTCCCATAACCTCGATTATATATGTACGTTCATGCGAAGTAGCCGTGTCTCTAATTTTATCAATAGCCTCAATAATTGTGTTGAGGGCAGTATCAAAGCCGATTGTAAAATCAGTACCGGGGATATCATTATCTATTGTACCTGGAACACCAATACAAGGAAATCCTTTTTCTGTTAATTTTTGAGCACCACGGAAACTTCCGTCACCACCAATTACAATTAATCCTTGTATTCCAAATTTCTTTAATTGCTCTATACCTTTCTGTTGACCTTCTTCTGTCTTAAATTCTTCACTTCTAGCCGAATAAAGCATCGTTCCGCCACGTTGAATAATGTCTCCAACAGAACCAACATCCATTTTTTCAATATTTCCTTCCATTAATCCTTGGTAGCCATTCTTAATTCCATATATTTCAACATCATGATAAATGCATTTTCTTACAACTGCTCGTATTGCTGCATTCATCCCCGGGGCATCTCCGCCGCTCGTCAGTATTCCTAGTCTCTTCATACCATTCCCACCTCTATGATCATTTTCAGTTTTAGTATGTACTTGATAGTTTGGTTTACTACGATTAGTAGTGGTACGTAAACCTAATTTATAGTAGCCGAAATTGCTAACCTTCCATTACAAGATAAGCTTAAAATCTTAAAATATCAATAAAAAACGCTGAAATTAGCTAGTTTATTGATATGTGTTTTACTTATTCTAATGATTCGAATGAATAAGTAAAACATATTGGAATTACGTTATACCCATTACAAAACAAATAAAAAAAGTTGTCCCAAGGGGGAATCCCCCCTGTATGAGACAGCTCTTTTTACAGTTCCTTGTATTCTCCAATTTCTTTATATTTTTCCCATCTTAGCTCTAATAATTCATCGTTAGATAAATTAATTAATTCTTTAAGTGATTTGTCTATAACAACATCGATGTTTTTTGCTTGTTGTTTAATATCTCGATGAGCTCCACCCTTAGGTTCTGGAATAATTTCATCTATAATTCCAAGTTCAAATAGATCTGGCGCTGTGATCCTCATGGATTCAGCAGCTCGCTGAGCAAGTCCAGAGTCTTTCCATAAGAGTGCTGCTGCACCTTCTGGAGAGATAACAGAGTAGGTTGAGTTTTCTAGCATAAAAATGCGGTCTCCAACACCTAGAGCAAGCGCTCCACCACTTCCACCTTCACCAATAACAATACATATTACTGGGACCTTAAGACCTGCCATCTCCATTAAGTTTCTTGCAATTGCTTCACTCTGACCGCGTTCCTCAGATTCCTTACCAGGATCAGCTCCCTTTGTATCAATAAAACAAATAATAGGTCGGTTAAACTTCTCAGCCTGTTTCATATGTCTTAAAGCTTTACGATACCCTTCAGGGTGCGGCATTCCAAAATTACGACGAATATTTTCTTTCGTGTTTTTACCACGTTGATGACCAATAACAGTTACAGGCATGTCCTTGTAATAAGCAATACCTGATACAATTGCCTCATCATCACCAAAGTTTCGGTCTCCATGGAATTCAAGAAAATTCGTGAACAATTCGTCAATATAATCTAAAGTGGTTGGTCTTTCTTGATGTCTTGCCATCTGAACACGTTGCCAAGGTTTCAAGTTACCATAAATATTATCCTCTAAATCTTCTAAACGCTTTTCAAGGGTAGAAATTTCTTGGGACAAATCTATATCACTTTCTCCTGTAAACTTCTTTAACTCAGCAATTTTTTCTTTTAAATTCACTATTGGTTTTTCAAATTCTAGTATTTGCTTCATTCAGGACGAGCCCCCTTCTGATGCATCTTAAGCAGTGTTCCTAAAACATTGTTTAGATCATGGCGATGGATTACTTTATCTAGTTGTCCATGCTTTAACAAGAACTCTGCAGTTTGAAAGTCATCTGGTAACTTTTCCCTAGTTGTTTGCTCAATAATACGTCTTCCGGCAAAGCCGATTAATGCACCTGGTTCAGCAAAGTTATAGTCTCCTAGAGAGGCAAAACTAGCTGAAACCCCACCGGTTGTAGGGTGAGTCATGACTGAAATCATTAGTCCACCAGCATCCGAAAATCGTTTAATTGCCACTGATGTTTTGGACATCTGCATTAAACTTAGAACGCCTTCTTGCATTCTTGCTCCGCCAGATGCAGTAAAGATAATGAATGGTATAGATTCCTTTCTAGCATTTTCAATTGCTCTAGCAATTTTTTCACCCATTACAGAGCCCATACTACCCATTCGATATCTTGAGTCCATTACAGCAAATGCGGTTTCTTGTCCATCTATTAAACCTTTACCAGTGACAACACCTTCATTTAGCCCAGTTTTTTCCCGGTCCTTCTCCATTTTTTCATCATATCCCGGAAAATCTAATGGGTTTGAAGTTATTAAATTACTATCCCATTCAATAAATGTGCCCTCATCAAATAAACTATTAATACGTTCCCATGCACTTAATTGATGATGATGACCACAGTTTGGACATACATTTAAATTCGTACTCAATTCCTTGCGATAAATAATTTTATTACATTTATCACACTTCTTCATTAATCCTTCTGGAATATCAACCTTTGATCCTTCAGTCGGGATAGAGGCGTATTTCTTCTTCTTATTAAAAAGATCTTTAAGCAAGATATAAGTCCCCCTTTTCATAACCAACCACTATACTTGACAGATTTCCACTCCGTCTAAACACCATATTTTTAACCTGATTATTTAACTATACAGAAGTCTATCCAAAAAAGTTGTCATTAATAGTCGAAGAAATAGAAAAAAATAATAGTATATAATTACAAAACCTAATACGTTTTTTCTTCGTTAAAAAGACCTTCAATTGATGGATAGTTTTGGGTTTTATAGAGTTTAATTAATTTCATATAAAATTCTCTTGAATAGTGACCTGTAAAACTTTTCGAATACTCGTTAATTAATCCCCAAATACGTGCTAAAAATTGGTTGTCTGTCAACTCTACTATATATTTAAAAAAGGAATAATGCTGTTCCTTCATCGTTAAAGAGGAATCATTCATTATAGTTTTTAACTGTTCTAGTTTCACATGATCTAGCTGTTGAAAGATAAGTTTGGCTGCTTCTTTTTCTAAGAGTTCCTTGACAATAAGTAGTTCATCCTTAGTAGTTTGGCTAAGAATAAATGTAGATAAAAGCTCAACAGTATGGTAAGGGCGGTACTTACTTAAAAATGTACCTCCTCCATGTCTAGTCTCGATAATTCCTATTAACTCCATTGCTCTGAGTGCTTCCCGAATAGAAGATCTTCCTGCACCTAACTTATCCGATAATTCTCTTTCAGATGGAAGTTTATCACCAGGTTTCAAATCATTTACCTCTATAAACTTGCGAATTTCTTGTAAAACCCCTTGATATACCTTTTGTTTTGGTGACATGGACACCCCATGTTTCACTCCTTTAAGAAAAACCCCTTCCTAGGAAGGAAAAGTATTATTTAATTTTTGCAAGTTTACTGGTCTTTTCTTTAATTTCTTCAGGGTCTACTTGCATGCGTGCCACTCCTGATTCCATTGCTGCTTTTGCCACTTCTGAAGCGACTAATGGGGCAACTCTTGGATCAAATGGAGCAGGGATCACATAGTCTTCATTCAGGTCTTCCTCTGCTATCAATGACGCAATTGCTTCTGCTGCAGCAACCTTCATCTTCTCGTTTATCCGTGTTGCACGTACGTCTAGAGCACCACGGAAAATCCCCGGAAACGCGAGTACATTATTAACTTGGTTAGGAAAATCAGAGCGTCCTGTACCTATCACTTTTGCTCCTGCTTCCTTTGCATCTTCTGGTAGAATTTCCGGATCTGGATTGGCCATTGCAAAAATAATCGGATCGGCATTCATTTTTCTAACCATATCTTGTGTTAGAGCTCCACCTACGGATACGCCAATGAAAACATCAGCACCGTCAAGCACTTCTTCCAATGAGCCCTCTTTTTTATCACGGTTTGTAATTTTGGCAACGGAATCTTTGACATCATTCATCCCGTAAGAACGCCCTTCAAAGATTGCACCTCTGGAATCACACATAATAAGGTTTCGCACACCAAAATGATAAAGCAATTTAACAATCGCAATACCCGCCGCACCTGCACCATTGGAAACTACTTTAATTTCCGAGAAAGATTTTCCAACCAGTTTTAAGGCGTTGATTAAACCAGCAACTGTAACTATTGCCGTACCATGTTGATCATCATGAAAAATAGGAATATTCGTTTCCTTTTTTAATCGTTCTTCGATAATAAAGCAGTTAGGAGCTGCGATATCTTCTAAGTTAACCCCACCAAAAGTAGGTTCCATCAGTTTTACGGTTTTTACGATTTCGTCCACATCATGAGTATCCAAGCAAATTGGGAAAGAATCAACTCCGGCAAAAGTCTTAAATAGTACAGACTTTCCCTCCATAACTGGTAATGCAGCTTCTGGACCAATATTACCTAAGCCTAGAACCGCGGAACCATCGCTTACAACGGCAACCATATTGCCTTTCATCGTATAATCATAAACAGTTTCTTTCCGATCATGGATTACCTTACATGGCTCAGCAACACCAGGGGAATATGCAAGACTTAATTCTTTTGCATTTGTTACCTGCACCTTTGATACGGTTTCCAGTTTCCCCTTATTTTGTTTGTGCATATGCAATGCTTCATCTTTTAAATTCACTTCTATTTCGCTCCTTTTTGCGAGTCAAAGTGGTCTGACCACTTAACTATTACATTATAACAAAATGTTGAACTCTGTAAAGTTTCGTTTTTATTACGACCTTTCATAAACTACGTTTGATTTTCCAAAGTAATTTGTTAAAGAGTTCATTGTTTCTTTGTTAACATGGATAAAATAATCTTTTGCTAACTGATAGGATTTTTTTTGTTCTGCATGATATACAATGACAGGGGTTGATCCTGGGTTAGCTTTTGCTATTTTCAGGATTACAGGTAAAGCGTCCTTACTAGTTTGCTCTGTAGTCTTGATAAACAATCTCTGATTTACTTCTTTATCCAATTTATTTTCATCAAAAGGTTCAATAGTCGATAGCAACCATTGTTTCTTACCATTTCGTGTTTCAATTTTCCCAGTAATAAAAATTAACTTTTCTTCTTCAATATAACGGCTCTCCTTGCGATAAAGTTCCGGAAATACTACAGCATCCATATCTTCAGTTTCATCACTTATGGTTAGAAAAGCCATTGGCTCACCTCGTTTAGTACGAATCGTTTTAATTTCTTGGACAATTACTGCACTTTTATAGCTTCTACTAGCTTCTATACTTTCAGTATGAAATAAGGAAATATAACCATTCTCCCTTAGCTGATTTCGAAATTGAAGGAGTGGATGACTGGATATGTAGATGCCTATTAACTCTTTTTCATCCGAAAGTTTTTTTATTTTGGTAAAATCTTCTATATCTACATAGTTAGGTTCTAAATCGAATTGATCCTGAAATAAACTTGGCTGATCGGTAAATTCTCTGAATAATTCACCAGATTCAATTGCCTGGTCGATGGAAGCTAAAAGACTCGCTCTATTTTCGTATGTTTCATCAAATGCTCCAGTTAATATTAAGGATTCCATTGTTGCTCTATTCACGATTTTTGGTGTGATACGTAGACAAAAGTCAAATAGGTTTTTAAATGGTCCCTGTTTACGAGCTTGGATAATCTCTTGAACTGCTTGATTTCCAACCCCTTTAATGGATTGTAATCCCATTCGAATACATTCTTTTTCTACTGTAAATCGGCCATAACTTTTATTTATCGATGGAGAACCAATTTTGATATTTAAGTCTTTCATTTCTTTTATATACGTGTGAATTTTATCGTGCTGATTACCGATTGAAGTTAACAACTCCGAATAAAAATGTTTCGGAAAATGAGCCTTTAAATAGGCGAGTTGATAAGATATTTTACTATAAGCAACTGCATGACTTTTGGGGAATCCATAATTAGAAAACTTTACAATCCATGCAAAAATCTCTTCTCCCACTTCTCGATCATAACCATTTTCCACGCAGCCTCGGATAAATGCTTCTTTTTGTTGGTCCATGATGTCTTGTTTCTTTTTGCTGACGGCACGCCTTAGAACATCGGCTTCCCCTAATGAGAACCCTGCAATTCGATGGGCAATTTCCATAATTTGTTCTTGATATATTAATACTCCATACGTTTTATTCAGAATAGGTTCTAGGTCTGGATGTGGGTATGTTACTTTTTTTCTACCATGCTTTCGTTCAATATAAGTTGGAATAAAGTCCATAGGACCTGGTCTGTATAAGGCATTTACCGCAACAATGTCATCAAATGTACTTGGCTTTAATTGTTCCAATACTTGTTTCATTCCATCTGATTCCAATTGGAAAACACCATTCGTTTTTCCTCTTTTTAATAATTCAAAAGTTACGCCATCATGTTCAGGGATTTCTTCTAATTGAAAGTTCTTCGCATCCTTTAAACGAATGGAATCCACAATTCGTTCGATAAGCGTCAAGTTACGTAACCCTAAGAAGTCCATTTTGAGTAAACCTAATGACTCTAAATCTGTCATTGGATACTGTGTTAAAGCTGTACTGGTTGCCCCGATAGTAAGTGGAACATGCTCCACAAGGGCTTGTTCACTAATCACGACACCTGCAGCATGTGTGGAAACATGTCTTGGAATACCTTCTAAGACAGTTGCAATTTTAAATAGCCCTTTTAAACTCTCTGATTGCTGTACGTAATTCGTAAGTTCTGGAGATGCTTTTAAAATGCTTGCCAATGTACCAGGAGTTTGGCTTGGAATTTGTTTTAAAATAAAATAAATATCTTGTTGGTTTATACCCATGGTTTTCCCTAGCTCCCTAATTAAGGAACGGGGTGCAAATGTACCAAAGGTAATAATTTGCGCAACATGCTCAGGACCATATTTATCCCGAACATAAGCAATTACTTCGTCCCTTCTGATATCAGAAAAGTCAATATCAATATCAGGCATGGTAACTCGCTCTGGATTCAAGAAACGTTCAAACAATAGATTATATTTAATTGGATCTACATCTGTTATCCCTAGGGTGTAGGCTACAATCGATCCTGCTGAAGAACCACGTCCTGGCCCAACCATTATGCTTTGTTCCTTCGCATATTTGATAAAATCCCAAACAATTAGAAAGTAATCACTAAAACCCATCGATTTAATAATGTTTAGTTCATACTCAAGTCTTGATTTTATCTTTTCTGTTATGGTTGGATAACGTTTATGAATGCTTGTCCAACAAACTTTTTCCAAGTAATCATGTGCTTGTGTTCCATCGGGGGCCGGATATGTCGGAAGCATTCTTGCATCAAAATCAAAATTAACAGTACATTTTTGTTGAATGTTTCTTGTTTCTTGAATTACTTCTGGCCAATCATAAAATAATTGTTCCATTTCATAGGCTGAACGTAAATGATGATGCTTCTTTTTCATGCTTGCCTGTTGAACGGACCAATTTTTTCCTTGTTTCATTGCTTGTAAACAATCAAAAGCATACATATCCTTCTCCTGGAGATATGAAACATCATTGATTGCAACAACCTGTGTTTGGTGTATATCATGATAGGAGCGTATCCCTTTATTTATCAGTTTGTCCTGTTCTGAACCAAAATCACTAATACCCAAATAGAAGTCATTATGATTTACATGAGTTTTCCAAAATGCTAGATAATCTTCTAGATGGTTATGGGTGGAATGTTGTATTAAATCGTGCACCCTACTTTTATGTGCAGGTAGAATGACAACCAGATTACCGATATAGTTTACTATCTTATCTTTTGCCATACGCTTTTCCTGATTTCGTTGAATATCCGTACTTAACTTAATTAAATTTTTGTAACCGCTAGTATCTTTAGCAAGTAAAATAATATCCTCTATATTTTCCTCATCGTCTAATAGGCTAACTGTCATTCCAATAATGGGTTTGATACCATTCTCCTTACAGGCCTTGTAAAATGGAATAACACCGTGTAACACATTCTCATCTGTAATACTCAGCCCATCAAAGTTTAACTGCTTAGCCTGTTTGACCAACTTCTCAATGGTAATCGTGCTATTAAAGAAACTATAACCAGTTTTAACTTGTAAATGAGTAAACGACATACTATCCCGCCTCTTCTTTCTCTTATTCTATTATAGCCAAATTAGAGGCTATCTGTATATCAACAAACATAACTTGTCCTTATTCTTCATAGAATGAAGGGAACACAACTATCAATTAAGGAGAAGTTATAATGGAGGAACGATTTTTTGCACAATTTATACATTGTTTTTTTATTGCCTTAGGTGTAATTCTTGGTGGATCGTTAATTGGCAGTATCGGTGCTTTTGCTACTGGTGATGCGCCCTTAACAGAGGTGCTCCGAATTGCCAAAAAGCTTGGTATCTGGGCTATTGTTGCTGCAATAGGAGGTACATTTGATGCGATTGAAAACTTACAAAAAGGGTTTCTCGAAGGTCCATTTATTGAAGTTCTGAAACAAGGCCTTCTCATTTTATCCGCAATGGGAGGAGCAAAAGTCGGTATGATTATTCTAGAGTGGCTCATCCAGGAGGAATTTACGTAATGCATATCCCTAGATACTACCGAAAACCTGGATGGCAACGATTCTTAGTTGGTATTTTCTTTGGTGGACTTATTTCATATTGGGTTGTGTTATTTATGTATGGAACGATGTATGAGAGATTATTAGAAGAAAACAGTAAAATTCAAGAAAAGTTGAATGATGCCGAAAATAAAATCCTTGCATTAGAGAAGGACAAAGAGGACTTAAATGAAAAATCCAAGCAAAAAATAACAATCGAGGAAATTGACTTAGTAATTCTAAATGCAAAGGATTTAAAAATCGATAAGTTGCTACTTCACCAATTAGAAGGCTTAGTCAAAGAAGAAATTGACGATATTATTGGAAGAAATATCGAGTCCATCGCTGATAGTGATTCTCTCCTGTTCTCTTCTATTGAGAATAAGACGTTTAAAGTAGATGATTTCACGTATTATTTTGAAATAGAACGGTTAATTATTTCTCCTACGGTCAGAATTGTCGTTAACGCTAAACTTTCAAATTAAATTCATACGTATACAAACACCCTATCCTTCCCTTTTTCATATGTTTATGAGGGAAGGGTTTTTACATTGGCTTTTAGATAATGTGAACATTTAATGAAACAGTACTTTTGGAGGTATTAATTTGAAATTTTTTCAAGTAAAATAAGTATAGATGAATAGACATTCATATTGAAAACAAAAACAGATGTACCTTAATAAATAAAGTGTTATTTGTTCTAGTATAATTTGGGAAAGGGGAAGATCTTATGTTAATTATGAATGAAAGAAGTATTCGGGACCGGAAGATTGAGCAATTAATGAATGGTCGTACTGCATATGCGGAATCAAAAGAGGTTATCCGTTTGATTAAGAGAGATATAGAACGGTATGGACTTAATGTGTTTTACGATGAAACCCCTACTGGTTGTTGGTTTATTCCTGTGAAGGCTAGTAAGAGTAGTTAAAAGATGCTGATTTCTAAAAGGAAATCAGCACCTTTTTTGTTTGGTTTGTTGTTGATAAACTAACAAGTAATCTATATACACTCCGATTTCCTTGTATGTGGGTTGCTCATAGCTAAAATCTAATTGTTCTTTCCTTTTAATTAGAAAGTAATACTATAACTTATATTGCAAGACCGTTTCTTTTAAATCCTCTACAACGTCGTCAGCCTCTTCCCAGGAATAGATGGATGCTCCTGATGCTAGTGGATGTCCGCCACCATTGTATTTTGCAGCTACTCCGTTAATTACTGGACCTTTTGACCGTAACCGTACACGGATTTGGTCTTCTTCTTCGATAAAGAATACCCATGCTAAAATTCCTTCAACTTCTCCTAAAGTACCAACTAGCTGTCCAGTTTCTAACGGACTAATATTATACTCATCCAGAATATCTCTTTTTAATTTGATAACACTTAGTCCATTATCAAGTGTAAAGTTTTGGAGAATGTATCCGCGCATTCTAGCAATATTATCTTTGACATTATAAATACCATCATATAATTTTGTTCGGTCAAAGTCATATGTAACTAATTCAGCTGCATATTGTAATGTTTTATTTGTAGTACTTGGAAATAAAAATCTTCCAGTATCCCCTACAATTCCGCCATAAAGTAATCTAGCTGCAGCGTCATTCATGGTTAATCCTTCTGCCTGTAAATAAAACGCATAGATCATTTCACTTGTTGAGCTAGCGGTTGGGTCTACCCATCTGATGTCTCCGTATGGATCAACGTTTGGATGATGATCTATTTTAATAATTTTATCGCCAAGAGAATATCTTTCATCCGCAATTCTTGCAGTATTTGCTGTATCACAGATAATGACTAGAGCGTTTTGATAAACAGAATCATCAATTTTCTCCATTTTAACTAGAAAGGTTAGTGATGGATCGTCTTCTCCAACTACATACACTTGTTTTTCTGGATACGATGCTTTAATTAACTCTCGTAATCCAGCTTGAGAGCCTAACGCATCCGGGTCTGGTCGAACATGTCGATGGATAATAATCGTGTTATATTCTTTTATGGCTTGTTGAATTGCTTTTATAGACATTGCTGTTCTCCTTACTGTTCAATATATTATCACATAATAACTGGCTAAGGTTGTATATAAAATGTTAGAATATGTGTTGGACAACTTTTAGTATTGATTAGGAGTAGATTATATGGATTTTATGGTTATTTTTCCAATTGTTATTGTCATATCCGCTGTTATGTATATTTATTATAAGGTTTCAATCCTTAAGACAAAGGATGGGTTAACTCAAAGTTATTTTAATGCAAAATCTAGGATTTGTCTTGGTTTATTTTTATTTGCATTTGGAATAAACCAATATGTATTCTATCAGACTAGAATTTCTTTATTTATTGGTATTCTCTTTGTTTTTCTTGGTGCTATGCAGCTTGTTCGGGGCTTCAAAGAAACGAAGCATTATCGTAATGAATGGAAAAGATTAAATCCTGCTGACTAGATTTTAGTCAGCTTTTTTTAATTTGGGCTTTCTGGCCTAATCCGTGACCCGTATACACTTCACTTTTACTCCAGAGCACAGGGGCGACATCTGCTCAAATAAACCATCGCGGGGTCTCACCTTTGCTTATCCTCCCGCTACAGTCTACGTGTATACAGGCCACTCAGAGAATAATGCCAATAATTAAAACTCTATTTTATCGTAATAATAAACCACTATGTTTTATCTATCGATTATTTGAGCCATTAGTAGTGCTTTTCCTACTAGTTTTTTTTCATTGTACATTTCTACGTCTATTTTAGCATAGATACGACCGGTTTCGATGATGGTTGGTTTGATTGTTAGGTTGGCATCGATTGGTACCGGTTTGATGAAGTAAACGGTAATGTTCTCTACTACTAGGTCTCCTTTTTTCAACCGGAGTAATAAACGACTGCTAGCCTCAGTAACTAGTGATGTAAATACTCCAGGAGATAAGGTACCTAACTGGTTTGTCATTTGAGGAATTACTTTAGCACGATAGATAGTTTTTTCGTCCTCAATGGATTCCACATTATTTTTTACAATATCATCTATTGTTTCACCTATTTGTGGTTGACGTTGTATTTGTTGTAATGCTTTTAGAACATCCTGTCTTGATACGATTCCTTTCAGAACGGATGATTCATCAACGACAGGCACCACTTCGATCCCTTCCCATACCATCATATGTCCTACAGTTGCCAAAGAAGTCTTAGATTGCACTACTATTGGATTTTTTGTCATAGCTTTTTCAATTGGAAAATCCTTCTCTTTTCCGATGATATCCTTTGATGTCACCATTCCAACTACACGTTTTTTCCCATCCAAAACAGGAAATCTAGAATGAGTAGATTTTTCATTAATTTCATACCAATCCCTTACTTGTTCTCCTATTTGCATGTAATGGGCATTTTCAACAGTTGTACAAATGTCACCAACCAGTACAATTTCCTTCTTTATTAGTTGGTCATAAATTGCGCGGTTAATCATTGCAGCTACAGTGAATGTATCGTAGCTTGTTGAAATTATCGGAAGCTGCTTTTCATCGGCAAGTTTCTTAATATAATCTTCAGTATCAAATCCGCCTGTTATTAAAACAGCAGCACCTTCATTTAGCGCCAATTCATGTGCTTTAATTCGGTTTCCAACAATTAGTAATGATCCTGCCTCCGTGTAACGCATCATCGCATCTAATTGCATCGCACCAATTACAAATTTGTTAAGTGTCTTATGAAGCCCTTCGCGTCCGCCAAGTACTTGTCCATCAACAATATTGATTACCTCAGCAAACGTTAATCTCTCAAAATTCTCTTTCTTCTTTCGTTCTATTCGAATGGTTCCAACTCTTTCAATTGTACTAACCAAACCAATATTCTCTGCCTCTTTTATAGCACGGTAAGCAGTACCATCACTTACATTTAAATCTTTTGCAATTTGTCTAACCGATATTTTACTCCCGACAGACAAAGAAATAATATGTTGAATAATCTGTTCATGTTTTGTAGCCACTACTTTATTCACCAACTTCCAACTGTACTAGTCAACTTTAGTAACTATATTATACAGATGAATGGCTTCAGACTCAATGTTTAACCATCTGTTTGCCTCATATTAGCATACTCCTGTTCCATTACAGGCGGCTCTGACATCTTTAGTAAAGTAGCAAAGTTTGCTCCAAAGACTAATACAAAAAATGCTAACCAAACTCCCCAGAATAACATTTCTAATTGTGAAGTAGCTTGTGGTACTAGTGGCCAGGCGAAGTATAGAAAAAATGCTGCTAGTAGTAACCTTAAAAAAGCGTAGTGTCTCATGGACAATTCCCTCCTTTTTGGCAGAAAAGATAATCTTCCCCTTCTGCATAAGTACAACTAAGGCATACACACAAATACTGAGTGAACGCCAAGTTTTCTAATATTATATTTATGATTGAGTTTGGGCAAACAGAACTTACCAAATTCTAGTAAGAAAGGACAGCTTCAAAAGAGCTGTCCTCTGGAAATTATATTTTAATTTAGAAAGGATATTTCTTATAGCTTAATAATTTGCATAAAAGGTTGTAATCATTAAATTCAGTTCTACAGAGTCATCATTCTTATCAATAAACATACTATCAATTACGATTAACAAATCCAAATCAAGTATGGAATCTATAAATGTATTGGCATCTCCCAAATTATTAGCGGTTACGTCAATTGCGTATCCAGAAGTATGAACAAGATTATTATCTTCCGTATCCTCAACAGATTCGCTGCCATTAGAAGCTATATACGTAATCACCACATCTGTAGCAGATGCTAATTCTTGCAAATTTAATAATACATGATCAGGTACTTTCTTATTAGGAACCTCTAACATTAGGTTCGAGAATTCTTTCATATCACTTTCATCCGGCGAATTACTTGAAGATTCAAAGTGAGATTCAAACAAATCTAATTGCTGTTGTACAGAATTGCGTTCTTCCTGCAAAGGTTTAATTAATAATAAATAACCAATACCATAAAGAGCAACGTTTAGTAAAATAATTCCGAGTAAAATAAAGGTTGAGATTCTTGTCCACTTAGTCATTGTCAACAAGCTCCTCTCGCATTATTTTAGTGTCTACTATAAACGTTAAGGTAGCCTCGTAAGCTCCTTCAGTATTTATTACATTAGATAACTCTCCATCTAATATATAACCAAGTTCCATTATAGATCTTACATAGTGGGCTATAGAATCCAGGTCATCAAATATAGCCACAATGACAAACTGATTTTCCCCGTTAAAATCATAGCTTATCATTTGATTAAAATTATCTAATTCCCCCAGAATCTCTTTATAAAGGGCAACATTAGGAATTAATTCTTCTTTAATGGATCCAACTTCCTCACTGAGCTGTTGAAGTTGTTTCACATTTCCTTTTTTAGCACTTTGTTCTTGCATTAGTATTTCATATTGATTAATTCTATCATTAGTGCTATTGATAGCCGTTTCATATCTATGTTGTTGAAAAAGTATTACACCAACAACAACTGAAGATAGTAATAAAAAAACTAGCCCAAGTATAAGAGAAATAATATATTTATTAGATTTTTTCTCGAGAAAATTAATTTCGGTGTTCATACATTTCCCCCTTACACTTCATTCTTAATAGCCAAGCCTACTATATCCAGGTATTTGACGGGTAGCTTTTCTTCACTAAATTGATGTAACGGAATCTGCACATTATCTGATAACATCTTTCTTACATCAGTAAGGTATGGGAAATCGCCAGATAAGAGTAATAAATTAATACTAGATTGACCTTTTGTAATGGAGTATTGATAGAAATCGATAATCCGATTAATTTCTATCAAATGTTCATTTATCAATCGATTTATATTTTCTTTTGTGTCTTCAACTTTTTCATCTGAATATGATAACTTCATATGCCTCGTAAAGACTGCTTTATGTTCTTTAAAAGCCGTTAAGAATAAAGCATCCTGATTCCAATGGATTAGTAAAATATTCTCTTTATCCACCTGCTTTTGCTGGTAATAATAGCGGTAGACGGACAAAGAAGTTAAATCAGCAACAACTGGCTTAAGTCCCTTATCCTCAAAAGCATTTTTAAAAGCTAAAATTTTATCATTAGGATAGGCATATAAAAGTACATTTCTCTCCTTCTCATCTGCATCTAAATTTTCCACTGCAATGGCAGGATTAGTAAAAGGAAGATAAAAGCTATTTCCTATTTGTGTTTTAATATATCCGATCGATTCTTCCTTGGTTAAAGAAACAGGTATTTGTAGTTTCCTGATAACGACAGTATCGTCAGGCATACAAAAAAATAACTTCTTCCCTCTCCATTTGTTTTCTTTAACCAGCTTATTTATCACTTCTTCAAATACAGGAACATTTGCAATAATCCCATCTTCCATAACACCCTCTGGTAGTTCTATTTCACCATGGGTGACAAGACTATCAATGGAAGGGCTTTTATGATAGGAATACCGTAGAAATCGATTTGTAATCGCCATATTAATTCTACCATTATTCAATAAAGCCATTATTTCACCCGCTTATATTAACAGATTTACATACCAGTTTATTAAATTCTCCCCATAAAAATATGTTATTAAAGTAGCAATCACAATATAGGGACCGAATGGAACTGGTTGCTTACGATTTATTATCTTAGTAGCCAACAATACTATACCAACAACTGATCCTATTAAACAAGATAGAAAAAACGCTAACAGTACATTTTTCGTTCCTAAGACTATTCCTAAGACAGCAAATAATTTCATATCCCCAGCCCCCATGCCACCACGACTAACAAATATAATAATAGCAATAATTCCAAAACCAATTATCGCACCAACAATTGGCGACCACCATGGGTCATGCGGCTGTATGACTCGCATGATGATAAAAAACGGGAGAAAAAATAAGAGTATCTTATTTGGGATTAGCATATACTTTATATCCGATACAGTTATAATAACTAACATGGATACTAGTAGCAGTGAAGTAATTAATTCTATTGTTAATCCATAATGCACATAACTTAACGCAAATAAATATCCTGTTGCTAATTCGAAGACAGGATATATGATAGAAATTTTGGTTTTACAGTTTCTACACTTTCCACGTTGGAGTATGTATGAAAAAACTGGAATGAGTTCGTACCAGGATAATGTGTGTTTACAGTGTGGGCAGTAGGAACGGTCGTTGGTGAAGGTTTGGTTATTTGGTACACGAATCCCTACTACGTTGAAGAAAGAACCTAAGATTAAACCTAATAATAAAAATATCATTAACAACTTATTATTTCTCCTTAAAAAATCTATTTAAATATTATATCTGGAAAACGCCCAGCACTATATGATGCATGGGCGTCTATAAAAACTAATTATTATACTGCTAAAAATTATTATATTGAACCTTCTAGTTGCTGTATTTAGTATAAACCGCTATGGAATTTGTTACTACTACTTCATCTGTTGAATCATATGTGTTTGATCCAACTTCTTCAGGTTTATTTTCTAAAAACCCGTTTGTTACAAGGTCTTCAATAGTATACGTAACTGTAGTTTTGCTTTCAGAGATAGCTGCAAGTTTTGCTGCATTTTCTATTAACTCCACATTAGCTTCGTGGGCCTTAGTCTCAGAACTTCCAATAACATTCCCGATAACAGGAACAGCAATCGCCACAATAATCCCCAAAATAGCAATTACAGCCAAAAGTTCAACTAATGTAAACCCTTTTTCTCTTTTTACTTTCTTCCAAAGCTTTTTCAACATTTAATTCCCACCCTCTACCTATTAAAAGTATATTTATGTCTAGCCATTGTTGTATTAGTAATTATTGATTAAGCAACAACAATTACCAGTAGTTATTATTATCCATTACATAAGTACTACATAATTATTATAAGCCACTATTTGACTAATATCTACATTTTTATTGAATGTTTTCAAATAGAGAGAACATCGGGATAACTACTGCTGTAATTATACTTCCGACAATAACTGTAAGTATAATAATCATCAATGGTTCTATTAAAGTTTTAATCCGATTAGATAGTTGTTCCAGTTCTTCTTCATAGAACTGAGCAGCCTTTTGCAGCATTTGGTCTAATGTACCAGTCTTCTCACCAATTTGTATCATTTGAATAACCAGTGGAGGGAATGCCCAACTATCTTTCATTGGCTTAGTCATGGATTCGCCCTTCTCCAACGTTTTTCTAGATTTCACTAATACTCCTTGAATTACACGATTACCAACAATTTTCTCCGTTATTTCGACTGATTGTAAAATAGGTACAGCACTATTAACCAAAGTACTTAACGTTTGGGTCATTCTGACTAGAGCCCCTTTATGCACAAGAACCCCAATAAACGGAAACTTAATTTTCAAGTAATCAATGCGAAAGGCAAATTTATCGTATTGTAAAAAGTACTTATAAAGAATAAAACACAAAATTGCAAACACTACTAGTACCCACCAAAAACTACCGACAAATTCGCTTAGATTAAGAATGAATTTTGTATAAGCTGGTATGTCTTCTCCAAAAGAATTAAACATACCAACAAACCGCGGAACAATAAACACTAATAAAAATACAGATAAAAAGAACGTTACAACACCAACAACTGCAGGATACATTAAAGCTGAAACTAATTTTTGCTTGTTTCTGTGCTCTTTTTCATAGTAGTCAGCCATCTCATTTAAAATATCATCTAGTTTACCAGCTACTTCACCTGCATTAATCATATTTACAAGTAATGTCGGGAAAACTTTAGGATGGCGTTCTGCAGCCGCTGAAAGAGCTTGTCCTTGATCAAGATGCTTATCAATATCTTCTAACGCATTCCTTAATGCATAATTATTGGTCTGCTTACTCATCGTTTTTGTAGCATCTGATATGGAAACACCGGCGTGTATTAAGGTTGCATACTGCCTTAAAAATATAACAAAATCTTCATTTTTAATCTTCTTATTTAGAATAATATCTTTATTCCATGGCTTTGTTTCATCTACGTTAATAACAATTAATCCACTTTTTTCTAATTCTAGTAAAGCTTCTTTCTTAGATTCGGCATCTATCTTTCCTTTGACCTTTTCACCTGATAATCTTTTTGCAACGTACTGAAAGTTCATTTTAGTAACCCCTTTCCTGCATAAAAGGAGCTGCCGCTTCAAATGAAATAATATCTTCTTGCATTAATCGTTTTAAATCCATTTCTAATGTATGCATACCTTGTTCTCTTGACGTTTGCAATACATTTTGAACTTGATGAAGCTTTTCATTGCGAATCAAATTTTTGACCGCAGAAGTATTCATTAATACTTCCGTAGCTACTCTCCGGCCTGTCCCATCCTTTGTAATCAATAAGCGCTGTGAAATTACCGCTTTAAGTATAGATGAAAGTTGGATTCGTATTTGAGTTTGTTGCTCTGCTGGAAAAACATCGATTATTCGTTCAATTGTTGAAACAGCATCAGTCGTGTGCAACGTCCCTAGTACTAAGTGTCCGGTTTCCGCAGCAGTTACGGCAGTAGAGATTGTTTCTAAATCACGCATCTCCCCTACCAAAATAACATCAGGATCCTGACGTAAACTAGCTCGTAATCCATTGACAAAACTATTAGTATCAAAACCCACTTCACGTTGATCAACAACAGATTTCTTATGTGAGTGCATATACTCAATCGGATCTTCCAATGTTATAATATGCCTCTGCATCGTCTGATTCATATAATCAATCATCGAAGCTAAGGTTGTACTCTTTCCACTTCCTGTTGGTCCAGTAACGAGCACTAAACCTTGCTGCTCGTTTACAATTTGTTTTGCAATCTGTGGTAAATACAGTTCCTCAATTGATGGAATTCTAGTGGGAACGATACGTATTGCCAATGATAGTTCCCCACGCTGAAAGAAAGTGTTAATACGAAATCTTGAGATACCATTAATGCCATAAGAAAAATCTAACTCCCGGTTTTTTTCTAATTTTACACATAAGTCTTCTGGGATAATAGATTGTACAATTTTTTTCGTCTCACCTGGATTTAATTTTGGCATACCTTGTTCAATCAAATTTCCATTAACTCGAAAAATAGGGGCTTTTCCAATCGTTAAATGTACGTCTGATGCATCTTGGTAGAAAGCATCTTTTAACCATTGATTAAATATTTCCTGCATCTTTATTCCACCTTAAACACTTATTGAAACCTGCATAATTTCTTCGATTGTTGTTTGGCCGGACTTTACTTTATTCAGTCCATCATGAATTAAAAATTCCATTCCTTCATTTTTTGCATAAGAACGAATATCTGCTATTGAACGATGATTTAATAACATACTTTTAATTTGTTCATCCATAACTAAAACCTCGTGGACTGTAATTCTACCTCGGTATCCTCGTTGATGACAGCTACTACAACCTCTACCATAATACACACTTTCAACATCCATATTATTTTTTATGAAAATTTCTTTTTCCATTTCAGTAGGTTGTCTTTTTGTTGTGCAGTCTCGACATATTTTACGTACTAGTCGTTGTGCTATTACTCCATTTAAAGACGATACAACTAGGTACGGCTCAATACCCATATCAATTAGACGTGGAATGGTATCCAAAGCACTATTCGTGTGAAGCGTACTTAATACTAAATGCCCTGTCAATGAAGCTCGAATTGCAATCTCTGCAGTCTCCTGATCACGAATCTCACCAACCATTATAACGTTAGGATCTTGTCTTAAAATAGATCTTAGTCCCTCTGCAAACGATAATCCAACCGAACTGTTTACTTGAACCTGATTTACGCCTTCCATTTGGAATTCTACAGGATCTTCAATCGTTACGATATTAACACTCTCTTTATTTAAATGGTTGATGGAAGCGTAGAGTGTAGATGTTTTTCCTGAACCTGTTGGACCAGTTAATAAAACTAATCCTGAAGGTTGAGTAATTAATTGTTTATATTTTTTCTTGTTTTGTTCTGAAAAGTTAAGTTCACCTAACTGCATCAATGCATTATTTAAATCTAAAATACGAATAACAACTTTTTCACCGTTTACTGTTGGTAAACTTGATATTCGTAAATCCACAGGTGTTACACCAACAGTCGTTTTAATCCGTCCATCTTGTGGTAAACGAGTCTGAGTAATATTTAAATTTGCTAATATTTTAATCCTAGCTATTAAAGAGTTTTGTAATTGTTTTGGAACAATTTTTTCTGAACGTAACTGTCCATCAATTCGATATCGTATATGTACCTTTGCTTCTTGTGGGTCTAAATGAATATCACTTGCCTTAAGCTGAACACCCGTTGCCAATATTTGATCTAGTATATTGATTACAGGGGATTCATCATCATCCTCAAATACTCCTGGGTCTATTCCTTCATCACTTTTAAAGTAGTACTTATTTATGGCAAATAAGATGTCGTCCTTTGTCGCAATAACTGGGGATATACCTAATCCTGTTGATATTTCTAAATCATCAATTACAAAATAGTCCATGGGATCGTTCATAGCAAGCAACAGTTCATTATCTTGCATTCTAAGTGGGATTATATGTCGTTCTTGAGCAATTTCCTTTGAAACAAATCCAAGTACCCTTTCATCAATCGGGTATTGATATAAGGAAACGTGAGGGATGCCTAATTGAAATTCTAATACCTCTATCAACTGTCGCTCTGTAATGTAACCACGTTCTAATAATGCATCACCTAGTTTTTGATTACTTCGCTTATGTTCAAGTGTTTCGTTAATCTGCTCACTGGTCACCAGCCCAGCTTCTTGAAGAAGATCTCCTAACCGTTTACGAAAAGACAAATTATTCACCACTTTCTACTATATTAATGATAATAGATGATTCAATTTCACTTACTTCATCATAAGCTTTACCTACACTTGTAAATCTAATCACCATTTCTGTTTCATCTAAAGTGGGATTCTTAATCAAAAACGCAAAATTATTTTCATTATCTAATACAACTTCATCTAATTGCATATTAGGTAATTTCAATTCATCTTTGTTAAATTCTTTAGGTAGATTCTTTTTAATAGCTGCACGATAAAAATCTACCCCCATTTGAGCTATTTGTTCAGAGATAATTTGCTTTTCCATTTTCGTAATCTGCTTATTAGTATTTAATATTTGGTTTGATATTACTAATATAAATAATAGAACTAAGGTCACTATCATTAACGTAAATACTAGCGCCACCCCATCCTCTTTTCTATTATTCATTCGTTTCACCTTCTACTGGCAGATATGTAAAAGATTGAGTTACTAGTCTACTTAAGTCATAAAGTTTGATATTTACACGATATAAATCTACCTCTTCTTCCTGACAAATAGACAGTTTTGCTTCATATGTTTCGTTATTTAAAGTGTAAGTTTTATAGTCATCCGCAAAAAGAACTGAATGTCCACAAGTGTTAACCGTTTTTCCTTCTATAAATTCTTTCCAATCATTAGTTTTATTTTTTAACTCATAGGTAATTTGACCCACCAAATTACTAGTAGTCAAATTCGCTTCTGATCGTTCTGACCAATTAAGAATTTGCGAAAATATTGGTATTAATATTATAATCACAATGCTTACAATCGTAATTGATGCTATAATTTCAATAAGAGTAAAACCATTATATGAATGACGATCTATTTTGGAATACAATAGAGTTCAATCCTTTGTATGTATTTATACCTATTATATCATTCCTAGAGGAAGTGTATATATGAATAAATCTCATCTTTCTAATGAAAAAGGGGTAACATTAATAGAATTACTCGCTGCTATTGGATTATTAGCAGTTGTAATAGTACTTTCTAGCTCAGCATTAACCCAATTAATAGGCAACAAAGAAACTGTCAGTAATAATAATTCACTGAATCAAGAAGTCAATGTAGCTTTAAATGAATTACGTAATCAATATGATGATGGTAAGGATTTGCTTTGCATTACAAAAGCTGATATTCAATTTACGTTTGTCGATATTACAAATGGAACTCCAAGTGAAAATTGTATAGAAGTAGATCCTGCACAGGACACATTGTCTTTTACACTGACTGCATTACTTAACGGTAATCAGAAAGAATTTAAAACTGCTTTTGAAAAAAAAACATTATCGTATAGTATGGAATTATTGAGTGGTAATAAACCACCTAATGAATTTACTGAAGAAGATGATATTTCAGGTTGTATTTTTGAGGAAAACACAAAATTTAATAGTTACGTTAATATTTCTACAAACGGAAATCAAAATAGAGCACTATGTGACGGGGAATTTCACTTTTTGAAAAACGCTGCCTTTTTTGGGGGATTGGAGGTTTTTAATCATAATACTATTACTGTAAATGAGAATATGTATGTTTTCGGTAATAATTTCACTTTAGGTAACCATGTAAGAATTATTATAAAGGGAAATCTTTATATTCAATCTCAAGAATATTATAAGCCTAATGCCAAAATTGAAGTGGAAGGGAAAGTTTGTAAAGTTGAAGATATCAATAACATAAAATCATGTGAAATTGAGCTTTTTTGGGATTAATAGTATTTGAGTAATTAATTACTCAAAGAAAGCCGCTTAAAGTAGCGGCTTTTTAACTTTATGGTGTCATTTGTAATACCCGAAGATATTTAAAACTACAACTCCAACAATCACAACAATAATCCCTATAGCAAAAAACACAACAGCTGTCTTCTTCTCCCTTGTCTCAAACCAAGCTGCCAATGTCACAATAATCGCAAATATTAACCCAAAAAATATCGAAGCAATCGGATTTGTTGGTTGAATAAAATCATGCCAACTAAGAAAATCCATTCATTCACTCCTTTGATGATTTATTGCCACGTGACTTCATCCTACAATTCCAATTCATCACCGGGATGCATAACCTTCCCTTGCCCTGAAAGCAATTTCTGAACAAATTCTACGGGATCTTGTTCAATTACTGGGAAGGTATTATAGTGAATTGGTACTACTGTTTTTGCTTTAACCCACTCAGCTGCAACTAATGCATCTTCAGGACCCATGGTAAAGTTATCCCCAATTGGTATAAATGCAAGGTCAATATCATTCATTTCCCCATACATCTTTAAATCTGAAAATAATGCAGTGTCACCTAAGTGATAAATGGTTTTTCCTTCAACAGTTAATAGTATTCCTGATGGCATTCCGGTATAGACCATTGTTCCATCCTCTTCCGTAAAAGCAGAACCATGGAATGCTTGGGTAAACTTCACCCTTCCAAACTCAAACTCACGAGAGCCACCTATATGCATTCCGTGCGACTTGACACCTTTAGTCACCATATAATCAGAAAGCTCATTTGGAGCGATGACTACAGCATTATTTCGTTTCGCTATTTCCACTGTATCCCCTACATGATCATTATGACCATGAGTTAACAGTATGTAGTCTGCTTTTACCATATCCGCTTTTAAATCACATAATCCATTCCCATTGATAAACGGATCAATTAATATAGTATGGTCTCCTGTTACAACTAATACGACTGAATGTCCGTGATATGATACTTTCATTAAAATCATCCTTTCCAATTGGTCTACTATTATAGATTCTATATTTACACGAATATTCCTTTCATAAACATAAAAAAAGGCAGCATTCATTTAAAATGCTGTCTTTTCATCTTAGTTTACTCTTTCCCCATTGCCTTCTTTAAAGCTTCTAGCTCCTCATCCACATTAGAATCTAACTTTCTAAACTCATCATCTAACGTACGGCTTTCGGTGGATAAATCTTCACTTGTTTCTGCTTCCGCTTCAAATCGAAGTACTTTTTCTTCCATTCGTTCAAAACCACGTCTTGATTCATCGCCACCGATTGATGACATGCTACGGTTAATCTTCGTACGTGTTTGTGCAGACTCTGCACGTGCTTTTAATGAATCCTTCTTCAGATTCATTTCTTGGTATTCACTCTTCATTTCATCAAGCTTACTTTTCAATATTTGTGAATCGTTTTTAGCTTGCTCATATGACTGTTGTAATAATGTAGCTTGGTTTTCATATTCTTTCTTTTCTTGTAATGCGCGTTTCGCTAACTCATCTTCACCTGCTACCACTGCCTTTTCAGCTTGGGCCTGTCTTTTATCCACCATAGCCTGCGCATCTTCTGCTTTACGCTTCAGAATCTTCTCATTGGCAATTTGTTTCGCAACTGCGGCTTCAGCCTCGCGTATATCTTCTCCCATATCACGCAGGAATTGGTCCAGCATTTTAACTGGATCTTCCGCTTTATCTAGCATTGTATTTAATTCTGAACTTACAATTGTCTTCATTCGCTTGAAAAATTTAAACATACTAAGTACCCTCCAATTATTTAAATTTTATAACACGTTTATCTTTAATACGATGATAAACTAAAATGGTTTCAAATATTTATCTAGTTGTACAATATTTTTTAAAAAGTTTATAATGGATAATAAATGAGGTGATATATATGTCTACAAGAATTGAAGCATTATTAAACGAACTAAACACAAAAGAACTAGATAGCATATTGGTTACTTCTCCAGCTAATGTCTATTATTTAAGTAACTATTATACTGACCCACACGAGAGAGTGGTTGCTGTTTACGTTACAACACAACATGATCCAATCTTAATTTTACCAGCGATGGAAGCAGAAGATGCAAAAGCTGCTGGTTGGAATTATTCCATGATTGATTATCATGATCACGAGGATCCTTGGGAATTATTTCTAGCATTTCTGAATAAGTCTGGAAAAATACCTGAGACACTCGGTGTAGAGGAAGATTATCTTACATTAAGCCGCTATAATAGTGTAAAAGGAATTCTACCTGATACGGAAGTTAAGCAGTCACAAGAACTTTTAGCATCCCTTCGAGTCATTAAAAATCAACAGGAATATGAATTACTAAAAAAAGCTGCTGAGCTTGCTGATTTCGGTGTTCAAACTGGAGTGAACGCTCTAAAAGAAGGCATTACTGAACTTGAAGTAATTGCTGAGATTGAATATGAACTAAAAAAACAAGGTGTACAAGCCATGTCCTTCTCTACCATGGTATTATTTGGACAGAAAGCTGCCTCTCCACACGGAACACCAGGTTCAGCTAAATTACAGCCTGGCGATATGGTGCTTTTCGATCTTGGAGTTATTTATGAAGGATATTGTTCAGACATTACAAGAACAGTTGCCTTTAAATCAGTTAACGATGAACAAATGAAAATTTATCAAACCGTTCTAGATGGTCAACTAAAAGCTATTGAAGCATCACAACTTGGTACTGCAGTTGGCAATATTGATCAAGCCGCACGTGATCATATTGAAGCAAATGGATATGGAAAATACTTTAATCACCGTATTGGTCATGGGTTGGGCATTGAAACACATGAATATCCTTCACTCCATGGGAATAATACAACTCCTTTAGAAAAAGGGATGTGCTATACCATTGAACCTGGTATCTATGTACCAAAAACAGCCGGAGTTCGGATTGAAGATATGATTTTCGTCACAGAAAACGGCGCAGAAATATTAACCAAGTTTCCAAAAGAACTACAAATTGTAGAATAGTTTATAAGGGGCAGACTTTTTTATAAAGTCTGCCCCTTATGATTAGGCTAATAATTCCTCTGATTTTCTATACTCTAGACCATGCGCAATTGCAACTGCTTCATAGGTAACATAACCATCCAATGTATTAAGCCCCTTTAATAATGCAGCATTACTTAAGCAAGCTTCCGCATAGCCTTTATTAGCAATTTGCAGTGCATATGGTACAGTTACATTCGTTAAACCAATTGTCGCTGTTCGTGGAACACCGCCAGGCATATTTGCAACAGAATAATGAAGTACGCCATGCTTGGTAAATGTTGGGTTATCATGTGTTGTGATTCGATCACTTGTTTCAAAAATACCACCTTGGTCAATCGCAACATCCACAATAACTGATCCCTCAGACATTTGCTTTACCATTTCTTCTGTTACAAGCTTTGGTGCTTTTGCTCCTGGAATTAATACAGCACCAATAACTAAATCAGATTGTGCAACACAATCCGCAATATTCATCGGATTGGACATCATTGTGTTAACCGAAGATCCGAAAACATCATCTAGATAACGAAGTCTTTCTGGGCTTAAATCCAATATTGTTACATTTGCTCCCAGTCCAACAGCTATTTTGGCAGCATTAGCACCTACTACCCCTCCACCAATAACCGTTACATTTGCACGTTTTACACCAGGGATTCCCGCTAATAGAATTCCTTTTCCACCTTTAGACTTCTCAAGGAACTGAGCACCTATTTGTGCAGCCATACGACCTGCAACCTCACTCATTGGTGTTAGTAAAGGAAGTGTACGATTTTCTAATTGTACCGTTTCATAAGCTAGTCCAACTACTTTTTTCTCCAATAATGCACGTGTTAACTCTGGTTCTGCAGCTAAGTGTAAGTATGTAAATAATATTTGTCCCTCATAAAAATAATCATATTCCTCTGGTAGCGGTTCTTTAACCTTCATGACCATTTTTTGCTTCCAAGCTTCTTTTGCACTATCAACAATTACTGCACCTGCTAGGGTGTATTGCTCGTCCGTAAATCCTGAACCAAGACCAGCTGAAGTTTCCACATAAACCTCATGTCCTGCATTTGTTAAAGTCAGGACTCCAGCGGGAGTGATAGCTACCCTATTCTCATTATTCTTTATCTCTTTTGGAACTCCTATTTTCATATGTACACCATCCCTCTTTATATGTAAGCACTTTCATTGTACCAAAAAATCTAAAAAGATACACTACTATAATCATATCGAATAAAACAAAAAAATCTACCCCAAAAATTAGGGTAGATTATGTTGGATGGGTAAATACTATGCCTTTCTATTATTAAAGGTCCAAATACCGCGGTTATTATGCAATTGATCTTCGACTACTCCACTTTGATAACTCTCAAAGAGTTGGTTCTTTACTGCAGAAACACCACTTGGATCTTCAAATAGTTTGTTTTGGTCTTTTTTCTTGGCCATGTACTCACCTCCACTATTAGTTTGTACCGAAATTGTCAAGAAAAGCTTGTTTACTTTTACCAATTGTAAGCGCCTTTATCATATAATAGAAGTAGACGAAGAAAGGGGAGATTCAAATGAAATTTGAGTATAAGAATATTGTGGTAGCCGTTGACGGCTCAGAGGCATCTGAGATTGCATTTAATAAAGCCCTTGATATTGTAAAGCGTAATGATGCTCATCTGATTATTGCACATGTCATCGACTTTCGATCATTTGCTTATGCAGAAGCATATGATGGTTCTTTATCAGACCAGGCTGAAGCATATGCGAAGGATTTAGTGGATAGTTGTGTCGAAAGTGCAAAAGAAGTTGGAATCAGTCAAATCTCCCGTTGTATCGAATATGGTTCACCAAAAGTAAAAATTGCTAAAGACATTGCACAGACATTTAAGGCTGATTTAATTATCTGTGGAGCTACAGGTATGAATGCAGTTGAACGTTTCTTAATTGGTAGTGTTTCGGAGAGTATAACTAGGCATGCTAATTGTGATGTATTAGTGGTTAGATAAGGATTGAATTCTTGGAATATCACCAGGACTTTCCTTTCATCGCGTGAAATCCATATATCCTAAAACCTACTCTCAGAAAAAAAGGTTTTGATATGTGAATTCATATCAAAACCTTTTTATTACTGTGTTAAACGGATAACATCTCTAGCTATCATAACTTCTTCATTAGTTGGGATTACCATGACTTTAACTGGTGAGTGTGGGTAGCTAATAAAGGTTTCTTTCCCTCTTGCAGACTGATTTAGCATTGGGTCCCAGTAAATACCCATAAATTCTAATCCATTTAGTACTTTTGCACGAATAACATCACTATTTTCACCAACACCAGCAGTGAAAATAACCGCATCAATACCAGACATTCTTGCTGCATACGAACCAATATATTTATGGATTCTTCCTGCGAATACATCTAGTGCAAGTTCTGCACGTTTATTCATTTCAGCTTGTTCTTCGATATCGCGTAAGTCACTAGAAAAACCTGACAAAGCAAGCATGCCACTTTCTTTATTCAGAACATTTACTACTTCCTCAGCAGTCATTTCTGTCTTTTCCATGATATATGGAATTAGTGCAGGATCAATATTTCCAGAACGTGTACCCATTGTAACACCAGCTAATGGGGTGAATCCCATCGATGTATCCATTGCTTTTCCACCTTTAATAGCTGCAATACTTGCTCCATTTCCTAAATGACAAGATATTAATCGCAAATCTTCTAGTGGTCTATTCATCAATTCCGCTGCACGTCTGGATACATATTTGTGGGATGTACCATGGAATCCATATTTTCGAATTCCATATTTCTCGTAGTATTCATATGGAAGACTATACAAATAGGATTTGGGTTCCATCGTTTGATGAAATGCAGTATCAAATACAGCTACCATCGGTACATTTGGTAGTACCTCTTTAAATGCTCGAATTCCTGTTAGGTTTGCCGGATTATGCAAAGGCGCAAGCTCTGAGACTTCATCAATATCCTGAATAACTTGATCTGTTATGACGACAGAATCACTGAATTTCTCTCCTCCGTGAACAACTCGGTGACCTACAGCATCAATTTCATCTAAGGATTGGATGACTCTAGATGAAGTTAATTTATTAAGAAGAAGTTTTACAGCTACTTCGTGATTTGGAATTTCTGTCACATTTTTATCCTTGTTTCCACTGATTTCAATAGTAAATACTGCTTCCGGTAACCCTATTCGTTCCACAAGGCCCTTGGCCTTTACCGTTTCTTCTGGCATTTGAATAAGTTGAAATTTTAAGGAAGAACTTCCTGCGTTTATAGCTAATACGTTAGTCATGATGTACACTCCTGTTATTTATGAATATTTTTAAACCAATCGTTCATTTTACCTAAAACATCTTCCATTGCATGTGTATTTTTCAGTGATGGAAGCTGAACTAATAAAGGTTGTTTTGGCCCCTCTGTATTTTTCCCCTTCTTCTGTAAGATTAATATGCATTTCCCATTTTTCTTGGACTTAAATGCACTTTCAGGGAGTTGAATGACACCGATTATGTGTGCATGTTTCTGAAGATAAGCATGCAGTTTGTCTGAATTTTCTCCATCGAAAATGAAGTTTGGAACCATTAATACTAGATAACCACTTGGATTGGTATAATTAATACTTTGTTCCAGGAAAAGAAAGTGTGCAAATGAATGCCCCTCATCCGCTTTTAATTCATAGTTTGATGCCCGTATATCGTCTGGATAATACCCTACTGGAAAATCGGAAACAATTAAATCAACGGGGTCTAATAAGAAAGGACGTAAACTATCCTGATGGAAAAATTCAATGGACATTTTCTGTAGATTAGCACTTACAACACCTAGTTGAATTAGTGTTGGGTCCACTTCACTTGCATATGCATTTGTAGGTTTATTTAATTGAGAAATTACTGTAGTTAAAAGATTTCCAGTTCCGGCAGCTGGGTCAAAGACTCGAATGCTTTGATAATTATTCATTAACTTCTGAACTAAATAACCAAGAATTAATGCTATTGCCTCTGGAGTTATTAAATGTTGTTGTTGCGTTGTATCTTTCATACCTTTTAACACTGTAAATTGAATCGCCTTACGGATGTCCTCAGAATCATACTCATTAAGATTAATCTTTTCTAAAGCTGTATGTAATTTATGCGTAAGAAGATCATCCATCGATTCATCAGCACTTTGGTAAAATAAAGTCTCCATCGCAATTACCAAACTATCTAAATATGTTTCATTTAAATGTTGTTCCAAAACTTGGGTTGTCTCATCTAACCACTCAAATAATAATTCCACTTTTGTTTTTTCCATATAACTCCTCCGTTCATTCAAACCTGTATTATTGTATCAGATACCAACGCTACTGTACAAACTAATGATTTAGTCAGAAATTTTTTTATATAAAAAGTCTCCCAGCTTTTACTCGGGGAGACTTTTAAATACTTATTCTGCTTGTTTTGCTGCTTCTAGTGCTTTATCATAGTCAGGATGATTTGTTACTTCACTAACATATTCTACATATGTAACCTTATCATTGGAATCAACAACAAAAATAGAACGGGCTAGCAATCGTAGTTCTTTGATTAAAACTCCAAATTTCTCACCAAAATCTCCATCTCGATGATCAGAAAGCATTTCCAAGCTTTCTACTTGATTAACTTCTCGCCAACGCTTTTGTGCGAATGGAAGATCCATACTAATCGTTACAACTTGTACATTATCTAATTTTTTCGCTTCTTCATTAAAACGGTTCGTTTGAATCGAGCAAACTCCCGTATCGATAGAAGGTACAACACTAATTAATTTAATTTTACCGTTATAATCTGAAAGTGATTTTTCCTCTAAATCATTCGTAAGTGCTTTAAAATCCGGAGCAGAATCTCCAACTTTTAGTTGATTTCCTAATAATGTAACCGGCTTTTCGCCAAATGTAACGTTTGCCATATTATTCCTCCTATAAATTGACTTAACTCTATTATAGACAAACAAAAAGGCGATTTCCAAGAAATGAATCGCCTAATATATAATTAGATATCATAAATGGATGAAGATTCTTCTGAATCAGATTTGTCCTTATCATCGGAGTCTTTCTTTTCATCTGGCTGTTTATCTTCTTTTTCCTTTTCTTTTCCCTTACTTTCATCTTTCTTTTTCCCCTTATCCTCCCCATGCGAACCTTTTCCCATTTTACTTTCTTTTAATAGTTGCTGTATTTTTTCTACTGCCTTTGGTGCAAAGTCTATAATCTTTTCATAAATATGAGTATTCTCGTCAAGGTGAACCATCTTAATGCCCTTGGGGCTTACAATTAGAAAAGCAACTGGTGTAATGGAAACTCCACCACCACTACCACCACCAAATGGGAAGACAGCTTCACTACCACTTCCCCCACCTTCACTATCTCCCTGTGAGCCAGAACTACTTGGCATAAATTCAGTACCACCAGCTGCAAAACCAAAACCAACCTTTGAAACTGGAATAATAACACTTCCATCAGGAGATTCAACCGGGTCACCAATAATGGTATTGACCTCAATCATATCTTTTAAATTTTCCATTGCTGTTGTCATTAGACCTTGAATTGGATGTTCTTCCATTGTAATCCTCCTTAAACAATTAGATATAAACTTCTTCTTTGGTGTTAATATTTCGCATCAAATGCATAACTGTACGGATAGCATTTCCTAATCGAATCGTTACAATGCAATCAACTTCAGAATAGAGACCCTTTTGTTGGAAATGAGGAATTACTGAAACTTTCGGTTGGACCTTCATTTCTGTTTGTTCAAAAAGTAGGCCAATCATAGTTCCTTTCAAAGCCCAAACTCCACCCGCTAAAGTCCCAGTACTACTTGCGCTTCCAGTTCCAAAATGTGTTATCCATTTAAGTTCATGAATTGAAATGCTCTTAATCATAATCATAAAAATTTTACTAAATTCACTTATTTGATTTGTTATTTTTTTAAGTATTCCAATTAAATTATCATCGTTATCTTCTTTACTATAGTCATGAAGTAATTCAATAAGCTGTGATTCATCCAGGGTATATTCATTTATTTTAATGGTTCGATGGATTAGTCTAATTTTCATATAATATACATGTATCTTGACCTGATGATTATCTTTTTGATAACGATATTGTATTCTTATTTTTATTTGCAATAATAGAAGGATAAAGATTAGAAACAACAATATCCCAATCATAATAACCCAAACCATATTTCCATCTCCAAGAATTAATATTGGTAGTTTGCCACAAGTTTCCATTTTTATACCAAGCGCAAAATGTATATAAAATTAAAGGGCTATTCTCATATGAGAATAGCCCAAGCCATTTATACCTATTTACTTTTTATTATCCGTTATATCCACCAAATTGTTGTTCAGCCATTTGAACTAGACGCTTTGTGATTTCTCCACCAACAGATCCGTTAGCACGAGAAGTTGTATCTGCACCAAGTTGAACACCAAATTCTTGAGCAATTTCGTACTTCATTTGTTCTAGTGCTTGTTCTGCACCAGGTACAAGTAATTGGTTTGAATTGTTACTATTATTGTTTGCCATGGTATTTCACCTCCTTGGTACACTTATATTGTGTCGTTAGGAGGTGATTCATTCATATTAATTGTTGGAAAGTGTTGGAATTGTTTTAAATGGTTTATCGAATAAATCCGCAGCATGAAGATTGATTTCTCAATTCCATACTGAGACAATTACTATCTCTCCAAACAACCTTTAAAACAACCCTTCAAATACATCTTCTTCTACTTTCTTGTCATTAATTTTAATTACTTCTATTCCATCAATTGCTTCTTTGATGAGTTCTTCGTAGTTAAATTTGGATTCGTAATAGTTTACACGATCACGTTTTGGCTTTGTTTTTGGTGCTTTTGGTACGAAGATTGTGCAGCAATCTTCATAAGGTCTTATAGAAATATCAAATGTATCAATTGCTTTAGATATTTCAATTATTTCATCTTTATCCATGGTTACTAATGGTCTAATAATTGGATAATTGGTAACTTCATTGATGGTATTCATACTTGTCATCGTTTGGCTTGCTACTTGACCTAGATTTTCACCTGTAGTTAGGGAAAGAATACCTTCATTCTGACAAACTTTCTCACTTATTCGAAGCATCATACGTCTCATTACAGTCATACCATAACCATCAGGCGTTTCTTGGAAAATTCTTTGTTGTAACTTTGTAAATGGAACAACATGAACTTTAATGCTAGGACCAAACTTTGTTAACTTTTCAGCTAAATCTAATACCTTTTGTTTTGCTCGGTCACTTGTAAATGGTGGTGATTCAAAATGAATGGCCTCAATTTGTACACCACGTTTCATAGCAAGATACCCTGCAACAGGGCTATCTATTCCACCTGATAAAAGTAATAGCGTTTTATCAGATGTTCCCACCGGGAGACCTCCTGCGCCTCGTACAACACTAGATGTGATATAGGTTGCTTCTGCGCGGATTTCCACTCTTACCTCCACGTCAGGAGAATGAACATTGACAGTATAAGAATTTGTGTTGCTTAACAGATATCCTCCAAGAATTTGATTTAGTTCTTGAGATCGTACAGGAAAACCTTTGTTTATTCTTTTCACAGTTACTTTAAATGTTTTACTTTTTTCAGCATTTGTTAATGCATAATATGCAGCTTCCTTCATTTTTTCAAGGTCATTCTCCACTTTAATCGCAAGGCTGAGGCTATGAATTCCAAACACATTTCTAACCTTGTCCATTATTGGCTGTGGGTCGTTCCCATTCAATAGAATGAACATTCTTCCTTGTGTTCTTTTGACTTTGACATCTGGGAATTCTGTTAATTTCTGTTGTACATTCTGTTGAAGTTTCTCAACGAATTTTTTACGGTTCTTTCCTTTTAACGCTAATTCTCCATAGCGAATTAATATATGATCATATTCCATTAGTATCTACTCCATAACTTCTTTTAATTGGTTGATTGCTATATCTAACATACTCAAAAACGTCTTAATCTCTTCTTTAGTATTATCGTAAGACAAGCTTACGCGTAATGCAGATTTTGTTCTTGTTTGATCGAAACCACATGCTTTAATTATTCTGCTTTCATCTAAATCTTTGGATGAGCAAGCAGATTTTGTGGAAATAAATATCCCTTGCTTTCCTAAAGTATGAATCATTACTTCCGGTTTTAATCCTGGGATGGAAAAGTTGATAATATGTGGTGCTGATTCTTCTGGTGTATTAACCACCACTTTATCTATTTTTTGCAATCCTTGACGTAGGAAATGATTTAGTTCTCGTAGCGTTACACCCTTTGTTTCTTCACGTTCTTTGATCAATCTTAGAGCTTTAACCAAAGAAACAGCTCCAGCCAAATTCTCTGTCCCCGACCGAATCTTAAACTCCTGATCTCCACCATGGAATAATGGGAAAAGCTTTACTCCTCTACGACAATATAAGAGACCAGTCCCCTTTAATCCATGGATTTTATGGCCAGACATCGTACATAAATCAATCCCACTATTATCAAGATTAAGTGGAACTTTCCCTAAGCCTTGTACATGATCGACATGAAAGAATAGTTTAGGGTGCCTTTTAGCAATTTCTCCAATTTCCTTTATTGGCTGAATCGAACCAATTTCATTATTAACATGCATAATACTAATTAGGATGGTGTCCTTTCGAATTGCTTTCTCAATATCTTCAATTGACACGATTCCATCTTGGTTAACAGGTAAATATGTCACTTCGAATCCTAATGTTTCTAAGATTTTACATCCTTCATAAACCGATGGATGCTCAATTTCTGTCGTTATGATATGTTTTCCTCTTCCTTGGTGCTCCAATGCTATACCTTTGATAGCTATATTATTTCCTTCCGTACCACCTGAGGTAAAAATAATTTCATCTTCATGTACTCTTAAAAGCATTGCTGCTTGTTGTTTTGATTTTATTAAAAGCTTTTCTGTCTCTCCTCCAAGCTGATGAATAGAAGAAGGATTAGCAAAGAAGCTAGTCGAGACCTGTTCAAAGCTTTTTAAAACTTCTGGATGTGGTTTTGTTGTAGCACTATTATCAAGATATATCATATTAATCCTCCCCTTTATAAGTTAAGATACAAATAAACAAAACGGAAGGCTGTCTTTAGGAAAGTATATTTCCATAAAGCAGCCTTTAGAGACTCTTACTTATCGTGTAATTAATTGATTTTCTTCAATTCGTTTTAATGCACCAGGTTCCACTTCCTCGAGTGTACGTGCCGCTTGTTCTAAAGCAGCTTCATAATCAAAGTTTCTAAATAAGGTTTCGGCTTCCGTAAGCTTTGCTGCAAGTAACGGATACTTACTTCGGTATCTATTAGCATATTGAATAACTTGCTCCGTAAGATTTGCTTGATCCAACATCACATCTGTTTGTTCAATCAATAAATCAACTGATGATTTAGCAGTAGAAAGTGCTTGTTGAACTTCTGAAATATCTAATGGGTTTTTCTCTAAAGCGGTTAGCACTTGATTACATTTCTCTAATGCCTCATCCATTGAATTCCAAATAAAACTTGGTACACCCGGAATATTACTCTTTTTTAGTTTGCGGTTAATTTCATTAATCTGATCACGGATATCCGCCAGTTTCTCTTTTGCTTCTATTTCATCTTTTCTTAGGTTGTATACACTGATTTTGAAATCTTGGTGTTTTTCCAGTAACACTTCCAGTTGACTAAATCCTGTCTCTAGCTGCGTTCGCAATTCAGAGTGAGGAGTTTTCTTATCTTCCAAACCAAATTCTATTTCGTCATAAACCTTTTGTAATTGTGTAATTCTCTTTTCTAAAGATAAATATTTTTCCATGTCCTGATCATCAAAATAATAGGTTTGTTTTAACGTTTCAACCTCTGATTTTGTTTCTTCAAAAGAGGCAGCAACTTCCAAGACGGACTTATGATAGCTTGAGGCTTGCGATTCCATGTAGTTTTTTGCGATAGCTTCTTTCTCAAGAAGTTGGTACATTTCTTGAATTCGATCTTCAATTTCACTTTTTAAAGTTTTAGCCTCAGTTGCTAGACCTTTTTCTAAAGCTTTTACACAATCTAGCAAACGCTGTTGATAACCTTGCAATTCCTTTTCAAACCCAAGGTGGTCAATTCGGAACCCTTCCTCTTTCATCTCTTTAATACCAGTATACAAATCGTCTATCTGAGAAGGTATCTCCTGTTTACACGCTCGATAAAGCTCAGGAAACTCATCAATTTCAGTTTGTAATTGTTCAAGTTTTAGTTTTAGGGAGTCTACTAATTCTTTAGCCTCTGTATAATTACCAGAATCTACTAAATCATGATAATTCCCTAGTTCCTCGCTTAATTCCTCAATTTCAACTTCAAATCGAACTTCCGCTTTACCATATTGGAATCGATTTTGTGCAATTGTTTTACGTAAGCTCTTTATAGTAGGTTGAATATATTCAACTTCCTTACGGCTTGACTCTTCTGATTCAACTAGGTCATCTAGTTCAGTTAGGATTTTTTCAATATCTTTTTCAATGGTTTGCAAAGCCTGGTCTGTTTTACGAAGAATCTTTTTGGCGGTTGAAAACCGAAATTTGTCAGCCGCTTCTTCCGCATCAAACAGATATTCCTCTAGGTCAGGTAGTTCATTAGAAAGAATTAACTCCCAACGTTCCTTCCAGGATTCAAATCTATCTTGTGTCTCGCCTGATAAATTTAGAGCTTTAATTTTTGTTAGCTGAGCGGACACATTGCGATTCATAATATCTAATTTCCAGCTTTCGAGACGATCCACAAAATCATATATTCTTTTCCTCATAATTAGGCTTATAATGATTAATACAATAACCACTAGTATAATTCCAATAATAATTTCCATCGTAAAGCCCCCTAAAAATCCCCAAAGAAATTCCTTCTATAATGATATGAATAATTTTTATGATACGTATTTTCTATAATCCTTATAATACCATGTATATGCGATAATTGGCTAAAAAAATCAAATAAAAAGTGATTTTTTGTCAAAAAGTAACCGTTTTTGTATTTTACTGCGAATTCTCTAAAATTCTAGAAAAGAAAAAAGGTTGTTTGCACAACCTCATACACATTATCATTCCATTATATAATCTAGCCATTTATGTATAGTCTTCACATATCTATCTACAAATAAAGAATGGGAATAGTCACCAATTACCTGACTCCTCCATTCATTATGTAATACATATGGTGTAACAAGCATTCCCTTTAATTGCATTAATAGGAATTGGCGGTCTAACTTATGTTTATCTTCTTTCTTATTTTTAAAAACATCGGAAAATGTATTGCCGATGATAAAATTTTCTTTTGCTAAGTATGTAACAGCCATCTCACGGACAAAAACAGAGTCCATCGATAATTCCCGATGTATGAAACAGGACAATTGTAGATTTGCATGTTTATATTGTATAATTCTATGTACTAATTTTTTTAATTTTTCTATTGGGGAGTCAACTTGAGATTCCTCTAGAGTTGTTTCAATGATTGCCAAGTACTCTTCATAGTAATTGAAAACCGCATATTCTAAAAGCCCTTGTTTTCCTTTAAAATAATAACTCACTGAGGAAACATTAACAGAGGCTTTTTCTGCGATATCACGAACGGAAGTACCGTGAAACCCTTTTTGATAAAAAAGTGTTGAAGCAGCCTCGACCACTTTTCTTTTTGTAGGGGTATCTTTCATTGAATATCAACTCCTTACTTACTTTAATGGTATCCCTATATTATTAATACGACAAAGAAAGGAATTATCCTGCATGTATCAACAGGATAATTTTAACAAATTTTAGGAAGGAAGATCTAAATTGTTCCAAACTACAGCATATTCAGGTGACAAAGTAAAAGACTATGAACTATTAATAAAACAGCTTGCAGCACTCGTTCATGATGAAAAAGACGTTATTGCAAATCTTTCTAATGCTTCTGCACTATTAAATCAATTTCTTAATCATGTTAACTGGGTTGGATTTTATTTATGGAAAGAGGATGAACTAGTGCTTGGGCCATTCCAAGGTCTACCAGCTTGTATTCGCATTGGTTATGGGAAAGGAGTATGTGGTACAGCTGTCAAAGAACGAAAAACACAACTTGTAGAAGATGTAAATCAATTTCCAGGGCATATCGCCTGTGACAGCGCAAGTCAATCTGAAATCGTTATTCCAATAATAAAAAATAATGAAATATACGGTGTATTGGATATTGATAGTCCTCTATTAAACCGTTTTGATGAAACCGATCAAGTTTATTTAGAGAAGTTTGTAGAAGAATTAGTTAAAATCATATAATAAGAGGATGCCTCGGCATCCTCTTTCTTCCTTAATTTTCCGTTACTTGTTCATTTATACTGTATTTTACAACGCAGTTTTTGCCGTAGCTTTTTGCTTCATACAATGCTTTATCAGCTCGAATAAAAAAATTACGAGCAGTGTCATCTACTTCTGACGTCCATGTAGAAACTCCTGCTGATAGTGTTACATTCGGCTCAGTGAAATTTTCTACTTCCGTATTTATGATTCTTGCTAACTGTACACCACTATTTAAATCGGTACTTGGCAAGTAAATGGCGAGCTCTTCCCCACCCCACCGTGCTGCAATATCTTGCTCCTCAATGTTTTGCATTATAATATCTGCCACTTGCTTAATTACTTCATCCCCAACGTAATGACCAAATTTATCATTTACCTGCTTGAAATCATCAATGTCAAACAGAATTAGCGTTCCCATTGCACCCTTTTCCATATGTTGCATAATTTTCTCATCCAAATAATTGCGTGAATACAACTGGGTCAAGTAATCAGTTGATGCTGCCTTTTTTAATTTTTCAGCCAGTATTGTGTTCACAAAAGCAAGTGTGGAATGGTGAATAATGGATTGTAACAATTTAAAGTGATCAAATGTGAAAGCATAGGCTTCACGATGCAGAACAACCACAAACCCATTTATCGAGCCCGCATTTTCCATTGGCAGTACCATGACGGAGCGATAAGGACCCTTTCCTCCAGTAGATTTGTAGTCACCAGCAAAAATAGCCTCTTTTCGTTTTAGGACTTCATTAACAGAATCTCTAATAAATCCATGGCCAGGTAGAGTTTCAAAGAAATCAGTGCTACCATCGACCACATCATAGTGATGAATATTATTTTCCTGCATGTTATATATAAATCCAATTTCCTCTGGATGACAAATTTGACTAATTTGATTTCTTACCAATTTTGTAATCTCGATTAAATCGAGATGAGAATTTAATTTATGCGTCAAATCATTGATTAATCTCAAATCCGATACAAGATGGTTCGAATTTTGATATAACGTTGTACTTTCTATCGCTAAGCCAGCTGTATTAGAAAATTTTGTTATGAAGAGGATATCCTCATCTTGAACCCCAAAAATTGTTGGAGCAATGATTTGTAACACCCCATAAACACCTTGATGACCTTTAAGCGGGGCATATATGCAAGTATCCTTCTCTTTAATCCGATTCTCAATTAGTACTTCACCATTTAGGAAGGCTTGTGAACTAATTGATTGATCACTTAGCTTGATTGTCCTAATTGGAAGATCCAGCGTATCATCGTGATCCTGAGCTAATAACAGATTTACTCCAAAATCAGGATATATGCTTCGAATGCTGGATATTATCTCAATCAGAATGTCTGTTTTATTTGTCAACACTAAAAACTTGGTCGTCATTTCGTATAATAGTTGATGTTTTTGTTCACTCGCAGCGGATAAAAATAATGGATAGGTAATCGTTAGTAATTTTTCTATCTCTTCTTTAATTACTAGATATATTTCATCTGCTATTGATTTTTGTTTCGGGTCATATCCGCAAACAACCATCCCAAATGGACCATCTTTAGGATAGAATGGAATGGTAACTAAATCAATATCCTGTTGCATCTCATGAAAGATAATGTTTTTCTCAATAGGGATTGTTACCGTACTGTTTATGGATGCAGGTCGAGAGTTATGATCCTGAATATAATCCATTAATATATATGGTTCTTTAGAAGAGGACACTAGCTTATAACAATTTGTCCACTTATCGTATAAATATATACCTGAAAAAGCAAAATCAAATACCGTTTTTACATTTTCTGATAGCATCTCATAAAAGTATTCCTTACTTTTTGGTGATAGCTTTGTCAGCATTTCATAGTTTAATAATATTAGGTTTTCCTGAAATTTTTGTCTGCTCATAGTAATCACCTATCAAGGAATTTTTGATTTTATTTAACTCAATTATATAAAACTTTTTGAAATTTTCCTATTCTAGTATACTGAACTTATTCATGCTTTGCCCAAAATTTCTTTTCTACAAAAGAATCATTGACTTAAACCACAAAAAAATATATACTAGTCTTTGTGTAAAATAATAAGGCAGCCTAAGTGCATCACCATTCGAACCATTTTGTTCCTCTAAACCTTGAGGTGTATCGCGTAACTCTCAGCTGCTGGAGCGATGGTACATGAAAACATAATGGCGGTTGGAACGATCACGGCCCAAATTTTGTTTTATGCAAATACAATATAAAGGAGGAAATGTCCTATGGCACGATATACAGGTCCTGTATGGAAAAAATCACGTCGTCTTGGCATTTCATTAACTGGCACTGGTAAAGAGCTAGACAAACGCCCTTACGCTCCTGGGCAACATGGAGCTAACCAACGCAGAAAACTTTCTGAGTATGGTATTCAATTACAAGAAAAACAAAAACTACGCTTTATGTATGGTTTGAACGAGCGTCAATTCCGTACTCTATTCAATAGAGCTGGTAAAATGAAAGGTGTTCATGGTGAAAACTTCATGACTTTACTTGAAACTCGCCTTGACAACCTAGTTTACCGTTTAGGTCTTGCACGTACTCGTAGACAAGCTCGTCAGCTTGTAAACCATGGTCACGTGACTGTTGATGGTGGACGTGTTGATATTCCATCTTACCTAGTAAAACCTGGTCAAATTATTGGTCTTCGCGAAAAATCAAGAAACCTTGACATCGTGAGAGAAGCAATTGAAGTTACAAACTTCGTACCAGAATATTTAACTTTTGATGCAGATAAATTAGAAGGTACTTTCAACCGTTTACCAGAACGTTCTGAATTACCATCTGAAATCTCAGAACAATTAATCGTTGAATTCTACTCTCGTTAATCTCTGCCTTATGCATGTTAACACACATAGAACCCTTGAAATTGTTGTTAAATCAACATTTCAAGGGTTCTATTATTTTGTTGCCAACATTTTTTAGGATACTCTACTAAATATAACTTCTAAAAGCATTATCTTTTAAACTGTATAATAGCTATTATGGATCCAATTTACACGTTGTAACTTTTTGAAACGAGGTTCTTTCGTCCATCTTTTTCCTTTGTACCAAATAGTGTATGATAAAATAAATAATATCGCATCATTTCTCTAATCTGTCATACTACTAATAACTTGATTGATTTTAACATCCTACATATACAAGAGGTGAAGGAGTACGAGTAAATGGATAATATAAAACTTAATGTTTCATTTCTACGAAAACGAGTCCCTAATTTAACCATAGCAGCTAAAGAAAAAGGTTTACGGCCTGCCACAGTTTCTAATTTGTGTACAGGGAAGACTCCAGTAGGACGTGCAGAAGTGCGAACATTAGTCGCGTTAGCGGAACTTGCAGAATGTAAAATCGATGATTTAATCATTCGTGATAATGAAGTTCAAATGATTGAAACAGGTATTAAAGCACTAGATTTTCTAGCTCCTATAACCAGAGGAGGTATAAACGGATTTATAGCTAGGCCAGGAATGGGGCAACTAGTACTACTAGCAGAGATATTTTACCGTTTAAGAGATAAGGATTTTACTACAGTACTTTTAATACCCTACTTGGACAGTCCTGATTTAAAAGAAGTGAAAGAAACATCGAATATCCTATCCCAAGATACCAATAGTGCCTATAAGAAAATCATAGATGTAAAAGAGAATCAAGATGTCGTATTAGCAGTGGATAGGTCTTTAGTAGTTTCAGGAGAAATTTATTCTTTACTCGAAAAACTAAAGTTGCCAAAAGAAAAGACGATTACTACGTTTCTAATTGACCCAACTGGAGAAGCAGTAGATGAAGAACTTCCGTATGGACCTTTAGATACAATCTGGCATTTTGATGCGGAACTAGTCTCCAGAAAACTATTTCCTGCAATAAATCCTGTTTCTTCCACCTCTGTTATAACAGAAGGAGCTCAATTAGATAAAAAACATTTTAATCTACAACAAAGAGCAAGAAAAATAATGCGCCGATACCGTGAACTGAGATTTTTAGTTAATGCTTTTGGCTACGATAAATTACAATTTCCGGATAAGGAAATTTATAACCGAGGGCTACGCCTTGAATCATATTTGACTCAAGCTTTTTTTGTTTCAGAACCTTTCACTAAAAAGAATGGTGCCTCGGTTTCATTATCTGATACGTTAGAAGATGTCAGTCGTATTCTCGACGGTCAACTAGATGAAGTGAACAATGACAGACTACTTTATATAGGATCACTTTACCACATAACCTAACTCGTTTAGGTATAGGCGTTAAGACTCTTACTCTCCTGCCCGGTTAAAAAGGGGCACAGATTATTTCTCGTGCCCCTTTCAAACATAAATTTATTTGAGAAATTCTATCAAGATGGATAGAAATTCTGATAAATTATCCTGATGAACATGATGACCAGCACCATCAATTGTTACCAATTTACAATCCGGGATATTCTCGGAAACTTCTCGTAATTTGTCTTGTGGAATATTACTAGCTCCACCCCCAATAATAAGTGTTGGTGCAGAAATAGCAGGGAGTCTTTCCCACCATTCTGGGTTTGGTTCGTTTAACTGTCTCATTATTGATTGAAAAGCTTTCCAATCAAATGGCAAAGGTTGTTCTGGCTCAGATGGTATTTCTTTTGGTTTGTCTGTAAATGGTGGCGGTGTATCAACTACAACTAATTTCTCTATTCTCGAAGCATATTGTTCTGAAAAAAGATATGATACAGTTCCTCCCATTGAATGACCGATAAGAATAAAACGTTCCAAATCCAATGCATCAACAAAAAGAAGTAGGTCCTCACACATTTCCTCGAAAGAATAGGTATCTGTTCTGGCACTCTCTCCATGCCCTCTCTGATCTAAGGCAATAAAACGATAACTTTCTCCTAAACCAGCAGCTACTCTCTCCCAAGACTTTGAATTATTACCTAGTGAATGAAGTGCAACTATTGGCAGTGCTAAAGGGTTTCCACTCTCCCTATACTGAAAGGTATGTTTATTAAGTTCAATTTGTTTCACCAAAAATTCCATATTACCATCTCCATCCGATTTACTTTCATTTTCTAGTCTGTATAGCAAACATTAATAGATTAAGATATTACCTTAAGGCATCAAATGACAAATAGGCATGAACGCCCTTACTGAAATTTACGATTTGTGTAACGCGTAAATCCACAACCATTGTTGCGTAGGCATAAGCTTCCGTCCTGGAAATTGTGTACAACTCAGTCATTAAATCCAACATATCACTTAGTGCAAGCCACATTGCTTCTTCTAAGTTTTCGTGAAAAGCCATGGTAATCCATCCTGATTCCGTTTTTGCTCTAGGTCTGTTGATTTTCATATCTTCTCGTGTCTTAAAAGTTAAACTTACTCGCTCCATCGGACATTCTAACGCAGGACCAGCAACTTCTCCGTCACCCTGAACAGCATGGCCATCTCCTGTAGAAAAAAGGCCACCTTTTACAGAAATCGGCAAATATAATGTACTTCCTACCTGTAATTCTTTACAGTCAATATTACCTCCACTATACCGTGGAACAAAGGTTGAAAGCTGCCCCTCTTCATCAGATGGCATGCCCATTATTCCCATGAATGGACGTAATTCCACATTGTAATCAAAATTGCCAAATTGACTTGTACCCACCATTTTTTCAACATCAAGTTCAAAATCAAGCAGAACTTCTTCCTCTTGAACCAATCCTAATCTTTCATTCCAGTAACTTGGAAACCCACCTGCTGAAGTCCAGCCCCAAGAACCTGGAACAATCTCGTTAATTGTTATTTCCAAAGTATCACCTGGCTTAGCATCTTGAATATAGACTGGGCCGACTAAAGCATGACCAAATTGGTTCGTTTTCCTTTCGGGCTTAAGTTCCGTAAACTTTTTTCTTGGTTTGCCTGGATCTGAACGCTTTTCTAATCCCCAAGCAGAATCTAATGTTCTGAAAATAACCGTGTCTCCTGAATGAATAGTTAATACAGGATCCAAATCCTTGCTGAAAAATCCATGTAATGTGTCTGAATCAGGTTCTAACCTATAAATATTGGACATAGATTTATCCTCCATTAGAGATTGTTTGTAGATGAAGGAATAGTTCACACGATTTATTGTGGTCCGGACACTAGAAAATGGTGTTAGTTAATCTATTCCATTTCAATTAGATAGTAACATAAATTACTCTATAAAGTAAATACGTTTTATGAATTTTTAAATTAGACAGTAAACTCCAATGGTATACATGTAATATCTAATGTCGTACTTCTTTCTTTCCTTTTTTAGTAAAAAGCAGTTATTTTTTCAACTTAATGTGATATATATTAAACTATTAATAGGAGGTTTTTGAAAATGAATAAATTAATAGTTGTGTTAGTAATATTGACTATATTAATATTTGGTGTTGTTGGATACATAATTTATACGGACATAAAAGCCTCAGAAGCTAGTAATTATAGTAGTAATTCTAGTGAAGGACCAAGTTCTACTGATGTAGACAACATGCGTGAATCAGCAGGTGGCAACATAACAGAGGAAGAAATGCAGTCCTTTAAAGAAAAAGGGTTAAACCCCTTTGGGCAACCTACAACTATAGAGCAATTAACAGACAGTGACTTTCAAGAATATATTCATGGTATGAGTCATCAAAAAGTTAAAGCTGAAGAAAAATGGGGTTTTTATCAAATCAACGAAGATAGAATTCAATGGTTATTAGAAGGTCTCAACAATAATGAATTTATACACGGAAATCTCTATAGAAGAATTTTAGAAAAATGGGCGAATGGTGATTTTTCATCTGCAGATGATGATCATAATGCCATTTGGGAATTACAGGGGGGAACAGTTGGTCAAGCAACCGGAATTTTATCCCCCGAAGAAGAAAGATCATACATGGAAAGTCAACAATAGAAAATAATTTATAGACAAAAAGAAACTGCATCAATTCTAAGCTTGATGCAGTTTCTTTTTTTAATTATACCGAATTAGGAAATACTTCTTCTTCCCTCTTCTAATAATGGTAAACTTACTTTCAATTCGATCTGATTCTGATACAACATAATTTACATCCTGTTGTCTTTCACCATTAATGTAAACAGCCCCATTAGTAATATCTTCTCTTGCTTGACGTTTTGAAGAAGAGATGTTGGCGTTAACTAATAGATCAACTAATCCAATATCTTCTTTATCAACTCGGAAAGATGGTACATCCTTAAATCCTTGTTCAATTTCATCAGCTGATAGAGATTTTAAATCCCCACTAAATAAAGATGCTGAGATTTTTTGCGCTTGTTCTACCGCTTCTTGACTATGAACCATTCTTGTCACTTCTTCAGCAAGTCGTGTATGAGCAACACGTCTCTCTGGATGGTTTTCAACTTCTTTTTCTAGTTCGTCTAGCTCAACTTCACTTAGGAAAGTAAAGTAACGTAAAAACTTCATCACATCACGGTCATCCGTATTAATCCAGAATTGATAGAACTCATATGGACTTGTTTTATCTGCATCTAACCACACAGCATTACCTGCAGATTTACCAAACTTAGTTCCATCTGCTTTTGTGATTAGAGGAACAGTTAGACCAAATACTTTTACTTCTTCTTCCTCATTTTCTCTTGCACGACGAATTAATTCCATACCAGCTGTTATATTTCCCCACTGGTCACTTCCACCAATTTGAAGTGTACAATTTTCTTGTGTGAATAGTTTCTGAAAGTCTAGCGATTGTAAAATCATGTAACTAAACTCTGTAAAAGAGATCCCTTGCTCGATTCGAGCGGATACGGATTCCTTTGCTAACATATAGTTAACACCGAAATGTTTTCCAGCGTCACGTAGAAAATCAATGATAGTCATACTGCTTAACCAATCATAGTTATTTCGTACAACTACTGGGTTTTCATCTTTATCAACTTCTAGTACTTTTGAGATTTGTGTTCTTAGGGCATCACTATACCCTTTTACTACTTCCTCAGTATTTAGCGAGCGCTCAGAAGAACGACCACTTGGGTCCCCTATCATTCCTGTCCCACCACCAACAAGCGCAATTGGCTTATGTCCAGCTTTTTGGAATCGTTTTAACATCATTAGAGGTACTAAATGCCCGATGTGTAAGCTATCAGCTGTTGGGTCAAATCCACAATATAATGTTACTTCGTTTTCGGATAAATGCTTTTCCAAGCCTTCCCTATCAGTTACCTGATTAATGAGCCCTCTTTTTTCTAAATCATCTAAGATATGCATCTTTTTCACACTCCATTATTTTTTCTAACAAAATAAAAAAACCCATTCCTTATGATAAATAAGGGACGAGTTTTAACACGCGGTACCACCCTTGTTGCAAGAAACAGCCACTTTGGGGTTGTTAACGATGACTTCACCGTCTTAATTTCACCTATTGGCTCATTAAGATTGCTCTGGAATTGTACTTCGTATGCAAATATATTCTGGTTTCCACCGACCACCAGATCTCTTAGATAGGGATTTGCAACACTACTATTTCCTTCATTGCTTTAATTTATATTATTACATTTATCATATAGAATAAAGATAAAAAATGCAATTATTTTTGCAAATTTATTGTACCTACTCTATCATTGCATATGCTATAATTATTCTTGGAATAATAGGGGGTTTTATCGTGGATTTTAAAGAGTTTTTCCAAAAAGTTGGAACCAAGGTAAAAACAATCTGGAGCACTGGGAAAGTACAACGTGCATCAAGAATTACATATGATGTTGTCTGGAATGTTATTTTATTTTTTATTGTCATTGGTATTATTGGGATGTTCTTTGGTGTAGGTGTAGGATTTGGATACTTTGCCTCACTAGTCAAAGACGAACCAATCCGTCCATATGAAAGCATGGAAAAAGATATCTATAATTACGAAGAAACATCCAAATTGTATTTTGCCGGGGATATTTATTTTGGAGATATTCAATCAGATCTTCACCGTGAAGAAACAAAATTAGAAGATATCTCACCAATATTAATTGATGCCGTAATTGCAACGGAAGATGAATTCTTCAAAGAGCATAATGGCGTTGTACCAAAGGCAATTGTTCGTGCACTTGTTCAAGAATTTACTAATTCCGATATGAAGTCTGGTGGTAGTACATTAACGCAACAGCTAATTAAAAACCAGATTTTAACAAATGAAGTATCCTTTGAACGAAAGGCAAAAGAAATATTACTTGCAATGCGATTAGAGCAATTCTTCGAAAAAGATCAGATAATGGAAGCGTATTTGAATATTATCCCATACGGACGTGGAGCTAATGGACGAAATATCGCTGGTGTCCAAACTGCCGCTCAAGAGATTTTTGGAATTAACGCTGATGAAGTTAACCTTCCACAAGCTGCATTTCTTGCTGGTCTTCCACAAAGTCCATCTTATTATACGCCATATCAAGGTGGTGGTGGTTTAAAAAACCAAGAAGGACTTGAACCAGGGATTACTCGTATGAAAGTAGTTCTTAGCCGAATGTTAGAAATGGAATATATTACAGAAAAGGAATATAAGAATGCTCTAAACTACGATATTGTAGCTGACTTTGTTACAAGTTCTGAAAGTCCTATCGAAAAATATCCATATCTAACGTTTGAATTAGAAAAAAGAGCGAAAGAAATACTGATGTATTTTCTAGCAGATAAAGATGGTTATACAAAAGAGGATCTGGATGAAAGCGATGAATTAAAAGAGCAATATATGATATTAGCGGATCGTGATCTTCGTCAAAGTGGTTATAATATCCATTCCACCATTGACAAGGAAATCTATGATGCCTTCCAAGAAGTTGCTAAGAACTTCCAATACTATGGTCCAGATTGGCATGGTAACACGATTGACCCTGCAACTGGTGAAGAAATAACCACACAACAGGTTCAAGCAGCTGGATTTTTAGTTGAAAATAAAACAGGAAAAGTAATAAGCTTTCTTGGTGGACGTGGATTCAGTTTCGAGAATCAAACGAATTACGCTACAGACACGTTACGACCGAATGGGAGTACGATGAAGCCATTATTGGCAATAGCTCCTGCAATGGAAAAAGGCATTGTACAACCAGGAACTCCTGTTGCAGATGTTAAGACTACTTGGTCAACTCCAGGAGGCCCGTGGACACCACAGAACTTTAACTACCGCTATCATGGAATCTTATCTGTAAGAGACTTTATTACGGATTCTTATAACGTACCAACAATCAAGGTATATTCACAAATTGCCCATGAGAATCCTGTGGATCAGTACATACGAAAAATGGGGATTACTTCGCTTGGTGATGCAGAATATGCAAACTTAGCATTGTCAATTGGTGGTACAACGCATGGTATATCAGTTGAAGAGAATACGAATGCCTTTGTAACCTTTGCAAATGGTGGAAATTTCGTAGATGCCTATATGATTGAAAAGATTACTAACCAAGACGGTGAAGTAATTTATGAACATAAAACAGAGCCAGTGGAAGTATTCTCTCCACAAACAGCTTATTTGACGACAGATATACTCCGTGACGTCGTTAGTGAAGGAACTGCAAATTATTTACGTTCACAACTAAAGTATCCAAACGTGGATTGGGCAGGTAAAACTGGAACTACCCAAAATACCCATGATGTCCACTTTGTCGGATATAACCCGAACGTTACAATGGGAACTTGGTTAGGATATCGAATAGGACAGTCATTGAAGTGTGATAGCTGTGCTTTATATGAAGGAAATAGAAACATAAAACTTTGGGCAGAGCTTATGAATGCTGCTTCTGAAATTAGACCTGATCTTGTTGCACCATCGGAACAATTCCAACGACCTGATGGAATCGTAACACGAAGTATTTGTGCAACATCTGGTATGCTTGCTTCTGATTTATGTCAACAAGCAGGACTGGTATCGAGTGATTTATTTAATATCAACTTTGTACCAACACAGGTGGACGATAGTCTTGTATCAGGTTCTTATGTCCTAGTTGATGGTAAAGCAGTATTAGCTGGACCTAAAACTCCTAAAGAATTCATTCAAGATGATGGTCTATCCTTTAACCCAGAATGGATAATTCGAAATCAATATGACAAACTAAATGATTTGACAGAGCTGTTCCCTAGGTTCCGAAGAGAGGCATGGGAAAAGATTAGTCTTCCGAATATCGAAGGTCATAAATCAGTGGTAGATGATGATGGCAAGGCACCTGGAGTACCTTCATCAGTACAAAATAATGGAAGCAATTTAACATGGGATGCTTCTGGAAGCAAAGATGTTATTGGATATCGAATATACCGTGCTAACAAACCTGGAGATTCATTCGGTCTAATTGGTCATTCGATTGAAACTAGTTTTAAATTACCTAGTGGAAATGGTGTTTACCATGTTAAAGCAGTTGATTACTTCGGATTAGAATCTTCTGCTTCAAAAGAAATTGTTGTCGGTGACTTCTCAGAACCGGAGAAAGAAGAAAAGCCTGAAAAACCAGAACCGGATAAGGAAGTAGATAAACCGAAGGAACCAGAAAAGCCAGATCCAGATCCTGAAGATCCCGAGGAGCCTGGGGACCCAGGTCAACCGGAGAATCCTAGGGATCCGGTAGATCCTCCTGAAAATCCTCCAGGGGATACTGAAAAGGATTAGTCATTACAATAGTCTGACGTACCTATTCCTTGGTACTTTTAGGCATTAAAATAGCAATAGCCTAGTTCACTTTCTCTGAACAAGACTATTGCTATTTTTTCATTTACATTTAAACAAAATTTAAGTGCTAATTTCTATAATTGTTAAATGATTTATTCTACCACTATCGCTTAAGATGATCTATAATTTGTTTTCCTTGTACCTCAGTCCTATACGTATTTCGTTGACTAGTAATTGTTTTTCTTTATTAGAAATAGCATCCGCTGAAAGCTTACGAGCTGCTATCGGAATAATCCAAGGTTCCACTTCCTCATAGGTAGTTCCAGTAAGTAATGTATATTCATCTAAAAAGACGTCAATTATTCCTTCTCTTAAAGAGTCAAAAACATTTACAACGTTTTGTGGTGTGTCACTAGGTAAAACGGCAAATCTAATCATAATGATGTATTCCGCTAGATCTGTTTCTGGATTACCACTAGTGGCATCATTCCAATCAATCATTACAGCTTTTCCATTGCTCATCAATATATTATTAGGATTAGGATCTCCGTGACATATTTGACTCTTTATTGGAAAACTATCTAAAATATCGATAATAGCACTTTTTTCTTCTTCCCCTAAATAACCCACACTCCGTATCTGTCTCTTCAGGAATTCCCTTTGCGGAGGTATTCCCTCATGTGATAAATGATGAATTTCACTTAAAAGGCGAGCAGTATATCGAACATCATTCCAAACCGTCATTAGTTGGTCTGCGTTAATTTGTTGGATTAGGATGTTGAATAAGCGTTCTTTTAATGTTTCGCCGTAAATTCGTTCAAACACAATTCCTGGACGTTGATCAAACTCTACGATTTCATATGGCTTAGGTACAGACAACCCCATTTTCCATGCCATAAGATTATTCCTATATTCTCTTTCTAAAGCTAGTATGCTGGTGTTTGGTTTTGCTAATTTAATAATTTTGTTATCGTCCCCCCACTCAAATACTTCTGAGTTTCCACCTTCACCTATCTTTCTACCAATCATCACCTTAATCCCCCATATGTTATATCGTATTTCAATTTCGTTATCCTACTCTTTGAGAACAGAGTTTTATATCTTTTATAGTAACATAATAATTCAGAAAAGTTTGGATAAAATTAATGATTAATAAGACTTCAAAGTACCTTTCAGAAATTTATCTAGAAAAGACTAAAAATTACAACGATAATCTTGTATAATAAAACTAATACAAAATTTGAGTGGTGAACAATTAATGGAGCATTTAAAAACTTACAATAGAATAAAACATCAAGCAACCGACATTATCATTGAGGGACCAGTCCCTGCATCAACACTCGAAAACTATATTTTTCATCATGACTTAACAACTTTTCGACCTTCTAAAAAGCAATTTCAAGCCCTATTAGGTATTGCGGGTTTGGCTGATGGCAGAATTATCATTGCAAGAACAGAGGATACTATAATTGGTTATGTAACCTATCTATATCCAGATCCTTTAGAAAGATGGTCAACCTTTCAAATGTAGAATTTAATAGAGCTAGGCGCAATTGAGGTAATTCCTGAATACCGAGGAAGTGGAATAGCCTCAAGTCTATTAAAGGTATCGATGATGGATCCTTTTATGGAAAATTATATAGTTATCTCAACAGAATACTATTGGCACTGGGATTTAAAAGGAACAAATTTAAGTATTTGGGAATATCGAAAGGTAATGGAAAAAATGATGGCTTCTGGGGGCCTTTTGCCAGCTCCAACGGATGACCCTGAAATAATTTCACACCCGGCAAATTGTTTAATGGTAAGAATTGGTTCAAAAGTGAAGGAAGAATCAATACAGCAATTTGAAACGTTACGTTTTTTAAAACGACATCAAATACGAAGTTATAGGGAGGGATTATGATGCATGTTGAAAAAATAATGAATCGAAATGTAATCTCACTAAGTCCTTCAGATTCAATCGAAAAAGCATATCAATTATTAGTTAATCATAAAATCAGGCATATCCCGATTGTAGATGAAGACCATTATGTAATCGGAATTGTATCAGATCGTGATATTCGTGACGCAAGCCCATCGATTTTAACAAATACTCCAGAAAAGGATGTATTAAATAAAGAAGTTTCTTCGATTATGAGTAGCCCTGTTATCACGGCTCATCCATTAGATTTTGTAGAAGAGGTTGCCCGAATATTTTACGATCGCGAAATCGCATGCCTACCAGTGGTTAGTAATGATAAACTAGTTGGTGTAATTACAGAAAAGGATCTGCTATATACCTTAATTCAGCTAACCGGAACACATGTACAAGGTTCCCACATTGAGGTAAAGGTCCCACATAAGCCAGGAATATTACCTGAAGTTGCATCTGTATTTGGAAATCGAGGTGTTAATATTTCCTCTGTATTAGTTTATCCTTTTCATAACGACCCAGAATATAAGATACTGGTTTTTCGAGTACAAACCATGAATCCACTACCAATTATTCGTGATTTACGAAATGCTGGGTATGAATTAATGTGGCCAAACAATATACCGGAGCCTAGATTATGAACAAAGATATTAAATTTGTTTTTGACAAATCACTCTTAAATTACCATTTTCACAATGATCATCCGTTTAACCAAAAGCGGGTTATTTTAACAAAGGAATTACTGGAAAATTCTGGACAATTAGCAGAGAATCAAATTATTGTACCACGAGTGGCATCTGATGATGAGATAGCGCTTGTTCATGATCCTGCTTATATACGCACAGTCAAATCTGCTAATAATATGTCACCGGAAAACCTAATTAAATATGGGCTGGGTACCGAGGATACGCCGGTTTTTCCCAATATGCATGAAGCCTCAGCTCAAATTGTAGGGGCTACACTCACCGCTATTGAAGCTGTCTTAGTTGAAGGTGCACATGGAGCAGTTAATTTTGCAGGTGGCTTACATCACGGTTTTAAGCAAAAGGCTTCAGGGTTCTGTATTTATAATGATGCTGCAATTGCGATCAAATATATTCGAAAAAATTATGATTTAAAAGTATTATACGTTGATACTGACGCACACCATGGAGATGGTGTTCAATTGGCTTTCTATGATGATCCTAAGGTTTGTACATTCTCTATCCACGAAACAGGTAGGTACCTTTTCCCTGGCACCGGAAATGTTAATGAAAGAGGGATTAAAGAAGGCCACGGGTTTAGCTTTAATTTACCAATCGATGCTTTTACACAGGATGAATCTTATCTAGAAGTTTATGAAAACGCTTTACGAGAAATAGCGGATTTCTTTCAGCCTGATGTGATAGTTACTCAAAATGGCGCTGATTCCCATTTTTATGATCCTCTCACCCACTTATGTGGTTCCATGGCCATTTATGAAAGAATACCAGAAGTTGCATTAGAAATTAGCAAAACATACTGTAATGGAAAATGGATTGCTCTTGGTGGAGGTGGTTATGATATTTGGCGTGTTGTCCCTCGGGCATGGTCACAAATTTGGAATGTCATGAAGGATGAACAACCCTTACATGGCGATCTCCCTATAACCTGGATAAATAATTGGCAGAAAGAAGCACCAGTTACTTTACCAACAACATGGCATGACCCTATAGAGGAAATTCCAGTAATTCCAAGAAAAAAGGAAATTGAGGAAAAAAATCACGTTACATTACTGAATTTATTAAAATATACTAAAGTAATATAAACATCAATCTATTAGGATTTTAGTAGATTACCATATAAGCAGAGGAATAGGAAAGGAGCGGAGATATCCGTATCCTACATCCTATTGCCTGGACGAATCAGTTTAATCTTTACTGTATCTAAATATGCAAAAAAAAGGAGTTGAAATTTCAACTCCTTTAACTTTGTGGTTCTAAGACATCTTTTTCTAAAATAACTATTTCTACTCTTCTATTTTTACTTCTGTTACTTGCATTATCGTTTGGAGCGAGTGGTTCTGTATCACTATAGCCACTGATTGTAAAACGTCTTTCATCTAAGCTATTCTCATTAACCAAAAACCTTACCACACTACTAGCTCTTGCACCGGATAACTCCCAGTTAGAAGGATATCTAAAACTCGACATAGGAACATCATCTGTATGTCCTTCTACCTTTATATCATTATCGATTTGTGATAGTAGATTACCAACCTTAGTTAAAAACGGAAGTGCTGAAGGTAAAATTATGGCCTCTCCTGGATCGAATAATATACTATCTTGTAAAACTAAAACAACTCCACGTTCTGAGCGATTTGCAGATACTACATTATTTAGTGCATTCTCATCCAAATAATTTTCTACTTCTTCCATTAATTCATTAAGGGAGTCGTTTTCTTGATTTGATTCTGATTCAGCCCCAGCTTCATCTTCTTTTTCATCTGATACTGGCAACTCATATTCATTTGAATTTTGACCTTGTTTTTGTACACTAGTACTCTCCGTAGGGTTATCCATTGGTACAGGTGAAGGGAAAAAATCAAATATCATTCGATTACGAAAAGAATCAGAAATAGCTTCAAATTTCACTGCATCTATTTGTGACATAGAGAATAACAAAATGAAAAAAACTAGAATCAATGTGACCATGTCGGAATAGGTTACCATCCATTTTGGAGCACCTTTATCAATTTTTTTTCTACTTTCTCTACGCTTCATTTAGGCCCTCCCCCACGAATGAGGATTCATCTTCATGAGCTTCTTTTGACTTCGTATTGTTCGAAAGAAATGCTCCTAATTTTTCTTCTAATATTCGTGGATTTTGACCAGATTGAACACCAATAACGCCCTCAATAATAATTTGTTTAATAAATACTTCTTCTTCTGTTTTATTTTCAAGTTTACTTGCCATCGGAGTGAATACTAAGTTAGCAAGAACTGTTCCATATAAAGTTGTGAGTAAAGCAACTGCCATACTTGGACCTAGTGTCGCTGGATCTTGTAAGCTATTCAACATCAATACAAGACCTATTAATGTACCAATCATTCCCCAAGCTGGAGCATATTCGGCACATTTTTCTAAAATCATTCTACCACGATAATGGCGTTCTTCCATCGCTGTGATCTCAGCGTTCATAATGTCATGTATTACTTCAGGTTCAATACCATCAACAGCAAGTAGAATCCCTTTTTTAATAAATGGTTCATCGACATCATCTAGATCATTTTCTAATGCTAAAATACCTTCTCTTCTTGCACGTTCAGAAAGTCGGATAAAAAGATTAATTAGTTCAGGAAGCTGTCGGTCATTTTGGTTAAATGACTCCTTTAATACTTTTCCTGTTAATTTAATTTGTTGCATATTAAAGTTAATAAGTAGTGAACCAATCATCCCACCTATTACAATAAGGATAGAGGTAAAGTCAAGAAAGGAAACAAAACCCTCAGTTCCACCACTAGAAAGTATTGCTCCCATAATCATGATAAAACCTACAGTAATGCCGATAGGAGTTAATAAATCTCGTTTTCTCATATTCTCTCTCCCCAAACTTCTGCTTCAAATTACATTATACTGTTTTTATCGACATTATTTTAATTTTGTTGAATTTCTTTCTATAAGACGGTGTGGTAATACTACTTTTTTCTCTTCTACTTCTTCTTTATTCATATATTTAGTAAGTAAGCGCATAGCAACCGCACCGATATCATATGTTGGTTGAACAACCGTAGATAATGCTGGTCGAACCATTGTGGCTAATTTTGTATTATCAAATCCAAATACTTCTATGTCATCTGGAACCTTATAGCCTAAATCCTGAGCACCATGGATAACACCAAGCGCAATCGCATCTGAAGCTGCAAAAACAGCAGTTGGTTTGTCTGATAAATTCATAAACTTCTCTACAGATTTCATTCCAGAATCATATGTGTAATCACCACTTACTATATAATCTTCTACGACTGGAAGATTAGCCTCTTTCAAAGCTCGCAAGTAACCTTGTTTTTTCAATTGGTTAATCGTATACTCTTCGTTTCCAAAGATAAATGCTACCTTTTTATTTCCCTTTTCAATTAAATAATTGGTTGCTTCATAAGCCGCTTCCTCATAGTCAATATTTACAGATGGGATTGATTCTGTTCCATCATATGTGGCTGCTAACACCACTGGTACGGAAGCAGTTGAGAACTGTTGAACATGTTCTTTCGAGATATTTCCACCCATAAATATAATACCGTCTACTTGTTTTTCCAACATCGTATTAATTAGTTGTAACTCTTTATCCTTATTTTGATCAGAGTTACTCAATATGATATTGTACTTATACATCGTGGCAATATCTTCAATTCCTCTAGCTAATTCCGCAAAAAAGATACTAGAGATATCAGGGATAATTGCTCCAACTGTGGTAGTCTTTTTACTAGCTAGTCCACGTGCAACCGCATTTGGACGATACCCTAACCTTTCAATCGTTGCTAATACCTTTTTTCTTGTTGTTGGCTTTACATTAGGGTTTCCGTTTACCACACGGGATACCGTTGCCATGGATACATTTGCTTCTCTTGCTACGTCGTATATTGTTATTGTCATAAAATAAACCTCCTAGTTCCGTACTAATAGACAAGTTTCTACTCATTATCATACTCTAGTGTGAAAAAAAACACAAAAAATATCTTATAAAATCTTCGGCCGATTACAAGCCTAGTTCGGGACATGATACTCATAGTCGGGCGCATGATCTGGGTGCTTGGGAGCATGGTCACCGGTATCAGGCACAAGCTGCAGATTTTCTAGCGCATAATCCTTAGTTTCAGGAGCAAACACATAAATCCCTCTGTTCTAAATAAACCTAAAAACTAAGGATTTGACTAGTTGTCAAACCCTTAACTAATTGATGCATTGTATTTAGAAATTTCTTTTAAGAAGGTTTCAAACATTGGGATATCCATTTGTTGAGCAGAGTCAGACAATGCGACCGCTGGGTCTGGATGAACCTCAGCCATTATACCATCAGCTCCAATAGCTAGGGCTGCCTTAGCCATTGGTATTAACAAATCTCTCCTACCCGTTGAATGAGTAACATCGACCATTACAGGTAAGTGAGTTTCTTGCTTTAATATTGGTACTGCTGAAATATCCAGTGTATTTCTTGTTGCTGTCTCATATGTGCGAATTCCACGTTCACAAAGAATGATTTTACCATTTCCTCGGGAAATAATATACTCCGCTGCATTTATAAACTCAGAAATAGTTGCCGATAAACCACGTTTCAATAGAACTGGTTTATCAACTTCTCCTGCTGCTTTCAGTAGTTCGAAATTCTGCATATTTCTAGCACCAATTTGGATGACATCCACATAATCTAATGCAATTTCAATATGTGCTGGATTTACTATCTCACTTATTACTGCTAAATCAAACTCATCGGCAACTCGCCTCAAGATTTGTAAGCCTTCAATTCCCAATCCTTGAAAATCATAAGGCGAAGTTCTTGGCTTAAATGCTCCACCTCGAAAAAGCTTAATACCGTTCTTTTTCACGGCTTGAGCTACTTCCCGAACCTGTTCATAGCTTTCAACAGCACATGGCCCCATAACGAAATGAGTTTTTCCATCACCAACTTTTTCACCTTTAACATCAATCACTGTGTTTTCAGGTTGTCGTTTACGGGATACTAATAATTCTTTACGGTGATCGTCCTCTATTAACTCAAGCCCAGCCTTGAACATTTCTTTAAAGATATGTTCAATGGTTGAATTATCAAACGGACCATTATTATGTTGAATTAATTGATCTAGCATTTCACGCTCTCTAACTGGATCAAATCGCTTTATACCTTGTTTGTTTTTTATTTGACCAATTTGTTTCACAATAGCTGCTCGTAGGTTCACAAGTTCAAGTATTTGTAAATTAACATCGTCTAATCTATTTCGTAATTCGTCTAAATTGTTATTCATCATTTAATAGCCTCCTGAAAGGAAAAACTGCAAGAATTTCTACATAATGTGACATCATTATAGCTAATAATTTTCCCTTTGTCATCTTACAGTTTATAATAAAAATAAAGATTTACGGGAAATTATGCTCATACAAATAGAGATTATTTTGGATACCTTTTACTATTAGGGGGATTTACATAATGAAGGACAATTATATATTTGCATTAGATATCGGAACCCGGTCTGTGACAGGGGTTATTTTACAAAAGTTCGAATCAAAATATACATTAGTTGATTATTGCGTAAGAGAACATCGAGTCAGGTCCATGGTAGATGGCCAAATACATCATGTAGAAGAAGTTGCTGAGGTTATTAAAGAAGTCAAAGAAATGCTAGAAGCTAACCATGGTCCACTACATAAAGTATGTGTTGCCGCTGCAGGAAGATCATTAAAAACGATTACTTCATCAGCGACATTCGAACTCAATCAAAAACCAGTTACAGACCACGAAACCATTAAGCATTTAGAATTAAGTGCTGTGCATGCTGCACAACTCAAGATAGTTTCTGATGACATGGACCAGAACTTTTCGAACTATTACTGTGTTGGGTATTCTGTACTTCATTATAAAATCGACGAAGATCTAATTGGCTCATTAATTGATCAGAGTGGCCAATTTGCCTCAGTTGAAATTATTGCTACCTTTTTACCCAAAGTAGTTGTGGAATCCCTAATCTCAGCATTAACCCGTGCAAATTTAGAAATGGATGCTTTAACATTAGAACCGATTGCGGCTATACAAGTACTTATTCCGGAATCCATGAGACGTCTAAACGTCGCCCTTGTAGACATAGGCGCTGGGACGAGTGATATTGCACTTACCAACTCAGGAACAGTCGTTGCATATGGGATGGTGCCTATTGCTGGTGATGAAATAACGGAAGCAGTAAGTGATCATTATTTGCTAGATTTCCCATTAGCTGAGAAAACAAAACTAGAAATAGTGAAGAATAGGCAGTCAACTGTTCAAGATATATTAGGATTTGAATCTACCATTACCTATGAGGATTTAGTAAACGATATCGGTGAAAGCATTGATAAATTAACAAACTCTATTGCCGAGGAAATACTACAATTAAACGGAACACAACCTAAAGCAGTCATGCTCATCGGTGGTGGCAGTCAAACACCCGATTTCACAGCAAGATTAGCTAATAAATTACAACTGCCATCCAATCGTGTTGCAATTCGCGATATCGAGGCAATCCAAATTCTGAATCAAACAGATAATCTACCAAATGGCCCTGATTTTGTAACACCAATCGGTATTGCTATTGCAGCTAAACAAAATCCAATTCATTATATCTCCATAAAAGTTAATGAAAAAATAATTCGGATGTTTGAAATGAAACAGCTCACAATTGGTGATTGCCTTGTACAAGCTGGAATAGAAATAAATAAATTATACGGAAAACCAGGTATTGCGTCTATTATTACAGTAAACGGTAAATCAATAACCTTACCAGGTGAACTTGGTCAAGCTCCAGCAATTCTATTGAACAAGGAAGAAGCAACCGTTGATACAATTGTTCAAAATGGAGTTGAAATTGAAATAAAAAAAGGTTTGGATGGATTGCAGCCAAAAGTCACACTTTTAGAACTTCTTGGAGATGTTCCTCCCATTCAAATTCGCTTTAATCAGCAAGCTTATGAAATAAAGTCAACATATTATGTAAATAACATGATAAAGGATCAGAATTATCTCATTCAGGACCATGATATCATTGAAGTACGCACACCAAAAACAGTTAGAGATTTCTTTACCTTTGTCAGCTCGGAAAAGCAGCCTGATCATAATGAATTTGAAGTATTCGTTAACCAGCACAGAGTAAAATTAGGCTTAGCTGAAACTCAGATTGTTATAAATAATAAGCCAGTATCATTAGATTATAAATTAAGACAACATGATCATTTACAAGTAATTCCGAAAAACATTCCCACTGTCGAGTTGTTATTAAAACAGTTAAATAAAGACTATCATCACCACATACGAGTAACATTTAATCACGAAACTATCATCATGAAACAACCGCAACTCATTGTTAAAAAAGGTGACACCGTATTAACTGAAGAAGACAGTATTTATCCGAATGACAGGTTATCAATAGAGGATAAAGTATTGGAACCTTTCATATTTCAAGATGTTTTCCGCTATATTGAACTTGATTTAACAAATGCAAGTGGTAACTTCACCGTGATGAAAAATAATCAACCCACTACCTTTTATGAGCAGGTATCTGAAGGCGATAACTTAGCTATTATTTGGGATTAGCTCTAATGACAGAACTGGAAACACTTTATACCAAAAATTAATCTCTACACAAAAAGGATGTCGTAAGTGAATACTCACCTTACGACATCCTTTTCATTATTTTTTTCTTCAGTGTCAGTTTCTTGTAACTTCTTCCGCAGTTATATCCTCTGCATTTCCATCTTTATTTCTCATTTCTTGAATTTTAGATTGAACATTAGATGTAACTTCTTGTGTCTTATGTTTAAGTTCAGAGCCTTTTTCTGTTGCAAACTCTTTCCACTCTTGGCCTTTTGCCTGGGCAATATCTTTCCATTCAAGTCCTTTTGTTTGTGCGATATCCTTCCACTCTGTTGCACGGTCACGTACTTGGACAGCTCCCTGATTAATATCCCCTCTTAATTCTTTACCAGACTTTGGAGCAAATAATAATGCCAAGCTAGCACCTACTGCAGCACCTATGACTGTACCTACGATAAAATCTCTACCGTTATTATTTTCTGCCATGTTGGTTCCTCCTTTTATTTTCTCTTTTTTAAAAAATCAAATAGTGCAGCTCCCCATGTAACTGCTTGTGAAGCCTTATCTTGATTTTCTGAGGCTGCCCTAGAAACACTAGATGAAAATTGTTTTAATGATTGATTAAAGTCTTGAACTGTTTCACCAATTCCTTTAACACCATCAAATAAACCATCTAATTTAGCTGTTTTTTTATTTACATCATCAGCAAGGGCATTTGTCTTGTGTAGTAACTCCGTTGTTTCTGTTGTAATTCCTTGCATTTGCTTTTCTAGGCTCTCCAATGTATTCGCAACATTGTTAAGTGTTCGGGTTGAAGCCTTTAATGTTTTTGCTAAGTAAATTACTAGCACTGCAAAAGCAACGGCAGCAATTATTGCAGCAAGATAGAGTAAGATTTCCATAGCAGTAATCATTCCTTTCTTTCTAAGTGAGTTTGCCAAAATGCAAGTGCTTGTACAATTCATGTTCCCTTTTATTTCGACAAATAAACATAAGTTATCGTAGACACATTCTTTATTAGTATATCTCCATTATAGGCTTTTCTATCATAAAATTCGAATGTTATGTAGTATTTTTTTCCAAGTAACAAAATTCATTCCTAACAAAAGATGGCATTCACGTTGAATAGGTAATGTAGAAATACCACTATGCATGCTGGGGTGATTAAAAAAATTCCCCTTCTGCTAAAAAAGCCTGTTACTTTTATGGTAACAGACTTTTTATAGATATATTGTTAAATACTATGAAGAATTTCTTCATAGGCTTTTTGGAACTTCTGGATATCTCCAGCTCCCATAAAGATTAATACACTATTTTCATATTTCTTTAATTCTTCAATTCCTTCTAATTCTAGAACAGAACTATTAGGAATCAGCTTTTGTAAATCCTGAATGGTTAATTGCCCACTATCTTCCCTAGCAGACCCGAAAATCTCACATAAGTACACAGAATCTGCTGGACTTAAACTATCTGCAAATTCTTGCAAAAATGTTTTTGTCCGGGTAAATGTATGTGGTTGAAAAATAGCGATTACTTCTTTATTTGGATATTTCTTTCTTGCAGATTCAATTGTTGCTGTAATTTCTCTTGGATGATGCGCATAATCGTCGATAATGATTTGATCATTTATTTTCTTTTCTGTAAAACGACGTTTAACACCTTTAAATGTATCCAGGTTTTTTATTGCATCTGCTTCCATACCTTCATATTGACATATTGCAATAACGGATAATGCATTTAACACATGATGGTTTCCATACATTGGAATGATGAATGTATCGTAATAGGTGTTACGAACAAATACATCAAACTCTGTACCATGCTCCGTTTCTCTCACATTTTGTGCTTGAAAATCATTTGACGGTAAGAATCCGTAATAAACGACTGGAACCTTTGCCTGAATTTGTTGTAGCTTCTCATCATCACCACATGCAATTATACCTTTTTTAACTCTTTCTGCCATTGATTGGAATGCATCAAAGACATCGTTTATACTTGAAAAATAATCTGGATGGTCGAAATCAATATTGGTCATGATCGCATAATCTGGCTCATAACTCAAGAAATGCCTTCGGTACTCACATGCTTCAAACACAAAATAATTACTATCAACATGCCCTTTACCTGTCCCATCCCCAATTAAGTAGGAGATTGGATAAACAGAATTTAATACATGAGCAAGTAAACCCGTGGTGGACGTTTTACCATGTGCCCCAGTTACAGCAATACTAGTGTACTGTTTTAACCACTCTCCAAGGAATTCATGATAACGATAAAATGGTAGTCCCTTACTTTTTGCTTCTTGGATTTCTACATGCTCATCAGAAAAAGCATTTCCTGCAATAATAGTTAAATCATCTGATATATTTTCTTTTGCGAACGGAAGAATCGGTATGTTTTTCGATTCAAGAGCCTCCTGGGTAAAAAATCTTTTTTCTACGTCAGAGCCTTGCACATTTTCTCCAGAATCATGAAGAATTTGTGCTAGTGCACTCATACCAGTACCCTTAATACCAATAAAATGGTAAGTTGTCATAAAAAAGAACCTCCAACTATATGTGTAAGAAAACACTTCGGTGTGCTTTCTATTCTAACATCAGCATAAAGCGGATACTAACTAAACTAAGATTAATAACATTAAGTAATTATAACAAAACTTATTTCGTATTAAAATAGTAATTTGGTTGTGTCCTAATTATTAATAGATGTGATGTAACTCTTTATATTCTACTTTTTCTAACCTTGGATTTGGTCGATAACGGCGTCCATCTTTTGCCTCAGGCGAACCGTTTAACATAACATTATCACCCGTAAATCCAATATCAAGCTTTAATAAACTTCTACCTATTCCATACGTATTAACTGGAACACCTAAAGATTCAAAGTAACGGATTTTTTCTTCTGTAAATCCACCAGTTGCAACAATTTTTACATGATTAAATCCATTATCATCAAGTGCTTTTCGTAATGCAAATACTAACTCCGGATTTACTCCTCTAGGATCAAAAGAACCCATTACATGATAATTTCTTAGAAAATACTTATCAACAAGTGTATTAGAAGTATCTAAACGAACACCTTTCAGTTTATCACCAAAAGCGCTTGCGACCTTTAGTGCATCTGTGATGACATCATTATTATAATCCACTAAAGCCACTAAATCATCTTCCGGATATACTTCATGATAAGCCTTTGTAGCCGCTACGACATCACCTTTAAACATTTGAATCATTGCATGTGGCATAGTGCCCATACCTTCTTTTCCCCACCATTCATTCATAGCATGGGTTGCTTGGGCAGTTGATCCACCTATAAAGGCTGCGTAACCATCTCCAGCTTGCGTTGTATAATGATCATCACGATCTCCCATGAATATCACTGGCTTTTGTTTTCCAGACGATCTTGCCGCTTTTACAACATTATATACATTCGTTGCTACGGATGTTCTTCTTGCCAAAATGCCATCAATTATACCTTCTAAATATCCAAACTGTTGATATTTCCCTGAGATAGTTAACACTGTTTCAAACGGACTTATCTTGTCACCGTCTTTTAAGGAATGAATTTCTATAGATCCTGGATCATCAGCGAATGTATGAATTAGTGCAATGGCTTCGTCAGTACCACATAGGACAGCATCTTTCTTTTGAAAGAATTGCATCGTGACATGATTATTCGGAACCTTTTTCTCAACAATTTCTTTAGTCTTTAAAAAATATACAGCTGAAAACCAACCTTCCTTAATACGTTCATCAAACTTAAACGTATGATTAGTTAGGCGATCTATTTCCCCACTAAGCTTTTGTTCTATTTCTTTCATAATAGTCTCCTTAATTTCTTTTCCTTATTATCATATATCCAGCCAAATAATTTAACAAGTAATCAAGTAAATGTTTACGATAATATCTCTTCCAATTCCACTCTGGTTATTAAAACATCTCTTGGCTTACTACCATTTTGCCCTGAAATGATTCCCTTTACTTCTAATGCGTCCATTAACCTTGCAGCGCGATTATATCCAATCTTAAAATGACGCTGTAATAAAGATGTACTCGCACTATCTTGTTCAAAGATAAATTCAATTGCCTCCGTTAGTAGCTCATCTTCTTCCTCATCTGCAACAAATTGTTTCAATAAAGACTCTTGTTCAAATAAGTAATTTGGTTCTGCAATCGTGCGTACATAGCTAGTTATTCGTTCAATTTCCTCATCCGAAACAAATGGGCCTTGTAATCGGACTGTTTTTCCTGCTCCGTTTTCAACGAATAACATATCACCTTTTCCTAACAATTTTTCAGCGCCACCAGTATCAATGATTGTTCTAGAATCGACTTGAGAGGAGACACTAAATGAAATTCTTGTTGGAATGTTTGCTTTTATTAATCCTGTTAAAACGTCAACAGATGGGCGTTGGGTTGCAAGCAAGAGGTGAATTCCACATGCCCTTGCTTTTTGAGCAATTCGACTAATAGCATCTTCAACATCTTGTGGTGAAACCATCATTAAATCCGCTAATTCATCGATAACAATAACGATGAATGGCATTTTTTCATTTGCTCGATTTTGGTTTAACACTCTTTGGTTGTACCGTTCAATATCCCGAACACCTTCATGTACAAACTTCTCATAACGTTCTTCCATTTCATTTACAGCCCATTTTAAGGCGGCCGTTGCAGCTTTGACATCCGTAATAACTGGTGACACCAAATGTGGTATTCCATTATATGGTGCAAGCTCCACCATCTTTGGATCTATTAGCATAAATTTCACATCTTCATGATGAGATTTATAAATTAGGCTTAATAAAATAGTGTTGATACAAACACTCTTACCAGACCCGGTTGCTCCAGCAATTAATCCATGTGGCATCTTTTGAATATTTGTTACAACTGGTGCTCCTTCAATATTAAGGCCTAACGCTATCGTTAACGGTGAATTACTATCAGTAAACGAATCTGAACCTAGAATTTCTTGAAGTCCCACCATTTGTGAAGATGGATTAGGAACTTCAATACCAATGGTATTTTTACCAGGAATAGGTGCCTCAATCCGAATATCCTTAGCAGACATGTTTAATTTTAAATCGTCGCTTAGGTTCTTTACTTTACTAACCTTTACACCTAGCTCAGGATGAACCTCAAATCTTGTAACTGCAGGTCCTTGGGTAGCATTTACGACACGTGCACGAACATGGAAATGTTTTAGTGTTTGTTCAAGTAATTCTTGTTGTTCCAAAATCCATTGGTCATTTAAGTTACTCTTAACAATTGGGTCATTTAGTAAATGTAATGGAATTGTGGTATGTTCCGCTTTGATAGTTGATATTTGATTAACTTCAATAGGTTGTTCTGGTTCGATTTGACGTTCTTTTATTTCCTTATTCTCCTTATGCTTCCATTCAGCTTGACGACTATTAGAATACCTTTGATTTTCCAATTGCGGTTCACTGTATCTTTGTGAAATTTTTCGTTTATCCTGCGGTGTCATCATGACATTATAGGGAATACTGGCTTGTTTCTTGTCATCTGATCCAGTTCTTTTTGGTTTGGAATCTTTCTCAACTTGTAATACTTGTTGCGATTGGGAAATAGGTTGTTCCTTTTTCTCCACACTCTTGAATTCTTCCATTTTTCTAGAAGGTCTATTATTTTGATATAATTGTTCATTAACTAGGTTACTAGTTTCTGTTTGCACGGTAGAGATATCTACAGTTTGATTTTGGTCAACAACTGGTTCCACATTTTCTTGATATTTTACTTTTTGTTTTCGAATATATGTTGGAACGGAAACTACTTCTTTCTGCTGCTTCCTACTATTAAAGCCATAAATTGGTGATGGTACGTCGGTTCTTTCAAATGGCTTTTTAGTGGTGGGAAGCGTTTCAGCTTTGCTAACATCTTGTTTTTTCTGTTTGTTTTGGTGTATTGGCTTAGAACGTGAACTATTATGATTGACTTGGTTGATAGGACTAATACTACTCAACCTGTGTCCCTTACGAAGATAAGCAGGTGTTTCAATATCAACATTAGGTCTACTAATCTTTCGGTTTTGATCTTGGATTTGTGGAATATGGTATGATTCATTTTTGGGATATTGATATAACATTCTAGCTTTAATGTCAGGATGTAATTCCTGTAATGGCTGAAATTCTTGGATGTCTTCTTCTACTTCTACTTCCTTCCATATAAAGTTTTCTATTTTTTTCTTCCAGTTATCCCACATGTTTTTCACTCTTTCTTTACTTTTCTAACTAAATTTTTATATATGTTTTTCTAAAAGATATAATTTGTTAGAAACTGCGCGGTATTTGAGAATTTTGTTAGAGCATCATACCCGCCCCGGAAATACACTCCACTTTTACTTCCAGTACAGGGGCGACATCTACTCGAAAGTAAAAACCGATTTTCTTAGTACGATGACATGCTACCGACGCCTTCCTTGGGACTGCGCTTACTCGCCCCATCGAAAACCATTGTCCTACGGGAATAGCACGTGTCCGAAGACCCCGCAAAAGATGCACCTGCGTCTTCTAGTAACGCTACGAAGAGTATTCCTCGGTGCAAGGGTGCAAAGAACCATTTTCAAGTAGTACCCTGGCTGAGGCCTTGCCCGTGGAAAGCGGAGTATTCTGCCGGATCGGTAGTTTAGCACTATCCAAAGAAAAATTATTACCGCACAGTTCTAACAACCGTGAAAATAAAAGCAACAAACGTATCGAAAACAGCCTTGATAATTGTTGCTTTAGCCTGTTCATCCGTGTCTCAAACCTTAGGAACAACTATTTGTAATTATCATATTCTTATACAATGAAAAAGCTAATCAATTAGACTTCTAACTAAAAAGCAACCTAGTAAAAAACTAGGTTGCTTTCTATTATACAGGAAAAGCTTGGCCAACTGAATAGGAATCGTCAAGGACATAAATTCCTTTTTCTTTTGGTGCATTTGGCATTCCAAGTTCCTTTTGAGAACAAATCATTCCGTTTGATGGAACTCCCCGTAATTCAGTTGGTTTGATGCGGAGGCCACTTGGCATTGTTGCGCCAACCTTTGCAACAACTACCTTTTGCCCTTTATCAACATTTGGCGCTCCACAAACAATCTGTAATACCTCTTCACCCACATCTACTTTACACACACTTAACTTATCTGCATTTTCATGTTGGTCTTTTTCTAATACATATCCAACAACAAATTTAGGACTAAGATCAAAGTCAAGTGAATCTTGAATATTGTTAGTTTCGAATACATGTTTAATCGAATCCAATAATTCTGTTGTTAATTGAATTTTCCCAGTTTGTGTAAGTTCTAAGTATTGGGAAGCACGTTGTATGTTATACCCTAATATTTGATTTTTTTCCAAAATTTTAGTAACAGGACCTACCGTTTCAAAACTTACATTATAACGATCTTTAGCATCTCTTAAAGGAATAATTAATACATCACCAATTCCAGTAGGATTATAAAATACGTCCATTAACATCACTCTTTCTAATTTATTTTTCTGGTCTATTCTTAGCTAAAATAAAGATGGGAGTCAATTTCTTATCTTCATAGATAAAAGGTAATGCTGTTATCGGTATTCTACCTTCCGTAAAGAACTTCATTGTCATCTGTGCCAATATGTCATATCCTGTCTTATTACGGATATCAGCCATAATCAATACATCTTGATGTGGAACTGCAACTGCAAGTTCACCGATGCTTTTATCTTTTATTTCTTCTAATAATGTATCATTTAGAATCCGACTAGCGTCATACCCATCTTGTTTTGCAAAGAAGTAAAAGTCATTATCTGCAACTGTATCTATTCTATAATCATTTTCTAAGGATCTAAGATTAAAAGTTGCAATCTCATCTATTTGTTTTGTTGACCATCCCTCTTTTTCAAGCATAACTTCATCTACCAAACGATAGGATTTACCTAAATCTAGTGCATAAAAGATTCTTGTTTCTGCAGTATGGTCTTTATATATAAGATTAGCACCAGACTTTGCTTTGGTTGGAAATGAAGTAGAGCGGATGACTGGGAAAATATTTTTCTCCATTCCCTCAAGACTGTGTGTCTTATTCATAATTCTTAAGGACTCCGTTACATGATCGACAAGATCATCAATAGCTTTTTCACCTTGTTGATTATATTTACCAATAATATTTGGTAGTTTTATACTTACACCCTGTTTAGTGTTTTTTAACTCAACTCGAAATGTATCATCATCTCGATTATATTTCGTGTTAAAGTTTGAATCTGACAGCCTATCTTCTAAAATCTTTTTCATTTTAAGACTGGTCATTTTCATATAGAAAGCCTCCTATCCATCGGCAATAACGAAAAAAGTAATGCCTCTTCTATGATAGCTATGATTAGAGTTACGTTCAACTATTTCACTTTGAAAAAAACAAAATAGCTAGCAATTTTTATTGAGCTAGCTATTTTGTTTAGTGAACAATTGATAGCGCTATATTCATAAGATCTTCTGCATCTTTTATTACTTCACTTTTTGTTGTGAATACTGTTACTTTTACACCGCCAACTCCGATTTGAAGTTCATTTTCACCTTCAGTTTCACTTGGAAGCACACGAATATAACCAAATTTATTATCATCCTCAAATGATTCGAATAAAATGGCATCATCAGTTTTGGCTGCCTCATAATTTAGTTTGCTAAGATTACCTTCTAATGTATTGTAAAAAATGATAATTGTTTTATCTCCATTTTCTAATATTGCATTAAAGTTATCAACTTCCTCAACTTCCATCGTTTCTGGGAGGAAAAATGAAAAATGTTCGCCTTGGTAATTATCCTCTGGAATATCCTCACTATAAAAAGTTTCATCAGCAGTTTCTCCTGCTTGTACAATAATCGATTCATCTGATTGATAGCTAAACACACTTATTACAATAATAAATATAAGTAATAAGGAACTTGCTATATAGGTTAATTTTGGCATAAATATTTTTCCTCCTACAATAGACCTATAAAATTCTTCTTTTATCATACTACTAATTAAAAATATTTAAAAGTACATGGTCGAATAACTTTAATTATTTTCTCTTATTAGATAGTATAAAGTTAACAAACAAATATATGGAGGTAAAGTAATGGAGCTAGTTGTATATTTAGCTGGTCAAATTCATGATAATTGGCGCGAAGAGATCATTAAAAAAGCTAGAGAAAAAAAATTACCATTAAAGTTTGTTGGGCCGCAAACGAATCATGATCGTTCTGACGATATAGGTGAAGTCATATTAGGGGAACAACCCGGAAAATATTATAAAGATGACGCCGCTTCCGATATCAATAATTTTAGAACACAAGTACTCATGCAAAAAGCAGACATCGTAATTGCTCTATTTGGAGATAAGTATAAACAATGGAATACAGCAATGGATGCCTCAACTGCAATTGCACTGAATAAGCCAACGATTATTATTAGACCCGAAAACCTTGTACATCCGCTTAAAGAGCTTTCTAACAAAGCAAATGTTACCGTTGAGACGGTTGATCAAGCAATGGACGTACTTGGTTATATCTATGAGTAGAAAGGAAGGAGTTTAAATCCTTCCTTTTATTTATCCCAATAACTCCATTGACCTTTTAGTAAAGTCACAACTTGTGTAAACATTTCCTGACGTGTTAGTAAATCCTTTGTGAAAATACCAATTGCCCCTTCTTTTTTTGACACTCCTGACTTTTTAGCGTAATCATCCATAATGACTCCTAACTCTACTCCATTCGTTAATTTCACTTCAATTTCCTTTGGTAATAATATTCTTGCACCACTTGCTGTGTATGTTTCCCCCATTGGCGTAATTAACGCACCCCAATTACATAAAAATAATCCGTCTCCAACATACATAACGCCTCCCTCTAAGCCTAGACCTACAACCCCAGCTTCAGATTCTGCACATTGCTTTGCCCGATTAATTGCTCCTTGCATTGTTTCTTGATCCGAAAAAGGTTGGGGAGATACTAGTGAATCAACATCAAGACCAACTACTATATCCTGTGTAAAAACACCTTGTACTGCGTTTACTTTTGTTGGATTTTTAGAACCTACAATGATTTTCATCTATATTCTCCTTTATTAACATCCCGTTACCAAAAAGATAGCTGCTCACTATGAGCAGCTATCTTTATTATTGCTTACGAATTACATCAATTGCATTCTGGTCAGTAGACTTCACTAGTTTAACTAAAAGTTCTTTTGCAGCTGCATAGTCATCCACGTGAATAATCGATGATGATGTATGAATGTATCTTGAGCAAATTCCAATAACTGCAGACGGTACACCACTACCAGATAGATGAACACTACCAGCGTCTGTTCCACCTTGGGAAATAAAGTATTGATATGGAATGTTATTCGATTCTGCAGTATCTAATACGAAATCTCTCATACCGTGATGTGTAATCATTGAGCGGTCAAAGATACGTAATAATGCACCTTTTCCAAGATGACCAAATTCATTATCGCTTCCAGTCATATCATTGGCAGGTGAAGCATCTAATGCAAAGAAAATATCTGGATTAATCATATTTGCTGCAACTTTTGCACCTCTTAATCCTACTTCTTCTTGAACAGTAGCACCAGAGAACAATTGGTTTGGTAATGTTTCATTTTGTAATTCTTTTAACAACTCGACAGAAAGCCCGCAGCCATATCGATTATCCCATGCCTTAGCTAAAATCTTTTTACTATTAGCCATTGGTGTAAAAGGACAAATTGGAACGATTGTTTGTCCAGGTTTAATACCAATCTTTTCAGCATCTTCTTTATCATCTGCACCGATATCAATCAACATATTTTTTATATCCATTGGCTTATTGCGTTGTTCTTCTGTTAAGTTATGTGGGGGAATTGAACTGATTACACCCACGATTGGGCCGTTATCTGTCATTATTTGCACACGTTGTGCAAGTAAAACTTGATTCCACCAACCTCCAAGCGTTTGAAAACGGATTAAGCCTTTCTTCGTAATCTGTGTAACCATAAATCCAACTTCATCCATATGTCCTGCAACCATTACACGAGGGCCTACTCCTTTTTTAACACCGAAAACGCCACCAAGATTATCTTGAATAATCTCATCTGCGTATTTTTCAAGCTCACCTTTCATAAATGCACGAACAGCATGTTCATTGCCAGGGGCACCTTGTAATTCTGTTAAGGTTTTAAACAATTCTAATGTTTCCTGATTCATACCTAACCCTCCATTACTATGTAAATTACTTCTTTAGTATAACGAAACGTCACAATTGTTTCCACAATTCATGCATATCACAATTATATTTTCTATTTTATTAGAATTACGGTATACTAAAAAATAAACTTACATATGAGTGAATGTAAAGAAATGCATGAGGTGATGTTATGAGTTGGAAAAAAGCAGTATTAGCTGCGGGAGTTGGATTTGCAGCTGGTTATGTAGCAAAACAAACTATGGAACAATACCAGAAAATAACACCTGAAAAAGCATTAAAGAACGCCAAGGAAACGTTTAAGAAACAAGGACCTATCAGTGGTTCATGGATTTATATGAAACCAGAAACAATTGATAAGAATGGTTTACAGTACAATGCTTATCGTGGCGGTGTGACTCGAAGTATTGATGGTCAGAATAAGCAATTTGAATTTTATGCGGATACAGAAACTGGTGCGGTAATTGATGTAGTAGAGTCTGTATAGTAATGAAGAAATAAATAATGCACTAAGAATCTTTTAGCCTGGAATTTTTTCCAGGCTATTAATTTTAATTAAATTAAACGTCTAGTGCGCAAGAGTGGATAGTCTAAAATAGGGGTCTGCTAAAAAATGTAATGTTCCCCATAAAAGCAGAATTTGCTATTGTACAAGTGAAAATACTAATTTATCCACGAATGAATCCACCTTCAGAATGAATTACCTGCCCAGTTACCCACTCAGCTTCATCACTCGCAAGAAAAGCTATAATTTTTGCTACATCATTCGGTGTTCCAATACGTCCCATAGGAAACTTGGGTAAAAGATGCTGTCTGATCTCATCAGTCATCCATGTAGAATCTGTCGGTCCAGGATTTACAGCATTTACTGTTATCCCGAGTGGTGCCAGTTCTTGTGACAATGATCTTGAAAATGCTGATATTGCACCGTAGCTACATAGGCTAATTCTCCAGGCATTGGACCGATATCCTGACCAGATGTCATATTTATGATTCTACCAGCATCTAAATCATATGTTTCAAACCGGCGAGCAAATTCAACACAAAGAAGAAAACATGATCTCATATTAACTGTGTAATGATCGTCTAAAATTTTTGCATTTAACTCCATATAACCATCACTTATTGAATGGGCAGCATTGTTAACCAATATCGAAGGCATCCCTAATCTTTCTGTAACAATATCAAAGATTTCTGAAGCAGCATTTATTTCTGATAAATCTATGTCCAATTCTTCACATCTGACACCCATACTAACAATCTCCCGATGAAAACTTTCGGTCCAATCCCTTTTAGAATTCCAGTGAGTAAAAAATATATCTATTCCTTGTGAAGCTAATTTACGGCAGATTGCTGTTCCGATATCCCTCGAATTACTACCTCCTGTTACGATTGCGATTTTATGTTGAGAATTATCCATAACGTTCCCCATTCTATTTATACTCGTATCGCTTTCTTTCAATCAGGTCAATTCGGTTGCCAGACTCATTAAACTTTATCGCTCGAAAATAGGCATCATGGTAAAACGTATACCAAGCCTGCTTACCATATCCATACTCCATCCACTTCTCCTTCTGATGAACAGAGGTAACAGGATAATCATCATAGGCCATTGCCCATAATTTATTTTGATGGGCATTTGTTGGCATAATATCTGCCATATGGACAAAACATTCCTCATTATCCTCAAAAATAATAATAGCGTGTCCATCACTATGTCCTCCTGTATGGATCATTTTCAGTCCTGGAACAACTTCGATTTCCTCTTGGAAAGGTTTTACCTGTTCCACTACAGGCTTCCAATTCATTTCCCAATATGTATTAACCGATCGAATATTTGGGTTTCGCATTTCATTCCACTCTACTTCTGAAGTGTATATGACAGCATTTTTAAATACGGATTGGAAACCATCTCCTGATTTTGTTGTAAGTCCACAGGCATGGTCAAAATGTAAATGTGTCATGAGAACAATATCAATTTCATCTATTGTTAAATCTAAGTCTGCTAAAGAAGCTTCGATGGTGGACTCTTCCAGAACACCAAAATTTCTCAACTGTTTATCTGTTAATTTACCATTCCCTATACCAGAATCTATTAATATATTCTTCCCATCAATTTGAAGTAGTATCGGATCTGTTCGTAATTCTATTTGATTCTTTTCATTTGATGGATATTTTCTTCCCCATAATGCTTTTGGAACAACCCCAAACATTGCCCCACCATCAAGATAGTTTACTCCCCCATTTAGCCATGTCAACGTAGCACGACCAACTTGTAATGCCTCCATAAACAACTCCCCTTTCTCATATTTCTAGTGTATCGGATAGACAATCTTCCTGCAAACGCTATCATTCAGGCACAAAAAAAGAGGGCATTATTCCCCTCTAAAAACAGCTTTACAACGATATATTGGTTGTCCCTTAGCTGAAAACTTTTCTTCATATTCGGTCATAATATTCTCAGGATCATGTAGCTCATGCAAGTCCAGACTTACTTCCCTTAGTAGCATTTCGTATTCGGAAAAGCTAACTAACGAATATTCAAATAACCCTCTATTATCCGTTTTGAATATCAATTCCCCATCTTGTTGTAGAACATTTTCATACCGCTCTAAAAATGAGCGGGAAGTTAGTCGTCTCTTTTCATGGCGATTTTTCGGCCAAGGATCTGAGAAGTTTAAATAAACCGTTGATACCTCATCTGTCATAAATATTTCATTTAGATTCTCTGCATTTTCTTGGATTAATCGGATATTGTTCTGGCCAGATTCTTGAACCTTTTGAGCAGCGGTTACGATTACGCTCTTAGCAAGCTCAATACCAATAAAATTAATATCAGGAAATTGTTTGGCCATCCCAACGATGAATTGTCCCTTACCGGTTCCAATTTCAACATGGATCGGGTTCTCATTTCCAAATAATTCTTGCCATTTATTTTTATAGTCACCAGGGTTAGGTATCACTAAATGTGCATTTTCTTGTAAAAAGTCATCCGCCCAAGGTTTATTACGTTGACGCAAATTATTGCACCTCTTTCTCTAAGCTTTACATATTTTAGTTAAGTTATCGAATACTAACAAGTGAGGTGAATTCACATGTCATTAACAGTAAATCATCAACTAGAATTATTGATGGATTTATTAGATGAGCAACAATCAGAGTGCTGTGCTCAAGTTTCTGAATATCAGCAAATTAAACGATTAGTAAAATCAATGATGGCAAATAACACAATAACAGATGAACAACTACTACAGTTACTTCCCGAGATTTACAACTACGGTAGACAAGGTGAAAGCGTACAAAACCAGGAAGAACATATTACGACAAATAAAGATAATATAAATAATTGGATAAGTGCAATAGAACAAACAAACTTACAATAATCTCATTTGAATATTTAATTCTCGTAAAGAAACAAGAAGTTCTTCATACTTATCATGTTCATTACGCTCAAAATGAAAAGCTAAATAAGATAGAGCATCAGCAATTAGATACCAATACATTCGAATTAAGAACTGGTTATCAAGTTCAACTCCATAGTTTGTTAACCAGTTTTTCCAATTTTCTTTTGGAATATAGGAATTCAGTACCTTACCATAATCTGCAATAGGATCCGCTATCATGGCATTATCCCAGTCAATTAAAAATAATTGATTATCATCTGTAAGAAGTAAATTATGATGGTTCATATCCCCGTGACAGACTGTTTGCTTTTGTTGCCTAGCAACAGCTAAGTATTTATTTAAATAGGAAAGCCCGTCTGTAATTTCTATTGATGCATGTCGAATTTGATTTGCAGTTAAGCGCTTTTCGATCGAATGAATACAATCATCTGCCGTGATGGGCTTCTTCCCTAAACGTAAAAGCATATGCAATAATTCTGTGGAATGGTGAATTTTATGAAGAAGATCAGCGACACGTTGATGCTGCATTTCAACTGGTTTTAATTCTCTTCCTTCTAGCCACTTTTGTGCCGTTACGACATCTCCATTATGCATCCTCTTTGTCCAAACTAACTTAGGTACAATACCTTCAGCTGATAAAACTGCCAAAAAAGGTGATGAATTTCGTTTAAGAAATAATTGCTTTGATTCTTTCTTTGCAAAATAGGCCTCACCTGTTAACCCACCAGCTGGCGTAATATCCCAATCTTCATCTAATACTTTCTTAAACCATTCCATCATGCATTCCTCAAATCACAAGATTTATCTCTAATTAAAAACAAACATGTTAATAGATTATCGAATTATTACATTATTTTCAAGATGTCTATGAAATTTAATTTCCAAAATCAGACCCCATTATTTGGGTTTCCTGTATACTTTTACTAATGAAACAGGATTGACATGAATCGGTTTGGCCATCAACCTGATATGAAATGGGATAATTTGTACGAATCGATATCGTTTCGACATGGTGAATATCAACTTCTTTAAACATAACATGCTTACCAGTAAAAACGGTTATAAAGAGTCCTAAGATTTTCCACTTAGAAATACCATGGATAATTAAAACCGGGATCACACTAGGCTGTATTTTAGCTGATGGGATAATTTTCATACCGCCGCCATAATATTGATGATTAGCAATCGTTACCATCCAGCAATCTTCAATTATTTGTTTATTTCCATCCATAACAACCTCAACCTGGAACGGTCTAAATTTAAATAATACTTGTATAAGTGCAATAACATAACTTAACGTTCCAAGCCTTAGAGTGTTTAATATATTTTTATAACTGGATTGATTAGCTTGTTTTGCTATCTCCGCATCGAAACCAAAACCAATACTGTTAATAAAACTTCTATGGTTATCACCATCAAAAAAATAGTTCCCTTTCCAGTATAGGATACCTTGCTTTTCTCTCATTATTTTCTTCAAAATAGTGAGCGGGGAACCTTTTATTCTACAGCCTCTGCCAAAGTCATTACCTGAACCACCTGCGATAAAACTAATAGGCACCTGAGTATCCCCCAAACCATTGATAACTTCATGTACGGTCCCGTCTCCACCAATAATAATTATTGATTTAAGATCTTCATTATTTTCAACCATAATTTGGTTGGCGATTTCCTCCGCATGTCCTGGATATTGTGTTAAATAAAGCCTGCTTGATATGTTTTGATAAAGTTTACTTTTCTCGAGCTTCTTAAATATTTTTAATCCTCGTCCATTACCAGCTACTGGATTTACAATAAAGATATACATTTTCATTCATCCTCTTCTATGAATGAAAATCCATTTTGTTCTTCATCTTCTTCCCACTCAGGGCGCTTCACATAATGAGATTGGCAATGCTTTAATATGGCTTCTGCAGCTTTTAATTGGTTACCCTTAAGCGGTGAGACTAATGAACGCTTTTCTTGAAACCATTTTTCGTAATCTTGTTTACCTACTATTCTAGTTTTATATGGTTCAGAAAGAAAATTAATGATATTTGTACGAGAAAGAACAATCTTTTCTATCGGAAAGTTTATATCATGTTTTTCAAGAATACCCTTCAGAATTCTTTCAGACCGTTTTAAGGCAAACATAGGACTTAAACGTTTCGTCTGTTTGTTATCCTTCTCGTATACCCAACTTCGATCGTCAGATGCAGTTATAACGGTATCTGGATTATCTTCTAATAAATAGATAACTTCGATACCTAAAGGACTAATGAGAATAATTTCTCCCTCAATAGGTGCGTTCCGAAGTTCGAAGATTGGATAATACATGAGCAAATAGGTGTCTGGAAATCGCTTCAGAAAATATTGTAAAGTCTTATCCGAGTAATACTTTTTATCCACAAAAGATACATTAGAAATCGTAGATGTAGCCCACTTAAATTGAAAAGGAAGTAAATGTTCTAAAAAATAACGCTTAAGGTCATCCTCGGTTTTCGGAATGACTACTTCCTTTTCCACTTCTACATCTGGTTTTTCTAGATGCTTTCTCCCAAATAGTGATTTCCACCTAGATTCTTTTGGAGCCTCCTCCTTTGCCACTGGACCCGTTAGTGGTTCATGATTACTCCAAAGATAATGTATCCTATTCCAGTTATCTTGTTTCAAGCGAATATATTGGCTTGGATATCTATAAATATCCCATTCATAACGGGTAATATAATTTTGCAGCTTAATTAATTGGGCCAACCGATTACCCCCTTAAATAAAAAGTTTCTACTCTCTCATACTTTGGAGTTTTTGAAGGAAAGATTTGATATAAAACAAATGATTCTATATCCATGTGAAAATTCTCCGCACCATAGATATCCTTAATATCTTTTAACTTTTCAGTATGTTCCTGTGAACCATTCCACTTTTTAGCTAATGTGATATGTGGTCGATATGGTCTATTTTCTTTTGTAAATCCTATCGATGTAGCTACTAGTTCTACTTTTTTATAAAGTTCCTCTATATAATTGTTTTTCTCTACACCAGCCCATAAGACACGAGGATTTTCATGTTTTCCGAACGTACCAATTGAACCAACCGTTACAGAAAATTCGGGGTGTACTATAGAACGTAAAGACCCCCTCAACTTCTCAAGACTATCTTCTTCCACTGCACCTAAAAATTTTAGCGTAATATGCAAATCCGCTTTATGTGGCCAAATTTTATAAGAAAGTTTTTCTTGCAATTGCTCTTGCCAAATTAGAAATTCTTCTTTTAACTCATCGGTAACAGGTATAGCAATAAAGTAATGTGGTGTTTGACCCATCTATATCCCTCATTTAATAGATTTACAATAAGAAAGCTCTTCTGAATTTAATTCACGGTATGTTCCTAATTTTAAAGATTGATCTAGTTCTAGCTCTCCCATGGATAGCCTTTTCAAGTAAACAACTTTCTTCCCCACTGCTTCAAACATACGCTTCACTTGGTGAAATTTCCCTTCGGTTATTGTTACTTCTATTTCAGACTGGCTACCAGCAGAAAGGATATTGAGAGTTGCAGGTTTTGTTTTATAACCATCCTCTAGCAATACACCAGCCGCAAATGCCAGAACATCCTCATCCGTTACGTTACCCGAAATTTTAGCATAATATGTTTTTCCAACATCCTTTTTCGGTGATAAAAGCTGATGTGCAAGCTGACCATCATTCGTGATCAATAGAAGTCCCTCAGTATCCTTATCCAACCTACCTACAGGAAAAGGCTTGTAATGCTGAAATTCTGGAGCTAATAAATCGATAACTGTTTTATCATACTGATCATCCGTTGCCGAAATAACACCGGGTGGTTTATGCATCATTAAATAAATATAAGGTTTGTATTTCACAACATTTTCTCCGACCATTATCAAATCTTTTTCTGGGTTAACTTTTTGACCACTATCTCTCACAATAGTCTCATTAACGGTTACAGATTTGCTTTTTACTAAGGCTTTAACGTCTTTCCTTGATCCATAGCCCATATTCGAAAGTAACTTATCGATTCTCACTTTACCACCTACTTAAAAATCTTTCCTAGTATTCGCACACGGTCTCCTAATACTCTTTCTAATAATGTGGACTTGTATGCAAACCATAGATAAACATACCCACCAAAGCCCACTCCGAGGATTAGCATTAGCATTAGCCCTAACCTTGAATCTTCATAAGGGAAAATAAATCCTAGTACAAACTTCAATATTAGTACCACAATCCACATAAACAGAACAAATATAACAATCAAAATGGTACGTTTAATAAGCTGCCTGAATGGAAATTCAACTGATTTTTTTATCCATAATAGATTTAAAAACACTGCTAAACCAACACCAATTGCTGTAGCAAAAATAGACCCTTTTGCTCCGAACCAATGGATAAATTGGATATTAAATAAGATTTTAAATAATAATCCCGCACATAAATTAATTACTGCATTATTTTGCTGGTTAATTCCTTGAAGAACTGCAGCAGTTACACTAAGTAATGCAAACAATATACCGACAGGCGCATACCAACCTAATAAAGCTCCTGTCTCATCAATATTATTTAAATTATATAACGTTCCGTATGCCTCTCTTGAGAGCATCGATAACCCAAACGAGGCAGGGATAACTAACACAAGGATTATTTGTAAAGCTTGATTAATTTGATTAATTAACTGCGGTCTTTGTCCTTGAGTAAAGGAAGACGTAAGAACAGGCATTACTGCTAAGGATAATCCAGTAGCAAGTGTTACCGGAATAATAACTAGTTTATGTGATAATGTATAAATCGAGCCTAGTAAAGCCGTTGCAATCTTTTCCTGATCAATATCAGCCATTGCACGAAGAAACGTAAAGTTATCCACCAATTGAAACATTGGTATTGCAATAGATACGATGACAAACGGTCCTGCATAACGGAATAACTCTGTTAGTAATTCTTTTTTTGGTATATCATGTGTATATTTTTGTTGCACTATATTCTTATCTAAGTGTGGTTTGCGTTTTTTCCAATAGGCTAATAAGACGACATAAGAGGCAATTGCACCAATAAATGCTGCAAATGTTGCAAATCCAACTGCAGTTGTTACTGACCCATTAAAAATATTAAGGATAACAAATACTGCAATTAAGAGGAATATAATACGCACTATCTGTTCAATAACTTGTGATACAGCAGTTGGCCCCATAGATTGGTGCCCTTGAAAGAACCCACGTAAGATACTCATAGAAGGCGTAATAATTAATGCAAAACTAACCATCCGAATAACCATCGTGACATCTTCCACACTAATTGGTAAATCATTATCAATAATAATTTGATTTGCTATAAACTCAGAACTAAAGAATAATGCTAAAAAGGTAATGATACCTGTTAAGGCCATTATTGACATCCCGGTCTTAAACATTCTCATCCCTGTATAATAGTCACCTAAAGAATTATATTTGGAGACAAATTTCGAGACAGCCAATGGAACTCCGACTGTAGCAACTGTAACTAATATACTATATGGTAGGTAAGCAAATTGATATAATGTCACACCATCTGCCCCAACCATAGCATTAAACGGTATTACATATATCATCCCTAAAAACTTCGATAAAAAGGAGGCTGCTGTTAACAGAAAAGCGCCTCTAACGATCGTTGACTTCGACATTTTTTCACCTGCATCTACAATTAAAATATTACATTAAGCCTATTTTATCACACTACTGGTTACTTAGATAACCATATATACCCATGAGGAAAGAACACCGAATTTTATGCCTAATAATGGTGTATATGCAGTAGGAAGTGGTAAAATACTTCTGAAAGGAATGAGTAAGCTTGATATATGATGTAATTGTAATTGGTGGTGGACCTTCAGGATTAATGGCTTCCATTGCTGCAGCCGAACACGGTGGGAAAACCATGCTAATTGAAAAAGGAAACAAATTAGGAAAAAAACTGGCCATTTCTGGTGGGGGACGTTGTAATGTGACCAATCGGTTACCACAAGATGAGGTAATAAAACATATTCCCGGGAATGGTCGTTTTCTATATAGTGCATTTTCTGTTTTCAATAACTATGATATTATCGACTTCTTTGAAGGTATGGGAGTTGCATTAAAGGAAGAAGACCATGGCCGCATGTTCCCAGTTTCCAACTCCGCGAAAACCGTTGTAAATGCCTTAATTAATAAAATGGATGAGCTGAACGTGAATGTTCAATTGAACACTACTGTCAAGGCAATTCACTTCGATGATAAAAACCATACGATTGTCCTTAATGATGGAGAAAAGATCAATACAAAATCAGTTGTTATTGCGGTTGGTGGTAAAGCAGTTCCCCATACGGGATCTACAGGTGATGGATATGTTTGGGCAAAAAAAGCTGGACATACTATCACCGAACTATATCCGACTGAAGTCGCATTGACCTCAAATGAGGAATTTATAAAACAAAAGACTCTACAAGGACTCTCGTTAAGAGATGTGGCATTATCGGTATTAAATGCAAAGAAGAAACCAATCATCACCCATAAAATGGATATGATTTTTACACATTTTGGCGTCTCAGGGCCTGCAGTATTGCGTTGTTCTCAGTTTGTTGTGAAGGAAATCATGAAAGGTAATAAGAAAGTAACCATGCATCTGGATGTATTACCAGAAGAACATGAAGAACAACTATTGCAAGAAATTTCCTCATCATTGGAACAAAATCCAAAAAAAGCTGTGAAAAATCTGCTAAAAGGCATTGTTCCTGAAAGATTCCTAGCATTTGTCTTAGATAAAAATGGCGTTCCAGAAGATTTAAAGGCAGCCAATCTTGGAAAAGATACATTACGATCCATTGTACAAGATTTTAAAAACTTCACTTTTCTGGTGAATGGATCTTTACCATTAGAGAAAGCATTTGTAACTGGTGGTGGGGTTTCCATTAAAGAAATTGTACCGAATACAATGCAATCAAAAATGATGGGGCGCTTATTCTTCTGCGGAGAAATTTTAGATATACATGGTTATACTGGAGGGTATAATATAACTTCTGCACTTGTAACTGGAAGACTCGCAGGAATGAATGCCGCATTTGAAGCATCTTATACTGGTATTTGATTCCTCTTATCTTTTCATAAAATTGTGGAACTCTATAAAATGTATGGGGGACAAATATGGCACAAAGAAAGGGTTGGTTTTGAATGCAAACAAAAGGCAAATGGTTGCCAATTCTTGCATCAGTTGGTGTAGGTGCGGCTACTTACTATACCATGAGAAAGAACAACCAAAATCTTGGCCAAACTGTTGCGAAAATGGTTCCATTTTTCACTGGAATGCGTGGCGGCAGTGGAAATAACTCTGGTAAGCTTGGACCATTCGGAATGGCATAATAGAAAGCGCACCTATTGGGTGCGCTTTTCTGTTTACTTGTTATGGTGTTATGTGTTTCGGGCTCATGCTTCAATGTTTCGAGCACATGCTCTGTTGTATTTTCTCCATACATCTTTACATCAATTTAACCTTTCAAACAACAAAAAAAAGCCAAGAGAAGAATAAATCATCTCTTGGCTTTTAATTTGCCTGGCAACGTCCTACTCTCACAGGGGCAATGCCCCAACTACCATCGGCGCTGAGAAGCTTAACTACTGTGTTCGGTATGGGAACAGGTGTGACCTTCTCGCCATCGTCACCAGACAGGCATACAGGATGTATGTCGTTCTGTGTTGTTCCCAGGACGGGAACGGTTTTAACAGAACATCCTTGAACGCTTTAAGGAATTCAAAATTGAATTTATACCCTAAAAACTAAATAAGAGTAAACAACGAAATCAGAAAAGTTAGTTAAGTCCTCGATCTATTAGTATCCGTCAGCTCCACGTGTCACCACGCTTCCACCTCGGACCTATCAACCTCATAGTCTCTAAGGG
>NZ_CBYO010000015.1 GCF_000577245.1 Paucisalibacillus algeriensis
CAAGCTACCTTCTACAAAAGTAAGTCCTTCTGGTAACACATCCGAAATTACCAAGTTAGTCACAAGACTTTCTTTCAAGGTATTGCGTGAGCGAATAGTATATTCAATCGTATCGCCTACTTGATAAGCTTCCACATCCGAATTGCCTTCTCCTTTTTCTACGATGCTAGAAGTCTTTTCTGATTCAAGAACAGGAATTCTTGGATAGACAAGTAATTCATGCTCTGGTTCGTCTGGCGTATCAACATTATCGCCATCCACCGTTGCGATGTTGGTAATATCTTTACTTGCTTGCCCTTCTCCAACTATAACTTGGAAGGTAATTGCATGCCATTCGGTGTCGAACACATTACCAAATTCGGCAAGGATGCTCCCATCAACACTGAAACCACTGTCGTCACCAATTGCATCAGTGACAGGTTTTCCGTCAACTGTCAATGAATCCGGGACATATACCAATCCTTCTGGAATGATATCGCTGATAATTAAATTTTCAATTAGACTATCTGCTATCGTATTACGGGTCTGTATCGTATACGTTAGAACATCCCCAACTTCTGCATGATCCGTATCCGTATTACCTTCTGCTTTTTCTGCAATAGTAGAAGTTTTATTCGATTCTAAAGCTGGAACTCTAGGTTCTACTATTATTTCATTTTCCGGTTTATCTGGAACTTCTAAATTGTCACCGTCTACTGTAGCGATATTTTGCAATGTATTTCCAACTTGACCGGAATCAATGATTGCTTGGAACGTAACGGTACGCCATTCCACATCAGATACATCTCCAAAATTACCTGTGATTGTTCCGTTAGCGAAATCAGCCGTTCCTTCATGGCTAGCTTCCAAGCTACCTTCTACAAAAGTAAGTCCTTCTGGTAACACATCCGAAATTACCAAGTTAGTCACAAGACTTTCTTTCAAGGTATTGCGTGAGCGAATAGTATATTCAATCGTATCGCCTACTTGATAAGCTTCCACATTCGAATTGCCTTCTCCTTTTTCTACGATGCTAGAAGTCTTTTCTGATTCAAGAACAGGAATTCTTGGATAGACAAGTAATTCATGTTCTGGCTTATCTGGCGTATCAACATTATCGCCATCCACCGTTGCGATGTTGGTAATATCTTGACTTGCTTGCCCTTCTCCAACTATAACTTGGAAGGTAATTGCATGCCATTCGGTGTCGAACACATTACCAAATTCGGTAAGGATGTTCCCATCAACACTGGAACCACTGTCGTCACCTACTGCATCTGTGACAGGTTTTCCGTCAACTGTCAATGAATCCGGGACATATACCAACCCTTCTGGAATGATATCGCTGATGATTAAATTTTCAATTAGACTATCTGCTACCGTATTACGCGTTTGAATCGTATATGTTAGAACATCCCCAACTTCTGGGTGCGACTTATCCGTATTACCTTCTGCTTTTTCTGCAATAGTAGAAGTTTTATTCGATTCTAAAGCTGGAACTCTAGGTTCTACTATTATTTCATTTTCCGGTTTATCTGGAACTTCTAAATTGTCACCGTCTACTGTAGCGATATTTTGCA
>NZ_CBYO010000016.1 GCF_000577245.1 Paucisalibacillus algeriensis
CACACCTGTTCCCATACCGAACACAGCAGTTAAGCTTCTCAGCGCCGATGGTAGTTGGGGCATTGCCCCTGTGAGAGTAGGACGTTGCCAGGCAATATAGTATTTCACAGTACCTTAAGGGTAAATAACGGCTGTTCGTTATTCGTAGATTCGAAGTTTTTCTCTTGAATCTACCTGTGAAATTATTTTATTGTGTTTTATTAGTCTAATTTACCTGGCCCGTTGGTCAAGCGGTTAAGACACCGCCCTTTCACGGCGGTAACACGGGTTCGAATCCCGTACGGGTCACCATGTGGAGGATTAGCTCAGCTGGGAGAGCACCTGCCTTACAAGCAGGGGGTCGCAGGTTCGAGCCCTGCATCCTCCACCATTAAATCAAAATGTAAAATATACTATGCCGGCCTAGCTCAATTGGTAGAGCAACGAGCATTCACTTCTACCGAGTAAGCTTCGAGTAACCCCGAAGGATATACTTCCTTGAATATGCTTGTAGATGCAGGGGTCCACACGGCAATAATCATAAACTTAATAAGTGAGTTTTACTATGCCGGCCTAGCTCAATTGGTAGAGCAACTGACTTGTAATCAGTAGGTTGGGGGTTCAAGTCCTCTGGCCGGCATCATTTATTTAATGAGCCATTAGCTCAGTCGGTAGAGCATCTGACTTTTAATCAGAGGGTCGAAGGTTCGAATCCTTCATGGCTCATCATTATGCGGTGGGCGGGTTCGAATCTCGTCTTCCGCTCTATTTTTTTGCCGGGGTGGCGGAACTGGCAGACGCACAGGACTTAAAATCCTGCGGTAGGTGACTACCGTACCGGTTCGATTCCGGTCCTCGGCACCACATGCGCCCGTAGCTCAATTGGATAGAGCGTTTGACTACGGATCAAGAGGTTAGGGGTTCGACTCCTCTCGGGCGCGCCATATTAACGGGAAGTAGCTCAGCTTGGTAGAGCACATGGTTTGGGACCATGGGGTCGCAGGTTCGAATCCTGTCTTCCCGACCATCATAAAAAACGGGGCCTTAGCTCAGCTGGGAGAGCGCCTGCCTTGCACGCAGGAGGTCAGCGGTTCGATCCCGCTAGGCTCCATATTATTTAATTGACTCTTATCTCATAGGCTAGTGCAAGGAAATTATTATGATAGATTACTAGTTAAGCTCCTACATGAGAAAAAGAGGATAATTAATTCGGAGGTATACCCAAGTCTGGCTGAAGGGATCGGTCTTGAAAACCGACAGGCGGGTCAAACCGCGCGGGGGTTCGAATCCCTCTACCTCCTCCATATAAACTCAACTAACTGTTCGCTTAAATTTACAATAAAATGCTTCTCCCCGAAATTCAAACATATATCCTTAGATATATTAGGAAGAGATGCAGATAACAAGGTTAACCATATTGTTGATATTGAATATACATATACTTATGCGGCTCGGTAGCTCAGTCGGTAGAGCAACGGACTGAAAATCCGTGTGTCGGCGGTTCGATTCCGTCCCGAGCCACCATTTATACTGTTCTAATACGGGTGTAGTTTAATGGTAAAACTCCAGCCACGAGCGACTCTTCTACCGAATTAACTACGAGTTGCCCTGAGGAATACACCTCCTCGAATAAACTAGAAGACGCAAGGGCATGATCTTGCGTGAACAAGAATTTAATAACAAATCTATATTAAATGCGGGTGTAGTTTAATGGTAAAACTCCAGCCTTCCAAGCTGATGTCGAGGGTTCGATTCCCTTCACCCGCTCCAAATTATTCATTTGGGCCTGTAGCTCAGCTGGTTAGAGCGCACGCCTGATAAGCGTGAGGTCGGTGGTTCGAGTCCACTCAGGCCCATTACTTTAGATAGATTACTTACATCATACAAATTCCATACAATTGTATGTTGATATATTTTTTTGCGCCCTTAGCTCAGCAGGATAGAGCAACAGCCTTCTAAGCTGTGGGTCAGAGGTTCGAATCCTCTAGGGCGCGTTGACTTATTTAGTAGTACTATAAATACTGGGAACTTCGCCTAGTTAGGAGAGAGTCTGTCTACTTTTTATAAATTGGACTTTCCTTACTGTCCCATCAATAAAGATTAAAGTTAGGTAACACCTAATTTTAATCTTTTTTTATTTGTATAGATTTTCCTGCTGGATGCTAAATTCCCCTATAGCAGATCCATGTAACCAGCCAGTCTGTTATAGAGGGCGTTTTTCAATTAATTTATATTTTGAAGTATATCCCCACAATATCTTACAATGCAATACTGTTAAATTAATACTCAATCATGCTTCGTTTTGAGGCATTTAAAGAAAGAAGAAGACATAAATCTACAAGAGAACCTATTAACCTCTTATACGAACTTTATTAAATGAAGCAGGATTAGTAGATATAATATATACCGATATGCAATATGTCTGGATTAATGAAAAGGTGGAAATTCGATGTGATGTGAAGGAAGCCCTGAATGGAAACTGAGTGGTCTCTGTTCGCCAATTATTTGGGATATGCCTGTTGATTGGGGGAGGAAGAGGTGTGGTAATTCTTTGGCAATGCAATTTTATCCTATACAAATTCAAAGATTAACTATTCTGGATGGATTCGAAATAACTTTTAAAAACATAATAAGTTTGTAAGACTGTTGAAACGATTGTGCTTTTTAGCCATCTTTTTAACAGTCTTTTTGGTTTCTCTAAATAGTATTTCGCGTTCCAGGTAAATCTTCCAAACTAGTTTCTTGAAAAATGGAGTATAACTCCAAAAGTATTACAGTTTTTCAGAAATTGTGATACCATAAGCACACAAATACAAAAAGAGCTTTAGATGAATATTCAACATTCTAAGAGATTGGAGAAATTTTTATGAAATATTTAAACCTTATCAATTCATGCTATTCCGATTTAACCAAGTCAGAAAAGAAGATAGCTGACTATATTAAAGAAGTAGGAAAAGAAATCATTTATCAATCTATTCAGGAGGTAACTCAAACTGTAAAGGTTGGTGATGCAACGGTCATACGTTTTTGTAAGAAAATTGGATTTGATGGTTTTCAGGATCTGAAACTGCAAATTGCAATGGAAGATTTAACGGAACAAAATCCTTCATTTGACTCCTACATTGATAGAATTCAAAGTAATTTCAATCAAGCAATAAATAATACGATTTCTTTGATTGATGAAAAAGTATTAAATAGGGCAATTGAAGTCTTAGAGAAAGCAGAAAGAATTTTTATTTTTGGTGTAGGGGCAAGTGGGTTAGCTGCACAGGAAGCACAAGCGAGTTTTCTTAGAATTGGAAGAACGGTAAAAGCTGTCATCGATGCCCGTTTTCAATCTATGGAGGCTGCAACTCTAACAGATAATGACGTTGTAATTGTACTTAGCCTGTCGGGAAGAACAAGGGATGTCTATGAATCTATTTCAATAGCAAAAAATAATAATGCAATCGTAATTGCTATTACTAATTTTATCTTATCTCCTATTGCGCAACTTTCTGACCTGGTACTAAGTACTGCAATGAAGGAATCACTGATTGATGGTGGATCTCTTTCTGCAAAGATATCACAATTACTTGTTATCGATATATTAACTACTGGATATGCCTTGAAAAATAAGGAACAATCCAATGCATTCAAACAAGAAATCGCTAAGTCTATCTTAAATAAGATTATGGAGTAGTTTTCTGATTCTTTTAGACTATGAAAATAGTTTCCACTTTTTATTGAATTATTGAAAAAGGGTGCTATAATATGTTTATGGAATAAAACTCCAAAAAATAAAGAAATTTATGGTGTATTTATTCAAAAAAAGGAGGATTATCTAAAATACTAATTGTAAACGATTGCAAATGGCAAGGGAGGCGAATAGATGATATTGGATCAAGTGAAGGGTGGCATAATCGTATCTTGTCAAGCTTTAGAAGATGAGCCATTACATAGCCCGCTTATAATGGGGAGAATGGCAAAAGCGGCAACTGAAGGTGGAGCAGTAGGAATTCGGGCAAATAGTGCAGCAGATATTTCAGAAATTAAGAAGAATACGAATTTGCCTGTAATAGGAATTGTTAAAAGAGATTATAAAGATTCACCAATTTATATTACACCAACGATGCGTGAGATTGAAGAGTTGGCAACTTCTGATTGTAGCATGATTGCTTTAGATGCAACCAAAAGAAAGCGTCCTCATCATGAGTCACTAGAGGAATTTGTTAAACAGATTAAAAAGATGGTTCCAAATATATATTTAATGGCTGATGTGGCAACTCTGGAAGAAGCAAGACAAGCTCAATCACTAGGGTTTGATTGCGTATCAACAACATTAATTGGTTATACCGAAGAATCAAAAGGTATGAACATTGCTCAGGATGATTTCTTGTTATTAAGAGAAATGTTAGATGCTTTAGATGTACCGGTAATAGCTGAAGGTAATGTCGATACTCCAGAAAAAGCGAAAAGATGTTTAGAATTAGGTGCATATGCTGTTGTAGTTGGAAGTGCTATTACAAGGCCGCAACTAATTACAAAGAGGTTTACAGATTATATAAAGGAAGCAAATTAACATTCATTTAAGTAATACGATGACACTTATTAACACAAAAAATTAACAAGTAAAGGATGATATTCGTGAGTATAAGAGTTGGCGTTATCGGAATGGGGCAAATGGGTACTTATCATGCAGAAATCTATCAAAAGTTACCATTAGTAGAATTAGTAGCAGTTTGTGAATTTAATGATGAAAGAAGAAAAGAAGTAGAGCAACAGTTTGGTGTTAAGGCTTATAAAGATTATAAAGAAATGCTAGCTAATCCTGAAATTGATGCAGTAAGTATTGTACTACCTGATAATATCCATAGAGAAGCGGTTGAAGTTGCTGTTGCATATAACAAACATATTTTACTAGAAAAACCATTAGCTAAAACCTTAGAAGATGGACAGGCTTTATATGAAATTACGAAGGACTATGACAAAGTGTTTACAACTGGATTCTTACTAAGATTTGATCCAAGGTTTAATATGGTTAAACAAGCACTTGATGAAGGCGAATTAGGTGAAATCATCCATCTATACTGTAGAAGAAATAGCCCTATTACAGGACCGAAAAGATATATCGGTAGTTCGGACTTAAGTATGCACGTTATGATTCATGATATTGATTATATCAATTGGTACATGGGGTGCGAACCTGTGAAAGTATTTGCAAAAGGTAGAAGTGTACTATTAAAAGAGCACGGAATGCAAGATGTTATTTATGCAATCGTAACGTATGAAAATGGTGCAATCGCGTGTTTAGAAGCATGTTGGGTTCTACCAGAAAATTCACCAACAAGCATTGATGATAAGTTAGAACTAGTTGGTACAAAAGGCGTCGCTTATGTGGATTCAAGTGATAATGGTGTTCGTTTTGTAACAGATAAACGAATCCAATACCCTGATTCAAGACATTGGTATTATACAAATGGACAAGTAGCTGGGGACTTAGCAGAAGAGTTAATGGCGTTTGTAAATAACATCATCCATAATACAAAGTCAATCATCACTCCGAAGGAATCTCTTGATTCTTTACGAGTTGTAGATGCAATTGAACGCTCACTTGCAGAAGATAAAGAAGTCGAATTGTAAATTTGAAAGATAAAAACGAGGGGGAAGAAATATGTCGTTTCGATCGAAGGCTCAAACATTCGGTAGTAAATTAAGTAATATGGTCTTACCAAACTTAGGGGCTTTTATGGCATGGGGAATTCTTACAGCTCTTGGTATCGCTTTAGGTAATGAATTATTACAGAGCTTTATTGGACCAATGCTAAACTATCTTTTAACATTACTTATTGCTGTTGCTGGTGGTAAGATGGTTTATGGGTACAGAGGTTCTGTAATCGCAGCAGTTGCGACGATGGGATTAATTATTGGCAGTGAGATTACTATGTTTATAGGTGCAATGGTTATGGGTCCATTGTCTGCGTGGATTTTGAAAAAATTTGATTCATTAATTGAAAATAGAATTCCAACAGGCTTTGAACTACTCATTAACAACTTGTCTTCGGGTATTATTGGGGCGGGGTTAGCAATTATAAGTAATGTAGCTGTGGCACCTATTATTGTTTCGTTAACTAAGGTTTTAGCCGCAGGTGTTGATTTCTTAATGGAATATAGCTTATTACCATTAACCGCAATATTCATTGAGCCTGCAAAGATTTTATTCCTTAATAATGCAATTGGTCAAGGTGTGTTAACTCCTCTAGGTATTACACAAGTATCTGATTTTGGTAAATCAATTCTATTTCTACTAGAGTCTAACCCTGGACCAGGATTAGGTATTTTACTAGCTTATATGTTCTTTGGAAGAGGGAATACAAAAGGTACTGCGTATGGGGCAAGTGTTATCCATTTCTTTGGTGGAATTCACGAGATTTACTTCCCATTCGTATTAATGAAACCGGTATTAATCTTCCCTTTAATCTTAGGCGGAATGACTGGTTCATTTGTATTTACCCTATTTGATGTTGGTTTAGTAGGTGTTGCCTCACCAGGAAGTATTATTGCTATTTCCATCATGGCTTCGATGGGTGATCATGTAGGTATATATGCCGGTATTATAGCAGCATGTATTGTTACATTTGTTACCTCTATTCCGTTTGTTAGAAAAACGGATGATAATGAAGAACAACTAAAGAGTGCTGCAACTCAAATGGAACAATTAAAAGGTAAAAAGAGCCGTATTTCTTCTGTATTCGATTCAGAAGAAAATACTGCTAAAGAATTTGACTTTGCGTCTGTAAAGAAGATTGCTTATGCTTGTGATGCAGGATTAGGGTCAAGTGCCATGGGTGCGTCTATCTTACAAAAGAAGATTATTAAAGCTGGATTAGAAGATATTAATGTGTTCCACCTATCTGTAAGTGATTTACCTACAGAGTGTGATGTAGTTGTCACTCACCAATCACTAATGGACCGTGTAAAAGAATTACAACCGAATGTTTACCATATTGATATTGTGGACTATTTGAATGCACCACAGTATGATGAATTGGTTAATAAACTAAAAGATTCACAACAAGAATCAAAAACGTTATAAGTGTAACCATTTATTAATAATGATAAAAATGGCGAAGTGTAAATGGAGCATTGCTCTGAACTTCGCCGTATCTTTTAGTTATGGTCTGAAAGGAGAAATGAAATGCTAAAGGCAGTAATAATGGACTTTGATGGTGTTGTAATTGATTCAGAAGCAATTTGGCATGACCTATATGTAGAGTGGTTTAAAACGAATCATAACTATAATTTAACAGTAGAAGAATTCCTTTTATGTGTTGGGTCCAACTATGAAAGTTTATTTAGTAAATTAGAAGAGAAGATGGACATTTCAATAGATAGAGAAAAATTTTTAGAAGACACCATGGAATTATTTATCGAAAAAAGCGATAACTTACCAGCCAAAGAAGGCGTTGTTGATTTTATAAAATCTGTTAAAGAAAAAGGTTTAGGTTTATCATTAGCTACGTCTTCTGTTAGAGCAAAACCGGTGAAACACTTAACTAGATTAGGATTAATTGATTACTTTGACTATTTAGTAACAGCTGACGATGTAGAAAGAATCAAGCCTTTTCCAGACCTTTACCTTAAGGCCATTGATAATTTAAAAGTAGATAAGGAAGAAGCGGTCGTTATAGAGGATTCACAAAATGGTTTAATTGCAGCAAATCGTGCTGGAGTAAAAACGATTATAGTCCCAAATGAAGAGACAAAATATAGTAATTTTGAAAGTTATTATAAGAAGGTAGTATCCTTAAGAGAAGTTCAAATCTCCAACCTCATTTCTGAATTTAATTAATTGATCAAGGAGTGTATACCATGCTAAAAGAAATGATAACTGCAAAAGATATAGAAATTGGGCTTCAAGCAACTGATTGGGAAGATGCTATTAGAAAATCTTCCAGAAGATTATTAGAAAAAGGCGCCATTGAGCAAGAATACATAGACTCGATGGTTAATGTTTTAAAGGAAAACGGCCCTTATATTGTATTAGGAAACCATATTGCTTTGGCACACACCAGACCAGAATATGGTGCAAATGAAATAGGGTTAAGTTTTACTACTCTTAATCCTCCTGTAGAATTTGGGTCGGAAAATTTTGACCCTATTAAGTTGATTATCACATTTTCCGCAACTGATTCGAATTCCCATCTATCCTTAATATCCGAATTAGCAGGTATTTTAGGCGATGATGAAGTAATGAGAAACCTTTTTGAATCTACCACAAGTGAAGAATTTTATAATCACTTAGTAAGTGCTCTAGATGAGTAAAACTTGCTAAAGTTTTGGGGTGTCTTATGAAAGTATTTGCGGCTGATATCGGAGGTACAAATATTAAATTTGGTATTTCAGATGAGATGGGCAATTTTGAAGAGTTTCACGAAACAGATTCGGAAAGTGACAAAGGTGGTCCCTTTATACTAAAGAAACTAGAAACTATTATCTCAGAATACCCAAATATTGATGTAATATGTATTAGTACTGCTGGCCAGGTGGATTCAGAAGAAGGATATATTATTTATGCAAATGATAATATCCCTAATTACACAGGTACTAAGATTAAACAAAAACTAGAGGAAAGATTCCAAGTTCCTGTCATGGTTGAGAATGATGTTAATGCCGCTACTCTAGGGGAACATTATTTTGGAGCTGGTAAGAAATATTCTAACTTAATCTTTCTAACATACGGTACCGGCATTGGTGGTGGTATTGTTATCAACTCAGGTTTGTATAAAGGTTTAAATGGGGTGGCAGGTGAATTTGGCCATATGGTAACGCACCCTGGAGGTCGGTCTTGTAATTGTGGGCATGCAGGTTGTTACGAACGATATGCGTCAACCACAGCCTTAGTTAAGGAAGCAATTAAAGTTAATTCAGAATATAAAAATGGAAGAATACTATTTGAAAAGATGGCTCATGACATAGAATTACAGCGAGTATTTGATAATTGGACAGAAGAAGTAGCGATAGGAATCTCTAATCTTATCCATATCTTCAACCCAGCAGCGGTTATTGTTGGGGGAGGGATAATGGAGCAGAATTTATCTGTGATTAAGGTCTCTGAAAAAGTTCAGGATTATATAATGGACAGCTTTTCGGATGTTAAAATTTTGAAATCAAGCTTGGGAAATAAAGCAGGGTTGTATGGTGCTGTTTCCTTGCAAATGAAGTAGTGTGAGTACTTGTTTAGAGTGTGTCTGTATTAGTTTATTATTTAAAATATGCTACAGATTAGGGTTCTGTGGCATATTTTGCGGTGCGACTCGTGTTACCAAGCACCGACTGACATCGCTTACAAAACCCTATTGAATTCCCTAAAATACTATGATATTATAATAGCAACAATAAATATTGATCACATGTGACTGATACGATCAGGCATGAGGTAACAGAAGAATAGTTTTGACTATTCTTAGTTCCTCATGCTTTTTTTGATTTTATTGTTTTAAAAGTAAAGTGCAGGAAACTGGGAAAGACTACTAACTAAATAATAAAAACAACTTTGTTAGATTACATAAGGAGGAATTAGATATGTTTAAAAAGCTTTTTAATAAATCAAAGGAATCAAATGAAGTTCAAGTATATGCCCCTATTACCGGCAAGTTGGTATCTATTGAGGAGGTACCAGATCCTGTTTTTAGTCAGAAAATGATGGGAGAAGGGGCTGCGATTATTCCTACAGATGGGAAGATTGTTGCGCCAGTAAATGGTGAGGTTATTCAAGTAGCGCCAACGAAGCATGCCATTGGTATTAAGGCTGAAGACGGTTCTGAAATTTTACTTCATATTGGTTTAGAAACCGTTGCATTAAAAGGAGAAGGATTCACGGTCCATGTTAGCCAAGGGGATAACGTCAAGGTTGGCGATCATTTGATGGATGTGGACCTGAACTTTATTAAAGAGAACGCGAAAGATATCATCTCCCCGATTGTGTTTACCGATAGTAGTAATTCAGGAAAAAATTACCATAAGGGACAAGTAGCGGATTGTAAAGCAGGGGAAACGGTTATTTTTAACGTGGAATAAAATTCTTTGGTTACCCTAAAATGAAAAAGATAGGGGGGTGGAACATGAAGATTAAAAAGGTGCTAAATAATAATGCAGTGATTGTTACTGATCAAGGTCAAGAAAAGATTGCAATTGGTGCAGGAGTTGCCTTTCAAAAGGGAAAAAATGATCATGTGAACGTGAATAAAGTGGAGAAACTATTTACGCTTACGGAAAATGATAAACTTCAGCATCTGTTGGAAAGAATCCCGGAGGAGCATTTTATTTTGGCGGAAGAAGTTATTGCTTATGCGGAGAAACAGCTTGGTACACAGCTAAATGATCATATTTATCTTGCTTTGAGTGATCATATCTCCTATGCCATTCAACGTTTGCAAGAAGGGATTGAAGTAAAAAATAAACTACTCCAGGAAATTAAAGTTCTCTATCCTCCCGAATTCTCCATAGGGTTATGGGCTGTCCATTATATTAAGGAAAAAATTGCAGTAACATTGCCAATTGATGAAGCAGCGTTTATCGCACTTCATATTCATACAATGAAAATTCAAGGAGGTGATTTGCGCACAACAGTCCGGCAAACATCTATTTTAAAAGATATGGTCGAAACGATTCAGGACTATTTAAATATTACCATTAATGAAGACCATTTGTCTTATGAACGATTGATTACCCACCTTCGTTTTGCTTTAACAAGGGCAGAGCAAGAGAACACGGGTACTTTGGATGAGGAAATGTTTTTAATGATAAAAAAGAAATTTCATGATTCCTACCAATGTGCTGTGAAAGTGAGTAAAGAGTTGGCGGATGTGCATGATATTCAATTACCTGAGGAAGAACTAGGATATATCGCACTTCATATTGAACGCATCAAAAAAATGCATTAATACGCTAGGAGGAAAAGCAATATGATGAAATATTTACAAAGACTAGGTCGCTCATTAATGTTACCGGTTGCAGTGTTGCCTGCTGCTGCGATATTAATGGGTATAGGGTACTGGATTGACCCAGATGGTTGGGGAGCTGGGAATCCAATTGCAGCATTTTTAATTAAAGCAGGTGACTCGATCATCGCTAATATACCGATCCTTTTTGCGGTTGGTGTAGCTTTGGGAATGTCAAAGACAAAAGATGGAGCAGCAGCATTAAGTGGACTAGTAGGTTATTTAGTGACAATAACGTTACTGGCACCGGATTCTGTTGCCATGCTACAAGGAATTGAGGAAAGTGCAGTAGATGCAGCATTTAGTAATATTGAAAATGCATTTGTAGGTATTATATCTGGTTTAGTTGCTGCTCACATGTTCAACCGCTTTAGTGAAGTTCAACTACCAGATGCACTAGCTTTCTTTAGTGGAAAGCGCTTAGTGCCAATTATGACATCTGCAGCGATGCTTGTTGCATCCGCAATTTTATTCTTTGTATGGCCTGTTGTATATGGTTGGTTAGTTTCCTTTGCAGAGGCAATTGTCGGCCTGGGTGCTGGTGGAGCCGGTTTATATGGATTCTTTAACCGTTTACTAATACCTACTGGACTACACCATGCATTAAACTCTGTATTCTGGTTTGATGTTGCAGGCATTAATGATATCGGTAATTTCTGGTCAGGTAATGGGGAGAAAGGTGTAACTGGTATGTATCAAGCTGGTTTCTTCCCAATTATGATGTTTGGATTACCTGCTGCAGCACTTGCCATGTACCATACGGCAAAAACAAAACGTAAAAAGCAGGCTGCATCATTATTATTAGCAGCTGGGGTTGCCGCTTTCTTTACAGGGGTTACAGAACCACTCGAATTCTCATTCATGTTCCTAGCTCCAGCACTTTATGTAGTACACGCAGCATTGACTGGTATTTCACTATTTATTGCTGCAACATTCCAATGGACGGCAGGATTTGGTTTCAGTGCAGGTTTTGTTGACTTCTTCCTAAGTTCTCGTTTACCACTTGCAAATGAGCCTTACATGCTTTTAGTGCAAGGTTTAGTATTTGCAGTAATTTATTACTTCTTATTCCGCTTCTTGATTACGAAGTTCAACTTAAAAACGCCTGGTCGTGAAGATGATGAACTGATTGAAGAAGAAGGTACGGAAGAAGAAAGCAACAAACAGAAGAGATTTGCTAATATGGCTGCTGAGATTTACGAAGGTCTTGGTGGAGATGAAAACGTAACTTCTCTTGATAACTGTACGACTCGTCTTCGTTTAGAAGTTCGCGATACGGACAAAGTAAATCAAGCGAAGATTAAAGCTACTGGTGTACCAGGTATCAATGTCATTGATAAGAATAATATTCAAGTAGTTGTTGGTACGAATGTACAATTCGTAGCCGATGAGATGGCTAAGTTAAGAAAATAAGTGGGGAGCATGGGGACTGTAATTTCCCATGCTTCTTTTCATTTGATGAAGGAGAATTTATTCATGAAACGTATATTAGATTGTACGGCATCTGATTTTCAACAGATGAATGGACAAGATTTAAAACAATCAATTCGGGCAAGCGAAGGTAGAGTAATGCTATCCGAGACGATAGCTTCCGTTGCACCATTATATCCAAGCGTCACCAATGCAGAGCTCGCATCGGCATAATGACTAAATCCGACGTGAATTCCAGACCCCTTGCATGATTAAAACTTTTTTGAAAATTTTATATTGACAAATTTAATAATACCAAATAGAATTGTAAACAGGATTGTGAAACCGGTTACAGAAAGGGGAGTTTTTTTTAATGGAAATGTGGTACCGGTTACATGTTAAGGGGAAATCATATGACAACGATTAGAGAAGTGGCGAAGAAGGCAGGGGTTTCAGTGGCAACTGTCTCTCGCGTAATAAATCAGAATGGATATGTAAAAGATAGCACTTTTGAAAAAGTGCAGGAAGCAATAAAAGAGTTAAACTATAGACCTAGTGCTATAGCAGTTAGTTTAAATAATAAGAAGACGAAAACAATAGGTCTTATCTTGCCAGATATTACAAATCCTTTTTTCCCAGAGCTAGCAAAAGCGGTGGAGGAAGTTGCGAATAATTATGGCTACACGATGATTTTATGTAATTCTTCCGGCACAGTGAAAAATGAGATTGATCAGATTGAATTGTTACAAAGTAAGTATGTAGATGGGATCATTTTAGCTTCAGATTCATTTGTAGAAAAGGATTATAAGGATGTAAATCTTCCTATGGTATTACTGGATCGGGGTGCAAATCCTAAGAATTCAAGTATACGAGTTAATAATTTCTATGGTGGGGTACTCGCTACAGAGCATTTACTTGAGCAAGGATGTATAAAAATTGCGCATCTTGCAGGGCCAAAGCATGTGTTTACTGGCCAACAGCGTTTGGAAGGTTACAGATCTGTCGTAGAAAGTATGAAATGGTTTGATGAGAAACTAGTAGCTTATGCAAATTATCAGTTGGATGATGCAATAACAGCTACAAAGGAGTTACTGAATAAAAACAAAGGCATAGATGGTATCTTTGCTGGAAACGACTTAATGGCAATTGGTTGTATCAAGGCTATTCATTCCTTTGGATTAAGTGTTCCAGAAGATATTGCTGTCATTGGTTTTGATGGAATTTCATTAACCAATATGATTATTCCAGAGCTAAGTACCATAAAACAACCAATATATGAAATGGGTAAAGAAGCAACCAATCAAATTATTAAAGAAATTGAAGGCAATCATAAAGAGAGTAGAGATATAGAATTTGATGTGACATTGATTCAACGAGAATCAACAAATAGAAAAAGGAGACCAGGACTAGAAGATGGTGCAACGTTCAAAGATAACGGTAATCGGTAGTGCGAATATTGATTTAGTTACAGAAACCAACCGATATCCAAAACTTGGTGAGACATTATTAGGTAATAAATTTCATCAGTTTCCTGGTGGAAAAGGTGCAAATCAAGCAGTAGCTGCATCTAGGTTAGGTGCAGAAGTAACGTTTATTGGGTGTGTGGGTCAAGATGATTATGGAAAACAAGTCATCGATAACCTAACCAATGAAAGTGTTAATGTAAACCATGTAATTGTTAATTCAAGTGTCGAAACTGGTATTGCCAATATTACTGTCGCTGAGGATGACAATGCAATCATCGTTGTTCCAGGTGCAAACTCAATGCTAGCACCAGAACACATAAAGTCTTTAGAGGAAATAATACATACATCGGATGTTGTGGTTTTGCAATTGGAGATTCCTATTGAAACAGTGGAAGCAGCAGTAAACATTGCTTATCAGAAAAAAATACCAGTTATATTAAATCCTGCTCCAGCAGCAAAATTATCAGAAGACCTACTAAATAAGATTACTTACATTACACCAAATGAATCAGAGATTGCTTTTCTAACATCTGAATCGGAGGAAGCTAGTATTGAATCACTGTTTGCGAATATGTATAACCATGGATCTAATTATGTCATTATGACATGCGGGGAACGTGGCGTGTTTTATGGTAATCCAACTAATAATCTACAACATGTAAAAGCTTGTCTAGTTGAAACAATTGATACGACCGGAGCTGGTGATACCTTTAATGCTGCTTTTGCTGTATCGATTGCAACTGGTAAATCAATTGCGGATGCGATTGATTATGCTAATTCAGCAGCGGCTTTATCAGTAACGAAATTAGGAGCACAGACCGGAATGCCTACATGTAAAGAGGTAGACATATTCATTTCTAATAAAGAAAAGGGGAAATTACAATGAAAAAAAAGTTGTTATTACTAGTTAGTTTTATTACTTTAATAGGTTTACTTGCAGCCTGTGGATCAGAATCTTCAGGTGATGACGTGGTTGAAATTAAGTACTCTTTAGACCAGCCTGCTAGTCATATTTGGGTAGAAGCAACAAATAAATTTGCTGAGTTAGTTGAAGAAAAGACGGACGGTAGTGTTGTTGTTGAGGTACATGATTCAGCTTCATTAGGAACGCAAAGAGAAGCATTAGAAGGTATGAAAAACGGTACAATGGGCGGGACTGTAAGTTTAGAACCAGTATCTGCTTGGGTTGAAGAGATTGGTATTTTTGGAATTCCTTATCTATTTGAAAACCAAGATCATTTAAGTGAGTTCTTAGCAAGTGACCATGGGGAAGAGCTTGATCAACTTATGATTGAAGAAGGTTTCCGACCACTTACTTATTTCATGCGAGCTCCAAGACAGATTTCTAGTAATGAGAAAATTGAATCAGTAGAGGATTTAGAAGGAATGAATATTCGTGTGCCAGAGTCTCCAACTGCACCTCCGGCTTTCGAAGCGATGGGGGCAAGAGTTGTGACGTTACCGATTTCAGAAGTCTATTCTGCATTACAACAAAAGGTTATTGATGCACAAGAGAATCCATTAACACAAATCTATTCTGATAAATTCTATGAAGTACAAGACTATATCACACTTTCTAATCACCAGTTCCAAGCTGCATATCTACTAGTGAGTGAGGACATCTATAGTAAGCTAACGGACGAACAAAAAGAAGCAATCGAAGAAGCTGCAAAAGAAACACAAGCTTTTGAAAGTGAGCTTCATAAGAAGGAATTAGATGAAGCTATTCAAGGATTAGAAGATGCAGGTGTTGAAATTACAGAAGTTGATACGGTGGAATTTGCTGAAAAGGCTGCTGAAGCATACAAGGGTTATGATGATCTAATGCAAGAATGGATTGAGAAGGTAAACAGTATAAAATAGTGCGAGGGGGGATTGCCCCCTTCACTTAGTAAGGAGGAACTAAGATGAAAGAAAAAATTAACCTCATGAAGTTCCTAGAGGTTCTTGCTTTTATCATCGTAATTGCTTTAGTAGGCATCATGTTTGTTCAAGTTTTTTCAAGACAATTTTTAGATCGAATTCCAGTATGGAGTGGTGAAGAAGTTGCAACGCTACTGTTAATTTGGTTAACCAATGTTGGTGCTGCTATTGCTGCGGGTAATAATACGCATTTAAGTATGGATTACTTTTTTGAAAAATTACCAGAGAAATTTCGTTCCTATATTCAAGTCTTTGTTTATGGCATCATTTGTGTATTTTTAATTTTTATTGCGTATGTAAGTATTGAACTAGCATGGAGCGGTCGATTTGCTTTTTCTGCTAGATTGGATATTTCAATGTTTTGGTATCAAAGTAGTATCTTTGTCGGGATGAGCATTATGTTCTACTATTATATAAAACTATTTGTTCGATCCTTCCTGGAAATTAAGAGTACGAAAAAGACTACATAATCTATTAAAAAAGGAGGGGAATTCAAATGGCGTTAGCTGTCATGATCATTAGTTTTATAGTCCTTCTAATCTTAAGGTTTCCGATTTTTATTGTAATAGGCTTGTCTTCCTTACTGTATATTCTTTTAAACGATATCCCTTCAGTATTGGTTGCTCAACGAATTACAACCCAGTTAACATCTTTTTCGCTGTTAGCTATCCCATTTTATTTGTTGCTAGCCGCAATCTTGAATTCAGGTAGTGCAACCCAACGTCTAATTACTTTTGTTGTTTCCATTGTCGGGTTCATTCGCGGTGGACTTGGCATAGCCAACGTTGGGATTAGTATGCTATTTGCTGGTATTTCAGGGACAGCTGTAGCAGATACTGCTGGATTAGGTAAGACGTTAATTCCAGCTATGAAAAAAGAGGGTTATCCTGGGCCGTATTCAGCCGCTGTGACTGGGGCTTCTTCTGTTGTAGGTCCAATTATTCCTCCAAGTATTAATATTATTATTGCAGGTGTAACGGCAGGTTTATCCGTTTATGAACTTTTCCTAGCGGGAGTAATTCCGGGAATATTAATGGGGATTGCGATGATGGTTACGGCATATATTATAGCGGTTCGTCGTAAATTTCCTAAATCTAGTAGATTTGAGTTGCAAAAGGTTTGGGTAGCATTTAAGAATTGTATTTGGGAACTATTAGTTATTGTATTTGTTCTATTTGGAATTCTGAGTGGTTTATTCACACCAACAGAAGCAGGTGCAATGGGTGTATTTGCTGCGTTAATTTTAGGATTTATTATCAGACGTGATGTAACGTTTAAAGCCTTTTATAAGTCTTGTATTGAAACAGCTACTTTTACTGGAACAGTGTTAGTTGTTGTGGGATTTGCTGCAACTTACGGATGGATTATAGCAAACGAAAGAATTCCGCAGTTGGTTTCTGAGTCTATTCTATTAATCACTGTTGTTCCTATTATTGCACTTTTATTAGTAAATCTAGTGCTGTTTGTTGTAGGAGCAGTAATGGAAACAATTGCTGCAATTGTAATTGTATTACCAACGGTCTTAACTTTAGGGGGAATGTTAGGTATTGACCCTATACAGATGACGATGATTGTAGTTATTAACCTGACACTTGGTCTGTTGACACCACCTATTGGAGTAGTTTTATTTATTGTCACTTCGATAAGCAAGGAAAAAATAGGTGCTGTTATTAAAGAAACTATGCCGTTTTTCATTGCGAATGTAGTGGTGTTATTACTAGTCATTCTAATTCCTAAATTGACGTTATGGTTACCTGAAATACTTAGATAATAAAAGAGCTAAAAAGGAGAGAATTATTATGCGTATTTCTATCGGTTCAGATCACGCCGGTTTTCCATTAAAAAAGCCGATTGTTGATTTTTTAAAGTCTCAAGGACATGAGGTGACGGATTACGGTTCTTATGATCCAGAACCAGTTGATTTTCCAGTAATTACGAAAAAGGTTTGTCAATCGATTCTTGACGAGGAAGCAGAAAGAGGAATTATGGTATGTGGTACTGGTGTTGGTGCTAGTATTGCAGCTAATAAAGTGCCAGGTATAAGGGCATCTGTTTGTCATGACATCTATAGTGCACACCAATGTGTAGAACATGACAATGTAAATGTGATGGCAATTGGGGCGCAAATTGTCGGAGATAAGCTTGCTCTTGATTTAGTGAAAACATTTTTAGCAGCAGAATTTAGTACAGAAGAGGAATTTAGACGTCGAGTTGAAATGCTTAATGAGATGGATGCTCAAAATAGTAAATAGTAGGTAATAGAAATGAAGCTCTGGGTAAGGTGCCCGAGCTTCGTTTTTATTGTCCTCATAATAACCCTTGTCTTTACTATAATGCTTGTATCCTATTTTATGAAACACCATGCTATAATGACAAAGTACTAGTTTAGCAGCAGGAAAATTCACATGGGGGTGTAATTTTGTATTGTATTCATTGTGGGGAGAAACAAAGTGAGGGTGCGAGGTATTGTTTCTCCTGTGGAAAAGAGATATTTATCAGTAGTACATATGAAAGAAATGAGCTTGAGGAAGAATTGCATAAAAATAATGTGAGGGACAAAGCAGTACACAGTACAGTTGAGGTTCCAATGACTGATGATGAGTTATTAGTTCAGTATGTCGGAAAGTACAAAAGGGATTACTATTTGGGAAAATGGTTGAAGGGAGGAATTACTTGGAATTGGGCTGCGTTTTTCCTGACAGTATTCTGGGTCGGTTACAGGAGAATGTACGGCTTTATTATTGGACTTTTTACATTTTATATTTTAATAGATTTAACTGTGCAACTCTTGGCAATTGAAAGTACTGCTATTGATGTGGGAATAGGGGTGGCTTTGTCTTTATTTCTAGGAATGAATGGAAATAATATGTATGAAAATCATGCGAAACGCAAGTTGAAAAAGCTAAAGCGAAAGTATGGAGAAAAAGCAGGCGCTATATTAAAGATTAGCAGTGGCCCAAGCTGGGGTGGGTTTTGGCTTGGTGTTTTAGCATATACGGTTTATGGAGTTATAACGTTCGCCGTTTTTTATATTCCTCCGATTTCTGAACCTGAACCGAAAAGTTTTTATACAACAGTAGAAGAATACGATGAACCTGAAGATGTTGTAGAAGTAAATGAGAGTGGCACTGTAAGTGAGGAAGCCGAAGATGCCAGTTGGGACGATATGGAAGATGAGTATTACCACGAATTAGTAGCTCCATCTGTATTTGATTTCTCTGTATCCAAGGAAGTTGATATTAACTTTGATGGTACTTATGAGGTAGTCACATTAAATGGCGGACCGGTTTTGGATGATCCGTATGTAAACAGTGAGGTGTATATCTCCGTTCGGCTTGGTGATGAGGAGTGGTATGTAAATGCCTCCTCAGGGGACGAGTCAATTCTGAGGTTATATGATATCAATGGAGATGGTTGGCTAGAACTGCTATATGAACATAGTGAGGGTGAAACCCTTATCGATATATTTCAGGTAGGCAGCGGTGATTTGGAATTTGTTCGTGCTTTGCCGGGTAGATTGGTAGAGTTGGATACGAATAGGATTATGACGGATAGTGGTGAGTTTTTGTTTGAGGATTGGTGGTGGGAGTAAATATTGGGCGCGCGATTTCAATCTATAGTCGCGACTTAAAACCTATTTCTCGCGAGAACAAATCACCAAGTCATGCGTTTTCATAGAAAACCCCCGCCACGAAGTAGTTGTGACGATAAGCCCCCTTGTGATATTGCTGTACCTAGCGCAACATTCTTTTAGACTCTTACCACTTTTAAGTTTCCGACGAGAGTATACCCTGAATTACTTATTTAGATGGATGAAGTAATGCAACTTGGGTAAGTTAAATGATAAATCTATTATGAGAACTATTCCTTTGGTTCAGGAAAAAGTTAGGATATAATAAAAGAATTAGTTTGTAAAGAGGTTGATTACATAATGATTGTGGAACTGATTGTACAAGATAAGGAAGAAGCTATTCAAGCAGAACAATTGGGTGCAGGCAGGTTAGAATTAGTATCCGCCATGAAAGAGGGAGGACTTACACCAAGTTATGGAACGATCAAGCAAGTATTGGGGAGTGTGCAAATCCCAGTACAAATTATGGTCCGGCCGCATGGGTATGATTTTTATTATACCGAGGCTGACTTTCAAGTGATTTGCGATGATATTCGGATGATTACGGAACTTGGTGGCGATCGAATTGTTTTTGGAGCACTTCATGAGGATGGTACTGTAAACGAAGAGATGCTAAGTGAAATTATACGACTTTTCCCTAGCATTGATATTACTTTTCACCGTGCATTCGATGAAGTCCAATCTCAGGAAGAGGCGTATCACACATTAAGCCAACACAAGAATGTAAGAAGGATTTTAACATCTGGTGGTGAATCAACTTGTGAAAAAGGCAAGGAACAGTTAGCCAGATTGGTAAAACTTTCTGAGGAGCATCCTGGACCAAGTATTATGCCTGGTTCCGGTTTATCCCCTGATAATATTGCAGGTATTCATCAGGTAGTTGGTGCAAAGCAATATCATTTTGGAAGTGCAGTAAGAACGGCTGGATCGTTTGCTAATGGATTTTCGCAACTTGCTATGGAACGGGTTCAAACGGAATTGAAGTAGGTTGAGGTGCTATCTCTTCCCGGTTATTTTGATATCAGTTGTTCAGGTGGGTTTCCACCTGGATAATGTAGAAAGTACCCCACCCTTACTTGATTTAGTCGGTCAAAAGGGTGGGGGTTTTCGTTTATTAGTTAAGTCTTTTACAAATGGGGAGTTATTACATTTCTGAAAACTATGTTTCCAAATAATATCGTTTTAACGTCAAATAAAGCAATGTACAATGTTCAAACGAGTTTAAATCAAGATTTGTTAGTTTCTCTATTTTTTTCAGTCGATAAATCAGTGTATTACGGTGGATATACAGTTTTTCTGCTGTTTTGGTGATATTCATGTTGTTTTGGCAATAATGAAGGAAGCTCTTGGATATTTCTGTAAATTGCTTTTCTTCGATGAGGGCTTTCATTCGAATCTGAACATTACTGCACAAATCATCATCTAGTTTGTAAGGTAACAGTGATGTGAGTACATTCCATTGATGATAGGAAAAAATCGGCGGTTGTATTTTTAACTCTTTTCCGTAATGAAGAAGGGTTTCAGCCTCACGATATGAGGTATGCATAGATTCCAAATAGGATAAGCTCCCTGCTGCAATACGGATAGTTTCATGGGATGATAGTCTTTCTAATAAGGTGTTACTTTGCTGATAGAACCGTTGAATTTGTTCAACATATTGGTCTTCTGTTGGTACTGTTTTGATCAAAAGAATCTTTTCTGTGTTTAAAAATGCCACAAGATCATTTTTCTTCTTCTGAAATGCAGAATTAACCATGCCCAGTAGTTCTTCTTTAAATTTTGCGGTCTTCGATAGCTCGTAATTTTGGTGAATTCTGCTTATGATAGCATCTCCTATATCGATTAAAATGCAGTACCCTCGTAAGTATGGATTGATTTGAAGCATACTGCAATACTCTCTAAGCTTTTCTTGATTTCCTCCTTTGTCGATTAAAATATACTGAATAAAAGCATCCAATAGCGATGTCTCTAGTTCGCTGATTTGCTGACGAATGGTATCCTCCCACATCATTTCTACATGTTGTTTGATTAGCTTAGCATATGGTAACACTTCCTCTGGTTTCCCAATAATACCCAAAACCCCCTTTATTTCCTTATCGAAATAAAGGGGAATTGCCACTCCTGGTAAGACATTTTCCATGTTTTTCGTTGTTTCTTCATCAAAGGACAATAAGCAATTCTTGTTGAGCACTTCCACAGATGGGGAGTGGAGGGTACCAATTCGTTCTGGATTACTATCGCCAATAATATAGCCTTTTTCATCACTAATGCTAATTGGAAATGGCGATATTTTTGAAACCGCTTTCACTATTCTTTGTACGAATTGCACAATATCCTTCATGCCGATAACCTCGCCTTTAATCGTAACTATTTAATTTTATTATAGCATTATTGTTGAACTTGTTAACTTAAAATTATAAAAATTCACGGTATTTTTGTGTGGATTGACTATAGAAATGCATTTTGTTGGCGTGTTATAAATAAGTAAATATTTAAAGGATTGTTGAGGTGGTAGGGATGAAACAAAGGACAGACATTATTATTGTTGGTGGTGGTGTAATTGGTTCGAGTATTGCGTACAATCTAATGAATGATGGATATAGTGGTCAAATTACCGTATTTGAAAAAGATAATATATACGAGTATTCATCTACTGGAAGAAGTGCTGGAGGGATCAGGCAATTATTCACGACGAAAGTGAATATTGAGATTAGTCGCTTTCGGTTAAAGAAATATCAAACATTCGCTGAAGATATGGCCATTAATGATGAAAAGGCGGAAATTGATTTCAGACAACGTGGGTATCTATTTTTAGCTACTAATAAGAACGTAGAGGGCCTGAAGCAGCAATTAGCGTTGCAAAATAAATTAGGAGTACCATCGGAATTCCTTTCTAATGAAGAATTAGCGGCCATTATACCGGAATTAAATACGGAGGATCTTCAGGGAGGACTCTACTGTAGTGAAGATGGTTATTTAGATCCATACTCTGTGATGCAGGGCTATGCCCGAAAAGCACGCCAATTTGGGGTGGAGTATATTTACGAGGAAGTAGATAGGATTTTGGAAGTGGGAGGTAAGGTTACAGGGGTTCAACTAGTCAATGGGGACACGTATGAAGCTCCTATTGTGATTAATTGTGGTGGTCCATGGGCAGCTCAGTTAAGTGAGCTGATGGGCCATCCCATCCCGGTTGTACCATTGAAAAGACAAATCATTCAATATGACATTGAACAGCCACTTCAAAAGCCTCTACCTTTGACCATTGACCCAACAGGGGTATATTTTCGACACGAGGGAAGCTCCTTTATCACTGGTTATAGTGAAAAGGTGAAGCCTGGGATTAATTTTAACTGGAGCAGAGATTTCTTCCTAGAGCAGCTATGGCCAGTGTTAGCGGAACGGATTCCAAATTTTGAACGAGCTAAAATTGTGCGTGGTTGGGCTGGGATTTATAGTCATAACACGGTGGATCAAAATGCCATTGTTGGAGAACATCCACAGGTAAATGGCTATTACCTTGCCTGTGGTTTCAGTGGCCACGGCATGCAGCAGGCACCTGCCGTTGGAAAAGGATTATCGGAGCTGATACGGACCGGGAAGTATGACACATTGGATTTAACACCTTTGCGGTTTGAACGTTTTCAGGAGAAGGATCTAATTATTGAGGGGGCGGTTGTTTAGGGTGAGTTTTCTGTGAGGGGTGTGGATGTCCCTATGGTGTGGCTGAGGGGTACCTATTTAAAGTTACACCAGCTTGCCTTATTCTCGCGAGAGCTAGGTTGTGAGTCGCGTGGTTGAATCGAGTACTCGCGCTAGTTTGTTGCTGTCGGGTGACATTCATGAATTCTCGCGTTGTATTAGCATTTTTACAAGCGACTTTGTTTATATCTCACGTGAGTTTCAAGATATTTCGCGAGCATAATAATAGATAACACAACCAGTATGAAATCATTCTAGAACTATAGAAGATTTCCTGCTGGTTATTAGTTAAAAAACGTGTATGTACAGTACTTTGCAAGAACAGCCTATTAAAAATTTATTATACAATAACTCCGTACCTTTTCTCCTATTAGCAAACCGGTACATTCCTATGACAAGCTAACTATAAGTAGTTAAACACTTCTCCCACTTGTCAATCTACTCTAATCTATGATACGTTTCTAAGGTACTAGCTTTCAAGATAGATTAGCATTACCGTAATCTCAATAGTTATATTGAAATTACGGTAGTTATCCTTCTAAGTGATAGCTATGTAACCGCTTTACTAATGCAATTTAATATTTAAATATAATAAATGTATGTCTTAAGAGGAGTTGTCTTTATGAAAAAACAGTGGTGGAAGGAAAGTGTGGTTTACCAGGTATACCCACGTAGCTTTAATGATAGTAATGGTGATGGAATAGGCGATATTAAAGGAATCACAGAAAAGCTAGATTACTTAAAAAATCTAGGAATCGATGTTATTTGGCTATCTCCAGTTTACAAATCACCGAATGATGATAATGGCTATGACATTAGTAATTACAAGGATATTATGGATGAGTTCGGATCGATGGCAGATTGGGAAGAACTTCTTGCAGAGATTCACAATCGTGATATGAAACTGATTATGGATTTAGTTGTAAACCATTCTTCAGATGAGCACGCTTGGTTTGCAGAGTCTCGTAAATCTAAAGATAACCCTTATCGTGATTACTATATTTGGCGCCCCGGTAAGGATGGGCGTGAGCCAAATAACTGGGAATCGACATTTAGTGGTTCTGCTTGGCAATATGATGAAGCAACCGATGAGTATTTCTTGCATGTTTTCAGTAAAAAACAACCAGATTTAAACTGGGAAAATGAAAAGCTTCGCCGAGAGGTATATGACATGATGAATTGGTGGTTGGATAAAGGAATTGACGGTTTCCGTATGGATGTCATCAACTTTATTTCTAAGGAGGAAGGCCTTCCAGACGCACCAAATCCAGAAGGGAATAAGTACGTTGGCGGGGGACAGTACTATATTAACGGCCCCAAAATTCATGATTATTTACAGGAAATGCATCAAGAAGTTTTGTCTAAACGCGATATTTTAACAGTTGGAGAAATGCCTGGAGCAAGTGTGGAGGATGCAAAACTTTATACGGATCCGAATCGTGAGGAATTAAACATGGTATTTACATTCGAACATATGGATTTAGACTCTGGTCCTGGAGGTAAATGGAATTTTAAGCACCTTCGTTTACGTGATTTGAAGGAAAATATTACGAAATGGCAGAAGGGCTTACATAGTATTGGTTGGAATAGCTTATACTTGAACAACCATGACCAACCAAGAATGGTGTCTCGTTTTGGGGATGATAAGACGTACCGTATAGAATCTGCTAAAATGCTTGGAACATTCTTGCACATGCTACAAGGAACGCCTTACGTTTATCAAGGGGAAGAAATTGGGATGACGAATATTCGCTTTGACTCTATTGATGATTACCGGGATATTGAAATACTGAATATGTATAAGGAAAAAGTGGTGGAAGGTAATGAGCCTCACGACAAAGTAATGGAATCCATATATGTTAAAGGTCGTGACAATGCAAGAACCCCAATGCAATGGGATGAGAGTGAAAATGCTGGATTTACAACTGGTACACCATGGATCGAAGTGAATCCAAATTATAGGGAAATTAATGCAGAACAAGCGGTTAAGGATAACAATTCCATTTATCATTATTACCGTAAACTGATTCAATTACGTAAGGAAAATCCAATTATTGTTTATGGCGACTATACATTATTGGATGAGGAGAATGAGAAGGTTTATTCCTATTTGAGAAGCTATAACAATCAAAGACTTCTTGTTGTAACAAACTTTAGTGCAGAGGAATTGGACTATAAGGTTCCTGCTGAGTTTTCGGATGGTGAGTTATTGATTGGCAATTATCTGGATGTCGATAGGACGGTTGAAAGTACTATTCAGTTGAGACCTTATGAGGCAAGAGTTTATATTGGTTAAATGAGTAAAGGCACAACTAGCGGGATTACTTTTGCTAGTTATGCCTTTTTATTTGTTTCACATTTCGTTATTGTTTTTTTTAATAAAACCTTTTAAACCCTTCAAAGTGCTTTTTCCAATAAGCATTATCTAAACTAGTAATGACCACGCCATCACTTGAAGCATGGATGAATTCATTGTTTCCAATATATATCCCAACATGGGAAATACCAGATTTGTAGGTTCCTTCAAAGAATACTAGATCGCCAACCTTGGGTGTATTTACATAATAGGAACGCATATGGTAGCCTTCACTTGAATAACGGTTAGTGTTCAATCCGGCTTCTTTATAGGCATAGTAAATAAATCCACTACAGTCAAATCCATTAGGCGTTGCTCCACCCCATACATAGCCAACTCCTAATTGGTTTTTGGCTGTTTTAATTAATTGGTCGACATTATAGCTAATCTCCTTGGGAGGTGTTTCAGCCTTAGGAGTTTCTACTTTTGCGCCATCCCCAATAGTTAGCTTTTGTCCAATATAAATCATATCGGATTTTAAGTTATTCCATTTCTTTAAGTTTGCTACGGTAACTTTATGTTCTATTGCGATTCGTGACAAGGTGTCACCTGACTTAACCGTGTAAACAGAAGTAGATGGAACCTTTTGATCTTTAGAGTTGTTTGTTGGTTTTTCCACTTTCTGATCTGCTTTGTTGTTCGGCTTCTCCGTTTTAGCTGGTTCCGGTTTGTTTACTACAAAAACATTTCCTGGATAAATCAGTGTCGAATTTAGGTTATTCCATTTCATTAAATTTTGAAGTCAAACCTTGTGTTTGGAGGCAATCCCACTTAGTGTATCACCAGATTTAACCGTATATGTAGTAGCTTTTGCCGTACTTGGTTTTTGTGATTCTTTTGGTTTGGTAGTTTCGGTTTTATTACTTGTATTATTGTTAGATGAAGTTCTTTCTGTTACAAGGACTTGATTCGGGAAAATGATATCACTTGTTAAATTATTGAACGATTTCAATTGTGTAACACTTACATTATGTTTTTGTGCAATCACCCAGAGTGAATCGCCGCTCTGAACTTTGTACGTGCTTGCTGCCTCTGCTTCTTCCACACCAAATAATGCAGATGCAATGAAAGCAGTCGCAGTCACCGACATAAATATTTTCTTATTACCCAATACTATACCTCCCCATAAACTATTATTCTATGAAGATAGTATACTATAGTTTTGTCGAAGATAGTAGATTTATGTGGAAAAACAGGTAAAAATAGCCATGTCATTTATCTCAGATATTAATTACTTGGGATTCTCTTCATAACTAATATCACAAAATAAAACAATCCAATATACCCAAATAACGGATAAAGGACAGAGAGTAACTGGCCATATCCATACTGCTGACTAATTATAAAGATAATCAATAAAATACCCAATACTGCATGATTATTTTTTACCCCGAAACTCATCTTCACTTGGCGACTTATCCCATATACATTGGCTGTTACCGTATTAAATATTTCACTAAAGATAATTAGTAAGAACAACATATGTATGAGTCCACCGAATTGCTTTACAATTTCTGCCATTGGAATTTCGAAGGCGAATGTTGCCGGATTCACCAATAAGGAAAAATGGCTTAATAGTAATAGAATAAGTAATCCAAGTCCTCCTAAGAAACCGCCCCATCGTAATATTTTTTCATCTTTCATTTCTTTCCCTAAAGGGACGAGGACAACCATTGCAGTAATTACATTAAAGGACGCATAAGTAAAAGGTGATATTGCCCAAAACGGATGTTCCGGGATTTTGATGGATAAAAAGGGAGTGAGTAATTGTGCTGGATCGTGGTCAAATATAGAAACAAATATAAAGAAACCAAACAGAATGATTAATGGAACAATGTAAGAATTAATCGCAAATAATCCTTTTAATCCTTTCATTACTACTAGATAAGCGAGTAGAATCGTAGATATTATCCCGACAAAGTATGGAACACCTAACTGTTCATGAAAAACAGCTCCTGCACCTGATAACATCACCGAGGTAACGGACATCACAATGATAAAAATCATGATATTTATCAGTTTTCCCCATTTAATACCAAACAAATATTCATTAAACTCCTTATAAGAATAAGCTTCAATCTGTGCAGAGATTAACATGATCTTCGTTCCAAAATAGGTTAGGAGATAACAGCTAATGATAATACCTATTGTCCCAAGCGCTCCAAAGTTACTAAAGAATGTTACAATTTCCTTTCCCGTTGCAAAACCAGCCCCAATAACGGTACCGATATAAGTTGCCGCTACAAGTATTATGGCTATCCAATGTTTCATCACGCATACCTCCTACTACATGTATATGATGTTTGGAAGAAGATTAGACAAGCTTTGTGGAGTGCACTTAATGGAATTTCTAGGATGGTTACTGAGTATATATTCTAATCTACCTTGACATTACTCGAATATCATAGAATAATAGTACATAATAATTATCGTATGAAAGGGCAAATTCACTGAAAGGTGAAGACGCAAAACTATATAGGCTAACGTTAAATAACCATGCCAGCCAGCTACCGAATACATGTTCCTCCGTACGATTCATTAACCATAATGGAGGTATCTTTTATGCGATGGGTACATAGATTTGTGTATTCCTACTATTCTACTATTAATAAGGATTGTATTAATTCGGAATACAAGTTAGTACTTAAAAAGCGTATGTCATACCATGAATTAAAATTATGATACCAAGGCGGTTTACTCGTTATATGAAACGAGTGGGTCGTCTTTTAATTTCTTGGTGTAAGTGTTGTGAGAGGGAGTCACGCGGGAACTTTAGGAAATTGCTGGGATTTAGTCGGAAACACTTGAGGTATGATGAATAACGCGCAACGGAGATGATTTGGCGTGGAAACATTGCTAAGGTGTGCGAGTTAGAGTGCTGCTTCTCTTGAGAATAATGCATGCTCTTGTGACTTCGTAGTGATGTCGCATGAGCTAGTTCATATCCTACTCTGAAAATTATGTGAAATAGTTCACTATTTACAAAAATGGTGATTTTGGGGTAAAATAAATACGTATTATCGAAATTAATTTCCTATATCTGTGTAACTTCATGTTTAAATTGGTAGTTCTGCATAATGGAATATACTCTTCTTTAGGGCTTATTTTTCCCCCACGGGCCCGATTATGTCAACGTTTATAAAAACGATATATGTGGCGAAATATGAATCGACACAACGGGTGTGTCTTTTTATTTTGCAAGGAATTTATAGCGATGACTTTGGATGTTGCCTACCCTATAGGCGAACGTCAAGTTTTCTATTACTTCGGATAAAATAGTGTAATAGATTTTTTACCTTGCCAAAGCACAGTTTATTCAAATACATCAAGAAGGTAGGGCGATTTTTTATGAAAAAATTCAAATTAAGTTTAGCTAGCCAAATTTTTATCGGTCTAATTTTAGGGATTATCGTTGGTGGGTTATTTTACGGAAGTGAAACAGCACAAAGTATTTTACAACCATTTGGTGACCTATTTATCCGTTTAATTAAAATGATTGTAGTTCCAATTGTGTTATCAAGTATTATTGTTGCGGTTGCAGGTGTTGGTGATATTAAATCCGTTGGGAAACTTGGGGCGAAATCATTAACTTACTTTATTGGTATGACGTTGGTAGCAATTGCTATCGGTCTTATCTCGGCCAATATATTTCAGCCTGGTGCTGGTCTAAATATGGACAAGCTTGAGCAAACGGACATCTCAAGTTATGTATCCACATCGGAAGAACAAGAAGGAAAATCAATTGCAGATACGCTACTTCATATTGTTCCAACCAATCCTATTGAAGCAATGGTGGAAGGTGATATGCTAGCAATTATCTTCTTTTCTGTAGTATTTGGTCTAGGAGTTGCTGCCATTGGTGAGCGAGGTAAGCCGGTACTAAGATTCTTCGAAGGTGTGGCACATGCTATGTTCTATGTGACCAACCTATTTATGAAATATGCGCCAATCGGCGTCTTTGCTTTGATTGGTGTAACCATTTCGAAATATGGATTTACTTCACTGATTCCATTGGGTAAATTGGCTATTACGGTTTATGGAACGATGATTTTCTTTGTAATTGTGATTTTAGGGTTAATGGCCAAGATTATTGGATTAAATATCTTTAAATTATTGAAGTTGATTAAGGAAGAATTATTATTAGCATTCTCAACTTCTAGTTCGGAGACAGTGCTTCCAAGAATTATGGAAAAGATGGAGAAAGCAGGAAGTCCAAAGCACATTGCATCATTTGTTATTCCAACTGGATACTCGTTTAATCTAGATGGTTCTGTTTTATACCAAGCGATTGCATCCTTATTTATTGCCCAAATGTTTGGAATTGAACTTAGTATTTGGCAACAAATTACACTGATGTTAGTCTTGATGATCACATCAAAAGGAATGGCCGGAGTTCCAGGTGTATCCTTTGTCGTTCTATTAGCGACATTTAGTACGATTGGTCTTCCAGCTGCTGGATTAGCGTTTATCGCCGGTATCGACCGTATATTAGATATGGGACGCACAGCCGTAAACGTAGTAGGAAATTCCCTAGCAGCCCTAGTCATCGCTAAATGGGAAGGACAATATAATCCCCCAGTTGAAGATGTGGTAGAGGATGGAGTAACTGCTTAGACGGTATTTGGGGTTCCTTAGTTTTAAGGTGCCTGTCACTCCTCGAATAAGCTCGAAGTTTGTCGAAGGAATATGGTTTGATTCATAATTTTATTTTCGCCCGATTTGCTAATGTACGGCTGTAAACAGTTAAGCCGTGTATCAGCAAATCGGGTTTTTTATCGACATAATCTAATTAGAGGGACAGTCCCTCGCCACTTTAAAGTGCTAAAGTGTTGAGGGACTGTCCCTGCTATCACTATTTTATTATTTTGTTTTATGTTTTTTGTGCTAAAACTGTGTATTTTCTATTGAAAGTGTAAGTATTGAAACTTACACCCCTCCCATAAAGAGTTTTTCTTCATTTGTAATATTTTTTTATCGGCATTATACTTTCTCCTAAACAATGAAAGGAGTTTTGTAAAATGCCAAGGAAGCATCGTGTATGGTTTCCCGGTGCTACATATCATATTACTGCTCGGGGAAACCGTAAAGATACGATTTTTTATGATACGGAGGACTATGAAACTTATTTAGAGCTATTGTATGTATGTAAAGATAGGGACCAGCTTGAACTTCATGCATACTGCCTCATGCCTAACCACATTCATCTTCTTATGGAGACTAAGGATACACCCCCAGGTAAAATTATAAAGTACATCCACATGAATTACGCTATCGCCTTTAATAAAAAATATAATTTCACAGGACATTTGTTTCAAGGAAGGTACAATGCAAAACTAGTACTGGATGATCAATATTTTCTTCAAGCCAGCAAATACATCCATTTAAATCCTACAGAGGCTAATATCGTAAAAAATGTGGGAGACTATAAATGGAGTAGCTATCGCGCGTACTTAGGAGTGGAAGTGCCTATTGTAACAACAGAAAAAACGCTTAAGCACTTCCAAACAAGTGAGGATTACATCAAATTTGTTCTAAAAAAAGAAGAAACCTCAACGCTTTATCACTTTAAAGCGTTGAGGGACTGTCCCTCTTTAATTAAAATCTCTCATTTCCAAGTAGTTTTTTAGCTTTTGAATTTGTTCCTTATATATAAATTTTCCCAGTCCTCCAAAAAGCTTCGTTATGATGCGATAGTATAGGTTGCTTGGGATTATACTCGATTCCAATACAATCCTTGTTCCATCGTAATCTCTATAAAGATAATATCTAGTAAAAGCTTTTCCTTCCTTTGAGTAACCTTCCATCATAATTTTATTAGGAGGATCGTACTCGGTTAATACAATTTCTGTTCTAATAGTTTTCTTTTCAATTCGTTGAACGGACGTAAATTTGGTTCCTGGAATATTCTCTTGCTTCCCATTTTCATAGATATTCTCCACAAAAAAGTCATTCCAAATTCTGATCTTTTCGTCATCATCTAAATAATCAAACACAACATCAATCGGTGCATAAATAAATTCTTCCAAACGAAATAATAATTTTTCTTCCATCATGTTCCCTATCTTTCTACCATAATATAGGGGGAATAGAAATCCCTTAGGAAGATTATACTTGGGATTTTGGTGCCTGTCACTCCCCTAGTTATGTCGTATCCTGTCTACTGGAAAAGAATAGTTCTCATGGAGGACTTTCGACAATATAATACAAAAACCGGGGAGTGACAGGCACCCATAAACAAGGTTATAATTATGTTTAGTTGTTATATGTTTTTTTGTAAACGGTGTCATGTCGTTTGCTATTTTTATAGATTAATGGATTTGAACTTTGCTTAAAAAGGGGATTTTTTATGCGAACGTTTTATAAGAATTTATGTTTGATAGGTATTTTGTTTTTGATTGTTATGTTGGTTAGTGCTTGTTCTGGAAAAGAGGCTGGTAATGCGGCTAAGGATACCAATGATGTTAATATCCGCATTAATAATGATCCAGACTTTCTGGACCCACATATGGCAGAAGCATCGATCACGTTCCAAATGCTTCTTAATATTTATGATGGGTTGTTAGTTGGAGATACGGATGGTTCTTTGAAACCTGCACTTGCTGAAGATTATCTTGTTTCTGATGATGGACTAACATATACATTTACTATCCGTGATGGTGTGACGTTTCACAATGGTGATCCATTAACGGTAGAGGACATCCAGTATAGTTTTGACCGTTTAATGGGTACGGAAACAGGTGAGCCTTTATCATCCGATTTTGAAAATGTTGCTTCATTAGATACACCAGATGACAAGACTTTTGTTATCACGTTAAAAGAACCGAATTCAGCTTTTCTTTCTTATTTAACCGCACTAAATTCGGCCATCTTGCCGAAAAGCAATGATGGTAAACATAATGAACATCCAATTGGGACTGGAGCATTTACATTTAATAGCTATAGCCCTGAAAACAATCTTGTGTTAGAAAAAAATGAGAGCTACTGGAAAGAAGGCTTACCTTACTTAGATAAAGTGACATTTACATTCCAGCCTGATGATCAAACAGCGCTACTTTCTCTACAAGCGGGAGAAATGGATATTGTAGCAGTTGGTTCACACCGTGTACCTGAAGTGGAAGATCAATTTAATCTGGAATATCAAGATAGCAACTCGGTATTACTTGTTGGTTATAACCAAGAGAGAGAACCTTTTCAAGATATACGTGTACGCCAGGCAATTAGTTATGCAGTCAATAAGGACGACGTAATTGAGGCTGCTTTTTCCGGTTATGCAACGAAGCTTGGATCCAATATGAGTCCTGCTATGGGAGATGTTTATATGGAAGGCTTGGAAGATGTATATAAGCGTGATGTGGAAAAAGCAAAAGCTTTACTTGCAGAAGCAGGATATGAGGATGGGTTTAGCACAACCATTTCTATTTCTTCTCATGCGGCATTATATACCAATGTTGCTCAAGTTGTGGTGGAGAATTTAAAAGAAGTGGGTATTGATGCAGAAATTGAAGTGGTGGAGTGGGGCGTCTGGTTAGACAGAGTCTACCAAGGTAGAGACTATGAAATGACAATTATTGATTTTACTGGGGTTTTATCGCCGTATGAAACGATTAATCGCTATGTGACGGATGCTGATAATAACTTCTTTAACTTCCATAATCCTGAATATGACCAATTAATGAGCGAGGTTTTAGTGGAATCTAACCTGGATCGTCAAAAGGAAATCTATCATCGCTTACAGGAAATTTTAAGTGAAGAAGCAGCTGCGGTGTATTTAGCTGATTATCAAATTATTTGGGCATTGAACCCGAAATTGGAAGGATATAAGTTGTACCCTTATTTCTATCATGATCTTTCCGAAGTGAAGTACACCGAATAGAAGGGGATTTCAACTATGGCCTATTTCTTTCGAAGGATATTATTGCTTTTGGTAACGGTGTTTCTTGTATCACTGATTACCTTTGCAGTTTTTCAAATTATACCCGGTGATCCAATCCGGATTATGCTCGGACCGGAAGCGGATGAAGCGCGGGTGGAAACCTTGGAAAAACAACTTGGATTGGACCAAGCCCTTCCAATCCAGTATGTAAACTGGATGAGTGGTGTTTTTACAGGCGATTTAGGGGATTCCATTCGATTTTCTCGGCCGGTTTCGGAGTTAATTGCAGACCGTTTACCGGTTACACTTTCTCTGGCATTCCTTTCAATAGCGATTGTGATAATGGTGGCGATTCCTTTAGGGATTTACATTGCAAAAAGACCGAATACCTTACGTGATTTCGTTTTTTCGTCTGTCACACAGGTTGGGATGGCCATTCCTTCTTTCTGGTTAGGGATGATTTTAATGCTTGGTTTGGGCATGTCGTTTCAGTTTTTTTCCATCAGTGGATATGTTCCATGGTCAGAAAGTATTACCGGTGCAATAGGATCATTACTTTTGCCAGCGATTACGATTGCCATTCCGCAGATTGCTATTTCATTTCGATATATCCGTAATACCATTTTGGAGCAATTGCAATTGGATTATGTACGGACAATTCGAAGTAAAGGGATAACGGAAAGGGCAGTGATATATAGGCATGTGTTACGCAATGCAATGATTCCAATTCTTACCGTGTTCGGATTGATTTTTGCAGAAGTGGTTGCAGGAACGATTATTGTGGAACAGGTTTTTGGACTTCCGGGGTTTGGCAGTTTATTGATTACAAGTATTAGTTATCGTGATTTTCCTTTGATACAAGGGATTGTCATGTATATTACAATTGTTGTGGTAATTATTAACTTTGTTATCGATATGCTTTATGCTGTCTTGGATCCTCGCATTCGGTTAGGGGAGTAAGGCGAATGAAACGAATTCGAAAGTATGGGAAAAATATCAACCTTGTGATCGGCGGATCCATCTTACTTATGTTTTTAATCATGATGGTTGTGAGTTTTTTATACACCCCATATGATGTCAATACGATGGATATTGCGAACAAATTGCTGCCACCTAGTGGTGAACATTGGTTTGGAACGGATGAGTTTGGTCGTGATATATTCAGTAGGATTATGGTTGGAACGCAAACAGCGTTTTTTGTTGGCACGGTCTCTGTGGGGATTGGTATGGTTCTTGGGGTGTTAATCGGTGGTATTTCTGGATACCTAGGTGGTTGGGTTGATGAAATCATTATGCGAGTTATTGATGCACTCATGGCATTTCCGGGAATCATTTTGGCATTGATGCTTGTTGCGGTTTTTGGTTCTGGGATGGTGAATACATCCATTGCGCTAGGACTAATGGCAATTCCGGGGATTGCAAGGATTGCAAGAAGTGGTTTTTTGCAAAGTAAAGACGCGGAGTATGTACAGGCTGCCAGGTTAATGGGACAGACACAAGTAAGAATTATGACGAAGCATATTTTGCCTAATGTCATGTCTCCGCTGATAGTTGCTGCATCAATTGCCTTTGCGGTGGCCTTGTTAGCGGAAGCTGGCTTAAGCTACCTAGGGTTGGGTGTCCAACCACCAGATCCAAGCTGGGGGCGGATGTTGAAGGATTCGCAAGGTTATTTGGTAAGCGCACCTTGGTATACCTATGCACCAGGTGTAGTGATTACACTGATGGTGTTAGGGTTTTATATGTTGAGTAATGCGATACGGGACATAAGTGATCCTAGATCGCGGTAGTTTGAGAGGTGCTAATTTTATCGAATTTATTTCCCGTTAATGTGGCTGGAGGGGGACTGTCCCCCCTCTTAATCACTTTTCAATCTTCTCCAATTCATTCACAAATGCAGGTTTTCGCTCATACATATTTTTCAATGTACTTACCATTTCTTCAAACTTAGCTTCTCCCAATGCTTCTTTATAGACCTTTAATTTTTTGCAAATATTACGGTACTCTTTACGATTGATGGCCTGTTTCGCTTCAGATAGAATATACATGTGAAATATTTCCTTAACTCTGCCTTTATATTCTTTTAACAAATAGGAATAAAGCTCTACTATAGTTGAAGGCGATTGTTCCACATATTTAAGTATTTTATCACTTCTATTTTCTGCTTTAGCAATATATTCATATACATGTGGAAGATATCCTGTTCGCTCTTCAAATAAATTAAATATCTTTTCTATAGCATCTTTCCATTCTTCTGATGAGTATAATTCCTTCAGTTTCCCATAGGCTTCATATCCATTATCCAGCACAAACTCCTGGAGGATTTCTTTTTGTTTTTGGATATCCTCGGTAGCCTCATATACTTGAAGTCGATATTCCTTCCATTTCTTCACAAGACCAGGATATAAACAATCATTCTGTTCTCCTTCTTCACAAAGCCTTAAGGCAGTTTTATAATTTTCATTTCCTATTTCTTTTTCGATAGCCATTTTTCGAAACTCATCATAATTCAGGTGCCTATTTACGAACTGAGCAGCTAAATCCATTTCGCCATTTCGTTCTAAAATCTTCAACTGAAGCTGTAAAATCGCTTGTTTGTCATAATCAGATGACCATGAAGAAACAGTTGAAACTTTGCTTAGCAGGTTTTCTAAGATTTCCTCCAGTTTTCTTCGAGCTGAAGAAAGCGCAGAATAAATAGAACAAACATCTAATAACGCATAACGCGTGTCATTCCAACCATCATAACGCTTGTTCATTGCTTCCTTAAGAATCAAATCAAAGGTATTTTCTTGTACACGATGAATGGTAGAAAGTAATACTAGTGAAGATGCATCTTTGAGAAGGGTAATACTTTCATTTATCACATATCCAATTTCCCCACCAGAATCATCCGTGTATTGTAACATGTCAATGACAATAGAAAGTACCGCAATTCCTAACTTAACCGCAGTTTCCTCTTCGCCATTGTTTAGTTTACTCCTACCTTTATCAAGCACCATCTCCGCACCTTGAAGCGCAGTATGAACATTTCGCCACGAAATAAATCCTTGTCTTTTGTTTTCATTGATATACTTTCTTATCAATTGTTTACTAGCTTTCACTTCATCATTTGGGGTGACTAGTTTAAACTCGATCTTCTTAGCCACATTTTGATCACTTTCCACTAGCTCCATGATTAATTCAACTAATTCCTTTTTCGAAAGCTTTGTTACTTCCCTCTTTAAATCCACGGTTGGACTCCTCTCATAACACACATATAATATTAGTGTAGCATAACTTCATAAGGCACTCTTACATGACTAGTGAGTTCTTGTCTAGCCTAATCGTTTAAAAAGGAACACATAAAGAAATGCATTTGGCACATAAATAATTTATGAACCTCATTTCTTTGTAGACTTTTTTCTCAACTTTCAATTGTTAGCCCATTCTTACGATTCGTGTTACAGTTATAAGACATTTTAAATTGGGTAGGTGAACTTGTTGATAGAAATAAAAGCATCGTTAATTAGTGAAGGGGAATTTAATAGGGGCGTATTTGCTACACGGGATATCAAAAAAGGTGAGCTTTTTCATGAAGCACCTGTTATTTCCTATCCGAATGATCAACATGAACACATAGAGAAAACCATCCTTGCTGATTATACATTTGAGTATGGAATCAATCACTCCGCTATCCTCCTTGGATATGGCATGTTGTTTAATCATTCTTATGAACCTAATGCTAATTATAAAATTAATTTTGATAATCATACCTTTGATTTTTATGCATTCACCGATATAAAAGCGGGTGATGAGATTCTAATTAATTATAATGGTAATGTGGATGATAAAGATCCGCTGTGGTTTAATCAAGACGAAAACTAAACAAAATTTCACGAGTTAGTCTCACGGCTCCCTCATCCCTAACAAATCCGAATATCTCCAATTAATATTGTCCATACTAAAACCACAAAATAAGGAGGGATTTAGTATGTCTGAAAATGATAAAAAACCCTTTTATAAAAAATGGTGGTTTTGGTTAATTGTTATCATCATATTATTGTTTGCACTCTTCGGTGGTGGAGATGAGGAAGACCAACCACAAGATACGGATACAGGGACAGAAGATGCCCAAAATAATGAAGATGAGGCAGGGGAAAATGAGACGGACACTGGTGATGAAGGTGCAGAAGAAGAGGAACCTGCAGAAGAATCTAATACCCGTGACAACGCTTCAGCAGAGGAGACGACCCTTAATGCTGGTAAATTCGAAGTTGGAACGGATATCCCAGTAGGACGTTACGTTATTACCGGGGATGGAATGGGAAATCTGTTTGTGTATGATGAGGATGGACTACCAGTAGTTAATGAAATACTGGATTCTAGTACTGAAATGGGAGTATCTAGTGTTACAACTGATTTAGAAGATGGACAGGAAATTGAGATTTCTGGCTTGGATGCTGTGAAATTTACACCTGCTGAAACCAAAATTTCCAACAAGCTTTCTGCTGGTTCATGGGAAGTTGGATTAGATATTGAGCCAGGTAGATATGATGCTAGTACTCCAAGTGGAATGGGTAATTTTGTCGTCTACAATGATATGGGATTGCCGAGCACGAATGAAATTCTCGATGCTACTGGTGACATGGGTGTTACGAAGGTTACGGTAACCTTGGAAGAAGGGCAGCAAATTTCAATTAGTGGATTGAATGAAGTCAATTTTGAAGCAAAATAAATTAAGAAGGGACAGTCCCTCACCACTCTAACGCGTTAGTGTAGTGAGAGACTGTCCCTTTCTATGGTGTTCGACAAAAAAACCTAAGACTTTAGTCTAGTTTTGGGGAAATATATGAAGTCTTGTAGTGACAATTTCATAGAAAACGTCATGTTTAATGGGGCCTTTAGCCTCAGTGACAAATTTTGAACTAGCATGGTAGAATTTTACTATGTAATTCATTTGAAAATTGCCGTTATGTTAATTTAATATGGCACGCTCCTAAGGAACTAAATTGAAATATAATATATATACTGCTCCTTTTGGTGTATAAAAAGGACTACATTTACATATATAACTAATTTAGTACCAACTACCTACCGGGTTCTCTTTAAATAACTAAGCTATATATACTGGGGAGAAATAAGACAGGTAAGGTCATGGAAATGTATCTAAAGTAAGAAAAGGTATTAAGGCCATTTGTAAGTCAAAAAGTGGAAGTAGTACCTGATGATGAAGCGTATGAACCCCCTAAAATTGACTATTTTTATCGTTCACTTCGGTTTAAAAGAGACATTGAGGAAGCAACCTTTAAGAACGATTAAAAACCACCAGATGCAATTGATGAAGAAGCCCCTTTAATGTTAGTAATTTGCCACTCCATGTCGTCGGGGATAGCGACTCTTATTTTTGCTATGAATAGGGCTTTGTAATATGGCGATGCCTTCCGATTCTATGGCCGATATTGACGAGAAGTATGACCAAAAGCGTAGGTGTAAATGTACAAACGTTAATTATTCTGATAAAAGGTTCTCCATTATAATGATAATCTACAGAAGATTTATATATACTAAGTGAATCCCCTAAGAACATACACAACATTCCAATCACACTAACTTAATATGAAGACCATATTTCGGGTGACGAGCAATCAAGCGAATGAATGTTTTCGTACATATCTTTTCTCATTCATAGGAATTCAAGCCAAATAGTTTGGAAGATTCCAATTATATATATAGGAGAGACTCATGGGAAATGGAGAAGTTGATCTTAACAAAAATCAATATGTCGTGGTAAATAGGTTAGTCCAGAATGAGGCAATTAATGAACGCGAATTGCATTCCATTGCAAATGGGTTGTTTCCAAGTCTTCTTCCGATTTATGTGGAAAAGGAGAAGAATAGTGTTCTGTTAAAGAGCTCAATAGAAGGCATGGTGCCTCTGAATATATATTTTAGTGGTATTGTCCATAGGAAAATGTTTTTAGAAGTAATCTATCAACTTGTGGGGATTGCCAAACAATGTGAAACGAACCTGATGAATATGAACAACTTGATGCTAGATGTAGATTGTATCTTTCTAGACCATAGGACGAAGGCAGTAAAATGTATATTTTGGCCGATTGTAAACAACCATAACCCGATTTTTATTTCTGAGTTTTTTAAGGATATTCCATTTCGACTCGTATTTAATAAGCACGAGGATCATAATTATGTCTCTACATATTTACAGTATTTTAATGATCATGCCCCTTTTTCCATTCATAACTTTGAGAAAGTCATTTTAGAATTAATGGGGAAAAAAGAGAAAGAAATTACAATGGGTAATCATGTTACCCCAGGAAGCTTCCTTGAAACGACCGTATTAGGTGCAGAAAACTTAGATGGCACAACCGTTCTAGATGTTGATGTATATGAAGAGCCATCTTTTCCTTATTTAATTAGAGAAAGTAATCAAGAAAAAATCTCGATTGATAAGCCCTCTTTTCGAATTGGTAAGGAAAAAAGGTATTGTGACTATTTTATTTCTAATAATCAAACGATTAGTCGTAGCCATGCTGATATTATTACACGTGATGAACGCTACTATATTATCGATAATAATTCTACGAATAAGACATTCGTGGATCAGCGGGTTATCCCGGTACTCAAAGAGATAGAGATATTCTCAGGGACAAAAATAAGACTAGCAAATGAAGATTTCGTATTTTACATATAGCAAGGGGGTTTTTGTATGGATATTTTAACGGCCGTACATACCGATACAGGCTTAAGGAAAAAAAACAATGAAGATAGCATATGTTTAAAGGTTGCCGATACATCGATTGGAAAGGTTGTATTAGCTGTCATATGTGATGGTATGGGTGGTCTTTCCAAGGGAGAGGTTGCGAGCAGCATTGTTATTAATGCTTTCTCGGATTGGTTTGAACAAGAATTACCTGAACAGCTTTCCCGAGAAAATTGGAGTGATATACAGTACCGCTGGGACCGAATCATTAAGGAGCAGAACCAACGAATTGGCACTTATGGTAGAAAGATAAGGAGTAATCTAGGAACAACATTAACGGCAATGTTAGTAGTTGATTCGAAGTTTATGCTCATCGCTCATGTAGGCGATACAAGATTATATCGCTTGGATTCAGGAATCCATCAATTAACAGAGGACCAGACATTAGTTGCTAGAGAAATCAGACATGGTCGATTAACGCCAGAAGAAGCAAAGAGAGATTCACGAAGAAATGTCCTCTTACAATGTATTGGGGCTTCAAGGCTTGTAGAACCTGACTTTATTCAAGGTAGGGTAAAGGCTGGTGAGGTATATGTGCTTTGTTCCGATGGTTTTCGTCATATGATTACAGAAGAAGAAATGTATACCGCCTTCTTACCAGAAACCCTACAGGATGAAATAGAGATGGAGAAAAAAGCAAAAAGGCTGGTTGAGTTAAACAAAGAACGACAAGAAACAGATAATATTTCTGTTGTAATTGTCAAAATACTGTAAGGATGGGGAATTTGTTTTGGCAGATATCGGTTCAGTAATAGATGGTAAATATGAAATATTAAAGATGATTGGTAAGGGCGGTATGTCCAAAGTATATCTTGCCATGGATAAACGTCTTAATAAACAATGGGCAGTTAAAGAGATTGACAAGAGTGCAAGAGACAAGACGAATAATGAAGTGGTTATTCAAAGTGCCATTGCGGAAGCAAACTTAATAAAAAGACTAGACCATCCAGCACTACCCCGGATTGTAGATATTATTGATAATGGTGATGTAATTTATGTCATTATGGACTATATCGAAGGGGAGCCACTAAGTAAGGTAATTGATGAGTATGGGGCACAACCTCAAGACGTTGTGATAGATTGGGCGATGCAATTATGTGATGTGCTTGATTACTTACATACATGTGACCCACCGATTATTTACCGTGATATGAAGCCTGCTAATGTCATGCTTAGGCCGGATGGAAGTCTGAAACTTATTGACTTCGGGATTGCAAGAGAATTTAAGGAACAGAATTTAGATGATACGGTAAGTCTCGGTACGAAAGGATATGCTGCACCAGAACAATTTGGGGGTAAGGGGCAAACAGATCCTCGTACTGATGTCTACTGTCTCGGTGTTACGATGTACCACCTTGTTACAGGACATAATCCAAGTGAACCACCATACGAGCTTTATCCAATTAGAAAGTGGAATTCTAACTTATCTGGTGGTCTGGAAAAAATTATCTTAAAATGTACGCAGCTAAATCCAGATGATCGGTATCAATCCTGTGCAGAACTGTTATATGCACTAAATCATTATGAAGAAATAGATGATGCTTACAGGGCAAAACAGAAATCCCAGCTACGGAAATTTAGTGTGGTTACAGGCTTAGCTTTTTTATGTTTATTTGTTGGGATATTTGGCCAGGGAATGAAAGTTCGTACGGATAACTCGGATTACGAGTTTAATATGCAATCGGCCGGCACAGCGACAAATGATTTAAGTAAAGTAGATTATTATCTGAACGCGATTGACATTAAACCAGAAGATACAAGAGCTTACATAGAATTAATTAAAACCTTGAGAAGTGATACATCTTTCACTACAGAAGAGGAAGCAAAGTTAATGAAGAAAGTAAATCCTAATTTAGCTGCTCTCAGAGAACAAGACAATTTCGCCGAACTAGCATTCGAATTAGGGAAAAACTACTGGTATTATTACGATTATGGTAAATCTGAAACAACGGACAATCAAATTACTAGAATGACAAACTCTATCCGGTGGTTTGAAGATGTAGAAGAATATTGGACAAATGATATTAAAAATGTTGACCTTCAAATGGCAACTATTTATCGAGAAATTGGAGAATTCAACAAGGATATTAATCTCCATATAGAAGAAGCTTCCGATAAAGGAAAATATCAAGAATACTGGAAGCCATTGAAAGCGTTAGTCATAAAAATTTCAGATAACCCAGATGAAAATGAAATTGTAAAACTAGAACTCTACCGAATGGCCATGAATTCTATTGAAACGTATGCTAGAAAGTTTAAAGCGGATGGGGTAGAGGAAGCAGATATTCGTTCTGTTTTTGAAACGATAACAGAAGGAACAAAACAAGTTTCCGTTACAACCGATAAGACAGAAGCGATGAAAGAAGATATTATGAACCGGATTCTAACAACTGAAAAGGCAATTGATAATGCATTTGAAAGTTAAGTGGGAGGGATATGGATGGATGCAGCAGCATGGCAGATTGTTTCTATAGTTGGCTATTCCCTTTCAGGAATACTATTTATTATAGTCATTATTATGTTTTTCAAAATGAATATTCGAGCGGTTTACGGGGATTTGAGTGGGAAAAATGCCAAAAAACATATCCAGGCAATCAGGGAACAATCTGGTAAAAAAGTATATAGACGCTATGAACCTAGTCCATATAATTTAGATCGCGGAGAATTAACCGAGCCAATACCGAAATCTAAAAGACTATGGAAAACTGGGAAGATGAGAAAAACTGGCCCCATGAAGAGTGAAGGTATAGATGGAAGTAGACAAACTGGAAACATCGCCACATCTAGGAAATTAGAACGTATGAAAGTAGGGGCAACCCCAGTTCCATCAACATATATGGTAACTAAGAAGCAGTTGGACGAAACCGAGTTGCTAATTGACGAGACGGAACTTCTACTAGATGAAACAGAGCTGTTGGTAGACGAAACTCAAGTTTTAGCGGATGAGACTCAGTTGTTAAATGATGGTACACAAATATTAGTAGATGACGATGAGACGGTGTTGTTAGGGAACACAGATGAGTTGTACCCAGAAGATCGTCCTAAGAGAAGAGAAATTAGTTTTACTATGGTGAAGGATATGAAGATTACGCATACAGACGAAACAATTAGTGATGATGTAAGAGATTAAGGGATTAGAACAATGGGGTTAAATTATGTTTGTTGTCACGAGAGTAAGAATGAGGAGGGGAAATAAATGAAAGCGAAGAATAAGCTAAGGTTAAATCGTGTGATGTCTATTATTCTAGTCTTTATGCTACTTTCTTACTATGTACCGATAGGATTGTTGGTTGCAACGGCTGAGGGGACTGCGGAAAATACTGAGGAACCTGGTGTGTTTACTTTGGAGATTGTAGAAAACGGTGAGGTTGAGGGTGAAACTGTTGCTATAGCAGGTGCCACTGTTGAGGCCAGCAATACGGATGGAATAGTAAAGGATTCTGGTGTAACAGACGATAACGGTATCGTTAAGTTTTCGAAAATTACTAATGCGGACTTACAAGGGAATAATACGTTTGATTTTGTTGTAACTCAAAATGGGGAAGAGAAGACCTTTAGTATAGTTGTTAAGGATAGTTCCACGGAGTACTACAAATACAATTGGACTTCAGGGCAGCATGAAATTGTGGAAATAGGTCCAGATCCTGGTTCAGACCCTGAACCAAATCCAGAACCTGAAACGACTTTTGAAGTAACTGTAGATACTTCTTCAAGTTCAGGTTCTGGTATTGTAACAATTGGTGATGAGGAATACGTGAATCCGCTTAAAATTAAAGATGGTGACAGTATCGTAGTTAATATAACACCACATGACAACTCTGAGATTGAATCGATAATAATTGGTGGAGTAGAAAAAGATATACCCGATGAGGGAAGTTTTGAAGAAACTATCCAGGTTACTGCAGATACATTAATTGACGTGAACTTTGCGAAAAAGATTTACTCTATAAGTTTTTCTAGTTATGAAAATGGAACAGTCGAAGATGAAATTGGTAATGTTATCGATGCAGCTGAAGGCAAAATTACGGCAAGCCATGGAACTAATCCATCATTTACCGTCATTCCAAATACAGGGTTTCATATAGATGAGATTATAATTGATGGGGAAGAGTTTGACTTTTTAGATAAACTTTTGGATGATGGTAGTTTTGAACATAGTTTTCCTAATATAGATAAAGACCATTCGGTTGAAATCTCATTCGCTATTAATAAATACCAGATTACTACTAGTGTGAATGGTGAAAATGGTACCATAAATCCGGAACTTTTAGAAGTTGAACATGATGAAAATGGTGAAGTCACAATCGAAATTACACCGGATGAAGACTACCAAATTAAGTCTCTAACAGATAATACTGTTTCTGTAGTAGATGCTGTTCTACAAGAAGATGGGACTTACTTCTATGAAATAGTTGGTATTGTTGAAAACCACAATATTGTGGTTGAATTTGAAGAAATTACTCCCGCTAAGCAACCTTGGGAGGAATATGTATCGATTGAAGTAATCGATTCTACAGGGAAACTAATAGACTTTGATGCTAGTAAAAATATATATATTTATTCAAATGATGCCCGGGTAAGGATTAAACCATTGGATTCTAAGGCAATGATAAAGCTCAATGGTCAATGGGGTTTCTGGAATTGGAAGAAAGAAGTAATAATTGATGAGAATACAACCATCAAGGAAATAGAAATAGGTAAGGGGATGAGAAAGGAAAAGATATCCTTCGATCCTAATTTTCTAATTCATTTCGATGAACAACAGCCTGAAATAAGTGAAGTTTCACTAGCTGGTTCACATGAAGTTACCATTGATAATACTGTTTGGTTCAGTGGTGGGGTAACGGTAACAGGTAAAGCTAAAGATGTTGAGCAAACTTTCGAAGAGAATGATTTTACTTATTCTCCTGAAATTGTAAATGTTTATTATGCCAAGGGAGAGTACTCTCCTGATAATGGAACAGAAGCAACATTTGATAAAACAACCAATACGTTTGAATTTATGATCCCAGAAGAAGAGTACAGCGGAATTTATAGTATTTGGGCAGAAGACGAAGCCGGAAATGTAACCGTACAACCAGTAGATGTAAATATTGATAAAACAGTACCGTCATTAATCAATGGGGAAGCCGTAACATTCGAACAAGTGAATAGTAATAATATGTCAGAATTTATTAACTTCCTTTCATTCGGAACATTCTTTAATAAAGAAGTTGAAATTACTGTTCGAGCAGAGGATAAGGGTGCTGGAATTGAATCCATCGATTTAAAGGCAACTGGAAGTGAAGAGACAGTAGATATTGAAAAAGGCGAGTTTACTAGGAAAGGATCGACTGCCACACAGATATTTACGATTGATAAGGAGGAATTCACTGGTTCTTTATCTGTTGTGTTAACTGATCGAACGAACAATACATCCGAACCATACCTGATAACTAAAGATAATTCCAATATTGATGCGGATAATAACGGAATTATTATGATTGAAAAAGTAGATCCTACAGCTGATATTTATCTGACTTCAGGAACTACGGGGGCTGAGTTGGAAGATGGGCAGGAGTTTAATCAAGATGTTTCATTAAATATAGATGCAGAAGATACGGATTCGGGGTTAAACGAGGTTGTTATATCGGTGAATGGTGAGGAAATTGATTCTCATACTTATCATTCGGAGCAAACCAACCAGGCAACGTATACAATTTCCACAGATGCCATGGATAGTGATAATGGGAAGTTTACCGTATCGGTCTATGTGATTGATAATGCTGGAAATACATCAACAACAGAAAAGACCGTTTATGTGGATAAATCAAGCCCGGTTATTAAGGGGATTTACTTAGAAACTACTGACGGTAACGAACGGAAAGTTATTGATGAGGAAGATATCCTAGAAGATTATGTAGAACAAACGGAATATGGCTACTACTTTAAAAAGGACCTTGTGGTTACCGTTGTTGCAGAAGATCAAGTAGTTTCTGGTGAGCATACTAGTGGTGTTGAGTCTATGGTAGTGTATCTAAAAGACGCAGAAGGAAAATATTATGCTGTGTTAGAAGATGGCTCGATAGAACTACTTGGAGATAGTGGAGCAATATATCAAATTACTCCAATACCAACTGAAAGTGAAGTCTCTTTTGAAGTACCTGCTTCATTTAAAGGGGAAATCGTAGCAAAGGCTACCGATCCTGTCGGGAATACAGGTGCTTTCGAATCGGCACAAGGTACCATCGTGGAAAGTCCTGAACAACATAGTCAAGAAGAACATATTGCCTTTTCAAAGGCTGGAACAACGTACAAAGATAACCAAGGTGTTGATCTCTATAATGAAGATCAACCTGTCGAATTAACGGTAACAGATACGTATTCAGGGATTGCGAAGATCGAATGGTCGGTAGAAGCCCCACATGACACAGATAAAAATCAATATGGCAGTTTAACGATTAATAATGATAAATCCTATGGAAATGGAAGTAATTCATCCGGATGGGTACAATCCCAAATCGACCATAACCTTGTAACCGAAATGAAGAAAACAATAAACGTAAACCATAATAGTAATGACATTGTGGTCCGCGTCAAAATGACAGATAGAGCGGGGAATACTTCGGAGGAAGAACTCAAGTTAAGTATTGATAAGACAGCTCCAGAATTAGAGATTGAGTATGATAATAATACGCCTGATGAAGAAAATGGGGACATTTATGATCAAAGCCGAACTGCTACCATTACCATTACAGAGCGTAACTTTAACCCGGAAGATGTCCAATACGAAATTACTAATACTGGTGGAGATATTCCAGTATTTAGTGAATGGACAAAAGTGGAACCTGAAGAAGGAGAACATCCTGATAAAACAAAACATATTGCAACCATTGCATTTACTGGCGACGGGGATTATAACTTTAGTATTTCTTATACAGACAGTGCGAGTAATCCTGCTCCAGAGGTGGAAGACCAAACATTTACCATTGACCAAAGTGCCCCTGAGGTAAGTGTAACTTATGACAATAATGATGTTGCAAATGGTAACTACTATAATGAAAAAAGAATTGCAACGATTACCGTGACGGAACATAATTTTGATCCAAACCGTGTAGAGATTAGTGGATCTACTACGATTATTGGTGAGTCTATAGAAGCCCTTCCACCTTTAAGTGAATGGAGTTCAGACGGAGATGTTCACCAAGCCACTATCGTCTTTGAAGAAGATGCACTGTATCATTATGATTTTGTGGTTAGCGATACGGCTGGGAATACATCCGAAGACTTTGAAGCGGAGGAGTTTTATATTGATAAAACGAACGCTAAATTGATCGATGGTGAGGCAGTAACGTTTGAACAGAAAAATGATGGTAACATTGCAAAGGTATTAAACTTCCTAACCTTTGGTACCTTCTTTAACAAGGAAGTCCATATTACTGTTCAGACCCAAGATGAAACATCTGGTATTGAAGAAATAGAGCTTAAAACAACGGAAGGTCAGCCAGTTAATCAAGATGATATTTCTATTAGTGAAGATGAATTGACAGGGGAAGCAGTTTTCGTTCTAGATGTAGATAATTTTGATGCTGCTTTTGAAGTAGATATTACAGACTTAGCACATAACGTAGGCACTTATCCTGTTACAGAGGGAAATTCTAATATAGTTTCTAATACAAACTCTAACATTGTAGTTGAAAAGAAAAAACCTAAGGTATCAATCGATGTTAAACCAGATAAAGGAGTTAAATCCTATAAGAACCAATACAATGGTGACGTAACATTTGAAATTACTGCAGAGGATGTAGATTCTGGTATCAACACCGTCATCATTGATGTCAATGGAAAGAAATATGAGTATGACTACTCGGATTTAGATGAAATGCAGCAAAAGCCAGATGCTTATCGGATCAATACGAATCACAAAGATATTGTAGGGAATGAAGATGGTTCCTATCTGGTATCGGTATCTGTAGTGGATAATGCCGGAAATGAGAATGAAGCGGAAACCAAAATCTATATCGACAAAACCAAACCAATCATCACGAACTATGCATTCTCTGTAAAAGGTAAGAACGGTTTTGTTAAAGTTGATGAAACCGATCAATTTAAGAAGTCCCTTGAATTAACAGAGTATGGTTATTACTTTAAAGAGCCAACCCAGGTGAAAATCAGTGGGAAAGATCCGAAAGTAGATAAACAGTTTACTAGTAATCTGAAGACTATAACGGTTTATTTAAGAGACCATGAAAATGGAAAATACTATGCAGCTCTAAAAGATGGTTCCCTAAAGGAAATCAAAGAATCAGAGATTACTAGTATTACTCCTATCCCAACCAAAAACAGTGTAACCGTTAATGTACCGAAAGCATTTAAGGGACAAATTTTTGCACAGGCTACCGACTACGTCCATAATATAAGTCCTTATATCGCACCGAACGGTATGGTTGTAGAAAATAATGCTCAGCATAACAAAGAGACACATATCAAACTTGATCGAGCGAAAGCACCATTTAAAGATAATAATGGGGTAGATCTCTATTCGAACAATGTAAATGTCGAATTAACGGTAACCGATACTTATTCTGGAATTGAGGAAATTGAATGGACTGTCGTTGCCCCTTACGATACAGGTAACAACCAAAGTGGTAAGCTAAAGCTGAATAATGATAAAACGTACGCAGATGGTAGTAATACACAAGGCTGGAAACAGACTAGAACTCAATTAAACCTGGTAACAGAAATGAAGAAAACAATAGCGGTCGATCACAATAGTAATGATATTAAGGTTAGAGTGAAAATGACAGATAGAGCGGGTCATACGTCTGAAGAGGAAATTACATTTAGTATTGATAAGACATCTCCTTCGATAGATGTTACGTATGATAATAATTCGCCAGATCCACAGCACCAAGATTATTATAAAGAAAATCGAACGGCAACCATTACTATAACAGAACGAAACTTTAAACCGGAAGATGTTATACATGTAATTACAAACACAGATAATGTCATTCCAACACTAAATGGTTGGTCCAGTCGTAAAAATAGTAATAATCCAGACTTAACGACGCATACTGCAACAATTACGTATAGTGCAGATGGGGACTATACATTCGATATTCAATATACGGATAATGCAGGGAATAAGGCGGCACCTGTTGCACAGGATTCCTTTACGATTGATAAAACGAAACCTGTGATTAATGTGTCTTATGATACGGATGATGCGATGAACGAAAATTACTATAATACAGCAAGAACCGCAACTATATCCGTAACAGAGCATAACTTTGATCCAAGTCGTATTGAAGTTATTGGAACAGCATTCCATGACGGAGAAGTAGTGAATTTTCCAAGCTTAAGTGGTTGGACTAGAAATGGAGATGTTCATACAGCATCCATTGTATACAGTAATGACGCCTTGTATAGATTTGATATTGACTATACGGATATGGCAGGAAATGTTGCGGATGATTTTTCACCACAGGAATTCCATGTTGATCAAACGGAACCGGAATTAACTATTATAGGTGTTGAGGATATGTCAGCTAATAATGGTGAAGTCGCTCCGATTATTAGATATTCTGATACCAACTTTGACCCAGATTCAGTTAAGATTGAGCTAACCGGCTCCAATCGTGGGGAAGTTAAAATTGAAGGAGAATATTCAGGCCGAAACAATGGCCAGGTGTTTATCTTTGATGATTTCGCAAGAACAAAGGAGAATGATGATCTTTACACCTTAACGGCAACACTGGTTGACCTAGCTGGAAACGAAACTACCGAAGAAATTCGATTTTCCGTAAACCGTTTTGGTTCTGTTTATGCCTTTGATGATTCGTTAGATGCCCTTGTAGGTAAATATGTTCAAAAAGAACAGGATATTATCGTAACTGAAACCAATGTAAACAGTCTAGATAAGGATTCTATTTCCTTAAAAATGACGCACAATGGTTCACCTACTGACTTAGTAGTTGGAGAAGATTATACGATTAGTGAGACAGGTGGAGAAGATAAGTGGAGTCAATACACGTATACGATCCACAAAGAGCTTTTTACTGGTGATGGTCGATATACGATTGCTTTCTACTCAGAAGACGCTGCTGGGAATACCAATGAGAATATTGATGAAACTAAAAAAGCAGAAATCTCATTTGGAATTGATAAGACAAATCCAGTAGTTGTTCCGATTGATATTGAAGATGGGGAGCAATATGCAGTAGATAGTAAAACAGCAACGATTTCTATCAAGGACAATCTTGTTTTAGATCAAGTAAAGATTAACCTAAATAACGAAGAAATCAACTTTGTGGAAGATGGGGAAAATTATACATTTGTCATTCCGAACTCCAATTCGACCCAGGAAGTAACTATCCTAGCAACTGATGCTGCTGGAAACGAAATAACAACCGAAGTGAAGGATTTTCTTGTCACAACCAACCTGTTAGTTCGTTGGTATAATAATACTCCATTATTTATCGGTTCTCTTGGAGGTGTTGGTGTCATCGGCGTGGCTTTAGCTGCATTCTTCCTTTATAGAAAGAAAAACAATGTTTCGAATGAAGTAGAAATGGAAGAAAAGGCAGGGTAAGGAGGAAGACATTTGTTTGAAGAATTAACATCACTTACAAATCTTCTAATTTTGGCAAGTTTAATCGTGAATGTCATCACCTTACTTGTCGTGTTAAGTTATCAATCAAATGTAAAAAAGAAAGAAAAACATGTTCCTGCACCGAAGGCTACCAAAATGTACCCACAGCAATCAGCTATTGAAGTAGGAGTGGTGTTTTGTCGTAACTGTGGCAATCAATATGAATCAACGGAAAAAGTATGTCCTAGTTGTAGAACACCTAGATAGGAGTACATGAGACTTCTGATTACATTAGAATAAGGTTGTTATGAAGAGAAGGGAGTTGCTTGAAGCGCAACTCCCTTTTATTATGTCGTATATTTGATGGACTAGTTTTGGTCACTATGGAAACTTTTAGAATGTGCGCGAGATAGAACCAGAGTCACGCGGGAGCTAGGGAAAATCACGCGTGATAGAGTTAGAGTCGCGCACGGAATCCGAAAAGTCGCGAGGCGGGAGCTCTGTGGCACGCGAATCTACTTTTTACGCGCGAGTTACAGCCATGTTCTCGCGAGAATAGGAACAGGTGGTGCGAATTTGATAGGTTGCCGAGCGTCTGCCACCTGTTCACTAGAATACATAAATATTCAAATTTAAACCTGACTTACAAACGACAATATAGTCTGGTCAATTTGTATCCATACAATAGTAAGTAGTAAGACAAAATAATTATACAAAAAAACAAACTCATCTAAAAAGAAGAGATGCAAGATATTGGGGCTTAATAAAGCTATGCTAGTAAGGCTACCGTGCAAATAACTCTGTACGATTCCTTGTCCATAGAATGGAAGTGTTTTTATGAAATTTATCCATAAATTCTTACACTCCTATTATTTCATGCTATTTAAAGATTGTATCTGTCCGAAGTACCGGATAAAATTACAGAAGCGTATGCTGTACCATGGTTTGAAGCTCTAGAAAAAGTTGGTTTTATGCAAAAACTTTTTCCGAATTTAAGGTTAATATAAAAAAATGAAGGAGTTCATCCATGCTCATGCATAGTTGACCTCCTATTTGATGTCAAAATTGTCTTTTCTTAAAATCTAATTCCATCCAAACTGACATTCTGCCACCATTGTTTGATGTAGAAGTTTTGATGATTCTAGCCCCTCCACGCTCTGCATAGGATTCAATTTCTTGTAATTCTTCCCTACTGTACACTGAACGGCAAATTTGAATTGCTTTTCTACTTTGCAAGCTTTGAACACACATCGTTTTCCCCTCCGTAAAAGATCGTGGGCTAAATCCCTTAACAGTATATTTATTCATTCTCTCTATATTTTTGTTCTATTACATGAACTAATGCTTACCCACTGAAAAATTAGTAGTATTTATTTTATGTGTGGGTAGCTTGTTTCATGATTACTAGTTTGTAGGGTGTATCTGCATAGTAGTGCCTGTCACTCCTCCGAATATGCTCGGAAATTATCGAAAGATATTGGGTGTGATAAGAAGTTTTATGTGAAAATTCAATACAGTTGCAAATGGCTTCTTCTTATTGTTTTTACGCATTTTCATACTATGTTAAAATGGATTAAAATGCAGAAAAATTGAGGGATACATTTTGGGAACTAAATCTAGCAAAACGCCATGGATCATTATTCTTGTTTTAACTGCTATTCTAGTTATTGGTCTACTAGCGACTCAACCGATATCTAAAGATGAAGCAATTGAAATCGCAAAGGAATTAGCGCCAGATGAATATACAAAAGTTGAATTTATTGAGTTCATTCCAATGAATGAAACAGAATTTGGCGGAGATATCTGGCACATTCAATTAGAGAACAAAGAAGCGGACAAGGCTATATTAAAGATTAATGCAAGGAATGGGAATATGATAGAAGGAAAAATCGAGGACGGAGAAACTGGGGAAGTATTAGATGCCTTATAAGTGACTGTCCCAAGGCTTTTTTGGTGCCTGTCATACCCCGAAGTTTGTTCCTTTTTGTCAAATGGGTAACGTGGAATATCTGTTAAATAATACCAATTTATTAAAGCTCCCAATCTTAACTGGCTCTGAGCCACCTAGTATTGGGAGTTTTAATTTCCTAACTAGAAAATAATTTACTGGACCAAATCAGTACGACCTTATCTATGATGACAGCAATAAGAATCCCTATTGAATACCGTACGAGGTCAATAAAAAGAAAACCCCTACCTAGAATTAATGCGCCAAGTGAATGACTACGAATCTGATTAATCCATTCTTCCTGGTATAATTGACTGAATTCAATTCCGTAGCTAAATAGGAAGCTAAGGATAACAACCTTTATCATATTTCCACGAACAAGAAATAAACGGAATCCAAAATAGACCATCATGGCCCAGAGTGCATCACCGGAATGATTCGCGATAAACTCGGGGAGGTGATAGCCATATTTTCTACTGGCCAAGCCAAATAGGATGGTTATTATAATAGCTATTCCGTAAACTATTTTCAGATATCGATAATCTGGGTTTTCTGAAACTTTAATAGTTTTATGGTAAGAATTCATAGGAATCACTCATTATCTAGTATGGTATATGTAAACTATACATATAGCTTTGGGATTGGGCAAGACAAGTTACATATTTTATTTTTACAGTATCTCTTGACAAATTGATAGATTCTGATAATATTTATTATTGTATTTCAATTTCATATTGAACCTTGTCATTCGATGAGGTAGAGGTGCGAGTAGTATGAGTAAGCAATCGGAGTATGACATCGATGAGGATTGCCGAAAGGATTATTTGCCGAAGCGTAATGAAGGTCAAATTCTTTACTGCTGGGATGCTTTCTGAAAAAGGAGCATACTGTCATGCAATTTAACAAGTGCATGGAGAACTACTGATCAGGATGGAGGATAACGTATTGTATCTAGAGACTATGTTAGGTTATTTTCCTATCGTTGTCTTTTTTTGTTTTTTTAGGAGTTCTAATACATCGGGCCCGGGTATTGGATTCACCTGTAGAAACAAGAGATCTTCAACATACATACTTCTCCAAGTTTTCTATGCACACCCAGAAAGTTAAACACAGAAAGGGATGTGCATCATGAGTACACAAAAAGAAAAATCACGGAAAAAATTTGAATTTCCACATAGTTTTATTATTTTATTTGGATTAATGGTGATTACCGCTGTTCTGACGTATATTATTCCGGCGGGACAATATGAACGAACTGTTGATGACCATGGCCGTTCCATCGTTTTAGATGGAACCTATCAAACAATGGAAGCTAGCCCAACTGGGTTTATGCAATTATTTGAATCGTTACATCTTGGAATGGTAGATGCAGCAGGTATTATTTTCTTTATATTTATTGTTGGTGGGGCTTTTGGTATCTTAACAGCTACAAAAACAATTGAAGCTGCCTTTGGGACGCTTACCAATAAATTGAATGGAAAAGAAATCTTAATTATCCCCTTTATTATGATATTCTTGGCAATTTGTGGCGGCACATGGGGAATGGCAGAGGAAGTAATCCCATTTATTCTAATTGCCGTGCCGCTAGCAATAAGATTAGGTTTTGATTCCATTACAGGTACAGCGATGATCATTGTCGGGGTTTATGCCGGCTTTGGTGCTGCGTTTATGAATCCTTTTACTGTAGGAGTTGCACAAGGAATTGCTGGGTTACCGACATTCTCTGGAATGGGTGTTCGATTTGTATTTTGGTTGATTTTTGTTGGGGTAACCATTGCTTATGTCATGCTTTATGCTAGAAAAGTTAAAAAGGATCCAGCGAGAAGCATCATGTATGCTGCTGATCAAAAGCGTGAAGTAAGTGGTGGTGTTGAACAGCAAACTTTAACCAAAAGACAGATTACTATATTACTAGTGCTAGGACTTACCTTAGTTGGGTTAGCATTGGGTGTTATATTAGAAGGTTGGTATATTACAGAAATTGCTGCTCTTTTCATAATTATGGGGATAGTGGTTGGAATTATTGCGAAATTTAAAATGAATGAAATGGCCGGTGCATTTTTAAAAGGCTGTGAAGAAATGGTACAGGGCGCATTAATTGTGGGTTTTGCCTATGGTGTGTTACGGATTTTACAAGACTCCAATACGATTGACACTGTACTATACCATGTCTCCAATGCCGTTGCTGATCTACCGACTGCATTAGCTGCAATCGGTATGTTCGGTGTTCAAAGTCTATTAAACTTTATCGTTCCATCTGGAAGCGGACAAGCAGCAATAAGTATGCCAATTATGGCACCACTTGGTGATTTAGTGGGCGTTAGCCGCCAAACAGCAGTACTTGCATTTCAATATGGCGATGGAATCTCTAATGCTTTCACACCAACAGCTGGAGTACTAATGGCCTCCCTAGCCCTTGCCAAAATTCCATGGATTAAATGGATGAAATGGATATTTCCATTAATATTAATTCAATATGCATTAGGAGCAATATTTGTAATGGTAGCACACTTGTTTATTTGGTAGGGACATGGGGTCAGAAAAGGTGTCCCAGTAAAATATGTAATGGGACAGGAAAACTGACCCTCTGTCCCAGGAGGTAATGTAGTATGTTAGCTAAAATGTTTAATAGATTAGAAGATATTTATCCTGAGTTAGTGGAAATTCGTCGTGATTTTCATATGTATCCAGAACTTTCTAATACGGAAGTAGATACACCGAAAAAGATTGCGGCGTACTTGGAAGGGCTTGGATTAGAAGTACGGACTGAAGTAGGTGGAAGGGGTGTTGTTGCTACACTGCGAGGTGGCAAGCCAGGAAAAACTGTTGCCTTTCGTGCAGACTTTGACGCGTTACCAATTCAAGAGGAGACAGATGTCCCATTTAAATCTCGTGTTCCTGGGGTTATGCACGCATGTGGTCATGACCTGCACACTGCATCATTATTAGGGGTTGCCAAAGTCCTAACGGAGTTTCAAGATGAAGTTCCTGGTACGGTTAAATTTATTCACCAATTTGCCGAGGAAGTTACTCCGGGAGGTGCAGAACCGATGATTAAAGATGGAGCCTTAGATGGTGTGGAAGTCATGTATGGTGCTCATGTTATGTCAACGGAAGATTTCGGTACGGTTAGTATTAAAGAGGGATATTTTTCTGCTGCACAGGATGATTTTAACATCACGATATATGGCAAAGGTGGTCATGGGAACCAACCACATTTAACGATTGACCCACTTGTAACTGGAAGTCAATTAGTAGTCAATCTGCAGCAAATCATAAGTCGCCGTGTCAACCCATTACAAGGAGCTGCTTTAACGGTTGGATCGTTTCATAGTGGTGAAGGCAATAATATTATTCCAGATACTGCTGTAATTAAGGGAACCGTTCGTACATTTGATGAGGAAGCACGTACTGTTATTGAAGAAGCCTTGAAAAGTGTAACACAATCCACTTGTGCTGCGAATGGGGCAGGAGTTGAATTGGAATATATTAAAGATTGTCCATCCATTTATAATAATCCTGAGGAAACAAAGAGAGTAATGGAAGTAGCAATAGGATTATTTAATGAGGAAAATGTAATAACAGATGCCCCGATGATGGGAAGCGAAGATTTTGCTTATTATACTAAGGAAGTCCCTAGTGTTTACTTTACTATAGGGGGCAGAAACGAAGAAATAAATGCTGTTTACCCACACCATCATCCGAAATTTAATATCGATGAACGAGCAATATTAAACATTGGAAAAATGTTTATTTCGTTAGCAATGTAGGGTAGGGTGCCTGTCACTCCTCGATATAACTCGATTCATGTCGAATAAATAAAGCTATTTGATTCATTACGTGTGAAGGACTTCATACTGATTTGAGTCATATAGCTTTTTACTTTTGCGAAATGTAATTTTAGGGATAATTTCATGGTTAAAATTCTAAATACGTAACGATTATTTGATTTTGTGATTGCACTTTTTATGAAAATGTCTGTATTTGGTGACTTAATTCATAATTTTATAGTTTTGACGCCCTTACGCAAATAGGCTATTTTAAGAATGAATAATCAAAAGGAGGAGTTCTACATTGCCAAGAAAGAAAAGAATATGGATGCCAAACGCGTTCTATCACATTGTTTGCAGAGGAAATAGACGAGATGCCCTCTTTATGGATGAGGGTGATTATAAAACCTTTTTATACTTACTCCGAACAATCCCCAGAAACCCCCTTGTAAACTTGCTTCATATTGTCCTATGAGCAATCACTTTCACTTACCATAACTGTTCAAGGATCAACCAATTTCCATGGTGATGTCACTTATGAATAAAGATACGAGGATTATTATAATACAAATTACAAATTTAGTGGTCATAAGAAGGTATTAGGATTAAATAGTCGAGTCCGGTATAGGAATGTTAAAAGTCAGCAGATACAGACACCTAAATCCAGTTAAAGCAAAGGTGTTAGAAAGACCAGAGCAATCCCTTGGAGTAATTACCGGTATGAATAGGTTAGGAAATGAGATGTTGGCTGGATGAAATATTAGCTTATTTCCCAGGTGATGATGTGGAAAAGCCTAGGATGTATAGGGGATTTATGGTGAAAAAGAAGAAAAGGAGAAAATTAGTGTTAATATGTTTTAGTTTTAGATAGTCATTTATGTCGAATATTTCCGGGGAAATATTATGTTATTTGTAATATTGAGTAGGAATATGTTCTCTCTTACTTAGCAAAGCTACCGGGAATCTAAAATCCATTTCAATGCTTCTATTGGAATAGATTTTCTTTTCGACAAAATAACTCAAAATTCGGGTAGTGACAGGCATCTTTGTTCCGCAGGCACCACTTTAGTCCTTAAAGACATTTAAAAGACTTTTGTTACTAGGTACATTTAATATAGGTACCTGTTGAAAGGGGGGGAGTACATAATAGGGGTTCACAATCAATGTACATTACTGGAGGACGTTTAAAACCCTCCACAATAGGGGGTGCTAAATATGATCATTTACTTTTCTAATCATAAAACCGTATTATTTGCAGTAGAAGAACTGCGAAGATTACATATGCAGTGCAATATTAATTTATCTATTTACTCTTCCACAAAAATAGAAATACCAATAAGTTCAGAAAGGCGAATCTATCTCATGTTAGAGAAGGATTTCCAATTGGAGAAGCAGACGCTAGCCACTGATGGGTTTTTCATCACCCAAGCTAATGGAGACGTGTATATTGTGGGGGAATCAGAGCGAGCAATACTTTATGGCGTCTATCATTATGCCGAAAACCAATTAGGATATCGTTTTGTCGGATTAAAAGAAACACTACAGGAACCGTTCACGCCAGAAAAAATTCAAATGAAGGTATCTAATCCAATACTACGGAGAAGAGGGACAATACTCGAGACGATTCGCGACCCGCAATATGTGACACAATTAATTGATTGGGGAGCAAAGAATGGCCTGAATGAGTTCTTTTTTACGTTCTTCCTATGGAATGAGATTGGGTCCTATTTATATCGAGAGTTGGAAAAACGTAATTATAATGTTACGTTAGGAGGTCATAGTTTATCCTTTTTACTCGGGGAAAAGGTCAATGAACTGGAGGAAGGAGCTGCTTTCTTTTCTAAAGAGAGTCAACATCAGGAATATGTCATCCAGCGAATCCTAGTAATTTGCCAAGAAAACCCAATCGTTCGTCGTATTTCCTTATGGCCAGAGGATGTTGGAATAACCGAAAAGGATTATGCGATTTTCATGCCAAATTATATTTCCTTTGTTGAAGAATTAAAAGAAAGGCTATCAGCTAATCATTTAGATGTTGAAGTGGAGCATATTGTCTACAATGCAGGACTCGAGTGGAATATGCTAGAACGTAATCCGAATATGCAACCCTCCTCTAGAGTTGATGTGCTTTATGCGTTTTGGGGGAGAAACTATGGAGAATCATTACTAAATCAAGAAGAAAATCAATTAAGAGCATACCAAGCACTAAAGGATTGGAAACAGCAGGTAGAATATAAACATACTTCTTTAACGGTACTAGAATACTACAGTGATCACTTTATGTTAAGTGAATTATTTCCTCCACTCATGCAACGTATAAAGAAGGATATGAAGGTGTATCAGTCCCTTGGTGTAGAAGGCGTTTTGAATTTGATTGTACCTGTTCATCGGAAACAGGCGGAATCTGAATTAGATGGTAGATATCCTTGGAAATGGGTACAAATGATGAATCATTATTTTTATGCCGGATTTAGTTGGGGGAAGGATTTTAACTTATTATGTGACCAATTTTTTCAATTGTTTGGGGAACATGCCAATTCCTATCGGGAGTTTTTACAACAATTAGAAGTGAAACTTGCAAACCATACATCTTATAACATCCCATTATTTCCAGCTAGAATCATAGACCCGGAAAAAGTGACTGATTTGAGTGTTGTGTCAGAAATTGTGAGTTATTTGGACCATTTGTTAGCTTTTATGGCGGAACACTCCATGAGATTAAATCCATCATTACTAACAATCCAACAGGATGATAACTATTCGAGCTTTAACGAAGAAGAGAATCTATTATTCTATTTGCATTACCTTAAACTGACATTAGAATCGGTTCGAGACAAATGGAGGGAAAAGCAATGAGTGGATATCGTTTTCCAAGTTATTATCAAAAGCCTATGCAAACCTATCAAAGGAAACATGAGGCAAGCATTATCATTTATGGTGCAACTCCTGCTGGTATTACAGCTGCTATTCAGGCAAAAAAGCTCGGGAAAAATGTTATCATAGCCGAATTCAGTAATCATATTGGGGGAATAACTTCTAATGGGTTAGGTGCAACGGATTTTGGGGCGAAGGAAGCTATTGGAGGATTATCACGTGAGTTCTATCGGAAAATTGGTGCCTATTATGGGAAGGAAGAACAATGGACATTTGAACCAAAAGCTGCTAAAAAGGTCTTTCAAGATTGGCTCTCTTCCTATGAAATTCCCGTTTATTTAAAGCAGCATTTACAAGATGTGCAAGTGGAAAACAATGTAATTAAACAAATTACGATGGAAGATGGCTCAACATATCAAGGAGATTATTTTATTGATGCTAGTTATGAAGGGGATCTAATGGCAAGGGCAGGAGTCAAGTATAGTGTTGGTCGGGAGTCGAATGCTACCTACGGCGAGACCTATAATGGTATTCAGTTTGGCCATCCACACCATCAATATAAAACAGATATTGATCCCTTTGTAATTCCTGGTGATGCAGATAGTGGACTTCTGGAAGGGATTACGGAAATAACAACCTCTGAAAAAGAAATTCAAGGCTCTGGTGATAACCGGATTCAAGCTTATAATTTCCGCCTTTGTTTAACGAAAGAAGAGTCTAACCGGTTTCCATTTCCAAAGCCACCAAACTATCAACAGGAGCGGTATGAATTATTGTTACGCTATATCGAGAGTGGTGTTTGGGATGCGTTGAACCTTCATACGATGCTTGTAAACGGGAAGACCGATTTGAATAATTATGGCGGTTTTTCAACGGATTATATTGGGATGAATTACGATTGGCCTGATGCAAGTTATGAAGAGAGGGAACGTATATTTCAGGACCACTTAAATTACCTATTGGGTATGCTTTATTTTCTTGCAAATGATCATCGTGTACCACAGGAAATTCGTGAAGAGGTAGCTGCTTGGGGACTTAGTAGGGATGAATTTATCGAGACGGGACATTGGCCAGAACAGCTCTATATACGGGAAAGTAGAAGGATGATTGCCGAATATGTGATGACAGATCGAAATTGTTTGGGGGAAGAGGAGGTAGATGATTCTATTGGACTTGCATCTTATCAAATGGATTCCCATCATTGTAGAAGAGTGGTTTTAGACGGAAAAGTGGTGAATGAAGGGGATGTAGAGATTCCAATTTCTCCTTATCCGATTTCCTTGCGGGCTGTATTGCCGAAGCGGGAGGAATGTCAAAATCTATTAGTACCAGTTTGCCTGTCTAGTTCCCATATTGCATTTGGTTCTATTCGAATGGAGCCTGTTTTTATGATTTTAGGGCAATCGGTTGGTGCAGCCTGTACCTTGGCAGCAAAGCAAGGGGTTGCTGTCCAAGATGTAGGTTATCCAGAACTCAAGCAACTTTTGCTTCAAGAAGGCCAGGTGTTAGAGTGGGATACATCGATTGAGGATGATCCATTGAAGCGCATGGAGGAAACCTTTGGAAAAGAGTAACGAATCTATAAGCACAGCAGTTGATAAGAAGTCAGGAGTTAGAGTCAACCTCTATCTCCCTGTGCTTCCCATCAACTTGCAGTGCCACTGGGTTTTAGTTAATTTATTTCATTACTATCTTTATCACGGACGACCACTTTATAAGGAGTGTCACCTACAATATCTTTTAAATCATCTGATTGTAAAAATTCGTGTATGGCGGTTTCGATTTTGTTTGCTAGTTCTGGTGCATCGTTGTCTGACTTATCAATGGATGTTTCGAAAAATATGTTCATGGTGCCATTCTTATAGGAGTATCCTACGCCCTCTGTTTTGTATTCTTTGATACTTAATATACCTTCCCAAATAACTGGTAGTATATCAGTAGTCCATGTATTTTCAATCTCTCTTCCTGGAACATTAAACGGATGGAATTCGATGGTATAATCGATAGCAAGACCTTCCTTTTCAATACCTTCAACGATTGCTATTTCAATATCATCTGTTCGTTTTTCAGTATCTTCAATGTCCAAATTCAATCTTATTTCTTCTGTATCTGGACTTGGAAAGCTTATACCATACGTATCAATTTTATATCCTTGCTGCTGTAAGTTAGATACAACCTCTCTTAATACATCGCTTACCTGTTGGCTGTTTTGATATTTAGGGTTATTTTCTAGGTCAGCATCAGGTTCAATCGCTCGTACCTTGTTTACTTCAACCTTAAAACTATCGTAACCCCGTGAAGAAATAACATCTTCTGCAAGTACTTTAATGTCATCTTTAACTTGGTTATAATATTCCTCTGATCCGGCTACCGTTATATGGTACGTTTTGCCTTGGACAGTATACCCAGTCCCATCAATATCATACCCCTTATCTTTAAGTTCCTTGGTTAGTACATCAAATATCGGCTCCTGTTCGAAAATCTTACTTAAAAATGGTATTTTGGAGGCAACCTCTGCCATTGCTGGTGAGACAAATGCAGATCCAACAAAGAGACCAAATAACATAACACATGCAGCTGTGGCATAGGATATCTTTTTCATAAAACTCCATTGCTGTTTTTTCTTAGGCTCTAGCATATCTGAATTTCTAATATTTTGATGAACGTTATCTTTGATACGATTCGCTATTTCCTCATCGTAATAATTATTACGGTAATGTTCATGGATTTTTTTAAGCTCTTTTTTCACTTTTTTACCTCTCCCTCTCTGACATCAATTTTTCGTTTTAGTATGTCTCTACCTCTTGAAAGCCTAGTTTTTATAGTGTTTGCATTCAAATTCAACACCCTAGAAAGCTCATTAACTTTTACATCATAAAAATAATGGAGCACAATTACCTCCCGATATTTCATTGGCAATGTTAAGATTGATTGTAGAAGCTGTTCATTACGGATCGTTTTAAGAAAAGAGGTTTCAGTGCTTTCTGTTTTTCTGAAATTCTCAAGCAAACTACTCTCTAATAGCACTTGTTTAAAGCTCTTTTTCTTCAAAAAATCTTTGGAAGTATTAACCGTAATACGATAAATCCAGGATGATACAGCGGCTTCACCTCTAAAATTATTTAGATACTTATAAGCCTTTAGGAAAACCTCTTGTGAAATATCCTCAGCTATACCACGATCTTTAATGAAGGAAAAGGCAAGTAAGTAAACCTTTTCGGAATAAAGTTCCATAAGTTGCTGGATTGCACTTTCTTTAAATTGATTATCGATATTAATGTCATCCTTTGGGTAAATTGCATGCAATTCTTTGTTTCCCACTGTGTGCCTCCTTTCTTATACTTTTTAGACATGAGCATATTAAATTTGGTTTCATTTTATTAGTTTTATAATTTTTAGATAAACATAATTGAAGTGGACAAGTTGTAAGACAAGTCTCTAATTGGTCCAAAAATGATGGTCAACCTAGATAAATCAAAAGTCATAGGCTAATTAAGGATAAAATTAATAAAATAAAACAAGTGCAGATTATCCTACACTTGTTTCATCGATTTGTATTCCTTTTTTAAAAGCAATTCTTTTAAAGGCACTTTGACTTAAAAATGTAATTGCAATGGCTAGTACGCTTCCTGTGAATAACGGAATTGTACCAGGTAATAGTACAATCATTCCATATAATAGGAAAATGGTGGCAATCATCCCAATTAACTCAAGTATGGAGGAGATGCCAATAAGAAATGCTTGTTTCAAATATTGAAAGAAAGATAGTTTAAAATGTACAAAGACTGGAAAGAAAAATAGCAATGTAATAATTGATGCAGCAAATATTAACACAATGACTGGTACTAGGAACTGAAATTGTCCAGGGTTCAGTTGTATAAACGTAATATCGTAGTAGATAAAGTAACCCACTAGTAGGAAAATCAACCCATACCCATTTTGCTTCAAAAAGTCCTGCTTATAGGCAGTCCAAAATGTCTTAAATAGCTTGATATTCCGTTCTCTATGAAAAATCCACTTCCTAGTAATGCTAAACATTGCGGAAGTTGCTGGGAAAATTCCAAAGAAAACAAATCCTACAAAGGTAAAGAATATCCATAGTATATTTAAGTATGCTATCCGTAGCATCCAGTTAGCTATAAGGTAAAATTTATCCCAACCACCCAAAGTATCCACTCCCTCTATGAAACAACTATACACTCTGTGTAAGTTACCATACAATCATTTTTTTCAATCTTCTACAATAATTTAAGAAGTGATTTAAAGACAATTAATAGACTTGTCTATTGATAAAAAAAGAAATAAGATAATGTTGTAAGTAAATGAAAATTTCAGTCAAGTCAAACTCTTCTTATGATGCTTTTCCTAATAAGGTTGAATTGCATTTATTTTTTAGTATTGTTTGTTAACGCTTACATTAGGGTTTTTAGAGTGACTCAGTTTGATTAGGATTAGCATGAACTTATAGGACTTGTCTTGAAAATAAAAAAGATTGAAAGGGGATTCAATATGAAAAAGTTTAGTTTACTTTTTTTGTTGCTAGGCTTCCTGCTTGTTATGGCAGCATGTTCTGATGATGCAAGCAATGATGCTGAAGGAGAAGTCGGTGGGGAAATCACAGTTTGGGTTCATCCTTACACTGGTGATGCAGAGAAAGAAGAAGAAATGTGGAATACGATTGTAAAGCGTTTCCAAGAAGATCATGATGCTGAGGTTAATATTGAAGTTATTCCTTGGGCAAACCGTGATCAAAAGATACTAACTGCACTTGCTGCAAATAATGGTCCAGACGTTTTCTATGCAATTCCAGACCAAATGCCTCAATATGCAAATGAAGGAATGCTTTTAGAACTTGACCCGTATCTAGAAGACTTCGATTTAAGTGATTTTGTAGATACTGCCTTAGTATCTACTAAATGGCAAGACAAGACATATGGTCTACCTATCTTGCAAGAAGCATATACGTTCTTCTACAACAAAGAAGTAATCGAAGCAATTGGTGAAGACCCGGAAAATCTCCCAGCGACTTGGGAAGACTTTGAAGCTTGGGCAGAAAAAGCAAAAGAACAAGGCTTTTATGCAACTACCTTCCAGGGTGGAGGTTCTATGAATGGAACGCTTTATCCATATCTATGGCAAGCCGGTGGAGAAGTGTTAACACAGGATGATGAAGTATTAATTAACAATGAAGCTGGTGTAGAAGCATTTAGTTTTATTAATAAAATGTATGAAAATGGCTGGATACCTGAGGATTCCATCACAGCAATGGAACATGATGCAATCTGGAATAGCGGTAAAATGCTAGCAGTACTGGGATCTGGTATTTCTTTAACTAACATGCAAAGCAGTGGAGAAATTGACTTTATAATTGGGCCACCACTACAAAATAAAGAACAAGTAACATATGGAACAGTTGGTATGTTTGTTATTCCTTCTAATACAGACAATCCTGCAACAGCAGCGGAATTTGTAAAAGTATTAACAAATGCTGATAACCAACGTACTTTTAATGAGGTTACACAGTACATTCCAACTAGAGAATCTGCCAAAGATATATTTGAAGAGCAACCATATCTAGCTCAATTGGCATCTTATACACAATATGCACTTCCTGGTGTAATTCACCCTAAAGGACGTGACATCATGCCGATGATTCAAGCCGAATTACAGACCATGATGGAAGGAAAGAAAACTCCACAAGAAGCAGCTGATTCCGCAGCAGAAGCAATTGAAGGTGCTGTAGGCCAATAATGTAGGAAAAGGACAGAGGGGGTAATAGTAACATGCTCGCTCTGTCTTATCTTATACAGGAAATAAGGTGATGACACTGAAAAAGAACAATCAAAACTTATACAAAAAGAATAATAAATTACCTTTTAAAGAGCGTTTTCGTAAAAATGCCATCGTTTATCTGTTCTTATTTCCAATCTTAATTCACTTTGCGATATTTCAAGTTTTTCCCTTTTTATTTAGTTTTGTTCTTACCTTTATGGACTGGAAAATTATTGGAAACCATGAATGGGTTGGCTTGAAACATTGGATGCATTTCTTCCAGGATAAACTAGCGTGGAAAGCGCTTTGGAATACATTTATGTTTTCCGTTTATTATATTATACCAACTATGGCTTTAGGGCTAATACTAGCATTAATTATTAATTCCGGTGTACGTTTTGCTGGCTTCTTTAAAGGAATCTTCTTTCTACCAGTAGTTACATCTTTCGTTATTATTGCTGGACTATGGGGTTGGTTATTCCGTGGTACGGAATCTGGCCTAATAAACTGGATTATCGCTTTCTTTGGCATTGATCCCCAATTATTTCTAGCTGACTCTAGTCAAGCACTATTAGTACTTGCTGGACTAAGTATCTTTAAAGTAGCAGGTAGTACGATGATTTATTATTTTGCTGGACTACAGTCGATCCCTAAGGAATTGTATGAAGCTGCAAAAATTGATGGAGCATCAAAATCAAAGATCTTTTGGAAGATTACCTTTCCCTTATTAAAGCCGATCCACTTCTATGTAGCCATTATTACAACAATCGGTTCATTCCAAATCTTTGATTCTGCGTATCTATTAACCGGTGGAGGGCCAAACTATGCGACGACTACCATTGTATTCTATCTCTATCAGCAAGGATTTACTAACTTAAACCTAAGTTATGCAGCTGTATTATCTTATGCCTTGTTCTTTATTATCTTAATCGTTTCGTTAATTCAACGTAAATATATTGGGAAGGATACAGCAATCTACTAAGGGAGTTCAGAAGCATGAAAAAGATTATCAATTATCTATTATTATTTCTACTTGCATTTTGTTTTCTATTGCCATTTCTCATCATGGTGCTCGGCTCACTTAAAGAAATTGAATATGCACTTTTGGACCCATTTTTCTGGATTCCAGATAATCCATCCTTAAATAACTATTTGTACATCTTCCGGGATGGAGTGTTTATGCGCTGGATCTTTAACTCGGTTGTTATTACGGTGATTCCAGTATTTAGTCAGATGTTTTTGTGTGCTATTTTGGGATATATTTTTGCGAAAAAACAGTTCCCAGGCAGGGAAACCATTTTCTGGGTATTCATGGCGGTTATTATGATTCCGCAGCAATTGTTAATTATCCCGAAATATATTATGTTTGCACAGTTTGAATGGATTAACACGTACTGGGCATTAATCGTTCCTGAATTATGGGGGATTATGGGAGTATTCCTTGTTCGCCAATTCTTACAAGGTATTCCGAATGACTTTGAAGAGGCAGCATATATCGACGGTGCCAACGATGTTCAGATTTTTTTCAAAATAATTCTGCCACTATCATTACCGGTAGTAGCTACAGTGGGTACATTTTCATTTATTTCCAACTGGAATGATCTATTTCAGCCACTTATCTTTATGACACAAGAAAAAATGTATCCCGTAACGGTCGGGCTTGCGTCATTACTAGGTAAGGAAGGAAACTTTGGAATTGAGATGGCGGGATCAGCCTTGTCGTTTATTCCTACATTCTTGATTTTCTTATTCTTTCAGCGTTATTTCACGGAAGGAATCCAAATGTCTGGTCTTAAATAAGTGGACTAGGGAGGTGCCTCGTCCAAAAAGATGGGGTACTTTCTTTTCGTTCCTATTATTCTAGTTTAAGGGTGTATTTGATGAAGTATTTAAAGCTCGGCATTATAGGCTTAGACACAAGTCATGTCACGGCCTTTACAAAGTTATTGCATCATCATGTTGAAAACTATCATGTGTCAGGTGCACGTGTTAAGTTAGCATATCCTGGTGGTTCTCCGCATCTTTCCCTTAGTATGTCTCGTTTAAAAGCCTTTTCAGAGGAGTTGAATCAGACATATGGAGTACCAATTACGGATTCCATACAGAAGGTTGCTGCAGAATGTGATGCCATTTTAATAGAGTCGGTAGATGGTGGTGCACATCTTGAACAACTTCGGGAAGTGGTTTCCTATCAAAAGCCTATTTTCATTGATAAACCTTTCGCGTTGAACGCGCAAGAAGCAAAAGAGATGATCCAACTGGCTGAAAAGTTCCAGACACCGATCATGAGTACGTCAGCATTACGCTATGCTGATGCGTTAACAAGACTACTTAAGAAATATTCTGACCGAACAATAATAGGGGCAGATTGCTTTGGTCCGATGGAGGTGCTAGAGGAAATACCTGGCCTATTTTGGTATGGAATTCACACGGTTGAAATGCTTTATACCATTATGGGATGTGGTGCAGAAACGTTACAGGCTGTTAAACTAGATAATCATGATTGTATAATGGCTGTTTGGAAAGATGGAAGAATAGGAACTATTCGAGGGAAAAGAGTTGGTAACCACCAGTTTGGAGCGGTTATTCACTATGAGGATGGTTCTGAATTTGTCGCGATTAGATCAGAGGATAAACCGTTTTATGCTAGTCTTTTGGAAGAGATTATTGGTTTTTTTCGAGATGGTAAAACCCGTGTGCCATTAGAAGAAACGGGAGAGATTATTCGTTTTATTGAAGCTGCTAATAAAGGGAGAGATACAGGTGAAGTAGTAGCGATTTAATTAATGCTCCTAACCCGCTCCGGAATTATACTCCGCTTTTACTTCCAGCACAGGGGCGACATCTGCTCGATAGTACCATTGCAGTGTCTACCTTGCAACGGGCGGCTGGTGAGCCTCGGGCCAACAGGATGTTGGTCACAAAGGCGAAGACATAAGGACGTAGCGTTCTTAGCCTTTGAACCCCTAATTCGCACTGCGGGGTCTCACCGATGCTTTTCCCCATCGGAGTCTCCGTATATTTCCGGAGCTAAGAAGTGGATTAATTATCGCTGATTTTTTTAGCTTGACTCGATTAATGGTTAATTTTTTGCTAGATGCTCTTCCTGGATGAAGCTTAGGCGATATATCCGACGTGGTCTGCCTTTAAAAGTTACTTTTTCTTCACCGACGATATCAACCAGTTCTGCATCCATCCATTTTAGGAGAATGCGGTGGGCACTTCGAATCGTAATATTTAATGTTGATGCAAGTTCTTGTGCAGTATAGTCAATTTTATTATGACGGGCAACGCGAGCCATTAGCTTTGCCATATAAGCAGCTGACATTCCGGCTTTTTCTGCCCTGTCTAACAGCTTCGCATCCGTAATGGATAATTCGTATTGCTCGTATTGTTGTGTATTGTTTAAATCAACGGGTCCGATTACACTGCGATCCTCCCGGACAATATAGCAGACGTTTCCACCTAGTTCCTTTGATTGACGTAAGGCAAGTCGAGCATGGTTACCTGCTTCTGAAGCGGTTTGTCCAAAGCCTACACCAAGGCTTAACGTAATTCCAATTTGATTCTTTGTATTTTCAAGTAGGGGTAAAAACTTATAGCCTCTGGTCTCGCGTTCGAAAATACCTCGGGTGGTGATAAACAAATATTCTTCACCACCAATATTTACAAAGTGGCCATCGAGTTGCTTCATGAAGTCTAGTAATTTTTGTTGAATTTGTAGATTTAATAATTGAACATCATGCTCAGAAGTAAATCGTTCGGATAGCTTCTGAAAATTATCGATACTAATATAACCAAACACGATTTGGGATTCTTTATTCCTTCTCGTTTCACTAGCAAGAAGTGCCCGTTCTAGCGATACAATCATATCTTGGTTTGTTGGGGTAACCCATTCATGCGGGATATCCAATTCAATTAATCTATTGGATACTTCTTGAATACCGGTTAGTGTTATTGCACCGGTTTCACTGTAATTTTTACAGTGAAACTGAACCACCATATCAATATCAAATGTATCTGAACGGTATTCCATTATGTGACAATTTTCTTCTTCTAGCTCATAAAGTACTTGATGGACATATTGTGGGGCTAGAATATCAATCGATAATTGATCCAATCCATGACTGTTTTTAATTAATACTAGGGAACGGTAAAGACCAGTTCCCATTAGTGGAACATGATGCACTGGAATCTTAAAATCTATCTGTTTTTTGATTGTATAGTACAGATAGTAATCCGTAATCATAAGTACATCAACAATGTTGATTAGGTCTGTTACGATTTGTGTGAGGTTTTGTACGCTATCTAATACTCGAAAGACAGGCTTAAAATTTGGGAACGCTTTCAAAACTTTCTTTGTTTGATCCGAAAGTGCGGATGGGGCAATGACCCCAATCGTAATAACAGGTGATTGGTTGACACTATGTTTTCCAGACATGAGGCCTATCTCCTTTATGGATAAACTTTAGTAGGTATTGTCGTATTGAAGTTGATTCAAAAGATAGTATGATAAAAGACAACATACTAGACATGTCTACTAATATTTTGAGTCTATCATACTGTGAATCTATACGATTGTCAAAATGGATTTAACTTATTATAGAGAATATTGGATTAAAAGACAATTTTTAGACTTGTCTTTTAATATCCGTATAACTACAATGAAATCAAGTAAAGCCAAAGATAGATTAGTATTCATAACAAAAGATTTAGAGTCTTATAATTATTGGGAGTGGTAAAATGAAAACGATTACGGAATTAGAAAATTTCTTAACTACGCCATCGAATGCATTAATGGAGGATTTAAAGAAAATAGATGGAGATATATTAATTTTAGGTGTTGGAGGTAAAATGGGACCAACTTTAGCCAAATTAGCAAAGCGTGCTATTGACGAGGCAGGCATTGAGAAGCGTGTCGTTGGAGTATCCCGTTTTTCTTCTGGGAATTTACGAGAAGAATTAGAGGAAGATGGTATTGAAACCATTTCATGCGATTTATTAAACGATACAGAACTACAAGCATTACCTAATGTTAAAAATGTTATATATATGGCAGGAAATAAATTTGGAACGGTTGGAAACGAGCATTTTACATGGGCAATGAATGCTTATCTTCCAGGGAGGTTAGCAGATAAGTTTAAAGACTCACGAATGGTTGCTTTTTCTACAGGAAATGTCTATCCATTAACCAATGTTCTAACAAATGGCTGTTCGGAAGACCATCCTGTAAACCCTGTTGGTGAATATGCGCAGTCTTGCCTAGGACGTGAACGAGTATTAACCAATTTCTCTCGCAAAAATAAAACACCGATGCTACTATTCCGTTTGAATTATGCAATCGATCTCAGGTATGGTGTTTTACTCGAAATTGCAAAACAAGTGCAAGAAGGAAAACCAATTGACCTAACGATGGGAAATGTCAATGTCATTTGGCAAGGTGACGCAAACGAATATGCGATTCGTTCCTTATTATATGTCGACCACCCACCAACCATTTTAAATGTAACAGGTCCAGAGACTCTATCTGTTCGTTGGTTGACAAAAGAATTTGCTAAACGCCTTGGTAAAGAAGCACTATTTGTAAATGAAGAATCCGAGAAAGCCTTATTGAATAACTCTTCTAAAGCTCACCAATTATTCGGCTATCCGAAAGTATCGGTTCAAGAAATGATCGATATGGTTGCAGAGTGGGTGGCTAATGATGGTGAGACCATTAATAAACCGACTCATTTTCAGGAAAGAGAAGGAGCATTCTAAATGTTAAAGACAGAATTAAAAAAAGCATTATTAGAAGGAGCAGTTATTCCAGCGCACCCACTTGCTTTGACAGAGGATAGAAAACTAGACCTACAAGGACAGCGAGCACTTACACGCTATTATATTGAAGCGGGAGTTGGAGGGATTGCGGTTGGGGTACATACGACACAGTTCGAAATTCGTGACCCACAATTTAATTTATTTGAAGACGTGCTAAGGCTTGCAATAGAGGAAATCGTACGAGCGAATGTCCCGGAGAATTTTATTAAAATTGCTGGAATCTGTGGTCCTGTTGAGCAAGCATTGGAAGAAGCAGCTTTCGCTAAAGAGATTGGTTATGATTTAGGTCTCTTAAGCATGGGGGGTCTTTCGGATTTATCAGAGGAGGCATTAATAGAGCGTACAAAGAAAGTTGCAGCAGTAATTCCTGTTATAGGCTTTTATTTACAACCAGCTGTTGGAGGGAGAGTTTTCTCGTATGACTTTTGGTGTGAACTTGCTGAGACTCCCAATGTCCATGCGATAAAAATTGCCCCATTTAATCGTTATTTAACCACAGATGTTGTCAGGGCTGTCGTAAGTTCTAGCCGTAATGGTGAGATTGCTTTGTATACAGGGAATGACGACAATATCATCGCGGATCTACTAACGACTTACAGTTTCAATGTGAATGGTGTAAGAATCGAAAAACGAATTGTTGGTGGATTACTTGGCCATTGGTCTGTCTGGACAAAACGTGTAGTGGAGACGTTTAGAGAGCTAAACGTTGTACGGGAATCCAAACAGATTCCAACATCCTTATTAACACTAGGACAAGAAATTACTGATGCCAATGCAGCATTCTTTGATGCAAAAAATCAATTTAAGGGGTCCATTGCCGGAATTAATGAAGTTTTAAGTCGACAAGGAATTTTGAAAGGAAATTGGTGTTTACTCGACCGTGAAGTATTGAGTCCTGGCCAATTGGAGGAAATCGACCGCGTATATGCTGCGTATCCACATTTACATGATGATGATTTTGTGAAGGAAAACATTGCGAAGTGGTTGGAAAGTTAACCTAAGGGGGGGGTAGGCTTGAAAAAAATAGTAGCACAACATAAACAGGTGCAAATCATTGAGGAAGAGATACCTCTGGTAAAGTCTAACTACATTTTAGTAAAAACATTGTATTCCGCGATTTCTCCTGGTACAGAAATAATGATGCTGGAAGCAAGTGGCGAACAGGAATTTGCTATGGGATATAATGCCATGGGTGTTGTAGCAGAATGTGGAGAAGGAATTACAGATGTCCAAAAGGGGGATTTGGTAGCATGCTATGGTGCACCGTACGTTCACCATGCGGAATACCTATTAGTTCCGAAGACGCTGTATGCTAAGGTCCCGGAACATGTCGAGCCAAAGGGAGTAGCACTTTCCGGATTAGGTGCGATTGCAATTCATGCATTGCGCATTGCCGATATCCAGTTTGGTGAAACAGCAGTAGTGGTTGGGCTAGGGGTATTAGGTCAGATGATTGCCAAAATAGCCAATGCAGCAGCGTACAATGTTATTGCTTGTGATTTAAGTAAAGAACGAGCTGCAATGCTAACGGAGCATACTATTAACACCTTTTCCACCCTTGAAGAAATGGAAGAAGGAATTAATAAGCAAACAAATGGGAATGGTGCAGATGTCGTACTACTTTGCGCAGGTGGAAAGCGATCCCCTCTCACGCGAGATTGTTTAAACTGGATACGTAATAAGGGGAAAGTGGTTATCGTTGGTGATCTCGAACCTGATTTTCCTAGGAATCAAATGTTTGCTAAAGAAGCACAGATTCTTATCTCTCGTGCAGGTGGGCCTGGGCGATATGACAAGGTATACGAACAACAGGCTATCGATTATCCGTATGGACATATCCGGTGGACTGAAGGAAGAAATATTGCAGAATATGTTCGTCTTGTAAGTGAAGGACGAATTGATGTAAATCCATTTGTACAAGATGTTATTGGCTTTCACGATGTGCCGGAAGCCTATGAAGAACTTCGAGATAAACAATCGCCAGTCCTAACGAAAATAATTAACTATATGGAATAGGGGTTTGATTAGAATGAAGAAGGTTCGAGTAGCCATTATTGGAATTGGTGCAATAGCAGAATCTACCCATTTACGCTATCTATTGGAAAATGAATCCACTGAAGTAGTTGGATTAGTGGATATGGATGTAATCAGGGCCGAAGCGGTAGCGAAAAAGAATGGGATTTCTCATTGGTTCCGAACGATAGAAGCGCTATTAGAGAATGTAGAGGTTGATGCGGTATTTATTTGTACGCCAAATTCAACCCATATTCCAATTGCGAAGAAGGCAGCTGAAAAAGGAGTACATGTTTTTATTGAGAAGCCGATTGGAATTCAAATAGAAGAAGTTGAGGAATATATAGAGCTTGCAAGGGCGAAAAAGGTGAAGACGATGGTAGGAATGACCCATCGTTTTCGTCGTGAAGCAAGCATTTTAAAATCGTATATCGAACAGGGCGCATTTGGGGAGCTTTACTATGTAAAAGCAAAGTTATTCCGTGGACGTGGGACACCAAAAGGATGGTTTACGAATAAAGAGCTTTCCGGTGGTGGAGCTCTAATGGATATAGGTGTCCATGTATTAGATCTTTCCTGGTGGTTAATGGGATGCCCTAAGGTCTACGCTATATCAGGAAAGACTATTGGTGCATTAGGAAATTATCAAACAAAGTACACGAATTCGTGGGCATCAAAGAATTCTAAACTGAATGTTAACCATGTCTTTGATGTGGATGACTTTTCAGCAGGATGGATTCGATTTCGAAATGGAGCCGTTTTGAATGTAGATGTTGCCTGGGCTATAAATGGGGAACAAGATGAGGCAATCTCAATTGAACTGTTCGGTGATCAAGGTGGCGCGAAGCTAAATCCACTTACCATTTATCGAGAAGAAAATGGCATTGTTACCAAAACAGAACCTCATTTTGCAAAAAATGATGTGTTTCAGGATGAAATTAATCATTTTATTGATTGCTTGCTTGAGAATAAAGAACCTTTGATAGATGCGGAGCAAGGTTTGGATGTTTTGAAGATGCTGCTTGCTTTGTATAAGTCATCAGATGAAGAAAGAGAGATAGTGTTTTAGGTTGATACAACATTTTTCACAGAAACAAGGTGAGGGGATTGAGCGTTGAACCAACCTCATGGATGAAGAGTCGCACGGGAGGCACAGGAAGTGATGCGAAAGAGGTGCAATTCGTGCAAGTGACACCAACAGTCGCAAGGAGGTACACAAAGTCGCGCTACAACGAGATAGTGGAGTTAATTTAAGATTATACCACGCAAGAATATGTATTCTCTCTCGATTTTCTATGTAATACGCGCGACTCTACGAATGAGATATTACAATACAATTCAGACAAAAAAGTAGTATTAAACCATCACTTAAGGAGGAAACAGGATGTTAAAAGTCGGTGTTATTGGAATTGGTTCGATTTCGCAGTTTCATATAGAGCCTTATTTAGAGAATAAGCGTGTTGAGTTGATTGCGTTTTGTGATTTAAATGAAGAACGATTAGTTGAAAAAGGAAAATTGTATGGGATTGAGAAGCTTTATACAGATTATAAGGAGCTTATTGATTCAGCAGACATTGATGCTGTTAGCATTTGTACGTGGAATAATACCCATGCTGAAATAGCTGTTTACGCTTTAGAAGCAGGGAAACATGTCCTAGTGGAAAAACCATTAAGTATGACAGTTGAAGAAGCAGAAGCTGTTGAAGAAGCACAAAAGAAATCGGGAAAGACTTTGCAGGTTGGATTTGTCCGTCGTCATGGTGACAATGCAAAGCTCCTTAAGAAATTTATTGAACATGGTGAACTCGGAGAAATATATTATGCGAAAACATCTTGCCTAAGAAGATTAGGAAACCCTGGTGGTTGGTTCAGTGATGTTACACGTTCTGGCGGTGGGCCATTAATCGATTTAGGGGTACATATGATTGATATTTGTTGGTATATGATGGGTAAACCTCGTCCGGTATCTGTTAGTGGTAATACGTATAAAAAGTTAGGTAATCGTAGTCATATTGAAAATCTTTCATTCTATCAAGCTGCTGACTATGATCCTAATTTGAATGATGTAGAAGATTTGACGAATGCTATCATCCGTTTTGAGAATGGTGCTTCAATACTGGTGGATGTGAGCTTTACGTTGCAATTAAAGAAAGATGAGTTATATGTAAAGCTATTTGGGGATAAAGGTGGAGCGGAAATCGAGCCAGAATTAGCGCTAGTTACGGAAAAGCACAATACAATTTTAAACGTTACCCCACAATTGGATAGTTTAAGTTTTGATTTTAATAAAGCATTCCAAAATGAAATTAATCACTTTGTAGCTTGTTGCTTAGATGGTTCTGAGAATATCGCACCAGCAAGTGATGGTGTTCAAGTAATGAAAATGTTAACAGCAATCTATGAATCTGCTAGAGCTGGAAAGGAAGTTTATCTATAAATGGAAACATTGCAGGTTGATGTCTTGATTACGGGAGGTGGATTAGGTGGTATAGCAGCTGCTTTATCCGCCTGTAGTAAAGGGTTAAAGGTGTTAGTTACCGAAGAAACAGATTGGATTGGTGGTCAAGTTACATCCCAGGGTGTACCACCGGATGAACATCCTTGGATGGAGGAATTCGGTAGTACGAGACGTTACCGAACATATCGGGAAAAGGTACGAGAAGTTTATCACCGTATCTTAGAACATAAAGGGGAAAAGGCTCCCTCAAACCCAGGGAATGGACTCGTTAGTACGATATGCCATGACCCAAGGATTACATTACATGTTCTTGAGGAGATGTTGATGCCTTATGTGCTAACGAATCAACTTACCATTTGGAAAAACACGATAGTAGATTCGGTAAAGCGAGAGGATCGTCAATTAACCGAGGCAATAATCGATAGAGAGGACCATCATGATTCATACCGAGTTGTTGCACCATACTATATTGATGCGACAGAGGCTGGAGATATGCTACCACTAGCTGGTATGGAGTATGTCACAGGAGCAGAGGCGAAATCAGATACTGGAGAACCACATGCAAGTGAAGAGAAGAACCCTTTGGATATTCAAGCAATTACGTATGTACTAGGGATGGAGTACCGAGAAGGAGAAAACCATGTGATTCCAATGCCTGAGATGTATGATTTCTGGAAGGAATTTCAACCGGATTTTTGGCCTGACCGCTATTTAAGCTTCTTTGCGCCACACCCGATTACAAAGGAAAAAAGGAAATACACCTTATTCCGAGAGGATACCGGCTTTCCATTGTGGGAGTATCGTAGAATCCCAGATGTAAGTCAGTTCCAATTTCCGTTTAATGCGGGAGACATTACTCTATTAAACTGGCCAATGAATGACTATTTCTTAGGAAATATTTACGATGTGTCCAAAGAAGAGCTGGAAAAGCATCTTTACGAAGCGAAACAATTAAGCCTTTCTTTATTATATTGGCTACAAACAGAAGCACCAAGATCCGATGGTGGAACCGGATTTCCAGGACTAATGCTCCGTCCTGATATTTTTGAAACGAAGGATGGATTGGCCAAAGCCCCATATATAAGGGAGTCTCGTCGGATAAAAGCAGAGTATACCATTGTGGAGCAGGATGTTTCACCAGATTTCAATCCAGGAAAAGTTGGAAAGAAGTATGAGGACCGAGTGGGGATTGGCTCCTATAGTATAGACCTTCATCCAAGTATGGCTGGTCGTAATTACTTGGACATCAAAGCACTACCATTTCATATACCGTTAGGTTCGCTAATTCCTAAGGAAATGGATAATGTGCTAGCAGGTTGCAAAAACATTGGTACCACGCATATTACAAACGGCTGTTATCGTCTACACCCGGTTGAGTGGAATATAGGGGAAGCATGTGGTGCGTTAGTAGCATTTTGTATCGAGAATCAGGTAGAACCGAAGCAGGTCAGAAATAATTCGGCACTGCTTCATCAATTCCAACAATGTTTACGTGAGGATGGTTTTGAATTGGAATGGCCGGATGACTTTTATGAACAAGTAGCGAATTAATGTAAGGAGTGTTAGGAATGGGGCGGAAAATTGGTGACTATCCAATCGAACAATTATGGACTTATCGTCCAGAACTAACTAATAAACCACAAGACTTCTGGAACTTTTGGGATCAGGAAAAGGAAAATATTTTCAAAGAATCTCCTTATGTTGAAATTTTATGGAGAAACTATCCTGTTCCCACTGTCGATGTGGCTGATCTCGTTTTAGATAGTTGGGATGGAACACCACTTAAGGGACTATTAGTAAGGCCAAAGGGTATGGATGAAGTACCTGTCATTCTTGGATATCATGGCTATACCGGTACACGAGGACTACCAGTTGATTATTTGAAATGGGTTGCCTTAGGAGTTGCTATCGTCATATTTGATGTTCGTGGACAATCAGAATCACCGGATTATGCTGTATATGAGAATGGTAGTCGGGTAGCAGGGTGGATGTTAAACGGAATATTTAATCCCAAGAAATATTACTATACCAATGTTTACCGAGATGTTTTAACACAGCTTAACTGGGTTCGTTCAATTGCATTCCCTATTCAGGCGACTAGATTAGGAGTTATGGGAGGCTCACAAGGCGGGGGCCTTGCACTTGTAGCAGCAGGGCTAGATGGGAATCTCGACTTTGTGTTATCTGATTATCCTTTTTTGGCTCATTTTGAGCGAGCATTAGAAATTGCATTATCCGGTCCTTATATGGAATTTACAAATTACTTTAAATGGAACGATGCGCAATATATCACTCAAGAAAATGTGATGAAGACATTGGGATATGTAGATTGTGTTCATTTTTGTGAACGTATTAAAGCCCCAACGTTAATGTCGATCGGCTTAGAAGATACTGTAACACCACCATCAACTGTATTTGCTGCATTTCATTATGTAGCATCAAAAGAAAAGAAGCTAGAAGTCTATCCACAATCTGAACATGAGTTTAATGTATTCCATGAAGAAAAGAAACTTGCTTTCGTAGCGGAGAAAATTAGATTATAAGCGTCTCTTTAAAATAATAAGTGAAGGTGGATGAGAAAAATGAAAGTAAGTGTCAGTATGTATAGCTTAAATAAAGCAGTGCAAGCAGAGGGGTGGTCTGTTGTCGACTTTATTGCGTATGCAAAACAAATCAACCTTGATGGGGTAGAACTTCTCGATTTTTATTGGAAAAATGAAGAACAAGAAGTAGAGGAAGTTCTAGCAGCCTTAAAAGAATATAACTTACCTGTTTCCGCCTATGATGTTACCAATAATTTTGTAAAAGAAACCGCAGAGGAACGTGCAATAGAAGTAGAAAAAATAAACGCTGGGATTCGTATGGCAAAGAAACTAGGTACCAATATTGTACGTGTTTTCTGTGGGGATTTATCTGGAGGTCTTACCTATGAAGACGGACAGGACTGGATTGTAGAAGGATTGAAAAAAAGTGCTACGTTAGCAGAAACGGAAGGTGTTTACCTTGCGATTGAAAATCATGGCTTGTTAGCAGGAAAAAGCGAGCAGGTAAAGGAAATTATTCAGAAGGTTGACAGTCCTTATGTCCGTTCTACTTTTGATACAGGGAATTTTTTATTAGTACATGAAGAATCGGAAAAGGCATTTGACCGTTTAAAGGAAAAAATTGTCCATGTGCATTTCAAGGATTTCCGAGTAAAGGATGCTCAGGATGGAATAATTGGATTTCGTTCAATCCAGGGTGTGGAATTAATCGGTACCATACCGGGTGATGGTCAAGTTAATTTAGCTTATATTGTGAATGGACTGAAGGAAATTGGCTATGATGGATGGTTATCTATCGAATATGAAGGATATGAGAATCCGAAGCAAGCCAACGAAGAAGCAGTACGCCGCTTACGGGAATTATTACAATAAGGAGGGGTAAGCATGGCAAATATAGTTCTAGCAAATATTGATCGTATTAATTTTATCACTACAACAGTTGATGTAGGTGTAGTAGACTCCGTTGCTAATGTACAGGGCAACACAGTCCTGCTCGATTCAAACCCAGCATCCATACCAGATCTAAAGGATCATACCGTTTTTGTGCCGGCAACATTGCTTCATGAAGTAAACCATAACGATGTTAAGGTATATCATGAGTTGGCACAATACCCATTTTTTCAACAGGCACAATCCATTATCCAAGAAAATGGAGCAGTAAAAGGAGTATTCCGTTTACGTCGTGTGTTGAATGAAGTGAAAAATACTGCTGTGATTGCAAGTGATCTTTGTGTTCTTGTATCTCTATTTGGTGAACCAGTGTTACTTGATGTCAAACATAGTCAAGCTAATATTGCAACACTACATGTGATTGTAATGATTCACTTTTCAGGAGGGATAATGGCACATGTGGATTATACGTTTTCAGGTAAGGAATCTATTGAACTAGAATGGAGCGGAGTGAAACAAATTATTGAGTTTAATAGTGATGATATGAATCCGGTTGATCCAAAGAATTATACTATGTTACCAATCCAGTATAGTGTGGATTCAATTTTACAGAGTGCGGAACCTGTAGACCAGGTGCTCCCAAAGTTTCAGGAATTCTTACAAGTAGTTGGAGGTGTAGAAGGATGAAAATAGGAATGATGAGTTTTGCTCATATGCACGCCTATAGCTATGCAGACAGCCTTATGAAGTTGGGAAATATTGAGTTAGTTGGGATTTTCGATGATGATGTAACACGTGGTAAAGAGGTAGCAAATAAATATCAAACTACACATTATGAAAGTCAAGATGCTTTTTTAGCCATAGACATGGACGCGGTGATAATTTGTAGTGAGAATGTTCGTCATAAAGAGATGGTTCTGAATGCAGCTAATGCTGGTAAGCATATTTTATGTGAAAAACCAATTGCTACTAATCTTGCGGATGCACAAGACATGATTGATGTTTGTGAGGAAAATGGCGTTATTTTACAAATTGCATTTCCAGTTCGTTTCAGTGCACCAATTAAACGATTAAAGGAATTAATTGATCAGGGTGAACTCGGAGACATCATCGCATTTCGAACAACAAATCGTGGTCAGAATCCTGGTGGCTGGTTTATTGAAAAAGACCAAAGTGGTGGCGGCGCAGTACTAGATCATACCGTACATATGGTGGATATTATGCGATGGTATTTGGGAAAAGAGATAACAGAAGTAGGAGCCATCGTGGATTCCTATTTCCACGAAGTAGACATTGACGATGCGGGACTTCTGACATTAGAGTTTGAAAATGGTGTTATCGCTTCGCACGATGCTAGTTGGTCTCGTTTTAGTGAGTACCCAACATGGGGTGATGTAACGATAGAAGTAGTTGGCACAAAGCAAACGGTAAAAGTGGATGCATTTAAAGAGCATTTCCGATTATTTACGAGTGGTCAGAAATCTTTATCGAATGTGTTCTATGGAAATGATATGGACTTTGGTTTAATCCAAGATTTCGTGAATTGCGTGGAGAAGCGTCGTGGGCCATCGATTACTGGCTATGACGGATTAAAGGCACTTGAAGTAGCTTTAGCAGCTTATGAATCTAGTGAACGGAAAGCAAAAGTTAAACTCTAATATAGTTGGGACAAGGACAATGCGCCTTGTCCTTCCTTATAGTTAATGAGGTGTTTCAATGTTTTATCTGTATGGAGATGTGGTCACAGAAGGCAACATATTAACAGGAAGATATGTCGAAGTTTCAGCTAGTAAAATAACCGATGTCAGTAAAGAAAAACGTCATCAGGCACCTGTTGTATCAGTGGATGGATATATTTGTCCGGGCTTTATTGATGTGCATATTCATGGAGTAGATGGGGTGGATGTAATGGATGAGAGGAGCGATAGTATTGAGAGCCTTGCAGGCAAGTTACCATCTTACGGAGTTACCTCGTTTCTAGCAACATCCAGAACCGCCTCCTTAAAGGATGTTACTACTGTACTAGAAAAGTCCAGAAGGCTAGATATACACCCGAAGAGTTCTCGTTTTCTCGGGGTACATTTAGAAGGCCCATGGATTAGTTCGACATATAAAGGGGCACAACCAGAAACCTATATTCGCAAACTTACTTGGGAAGACGTTTATAGCTTACTAGAGCCCTATAAAGATATTATTCGAAAAATAACCTTTGCTCCGGAAGAGGTTACCGATATAACTATCCTAGACTATTTGAAGCAACTCGGTATTAATCTATCAGCAGGCCATACGAATGCGACCATGGAAGAAATGGAGGATGCGATAAAGCACGGGGTTAATCAGGTGACCCATATCTTTAATGCGATGAGCGGGCTACATCATCGGGAGCCTGGGGTGGTAGGTACTGCAATGCATGACCCGGAATTGTTCTGTGAGATTATTGCAGATGGATTACATGTTCATCCAAAAATGATTGAATTATTATTTCTGATAAAAGGAAAAGAACGTATTGTGTTGATTTCCGATTGTACAGGATACAATCATCTTGTTGATGGGGAGTATTTTATTAGAAATAAAAAGTTAGTGAAGAATGGGAATAAGGTATCCTTAAAGAGTGGTCAGCTTGCTGGTAGCGCCAATACCTTGAATGACTGTTTTCAGTTTGCGGTTAACCAATGTCATATTCCACTAAAAGATGCAGTCTTCATGGTAACTGAGACTCCTTTAAACATGATTGAAGAAAAAAGAGCTATTGGTAAAGTGAAGGTTGGTTACCAAGCGGACATAGTTATATTGGATCGAAATCTACAAGTAGAACGCACCTATATCGCTGGGGATTTATGTTATGAACGGGGGTTGTAAAATGGAAATTCGCCATTTAACGGTAACAGAAATGGAAGCGGCTATCCGTTTGTCCGATAAAACATTTCGGAATGAAAAGCATGTGTCGATGGGAAAGGCATTTCCGTTTGTATTTTCGAGGGATGCTAATGTATCATTTGGAGCATTTGAACAAGATAAGCTAGTATGCTTTTTTGGTTTAGTGCCATTTCGATTGAAAATAGGTGCATCCTATGTAAACGCATATTCTATTGGCTCCGTTTGTACAGACCCTGTCTATCGTGGGAAAGGAATAGCAAGTGATGTATTAGCGGAGATTTATGATTTTATCGACCGTTCAGGGGGAGCGCTACTTCTGGTATCCGGTGATAGGGGACTGTATACGCGTAAAGGTTGCTTTGCTGTTGGGGAGAGCTACTCATACAGTATGACCGAGGTAAAGCCTATAATACATGAGGGCACGATTCGAAAGGGCACAGCCATAGATTTAATGCGTGTATTTTCTTTAGCTCAGCAGAAAGAAGTTCGTTATGAATCCAGTATTAATGAATGGAAAACATTACTTAATACAGGTGGTTATGCAAGTATTTTTTATCTGAAACAGTCGATTATTATATCCGAAAAACAGGGCGTCATTGATGGGTATGTCGTAGCGGGTCTACCGGATGAAACCAATTCGAGTCGAACCGCCCTCATATTAGAATGGGGAGGAGAACCTAGAACTGTACTTGCTATCTTGATGAGTCTACTTGGAGAAGATGGGGTGGATACGGTGAAAATAAAAGTCCCTTGGCATGATGAAATGAATGTAAGTCTAGTTGAATATAGCAAAGAAGCAGAATCTATTGGTGGCACTATTCGTGTGATTAATCCGGAAAGAATGCTCGAGCAACTAATGCCTTATTTACAAAGTAAGGACCCAGCTATTTATAACAAGTTGCAGATCAAGGGGCAAGGAGATGGAAAAATAGATTTACAATATGATGGTCAGCGATGGATTTTAACGGTAGAAGAATTCTCTAATCTACTTTTCAATACACCAGGGAATTTAATACCATCCTTATTTCCAATTCCATTACCTAGTACAGAAGGGATTCATTATGTCTGATAGAATGGATGCTCCTGAACGATTAAGAATACAAAAAAGCTCCTTTAACCTATTTGTTAATTGGAGCTTTTATTCGACTATATTTAGAAAGTGATAGGCACGACTAGAAGTTAATAACGTGGAACTTCCCCCTCTGTACTGAGTAACCTTGGTCGAACTGGTCCCCTTCCACGAGGAATCTCCATTATTTCACTAGTGCTTGCTTCTAACGCTTCAACAATATACTTTACAGCTACGGTAGGATCTACTTTCTTACCACATGTAAATACATCAACACTTGCATATCCTTTTTCTGGGAAACTGTGGATGGTTAAATGTGATTCGGAAATAATGACTACCCCACTAATTCCATATGGTGTAAATTGATGGAAGACAACCTCTCGAATTTCTGCCCCTGCTTCAAGCGCTGCATCTACAAAGATTTGTTTAATTAATTCCAGATTGTTTAATGTACTTATATTACAATCCCATAGTTCCGCGATAACTTGCCTTCCAAATACTTCCATAATATTAACTCCTTAAAATGTATACTGATACCATTAATTTTAGCATACCATATATTTATGTGTATGAGGGTGAAATTAATTGATCCAAATGATGAGAAAAAACATGAAACCAATTAAGGAAAATATACGTATTACAAGTTGAGCTAGCATCACTACGGGTTGCTTGTGATACAATTAATTTTAGCTAAGATTCTTTTTAAGATGTGAGGTGAAGTGATGGGGCTTTTTTCTAAGATTTTTAGTAAAAATAAAAATACGAATCCTGCACCAAAGGAGAGAACTGTATTAACCATTAAAGTCGGAGATATTATCAACTATGATCTCAACGATTATGAGGTGGTAGGGAAAATCACCTATCGAGACGGAAATTATGAATGGTATGGGTACCAACTACTAGAAGGTCATGATACAATTTGGTTGGCAGCAGAAATGGATGATGAGTTGGAACTAGGCATTTATAAGAAGGTCCAACTAGCCATTTCCAAACCATATCCAAAGCAACTTACGTTTGAGGGGAAGACCTATTACCTGGAGGAATCTGGAACAGCTAGGGTAATTGGTGAAGGTAGAAGCAAGAATATACATGGTTCTTTAGTCGATTATGCTGATTATTCGGATGATGACGAAGAAAGTTTCTTAAGTATTGAAGGCTGGGGAACGGAGATTGAAGTAAGTATTGGCTATCCAATTGAAAGTTATGAAATTAAAATAATGGCAGGATCGAATTAGATTTTTCTATAATATTCGAGCAAGTTCAGGTGTGACAATGAACCCCAAAAAATAGGAGGAATAAATATGTTTAAATTTTTCAAACGAGTAAAAACAGTGGTAAGTTCAGAATTAAATGCGATGTTAGATAAAGCTGAAGATCCGGTGAAAATGTTAGATCAATTCATGCGTGATATGGCTGAGGATATTCGTGAAGTAGAGGCAGCTGTTGCGAAACAAATTGCTAATGAAAAAATGTTGAAGCGCAAAATGGACGATTCGCAAGCAATGGTTGAAAAAAGACAGAAGCAAGCTGAGCAAGCGATTGTTGCTGGAAATGATGATTTAGCTCGTCGTGCCTTAGAGGACAAAAAGCAACATGAGTCCACTGCAACTACATTAACAGAGTCTTGGGAAAGAGCGAAGCAGGACTCAGAAGTTTTAAAGACTAAATTAGATGAAATGAAAAAGGAATACCAACAAATGAATCTGAAAAAGGATTCGTTAAAAGCCCGAGCTGAATCTGCGAAGACCCGCACGAAAATTAATCGTACGATGTCTAATATTGGTAATGATAAATCACGTCAAGGTTTTGAGCGTATGGAAGAAAAGGTAATGCGTTTCGAAGCAGAGGCTGAAACTAGTGAGGATTTATCCTTTGCAAGCCGAACACTAGATGATGAATTTGAACAGTTAAGTAAAACTAGTGAAGTTGACGATGAATTAGCGAAACTGAAAGAAAAAATGGGTAAATAGTAAGGTAAACATTAGTGGAGCAGTACGATCATTAGACTGCTCCTTCTAATGGAGAGGGGGATTGATTTGTGTAGAAAACGTATTTTACTAATAGGGTTATTGTTTCTAATCATTCTTTTATCCGCGTGTTCTTCACGAGGGATGAGTGGGGAAGCAATCACAGCCCAAGATATTCCCGATGAGCCTTCGAAAAATGAAATTACCACAATTATAAAAAATTCTTCCAACTATGAGATGGATGATATCATAGAGGCTAATTTTCCTTTAGTAACCACCGTGGAGGGAGATTCCAGTAATGCAGAAATCTTTGCAACCACTCAATTTAATTTAACGGAACTTAGCTCAATCCTAACAGAGACTATTAAACCTACTGAAATAAGTGAGGTAAAGGATAATCAGCAGATCTTAATTTATCCAGATGATTTTATTACATTGCGCGAAAGTAAAGCAGACTCTAGTGTGCTTTTAATTGAGGTTGCAAGTGATGAGTTTGTCAGGAGAAACTATTCACCGAATATCTTAAGTACATATTTTGCAATCAGGTTGTTGGATGACGTATTAGATGTAGATGATTGGGGCAGGAAGCATCGTGGTTCTTACTCAGGAATGGGTGGAATAGATACACCAAGTCGCGGGAATACAACATTTAGAGGCGGTGGCCCTGGTTCGGGAAAATAATTTAAAAGGAGGCGAAAAGTTTGGAACCATTTATCTCAACGTTAATTTATTTTGTAATTTCAGTCGTAATTGTACTAATTGGTTTATTCATTTTTGAAAATTTAACTCGTAATTATAAGGATATGGAAGAAGTAAAAAATGGGAATATAGCAGTTTCTTTATCCATTATCGGAAAGATAATCGGGATTTGTATTATCTTAGCTTTTGCGATTTATAGTAGTGATGTGATTTGGGAAACGATTATCTGGGGTGTGTTCGGTGTCGTTTTACAAATGATTGCTTATTTTCTTTTTGACTTGTTCACAAGAAATTTCTCCGTTGAAGAGCAACTGTCCAAAAATAATATTGCTGTTGGATTGATGTCCTTGGGTGTATCGATCGGATTGGCTTTAGTAATTGGTGCTTCTATTACGTAGTATCAGCTCATGCGACCAGGCTTTTGCTTGGTCGTTCGTTTTTTCTAGGCTTTGTTTGTCATTATGGTAGTGGTACATGATTTTGGACGGCAGCCCATATATATTCAAGAATAGTTTTAGGTTGTTTTCGTACAGTTTGTTGTTATTTGATAGAAATTGTGCGATAACTACTTGCAATTAATGAGTGTAGTGGTAATATGCCGCTACGGCAGAATACTCCGCTTTCCGCGGGCCCTTCTGACACGTGCTATTCCTGCAGGAGTCTCCGTATTCTGCCTTCGCTGGTTTAGATTTTTTAATTTTTAAATTTTAAGCAAATTAGCTCTCAATTGATTTAATCTATACTAGCGCAGGAAATACACGGAGACTCCTGCGGGAGGATAGGCATAGGTGAGATTCCGCAGTGCGTAAGCGCGAGGAGGCTCACCATCCGCCAAGCGGCAAGGTAGACACTGCGAAGGTATTTTCGAGCAGATGTCGCCCCTGTACTGGAAGTAAAAGCGGAGTGTATTTTCGAAGCGGGTATGGTGCACCCAAATATAAATTATTAGCCGCACAGTTTCTAGCATACTATTTATAAGATTAAACTAACCAGAATAATAACATTTTAGAAAAAGCATAGTTTTAAAACGTAGCAATAGTGGAGGGCATGGAGTTTGAACGATGTAGCGGTAAGACAGAGTAAAATTATTTATTGGTCTTCGGGGATTGTGTCCATTTGTGGAATTGTCTTTGAAGTGTTATTTGGGGCATTAGGCTCGTACATATTAGGCGACGGTGTAAAGCAATATACGTTGACGATTTCCCTATTCCTGACGGGGATGGGTATTGGAGCTAGTTTAAGTGAGAAGTTTTTGAAGAACCTTATTATTACGTTTGTCTGGATTGAGTTCGGGGTCGCAATTATTGGTGGGTTTTCCAGTTTTATAATGTTCGGGATAACTGCTTTTGCCCCAGAAGGAACGGATGCCCTATTCCTCTATTCCATTACCTTGATTGTTGGGGCATTAACTGGGGTGGAATTACCAATTCTAATCCGAAAAGCAAATGAAATCGGTGTAACCTTGAATAAAAGTACGGCAAGAGTATTGTTTTCTGATTATGCAGGTGGATTAATAGGTGGCGTACTATTTGTGTTTTTGTTTCGTCCTTATTTTGGAATGGTGAAAACGGCATTTTTAGTTGGATGTATTAATCTATTAGTTGCCTTAATTGTATTGTATCTATTCCGTAAAGAAATCCGGAATTTCATGATTCATGCTTGTATCGGAGGAATAATTGGAATCCTTTTGTTAGTCGGATTGTTTTTCGGGGAAGAGATGGCGTTTAGTTTTGAACAAAAACTCTATAAGGATCCCATTATTCATACGGAGGAAACAAGCTACCAAAAAATCACCCTGACAAAGGATCAGGAAGATGTGCGTCTATATTTAGATGGACAATTGCAGTTTAGCTCTATTGATGAGCATCGTTATCATGAGGTGCTCGTTCATCCAGCCATGGCTTATGCAGAGAGGCCTCAGAGCGTGTTGATACTTGGTGGCGGTGATGGGATTGCTACTAAGGAAATTCTTAAGTATAATGTGGTTAAAAAAATCACATTAGTCGACCTAGATCCAGCAGTTATTGAGTTAGCCAATACGAATGAATGGTTATTAGATTTGAATGAAAAAGCTTTGACGCATGAGAAAGTTCATGTGAAAAATACAGATGCTTTTAAGTTTTTGGAAGAAACGGATGAATGGTTTGATGTCATTATTGTAGATTTGCCTGATCCGAATAATGAAAGCTTAAATAAATTATATACGCGGGAATTCTACTCGTTAGTACGGAATCATTTAAACCCTGGTGGAGTAGCGATGATTCAGGCGACAAGCCCTGTTTTTGCAAGAGAGGTGTACTGGACCATTTCAGAGACAATCGCTGATACCGGACTATTTGTTGAGAACTTGCATGTTGATGTACCGAGCTTTGGGAATTGGGGCTTTGTCATGGCTAGCCGTAATGAGATTAACTTGTCTGATCTAGACATTTTAGTGGAGACCGAATATTTAACAAAAGATATAATCCCTGCTTTAGGTGTTTTTGGAAAAGATGAAGACGAGGAAATTCGGGATAAAAAAGGCGAATTAGTTGAATTAAAGTCAAATACATTAATAGATCCCCATTTGATAGAGATATATGAGCGATCCTGGGAGAATTATTAGGTGCCTGTCACTTCCCGTTCCCGAAATAACTCGAATTCTGTCAAAATTAAAGCTATATGGGCTAGTTGAGTATCTTTTACTCAACTAAGTCATATAGCTTTTTAAATTTGATAAAATTGGTTTTTAGGCAATTTTATTCCCCTATCACAGGTACGAATAACCACAAATTCGGGGAGTGACAGGCACCACTACGCCCACCACATATCTCCAACAGATTCTTTCACCATTACTGGTTGTAAATTCTCTACTGCTTTGGTGAGTCCTTCGTCAATAGACATAAGTCCGTCTTCGTGTTCGATGCTTACGACATAGTCATAGCCGTATAACCTTAGAGCGCTAATCATGTCTGCCCATTCTTTAGTGTCATGACCAAATCCAACTGTTCGGAAGTACCAAGCGCGATTTTGCATATCAGAATAAGAAGTCATATCGGTCAATCCATTTTTATTCACATTTGGTTGATCAATAACCGTGTCTTTCGCATGAAAGTGGTGTATCGCATTTTCTCTTCCTAGTATTTTAATAGATTCTACCGGGTCGATTCCTTGCCACCACATATGACTTGGATCAAGATTAGCACCAATTGCAGGTCCACAAGCTGCACGTAGGCGTAATAATGTTGCTGGTGTATGTACGGAAAACCCTCCATGAAGTTCAAGTCCAATTTTGACATTATATTTTTCCGCAAGATCTCCTTTTTCCTTCCAATACGGAATTATCTTCTCTTCCCATTGCCATGTTAATATTTCTTGAAACTCATTTGGCCAAGGCGCAATTGGCCAGTTAGGGTATTTTGCATTTTCATGGTCTCCTGGACATCCAGAAAACGTATTAACTACTGGAATTCCAAGTTGACTTGCTAATTTTATCGTATTAACTAATAACTCATCGGCAACTTGAGCAATCTTTTTCTGTGGATGTAATGGGTTAGAATGACAACTTAAAGCGCTTACAATTAATCCGCGACTTTCAATCTTGTTCATGAAATCTTTCTGTTTTTCTTCGTTATCTAGTAATTCATCCACATTACAATGAGCATTTCCTGGATAGCCACCAGTACCTAACTCTACAGCCTCTATCCCTTTAGCTGCAACATGATCAAGCATTTCCTCAAGATTTTTGTCAGAAAATAATACTGTAAATACTCCTAATTTCATCAAAAACCCTCCTTAAATGTAAACCGTTACATCTATTATACATAAAAAAATACAAAAGCAATATATTAAATTTATTATATTCTAAACAAATTAATAATTTGTTATTGACAAATAATTTGTAAAACTCTACAATCAAATTGTAATCGATTACATTTATTTCAAAAGGTAGGAATCTTCATGGCGAATATACAACAAATTGCTAAAAGGGCAGGTGTTTCGGTTGCGACGGTTTCCAGGGTGCTTAATCATGCCACCTCGGTAAGCCCGAAAACAAGAAGTAAGGTTGAAGAAGCAATAAAAGAACTGAATTATGAACCGAGCATGCTTGGTCGAAACTTACGGAATTCAGAAAGTCGCCTTTTGTTAGTACTTCTACCTACTATCGCGAATCCCTTTTACACGGAAATAATTAACGGGATTCAGGATACGGCGATCGCAAGTGACTATAATATTCTTCTTTGTGAAACAGATTCAAAGCCTGAACGAGAAAATATTTATTTTAACATGGTGAAGAACAAACTTGCTGATGGCGTCATATCTATGGACCCAACAGTTAATATGCAACGATTAAATGAACTTGCGGAGCATTATCCAGTCATTCTTTGTAGTGAATATGAAGAAAAAGGGGATATACCATACATAACAGTAGATAGTGAATTAGCTGCATACCAAGCTGTTAAGCACTTAATAAAATCGGGTAATGAAAAAGTTGCCTTGATTACTTCGGATGAAAAATTTTTATATGCAAGGCTCCGCCGAGCCGGGTATGAAAGAGCATTAAAGGAATTTCATTTACAAATTCGTGACGAATGGATTTACCATACGAAGGGATTGGAATTTCAATATGGGGTTCATGCGATGAGAATGCTTCTGAAGGAAGAGGAAAAACCTACAGCAGTATTTGCTATTTCGGATACGTTGGCAATTGGAGCTCTGAAAGCAATCAATATGGAACGAGAAGGTTCAGATCCTATTGCGATTGTAGGTTTTGACAATATAAGTTTTTCGAGTATGACCAATCCTACATTGACTACCATTTCCCAACCAATGTACACGATGGGATGTCAGGCAACTGAAATGCTCTTAAGTAGAATTAAGGGTGAAAAAGTAGAAAACATTGTGTTGGATCATGAACTAATCATCCGTGAATCAACAATGGTGTAGGAAATATGAACTTTCAAAAAGGAGGTTTCTGCTAATGAGGGTTCAAGTGGGGATTATCGGCTGTGGGTCGATAACAAGATTCCGTCACGCTCCAGAATATAAAGCAAATCCTCATGTGGAGGAAATTGTCTTCTATGACCGAAACGTTGAAAGAGCTAAAACGTTGGCAGAAGAGTTTGATGGTAGAGTCGCTAATACTTTAGAAGACTTACTGAATGACCCCTCTATTGTTGCGATAAGTGACTGCTCTTCTAATGATGCCCACCATATTTATACGACAAAGGCTTTATTAAATGGTAAACATGTTCTTTGTGAAAAGCCTCTAGCAATTAATTTGAAGCAGGCAGAGGAAATGGTGGAAGCAGAGCGTAAATCTGGGAAAATCCTAATGGTTGATCATAACCAACGATTTACAAAAGCACATCAAAAGGCAAAGGAAATTATTGCGAGTAAGGAACTTGGTGAGGTTCTTACATTTAAAACCACTTTTGGTCATGAGGGACCAGAAAGTTGGGGAGTAACGAAATCAAATGCTACCTGGTTTTTCAAAAAGGAACGTTCACATTCAGGTGTTGCCGGTGACTTAGGAATTCATAAAATTGATTTAATCCATTGGCTTTTGGATGATGAAATAGAGGATGTTCATGCATTTCATGGTGCCCTTGATAAAGTGAATGAGAATGGGGATCCAATTGAAGTTCCAGATAATGTTGTTTGTGCACTCAGAACCAAGAAAGGCCGCCTTGGAACTGCTTCATTTTCCTGGACCTATTACGGTGCAGAAGACAATACTACAACGATTTATTGTCAAAAGGGAATTTTGAAACTATATTATCAACCTGATGCACAGTTAATTGTGGAGAAGAATGATGGTTCTGTTATCAAATATGAATTAGAACAAATTCAGACAAATGATAACCAAACTAGTACTGGTGTCATTGATGCTTTTATTGATTCTATTATTCACAAAAAGGAACCACTTGTTACAAGCGAAGAAGCAATTGCCTCGTTAAGAGTAGTGGAAAAAATACTAGCTCAACCATGATAAATAAGTATGTAATGGATTACATATGAAACAAAGAAGAACCAATCATACAAGAATTGGGGAAGATATTATGCAGAGAGTAGGGCTAGTTGGATTAGGTTTTATTGGAAAAGCACATTTAGAGGCTTACCATAAATTATTGAATGCTGAAGTTGTTGCGATTTGCACTCGGAATGTGGATAGACATAAAGATATATTGTCCACTTATACCTTTATTTCCGATTATGAGGAGCTTCTAATCCGGGATGATATTGATTTAGTTGATATTTGTCTTCCAACTTACTTACATGAAGAGTATATCATCAAAGCAGCAAGAGCTAAGAAAAACATTATTTGTGAAAAGCCGCTTTCTTTATCCGTGGAATCCGTAAGACGAATTCTTGATGAGGTAGAAAAGTGTGGTGTGAAACTTTTTGTTGGGCATGTTCTCCGTTTTTGGCCACAATATCAAGCGATAAAGGCTTATAGTGAGACAGAGACATTGAAGGATATTGAAATTGTGCATGCTCAACGATTAGGGCAGCCAGCAACATGGAGTTCTTGGTTTAAGCACCCTAAAAAAAGTGGAGGAGCCTTATTTGATCTCCATCTCCATGATATTGATTTTATCTATTACCTTTTGGGGGAAGTGAAGTATGTATATGCCCAAGGTACCCAGAACCAATATGGGGCTTGGAATCATATAATGACAACGCTTACTTTTAAAGGTGGAGAAAAAGCATTTGTGGAGGCTTCCAACCGAATGCCACCAGGATACCCATTTACCATGACACTTCGGGCACAAACACATAAAAACACCTTAGATTTCCATTTGAAAGCCGGGGAAAATATCGAAAGTATCAACAATAGTAGTTTTGTTCTATTCGAGAATGAAATATTAACGGAGGTACCTGTGGAAAGGGTGGATCCCTTCCAAAATGAGCTTTCCTATTTTGTAGATTGTTTGGAAAATGACCGGGAGAATAAAATAGTTCCGTTAGATGATGTTCTATATGTTATCCGATTATTGGAAGCTATTAATCTATCACTTGAGACTGGTCATGAAGTACATATCTAACTATTGGTTTCATTATTTTTTAATATATACCAAAATCTAAGGGGGTTTTCAGTAATGAGTAAGTATTTAAAAGTGTTTGCTTTACTAGTATTAATTATGGTACCAGCACTTGCAGCATGTGGTTCTGACAATGCTTCGAGTAATGGTGGAGAAAGTGGAGACGATTCGGGAGACAAGTACAAGGTTGGTATTTTAGCACCTGCTGTAACACATGGTTGGGTAGCTGCTGTTGCATATCATGCAGAAGCGCGAGCTAAAGAATTATCTGATGAAATAGACTATCAGATCCATACAAGTAGTGATGCATCAGAAATGACATCTCAATTAGACGACCTTATTACATGGGGAGCAGATGCGATTGTAGCATTCCCACAATGGGAAGGAATGGAAGTTCCAATTCAGCGTGCCTTAGATGAAGGAATTGAAGTGGTTAACTTTGATATTGTGATAGATGTTGATGGAGTGTACCGTGTAGCTGGTGACAACTATGACATGGGTGTACAAGGTGCAAATTATGTAGTGGATAAGATTGGTACAGAGGGAGAAGTTGTGCTTTTAGAAGTACCTTCAGCTGGTTCTGTGTCCGAGTTACGTAAGGGTGGATTCCTTGATACTATTGAGGAAATCGCTCCAGACATGAATATTCATACGTATGCAACACAATTTACGAGAGAAGATGGCTTGAAAGATTTTGCAGATATTCTAACTAGCTTAGATAAAATTGATGCCGTATTCTCCCTAGATGATGAAACATCCATTGGTGTTTTACAGGCTATTAGTGAAGCAGGAAGAACAGACATTCAAGTTGTAACTGGTGGTGGAGGTATGCAAGAGTACTTCGAAATGATGCCAGAAAATGAAGATATTTGGATTCAATCAGCGCTTTATAGCCCTGCAATGGTAAAAGATGCAGTGGATACTGCTGTTAAGATTCTAAAAGGTGAAGATGTTGAAATGGAAACCATAATTCCGACAACAATCGTAGACAGAGATAACTATGAAGAATTTCTAGATGCAGAATCACCGTACTAAATCGAATATATGGGAAGTTTGTCCCTAAATCAGTAAACAAAAGGGGTTATGGCTAAGCTATAGCCTCTTTTTTTCAGAGGCTGTACTTTAATAAATTACTATTTTAGACCATTTTTACTAATGAATAGTTTATTAGAAACTGTGCGGTAACTCTCCCGTTATTAAAGTAGGATAGTGGTACGATACCGCTCCGGCAGAATACTCAGCTTTCCGCGGGCGGCTGGTGAGCCTCCTCGCGCTTACGCACTGCGGGGTCTCACCGATGCCTATCCTCCCGCAGGAGTCTCCGTATTCTGCCTACGCTAGTGATTTCTTCTAAATTTAGAGTATCTGCTATTAGTTTATTAACTATAAAACACTTATTTCTACAATGAGGAGACACACATTCTAGCGAAGGAAATACACGGAGACTCCTGCGGGAATAGCACGTGTCCGAAGACCCCGCAGAGGCGAACTTTCCTCGAGGAGGCTGAGGCCGGGCCCGCGGAAAGCGGAGTGTATTTCCGTAGCGGGTATGATGCTCCCAAATATAAATTTTTAGCCGCGCAGTTTCTATCAATATCGAAAAGAGACGTTCAGAAAAAACTTTACAAGGATGAATTCACTTTAAAAAAGCTTGGGTGATTACATGAAAATAGAAATGAAAAATATACGAAAATCCTTTGGTAGTAATGATGTATTAAAGGAAGTTACCTTGTCTGTTCAAGGTGGAGAAATTTGTGCACTGCTTGGTGAAAATGGTGCAGGAAAATCTACATTAATGAATATTCTTGGTGGCGTTCTACCAATGGATTCAGGTTCTATTTTAATTGATGAAAAAGAGGTAGCGTTTGAGACTCCTGTTGATTCACAAGAAGCTGGAATCGCCTTTATCCATCAAGAGTTAAATCTAATTAATGATCTTCCAATCTATGAAAATATGTTTCTTGGTCGTGAAATCAAGACAAAGAGAGGGAGTTTAGATTTAAAGCAAATGTACGATAAAACGGCAGCGATTTTTGAACAAATGAATGTGGAGTTGGATCCTGGGAAAATGGTTCGGGATTTAGATGCTTCTTATAAACAAATCGTGGAAATTTGCCGTGCCATGATGACAAATGCTTCTATTATCATCATGGATGAACCTACTACCTCTTTAACAGATACAGAGATTGAACGAGTTTTTGCCATGATGCGGACATTAAAAGAAAACAACGTTGGAATCATTTTTATTTCTCACAAATTAAATGAAGTAAAAGAAATCTGCAATCGATACATTGTATTACGGGATGGGAACCTAGTATCCGTCGGAAATGTAAGTGATGTTACGAAAAACGATTTAGCTAGCTATATGGTTGGGTTCGATGTACGTACCGAATCTTTACGTAGGGTTACAGGTAATGAGGAAGTTGGAAAAGAAGTTCTACGTGTGGAAGGATTAACTGATAGTAGGCATTATAGAGACATTAATTTTTCCATTAGAGCTGGTGAAATAGTTGGGATAACAGGGTTACTTGGTGATGGTCGTAGTGAACTGTTTCAGGCGATTTTTGGTGCGGATCACTATGCTTCAGGGAAAATAATCTTAGAAGGACAAGAAGTAACCATTAAAAGTACTTCTCAAGCCATAAAAAAGGGAATTGCCTATCTCCCGCGTAACAGAAAGGAAAATGCCATTCTTAAAGATATGGATATCATCGAAAATGCTTCTGTTGTAACATGGTCTATGTTTTCCAAGCGTGGTGTGATTAATTCTTCCAGACATAAAAGACTATTTAAAGAGCAACGAGATTCTTTGCGGATCAAAATGGGAGAAATGACCGATAGCATTACTAGTCTTTCTGGGGGAAACCAACAAAAAGTAGTTTTATCAAAATGGTTAGCGGCTAACCCTAAAGTATTGATTCTGGATAACCCTACACAAGGTGTTGATGTAGGTGCAAAGGAAGACATCTACGATATTATTCTAAAATTGGCAAATGAAAATATTGCTATTGTTGTATTGTCTAGTGAGGCACAAGAAATTATCCGTGTATGTGACCGGGCACTTGTTATGTATCATGGGGTAATTCAAGGTGAAGTTCGTGATGAGATGATGAATGAACAAACTATTATGCGTTTAGCAACTGGTGGAGAGCTTGGCGAAGAGAAGGGAGTACACCAACTATGATACCAAATAAGCAACATAATTTGGAAAATGCAAGCCCAGGAAAAAAGACTTTTATAGGGTGGTTTAAACATAAATGGTCGAATGATCCTTTATTTAGTATTTTAATAGCCCTTATTATTATGGTAATTTTGCAAACGTTAACCTTGGGCTTCGATTATAATTCATTTGGTGAATGGTTCCAATCATGGACGAATAACTGGATTAATATTTTGCGAAATAATGCAGGGATTGGAATTGTTGCTCTAGGTATGACGTTTGTTATTATGACGGGCGGAATTGATCTGTCTGTTGGTTCGACTTTAGTTATTACCGGTGCTTTTGCGATGTATCTACTCGACACGGGGGCACAGGGGATTCTAGGTGCAGTTGGAATAACTGGCGTTCCAGCTATTATTTTAACGGTAATTCTAGTGCTGGCATTCGGGTATATGCTTGGTGCGCTAATTGGTGTATCAATCACAAAAGGCATGGTTCCCCCATTTATCGCAACACTAGGTGCCATGATGATTTTCCGAAGTGTAACCCAGCATTTTGCGCAGGGATACAATACAAAAGTTCCGGTAGAATTTCTGCAAATATCTAGCTTTAAAATTGGAAACTTCATGATTATGCCAATTATCTATTGGGCGATCATTGCATTTATTATGTATTATGTTTCAAAGCGAACTACTTTTGGGAGACAAATTATTGCGGTCGGATCGAATGAAAGAGCAGCAAAGCTTTCAGGTGTTAATATCAATAAGGTGAAGCTTCGTGTTTATGCCTTGATGGGGCTATTAGTATCTGTTGCTGCAATTATTCAAGTTTCTCGTATTGGTTCAATGGACTTCTCCAATGCTGGACGAGGTATGGAGATGGATGCCATTGCAGCAGCTGTTGTCGGAGGAACCAATATGCTAGGAGGCCGTGGCTTTATTCTTGGTACGGTCTACGGTATGTTAATTATCGCAGTGATGAATAACTTGTTGAACTTGTTCGGGGTACCTCCTTTCCTTCGTGAAGCATTTAAGGGTGTAATTGTTATTGTAGCTGTGCTGCTACAACGAAAAGAGAAAACTGCTTGATATAGAAAGGGACGGTTTTATTAACTCGTCCCTTTCTACTATTTTCACAAAAGGGATTTGAAGGGGGAATGTTGTGATTACGAGTGTGATATTATGCTTTGGTATTTAATGATGAGGCCGTAAGGTTAATGGGTTTGTAGATTCCTATTTTTACGGAGTATATTGATGGGCAGGAATTTGCCATTTCTGAAAATGGTGTGGTAACTTCACATGATGCTAGCTGACCCACGATTTACAGAGAATCCGACTTGGGCAGTTACTTCACTTGAGGTTGTTGGAACTAAGCAAACCGTAAAAGTTGATGGTTTCGGTGAGTATCTTAGTTTGTATACTAAAGGTAGCAAGTCTCGGGGGCATGTGTTGTTTGAAAGTGATATGGATTTTGGATTTATCAAGGATATTGTTGAATGTGTTGAGATAGATCGTGAACCTGCTATTACCGGATATGATGGGTTGAAGGCATTGGAGGTTACTCTAAGTGCATATGAGGTTGGAAGGAAATGGGTTGGTGCCTGTCACTTCCAGATATTTATTGAATCTTGTTGAGTTTAAATAAAAAAAGCTATTCGTCTACTTGAGTTTTTGAATACTACTCAGTTACGAATAGCTTTTTTTAGGACTATATAATTTACGGTTATGTATTACTGAATAGTCACTTTACTCAAAAAGAACAATAGCAAGTTACGAACCAGATTTAATAAAAATTTAGGGGTAAAAAGTTCCTAATTGAAATATTATTACAAATTTTCATGAAATATATTGACAAAATAATTCAACAAATTTATAATTTCAATTAAATGGAAGCGCTTTATAAATGAGGGGGGATTTTACATATAATGCTGACTTATCTTACAACAGAACAAAGAAATGAGAACAGCAAAAGACTGGACCAAATGCCTACTATGGAAATTATACAGACGATTAATAATGAGGATAAATCTATAGCAGAGGCGGTTGAGGCTGTTTTACCTAATATCGCAGCGGCTATCGATCAAATTTCCAAATCCTTGATGGGTGGCGGCCGCTTATTCTATGTTGGGGCAGGGACAAGTGGAAGATTGGGGATACTAGATGCTGTAGAATGCCCCCCAACGTTTATGACCTCACCTAAAATGGTCCAGCCTATTATTGCAGGAGGAAATGGTGCTATTTATAAAGCGGTGGAGGGTGCTGAAGATGATGAAGTTCAAGGTCAAAAAGACATTAAAGAAAAAAATTTGACAGATAAAGATGTTGTTATCGGAATAACTGCTAGTGGGCGTACCCCGTATTCAATAGGTGCTTTAAAATATGCTAATGAAGTAGGCGCATACACAGTTTCTTTAACTTGTAATAATAATTCATTAATTAGTAATTTTGCTGATTGTTCTATTGAAGTAATAGTTGGACCAGAAGTATTATCAGGATCGACACGTATGAAGGCTGCAACAGCACACAAAATGATTCTTAATATGATTAGTACAACAACGATGATAAAACTGGGTAAAGTCTACGAGAATCTTATGGTTGACGTACGTGTTAGCAATTTCAAGTTGCTAGAGAGAGCTAAAAGAATACTAATGGAGATTACTGATATTTCTTATGAAGAAGCTACACAACTTATAGCTAAAGCTAACAATGAAGTAAAACCAGCTATTGTGATGCAGAAATCTGGTGTTTCTTTTAGGGAGGCGAAGAAAAGATTAGAAGAAAGTAATGGATATGTCAATATAGCAATTGATTACAATTAAGATTCGATTTCTCGAAACAAGAAATTATTATTTTTTATTATCGTAACCATCATAGTAAATACATACAAGTTGTCACTCTATAATAAAGGTAGAAAAGCACTAAAAATAAGGAGGAATTATCATGAAGTTTAAAAAGTTTATCCTGTTAATAATTTTGTTATTAACTAGTGGAATTTTGTTTGCTTGTAGTGACAAAGACACGACAAGTAGTGGTGATTCAGGGGAAAAAGTCGATGCAGTGGAGCTGGAGTTGTACAGCTGGAGACCAGAGGATAGAGAGGCATATGAGAAGTTTATTGAAGCTTTTGAGGCAGAGAATCCTGGTATTAAGATTAATTTTCAGCCATTCGAATCTACGGAATATAATACAATTCTAACTAATTCACTGGTTTCTGGTTCTGGGCCAGATATTGTACAATTACGCCCTTATTCTGGTACGAAATCTATTGCAGACAACGGGTACCTTGCACCGTTAGATGATGTGCCTGGTGTAATGGATATTGAAGAAAGTTTCTTAGAAGCAGCAAAAGGTAGTGATGGCCAAGTTTATGGCGTGCCAACTACACTAAATGCTGGAGTGATTTTCTATAACAAAGATATTTTTGAAAAATATGGACTAGCAGCTCCCGAAACTTGGGAGGAATTACTTCAGGTGAGTGAAGAACTGAAGAGTAACGGAATTACTCCAATTGCTCAAGCAGGGCGTGCTGCATATCTTTTATCTATGTTACATGGGGTAATAAGCCCATCAGCATATGGTGGGAATGACTATGTTGATGAAATTTTAGCTGGTAGTACCGATTTAACTGATCTGAAAATGATGGAAACACTCGATAGAATGGAAGAAATTGAACAGTATTTACCGGAAGATTTTATTGCCTTAGATGATAACGATGCCCAAGCTCTATTCTATGCAGGGGAAGCAGCAATGTATATCAATGGAGATTATCGTTTAGGAACTTTCGAGAAAAATGCACCTGAAATGAATATTGGAATAATTCCTGGTCTAAAAGGAGAGGGCCAAAATGAACCATTCGTAATGAACTGGGTAGATGGGTCTTTTGGTGTTGTTGAAGATTCAGAGCATAAAGAAGAAGCTTTGAAATTCATAGAATACATGGCTACAAAGGAATTTGGTCAATTGTTTAGTGATGAACTTAACCGCTTAAGTGCGATTAATGGTGTTGAACCTAAACATGAACTTGTAAAACAAGTTACAAAAGCATCTGAGGCGAATACTACTCCATACCTATTACTTGTTTACTTTGGTGAAGGCTCACCAACAACAAAAACGGTTTTTGAGGATTCACTACAAGGAATGTATCTGGGAGAAATTACGAAGGAACAGGTTTTAGAAGATGCTCAGAAAAATGTTGAAAGAGTAGCTACAGAAGAAGAATAACATTTTCATAGTGGTGAATAAATGAATACACAATCAATTTAACTTGATTGTGTATTCCAATTTTTTGGAGGTGCAGCAATGTCTTCACATATAAAGGAAAAAGGATATTTTCAAAAAAGAAAGCTAAGAAAAAATATGGTTCACTTGTTTTTACTACCTGCAGCAGTATTGTACGGTGTTTTTCAATTGTATCCTTTGATTTCTGCTGCGTTAAATAGCTTTTACTCCTTTAATGGATTTGACAGAGATCAATTTATTGGATTAAAGAACTTTATTGTCTTATTTACGGAAGAACCTTATAAAGGTACTTTTTTTAATGCATTCAAACATAACTGGATATATTTCTTTGTTACTGTTTTTACACAGTTAGTAATTTCTTTATTCCTTGCTTTAATTATACATAGCAAAATTAAAGGAAAAGAAATTTTCAAAAGTATTTTCTTTCTTCCTAAATTATTATCTGTAATTGTAATTGGTTTTCTTTTTAGTCTTGTTTTAAATCCTACTAGAGGTGCATTAAATAACTTATTGGAAGCAATTGGTTTAGAGGAATTGACTAGACCTTGGTTAGGGAGTATGGATACAGCCTTATTTAGTGTCATTTTCGTTGACAGTTGGGCTTCCATCGGTTTCTCCATGTTAATTTTCTTAGCTGGATTACAAGCGATTGAGTCAGAGATATTTGAGGCTGCAAAAATAGATGGAGCTAATTGGTTTACAGTATTAAGAAAAATTACAATCCCAATGCTTGGACCGTCCTTATTAGTTATGTCTGTGTTGGTCTTTATAGGTTCCTTTGAGACGTTCGAATATGTGTATGCAATGCAAGGGTCCTCAGGGGGACCGTATTATTCAACGGATGTTTTAACGACATTTTTCTATCGATTGGCATTCGGTACTACTGATGGTGGGCAATCTATTGGGCTAGGATCTGCTATTGCAGTTATTTTATTTATTATTATCGGACTGGCAACGACATTAATGCTACTAATCTTCAGACGTAAAGACTTCGAGAGATAGGGGGATATTTAATGAAAGCAAAGTGGTATGTTCAGACACTTAAATATTTAGTACTAGCCTTATTTACGTTTATTTTTGGATACCCAATATTTTTAATGATTTTTTCATCATTTAAATCAAACATGGAAATATTTACGTCACCATTAAGTCTGCCAAGTTCTTTTTCATTTGAAAACTATGCAGAAGTATGGGAAGTAGTTGACTTTTCTAGTTATATATGGAATAGCATTATCGTTAGTGCAGCATCTGTATTTATTGTATTATTTGTTTCCTCAATGGCAGGTTACTATTTAGCAAGATACAATTTTAAGTGGAATTCTTTTATTCTATTATTCTTTATGATTGGCTTAATGCTACCGATGAGGCTTGCGGTTATACCTCTATACATGATGATGATGAAGTTAGGATTGTTGGATTCTCTATTCTCTTTAATCTTTGTTTATGTTGCTGGGGGAATTCCTTTTGCAGTATTTCTATTTTATGGATTTTTCCGTACCGTTCCACGGGCATTGGAGGATTCAGCAAGACTAGATGGGTGTAATGATTTCCAAATTTACTACAAGATTGTATTGCCTTTAATGAAACCAGCCATATCTATCGTAGCGATTGTTAACTTGCTTAATGTTTGGAATGATTTCTTTTATCCATTAATCTTTATCCGTACTGATGCTTTGAAAACTATTCCTCTTGGCATGTTAACACTGTTTGGTGAATTTGATACACAGTGGAATTTATTATTTGCTGGTTTAACTATCTCATCATTACCAATGCTTATCGCATTTATATTTGCATCTAGACAATTTATGGATGGATTAACAGAAGGAGCAGTTAAATAATGACCAAAAAATGGTTAACTTTTGATTTGGACGGTACGCTTATGCAAAATCCTTTTGGAAAGTGGGTTTTTCCTGAAATTGTGTCTTTAATCAAGAAGGAGATGAATGAGGAAGCGGATATAATGGGCCTGATTATAGATGAACATGAGAGAAGAATGAGTCAAAACAGGGTTTTGGAAGCATATGATTGGGATAATATCGTCGAAGACTTATTATTTGAATTAGGAAATTCGTCTTTGAAGATTGATATTGAATGTTTAGTTCATAAGCACAGTGTTTCTCCAAAGGTACATCTTCTGGAGGAAAATATAATAGAAAGTCTAAAATTATTAGAAGGTTACTCTTTGGCGGTTGCTACTAATGGTTATTTAAAATATCAATTACCCGTCATGAAAGAGATAGGATTAGATTCGGTTTTTGATGAAATAATAACACCTGAGCAAACTGGATATGCAAAACCAAATTACAAAATATTAAATTCTCTCAAGAAAGAGGAACTATATGGCCATGTTGGTGACAGAATTGATCACGATATTGTCATGGCAAATAAAATGGGCATTACATCAATCTTTATCAATAGAAACCTCCCTTTTTCCACGAGAAGTTTACCAGTTGATGAAAGGAATAAAGATAAGGCATTCTTAGAATTATGTAAAGAAAAGTGGTACAAAGAAAACAGTAAAAGGCATGTTCCTTTTACTGAAGAATGTATTCCTGATAAGGTGATATACTCTATTGGGGAGTTGGTAGTAAGCTTGGTATAGGGGATAACAGCTTCCAATAAAAATCCTGAAACCTGTTAAAAATACAAAAAGCTATTCGCTACAGTATTTTGTTTGGAAAATACTCAAGTAGTGAATAGCTTTTTTCTAGTCTATTTGGTAAGAGGATATTGAATGAAAAACTCCTTTCCCGACATTGTTTAAATGGACTTCTTTAACATATAAATACAAAATTCGGGGAGTGACAGCCTCCTAAATTGATGTTGGTGGTGATACTTGAATGTTTTCTTTAGTGAGTGCTTCTCGGATAAATTTAATCATGTCTAAAGCACTTTGTGTATCACCGTGAACACAAATACTTTGTCCTTCGATTATTAAATCTTCTCCAGTAATGCTAGTAACACGTTTTTCTTTCACCATTCGGACAACATTTTCGGCTACTTTATGTGGATCTGTAATGACTGCACCTTCATGACGTCTTGAAACCAACGTCATATTTTTGTTGTAAGCTCTATCTGCATATAATTCCAACACATATGGCTGACCTTTTTCTTTGGAGACTCTTTCCAGTTCAGAGTTCGGTTTTATATAAAGAGGAAGTTCAGGATTAATAGTGTGAACTGCCTCAACTATACTGGTTGCAATGCTTGTATCCGAATCAGCCATATTATTCAGGTTTCCATGCGGCTTTACATGCTGCATCGAAACACCATGCTTCTTACAAAATATGTCCAAAGCACCGATTTGATAGATAATCAAATTGGTTAAGGTCTTGGGTGGTATATCCATATTCCAGCGGCCGAAGCCTAGTAAGTTAGGGTAACCAGGGTGAGCTCCCACTCCAACCTTATATTTCTTGGCCAATGCTACTGTGTGATCCATCACATCTGGGTCGCCACCATGGAAACCACATGCGATATTTACCGAAGATACTAATGTAATTACCTCATCGTCTTGTCCGAGTGTGTATGCTCCGAAACTTTCCCCCAAATCACAATTTAAATCAATCCTTTTCATTGGGAAGTCCTCCTCTCCTCAAATACCAGCTTGCAATATTTTAATGATATTTTCCTGTTTTCGTAATTTTTCATGTGCTTCATCGAGGGTAACTATTTCAAACGACACACGGTCATTTGGTTTTAATTGTGCTACTTTCGGGAGGTCAACCGATATGACACCACCAATTTTGGTATATCCCCCAACACTTGGCCTTCCAGAAAGGAATAGAATAGGTTGGCCATTTTGCGGTACTTGTATGGCTCCCATGAACAATCCCTCTGAAAGGATATCAGCATCATTTTTATGCTCAATTGTTGGACCATCTAAGCGACAGCCCATCCGGTTTGAATCCTTCGTAACGGTATATTCTGATGAAAGGAAGGTTTCTATTCCTTTCGTGGTAAATGAATCTTCTTGAGGACCTAGGATTGTTCTAACTCGTACATTTTTAGTATATGTAGGTATAAGTTCAATTGAAAGTCTTCTAGCAAAACATTTCTCGTTGTTAGCTTGAACATTAGTAGCTTTGATTGTATCGCCTTTTGTTAATCTTCTACCATGGTGTCCACCAATCTCACTAATGAGGTCAGTCGATTTACTTCCAAGTGTATTCTCTGCATCCATTCCTCCAGCTACTGCTATGTATGCTCTGCAACCAGAACGGTATCCTTGAAAGGATAGGATGTCCCCTTCATGGACGGTAAAGGAACGCCATAATGGAACAGGGCAGTTATTCAAATAGGGAGTCAGGTCTGCGCCTGTTATGGCAATTGTTCGAGTTTCTAACACTTTAAAAGTCGGCCCAATCAGCGTTACCTCTAGAGTTGCTGCATTTTCTTGATTACCTACTAAAATATTTGCAATTCTGTGTGCATAATGGTCTACTGCACCGGAAACGGACATTCCGTATTTTTGATATCCTTTTCTGCCTAGGTCTTGAATGGTTGTGAGAAGGCCAGGCTTTATGACGTTGAATATAAGGATCACTACCTTCTATGGTCTACTATTAATAATTTCATCATACTCTTTTTTGGTGATGGATTTAAATTTAATGATATCACCAGGTGAGAGCAAGAATGGGTCGGCATCATTTGAATTAAATAGTGGTATTGGTGTATGGCCAATAATCCGCCAACCTCCAGGACTAGTAACAGGGTATATCCCGGTTTGATAATTTGCGATTCCAACACTACCTGCCTGGACTTTTTTTCGTGGATTTTCTAATCTTGGGGTTGCAATTTTTTCGTTTAATCCACCTAAAAAAGGAAATCCAGGACTGAATCCTAAGAAATAAACGGAGTAATCCGGTTCTGTGTGAAGTTTTATCACTTCTTCTACAGCTAGATGATTTAATTTAGCTACATCTACTAGATCAGGTCCCATTTCATTTCCGTATAGTACAGGTATTTCAATAGTATTTCTTTCTTCCATTTTAGTTAGAGCTATATCCTTTAATAACACCTTGATAGTGCTAAGAAGTGTATCATATGAGATCTTAGTAGGAACATAATTTATTAAAAGAGTTGTATAGCCTAGGACGACTTCCTCTACCCCTATTATGCCATTGGATTCTATTATGTTAGATAATTTTTGTACTGTTTGGCTAGTTTGCTCGTTGATTTGCTCTCCAAAATTAATGATGATGGATTGGTCTCCAGCTGTTTTCACTGTGTAACGCATGGAACACCTCCTAGGATGGTTTCTTCCTTCCTGCTAATACTTATATTTTAACATTATTTATCTTTTATGATGATCGTATAATTTTACATATACTTAACATTACATTCATTAAAAAATAACAATCTATATTTATAATGAAGTATGAAGGTTATCACTTTTGTATGTTATCAGGTTCACCCTATACCCCCTATTTTTTGATGAAAAGACATTAATTGACCACCCACATTGGTTAGTTAATGTCTTTTTATATGGAAAAACTCCTTAAAACACTATGTTTTAAGGAGTTTTTCGACAAGATATGTCAAATATCGGGAAGTGACAGGCACCTAAAAAAACGGGGTTCCCTACAATACTTCTTCGACGATCTTCACTACATTTTCAACTGTAAATCCGTATTTCTCAATTACTTCGTCTCCTGGTGCGGATGCGCCGAAGCGGTCGATTCCTAGGACTTTTCCGTCTAGGCCAACATAGCGTTCCCATCCGAATGAAGATCCCATTTCAATTGCAACACGTGCTTTTACATCTGCAGGAATTACGCTGTTTTTGTATGCTGCGTCTTGTGCTTCGAAGCGGTCCCAAGATGGCATACTTACAACGCGGACGTCAATGCCTTTTTCTTTTAATAAAGATTGGGCTTGAACAGCTAGTTGCACTTCTGAACCAGTTGCTAAAAGAAGTGCATCAGGTGTTTCTTTTTCAGAGTTACTGATGACATATGCACCTTTTTTCACACCTTCATAGGCATGTTCTTTAGTTCCTTCTAATGTTGGAAGGCCCTGTCTTGTAAGAACAAGTGCTGTTGGAGTATCAGTAGATTCTACTGCCAAGCGCCATGATGCAGCTGTTTCGTTTGCATCTGCTGGACGTATAATAGAAAGTCCAGGCATTGCACGTAATGCTGCTAGATGCTCAATTGGTTCGTGAGTTGGACCATCTTCCCCTACTGCGATAGAGTCATGCGTTAGAACGTAAGTTACCGGCTGATTCATAATTGCTGCTAGACGGATAGCTGGACGTAGGTAGTCGTTGAATACGAAGAAAGTACCACCGAATACTTTTAATCCTCCGTGAAGGGACATACCGTTTAGGGCAGCACCCATTGCAAATTCACGTACACCGAACCAAATGTTCCGACCTGTATAATCTTTACGGGAAAAGTCTTCTTCACCGTTAAGTGTAGTCTTGTTAGACCCTGCTAGGTCAGCACTACCACCAAGGAAGTTAGGTACTGCTTTTGCGATGGAATTAAGAACTTTACCAGAAGCATCTCTTGTTGCTAGTTTATCTACGCCAGCTTCGAATACCGGTAGTGATTTTTCCCAGCCTTCAGGAAGTTTTCCGTCCATTGCTTGTTTTAGTTCTTGTGCAAGTTCTGGATATTTTTCTTCATACTTAGCCAGAAGTTCATTCCATTTAGCCTCTTCTTGTTGACCCGCAACTACGATTTTCTCGTTGAAATCTGCGTATACTTCTTCTGGAACTGTAAATGGTTCATGATTCCAACCATAAAATTCTTTCGTAAGTTTTGTTTCGTCTTCTCCTAGTGGTGAACCGTGAGAAGCGGAAGAAGCTGATTTGTTTGGCGAGCCATATCCAATTACGGTTTTGATTTCTACTAAAGTAGGTTGGTCTGTATTTTCTTGTGCAGCTTTAATTGCTTTTCTGATTTCATCTAAGTTTGTACCATCTTCAACATATAGTGTTTGCCAGCCATATGCTTTGAAGCGGTCTTGGATGTTTTCAGAGAAGGAGCGATTTAAATCACCATCTAAGGAAATGTCGTTTGAATCGTACAGTACAACTAACTTTCCTAGACCTAAGTGACCAGCTAAAGAAGCTGCTTCATGTGAGATTCCTTCCATTAGATCTCCGTCACCAACTAATGCGTATGTGAAATGGTCCACAACATCTAATTCTTCTTTATTATATTTTGCTGCAAGATGACGTTCTGCCATTGCCATCCCAACTGCCATAGAAATCCCTTGTCCAAGTGGACCAGTTGTTGCTTCCACACCATCTGTATGGTTAACCTCTGGGTGACCGGGTGTTTTGGAATCCCATTGACGAAACGCTTTCAAATCATCAATTGTAACGTTATAACCGGATAAATGAAGTAAACTATATAGAAGCATGGAGCCATGACCAGCAGAAAGTACAAAACGATCGCGGTTAAACCATTTTGAGTTTTTTGGGTTGTGTTTCATAAAGTCGGTCCAAAGTGTATAAGCCATTGGTGCTGCGCCCATTGGTAGACCAGGGTGACCAGAATTTGCTTTTTCAATTGCATCAATTGATAATGTACGGATTGCATTTACCGAGAGTTGCTCATATTGATTTTTCATATCTATTAATCTCCTTTTCTATTATATAAAAGTTCTTTTTGAACTAATTTCACAATTTTATAGTATACCGAATGTTGTCGAATAACAAGGAATAAAGTATATGTGATTTTATAATAATCTCTAATTATATTCAAAAATAATTGTTGACAGCCCTTACAATTCAATTTATACTTTAGGCATACGGTAACAAATGTCACGCCTATTATCAAATGTGATAAAACGGTAACAAATGATAATATTGTGATTAGATGTTACTGATGTTGTATGTATTTAATACTTATTTATGCGTATATTCTACTAATTTAGGAGGACGTTCAAATGTCAATTTACAAAAAGTTATTAGAACGGGAAAGAGCAAACGAACCGATTAAAGTAGGTGTTATTGGGGCAGGTCAAATGGGTTTTGGTATGATCGCACAGATTTCTACTATTCCAGGAATGGCTGTTACCGGTGTTAGTGATATAAATATTGATGCTGCCAGAAGAGCTGCAGATTATTATAATTCCCAAGTATCAAAAAAAGAAAATATTGTTGTTTCTAATGATTTACGAGATGTTATTCAATCTTCAAATGTCGAAGTAATTGTCGATGCAACTGGTGTTCCTGAAGTTGGGGCAAATATTTCATTGGAAACATTAAAAGCGAAAAAACATTTAGTTCTATTAAATGTTGAAGTAGATATAACAATTGGTTCACTAATGCATCAACTCTTTGAAAATGCAGGTTTAGTATATACAGGTTCTGCTGGTGACGAACCGGCGGCTACACTTGAATTATATGAGTTTGCAAAATCTATGGGTATGGAAGTATTGGTTGCAGGAAAGGGTAAAAATAACAAATTACAAGTATCTGCAAACCCTGATACTGCAAAAGAAGAAGCTGACAGAAAGAAAATGTCTGCACATATGTTAGCTGCGTTCCAAGACGGTACTAAAACAATGGCAGAGATGAATTTATTATCAAATGCTATGGGATTTGTACCTGATGTTGTTGGTATGCACGGAATTTCAGGAGATCTAGATTCTGTAATTGACGATTTAAATACGAAAGAAAATGGTGGAGTATTAAATAAATTTGGAGTTGTTGAATATGTAGATGGATTAGCTCCAGGTGTCTTTGTAATTGTTAAGGGACAAAATGAAGGGGTGGCACATGAATTAAATTACCTATTGAAAAAAGGCGAAAGAGACCATCATATTCTTTATCGTCCATATCATTTAGCTAGTTTAGAAACACCTATTACGATTGCTAAAGCTGTATTAGAACATGAAGGTTCTATTCAACCATTAGGAGCACCTATTTCAGATACAGTTGCAGTTGCAAAACGTGATGTGAAAGCAGGAGAAACTATTGATGGTATTGGTGGATATACAGTTAGAGGTGTTCTTGAAACACATCAAGATATGAAACGCAATGGTCATATTCCAATTGGTTTAATTAGTGGTAAAGTAGTTGCAAAAAGAGATATTAAAAATGGCCAATTCTTAACAACAGACGATGTTGAATTAGATCAATCAACAACCGTTGTAAAATTAAGAGCACTTCAAGATCAATTATTCCCTACAGAATAATAATCACTGAATTACGTAACAAGAAGTGTTGCAAACCTACCCTTTTAGTAAAAGCATAGCTTTGCAACACTTTTATTATCTTTATAGAAATAACTCTATTCTAAAGGGGGATTCGGATGGAACTTGCAGTAATATTAACCCTTTTACTAGTCATACAAAATGTATTGTCCTTTATCCAAATTCGATATTATAGAAAGAATATGAATGCAATTGTAAGCCGTTACAGTGGTAAGGAAGGCTACTACTTATTTTCAGAACGTGAAAAAAGAAAATTACTACGTGGGGCCATGGTAATGATGGTTGTGGACAATAATTACATTATTAAAGAATGTTACTTTGTTAATGGAGTAACCACACTATCTAGATTTACGGAACATAAAGCTTTTAAAGGAAAGCATGTTGGTGAAATGTTGCGTGACATACAAGATGAAAAGCAAAATAAGAAAAAAATTTCTGCTTTATCTGCAGCTCTTGGAAAGGTTGCTGAAGCAGCATTAATTAATATATCAAAGAAAAATATCTCAGTGGTATGAGGGGAGATTAAATCATAATGGAATGGATTTCATGGTTTGGAGAACACTTTATCGGATTATTTGATGCTGGTGGGGAACAATTTGTGGGGATGTTAACCAGTATAGTTCCAACTTTAGTTGTATTATTAACCTTCACGTATGCGCTAATCAAATTTATTGGTGAGGAAAGAGTAGAAAGAGTTATCCAACGCGCATCAAAATATACGATTTTAAGATATACTGTAATGCCGATCTTATCAATTATGTTATTAACAAATCCAATGGCTTATACGTTTGGTAGATTCGTTGAAGAAAAACACAAACCTGCCTTTTATGATTCACTAGTATCATTTCTACATCCAGTAACATCATTATTTCCTTATGCAAACGCTGGTGAATTATTTGTTTATTTAGGAATTGCTTCTGGTATCACACAAGCTGGTTTGCCTTTATCTGATTTAGCAGTTAGATACTTTTTAGTTGGTATAGTTATTATCTTGTTACGCGGAGTTATAACAGAGTATATAACTAAATTTCTTGCTAAAAGAATGAGTGTAAAGCTTTAATATTTGTGGAGGGGAATAGACTATGAACTATCGTAAAGTTATTGTAGATAAAGGTTCAGGTGGCTGGGGAACCGGTCTAACATTAGAGCCAAAGGGTAAAAAAGTGAAAGTGGTATCGGTTACTGGTGGAGGGATACACCCAGTAGCAAAGAAGATAGCTGAATTAACCGGAGCAGAAGCTGTAGATGGCTTCAAGAATTCAGTGCCGGAAGATGAAATGATGTGTGCAGTAATTGATTGTGGTGGAACTGCAAGAATTGGGGTTTACCCAATGAAAAGAATTCCTACAGTAGATGTATTACCATCAGGACCATCAGGTCCACTTGCTAAATTTATAAAAGAGGATATCTTTGTTTCTGGTACAACTGAAAATGATATTCGATTAACAGATAATGCAGAAAATATCGTTGTAAATACAGAAGAGTCAGTACAGGAAGAAGTACAACCAGAACAATCCATTGACACGAAGGACAAAGAGAAATTTAGAGAACAATATGAACAAATAAAGAAAGAAAATAAAGAAAAAAGTAAAGAGAATTTTTTAATGAGATTTTCAAGGGGAATTGGTAAAGTTACTGGCACGTTCTATCAAGCAGGGCGTGATTCCGTTGATATGTTAATCAAGAATATTATCCCTTTTATGGCCTTCGTTGCCATGTTAATAGGTATTATTAACTATACTGGGATTGGTGACATTATTGCTAATGTCATGACTCCATTAGCCGGAAGTCTTTGGGGATTAATGGTTATTGTTGTCATTTGTACGCTACCATTCTTATCACCTGTACTTGGACCGGGTGCAGTTATCGCACAAGTAGTTGGGGTGTTAATTGGTACTCAAATTGGTCTTGGTAATATTCCACCGCAATTTGCATTGCCCGCATTATTTGCAATTAATGGACAAGTTGGAGCTGACTTTATTCCGGTTGGCCTATCATTAGGAGAAGCTAAGCCTGAAACTGTCCAAGTTGGCGTTCCCGCGGTATTATATAGTCGTTTAATTACTGGAATCCTAGCGGTTGTTATTGCATATTTTGCAAGTTTTGGATTATATCAATAAATTAATTTAAATCAAAAATAGTTAAAAGGAGGAATTAATATGTATAAAACTAAAATTACGGAAGTTGGAACGTTAGCACCATCTTTTGAAGAAGAAAAAATAATTATTTTATTTGGCCCAGAAGCACCCCAAGAGATTAGGGAAATCGCATTAATTCACGATGTGAGTGAGGATAGCTTAGAGGAACCAGTAAAAGTCGGCGGTGTTCTTCAAATTGACGACCAGGAATTTACAATTACTGCTGTGGGCAGTGCTGCAAATCAAAATTTAAAAGAACTAGGACATATTTCTATTTACTTTACTGAACCTGCTGAAGAAGTTCTTCCAGGAGCCGTTTTTGCTAGTCCATCAGAATTTCCTAAATTCAAAGATGGAAGTATAATTATATTTAAATAAATTATTATTCTAGGATAAGGTAAGCTGTAAATTTAATTATAGCTTACCTTTAATCTAGCAAAAAAGGGGAGAAACAGGGGGATGTCTTTTGAAAATAAGAGGCTACTTGTTAAAGTTGCTCATATGTACTACGAGCTAGGGGCTACCCAATCGCAGATAGCCAAGGAACTCGATGTTAGCAGATCACTTATATCAAAATATCTTGCAAAAGCTAAAGAACTAGGTATTGTGGAAGTCATTATCCATGATGACACTATTCATCCATATAGACAAATTGAAAACAAACTTGAAAGATATTATGGTTTACGGGAAGTAATTTGTATCCCAAATTTAGGTGAGATATCTTCAAAGAGACGCTTAGGGGCCGCAGCAAGTAAATATCTATTAAGAGTTATAAGGGATGGACAAATAATAGGGATATCTTCTGGAACAACTCTTCATGAAGTTGCTGAGTCTTTAACGTCTAATCAACAATATCAGTCTGTCACCTTTGTACCGCTAGTAGGTGGAATGGGGGATGAGAGGGTAGATATTCACTCCAACTCACTTGTTTCTAAATTTGCTAAAAAGCTAAGTGCAAAGTACAAATTACTCCATGCCCCTGTAATGGTGGACTCTAAAGAAGTAAATGAGATTTTTATGAGACAGAATTCTATTCTAAATCTATTCAAAGTTGCTGAACAAGCTAATATTGCTGTAGTTGGAATTGGGGGAACTCCTGAACATTCAACAATGGTAAAATCTTATTTGGATGATAACTTAAAGAGAAGTTTTGAACATAAAGATGTGGTTGGGGATATTTGTTACAATTTTATTGATAGAGATGGCAATGCTTCCAATCATAATTGGAATGATAGAGTTATTTCTTTAAGTTTAGATAAATTAAAAGATATTCCTTTAGTAATTGGTGTAGCTTCAGGAAATGAAAAAGTGCTAGCAATTAAAGCTGCATTAAACAGAAAGCTATTAGATGTTCTAATCACTGACGAAGAAACTGGAAAACTATTATTGGAGTCATAAATTGCATATTATTATTGGAACTATAGTGTTCTTTATAGAAACAAAAGCCCGACTACCTAATTAGGCAAATCATAGGTGGCTTGGCTTTTTTATTTTGACTGTAATTTTGTAATAACATCAATAGCGCTCTTTAGCATGCTGTTACCCATTGGACAATTAATTTAAGAATTAAAGATTTTCCATAATTAATTTTTGTTGCTAGAGTAATACTGAATATTCTATAGTAATATTACTATCAAAAAAGGGGAGATTGCTATGGTGGATTGGGAAGAAAGAAGACAGTTAGTTAAAATTGCTAATCTATATTACGGGGAAAACTGGACACAAGAACAAATTGCAAAGAAATTTTCTGTTTCAAGACCCATTATTTCAAAATCACTTCAAAAGGCAAGAGATATAGGGATTGTCGAGGTTTATATTAATGATCAAACTATACATACAGTGAGTCTAGAACAAAGTCTAGAAAAAGAATTTAATCTAATCGATGCAAAAGTCGTACCTTCAAATTCCAAATCGGATATTACGTTACATGCAGTAGGCCGGGCTGCAGCAAATTACTTGTCTAAAAATTTAAAGGATGTTAAGAGTATTGGAATCTCTTGGGGAGAGACTTTAACAACATTTGTTAATGAGTATCCATTTCAGTTAAACGAGGATATTAAAATAGTACCACTTGAAGGTGGAATGGGTAGAAAAAAAGTAGAAATTCACGCTAATCAATTAGCATATGAATTAGGCAAAAAAATGGGCGCAGAGTGTTCGTTCTTATACGCACCAGCAATTGTTGAGTCAGAAGAATTGTTAAATCGCTTATTAAGCATGGATGATATTAATGCGGTAATTGAAGAAGCCAAAAATGTTGATATCGGGCTTATCAGCATGGGGAATCCATTTGAAAATTCCACCTTACAAAGTCTTGGTTATCTAGATGAAGATGATTTGAGTAAGTTAAAAGAGTTGGGCGTAGTTGGGGATATTGGATTTCGCTTTTTTAATCAAATGGGTAATACAGTAGATAATCCTTTTAGTAAAAAAATGGTCGGTCTATCATTAGATGATTTAAAAAATATTAAAAAAGTAATTACGGTTGTTTCGGGAGTTTATAAAGCAGATGCTTTATTGGCAATGTTAAGAGGGGGATATATAGATATCCTTGTTACAGATGAAGATACTGCGAATGCGGTTTTAAAATAATCAATAATAGAGACCTCCATTCATGCAATTAGTAAAAATGTGGGAAAATATTAAATTCAAAATGTATTGACAATACGAAAATAAGAAGGTATTATTTTTACAAAGGTAACACACTGTAACATTTGTAAAAGTAATACCTTTATTTGTAAGGGTTTACAAAAGAGAGGGGTCAAAATTTGGAATTAAAGAACGTTATTTCAGAGGAATTAGTATTTTTTCTAGATGTTCAAGATACAGAAGAGCTCTTTGAATCAATTGCAACGAGATTACAAGGAAAAGGGATTGTCAAAAGTAGTTATCTTCCAGCATTAAAGCAAAGGGAAAAGGAATTTCCTACAGGATTAGCTACGGAGCTATTTGGTGTGGCATTACCACACACCGATGCTGAACATGTTAATGAAGAAGCAATTAGTATTGGGGTACTTAAACAGCCGGTTACATTCCGACACATGGGAATGGGAGCTCAAGAAGTAGAAGTAAAATTAGTATTCATGTTAGCTCTTCAAAAACCAGAGAATCAATTGGAAGTACTACAAACAGTGACTAGCCTTATTCAAAATAAAGCATTTATGGAAGCGGTAACAAAATGTGCTTCAGAAAAAGAGGTAATCGATACAGTTCTAAATTATGCCGAGGTATCAGTTAGTAATAATAAATAATAAATTATAGTTCCTGAATGGAGAGGGAGGAAAAAAGATGCAGTATTTACAATGGTTTGTTGATCTTGGAGCGAGTGTAATGCTCCCAATTATTATCTTTGTGTTTGCTCTAGTTTTAGGCTCAAAGCCAGCTAAAGCATTTCGATCTGGTTTAACAGTAGGTATTGGATTTATTGGATTAAACCTAGTTATCGGATTATTAACAGATAGCTTAGGTCCGGCAGCACAAGCAATGGTTGAAAACTTTGGGTTTCAATTAAACACTATTGATGTTGGGTGGCCAGCAGCAGCTGCTATTTCTTACGGGACTGCTTTAGGAAGTTTAGCAATTCCACTTGGTATTGCCGCAAACGTTATACTTCTTGGTGTTGGATTAACTAGAACTTTAAATGTCGATGTATGGGATTATTGGCACTGTGCATTTACAGGGTCATTGGTTTATGCATTAACTGGTAATTTTGGATTAGCAATTTTAACTATTATTGTTCATATTCTACTAATCTTCCTTTTGGGAGATGTTCTTGCAAAATATATTGAAAAGTTCTATGGCTTTAAAAACATTACTTTCCCACATGGAGCATCTGCACCATCATTCTTAGTTGCTCTACCGTTTAATTGGGTGTTTGATAGAATCCCAGGTTTTAATAAACTTGAAGCAAATCCAGAAACAATTCAAAAGCGTATGGGTATCTTCGGGGATTCAACAGTAATGGGTGTTATGATTGGTATCGTTATCGGTTTTTTAGCTGGTTATAATGTGTCAGAGACATTACAACTATCTGTTCAAACAGGTGCCGTTATGATGTTAATGCCTAGAATGGTTGCATTATTAATGGAAGGTCTATCTCCTGTATCTGAGGCAGCAGGAAACTTCGTTAAGAAACGCTTCCCAGGAAGAGACCTATACATTGGTATGGATAGTGCGTTATCTGTAGGGCATCCGGCAGTACTATCAGCATCTCTAATCATTGTTCCAGTTACTTTATTCTTAGCAGTAATCCTACCAGGGAATACAGTACTACCATTTGGTGACTTGGCAACAATTCCATTCTTAATTTGTTTAATGGTTCCAGTATTTAGAGGAAACATTATTCGAACTGTAATCGCAGGTTCTGCATATATCGCTGTTGGACTTTATATTGCAACATGGGTAGCACCTCTATTTACAGATTCGGCTATCGCAGCTAACTTCGATATGGGATCAAATGCTAGTATCTCTTCTTTAGTTGACGGTGCAGTATGGACAACATTTGTATTTGTATGGTTACCAAAAGTATTTAGTTGGTGGGGAATTGGATTATTGGGTTTAATCATTCTGGCTGGTATGGTCTATGTAAACAAGATTAAACCAAAGAAAGAACTCAATGCTGATCAAGGAGTGGCGTAAATATGTACTTCGAGTTAAGAAGTGAGGTATGCCAAGCCAATAAAAAACTAAAAGAAAACAATCTAGTTCGATGGACAAGTGGGAATGTCAGTTATCGCATTCCCGACACAGAACTTGTAATTATTAAACCTAGTGGAGTCGACTTTGATGAGTTAACACCTGAGAATATGGTCATTGTTGACCTTGATGGGAATGTGGTAGAAGGTGACTTAAAACCTTCTGTTGATACAGATAGTCATCTCTACGTTTATAAACATAAGGAGAATATAAACAGTGTTATTCACACTCACTCTCCTTTTGCTACAAGTTTTGCTATACAAGGAAAAGGCTTGCCAAGTTATACGACTACAGCTGCAAATGTATTTAAACATGGTGTACCTTGCTCGGATTTTGCTTCTATAGGGAGTGAAGATATCGGGAGGGAAATCGTTAAATTTATAGATGATTCTCCAGCAGTCCTGCTAAAGAATCATGGTGTATTCACAGTTGGGGAGAGCATTAATAAAGCATTAAAAGCTGCGGTAATATTGGAAGAGACTGCTGAATATGCACACTATGCTTTACTTCACAATCCAAACATTGAACCTCTTCCTAGTGAAGTAGTAGATATGTGTAATAATTTCTACGCAACATCTTATGGACAAAAATAACAATATCTGGGGGAAATGAACATGAAAAAATTATTAATTATGTGTGGTACTGGAATTGCAACCTCAACAGTGGTTACTGGTAAAGTAAGAGATTGGTTAAAAGAAAATAATCTAGAAGATAAAGTACATTTATATCAATCTAAAATTACAGATGAGCTAAACAGACTAGATGAATATGATATTGTTGTTTCAACAACTTTGGTTCCTGATAATGTGAAAGACAAAGTAATTGATGGTGTACCTTTATTAACCGGATTTGGTACAGAGGAAATGTATGGGAAGATTTTAGAAATAATCAATAGCTAGCAAAAAAGGAGGCTATCTCAGGGATATGAATTTATTATCTGTGAGGTAGCCTTTTATTGTCGATATGAAGAAGTATTAGAAAAACGTTTTATCTCTTGACGAAAAGAGTAAATAAGTTTATGATTATTACAAATGTAACACCAATGAACAAATGTAAAAATATATAGGGGTGAACATTAAATGCAGTTAACAAAAGAAAAATTACTAGTTCCAGAGTTAAGTAATGACAAATTAATAGACTTATACAAGCAAATGTGGCAAATCCGCCTATTCGATGAAAAAGTAGATGAGTTTTTTGCCAAAGGAATGATACACGGTACAACCCACTTAGCAGTTGGTCAAGAAGCAAGTGCTGCTGGGGTATGTGCACTTCTTACCCTAGAAGATAAGATTACTAGTACACACCGTGGACATGGACATTGTATTGCCAAAGGTGCAACGGCAGATAAAATGATGGCAGAGTTATTCGGTAGAACGACAGGTTATTGTAAAGGTAAAGGTGGTTCCATGCATATTGCAGATGTTGATATGGGGAATCTTGGAGCAAATGGAATTGTTGCAGGAGGAATCCCATTAGCGGTTGGCTCAGCATTGACTGCTAAAATGAAGAAACTTGATTATGTAACCGTTTGCTTCTTTGGTGATGGTGCTACAAATGAAGGAAGTTTTCATGAAGCGGTTAACCTAGCAGCAATTTGGGATTTACCGGTTATCTTTGTTTGTGAAAATAACCAGTATGGTATGTCCGGGCCTGTTAAAGAAATGACAAGAGTAGAAAATATTGCGGATCGTGCGCATGCATATGGTATTCCTGGCGTTGTTGCTGATGGAAATGACATTATCGAAATGATTAATGTAACCGATGAAGCAATTAAACGTGCACGTTCTGGGAAAGGTCCAACACTAATCGAAGCGAAAACATATCGTTGGAAAGGTCATTCAAAGAGTGATGCAAAGAAATACCGTACTCGTGAGGAAGAACAAGAATGGCGAAAGAAGGATCCTATCAAACGTTACAAGGAAATTCTAATTGAGGCAGGAATTCTCACAGAGGAAAAAGCGGAAGAAATTCGACTTGCTGTTAAACAAGAAATTGAAGATGCTGTGAAATTTGCCGAAGAAAGTCCAAAACCAACATTAGACGACTTATTAACGGATGTTTATGCATAGGAGGAGTTAATGATGAGAGAAATTACTTACTTAGAAGCAGTACGAGAAGCAATGAGTATAGAAATGCGTAAAAATGATGACGTGTACATCTTGGGGGAAGATATCGGCGTTTATGGTGGTGCATTTGGTGTAACACGTGGAATGATTGAAGAATTTGGTCCAGAGCGTATTCGTAATACTCCTATCAGTGAAGCTGGAATCGCCGGTGCAGCTGTAGGGTCAGCACTAACTGGTATGCGACCAATTCTAGAATTACAGTTTTCGGATTTTATTACAATTGCCCTTGATCAAATGGTTAACCAAGCAGCTAAAATCCGCTATATGTATGGTGGAAAAGGAAAAGTTCCAATGGTGCTTAGAACACCAAGTGGTTCTGGTACTGGTGCTGCCGCTCAGCATTCTCAAAGCTTGGAGGCATGGGTAGCTCATATTCCAGGATTAAAAGTTGTTCAACCTTCTACCGCATATGATGCAAAAGGACTCTTAAAGGCTGCGATGGATGATGAGAATCCGGTCATCTTTTATGAACATAAATTACTATACAAAACATCGTCTGCAGTGCCAGAAGAAGAGTACAGTATACCTCTAGGGAAAGCAGATATTAAACGAGAGGGTACCGATGTAACGATCGTTGCAACAGCAATTATGGTGCATAAGTCATTAGAAGCAGCTAAAGAGCTTGAAAAAGAAGGAATTAGTGTAGAAGTAATTGATCCACGTACTATTGTGCCACTAGATGAAGAAACTATTGTTAATTCCGTTAAGAAAACAGGTAAGGTCATCGTTGTCCATGAAGCGGTTAAACGTGGTGGAATTGGTGGAGAAATCGCTAGTATGATTGCGGAAAGTGAAGCATTCGATTACCTTGATGCACCAATTAAACGTTTAGGTGGAGCATCCTCACCAATACCTTATAATCCTGAATTGGAAAAAGCGCATGTGCCACAAGTGTCAGACATTATTAAAGCTGTAAAAGAAACATTAAATCGGGCATAAGGGGGGATCATCATGGCAAAAGAGGTATTCATGCCTAAACTAAGTAGTACGATGGAAGTTGGTACGTTACTACAATGGTTTAAAGAAGAAGGTGATCCCGTTGAAGTGGGAGAACCTATTTTCGAAATAATGACAGATAAAATTAATATTGAAGTAGAGGCATATGAAGAAGGAGTTTTACTAAAGAAATATTTTGAAGAGGACGATGAGGTTCCTGTTAACACCGTTATTGCTTATATTGGTGAGGAAGGTGAAGTGGTTCCTGCTGAGTCACCTGGGATTAGTGGAGAGGATTCTGATCCAGCTGCTGAGACAGACTCAGCGATTGGAAATAGCACGGTGAAAGTTGCTGGGGAAACCGAAGAAGCTAAAAGTGAAGCTGTACTTGAAAATGGAAAAGTGCGTGCAACACCTGCTGCAAGAAGAGTTGCTCGTGAGAATGATATAGCCTTAAATCCGGTTGCCGGTTCAGGACCTAAAGGACGTATTCATGAACAGGATGTTATACAGGCTATCTCGGATAACGCTGTATTAGTAACACCTTTAGCGGAGAAAATCGCGAAAGAAAATGATGTTGATTTGGGCCATGTTATTGGTACTGGTGCACGCGGCAAAATTGAGAAGGCAGATGTTCTTGCATTTATAGAAGCACAAAAGGCTCCAAGTAGTAAGCCTGCAACAGGTGAGCGAGTGAAATTGAAAGGATTGCGGAAAGCTATCGCAGACAAAATGCTGGAAAGTGTTCGCTCCATCCCACATGTTACACTTACAAGTGATGTTGATATGACTAAAGCTATAGAGCTTCGCAAGGCTTTACTACCAATTGTGGAAAGTCAAACGGGCTACCGCCTATCTTATACAGAAATTATTATAAAAACAGTTGCCCATGTACTTGGTAACCATCCAAAAGTTAATGCTGCCTTAATCGGTAATGAGATTGTTTATAATAACGATGTAAATATTGGTTTAGCTGTTGCTGTAGATAATGGCTTAATAGTACCGTCTGTTAAAAAGGCAAATAAGAAAGGTCTTGCTGAATTAACAGAAGCAAGTAAGACATTAGGTAGGAAAGCAAGAGATAATAAGCTAACTCCAGATGAGATGCAAGGTAGTACATTTACGATTAGTAATTTAGGTATGTATGCTATCGATGGATTTACACCGATTATTAATCCTCCAGAAACAGCAATTCTAGGAGTAGGTCGAATTGCTGAAAAGCCAGTAGTTGTGAATGGTCAGATTGAGGTTCGACCAATGATGGTTCTAAGTCTATCATTTGATCATAGAGTTATTGATGGCGCACCAGCTGCAGAATTCTTAACGGAGCTGAAGGAAAGCTTAGAGGATCCATACAGTCTGTTGGTTTAGGAGGTATTATGATGAAAAATTTTGATGTAGCAATTATAGGTGGGGGTCCTGGTGGTTATGTTGCTGCAATTCGTGCAGCAAAATCAGGCCTGTCTGTTGCTCTTGTTGAGGGACGGGACATCGGTGGAACATGCTTAAACCGTGGTTGTATTCCTTCTAAAACCTTATTGAAGCATGCTGAAGTATTAAATCAAATAAAAGAAGCGAATACCTATGGCATAACGGTAAATGACTTTTCTTTCTCTATTCAAGATATGGTTAATCGAAAGAATCAAGTCATTAAGCAGTTGCAAAACGGGATTAAGGGTTTACTAAGACAAAATAAAATTACTCATTTTAATGGTTATGGAACGGTTTTTCCTAATAAAAAGGTTGTCATTGGATCCGGTGAAAGTAAGGAAGAGATTCAAGCGAAGCACATTATATTAGCAAATGGGTCTAAACCTTTTGTACCAGGAATTCCAGGGCTTGAAAATATTGATTATCATACAAGTGATACGATCTTTGATATTGCGGAAGTGCCAGAGCATCTAGTCATTATGGGGGGCGGTGTAATTGGCCTTGAGATTGCTTGTGTGTTTAATAGTTTAGGAACCACTGTTGAGATTGTCGAAATGGCAGACCGTGTTATTCCTGCAGAAGACCCGGATGCATCTGAATTTTTGATGAAGCAGTTAGTTGCGAAGGGAATTTCCATTTATACAGGTGCAAAGGTTACTGGATTTAAGAAGGATTCTCGGATTATTGTTGAATTAGATAAACAAGGCGAAAAGGTTTTATTGGAAACAGATAGTGTTCTAATATCTGTTGGACGTGAGCCAAACTTAATGGGCATTGAAGAACTAGGAGTAGTGTTTGATGGACGATTTGTAAAAGTAAATCGAAATATGCGTACATCGCTTGATGGTATCTATGCTATTGGGGATTTAATTGGTGGTTTCCAATTAGCACATGCTGCAAGTGAAGAAGGAATTCATGCAGTAAACCATATCCTAGGAAAGCCGAATAAGAAAGATCTCGCAATGCCTCGTTGTGTTTATACATTTCCAGAGATTGCTAGTGTTGGATTGACTGAGGAACAAGCACTAGCAAAAGGGTATTCTGTCCGTACGAAAAAAGTAGACCTTGCAGGTAATGGAAAAGCAATTGCAGCAGGCGAGAATAGTGGATTTATGAAAATCATCGCGGATGAGAAGTTTGGGGAAATTCTTGGTGTTATCATGGTTGGAGCACATGTGACTGAAATGATTAGCCAAGCAACATCGTTTATCCATTTAGAAGGAACGGTAGAAGAAATAGAATCGATGATTTTCCCACATCCTACTGTATCTGAGGCATTATTTGAAAGTGCTGCAGCTTGGATGGGGAAAGGAATTCATTATAGTTAGGACTGAGGGAACGCCATGTAAGTTTCCTGATTTTCTAGCTAGCGTTGGTCCATTTGGGCTGACGCTTTTTCCATTTTAATTGGTCGATTTCTGTTAATTGTTCCTGTATGATTTAGATAGGATATAATTTTTACACGGTAAGCAAATGTTGGGAGGAGTCTAAATGATTACCAGTCTAAACGACAAAATCACCTTAAATAATGGTGTCAAAATGCCTGGATTTGGCCTAGGTGTTTATAAAGTCGAAGATGGAGACACTGCAATCCATGCTGTTCGTACTGCCATCGATGTAGGGTATAGAAGTATTGATACAGCTTCTTTTTATGATAATGAGCGTGGTGTGGGATTAGCCGTACAAGAGTCTGGTGTTCCAAGGGAGGAGTTATTTATAACGTCCAAAGTATGGAATGACCAGCAAGGATATGAATCTACTTTAAAGGCATTTGATGAAAGTTTAGAAAAGTTGGGAATGGATTATTTAGATTTGTATTTGGTTCATTGGCCAGTAAGTGGAAAATATAAGGAAACGTATCGCGCTTTAGAAACGTTGTATGAGGAAGGTCGCGTCCGTGCAATTGGTGTAAGTAATTTTCATGTGCATCATTTAGAGAATTTACTAGCTGATTGCAAGGTGAAACCTGTTGTGAATCAGGTGGAATATCATCCGCATCTTTCACAGTTAGAATTGAAAGCTTTTTGTGAAAAGGAGAATATTCAATTAGAAGCATGGTCCCCACTAAAGCGTGGAGGATTATTGGATGAGCCTATCTTAGTTGAAATTGGAAAGAAATATGGAAAATCTGCAGCACAAGTTATTCTACGTTGGGATATCCAAAATCACGTCATTACCATTCCAAAATCGATTAAAACAGAAAGAATCCGGGATAACGCAGATATCTTTGATTTTAAATTGTCAGATGAAGATATGGCTAAGATTGATGGGTTGAACAAAAACGAGAGATCAGGATCTAACCCAGATGATTTTTAGTGACGCCGGTGCCTGTCACTTCTCGAAATTACTCGAATCATGTCGAAGTATAGTAAAGCTATTTGTATTAGTTAACCCATGGGGCTAAAACAAATAGCTTTTTTTATGTACTAGAAGTTAATCTGAATTATTATTGAAATTAAATTATTCTAATCTTTCAGGTGCGTTTATAAAAAAACTATTCTAGCAAAATACATATTTTAGATAAATAAATCTTCAAATTCATTTATTTATACTTTTGACTTTATCAGTTGGATACCCTATTTTTTATGTGTAGATCTAAGATGATATAAAAAGAGGAGGATCAAATTTGTTATAGATTATAGAGGCAAGTATACGGATCCATTATTTTTGGTGAAGTGTTATATTAAAAAAGTTTTGCGCTAATTAAGGAAAGTCCACAAGAAACCCCCTTTTGAAATACTCCTCAAACTTTCACTGATCATAAACCTTCGATGTTCAGCGACTATAACCAAAACATTCAATAATCAGCATGTTTTAACTAAATTATCGTTTCATTTACTTAGTAACTTAAATTAAAGGAGGCTACTTTAATGGGGCATGATATCTATGGAATAAATAAGGGTGGAGAAGAAATAGCATATGCTAGATTCAGTATGGGAAATCCAAATGCACTAATTTTGTTCAACTTCTTAGATGCTTATAAATATTACTCTGGGGTTAGTGGAACAGGAGAAGAGGCAACATATTCTTTACAACAAATAGAAAAAAGCTGGAAAAGGCTTAAGGAAAACAATAACAATCATTCATTCAATCCAGACGATCAATCTATGGATTGGGACGAAAAACAAATTTATAATTTTATATATAATTGCTTATTAACAGCCCAAAAAGAAGGGAGTATAAGGTTATATTTCGGTTGAACTTTAGATTATTAGGATGGACTAATAGGACTCTTTAGAAATCGTGAGCAAAAAAACTAGATTTTAGTACTATATTAAATTACTAATAACTTAACAATTTGGAGAGAAGAAACTAAAAAAATTGCTTAAAGGTTGGAATTCCTCCCTGGTGATCTCATCCATTAATTCAAGGTATTCACCTGAAAATAATCCAACATATTATTCACTTCAGATCGATCATATATCTCTTTCTCAAGACAAAATTGAATAATAAGGTCAAATGTATCACTATCTGATAGTGAAAACCCTGCAGCTTGCAGGAGTGTATCGGTATTTTGCTTGGAAAGTTCTAGGGCTAATGCCAAAGAAAGAACTGTTGGTTTACTAGGACGATAATCTGTGTTGGATCGTATTTTAGAAAAATGTTTTCTATCGAGTTCTGCTTTTTTGTAGACCTCGGTATCAGTAGCCCCTGAACTGTCAATGAAATTTAGAAGTGACTCTTGAAATGTTGGTTTTCGTCTTTGACCAATAAACGTTTCTACATCAATCTGACTTTCCAGGATGTCCATTTCTTTGTAAACTTCTAGACTTTTCGAGAGTTTAATAGCATTTAAATGCAGCTCAATGTATTCTTCTAATTCTAGTAAAAGACTTTGATCAAGCAAGAGTATCCCTCCTAATGTCGCTTTACAGGCGACCATTTCATCCGTGAATTTATTTAATATTATAGCATGGTTAATTAAATAGGAGGATGATAAGAATGAAAACGGAAATTATCTTTTTACTTGACCGTAGCGGTTCGATGAGTGGACTTGAGAAGGATACAATTGGTGGCTTTAATGCAATAGTTGAAAAACAATCCAAGTTAAAAGGGGAAACTACATTAACTACTGTTTTGTTTGACCATGAGTATGAATTATTGTGGAATGGGATAGATGCGAGGGAAGTAAAATTGACAGAAAAAAACTATTTTGTCAGAGGCTCGACTGCACTATTGGATGCGATTGGTAAGACGATAATGGATGTCAGCTACCGGTTATCAAATACAAAGCCAGAAGTTAGGGCAGATAATGTTTTGTTCGTCATTACGACAGATGGTTTTGAAAATGCTAGTTGGCATTATAGCTATAAGCAAGTAAAAAAAATGATTGTAGATCAACAGAAAAATCATGGATGGGAATTTATGTTCCTTGGTGCAAATATTGATGCTGCTAGTGAAGCTGGAAATCTAGGAATTGATGTCGAGAATTCCTTTTCTTATAAAGCTACCGATAGTGGTGTTGAGGAAATGTATGATGTTATTCATGAGGAGCTATCGGTGCGAAGGGTGAAGGAGTAAGGGCGTAGTTGAACTATAACATAATGATAGTTATCAAAATAAAAAGAAACATATAACTTAAAATGGAGCTGTGATTCTTGCTAAATGAACCACAGCTTCATTTTAGTTATAAAGTACTTCTAGTAATCAATTAAATTTCAGAAAAATGATACTATTACCCCATTTATCCTCCTTGATAGGAATGCTAATATGTTTTGTAATACTTCGAGAGTGTTCCCATTCGACAAAAGCTATTAATCCGGAGGTGAAACTTGGTAGATTGTTTAAAAACTATCATTTAAGGGGGAATTTTTAATGAAGAAATATGTTAAAGTCGTTGGTACAAGCATGTTGGCATTAGGTTTATTGGTAACACCGGTTTCTGCAAATGATTTAACTACTCCAAACAATCCATCCGTTCAAGCTTTTGATAACAAAATTGTTAAACGAATTGATGTATCTAAAATCTACGATCATATTTCCCATCTGGCAGAAGAAATAGGTCCTCGTGTTGCTGGAACAGAAGGGGAATGGGCGGCTGTCCAATATATAGCTGATCAATATAGACAACTGGGATTAGAGGTATCGATACAGGAATTCCAATTCCAGCGAGGCTCTACTACGATAACTTCTCATAACGTTATTGCCACAAAAAAAGCACATAAGAATCATGATACGGGTCAAATCATTTATGTTGGTTCTCATCATGATTCTGTTCCTGGTTCCCCTGGGGCAAGTGATAATGCGTCAGGAGTTGGGGTTAACCTAGAACTTGCTCGAGTACTAAGTAATATGCAGACGGATACCGAAATCCGCTTTCTAACGTTTGGAGGAGAAGAATTTGGGCTAAGAGGTTCAAGACATTATGTTTCTACTCTTTCTGAAGAAGAATTAGACCGTTCTGTTGGTATGTTTAATTTCGATATGGTAGGTAGCGCTAATGCTGGTGACATGATTATGTTTACCGTAGACGGAGAGCGAAATACGATAACGAATCTTGCTGCATCATCTAGCTTAAGAGTTTTCGAGCCACTAACATATGGCAGGGTAGGACGAAGTGATCACCAACCATTCCACGATGCTGGTATTGCATCAGCAGCCTTTAGTTATGCACCATTAGAGCCAGAATATCACCAACCGACTGACACGATTGAGAAATTAAGTATGGAGAAATTGGAAAACATGGCCTATGTGGTCGGTTCAGCAGTTTATCAAATTGCTAGGAAAGATACACCTGCACTAGAGAATGCTAGAGTTGCTCCACAACCAGTGGAACCTCCGTTTGAAAATAGACCGTTATAACTAAAAAGGGTAGGTGAAAACACCTACCCTTCATTTTCCGCTTCGAAAAACCACCAGAGTTATATAGTTTTCGAGGTAAAAAAAATGATTATAAAAAGATAGTGAATTATTCTCCTTTTGGCCTTTTCATAAATACCAAAAACGGTATTATGAGTTGTATCTCTAAAAATCATCTCAACTCCGGTAACTAATATCCCCTGTACAATCAATCTAAAACCAACTAAGAAATATAATAAACAGGATATGATTGCAAATGCCAGTTTTAATCTATGATTGAGCCCATTTTGGTATGAAGGAGGTTTGATCTAAAATAATGAAAATTACGTATAATACGGGAAATAATATAAAGGTACCAGTCTTAATATAAAAGGTACGTCTTCCAATGGCTGACTCCTTTCCGAAAGGGTATACATTTATGATATGGAGAATTTTTAGGTGAGGTGTGTGGAAAAGGAAGGGTTTCAATCCACGTATACAGAAGAAAAGACAGTTCACACATGAACTGCCTTTAGATTATGTCTTATTCTTTTTAAGTCTTGCATAAAGTAGTAGCCCTACCATGAGAATGGTAAGTCCAAGAAAGACAATAGAATCCCAAAATAGTGGATTTGCGGGTGACTCCAATAGGTTAGCAATCGAATTAGAATAAGCATATATTGCCTGTGGTAGGACATAAATTCCAATCAATAGGAAGGTAGTTAGGATACCAACGAGATAAAAAGTACTATAGATACGGATTCCGATTAATTCGTTCTGATATGCCTCTGTGGTAGTATCTTTTTTTATAAATGGAAGCCATCTTCTTAGATACTGTAGTACGTTCTCCATCAGATTATAATGTCCTGAGATGTTTTCAATGATATAATACATGTCAGTCTTCATATAAAAGCAGAATTGATAGACCGTTTTAACTAAAATATCAAAGATTACGATCCCAAGGATACCTGTAAGTAGTGAATTAGCTTCCGCGAAATACAAGGTAATGATAAAAGAAATAAAAATAACCACTTGTTCAAAAGACATTCCTGCAAAATATAGAGGGTTTCGATTCCTGGATGGGAGTTTCCAAGCAGCTGACAAATCTGCCTCAAAAACCACTAAGAATAAACGATTCCCAATATCTAGCTTAGCAGGTAAATTAAACGAACGAATAGCTAGAATATGGCCAAATTCATGTATTAGTATAAGTACTAGTGAAATAGACACATAAAGTAGCATATTGAACATCATGGAATCAAATAAGAATACATCTTTATAATTGGGTAAAAGTTCTGGATTGAGGATAATGAAAAGGACATTTAGGATAAGCAACATCATATAAATCTTATTTGATACTTTATTAAAGAATAATCTCGCAACCTTAGGTGAAATCCACTCAAATCCATTTGATGTTCGGGTTTGTTTCGCTGCAGTAACTTGTACACCATCAATTTCTTTAACCAAGCTAAATTCAACAAGTTGCTCAGCAAATGAAATAACTTCAACATCTTCTTCAGGATAATCTTGTTTTAGTACCATTTCGACTTCACCTAAGCGATTGCCTTTATTCATCAATTCAATGGCATCGATACATATTTTTGGCATTTCATAAAACTCGCCTGATTTGGGATCTTCCACGATATAGTTTTTCTTGTCTGGACGAATTTCTATTGACTGTAGGTTTAGCTTTGAATCAAGCGTAAGTTTCATCTCAACACCACCATTTTATCAAAATAATAGGATGCTAGATTATCAGCATCCTTAAAGATATTACTTATATGGAGGAATAAGAATACACCACCAGCAAGTTGTTTTAATTTTTTTAAGTTTACGTACCTTCATGTTAGTGCACCTCCTTTCGATTATTATATCGCTCGTGAGTTTTCTTCCACTCAGGAAACACATCTTTAAATAATTCTACTAAATAAGGATCAAATTGGGAACCTTTCCCTTCAATAATGCGAGAATAGGCTTCCTCTAATGTAAGAGCAGAACGATAAGACCTAGATGAGGTCATCGCATCAAATGCATCTGCTATTGACGTAATTCTAGCTAGAATTGACGTTTCTTCCCCTTTTAACTTATCTGGGTAGCCGTTACCATCCCAACGTTCATGGTGATGGCGAATCACATCAATATTAGCTGAAATCCCCTCAACTTCTTGGACTGCTTTTGCTCCAACAAGTGGATGCATCTTAATTATATTAAATTCTTCTTTTGTTAGTTTACCAGGTTTTGTTAATATAGCATCTGGAATATGAATTTTACCAATGTCATGTAATAGACAAGCATAATAAAAATATTTTAACTCATCTTTATCAAAATTTCCAGTTTTTGTCGCTAATACCATCGCATATTCAGCCACACGTTCACTGTGACCTCTTGTATATGGATCCTTAAGTTCTAATGTTGCAATTACACCTTTTACAATTCCTTCAATTTGTTTATCATAAGAATTTTTAACTGTATCTACATAACTAATAATTCTTAACAAGATTATAAAAGCAATTAGGGAGAGTACAACAACAAGTAATAATGGTGCAATTACAGCATTATATTGGAGAACAGATCCAATTATTAAATACTTCAACATTGTCCCTAGGAAAATTAAATAAAAGTATTTCTTATTTACAAAAATAGGCGAGAATAAAATGATAACTATTTCTACTAAATTACCACTGCTATAAGGAACGTCATTATTTCTGTATAGCCAAATTTCACTAATAAGATTAACGAATGTATAACTGATAAAAAGTACATATTTAATATGCTCAGGTTTATTTATTTTCATTAAATAAAAGGATAAAGGTAGTATGGCTATCAATACTAGATAGACTAAATAGTCAAAGAAACTAGTGGTATTCACTACTTCAATAACCCAGGGTAATGTAGATAATAGATAAGAATAAATAACTTCATAGATTATAAAAATTCCATAAAACAAACCTAATAACCATTTAGTAGCTTGTTTTTCTTCTTGTATTAAAGATAATTGAAGTGGTTTCTTCATTTTTTACCCTCTCAAATAATTTTTTTGCAATACATGTAATCCTTTAAAAAGTTTTCCGTTATAAATAGTCAATATTATAGTTTACTAATTCTTAAACAAGGCTTTTACCTCATACATATTATTATCGGCAATGGAAACCAATTTATCAAATGTTTGCCAGTCTTCTCTAAGGATAGGATAGCCTATTGATAAATTAACATCAATTTCTTTAATTGAATTCCTAAGCTCCATATTCATCGTTTGATTCAACCAATTGGAAAATTTTTCTGATACTAGCAGATTAGCATTTTGTAGAACAATTAGAAATTCATCCCCACCCCAACGAAATAGTAGGTCGTTCTTTTTTATGCTGTGTAGAACACTATTGCTAAATTCTTGAAGGATTTGATCACCATATTCATGACCATAATTGTTGTTCATGCATTTGAAATTAAAAATATCTATGTTTAAGATCGTCACAAGTTCTTTATATTTGCTACAGAAATTAATTCTGGGTGACTTTATACCCATATCTTCGGATATAGACTTTTTGTCAAATTATCATTAAAGGATAATATTTAATGCGATCATATAACTCCCAATAAGCCAAGCAATTCCTGCATTAATGGCACTATAAATAAGTTAAAGTAGATTAAATTGATTTCCAAATATTAGGAGAATACTTGGTGTAAGTAGTAATAACAGTAATAATGTGATTCTACCATTATATTTCATAGTAATATTCTCCTATATAAACACGAATGAAAATAGTATAAATCTTTTTTAGCAAACTGTAAATTGCGGAAAAATTATAATAATACCCTGGGAAGGTTGATTCTAGTAGGGGGATAGGGGGAATTCTTCAATTAAAAATGTATGTCCCTCTATACCATGATAGAATAGTAGTAACATAAATTTTGTAGTAAAGGAGGCCAATGAAAGAGTGACTAAGAAATGGATTACATTTGATTTAGACGGGACATTGATGCAGAACCCTTTTCAGGATGGGGTTTTTCCTGAGATTGATCGACTTGCTGAAAGGTTTCTTGGTAGTGGGCAGCGCATTTTTCCTGAATTGGTTCTGGAGCACCGGAAGCGGATGGCATCAGGATTAATCGTAGATGCCTATAATTGGGATGATATTATTCAAGACGTTTTTGCTAGAAAAGGGATTCCCATAAAAATCAATGTAGAGGAATTGGTTAGGAAACATTCCGTACCTCCTAAGATATTTTTGTTAGAGGATGGGGTTGTAGAGACTTTGCAAGAACTAAAGGAAAAAGGATTTAGTTTAGCAGTAGTGACCAATGGGTTTGAAAAATATCAAAAACCAGTTATGGATGTGCTTGGGTTGACGAATTTTTTTGAGGCTGTAATTACACCTGAGAAAGTGGGGTTTGGTAAGCCACAGTTAGAAATGGTGGAGGGTTTGCTTGAAGGTGGCAGTGAAATTATTGCACATGTTGGTGATCGACTAGATCATGATGTGGTGTTAGCAAATGAACTGGATGTTTTGTCAGTGCTTCTATTTGCAAATATGCCAGAGGTGATGAAGCATACAGCTACTTCTAAACGAAGCGAGATGAAGGAGTGTCAGGATTGGCTAAGTGAGAAGTGGGGCAAAGAAACAAATGATGATACGCTACCAAATAAAGCTATTCCAAAATTAGTGATTCAATCTATTAAGGAAATGAATAGGGGCTCCCTCTTTCTGTAGATGATAATAAAGAGGGACAGTCCCCTTAACCCTAGTCATCCTTTTCTAATAGATGGCTAACTGCTCCAATCAATAATCCAAGTGCTGCTCCACCAATAACTTCAATTGGCATATGGCCTAGCATTTCCTTTAATTCTTTTTCTCGTTTTCGATATGAAACATCAGGATGTTTCTCAGCAAACTTTTCTAATTCTTCATACATATCGTTAACTGCTATCGCTGTTTGCCCAGCTTGCCAACGGATTCCCATTGCATCATACATCACAATTAAGCTAAAAATACTACTAATCCCAAAGTTCATTGATGAAACGCCGTTTTTAAAACCTACATAACTAGTAAGCGAAGTTACCGCTGCAGAATGCGAGCTTGGCATATCTCCGGAACCAAACATCTTTTTCCAGTCCCAGACACCTGTTTCATGATAATGAAGCGGAACCTTTAAAAACTGAGCGGCACCAATTCCTATTAATCCCGTAACTAATGCACGATTCAACATAATTTCACCTCAAGTTATTCTTTTGCAAATGGATAGAGAATATGTGTCAAAATTTATGAATAAACCAAGAACTTCCTACTTTAGTCATCGGAGGTTTATATAGGACTTAAGTTGGATTGTTATTTCATGACGGTAGGATAAAATGGAAATATATAGGAATTAAGTGGGGGGGTTCAGACGTTGAATTATGAATCATTTTATTTGTAGGACTTGTGGAATTCAATACGAGCAATCTACTCTACCTGATTCCTGTTTGATTTGCAATGAAGAAAGACAGTATGTGCACCCCGATGGCCAGTCTTGGACAACGCTCGAAAGCATGATTCAAGAAACAGAATACCTAAATGTAATTACACAAGACGAAGAATACCTCTATAGTATCCACACCAAACCAAACTTCGGAATCGGACAAACCGCTTATCTGGTACAGAACAATGGATTTAACATTCTTTGGGACTGTATAACGTATTTAGATAACACCACTGTACAAGAAATTCATAAACTAGGTGGTATTGACGCCATCGCACTTTCTCACCCACATTATTATGCGACTCAGGTTGAATGGGCAGAGACTTTCGATGCCCTGATCTACATTCATGAAGATGACAAAGAATGGGTAACTAGACCAAGTGAGCGTATTGTTTTTTGGTCGGGTGAGAAACGTAAACTGAATAATGGTCTAATCTTGCATCGATTGGGTGGTCATTTTAAGGGTGGAGCAGTTTTAGAGTGGCAGCACGGTAATCAAGGTCTTGGAGTATTGTTGTCAGGTGACATTATCCAAGTAGTACTTGATCAAAATTGGGTCAGTTTCATGTATAGCTACCCTAACTTAATTCCGTTACCAGCATCTAAGGTTTCTGAAATTGTGGAGAGAATTCATACGATGAAGTTTGATCGGATTTATAATGCGTTTCATCGAATCGTGAAAAGTGATGGAATAGCTTCGGTAGAAAGGTCTGCGAACCGTTATATCAAAGCACTTAAAGGGAAATTATTTGAAACATAAATGTAATCCATTTTCTAGGAAAAATGTAGTATGATTAGTGTTAGTTTCGCTTTAGTTTATTACTTGCATAGGGTGATCATAATGGGATATCGGAAAAAAGTTGAATTCCATCCTGAGGGCTTTACGGATGAGGTTATTGAGGCAATACATCAGCTAGGTGAATTAAGGGATTTAGAATTAGAAAAATGTATTAGTAGGTTGATTAAAAAATCGTATTCAGTCTCTTTTGCTAAGGAAATTCTTCAATACCTCGAACTCATTAATGAGGATAGCCCGAAGATTGTAGAAAAGGATAAGCAAAAAAATAGTTTGAAAATAAATCAGTTGTATGAAAATCTAAGATCAAAAAATTTAACACCAATGGAAAAACGTTTTATATATGAAGAAATTGCTGAACTAATTAATGATATGGAATCAATCAGTAGGTATTGGTTTCAGAAGTCTTTAACAAGTGTAAAATATGTTGGGGCTGCTGGGGCAGTTTTCGCTGCTGCACTGTTATTCCGTAAAAAAAAATGAATGGATAGAAATCCACCATCTTGTAAGATGTGTGGATTTTTTGATTTTGAAGCAGTAGTATATGGATATAGGTGCCTAGCACCCATCGAAATTTGTTGAATTTTCTTGAAGAATGAAGGAGGGGTTTCGGTTGGTAACGATTAAGGAGATTGCAGAGATGGCTGGGGTTTCTAGGACTACGGTTTCTCGTGTGTTAAATAATTCAGGATATGTGAGTGAGGAAGCTCGTAAGCGTGTAGAAAAGGTGATAACGGAGACCGGTTACGCACCTAGTGAGCACGCAAAATCCCTTCGAACTAAAAAGTCCAAGGTTATTGGGGTTATTCTCCCAACCATACAAACGGAAACTCCTAGTAGAATTGTCACAGGTGTTGGGAAGGAATTAACTAATAATGGGTATCAGATTTTACTTGCCAATACTAATTTAGATAAGGAAAAAGAAATCGAATATCTGGATTTGTTAAGATTACGTCAAGTGGATGGCATTATTCTTATAGCAACCAATACCGATCCTACTTTATTGGAAAAAATAAAGGAAATAAAAGTACCTGTAGTTATTGTGGGCCAGGAAGCAGAAGATATGATGTATGTTACTTACGACGATTACCATGCTGCTCATGATTTAACGTCATTGTTTATTGAAAAGGGACATACAAACATTGCTTTTATTGGAGTGGATGAAGCAGATAAATCTGTTGGTTATTTACGAAAAGCAGGTTTTCTTGATGCGATGACTTCAAATGGCCTGGCTGTTGAGCCTGAGTGGATTCAAACAGGGGTATTTGATATCGATTCAGGTCATGAAGCAATGAAACTAATCTTAAAAAATGCATCCATTACACCAACTGCTACGATTGCAGTAACAGATCGGCTTGCAATTGGGGCGATGAGTTATTTAAAAGAAAAAGGGATTAGGATTCCCAATCAAATGGCACTAGCTGGCTTTGGGGCATCAGAAATAACAAAATACTTAGATCCACCTTTAACAACAGTGGACTATCAAAATGAAAAAGCGGGTGAACAGGCGGCAAAACAAATACTTGCCAAAATTGAATCCAAGAACTACCAAAAACAGATTATTTTAGACTATAGACTTATCATACGAAAAAGTGTATGATACGAAGTGAAATCGATTCCATAAAAAGTTTATATAAAATGGAATCGATTCCACAGCATAGCAACTTCGAATAGACAAACTATAAAAAAAGGGATATCCATATCAGAGGAAGATAGTGTGAGAAAAGAAAAAAGGTTATCTAAACACTTCTTTCTTTTTCATTCTATGCTATGGAATCGATTCCCTAAAAATAATGGGAGGAATATTCATGTCGGAGAATAAAAGAATAGCTAGTGAAATTATCGATGCTGTCGGCGGACCTGAGAACATTAAATCTGTCACACATTGTGCTACAAGACTTCGTTTTATCATTAAAGATGATGAGAAAGTAAACAAGGAGCAAGTTGAAAACATTGATAAGGTAAAAGGGGCATTCTTCAACTCTGGTCAATATCAAGTTATTCTAGGGACTGGGACAGTTAACAAGGTCTATGAGGAAGTTGAAAAGCTTGATCTTCATAAAATGACAAAGGAAGACCAGAAAGAAGAAGCAGCTAAGCAAAGAAATTCATTCCAACGTGCCATCCGTACATTTGGTGATGTGTTTGTACCAATCATACCTGTACTAGTCGCAACAGGATTATTTATGGGGCTACGGGGATTAATCATGCAAGAAGAAATCCTGGGCCTCTTCGGACTTGTACCTGAAGATATCTCTAGTAATTTCCTACTTTATACACAAATACTAACGGATACAGCATTTATATTCTTACCTGCATTAATCGCTTGGTCAACATTCCGTGTGTTTGGTGGAACACCGATTATTGGTCTAGTACTTGGATTGATGTTAGTTAGTCCAGCTCTACCGAATGCTTGGGGTGTAGCTTCAGGAGCTGATCCTCTTTATTTCTTTGATTTCATTCCGGTTGTAGGGTATCAAGGTGCAGTCTTACCTGCATTTATCGCTGGGATAATTGGGGCTAAACTAGAGCGTGCGATTCGGAAACGGGTTCCGGAAGCATTAGATTTAATCGTTACACCATTTTTAACATTACTAATCATGAGTATTGCAGCATTATTTATCATTGGGCCAATTTTCCATACGGTAGAAGGCTATATTTTAGATGCAGCATTATGGGTGTTAGATTTACCATTAGGTTTAGCAGGTATTCTACTTGGGGGTCTAAACCAAATTATTGTTATTACTGGAGTCCACCATATTTTCAACTTACTTGAAGTTCAATTATTAGAGAACTTGGGTAACAATCCGTATAACGCAATTGTCACTTGTGCTGTAGCTGCTCAAGGTGGTGCAACATTAGCTGTAGGTATGAAAACTAAAAAAGCAAAGCTAAAAGCACTTGCAATGCCATCGTCACTATCAGCATTTTTAGGAATTACAGAACCGGCAATATTTGGGGTTAATCTTCGTTATGGAAAACCGTTTGTTATGGGCTTAATCGGTGGTGCAGTTGGAGGATTCTTAGCCGCTATTTTCAAATTAGCAGGTACTGGTATGGCGATTACAGTTATTCCTGGTACGTTATTATATCTAAATTCTCAATTACCATTATATATTTTAGCGAATCTAATTGCGATTGCAGTAGCGTTTGCGTTGACTTGGATGTTTGGATATTCCGATAAAGTAGCAGAGAAATTTGAAAAATAAGAGTAGGAGTCTGTTATGAAACAAACAGCTTTAGAAATGCAGAAAAAAGTTAACAGTATGATAGCTAACGCTAAACAAGTGGTTGCAAGCGATTCTTATCGCTTGCATTACCATTTAATGCCCCCTGTTGGCTTATTAAATGATCCGAATGGATTTATATATTATAAAGGCAAATACCATATTTTTTATCAGTGGAATCCTTTTCAAACGTCCCACGGAGCAAAGTTTTGGGGACATTATATTTCCGATGATTTGGTACATTGGAAGGAAGCACCGTTTGCACTGGCGCCTGACAGTTGGTTTGATAAAGATGGCTGTTATTCTGGTAGTGCGATTGTTCATAATGATAAAATGTATCTTTTCTATACTGGAAATGTGAAGGATGATGAAGGAAATCGTGAATCCTATCAATGTTTGGCGGTCTCAAAAGATGGTTTGACATTTGAAAAAAAAGGTCCAGTTATTCAGGTGCCTACAGGGTATACAGCTCATTTTCGTGATCCCAAGGTTTTTTACCAGGATAATTTGTGGTATATGGTTCTAGGTGCACAAACGGAAGCGGAACAAGGTGAGGTAGTTCTATTTGCTTCTTCTGATCTTGTAAGTTGGAAATTCCGTGGAACCCTTTCTGGTAGTAACCAAAACGGGCTTGGAAATTTCGGTTACATGTGGGAGTGCCCTGACTTACTAAAAGTAAATGGGAAAGATATTCTATTAGTTTGTCCACAAGGAATTCAACCTAGAGGATTTGATTTCCAGAATATTTTTCAGTCAGGTTATTTTGCAGGGAAAGTTGATTTAGAAAAGGCTGCTTTTGAACATGGGGATTTTATAGAACTTGATCGTGGCTTTGACTTCTATGCTCCCCAAACAACAGTGGATGAATATGGTCGACAATTATTATTTGGTTGGATGGGAAATGCAGAGGAAGAGGATGTTGTTCAACCGACCGTACAATATGAATGGATCCATGCGTTGACCATACCTAGAGAACTAGAGTGGAAAGATGGGGTGCTTTTACAACATCCTGTCCGGGAATTAAAAAAGCTTCGTGAAAATGAAGTAGGCTACAAAGATGTTTTACTTGATTCACAGGCCAAGACTTTTCAACATGTTAGTGGGTCTGTCTCGGAGCTTATAATAGAAATAACGGAAATGAATGCAGAAAACTTTTCTGTCCAATTAGGAAATTCAACAATTATTTTATTTGATCAGTCTAATCAAGTACTCACGTTAGAACGAGAAAAGTTTAATGGGAAAGAGCTTGAACAGAGACACTATTCCTTGGATAAACTTCATTCGCTCCATGTCTTTAGGGATGCATCATCATTAGAACTTTTTGTTAATGATGGTGAAGCAGTCTTTTCAGCGCGTATTTTTGATCAAGGACATGAAATAGTGTTTAACGTAGATGGTCGTGTTACGCTTAATGTACACAAATGGGATTTACAGCGTACAACGACATATTAATAAGGATGATAAAAAGTAGGTGGCAATGTGATAGATGTTACAGCATTAGGTGAAATACTAGTGGACTTTACACCGCAAGGGTTTAATGAGGATGGTAATCCAAGTTTTGTTGCAAATCCAGGAGGGGCTCCAGGTAATGTGATGGCTGGGTTGTCTTGCTTGGGTAAGAAGTCTGCTTTTATGGGAAGTGTAGGTAGTGATCAGTTTGGTAAAATGTTAAGGGATACGTTAAAGGATAAGGGGATTAACGTTGAAGGAATGGTAGATGTCCAAATTCCTACGACACTCGCTTTTGTTCATATTGCAGAGGAAGGGGAGCGTTCCTTTAGCTTTTATCGAAAGCCTGGAGCGGATATGATGCTAACAAAAGATGATTTGAAGCTTAATTTAATTTCAAATTCAAGAATTTTTCATGTTGGTTCCATTTCCTTGACGGATGAACCAGTACGCGTTGCTACACTCACTGCGCTAAAGTATGCAAAGGACCATGGAGTCGCTGTTTCCTTTGATCCTAATTTACGCCCCGCTCTTTGGGAAAGCTTAAGTGATGCGAAAAAATGGATATTAGAAATAATGCCATTTGCGGATATAGTTAAGCTTTCAGAAGAAGAACTTGAGTTTTTGACAGGGGCAAATGATATCCAAGTTGGAGTAGAAAAGCTAACTAAACAATATGATATCCCACTACTTTTTGTAACGTTAGGGGCAAAAGGAAGCTATTGCTTTGCCAATGGAGAATCCCTAATGGTTCCAGGGACTACAGTGTATGCGATTGATACAACCGGTTGTGGCGATGCATTCTTAGCTGGAGCACTTTATCAAATCCTTGAAATGAACGTACTTGGAAAAGAATTAACGAAGAAAGAACTAAGGAGTATCCTTGAGTTTGGAAATGCTATGGGAGGTTATGTGGCAACCAAAAATGGTGCCATTCCAGCCATGCCAACCCTAGAACAGCTCCAAGATTTTTTTAAATCGAAATCTGAATAATTCTATTTCAAACAATTAGTGCCAGGCATCCGGAAAATTCATTTGAATTAACCGGTGCTTGGCACTTGTATTTTTTTCCTGTTTATTCTATCTAAAAATGAGGTATATAAGAGACAAATTACTCTGTAACATGGGAGGGATGCAATGAAAAATACGAAAAAGGAACTTCAAAATATGATTGATAAAAAACAAGCAACAATGCTAGACGAAGCAAAAAAATATGGTATACATAGTAAAGAAGTATTAGAAAGAAGTGAAGAACTAGACGTTTTAATTATCGAATATATGAAAAAACCTAAATGATAGCCATAAGGACAAAGACACCTCGACATATTATCTCTATTGAAACTTTTAATGGATAAAAATGATTATTCTCTAATCTATTAATTCCCTCTATAATAGTTTCTTTTAATAAATAACAACGGTTAAAGTTCCTTTGTGACTTGGAATTTTAATGAAAAACTAATACACTATAAGAATAGTAAATACCCAGAGTTAAATGAGCATCTCTGAAAAAAATATATTAATTCCACTTGAAGGAGGGAAAAGGCTATGATTGGTTCGATTACTAATTTCTTTGATCGTATTGTTCGTAGATACTTACCAGATGCATTTCTATTTGCTATTATTTTAACTTTTGTAGTGTTTTTGTTTGGCATCGTTTTCACGAACAGCACACCTGTTGATATGGTTGAGTATTGGGGTGGGGGCTTTTGGGGGCTATTAGCTTTTGCGATGCAAATGTCCCTAATTGTAGTAACGGGATATATTCTCGCAAATAGCCCAGTAGTAAAAAGGTTTCTTGGGAAGATCAGTAATCTAGCAAACACACCTGGACAAGCAGTTATTCTAGTTACATTGGTTGCTACCATTGCTTGTTTAATTAACTATGGATTTGGTCTCGTGGTCGGGGCATTACTAGCAATCCATGTAGCAAAGCGTGTACCATCTGCTGATTACCGTTTACTAATGGCAAGTGCCTACAGTGGATTCCTAGTTTGGCATGGTGGTCTTTCTGGGTCGATTCCACTACTTATTGCAACGGAGGATCATTTCTTAGTGGATAAGATCGGTAGTATCCCTGTTGTAGAAACTCTATTCGCTGGTCCAAACTTATTTATCGTTGGGACTTTATTAGTGACACTTCCATTATTGAATAGATTAATTATGCAATCTACTCAAAGTGTAGGGAAAATTGACCCAACGTTATTAAACCTTCAGCAAAGTACTATGGAAGGTTCTGAACCAGAGCCTACGCCAAAAGAGGATCTAACCCCTGCTGACAAATTAGAAAACAGTAGAATTATTTCCTATCTAGTTGGTATACTTGGACTGGCTTTTATAGTTTACCATTTTGTTACTAATGGATTTGATTTGAACCTTAATATCGTTAACTTTATATTCCTATTCCTAGGAATTATTTTCCATGGAACACCAAGACGTTTCTTAAATAGTGTTTCAGGTGCGGTGAAAAATGCAGGCGGGATCATTATCCAATTTCCTTTTTATGCAGGTATTATGGGTATGATGCAATCTTCAGGATTATCTGAAGAATTATCATTGTGGTTCGTAAGTATCTCTAATGAATTCACTTTACCGTGGTTGAGCTTTATTAGTGCAGGGATTCTGAACTTCTTCATTCCATCTGGTGGTGGACAATGGGCTATTCAAGGGCCAATTATGATAGATGCAGCCTTGAGTCTAGGCGCAGATACTGCTAAAACAGCAATGGCTGTTGCTTGGGGAGATGCTTGGACAAACATGATTCAACCATTCTGGGCATTACCATTACTTGCGATTGCTGGATTAAAAGTACGTGATATTATGGGCTTCTGTGTGATGGTGCTGTTTTGGAGCTTTATTCCAATTTCAATTGGGTTATTATTTTTCTAGTTGATAGTTTGTTTATATTGATTATGAGGACCTGTGGTATATGCCCATGGGTTCTTTTTTTTGTAATAGGATTTGTTGTTCTGAGCATGAACCCGAGGCTAGAGGTGATGTGCCAGAAAAGGGGAAGCATGGCCCCGAAGCAGAAGACCATGTTCCCGAAAGGTGCAAGCGTGCGCCCAAAGCAGAAAACCATACTCCCAAAGAGAGAAAGCATGCTCCCAAAGTAGAAGACCATACTCTCGAAAAGAGAAACCATGTACCCATAGTAATAGACCATAACCACCAAAAAACATCCCCAAAACCATACCTAAAAAAATATGTTTCAAATCTTCCAAATGTGGGTAATACAATCTGAGATAATATTAAATCTACTAAATTTTTTGAAAGAAACGGAAATTTGTTCTCTTAAATTATTGAATTATCTTAAGATTGGTGTAGAATAGGTAATAAGTAATAGTAATTAAATACTGGAAAATTTGAAAAAAGGCAAACTATTCGAAAGGGTAGGACGCAAAGCTTAGGGTCTAAAGTACAAGTGACTATGATCGCCTGGTTACCAAATTTTATTTTGGCTATTCATGTATATGAATAGCCATTTTTATTTTCGTAGGATTATAATGTACCTCTTCGTCTTACATATGGGTGAATTTACTTATTTATGAATACTAAATCTTTTAATATCTGAATTTTTATATATAAGGAATACGAATATATTAATGTTCAAGAGTAGTTCTGCTAAAGCAAGTTAGGTACAAGATTTGATTATATGAAACATCTGTCAGATGGGGCATGATTTTTCGCAGGAGTGAAGGAAATGGAGATCATCAATAACAGATATAGGCTAAAAGAACTATTATATCAAAAAAAGCATGTTACCGTATATTTGGCATTTGATATGCGAAATGATAATAAAGTTGTTCTATTAAACTTGTTAAATTCAGAGTATTTGCCTAAGTCGTTGATTGATTTTTATGTCAGTCGTTTTATTGAAATTAAGGGATTAACTAGTAATAGTATCGTTCGGAACTATAATTTTAACACGGTTTCATCTATCGATAATAAGCTTCAGTCAGAGCCACAGTATTTTTATACATCGGAATATATTACTGGTAAGAAAAAGCTGTTTGATGTAACGGAAAAGATGAATTTTAAGCAACTAATAGATTGTTTTGTGGAGATTTGTACGGCAGTTCATTACCTGCATTTGAAGGGGTTTATTCATGGTGCCTTAAATCGTAATGCTGTTTTTGTTAACAAACGTAATGAAGGGTTTCATATTTTAATTGAAGATGTTGCAACCGTACAAATGGAAAGAAAGACACATACAGAGCAAGTGGAAGATGCAGCCTATAAATCTCCAAAAGTTTTAGCTGGGAGAATGGAAGACGCGGAATCAGATATTTATTCTTTAGGTGTTATATTATTGGCAATGTTAACCAAGCATCCCTCCCTTGATAACCCTAAGGAAGAACTAACATCTTTTATGACAAATACTTTAGACTCGGATGTTCTGAAAGTTATCCCCATCCTTAACAAGTTACTAGATACAGATAGTGACCACACATATACGAATTTATATGATTTAATTATCGAACTTAATGAGGCACTAGAAACGAATTACTCGATTGTGAGAAAGGAAGAATTTGATGGGCTTAATTTACATACAAAGCTTGTTGGTAGAGATGCCCATATACAGAATATACTAAGAGCATATGACAAGATGATTTCCTACCAGCCTGGAAAACGAATATTCTATGTTCAAGGCGCAAATGGAATTGGGAAGACACGTTTTCTTCAGGAGGTAAACTTTTTATTAGATTTAAGCAAGGCAAGTGTATATGCAAGCTATAGCTTAAATAGTATTTCAGATGATAGTAAGAAAATGTGGGTGGATATATTAAGGGAATTAATCATGGAAACCAATAGTCAAACGGTTGAAAAATACAACACCGAACTAATGAAATACTTCCCGGAATTAATGGATAAAAACTATGCTACGACGATGAATTATTCGAATGAGCAAAACACGAAATATCGCTTGCTTAATAGAATTGCAGGGTTTATTAGTGAGAGTATCCAAGATCGTCCGACAGCATTTATTATTGATAATATTCACCTTGCAGATGATTTTACTATCGATACATTTAACTATTTGTGTACAGAAGTATTAGAGAATACGAATTTAACGTTAATTTTCTCTTGTGAAGACAGTGATGTTTCCCATAATTCAGTTGCCTCTGATTTTATTAAAAATATGAAAAAAAGGATGGATTCGGAAACCATTCGTTTGGATTTGTTGGATGAGGAACAAACGGGCGAAATGATTCAGAGCATATTATCAATATCTTTCCCACCGAGAAATATTTCAAGAAGAATCTATTCCCAGTCTTACGGAAATCCACTGTTTATTACTGAAATCATGAAGGACTTATATAGCCGCCAGATTATTTATGTTGGTGAGGATACTGGTAGATGGCAAATAGATTTGCCAGAAGAAAGTAATTATAACACTTTAGATCTCCCTAATAGTGTTGAACATGCGCTTGTTAACCAGTTGAAGGATTTACATCCAGTTAGTTTGGAGATTTTGATGACGATTTCTATTTTTCCAAAGCCGGTTTCCTTAAGGATGATGGAAGAATTTTTACCAACTTCAGAGAAATTAGAGAATAGTGTGGAAGATTTGGTAAAAAAAGGAGTATTACAGCGCTTAATCGGTGATAACTCTTATTTGTATGATTTCCGTAGTAAAGTATTGAAAAATATTGTTTATGATAAAATCCAGCCAGAAAGAAGACTAGCTTATCATCAGTTGGCTGCTTCTATTGTAGAAGATCGTATTGATGTCTCACACGCCATGAATCTGGATGATTTAATTTTTCAGTTTGTTCGGTCGGAAAATCATGAAAAAGCAAAAATATATTACCTTGAAAATGCAAAGAAGATGCAAGTAGCTAGGAATACGAGAGAGCAAATTGAGAATTTGAAAAACGCGCTTCAACATACCATGCTACCTAAAGAAAGAACAGGACTTTATCTTGAAATTGGGGCCTTGTTATCGGATGCAGGAGATTTTACAGTAGCACTTGAATACTTGGAGGAAGCAGAACGTCTCGCAACAGAAGACAATCATAGTCGGCATAAAATCAGTGCTTATGTAAATTTAGCAAATGCATTTGTACTATTACATTACAAAGAAAAAGTACTAGAGTATATTGCTAAAGCCGAGAAAGAGATGTTGCAAAGTCCTAATGAAGAGGCACGTCTCGAGATTAAAAGAATCCAAGCATTACTAATTGTGGAAGAGAATCAGATCTTAGAAGCTGCTGATATGTTCTTGGAGATTATTGAGGAATGTGGGGACCGCTTCAATAAAATCAAAGGTAATACTTACCGTACCCTAGGATTTATTTATGTTCATACTGGTAGAGCTGATAAGGCTTTAGAGGCATACCATAAATCAGTAAATCTGCTGGAAGAAATTGATTATTCGAGAGGTGCGTTATTATCTTTAAACAATATAGGGGCCGTATATGCTGAAATTTATGAAGATCTAGATAAGGCAATGGAGTACCACTTACAAGTTAAACATTTAAGTGAGGAATATGGCATATTTACAAGTGAAGTATACGCACTCATCAATATTGCAGAATCTTATCTTAATAAATATGATTTTGATACAGCATATGACCATTTTAGCCATGCCTTGACAAAGGCTGAGCGTTACAATATGCCAATGGAAAAATACATGCTCCTTAACTTTTTAACAAAAGTAAGTTTAGAAATGAATAATTATCCGGAAGCTCTTGAATTATACCGACAGTTGAAAAAGGACATAAAGGATAATCCAAATAAAGGGTTTGATATTGGAGACTATTATGAAACTAGTGCGATGTTGTATCAATTACTTGGTAACTATGAAAAAGCAGATTATTATAATCAAAAAACAATCCAGTTTCATAGTGAGCATGAGAATATACTGAAATATACTGCTACAGTACATGTGTTAATTAATCAATTACAACATGATAATATTTCGGAGTTCTTGACAAGTCAAATCTTAGAGATTTCGGAAAAGATTACTAATAAATCTACCAATATTGAAAGCTTGTGTCAGGCAATCCATCATCTTTGTGAGAAAGGTGATTACGTGCTGGCGAACCGATTAATTACTAAGGTGCAGCAGTATATTCAGGAAGATACACCGAAACGGCTAAAGGCTATTTATCTTCATGCAAAAGGCACCATCGAATTTCATTTGAATCCAAATCACACAATTGGCTACTTAGAGGAAAGTTTAGACTTAGCTAAAAAGTCGAGAAATAAGGAACTTATTGCTCGAATTCAAGCAGATCTGGGAAATGCTTATTATGCATCAAAAAAGTATTACGAAGCTGCTAATTATTATTTAGAAAGCAGTGAAGGAATTAAGTTCTTAATCAGCCAAATACCTAATGAATATAAGTTAGATTATTTTAATGGACGAAAATTCTCCAAGGAGTTTTATCGGTTATCGGAAATAAGAGGTTCTATTTCGTCACTTGACTTAGACGAAGAGTTCTTACCTGAAGAGATAACGTCAATTGAAGACTTACAAGCACTACTACATGCTAATCAGGTAGATACCTTTATTAACAACCAAGAATTTATGCAATATGTGAGTAGTCAATATATGGAAAAGCTTTCAGGGAGAAATTTCCACATAGAAGATTTCTTCTTTCAGCATCTTGATACGGATGTTAATAGGAATTTAGATTCCATTGGTAAATTCCTTTCTGGTAAATTGCTAGCAACTAAGGGGTATATACTAGCAGAAGAAAAAGGACAAGAATTAACCGTTCTCTCTTCCATAGATGGAAACTTCAAAGCACCTGAAAATGCAGCTATATTTAATCGGGTACGATCGACCATGAAGCCAGTTCTATTATCAAAATGGGCGAATGAGGAAAAAGGAGACCATCACTTTTTATTGGATGAATTAAAGGGAGTTATGTGTATTCCTATTATTAAAAAGCTAGAATCACAAGTTTACTTTGGTGATAGCAATCAAATTCTCGGTTTTATCTACTTAGAAACAGATAAGATTGTCAATAATTTTAATGAGCATGGTTTAGAAAAGTGTATGGAAATGGTAAATTTCTTAGTATTACTATTAGAAAAACGTCAATTAACCATTACCGCATCAATTGATAAATTAACCGGTACCTTAACTAGAAAATATCTAGAAGATGCTTTGCAAAATACGCTTGACTTCTCAAGAAAAAGCGGCAAAGAATTCAGTATTATCATGTTTGATTTAGATAAGTTTAAAGGTGTTAATGACCGTTATGGACATCAAATTGGAGACCGAATCCTAAGAGATGTTTCACAGATAATAATCGATCATCTTGACCATACAAGTATGGTTGGACGTTTTGGTGGGGAGGAGTTTATCATCGTTCTTCCTTCTGTACAACTAGAGGATGCTAAACGTATAGCGGAATCGCTTCGTAAGACGGTCCAAGGTCAAAGACTACTGGGTGATAAGCATGAAGTAACCTTGAGTATGGGGCTTGCTTCATACCCTGAACAGGGACAGACAGTTAGAGAACTTATTTTGAAGGCAGACCAGGCATTATATGTTGCCAAAGAAAATGGCCGGAATAACTCGCAAGTATGGCATAAGGACTTTGAGAATAAAGTGAAGCCAGCCAATAAATTAACAGGAATTGTATCAGGGGACGAGATTAGAGACGCACGAAACGTATTAGCACTGGTAGAACTTATTCAATTAACGAATAAGAATCTATCAATAGAGGATAAACTCTATCATTTCCTAGGTAGAATGATTGAAATTATTGAGGCACAGTATGGATATATCTTAATTTCAGATGGCCAATCAATTATTGATACATTTGGTAGGAAATCCCAAGAAGAAGATTGGGTAGACAAGTTTACTTACAACGAGGAAATTGTCAATACCGTTATCACGGATCGACTTGGTTTATATACGATTGATTGGGAAGAATCAGAGAAAATTAATACCGTAAATGGGTTACCGGATTGGGATTCGATTATTACTGTACCAATCATTTCAAACGGTTGGGTAAAAGGAGTAATCTATCTTTCTGTACCTGCTAGATTAAAAGAATTTGGCGCAGATGAGCTTAATGTGCTAAATGTGTATAGTGAATTAGCGGCAAATATTATATAATGAAATTACTAACAGTTTGAATTGTTAGACTATTATTTGCTAATTGGGCATTAATAATTAGTTAACACCTAGGAAAGGTAGCAAAGAGAACTAGTCCAATGTGCAGGACATAGGAGTCTAGGATATCAAATATTTTGCCAGGCTGCCAAATTACTGATGATTACAACTAACGAGATTTTTGGCTATTCGTTCTTACGAATAGCCTGTTTTTTTATAGGATTATATTAATATGAGGAAAAGTTGTAAAAGATTGTTGTGTATATATGAAAAGTGGATTTTTTACCCACTGTACGGCCCCAATACACGGAAACCGAAATGTGTTCGGGCCGTGGGCTAAGAAGAGTTCAAAACATACCAACCATTAAACGAGGAAGAGGTGATATCCGTGGAAATTATTAATAATCGCTATCGACTTATCGATCTCCTAAATCAAGATAAATTTGTGTCAACATACACTGTTGTAGATATACTGAGAGATAACCGCATTATCAAACTAAATCTATTAAATTCGGAATACACACCAAAACCGTTGGTTGATTTTTTTGCTAAGAGATTTATATCGATAAAGAACTTAAGTCAAAAACAGATTTCTAAGAACTATGAATTTGGTGTGGTCTCTTTCATAGATAATAGAGCTCACACAGATAAAATCTATTATTTTACATCAGAATATAACGAAAAGATGGAAGACTTTGAAGACTATATACAGAAACTAGAATTAGATGAAATCATTGAACGCTTTATTGAGCTTTGTTCACTCATAGATTATATCCATATGAATGGATTTGTTTATGGTTCTCTAAATCCACAAGCAATTCAAGTGGTAGATTTAGGTGAAGAGGTAATCCTAAAGCTCAAGGATCTCGCAACTATTACGTTAGAAAAATATAGTCGTCATGAATTGGAAGATTCTTATTTTCAATCGCCTAACGTATTAGCAGGAAACGAGGTCAGCAAGGAATCCGATATGTACTCACTTGGCATGATGTTGCTTGCGATGATTCAATGTAAACCAGTTATAACCAACCCGAAAATAGAATTAGAAAAGCTTGAAGAAGAGCTAAATACTTATAGCTTTAATGATCAGCTATTATTAAAAAAAGTACTTCCAATTGTAGGGAAATTACTTATGCCACAAGAGAAGTTTCCATATGAAAATGTACAAGCAATTATAGATGAGCTTGGTAAGGGGCTTGGTAGAAACTTTTCTACTATTGATAAAGGGGAAATTGAAAAGCTCCATTTTGATACCGAAATTGTTGGAAGAGATGTAGAAATAGAGATTATATTAAGAAACGTTGAATCCATGATTGGTTATAATCCAAGTAAGCGAATTTTTTTCATACAAGGCGATAATGGAATTGGAAAAACGCGCCTTTTGCAGGAGATTAATTTTTTGTTAGCGTTACACAAGGTTCATGCTTTCGCAAGCTTTCAGTTAGAAAGCTCGGATAGTAGAAATCTATGGATTGATATTTTACAAAAGATCATTAGTCTAACAGATGAGCGTGTACTCAGGAAATATCACGCTGAATTAGTTAAGTATCTACCGGAGCTAGAAAGAAAAGAGAGAACAACACCCATCGAATTTTTACTGGATGGAAACAATAAATACAGATTATTAAATAGAATTGCTTCATTTATAAATGAAAGTCTTCAGGGGAAAACAGCAGTATTTATCATTGACGATCTTCATTTAGCTGATACCTTTACTATGGATTTAATCAACTATTTGAGTACGAATGTGTTACATCAAAATAACCTAATGTTTATTTTATCTGGAGAGGTAAGAGATGATAGTGATAACTACGTATTTTTAAATAGTCTAGAATTTCTTAAAAAGAGAACCGATTCGAGTGTGATTCGATTAAATCCGTTATCGAAAGAACAATCAGCGGAATTGATTAAGCATATTTTGTCTTTATCCTATCAACCGCTCAAACTTACGGAGAGGATATTTTCACGTTCATATGGGAATCCGTTGTTTATTCATGAAGTATTGAAGGATTTGTATAGCCGTAAGCTATTACATGTTTCCCCTGAAAATGGTATGTGGAGTATTCTGTTGCCTTCAAACGATTATAATTCACTTCAGGTTCCAGAAAGTATCGAACAAGCCTTGTTAAATCAGTTGCGGGATTTAACAAATGAAAGCCTGGATATACTTAAAACAGTGGCCGTTTTTAATAAGCCTGTATCTGTCCGTGCAATTTGTTATGTTCTTGAAAAGGAAGAAAGGATTCTTACTGAAGAACTTCAAGAATTACTTCGAAAAGGTATTCTTCAGGAACTTGTTTCAGATTACGGCTATTTATTTGAATTTGATAATAAGGTATTGAAGCGGATTGTTTATAATGGAATCGATACGGAAGTAAAAAAAGCGATGCACAACCAGATTGGAATATTTCTTGAGAAAAATAGAGAAAGTAAAATAGAAGAGCTAATTTTTCATTATGAGGGTGCGGAGAACAAGGAAAAAAGTATTAAGTATTATCTGGAAATTGCTCATCAATTACATAAACAGCATGAAATAAAGACAGAGATTCAGTATCTTGAAAAGGCAGTTGCCATGATAGATGATGCAATAGATAAAACTAATTTGCACATGAAAATCAGTGATTTATGTCTGGAAGTAAATCTACCTGAAAAGGCATTGAAATACTTAAATAGAGCATTAGACCTTGCAACAGAAAAAAATCATCAGGAAAATATATTAGCCATTTATCTTGCGCTAGGTAATCTACATGCAACATTATACCAGGCAGAACAGGTAAAGGTGTTTTTACAGAAGGTTGAAAAGCACTTCCCTGTAATTAAAGATTTAGAGTCCAGATTGGAATTTAATCGACTTCAAGCCTTCTTGTTAGGATTAGAGAATCAAATCGATGAAGCAGCGGAAATTTTACACAGCATCATTGAGGAAAGTGGAGATGAGTTTCCACGTATTACTGGTAATGCTTATTTATTACTTGGGTTTACTAGTGTACAGCATAATCGTGTCGAAGAAGCAATTGACTATTATCTCCTGGCCATGAATTTGCATGGTGAAGCTGGGTATATGAAAGGATATTTAGGTGCAGTTAATAATATTGGCGTTATATATCAAGCCTTTATGGATGAATTAGACACTGCAATGAACTATTTTATCAAGGTTCGAGACTTGAGTGAGGAATACGGTATTTTTGAAACGGAGATTCGCGCATTATCCAGTATAGGTAATATCTATGCCAATGCTCATAATTTTCAAGAGGCATATAAGCATTTTAAACATGCTTTGCAAAAGGCAGAAATTGGCGGATCTAATTGGGTAATGTATCATCTGTACAATTTGATGTGTCATGCTAGTGCAGAAATGGGTAATTATTCAAATGCTATCAGTTATTATGAGCGAGTTATTGACCTTTACGAGAAAGGTGATCTTAGCGACTTGCAGACGTTTGACTTTCATAATACAAGCATGAATCTTTATCAATTGATAGGAAACTTTGAACTGGCAAATGAATTTAGTGATAAGGTTGTAGCATTTAATCAAGGTAGAGATAATATTTATTCCTATTCTGCAAAGATTTATAAAAACATTAATATGTTAAGAGATGCTCAGGAAAATCAATTTGAACATTTAATTTCTGAGATACTAGAATTAGTGGAAAAAATTCCGAGAGAACAGTTTAATGTTAAGGCATTAATGATGGCAGCAACTGTATTAAGTAAACGAGGAAGACATACTTACACGAAGCCCCTTATTCAAAAACTAGAAAACTATCTTTCTGACCAAACACCTGATACGTTATGGGCAGGCTACTATTATCTACTTGGAATGAAGGAAAATTCATCCGAATCAATGTTGTATTTAACTCGTGGGTTAGAATCTGCAAAAAAAGCAAGGCATTGCGAAATGGTCGGAAAGATATTGCTGTTATTAGGAGATTATGCTTTTCAAGAAAATAAATTATACAGTGCTGCACATTATTATTTAGAAGGCACTGAAATCGCAAAAAGTATTGTGAAAGCTCTCCCCGAAGAATATCAACTATTATTTGTGAATAACCATCATTTTGCCAGAGGTTTTATTAGATTAGAGCGGATTTATTTGTGGTTAATGGGAGATCAAATCTCCTTTGTAACTAGAGATGTTTCGGGTAGTTCTATTTTAACCAAGGAAAAACTTGACCAAATTTTAGATCATGACTATATGAGTGGTTTTATTGAACACCAAGATTTTATACGATATATAAGCAATCAACATATGACTAAACTATCTAAGGATATTCAAAGCTCAAACGACATCCTTAAAAATGTAACGGCAAATACATTGAAAAATATCAATATGTTACTTAAGTTCTTCGCAGGTGTGACAATTGCAACGAGGGGACTCATTATTACGGAAAATCATGGCGAGTTAACTGTTCTGAGTTCGACAGATGATAATGATAAACTTCCTACCAGTCGATATATACTCAACCGTGCTGGAGATACAAAGGAAGTTTTCTTGGTGGATGATAAAGATAAGCTTGTTGATGTAAACCTGTTGTCAGAGGATTTGCATGGAGCTTTATGTATTCCCATTTTACAGAAGCAAGGAATTACTAATAAGCTGGACAGCATTCTTGGATATGTCTACTTAGAGACGGACATGTTTGTTCATAATTTTAACGAATTAGGGTTAGAGAAATGTAATGAGCTGATGGGATTATTAGCTTCAATGCTAGAAAAACATCAGTTGAAATTGTCCGCAACAATTGATAAATTAACTGGTGCGCTAACGCGGAAGTATTTGGACGATGCTCTAGAATCTAATGTTAAATTCTCTAAGGATTCTGGGGAGTCTTTAAGTATTATCATGTTTGATTTAGATCGATTTAAACTGGTAAATGACCGCTATGGACACCAGGTTGGGGACACGGTGTTACGTAAGGTATCTTATGTTGTCATGGAAACCCTAGAAGAAAACCATATTCTTGGGCGTTACGGTGGGGAAGAATTCATTATCATTTTACCTACTGTTGGGCAAGGAGAGGCTTTGGAACTTGGGAATGTTATACGGAAAAAGGTAACGTCTCAAAGATTTTTGGGAGATAAGTTTGAAATAACCATAAGTATGGGAATTGCTACTTTTCCAGACCATGGTCAACATGTTAGAGAACTAATTGACAAAGTTGATCAAGCGTTATATATGGCAAAAGAAACTGGTAGAAATAATGCAAAGGTTTGGAATAGGGACTTTATCACCAAATCTAAGCCGCAAAATAAGCTCTCGGGTATTTTAACGGGTGATGATATTAGGGATTCACGTAATGTGCTGGCAATGGTAGAGCTTATCCAGTTAAATAATAGCCAATTAACACTGGAAGATAAACTCTATCAATTTTTAGGTAGGATTATCGAGATAAGTGAAGCACAAAATGGCTATATCTTACTTTATCATGCGAATGGTCAAAAGTATTATGGTAGAAAAGCGCAGCATAAGGATTGGTTACAGGACTTTCTGGTAGATGAAGAGATACTAAATTCTGTGTTATTAGAAGAGCGTGGACTTTATACAATCAATTGGGATGCGACAGATAAGATTAACAGGATTAATGGGTTACCGGATTGGGATTCTATATTAAGTGTTCCAATTATGGTTGAAGGTAGTGTTCGAGGGGCTATTTATCTTTCATCTCCGACAAGAGTCAAGGAGTTTGGCGCGGATGACCTTAATATGTTGAATGTGTATAGTAATTTATTGTCTGGAATGATTTAAAAGAGGAACTACAATAAGTATACTAGTAAGAAAATCTAACTTTTGGTTATTTAGTGTAAATACAAGCTCCGGAAATATACTAAGCTATTACTACAAAGCACATGGGCGACAGCTACTCGAAAAAACCATCGCGGTGTCTTCTTTACCGCGGATCTCATCAATAGTATATTTCCGGAGCTAAAGTAGTGTAATATTCGTTTTTTAAGGTAATCAGTTTATTGCGAGCACTTTTCTTTATAACACCTGTTCTACAGTATACCCTTTTTCTTCCAGTATGGACCTTATATGTGGTTCTAGTAATAGATGGAGACTGCCCACGATAACAAAGTATGTGTCCCCGCTATCTTCTTCTAAGAAGTTGGCAATTTGTTCGGCCATGTTATAATTTCGGTTGTCGTTGAGTGCTTTCATGTAAGCTTGTTCTTCAGGTGTTGGTTCTACACCTTCAACAGTTAAATATTCTAGAAGTTTATCTGGATCTCCTTCCAAATACAGGTTAAACATATCTTCCATTTGACTTTCGAATTCTTCAATCTCTATTAATGACTCTTCCAGCATTTCTGACTGAAATTCAGGTGTTGTATCAGCAAAAATAGATAGTTGTTCTTCTACTGTTTCTAATCCAATTACTTGTTTTTGATCCTCTTCTGCACGATCTAAAAAGTAAAAGTCTACCCCATCAATAAACCCGAGCTCTTCAGTCATTAAATTTTGTATTAAAGTAGAGTGGAACCATGGCTCATAGTCTGCAAACATTGTAATGGAATATCCAAGATTTGAATAGGTATTCACTAAATTATCGTAGACTTCTGGTGAAAGATGGTCTTGGATGGTACTACCATCTGAATAGGTTGCTAACTCCATGGTCATGGCCTGCATTTCTAGCATATTAATATTGTTCATATCAATTTCGGGAACAATAACATCTGCCTCAGCATATGCCTTTTCAATTTTTCGGTTTAACGGATAGAATTCATCGTTTGCAATATGTATTGTACCCTGTAAATAGACGGTGGTATCCCCGTTTTCTACTTTCCAAAGAAACCCGCCTGGTCCATCTGCCGTTCCCCGTACTTCGACTTCTACTTTTGTCAATACGACAATGTTTTTGGCTTCTAGTTTTTCGATGATTTCAGTCTCATAGGGATTCCCACCGATATTAACTTCTTCTAAACGTTCCAATCCCTCTAATGGGGAAAAGTTTGAGATTTTATTGTTTTGTAGATTAAGAGTTTTTATATGATCAAGATATTCAATTCCATCGATGGATTTAATCCGTTGCCCAGATAAATCCAATTCAGTAATTTTGTTTAAATCTTCTGGTAAAATATCTCCATCAGGCAAACTAAGCTCCTCGCGAATCACTTGCTCCAGTTGGTAATCAGAGAAATATACGACTTCCGTATTTTTGTTTAGTTGGCAGGAAGACAGAAATAAAAGCGTCACTATCAGTAAACCATTACGTAAGACACATCTCAAAAAAACTCCCCCAATGTTGTTAATATTAACAGTATTTTCCACCACTATAGCAACTCAAACTAAAAATGGCAAGGGTGCCTGTCACTAATCGAAATAGGTAGAACCATGTCGAATTGATTTTAGAAACTATATTTTGTTATCTTGCTAGGTTGATAATTTTGGCGTATGATATTCTTTTGTATGTAAGTTTCATTACAGGAGATGGACGTTTTGAAAGATTTATTTCAAAAAAAGTGGTCTGTGGTAATTATTGCGGTGTTCTGTTCGATATTATGGGGTAGTGCTTTTCCAGTTTTAAAGGTGAGTTATGAGGAGCTGCAAATGGCGCCAAATGACGTCATTGCGAAAATTGTTTTTGCAGGGGCTCGTTTCTCTCTCGCTGGACTAATAGTTCTTCTTTTTATAATGGCGAAAAACGGGAAACGGATATTGGTTACCAAAAGACAGTTTTTCATATTAATTCTTTTAGGTGTTGTTCAAACATCTTTACAATACTTTTTCTTTTACAATGGACTAGCCAACGTATCTGGGATGCAAGGTGCTATCCTGAGTTCAGCTAGTACTTTCTTTACGGTTATCCTTGCGCACTTCTATTACCGGAGTGATCGAATGAGCTGGAGGAAAACAATAGGTCTCCTTGCTGGGTTTATGGGAATTGTCATTGCCAATTGGGGGCAAGAGTTGAAGCTATCTTTTCAATGGGACGGGGAAGGATATATGATACTTTCTGGTTTAACTGCAGCTATTGCAACGATAATGGCGAAAGAGCTTGCTACTGGAATTCATCCTGTTACAATTACCGGTTGGCAATTAACCCTAGGTGGAGTCATTATGTTAATAGTTGGGTTACCATTATTGGATGAAGGAGCGATAACATTCACACCAATTGGTTGGGGATTGTTTATCTATTCAGCATTACTCTCATCGATTGCCTTTACTCTTTGGTATTCATTACTAAAGTATAATAATGCAGGTGAACTTAGTATATACAAGTTTATTGTACCAGTTTCAGGAACAGTAATGTCTGCTATGTTTATTCCGGGTGAGAGTTTGAACTTATTTATATACTTGGCCATCGCTTTCGTAGCGTTAGGCATTATTGTTGTAAATTATCATGGGAAAACATAACGTGATGTCTGAGTAATAAGAGGTGTCCTTTACTTAGTGGAGGATATCTCTTGTTAAAATGAATTATTTGGACGAGAAACTCTCTGGTTAATTTATTTTGCAAATTATATTAGTCCCAAGCTACATTTAATTTGAAATTTTATAAAAATGATTCGTTAGCACTAATTATTTTCCATAAAATGGTAGTTTTATAGACTTTGATTCCCTACTTCAAGTGTCCTATTTGGTAACAAAAAGTTACTATTGTTGTCCCGATATAAGGCTTTGTACCTAATTAAAATGGATTAGAAAATTGCATGTAATTGACAGTTTGTAGATTTGATTTAAAATGGCTAGGAGTACATAAATAAAGGGGAAAAGACATGAAGAAAAAAATATTACTTTTACTAGTTGGTTTAGCATTAATGGTTGTTCTTGCAGCATGTAGCTCACCAGAGGCAGATGAGGTGTTAGACTACCATAATGCGATGGTGGATGAAATCAATCCTAAATTAGAACAAATTGATGGACTTTATACGAAAATTGATACTGTAGAAACAGACCAGGAAGCGCTTGAAGTGTATGATAATGAACTACTTCCATTACTTACAGAAATAAAGGAATACTATGACTCACAATCATTAGAATATGATGTTGCGAAAGAATATCATTCTCTACATGTAGAGTTAGCAAATGCAATGTATGATGCAGTTATAAAAGAGAAAGAATTTGTTGAAGCTTTTCTTGATGAAAGCAAGTCTGAAGAGGATCTTTTAGCACTTGAGGCAGAATTAGTCGAATTAAATACAATTGCAGGGGAAAAAGATAAAGCTGTTTCAGACCATTGGGAATCATTAAGAGAAGAATATGATTTTATTGAGGAAGAAGAATAGAATCATATAACGAAGAGTTAGGGATAATATTTCTCATTGATTGAGGTTTACTTAAAGAAAGCGAGACTGCTAGAAGCTATTTTACACGTATTAGCCTCTAGCAGTCTTTTTTTAGTAAAATTTTGTCGAAGTATCCATGTTGCTATTTAACTGGTAATATAGGAAAATAGAGGTAAGGGATAAGGCTTAGTAATCCCAAGAATACTATCATGGAGGGATAAATATGCTAGTAAAAAATGATTATGTGAACAAAAAAGAAGTTGTCCATGTAAGGGAAAATGATAGCTTAGAATCCGTGATGAATACTATTGAAGAATCAGGTTATCGCTGTATTCCAGTTCTTAATGAGACTGGGGAGAAGTATGTTGGCAATATTTATAAAGTCGATTTACTAGAGTATGAAATTGATCATTCTATGGTCGGTACATTATCGGAGTTAATTACTGACCGTGAAGGTTACATAAGGGAAGATGCCCCATTCTTCAAAGTATTCTCATCGATAAAGCAGTTACCGTATCTAGCCGTTGTAAGTGACTCCATGGACTTTTTAGGGATACTAACAAATGGTAACGTTATTCAAGTGTTAGAAAATGCATGGGGAGTCCATAATGGAAGCTACTCCTTTACAATTGGAACGATTGAATATTCAGGTGCATTACAGAAAATGTTGAAGGTCGTGAACAAACATTGTAACGTGCAAAGTGTTATTTCCTTAAATAATAACTCCAATTACGTCAGAAGGGTTTGCATCGTGCTTCCTGAAAATGTAGATGAAGCACTAGCTGAGAAAATAAAAGTTGATCTTGATAAGAATAACTTTACAGTGACAGATGTGGAGAAATTGAATTAGTTGGAAAAAGCTACTGAATAGAATGTTATTCAGTAGCTTTTTTGTGGTTTAGCATTCGACAAATTTCGGGAAGTAACAGGACCTAGTGTTGTTCTTGTATTGCTTTTCGGGCTAGTCGGTCGGCGTTTCCATTTTCTTTCTCTGGTATCCACTTGATGAAGAAGTATGGAAACTTTGTCGTTTTTTCGCGAATGATTTCTAATAATGGGAGGAAGATTTTATTTTTGGTAAAATCATTGTCAACGACACTCACCACTGTTTGGGAATCAGAGCGAAAGGATAGGATTTCATTTGGGAATTTTTCTTCACAGACTTCAAGTGCTTTAATCACTGCATGAAACTCAGCTTCGTGATTCGACATTTCACAAAGTGGAAAGCTAAATTCAAACTGTTTACCATGTGCTTTTATATAAATGCCAACTCCGCTTATGCCTGGATTACCTTTGGATGCTCCATCTGTGTAGACCTCGATCAAAATAACTCTCTCCTTAGAACAAAAAAATATTAGTTAAATAGTATCATAATAGCATATTTTGTCCACAAGATTAGATTGACTATATTTAGAATATTTTGTATATTAATAAAAATAGTAAAAAATGTAATGGTTCTCAGAACTAGAAGCAAAGATAAAGGGGATAGAAGCATGAGAAAAATATTTACAAATGGTGACTTTTATACTTTTGATCCAATAAAGCCAAAGGTTGAGGCGGTTGTAGTAGAAAACGGTAGATTTATTGATAGTGGTTCTCACGAAGAAATCATGACGTACTGGAAAGGATTAAATACAGAGGTAGTAAATCTTGAAGGGAAGACCGTTACCCCTGGTTTAGTAGATAGTCACCTCCATATGTCAGCGATTGCGATAAATTTATTACATGTTGATGTAACAGGAATAACCTCAAAGGAAGAAATGCTATATAAAATAAAATCGAAAGCAATGACATTACTTCCTGGTGAATGGTTACTTGGAAGAGGTTGGGATGAAAATCTATTTACGGATGGTGGAATTCCGACTATCTCCGAGTTAGATTATGTTGCTCCTCATAATCCATTATTTATCCCTAGAGTTTGTGGGCATGCTGCGCTTGTTAATCGTAAAGCTTTAGAGGTTAGTGGGTACCATACAGAAATGAGCATCCCTCAGGGGGGAGCAATTGTTGTTGATGACATGACAAAACAGCCAACCGGACTAATACTAGAATCTGCTTCAGAGATTTTCAAACAATTTATCCCAGAATATTCCCTTGAGGATTTAAAAGGGGCATTGAGAAAGACCATTCAGGATGCGATGCAAAAAGGATTGACTAGTGTCCATACGAATGACCCTGGCTTTTTAGGAGGCCTACATAATACATATAAGCTGTTTGATGAATTATTAAATCAAGAGCAGCTTGGACTACGTTCTAATCTATTAATCGACCATGAGTATTTGAATGATTTAAAAGAATCGGGGATGTATACAGGTTTTGGGAATGAGACATTACAAATAGGCGCAGTAAAGCTTTTTGCAGATGGTGCTTTTGGGAGAAGGACAGCGCTACTATCGGAGCCATATCATGATGAACCTAATGAATATGGGGAGGCAATGTATTCGAATGAGGAATTATATGACATCATTCGAAAAGCGCGTGAATTATCGATGCCCATTGCAGTTCATACAATTGGAGATCAAGCATTAGAAAATGTCTTGAATCAATTAGATAAATTTCCAACGGTAGGTTATCGTGATCGATTGATTCATGTTCAAGCATTACGAAAAGAATTAATTCCAAGATTAGCAGTTCCAAGTAGAATTGCTGATATCCAGCCAAGATTTGTTGTTGGAGATTTCCCATGGGTGGAAGAGCGACTTGGCCCTGAAAGACTTCCACTTGCCTATGCGTGGAAAACATTAATCAACTCCAATGTGATTTGTGCAGGTGGTTCTGATTCACCTGTTGAGCAGATGGATCCATTGCTTGGTATACATGCAGCGGTAACCCGTAAGGCACCCGGAGATACCCATAAAGGATGGAATATAACAGAAAAATTAACGATGCAAGAAGCATTTAAGTTATTTACCAAAATGGGAGCATACCCTACAAATGAAGAGACAATAAAAGGAACAATTTCTCGTGGCAAGCTAGCGGATATGACGGTTTATTCGCAGAATCCTTTTGAGTTGGAGGACCCGGATGAGCTTTTAAATACTGTCATAGAAATGACGATTATAGGAGGGGATATTAAGTACATTAAAAGCACCTCGGCATAACGCAATTAAATAAGGGAGGGAAAGCTTTTGGGGGATTTTTTAGAGAAGGTCGTTGGCTTTTTATGGGGATTACCACTTATTATTACGATTTTATTTGTAGGGGTTTATTTTACGGTAGCTACGAAGTTTTTCCAATTCGTTCATTTACCGCATATTCTGAAGTCCACTTTTGGGAGGATATTTAAAAAACAAGATACAGACGAGAAATCGAAAGGTATCTTGTCCTCCTTTGAGGCTGTGAGTACAGCGGTTGGTGGTTCTGTAGGTGTAGGGAATATTGGCGGTGTTGCTACGGCAATTGCAGTTGGGGGACCTGGGGCAGTATTTTGGATGTGGTTATGTGCGCTTCTAGGGATGATTATTAAAACGGTTGAGGTAACCCTATCCGTGCATTATCGGAATACGGATGAAAATGGGGATCCATATGGTGGGCCGACCTACTATATGGAGAAGGGTCTTGGTGAGGAAAAGAATTTTAAGCTATGGATGATACCGGCTATTATATTTGGTTTTGGTATTTTTGGTACATTCTTTTTCACGCTACAAAACTATACCATTTCAGAGGCTGTTAGTTCAACATTTGGTGTTGGGATGATTCCAGCTTCGATTGGTTTAACCGTTGTCATCTATTATATTATTTATGGTGGAATTAAGCACATCGGTAAAATCGCTACGAGAATTGTACCTTTCATGGTGTTATTCTTTATAGCATCTGGTCTTTTTATTATCTTCACCAACTTAGGGGAAGTTGGGAATGCATTTGGCATGATATTCTCAGGTGCTTTTGGTGGAACTGCTGCGGTTGGTGGCTTTACGGGCGCGGTAGTTGCTCAAGTAATTCAAATGGGAATGGCACGTTCGGTTTATAGTAATGAAGCTGGCTGGGGTACGTCACCAATGGTACATTCGACTGCAAAAGTTGATCATCCTGTAAAACAGGGGATATGGGGTGCGTTTGAGGTCTTTGTTGATACCATTATCGTTTGTTCCATTACAGCTCTTACTATTATTATTACTGGGGTATGGTCATCAGGACTGTCTGGTGCAGAATTGACACTTACTGCTTTTGAAGTTGGAATTGGAGAAATTGGACGGTATATTATTGCAATTTCGGTAGTGTTATTTGGTGTAACCACTACAACAGGCTGGTATATTTATTACGAAATTCTATTACGACACTTGTTTAAAAAAAGCGATACAAAAATCAAACGTGCGATTTTAACCTTCTTTACGTGGTTTTATCCGGTACCGGGTATGGCAATGGTAATTTACGCTGTAAGTGTTGGAATGCCGGGTCAGGCAGTCTGGTATTTTGCAGATATTACTTCAGCAATCCCAACGTTTATTAACGTGGTTGTCATACTATTGTTGAGTAAACGTTTCTTAGTATTGTTGAAGGATTATAAAGCTCGGTATATGGGGATAGGTGAAATTAACCCGAATGTCTTTTTATTTTATGAAGACAAGAGGCCACAACCAAAGGATACGAAAGCTATGTAGAGGGGATATCCAAAAGAGGGGATATCCCCTCTTTTTCTTAATTTGTATATGAATAGTTTTTGAAAACTTGGTAGAATTCTAGAAATCTGATTTATTACCTCAGATAGAAAAAAGAACTCCTGATCTGTATTAGATAAATTATCACAAAATATATTTAATCTTGTTTATTTTTTGTTTATAGTTTATGTTAAGTATAATTACCTGGTTCTAAATTCCTTGTGGAGGACACGTGATGAAAATAATTATAAAACATGTTATAAAAAATATCTTTGAAAAAAAGCTTAGGTCAGCGATTGTTCTCTTAACAATTCTTTTATCAACACTAGTTCTATTTATAGGGCTTAGTTTAAATTCAATTATCAATGAGACGTATTCAACCATGTTACAGGGAGCCTATGGAGACGCTAACCTCATTGTTAACAAGAATACAGATGATGGGAATCCATTCTATGAGACTAGTGAACTTGAATTAGCAGGATTAAACTCTATGAGTCGTCTAGATCTAATCCAAGTAAATGGAAAAACCAAGCTTAATGGCGACGAAAAAACTGTGTCCTTATATGGGATGGATACCAAAACTGCTAAAGAAATGGACTTAATTGATGTTATATCAGGGGAAGTAAAGCTAGGTAATGATGCCGTGATCATTAGTCAAAGAATTGCTTCAGATTATGGTCTAGCAATTGGGGATCGACTGGAAATAACTCGTGGCAAAGATACATATGATTTCAATATTGGAGGAATAAGTAAACCGGATGGCTTATTTTATTCGGAAAAGGGAGACGTACTCCTTATCACCGACTCACTGAGAATAAATGATATATATGGAACGTCAAATATGGTTGCTAGTACACTATTACAAGTTCCGACTGAAGAGATAGATTCTACTATTGCCAGTCTAAGGGAAATAAATGATAATTTTGTAGTTCAAAAGACCAATGCAGCAGATTCAATCCTACGTGATGAGCAAACCTTTCAAATGGTTATGATGTTATCCATCATTATTATTGTGTTAATAAGTGCATATGTTATCTCATCCCTAACAAAATTAATCATTACGGAACGATTGCCGGTCATGGGTACATTTCGGAGTGTCGGTGCTCATAAGGGCATGATGAATCGCGTTCTTTTCTTAGAATTCTTTGTATATGGTGTTATAGGATCTGTATTAGGAATTGTACTAGCTGTTATTTTACTTCCATATGCAGCAGATGTTTTTAATGAATATAAGGAATATGGAGTGGAAACCATTGTTACATATAATGCAGTATACTTGTTTACTGCACTTTTGTTCGGCATGATATTCCCGGCTTTAATCAGCTTCTTTCGGATTCTAAAAGCAAACAGTAAACCGTTAAAAGAAGTGCTTTTCGACACATCGTTTACACCAGAAAAGCGTTCAAAATGGGGATTGATTTTAGGGATTCTGTTATTGGCATTGGCCTTTTTGATATACTTTGTAAACAGATATGATGATATACTACTTGCGATTCTATCCTTACTACTCTTATTTGTTTCCATTGTGATGCTAATGCCTACTTTATTAAATGGAATTTCCCGTTTCATACTTGTATTACTCGGAAAAAGCACTGCCGGAGAGTTTAAGATTGGGATAAAAAACATTGCTGGTAATAAGATTGTTGCAAATAATGTAAGCATGATAATGGTCGTGTTTTTACTATTATTAATGGTAGGTATTTCTAGTGCCGGAATAGACCGGTACGTTACCAATACATTGGAAAAGGATTTTGATGTAACGCTATCGTTACCGGATAATAATCTAGCCATCGCAGATGAAATTAAGGAAATGGACGGAGTATCAGAAAGCTACAAGCAAACAATAAGTCTGGGAATATCAAGTTTGGACGGTGTTCAAACTTCAATTGTAATCCAAGGGGTTAACGATTTTACTGTGATGGATGATTTTTATGAGGGAATTAAGTATTTGGATATCGATAAGGACAAATTAATAAATCTTGAAAATGCAATTATTCTAGATGAATATATGACGAAAAAGTATGGCCTTTCCATAGGGGACATCATTGAAATTCAACCGGTAGATTTAAATGATGAACCAATTGAACATTCTAAACCGATGGAAATGGTAGTTTCGGGAACGATGGATAGTTCGGGCTTTTCATCTAGTCGCAACTCTGCTTTAATTTCAATGCCTTTCTTTGAAACGTATTTTGCTGGTATTTTTCATGAACTGGTTCTGAGAGTGAAAGATGGATACACGGCAGAAGAATTAAAGGAGAGTATAACCGATTCTTACATCAATCATGATTTAGAGGTTATTACTTTTGATGAGATGCTTGGCTCACAAAAAGCCACGATTGATACATTAATTGATGGAATTACGATGATTATTGGTTTAGGTATGATAGTAGGTGTTTTAGGAATCTCCAATAATTTAATGGTTTCCTTTAATCAGCGTAAAAAGGAATATGCAATTCTTTACTCCGTATGTATGAGTAAGGGACAAATTGTGAAAATGCTTCTATCCGAAATGCTTACCACCTTCCTTGCAGTAGTAATTATTGGTCTGTTTGGTGGATTCGCGTTAAATATCCTGTTAACAAAGCTACTTTATGCAATAGGAATGCAAACAGAATTCGATTTCACCTTTGGCCTTTTTGGTTTGTTAAGCCTGATTGTTGTCATCTTGCTAAGCTTATCGAGCTTGTCACTAGTACGTAAAGTATTCAAACTAAATATTATGAAGGAATTGCGTTATGAATAGGGAGGCATGTTGAAATGGCGAGTATGATTTGGACAGAGAAGCTTTGTAAGAGTTTTAAGGTGGGTGGGAATGATATTCCCGTTATTAAAGATGTTGAGATAACTATTGAAACAGGAGATTTTGTTTCCATTATGGGGCCATCAGGCTCTGGAAAAAGCACGTTGCTATATTTACTAGGTGGTATTGATGAACCAACTTCAGGACGGGTATTTATTCAGGAAAAAGATATTAATCAGATGAAGGATAAAGAAAAGAGTAAATTACGAAGGAAATCCATGGGCTTTGTTTTTCAATTTTATAACTTGGTCCAAAACCTTACAGTAGAAGAGAATATTTTGCTCCCTGTAACAATGGATAAGAAGAAGACTGTAGATTATAAAGAACAGCTGGATGAAATTTTAGAAATAGTTGGATTGTCTGCACGGAGAAAGTACACGCCAAGAGAGTTATCGGGTGGGCAACAACAACGAGTGGCAATAGCAAGAGCACTAATCCTAAATCCTGCATTAATATTAGCGGATGAACCAATTGGGAACTTAGATAGTAAGACAGGAACAGAAATTATGGAGCTTTTCCATCGAATCAATAAGGAAAAGGGCATTACGATTGTTCAAGTGACACATTCGGAAGAAGCGGCTGAGTATGGGAATCGGTTAATTCGAATGAAGGATGGCATGGTCCTGGAGCCGGTTAAAGTTTAGTGGAAAGTGTGTAATTAGGAAGTGGGACAATTGTTGATCCACTTCCTTTTTATTTTGACCTCTGGCTACGGTTCTCGTTGGTTGACTCCATCATACTTTTCCCATAAGATTTGAACATAGAAAAGTGATTGAAATAACAGATTATTGGGTATAGAAAAAACAAATATATTGCATATGCTAGTAGTAGAAAGGGGTATCAGGGACACCATGGGAACAACATACGTTAAGCTTAGGCCATTATTAACAGATATTTTTAACCACTTACATGCAAATCCAGAAATAAGCTGGAAGGAATATAAAACAACGGAATATATTAAAGGATTGCTCGAAGAAAAAGAATGTACGATTAAAACGTTCGAGGATACACCGGGTTTAGTCGTTGAAATTGGGAGTGGAAAACCAATTGTTGCACTGCGGGCAGATATTGATGCATTATGGCAAGAAGTGAATGGGGAATTTACAGCCAATCATTCTTGTGGCCATGATGCCCATATGACCATTGTTCTTGGTGTTTTATTCACATTACTTGAGGATGGAATTCCGAATCAAGGTACATTTCGTTTTATTTTCCAACCTGGTGAGGAAAAAGGTGATGGAGCACTCACACTTGTCGATAAAGGCGTAGTGGATCAGGTGGACTATCTTTATGGACTTCATTTGCGCCCTATACAAGAATTACGCAATGGCCAATTTTCACCCGCAATACGACATGGAGCTTCTTGGTCAGTTGATGGTGTAATTACTGGAGAAGATGCTCATGGAGCAAGACCTCATTTGAATGCAAATGCAATTCAGATTGGCAGTGAATTTTTCCAGCATTTGAATAATATTTATCTGGATCCTATGATTCCCCATTCCGTGAAAATGACTAGCTTCCATGCTGGTGGGGAGAGTACCAATATCATTCCAGGTAATGCTACATTTTCGGTAGATATGCGTGCACAAACGAATGAAGCAATGGAAGAATTGATGGGAAAAGTGGAGCGTATTGCTAAGATGCTTTCAGATTATCATCAAGTAGACATTGAACTTTCCATTAGTTCAAGTGTAGCTGCTGCAGTTATCAATGAGGAAGCAAGCAAGATTATGGAAACGGCTATTATCGATACGGTTGGAGCAGAACATTTAGTACCAATGATTACAACAACTGGTGGGGATGATTTTCACTTTTATACGATTAAAAGACCTAACCTAAAAGCAACTATGCTTGCAGTTGGCTGTGATCTGGAGCCGGGATTACATCATCCGAATATGGTTTTTAATCATGAAGCAATAGAGCCAAGTGTGGAAATCATAGTAAAGGCGATGTTGAAAACAGTTGAAAACTACCAGATTAGAGGGGATTGAATGGGAATAGAGATTAGAGAAATTACAACTTTAGTTGAACTAGAGGAAATGCAAAAAGTGGAGCATGCTATTTGGGGGGATATGCCGACACCGATCCATCAAACGTACACCGCCTATTATAATGGTGGTGTCATGATTGGTGCTTTTCTTGATGGAAGGATGATTGGTTTCCAGTACAGTTTTCCTGGTTTTAATGGAAAAAACCCTTATCTAGTTTCACATACCTTAGGAGTGTTACCAGAATATCGAAAATTAGGTCTTGGTGGTAAGATAAAGTTAAAGCAAGCTGAAGTGGCAGGAAATAAGGGTTATGACATGATGATTTGGACATTTGACCCTCTTGAAAGTGTGAACGCTTATTTAAACTTACATAAATTAGGCGGAGTGGTTACTACTTATAAGGAAAATCATTATGGTGAATTGGATGATGGATTGAATAGTGGGCTTGCAACCGATCGTTTCCAAGTGGAATGGTATTTCCGGAAAGAACAGGAACGGAAAGCAATTGTATTTGAAACATCGAGGGTTATCCTGGAAATGGATGAGGATGAAAAGCCTAAACGGTCAAGCGTTGATTTTCAAAAGGATGGCAAGTCTTGGTTTGTTGCTATTCCAGACAATATTCAGGAAATAAAGCAACGTGACATTGATTTGGCAATAGAATGGCGCATGGCGACAAGGGACATATTCAAAATGTTAATTGCAAATGGATATCAAGGTAGAGATGTCATTCGAGGTAATGGTGTAAGTTATTACTGTTTTTGCAGTTCATAAGGAAGAAGGGGTATAAATGGCAATACCATTAAAGAAGATTATTTTACATCGACTTAAGATGCGAATGATTTTTCCGTTCACTACGAGTTTTGGAACCATGCAAGACAAAGAGTTCTTCATTGTAGAGGCAGTAGATGCAAATGGGAACCGCGGCTTTGGAGAGAGTGTTTCGTTCCCAATTCCTTGGTATACGGAAGAGACAGTAAAGTCCAATAAAATTATGATAGAAGACTTTTTAATTCCTATATTACGTGAAAGTCCAATCGAACATCCGGATGAAGTTTCCCCGCTTTTTGGTAGATTGCGTGGAAATAATATGGCTAAGGCAGCCATTGAGGGTGCTGTATGGGATCTTTATGCGAAGCGGCAGGGAGTATCACTTGCTAAGGCGCTTGGAGGAGAGAAAACAGAAATTGATGTAGGAATTAGTATAGGTATTCAGCCAACAATAAATGATTTGTTGATGAAAATTGAGGGATTTTTGGAGCAAGGATATAAACGAATAAAGTTAAAGATAAAGCCTGGACATGATGTGGACATGCTTCGTCAAGTGCGAGCTGCATTCCCAGATACGCAGATTATGGCTGATGCCAATTCCGCCTATACCTTACATGATATTGAATTGTTAAAGCAACTAGATGATTTAGATTTAATGATGATTGAACAACCATTGCAACATAATGATATTATTGATCATGCAAAGCTGCAAAAAGAAATTAAGACTCCAATTTGTTTAGATGAAAGTATTTATTCTTTGTATGATGCCCAAAAGGCAATTGAACTTGGTAGCTGTAATATCATCAATATTAAAGTTGGTCGTGTTGGAGGATTGTCTGAATCTGTTAAAATCCATGATTATTGTAAAGCGCACGGTATACCTGTTTGGTGTGGTGGCATGTTAGAAGCTGGAGTAGGGCGGGCCCATAATGTCGCCATTACAACGCTTTCCAATTTTGTTTTACCTGGAGACACTGCGGGTTCTTCTCGTTATTGGGAGAAGGATATTATTAAACCAGAAGTTGTAGTAGAAAATGGTATTATTAACGTCCCAACAGACCCAGGAATTGGTTACGATATCGATGAAGAAGCATTAGAAGAATTTCGATTTGAGAAAGTTGAATACGATATGTGAGGAAAATCCCTCTGTACGGGCATAAACAGAGGGATTTTCCTATTGTCAAAAGAAAAAAAGTGCACCAGAATCCATAGATCCAGGTGCCAGCTATATTAAAGGGAGGGTCTAACTAACAATCTAACCTATTTAACAGATATTTTATCATAATACTCCATTAATCCTTCCGTAATGGCTTTTGCTACGGATTCCTGATATTCTTCTGTTTGCATTTTCTCAAGATCTCCTGGATTGGTCATAAATCCTAACTCAAGTAAAACGGCAGGATTTTGGTTATGTGCTAATACATAATAACCTTCTTTTCTTATACCCCGATCAGACATATCCAGGTTATTAGTTAGCGCTGTATGAATCTCTTTTGCAAGATTTCCGCTTGTTGTGGAATTGGAATAATACGTATTAATACCATTTACAGATGAATCACTAAAATAGTCATAATGGAGACTAATAAATACATCTGTTTTGTGGGTATTACTCTGCTTTACCCTATTCTGTAATGATATAAACGTATCATCTTTCCTTGTGAAATTTACTGTAGCTCCTTCTTGCTCCAAATACTCAGCCAGCTTTTTCGCAGTAGAAAGCGTAATGTTTTTTTCATAAACATCATCTTTAACGGCACCAGGGTCACCACCACCGTGGCCAGCATCGATTAGAATATCATATCCATCTAATGTATTTTTTGTCACAACAATTGTATCTTCAGAAATTTGGACTTTATTTGGTGTGTAAATGCCCACCGGTATCTCAACTTGTTCATCTAATGCATGTTCCGGTTTGTTCTTTTCGAAAAAGAAATCTTCATGCTGCTGCTCTGAATCGTTGCTATCATCTTCCACCGGCACGGATTTATTACCTTCTACTTTATTTAATTCTTCTTGTTCTTTTTCAACTGGAGCTTTTTCTGATGGATTTTCCTTATCTTCTTTTACTTCTGTATCTTCAGGTGCACTATTATCTTCAATTAATACTAATTTTTCTGAGTAAACCCAAACAGGCTGTCCATTATAGAAGGTTTTCACCCAACCGTCAATCTCATCAAATGTACGGAGTTTATCTCCTTCTACTAATGTACCAATACTTTCTGCTTCTTCACTGGGAGCAGTTCGCATCAGGCTTTCAGTTTGAACTTCAAATAATTTATTATGATCATTTTCTATTTCTTGTGCATGTGCGTTATTTATAGGAAAGAACGATACAAACACAACGAATAACCCTGTCCCCAAAAACATCTTTAAAACTTTACTCATATTCTCTCAATCCCTTTCTTTCAGATTATGAATCTATCAAAAAGGATGGACAGTAAATAATAGATTTATACCTTTATAGTTAAAATTTTCGTGGACTTTAAAAAAAATGGTTCTTTATTAGTAGGTGACACCGGTTATCTACTAGGACAATTGACTGGGAGAAGTGAGAGTTCTGCTTCTTTGGTTGGGTATTTTATGTAAGTAGTATTCTATTAATCTATCACTTAGTACATGAAAGTAGTTTAGGTCCTTTATTGTTTTATGTCGAAAGAGCAAATTACAGGAAAATAGTAGACACTATATGCCAGGTAGTAACCATTAAGTCTATTTGTAAACAAATTTTGCAGACCATAGGGTAAGAAGTTTAGGTAAAGGGGACTATTAGGTTCTATCTACTGGTATTGGTTGTATCCAAATTTCTAGTAGTTAAAGTTTATGATTTCATCAACATTAATCCTATTTCGACTTGAATAAACATTATCTCCAGTAATAAAGGAATCTATCTACATTATTTTAGAGTTTTAGCTGTTTTTTTGAAACTATTATACCAATAAACAAATAGTAGATTTATAGGATTCTTTATTCTGAATTTCCTGTTAATATGGGCACAACGGGTGATATTTATGTGAAAAGTTGGAAAAAATATGATAGGAAGGTCGGGTGATAAATGAAAAAAATACTAGTGGGTTTGATAGTAACTTCTTTATTGCTAGTTTTTTCAATGGTGACTGTTCATGGAAATAGTTTCACTTATAAGGAGAGGCTAGAAGACATGATTAGTAGTGTTGAAAACTTGTTTAAAGCGCAAAATGATAAACATGAAATAGTAGAGGAAGATCTTGCGCTGCTATATAAGGAAATGTCAGGCGCTACTGCTAACAACCTCGAGCAGTATAAAAGAAAATATCTATTGAATCTTGCTGAAAAAGAAGAGAATATTCAACTTCACGAACCTTTTACAGAGTATACAGAACAAAAAAATAATGAAATCGAATCTGAGATTAGAGAAGATATTGCCTCATATATCAGTGAACTATTAGAACAGGATAACAATCAATTTAGGAATAGAAAGGGAGAATAGAGATGAAAAAAGGAAAGAGCTTGAAGAAGAAAATTATTGCAGGTGTTGTAGCAGTTGGGGTTATATCCGGTTCAGGTGTAGCATTTGCCAATACAGATGCAGGTGCTAATCTACGTGCATGGTATGAAGGTATGTTCGGCCAAACCGTTAGCTCCATTGAGGAAGAGGTTACCGCATATGGGGAAAGCAGACTCCCAGCATTACAGGCAGAATATGAAGCATTAAAAGGAGAAGCACTAGTAGATATTGATTTATCTAGAGAATTAGCAACTGGCGAATCTTTGGAAGAAATTATTAATGCCAAACTAAGTCATCTAGATTCTCTTGATGCAGAAGAACAAGCTATTTTAGAAAATATTGGACTAGAATTTTATAATGTATTCCTAGATGGCTATTTTGAAATTCAACGACTTCAGCAAGAAGGGCTTGCGTTCGCTACTAATGACTTAGCTACCTATACTGGTGAAATTAGTCAAGCTGCTCAAGATGAAATGGCAGTAGACATTAATACAGCAAGAGATGAGGCAGTTCAAGAACTAGAAGATGCTATTCGTGCAGCACAAGAAGCTATTGGATCTGAGCTTGCAAATCAAGAGGAGATTACAACTCGTAATTTAAAGAACCAAATTGAATTTCACATCAGAGAGCTAAGAGGTCAAGTGACAACTTTGCTAGATTCATTAGTGGCAGATCAAGAAGCAATTATTGTTGCTAAGGCACAAGAACTAGAAGATGGTGCAAAAGCAGCTCTAGATGAAGTTGTAAATGGAATAAATCAATAATAGTGTTATAGATCAAGTGGATGCCTAGTATTGGGTCTGACTCCCATGTATGCCTGGAGCAGATCCTTTCAGGGGATCTATTTCTATTAGGAGGTTAATTTATGAAGAAAGGAAAGAAACTATCCCTAAAAATAATTGGAACACTTTTCGCTATATTTTTATTGATCAGTAGTGTTAGAGTTGCTTTTGCTGAGCAGGATATTGCACAGATGTTATATAGTTGGATGGATAATAAAAGAACTCAATCTATTCATGAATTAGAGCAAAGCATCTCATTAGAACAAGTAGAGCAAACAACCAGACTAAAACGTGAGATTCAACATGTGATTACCTCAGCAGAACAACAACATCAGGAATTTCTTACGAATGAAAAGGTAAAACGGAAAAATAGATTAGAAGAATATGCTGATAAATTGATTAAAAATTATGACGTCACAATGGATTCAGGTGAAAATGTTATTAATAAGTTAGAGTGTATCGCTTTGAATGCAGAAATAGAAATGGATATTGTTTTGGGGCTGAAGGATAAAAGCGAATTAAGGGACTGCGGAGAATTAACAGTTGTGAGACCTGTTATTAAAGGTGAAGAAAGTGGGGAAAATGCTTTAGATCAAGAAAGCATAATAGAAACAGCAAAGGAACATGAGATTTCAGAAGAAGAAGTACAAGAACCAGAAAGTCCAAACAATAGTCGTAAGGAAGAAGAAGGTTCTGGTGATAAAGTGGAATCTGCTGAATAAGTTAAAATCCTTCTAGTGGTAGGTGGTATAGATGGAAACGGGTATTTTTGTTGATGAACGTAGTGTTGAGAAAGAAGAGGAAAAGAAAGCCAGTTGGGGTAGTTGGACTGTTTTTATTATCAGTATAGTATTGATATTCATTATTGTTCGTTTTGTTATCGGAGTTATTACTATTTCTGGTAATTCAATGAATCCTACAATAGAAGATGGTGACCTATTATTAACTAGTAATCTGATTTTTACAGTTGAGCGGAATGATATGATTGTTTTTCGAGACGACAATGGATTTAATGTTATAAAAAGGGTAATTGGATTACCAAATGATAGAATTGCAATACAGAATGGGGCTGTTTTGGTTAATGGGGAAATAGTTAACGAAACCTATACGACGGGTCTATCAAATGATATGGAGGAAATAATAGTCCCGAGCAAATCCTATTTTGTCTTAGGGGATAATCGAACACCAGGTGAAAGTTTGGATAGTAGAGATCATAACGTAGGGACAATTGATGAGAAACATGTATTAGGTGAGGTAATCATTTCCTTATTCCCTTTTTCCTTAATGAGTATACAATAAGTGCCAGAACTGCGATAAATTCGACAATTCGTAGTGCCTGGCACTTTACTATTTATGGTACTTAAGACCGAACAATTCGATTAGTTTCGACAAGATTAGTGTTTTAATGGCACTAGAATAGTATTGATTATGCTCGTATATTCGCATATAATTATAATAATCATCCAAATTATTTGATAATTGTAAAAAGAGTGATGATATCAAAAAGGGAGAGGGGATTCATTTTATATGAGGTATTTTAAGAAATACTGGTCCGTTGTCTTCTTAGTAATTACATTAAGTTTGATTTTAGCTGCTTGTGGTTCAAGCACAGGCTCAGGTTCATCAGGAGAAAAGTTAGTTGTTGCTACTGATGCTACATATGCACCAATGGAATACATGGATGATAATGGGAAAATCGTCGGTATAGACATTGATATTGTAGATGCAATCGCAGATGCAGCAGGCTTCGAAGTGGAATATAAGAACTATGGCTGGGAGCCGTTGTTTGCTGCGGTAGAAAATGGAGAAGTTGATTTTGCGGTATCTTCAATTACCATTACGAAGGATCGAAAGGAAACCTTTGATTTTACCGATCCATACTTTGTCGCAAACCAGGTAATTCTTGTACCTGCAGATAGTGATATTAAGAGTTTTGAAGATTTAAAGGATAAAAAAGTATCGGTACAAATCAATACAACTGGTCATGAGGTTGTCAAAGATTTACTGGGAAATACTAGTGCAGATATTGTTGCAACAGAAACAATGCCACTTGCGATTACGGAAATGTTAAATGGAAACGCAGATGCATCAGTTGGTGATAACTCGGTCGTTTTAGAATATGTGAAAAACAATCCGGATGTAGAATTGAAGACACTTGAAGATGATAGTTTTGAAAAAGAATACTATGGATTAATGGTGCAAAAGGGGAACTCAGAGATTATTGATTTGCTTAATGAAGGAATCCAAAAAATTAAAGAAGATGGCACATTAAAAGAAATCACTGGTATGGATATCGAATAGCCTCAGGGTAGTAACAGACCGATATCATACTGGAGGTGGACATGATAGATTTTTTAGATGCTATTCGGTTTGACATGATTTGGAATTACAAAGAACTTTTTATTCGTGGTCTTTGGATTACACTTAGTCTTACAGCTGTTGGTTATGTCGGTGGTATCATACTTGGGCTTTTCCTTGGGATAGGAAAGCTTTCTAAGATTAAGTGGATTTATTATCCAGCCAAGTATTATGTGGATTTTTTTCGTGGAACACCATTATTGGTTCAAATCCTTCTTATTCACTTAGCGGTAATTCCAAGCATTTTCGGTCATTCATTAGGTTACTTTGTGTCCGGTGCTACAGCACTTATGCTAAACTGTGCAGCCTATAATGCAGAAATCATTCGTGCGGGGATTCAGTCAATTGAAAAAGGACAAATGGAAGCAGCACGTTCTCTTGGTATGCCGCAAGGGGAAGCAATGCGATTTATTATCTTGCCACAGGCATTTCGCAGGATGATTCCACCACTTGGAAATGAATTAATAGCCTTGTTAAAAGATTCTTCCTTGGTAACGGTAATTGCTGCAAATGACCTGTTGTATGCTGGAAAAGTTGTAGCAGGTGCTTATGCACGTTTCTGGGAGCCGTACATTACGGTGGCTATTCTATACTTACTATTGACATGGGTATTTACAAAAGTAATTGCTTATGTGGAAAAACGGTATAGTAACAGCTATATACCTTCACAAAGGCGCAGGTTATTCTCATTCGGACGCGCTTCGGCAGGAGGGTAAACATGATAAAAATACAAGGATTGCATAAATCGTTTGGAAAATTAGAGGTTTTGAGAGGAATAAATTGTAATATAAGTGAAAAGGAAGTAGTCTGTGTTATTGGTCCAAGTGGGTCTGGAAAAAGTACCTTTTTGCGCTGTATCAATTTATTAGAAGAGGTCACAGCTGGATCCATATATATTGATGGCGTTAAGATAAATAGTAAAGACACGGATATTAATGAAATACGTAAAGAAGTAGGGATGGTGTTTCAACAATTCAACCTATTTCCCCATATGAATGTGTTAGAAAATATCACAATTGCCCCAAAGAGAATTAGAAAAATGCATGAGATAGAAGCGAATGATTTGGCGTACCAGTTGTTGGAGAAGGTTGGGCTTAGAGATAAGGCTAGCGCTTATCCCGAACAGCTTTCCGGTGGACAAATGCAACGTGTAGCCATTGCGAGAGCTATGGCAATGCGACCAAAGGTCATGCTATTTGATGAACCAACATCTGCGTTGGACCCAGAAATGGTAAAAGAAGTGCTAGATGTTATGAAACAACTCGCTAAGGATGGTATGACAATGGTTGTGGTTACTCATGAAATGGGCTTTGCACGGGAAATGGGTGACAGGGTACTATTTATGGATGAAGGCATCATCATGGAGGAAGGTACACCTTCTGAAGTATTTGGCCAACCAAAGAGTACTAGAACTCAAGATTTCTTGAGTAAAGTGCTTTAAAAGGTTTTTAGATGGAAGTCCTTCTTGAATGGAAGGCTTTATCTATTATTCTTAATACAAAAAATCCTCCAGCAAGAAAATGTTGCTGGAGGAATATTAATTTACTTTTTTCTCTTCTTAGTCAATCTACCTAAAACAAATGCTCCTGCAGCAACTCCTAATACAGTATTAGTTCTCTTATTAAATACTTGTTTAACCATGAGATTAATATTTTGTGGACGTTCGGCTAGACGACGCATGTAGTAGCCATACCAGTCATCACCAAATGGAACATAGGTACAGAAGTTATAGCCTTCTTTTGCTAATTCTAATTGCATATCTTTACGGAATCCGTACAACATTTGGAATTCAAATTTATCTAATGAAACATTATTTTCTTTTACAAATTCCTTCACATGATTAATGACTCTGTGATCATGTGTTGCGATGGATGTGAATTTTCCACTAAGTAAATGATACTCTATTAGTTTTAAGAAGTTATTATCAATATCCTTTTTATCTTGGAATGCTACTGATTCAGGTTCTTTGTATGCACCTTTAACAATGCGTAGGCGATAGTCCTTATATTTTTCAATGTTTTTTACTGAATCATAGAAATACGCTTGAATAACAGTTCCAATATTATCGAATTCAACAGAAAGCTCGTCAATCAAATCAAAAGAGGGTTTTAAATGGCCATAGTCTTCCATGTCAAAATTGATGAAGATATCATATTCTTTCGCTTTGGAAACGATTTCTTTTAAGTTCTGCTTACAAAACTCATAGTCAATATCAAGCCCAAGTTGTGTTGGTTTTAAAGAAATATGGGCATCGGCATTGTTTGTATGAATTGCTTCAATTACCTCTAAGATCTGGTTCTTCGCATTAAGAGCTTCGGATTCTTCTAATACAAATTCTCCCAAGTTATCAATTGTTGCAGAGATGCCATTGTTATTTAATTCTTTTACACTTTGAATCATATCTTGAATATTAGTACCAGCAACTACAGATTGGGCACCTAGTTTTAAACCGTATTTTTTCGCAGTAGTATTTAAGAATTGATTTTGTGACATACCAATGAAGAAATCTTTTAAGTTCATTATTCATACCTCATTTTCTTTTACTTTTTCTTTTATTATAACGGAAAAAGATGTTTTCTGTCACTTCTTGTATATTGTCTACAATATATCGCTAGTTTGATTGCTATGGGAGTAATCGGTTGATTTTCTTATTCTAGGTCTCGAAGCCTTATACCATTGATGACATAGAATAATAATGATAATCAGATCTATAGCGTCTCCGCCATAGTACATCAACATTCCTCCTAATTCGGCTTCAGGTTGTGGTACACCCTTTGGTGGAAAAGCATAGATGTATTTGGCTAGGATAGCATGTGCCGCTAAAGCAATTACTAGTATGATAGAACGATACATATAGGTATGACGTTGCAGGGTTGGTTCGATGTAAATCATAGACATGGTAAATAAATAACTCGCCAGAAATACATGTACATGTATTAAGAGATACAATAGAGCATTCTCATGCATGGATGAATATAGACTTGTTGTATATAGAAGCCACAATCCACCCATATTCAGGACCGAAGCGATAATAGGTTGGTGCATAAATTGAATAGGTTTGCTTTTTAATAAAGTCGTTACTTTTCTAGCATTATGCGTAGAAATTGAACGAAGAAAAATGGTCATAGGTGCACCTAATAACAAAAGTAATGGTGCCAGCATTCCAAGAAATAGATGGGTAATCATATGTATGGAAAAATCTTGATGTGCAAGTTTAGCTAATGGGCCTGTAATGGATAACAAGGCGCACAGAATCCCTAGAGTGAAGAAAATAATACGATAGAATGGCCATTTTTTAAACTTTCTATTGGAATAATATACTGCGAGAAGGTAGCCGATGAATCCAACAATAAATGGAATCGCCATTAGTTTTTCAAGAAAATGGATTGCTTCTGGGAGATGGTGATGTGTATTCATTCTTTATCTGCTACTTTACTTTTTGATTTTATAATAAGGGCAATTCCAATAAGCATTATCGCCGCTGCAAGCAAGTTCCAAATGACATCATATACGATTAGATTTTCTACGTAGCGGATTTGGTGGATACGCATAATTTTATGCTGAATAATTCCATCATATAAATTAAAGGCGCCACCTCCTAATAAAACACTCCCCTGCCATAATGGATATAAAAACGCATCTCTCCTTCTTAAATCAGCTACTAAATATAATCCACCGACTGTTGCAAACCAGCTAAAAACGTGGAAAATTCCATCGGATATGAGCCCTATACTCGTTGTGGACCTATCATAAAATTTGTGCCAGTGAAGTATTTGATGAAAAATCGCTTCATCTAGAAATGCAACAAGCCCTAATCCGAAAAGAATCCCTGACACTATATTTCGATTTAAATAGACTTTTTTTAATTCTTTTCCCATCAATTATTCCCTCTCAACATAATGTATTTTCGTTATCCATTATGGTCTGCAATTATCAGTGATATTCAGAAAAATCACGGTAAAGATTTTGGTTGAACTAATCTTGTTCAATTTAGATTAACATGATACGTTAAGATGGATATTTATTTCACTTTAAAGGGGTCTTTTCAGGCAATGTCATTCAAAGTTATCTTTTCACTAATAGAAGCAGCCCTTATTGCTGTTGTTGGTGGGTACATATTTTTATTACTAAATACTCCACTTCCATGGATTTTGGGTCCTTTAACCTTTGTCATCCTTTGGCAAGGTTTCACGAAAAGAATATTGGACATTCCAAATTACATTCGTGATTCCGGGTTTATTATTCTAGGAATCTACTTTGGTTTATATTTTACAAAGGAAACACTCAAAATGGTGATTCCCTATTTGCTTCCATATATTGGTGTGACCTGTCTGTTAATTTTAGCATGTATCATACTGGGTATGCTGGTAACTAGGTGGATCCGGGTTGACAAGGTTACCAGTGTATTCTCCTGTATCCCAGGAGGTTTATCTGAAATGGCCATTGCAAGTGAGTCGCTAAAAGGAAACGTATCTTTAGTAATTATTTTTCAGACAATTCGTCTAGTTACAGTGCTATTTACTATACCACCAATTATGGTTTACTTTCTTGGTAATACTGGGGGTAGGAATTATCAACAAGTAGTTTATACGACAGCGACGGATTTTATGGATTACTTATGGTTTTTAATACCAGTGGTTGTTTCTGTTCTTATGCGGAATAAAATTCCTGCTGGAATCATTATTGGTGCTTTAGGTGTTACAGCACTGCTTAATGTTAGCCTAATAGAACTAGCCTCAATACCATCTCTCATTATGAATGCAGGTCAGATAGCGGTAGGTGCAAGTCTTGGAAAAAATATTCTGTTTCAGGATTTAAAAGTAGGAGGAAAATACACTTTTGTATATTTTGGCCTATCTATTACTATAATCGGAATATCTTTTGGTTTAGGTGCATTATTAGCAACATTTACATCACTTGATTTAGCAACTGCTATGCTGGGCATAGCCCCAGGTGGATTTTTTGAGATGGTATTAACTGCATATAATGTTGGAGGGGATCCAGCAGTTGTGAGTGCTCTACAACTTTCGAGAATATTGTTAATTGTTTTACTCGTACCTATTATACTAAAATGGTGGTTTAGTAGAAAAACAAACCCTAAAATCACATCAAAATAACTTTAACACATCTATCAATAGGGTAAGCACACCTAAAATCAAGATGCGTTTTATTTTTTGAAACAAGTTGGCAAAATATTATTTACAATTCCAAATAAATGTATTATTATGAACAATATGAAATAAATAAACGGTTTTCCGAAAGTTTTTTGTAATTATTCGTTATGTTTAAAAACCACCTAGGTAAGACATCTATGGAAATGAGATCTTACTTTTTGGTGTTTTTTTCTGTTCATATATGTAAGCGTTTTCTAGCGGTGCGCAACAACCTGTTTTATTAAGTCCTAATATATATAGGAATTAATATATCAATTAATAATGGAGGGGAAATTAATGAAAAAGACTTTATGCTTTAGCTTGGTTGTAGCACTTATTCTTGTATTAGGTGCTTGCAGTAACAAGACTGGTGGATCTGATGACGGCTCTTCTTTAGAAGGTGAATTCGTTACAGTTCTAACGGGTGGTTCATCAGGGGTGTATTTTCCACTAGGCGGTGCAATGGCAAAAATTTATCAAGAGATGGGAGCAAACGCGAATAGCCAATCCACAGCTGCCTCAGCTGCAAATATCACAACGTTAAATAAAGGGGACGCTGAGGTTGGATTCTCTATGGGGGATGCTGCTGAGGATGGATATAAAGGTATTGATAGTTTTGAAGAACAAGGTGCTCAAGAAAATATCCGTTCTATTGCTTCATTATATCCAAACTATCTACAAATCGTTGCTACTGCAGATTCCGGTATTAAAACCATTGAAGATTTAAAAGATAAAAACGTTGCTGTAGGTGCGCCTGCATCTGGTACAGAAATTAGTGCGAAGCGTGTTTTGGAAGCTTATGGAATGAGTTATGACGATATTAATGAAGATTTTCTTTCATTCGCTGAAGGTGTGGAAGGAATTAAGAATGGCACAATTGATGCAGTTGTGATTTCTTCAGGACTACCAAATGCTGGTGTCATGGAACTACAAACTACGAATGATATTGTAGTTGTTGAAATCGCAGAGGAAAAAGTGTTAGAAATGCAAAAGAATTACCCTTCATTCTTCCCGGCAACAGTTGGGGCTGATGTCTATGGGTTAGATATTGATACTCCTACTATTGGGGTTAACAATGTACTTCTAACACATAGTGACGTATCAGACGAAGTAGTTTATGAATTAACAAAAGGATTCTTTGAAAATCTCGATACATTAAAAGATACCCATAACGCTGCAAAGGATATTGATATCAAAAATGCTTTGAAAAACCTACCTGCGCCACTTCACCCTGGTGCAAAGAAATATTTTGATGAGCAGGGTATATCTGAATAAAATGTAAGAAGGAATATACATGCGTAGAAAAGTAATCATCATGGTGATTGTAATTTTGATTGCAACTGGAATCTTCTTGATTCCAGTGCAATCTGGAATATTAATAACCAACCTTGAAGGGAAACCGTATCACTTTTTTAGTTGGCAAAGTAATACGGTTACAGTTGGTTGGCGTCATTCTGTAGAATTGACGCCATGGAAAGAAACTTATGAAATATTGGATGATCACAAGTTAACCTTGGAATCTACTACCTATAAATCCTATGGTGCTGGAACGCCTGATACGGATGGAAAGGTTAAGATTCTTAAGGATGGATTTATTCGAGTTACTGGAATAATACGAGAAATACCTTATTATTCACTTTATTATGTACCAATTTCACAGTATTACATTGAAGATGGTACTACGCAATATCCTCTAAAAAAATATGTTCCAGATTATAATCATGTTCAAATTCATTATGAAGAATTAAACTTATTTGAATGGCTTACATTACATTATTCTCATAGCAGGGAGGGGTGGACCAAATGAGTGAAGCTGTAAAACCAGTAGAAGAATTGTCTGTTGATGAGCAAAAGAAGCTCCTTGAAAAATTTGATGCTGAGTCCAGATTCCGTAATTTTAATATTCCATGGATGGTTCGACTTGTGACATTCTTTGCCGTTGGATTAGCACTTTTTCATTTGTACACATCATTTGCAGGACCTTTAGTTACCTTGAAACATCGTGCACTACATACTGGTGTAATATTAGTTCTCGTTTTCTTACTTTATCCATCTCGTAAAAAAGCACCTCAGAATCGGGCATCTGCCATTGACTTTATGCTTGCTATCATGGCACTTTCGACGATCGCCTATATTTTCATTGACTATATGGGAATTGTAAACAGGGCGGGCTTACCGAATACGAATGATTTTGTATTTAGTTTGCTAATCGTAATCCTTGTGCTTGAAGGAGGACGTCGTGTCGTTGGAATGGGTTTAACCATTTTAAGTTCACTTTTCCTGCTCTATGCATACTTTGGTCCTTATCTTCCTCGGATTATTGCTCACCGAGGGTATTCGATTGAAGATATTACGACATATATGTATTTAACTACAGAAGGAATATTTGGTACCGCAATTGGGGTATCAGCTACCTATATTTTCTTATTTGTACTGTTTGGTTCGTTCTTAAATCGGACCGGGCTTGGTCAACTTTTTAATGATTCGGCACTAGCTATTTCTGGGCATACAGCTGGTGGACCTGCAAAAGTTGCTGTTCTATCTAGTGGATTTCTTGGTTCAATTAATGGATCAGCTATTGCTAACGTGGTAACCACTGGTTCGTTTACTATTCCATTAATGAAGAGAACCGGTTATTCTAAGAACTTTTCTGGTGCAGTTGAAGCCGCGGCTTCTGTTGGTGGTCAAATTTTACCTCCTGTTATGGGGGCGACAGCGTTTATCATGGCTGAGACCCTGGGGATGCCTTATAAGGATATTGCGATAGCAGCAATTCTTCCAGGTATTCTTTATTATATGGGTGTTATTACGGTTGTCCACCTACGGGCAAAGAAGCGTGGATTAAAAGGCCTGTCGCGTGAAGAACTGCCCCGTATCATCGATGTATTAAAGGAAAGAGGACACTTGCTTATTCCTTTAGTAGTGTTAATTTATATGTTATTTGGTGGGTTTACACCTATTTATGCTGCTGCATGGGCAATCATTTCTACGGTTGTTGTTGCCATGTTAAGGAGAAAAACTCGCTTGAGTCTTAAAGGGGTTATCCAAGCACTGGAAGATGGAACGAGAAGTGCCGTTGGGGTGGCAATGGCCTGTGCAATGGTTGGGATTATTGTTGGGGTTGCATCTCTAACAGGTTTTGGTTTAAAGATGACAACAGCAATTCTAGTATTGGGTCAGGATACGTTAATCTTGACACTATTCTTTACCATGATCGCTTCTATTATTTTAGGTATGGGACTTCCTTCTATTCCGACGTATATTATTACTTCTTCAATGGCTGCACCAGCGTTAGTACAGTTTGGAATTGAACCGTTTGTTTCCCATATGTTCGTATTCTACTTTGGAATTCTTGCAAACTTAACACCACCAGTAGCTTTAGCTGCTTTTGCGGGTGCTGGAATTTCAGGGGGAAATCCAAATCGAACCGGCTTTATATCTCTCAAACTTGCTGCAGCAGGGGTGTTGGTACCATATATTTTCGTTTACTCACCTGAACTATTAATGCAAAATGCAAGTACAGGAGATATTATATGGATAGCAATTACAGCTGCAATTGGAATAATTGCACTTGGAGCTGGTTTAGAAGGATACTTATTTGCTGATATGGCTTGGCTAATTAGAATTATTTCCATGGCAAGTGCTATCACACTAGTAATCCCTGGAACTATCACAGATGGAATAGGGATTGGCCTATTAGCTATTGTATTGATCATCCAAGTATTGGCAAAAAAGAGAAACAAAAATACTATTGAACAAGATAAGATTGCAAACTGATTTTTAGTCAGGAAAGAGAAAGTAGGATGAGGTTGGGACAAAAGAGATTTAGTTAAAGAAAACCCGAACTAATATGATAAGTACATGGCCCAGCAACGGAATGTTCAGGTTTTTTTAAACTTAATCTTTTAGTTATTTCCCAGCCTCTTCCCTTTTTATTATCATGGTTTGACTTAATAAGGAGTAGAGACAACAATGAAAGAATCAGAGATTCATCGTTCTTTACCCATGGACCAAGAGAAAATGAAAAAGTTCATTAGCTTTCTTGTGGCAGCTGTCGTGTTTTTATTACTTTTGTATGGATTACCAGATACCTTTTCCTATGAAGCAAAATTAATGACAGCAATTGTAACCTTTGGTGTTATCCTTTGGGCACTTGAACCCATTCCAATTGGACTAACTGCCTTACTTATTTTAGTACTCATGCTAACTTTCAATATATTTGACACATCAATTATTTACAGTGGATTTGCATCTCCCGCAACACACCTAGTCGTTGGAGGAATGATGATTGCTCAAGCTGTAAATGAAACAGCATTAGTGAAGCGTATCAGCTATTTTATTGTGAGAAAATGGGGTGCAACTGCTAAGGGGCTACTTGGAAGTGTTATCATCGTTCAACAGATTCAAGCACTCTTTATCCCCTCTACTGCAGTTCGCACGACATTAGTTTTACCGATTTCATCCTTAATTGTTAAAACAGTAGGTGCAAAATCTGGTAGTAATCTGCGAAAAATGATTATGGTGGGTGTTGCATTTGGCGGGAACATCAGTGGTACAGCGATTTTACCAGCTGCAGTTGGGAATATTTTAACAGTAGAATTATTGAATCGCTATGCAGGTATTAATATTACATATTTTGAATGGTTCCTATATACATTTCCATTATGGTTAATTTTGATTCCAGCAATTTGGCTTCTTTTATATAAATATTATCCATTGAAAGAGGAACAAAAGAGTTTTCCACATATCAAGGGTGAAATGGATAAGAAAATGAAGGAATTAGGATCAGTTAGTACCAAGGAGATTCGCTGTCTATTAATTTTACTTGCTATTGTAGGGCTGTGGATTACCGAGCCATATCATGGTATGCACCCAAGTGTTCCTGCATTGATTGGCGCACTTATCATGACACTACCAGGTATTGGCTTTGCGAAATGGGAAAGTGTTGTCAAAATCAATTTTAATACGGTTCTACTAATCAGTGTGACATTGTCAATGGGGTATGGGCTAATCGATTCAGGTGCAGTAGACCGAATAGGGGATTATCTAAGTGTTGATTGGTTCTTAGAGAGTATACAGAACCCGATACTCGCAGCGATTTTAGTAATCATTCTAACGCAAATTTTCCATAAACTACTATCAAATGTATCTGCTGCAGTTGTAACATTGATTCCAGTTATGATTAGTGTAGCGGATAATGCTGGGGTTGATCCATTGCCACTAGCGTTTATTGCCGGAGTAACTAGTTTATATGGGTTCTTGTTAGTGGTAGAAACAATGCCAAATTTATTAGTGCACAGTACGGGCTTTATAGGTCAACGAGACTTTTTAGTTCCGGGAATTCTTGCGACCTTGGTAACGGTGATTGCCACTATTATCGTTGCCCTGACATGGTGGCAATTGATTGGGTTTATTTGATACATGTTAGGAGGGCTTCTAATGTATGATTTTTTAATTATTGGCGGGGGAATCGTTGGATTATCAGTTGGAATGACATTATTGGAAAGGCAACCAGGGGTAAAGCTTGCCATTTTAGAAAAAGAGGAAGATATAGCGCAACATCAGACTGGACATAATAGTGGGGTCATTCATTCTGGAATTTATTATAAACCTGGGAGCTACAAAGCACGATTCGCTAAAGCAGGCAATGAGAGCATGCGAAGATTCTGTGAAGAACATGAGATTTCCCATGATATATGTGGAAAAGTGATTGTTGCAACAAATGAGGGAGAGATACCGAAGTTAGAAAAGTTATTTACGCGGGCATATCAGAATGGACTGAAGGCAACATGGTTATCTCGGGAAGAATTGATGGAAAAGGAACCTTTTGTTAATGGGGTGGAAGCTATTTATTTACCATCAACTGGAATAGTTGATTATAAGACTGTTTCAAGTGTCATGGCATGGAAAATTCGTTCAAAGGGTGGAACCATTCTTACGGATTCAGAGGTTACCGAGGTGGATGAACGTGAGAATGCTGTCATTGTGGATACCAAAGATAAAACATACACAACGAAATTTCTGGTGAATTGTGCGGGATTACATAGTGATCGGATTGCGAGAATGGCAGGCTATCATGTTGATGTTAAAATTTTCCCATTCCGTGGAGAGTACTATGAATTGCGTCCGGAAAAGCGGCATCTTGTGAATAACTTGATTTATCCGGTTCCTAATCCTAATTTTCCTTTTCTAGGTGTACATGCAACTAGAATGATAGATGGGAAGGTAGAAGTAGGACCAAATGCGGTTCCCGGATTTAAACGAGAAGCATATTGGAAGACATCATTTAATTGGAAGGATTTTAGTGAAATTATATCTTATCCCGGATTTTGGAAACTTGGATTTACATATGCAAAAGAAGGACTTGATGAAATGAGTCGTTCCTTCAGTAAGAAGCGATTTACGGAAAACATAAGGCAACTTATTCCTAGTATTGATGAGGATGATTTGATGCCAGCACCAGCAGGTGTCCGCGCACAAGCATTGGGAAGTAACGGGGAGCTATTCGATGATTTCTTTATTATTAATGGACGGAATAGTGTTCATGTATGCAATGCCCCTTCCCCAGCAGCAACGGCAAGTCTTGAGATTGGAAAGGAGATAGCAGGGAGGATAGGGGTTAGATTGGGTGTGTAGCTGTTTTGAAAAGGGCCAGATGGCCTTTTTTTTGTTGAGTATGATGACTGGAGGGCTGAAATTATTGTTCCAGAGAGGAAGATGGTTGAAATGCAGAATAGAAGGGTTCTAATCTTCATTTCAGAAAAGAAAGCAGGTTGAAATGCAGAATAGAAGGGTTCTAATCTTCATTTCAGAGAAGAAAGCAGGATGAAATGAAGAATAGGAGGGTTTTAATCTTCATTTCAGAGAAGAAAGCAGGATGAAATGAAGAATAGGAGGGTTCTAATCTTCATTTCAGAGAAGAAAGCAGGATGAAATGCAGAATAAAAGGGTTCTAATCTTCATTTCAGAGAAGAAAGCAGGATGAAATGCAGAATAAAAGGGTTCTAATCTTCATTTCAGAGAAGAAAGCAGGTTGAAATGCAGAATAGAAAGGTCCTAATCTTCATTTCAGAGAAGAAAGCAGGATGAAATGCAAAATAGAAGACCAGTAATCTACATTTTTATAATAATAAAGGCATTATTGCTGATTAGTTAACCCTGCTAATAGATTAATCACATAAAAAGACCTGGTAAGCTATCACTTACCAGGCCCAGACCCACTGTATTCAAAATAAGACCAGCGTTTATTACTTATAAATTTGAACTTTTTCATAAGTATTCTCTGTACTCTTTGTGTTGAAGAAATGCATTCGCACCACTCATGTACCATACTTGTTGTTATTTTTTCTTTAGGGAATAATAGAATTAATTCTCTGGTACTTCGTATAACGGCATCAGCTAATTTTTCTCTTTTTCCACAAGTATTGCAATAACAGTAATGACCCTGCACGCTTATGGAAATTGAATGACAACTTTTGCAGTTAATTCCCTTTTTTAATTGACTAAATGAATAGGTTGGTAATTTAGAGTAAGGAGAGTCTTTCTGGTGGAGTGAGATGAGCTTGTCTGCGATTAATTTGCTCAGATTCGTCAATTTAGATTGATTGGTATTTAACTTTTTGACTAAGGTGTTAATTTGACTAGGGAGGACGAAGGGTTTAGTTGCAGGGGCATTGTACAAAGTGAATTCAGGATTGACAAACACTATAGAAGATTTTATTGCATGATGGAGACCGTGATTGCTGAGTAGTTGCCGTAATAATGTTTCTGCGCGATCTAATTGGTGTTCTGGGTTTGTTATTTTGTATTTTGGGTACTTATAAAAGTTGTCATTATCATAAGTGTATTCCCCCTCAAAATTTTTCACCTCAAATAATTTTATAAATTCTTGAAAAATGATTAGGGTATCAATTTGAAAGGTGGTGTTATTCATCTTAAGAAGTAAATCTTTTATGATGAGACAATCGTTTTGTAGTTGATTATCTAGGATCCTATCAAATAATAACTCTCCTTCATACCCTTTTTTTAAGTTGAAATAGTGCTGCCTAACTTCTTCAGATAAGTTGCCTCGAAGATATAGAATTTCCAAAATTTGCAACTCCCTTGATGGAGTTCTTTTTTTCACTTCCATTTTCCACTTCCTTTGAAGGATTAAGTTATTAAAACTTTAGCGGGATAAGGGAGAATTAATTCCCTTATTCCGCAATATTTGACTGAAATCTGCTTCTATAATGCTTTCACAAGCCCACCATCAACCAATAATGTCTGTCCAGTTACATATGTATTGGCAGAGGAGCAAAGAAAAACTGCCTGTTTAGCAAATTCCTCAGGTTTACCGTAGCGTCGCATTGGAATACTTGCTTCTGTGGAGGTTTTTATTTCTTCATAAGAGACACCTAACTTATCTGCGCGTATCTTATCAAGGTGTGCAACCCGTTCGGTGGCAATTCTTCCTGGCCCTATTGTATTGATTAGAATATTATCTTTCGCGAGCTCTTGGGAAAGACTCTTTGCTAGACCGACTACACCTGCACGAAATGTATTGGATAAAATAAGATTATCTAAGGTTTGTTTGATTGATGATGATGTAAAGTTAATGATGTGTCCGCGTTGTTGATTCTGCATATATGGTAGGACTTCGCGGATTGCCCTGACAAAGCTAAGTAAATTAAGTTCAAAAGCATTTTGCCATGCTACATCATCGAAGTTTTCGAATCCACCAGCTGGAGGTCCACCTGCATTGTTGACAAGAACATCGACGGTTCCGTGTTTATCAGCAGCAAATTGAACGAGGCCTTTTATGTCATTTGGGTTGGTTACATCACAGGTTTTATACGTCACATTATGGTTTGATGTGCTTTCTTGAATTTCCGCAACTACCGCTCTTAAATCCTCTTCATTACGGCTAGAAACAACAACATGGGCACCTTCTTGAGCAAACTGAGATGCTGTTGCTTTACCTAGGCCTTTACTCGCAGCCATGACGATTACTGATTTGCCTTTTAATCCTAGATCCATATGTATTACCTCCTTAAAATTTCCACTAAGAAGATTATAACATACTATCGCAATAGTCAGAAAAGAATGTAATAACTATTATAAAAATGCCAGACTACCTGTATTGGCTGTCTGACATTTCCATTAGCTTTTCTTAAATTTACTTCCATTACTATTTGCCCTAAGTTTAGCAAGTAAATCTGCAGTAGTTTCTTTTGCTTCTTTTTCGGCTTCCTGGTCAATGGCTAGGATTTGATAATCGCCATTTTCGTTTGCTATTTTAAATACTGTGTTAATCTTACTTCCCTCAGGTAGTTCTTCTTTTAAAACAACGAGTTCCGCTTTATCTTCCTCAATTAAAATCACTGCTTGATTGCCTTCAAACCTGTCTAGTACACCTCTCATGGTTATCCCTCCGAACAATTAATTAACACATGCAACACCTTCTGCAACAATATCTTTTATTCTAGCTGGTCCAATTCCATTGATACGGTCCAAATCTTCTACAGAGCTAAATGGTCGTAAGTCGATTAAATCCTGTGCCCGTTCAGGGCCAATATGTTTAATTCTCTGTACTTCTTCCAAAGAAGCGGTATTAATATTGATACAGCTACCATTCGATTGGTTATTCGATGTGTCGGCATTAGAACTTGAATTTTGATTGGAACCTGAATTATTAGATGCTGTACTTTTTGGTGTTACTGTACCATCTTTTCTAGTTTTTATAGAATAGTCTTTACCATCCGTTCTAACAATAATCGTGCCATGAACATCGGTACCATATAATTGAATCCCAAGATTCTGTATTAGAGAAACAACTTCTAGATGTGGGTGTCCATAACTATTTTCTGAACCGGCACTGTAGATAGCAACTTCTGGACTAACTGCTTCTACAAAGGCTTGATTACTGGACGTACTAGATCCATGGTGTCCTAATTGAAGAATGTCTGCATCGACACTGAGACCGGAATTCATCATCCAATTCTCTGCACGTTGATCAGCATCTCCGGTAAATAGGAATGTTACCTCTCCGTATGTGAAAAGTAGCGAGATGGATTCTTCATTGGAAGCACCGGTGATGGAGTTTGGATACAACACTTTAACATTCATAGGTCCAATATCGTATTCTTCACCAGTTCTTGGTTCGTGATAGTTTGCTCCACTCGTTAGAACAGCCTCTAAAGCACGTTGGAATGTGTTAGATGTACTTTCATTACCCGAAAGCCAAACTTCCGTAACGGAAAACTCGTTAATAACATCTGCTAACTGTCCAATATGGTCTGCATCTGGATGACTGCCGATGACTAAATCTAGACTTGTTACTCCTTGTGATTGAAGATAATTCACAACTTCATCTCCACGCCAATCACCAGCATCAAATAGAATATTATGTTCCTCATATTGAAGTAAGGTAGCATCTGCTTGCCCTACATCAATATAGTGAACTTGAAGTTCTCCAAGATTTTCTACTTGTTTGGTAGTATCTTGCTTCGTTTCTTGTGAGGTTTCTTCGTTAGCGGATTTGCTTTGTTCTTCCGTTGTATTTTCAGCGTTTTCCTCTTCAAGCGATACTACCGATTCCTTTTTCTCTACCTCATTCGCTAAATGATCACTTCTTTCCTGTTCCACTCCTTGGCCGCATGCAACTAAGAAAATGGCCATAAACATGGGTAGTATGAGTCTTTTATACATTGTATTCCCCCATTAGTAGTTAAATAATTTCCTTACTAATCGTATCAAAATAGCAAGAAGATATCTATATGATCAATCAATTAGAGAGGTTTAGACGATGTGCTAGAACTCAATTTGGTTATTTTTAATCGAAATTCTATTTTTTATAGCAAATTGATAAGTAAATACAAATTTGTTAATATTGATCATCTGATTTCTACCCAATTTCTACTAGTAAAAATCCATTTTGTAAAGATGACATGAGATTAGAATATTGCCATACTTAGTCAAAAAAGGGGAGAGGACAGGGGAAGTCATGTACATTAGAAACATATTGATTTTCTTTTTATTCTTTTTATTGGTTTGTAATGGCTTAGTTACAATCTTTGCTGAAAAAATTTCACTTGAAAAGGAAGGGAAGTCTATAGATTTTATTAGCGTGACAGGCATGGTCGATCGTATGGAGAATGGGGAGTTGGCGGTCATTTTAGTGGAAGAATTGGAGTCAGAATTTGTAGTGAATACAAGTGACATTGATACTAAATTAGCCCGGGATGTTTGGGTTGATCTTATCATAGTGGGAAAGGAAATAAAGGAGTTAACCATAAATGTGGAAAAAACACAGGAAAGGGAGAAGGAGATTAAGGAACTAATGAAGGGAATAAAAGAAGAAATGGATTGATTTCTTTATAATCCAAATTGTTCCTTAACCATTTTTGCTACTTCTTTTGCATTGATAGTTGTATTATTAATTCTCATGTAATTCGTTTAATTTCCCCTGGCAAAGAATATAAACGATATTTTTTCATGGAGTTTGTTAAATCCTTTTCGGACCACTCTATATTCTGTTTTGTTGGCTTATGTCCAAGTCTAAGGGGTGTTTTATTTCTTACTAACCTTTCATCTAGTTCTGCTTCAAGTTCAATTAAATACGTTAGTTCAAAAAAAGATAACAGCTCCAAAATCGGAGCTGTTATCTTAATGGATCGCCTTTTTAAATTTCCCACCATGTGCCTCTTGCGCATCGACTATGGTTATAAATGCTTTTGGATCAGTTTCGTGGACAATGGACTTTAATTTTGCAATTTCTAAACGAGTTAGAACAACAAAGATAACTTCTTTGTCCTTTTCTTCATAGCCACCTTTTCCGTATAGGTTTGTAATCATTCGTCCAAGCCTATGCTGAATCGCTTCGCCAACTTCATCATATTCATCTGTAACGATAAGGGCTGCTTTTGTATCACCGGTTAATCCTTGTCCAACAAAGTCGATTGCTTTAGATGCAATGAAATAGGTGATGATGGATAACATGGCCTGTTCCCAGCCTAGCACAAATCCCGCCCACGCGAAAATAAAGATGTTAATGAACATAACGAATTCACCCACGGAGAAGGGCAATTTTCGAGATAAAAGAATTCCTAAGATTTCTGTACCATCTAATGCACCACCATTACGTATGACGATACCTACCCCAATTCCTAGAATTAATCCGCCAAAAACTGTAGCTAATAATGGCTCATCTGTAGCAGGTAAGATAGTATGAAGAGTTGGTTCAATAAGAGCTAGGGCGACTATACTGAAAAGCGATGCCAATACAAAGCTTTTTCCTATAAATTTGTACCCTGCAATTAAAAACGGAATGTTGAAGATGAAAATTAGGATACCAAAATTCAGTCCTGTAAGATTGTTAGTAAGTAAGGATACACCAATGATTCCACCATCAATAATGGTATTTGGTATTAAGAAAAGTTCAAGTGCAACTGCTGCTAGTGTTGCCCCAATGAGCATCATAATGTAACGTGTAATAATACTTCCGATAGATTCCTTTTTATGCTGTTTTCCCATATCAATACACCTTCTTTGAAAAAAATGAAAAAAATGGTACTTTTAGATTATACATGAAAATGGATATTCTATGTTGTGCTAAACTATTTGTTACCATACTTTTCTAGTTAGAATTCAAAAAAACTTAACGGGGGAATATAAATTGGATATTTCGGTACCTATTGGGAATGGCATATTTAATTTTCGGGCAGGGGTTATTTTGGTTGATGGTGACCGAGTTTTGTTGCACAAAAAGGAGCATGACACCTTTTGGGCGCTGCCAGGTGGAAGGGTGTCGATGTTTGAAAGTAGCTCTGAGACGGCGGTTCGCGAACTAAAAGAAGAGATAGGTGTCGATGTAGTCGTGGAAAGGTTGCTGTGGCATACGGAAAACTTCTTTCCATTTGAAGATAAGAAATTTCATGAGGTAGCAGATTATTATTTAGTAAGATTACAAGATTCTCACACCATCTATTGTGGCGAGAGTCAATTTACGGGGATGGAAGGAGACGATGTATTAATTTATAAGTGGTTTGATATTTCGGAACTTCCAGGAACAGAGCTATATCCTGAATTCTTAAGAGAAGATTTAAGAGAACTTCCCGAACATCCGGTGTTCTTGACAATTAATCAGATGGACGATTTAGGGTGATTCACTCTGCTAGAAAGGAGCATATGAAATGGATGTTTGGTACGCAAGTTACGGCTCTAATATAATGGAAAAACGGTTTATGGCTTATATTCATGGTGGAATAGTGCAAGGTTCTGAACAATTGGAACGAGGGTGTCATGATAAAACTGCTCCCAAAAAGAGTGGACGGATTGATATTAAGTATCCCCTCTATTTTTCCAAAGAAGGATCCAAATGGGGGAAAGGCGGAGTTGCGTTTATTGGAACCGAGCAATCTGAAACGGAAAACACAATTGGAAGAATGTACCTAATCACAGAAGAACAATTCCGTGATGTTGTTTCCCAAGAAAACAATGGAATGGAAGTACAAATTGATCTTATTGAAGTGGAGAAAAATGGGTTTGTTGATATACATAATGGCTGGTATAACCGAGTTGTATTTCTAGGAAAACAGAATGGATCCCCGATTTTCACGTTTACAAGTAGTTATTCGTTGAACTCGGTTTTGTTTACGAAGCCATCTTCCGCATACTTGTCCGTTATTGCAAAAGGGTTAATGGAGCTTGGACTTACATGGGAAGAGGCAGTTGACTATTTTCTGAACAAGAAAGGAATTCAGGGGAGTTTCTCTAAAGTTTCCTTAGGTGATTATCTAATATACTAGTATAGAAAAGAAGGACGTTATGATGAATCTTTGTAAATATAGTCTAGTACTCTATATACTTGCACTGTTATTGTTAGTTGTTCCTGTTCTGATTACGTTAGGAACAGATGAGAACTATGGGCTGACATGGCATTTATTATTTACTAATATAGCAATTGGGTTTCTTTTATTAGGGAAAGTCTTATCTCTCATTCAAAAAAGAAAAGAAAACAAAAGTATTATTGCAGATACTAGCATTATAGTTGTTCTATTTATAATCTTTGTTCCGAGGTTGTTTTAGAGGAAATTGAAGGAGTTTGGACTATCCAAACTCCTTTTTACAACCGCACATTTATCATAGAATTCTTATCTCCTTTATAATAAAAGACACCTTCCATAATCTGTGTATCTGGGAAATGCAAGTGATCCCAGTAAAATTTTAAGGCTTCCTCACGATCTACTATTTGGTTAAAATTCTCAAGGGCAAGTATGGAGTTCATGTTAAGTTCGTATCCAGCCTCTAGGTAGGTAATGAAGAGTTTTAGTTTTTCAAATGTCAGTCGTTCCTTTCTTTGAAAAACGGCTGTATATAGTACGGATCTGTAATGTTGCAACACTGGGTTTTTAGCGATTTCATTCACGATATGTATACGATTATGCTTAATTGCTAGATCCATGTATTTCTCTGGTATTGTTTCATTGAAAATAAGACTGAATACGTCTTGTTTCTTACAACCAGTGTGTTGACAAATTTTCTTAACATCATATTTTGTTTCCTTCAATAAAATTGCCAGGTATTCGTGTTTTAATTCGTACTTCACATTTTCCGCCATGCAAGACTGAAACAATTGGAACGTCCATTCAAGCTCAGAAATCTGTTCCCAATCGGATATAAATACCGGAACAATTTTAATAGGATGATTTAATAGTAACTTGTTATAAGCTTCAATGCCTTTATGTAAAAGTAGCTCCCCATGTTTATTTCGAATGACATGTACATATGGAATATTGGCTGATGTGTATTTGTGATAGGAATGACGAGTGAGGGATTGGGAAGATGTGTGTCGAGCTTTTATTTTTCGAAATAGAACCCATTCAATCTTAATAAAATCCAATTTTATCAATCCTTTCCCTCTTGTTTCTAAAGGTTATGAAGGAAGTGAATTGTCCTATACCATTGTTATATGTTTGTAATGAACGTGCGAGATCAAGGGTAGTTTGGTTAAAAGAAAAAGGTGTGGGAGCAATTTTAGAATTGCTCCCGCACCTTTGATTTTATTATAGAAATGGTAAAGAAATAATATCAGTATTGCCTAGGCTTGTTTGCACGGCTTGTTTTTCTTGCAATTCGTAGTTTAAATGCTTTGCTTTCTGGGACCAAAGGCTGATCGGCTCTCCGGAACCAGTTCCACCTTTAATATGGCAACGTTCTAGTCCGATATTTGCTTGAATTAATCCCCACTCCTGTTGGATGGTTTGATAAATATCAATTGCCAGGTTAAAGTAATGGGCTGCTTCTTTCAAGAGACCTTTCTGGAGATTAGTCTCTCCTTTTGATAAGTAAACATGAGCTTCCCAGCCTTTTATTCCTACCTTTTTAATAAGTTTCATTGCTTCATTTAATAAATCCTCAGCTAATGTGTACTCCTCTTTCATACGATAAATATCGGCTAATGTACAAACTAGAATAGCCTCATATCGTTCATACCCACCTTTTCGAGCAATATCGATGGCAATCTCACAAAAATCTATAGCCCATTTATGATGTCCATTTACTTTAAGAATATCCGCATACTTTCGGAGAGCCCTTACCAAATAATTGTTCATCCCTGTTTCCTGGGCATAACGGATCGATGCTACTAACCATTTTCTGCTAAATGTTAAATCTCCTGATAAAACTCCTAAATTACCACCAAGCATAAACAATAATTCATTATATTCCTCATGCCATTTTTTCTCTCTTAAAATGTTTTCATAGCTTAATAGCTCATGAATTAATGGCTTAACAGGCAATGAAAACATCTGGTGATGGACTTTGCGAATTACCAGATGAGTTTTTTCTTTGGAAGCCAAAATTTCGAGAATATCCTGATTGGCAAATAATTCCTCTATCATTGCTATCGCAGATCCGTATTCACCATTTAAGTGAACCATATCAATTAATATTTGCATTAAGGAGATTCCGAGTGAATTTGCTCCGTGCTCTTGGTATAGCTGTTCTAATACTTGGCGAAGAAAGCTAGTTTCTCCACGTAATTGCAGCTTTTTAAGTGTTTGTAAACAAGTTGAGGAAAGCCAATTGAGAAATTGCTCTTTTTCCATATATGCTTGATGGTGGAATATGGATTCCTCAAGTGCTTGAATTTCTTTTTCAGAATTCAGGCTAGCTGTAGAATATTTCATTACAAGACCATCAAAATATTTAGCGAGTGATTGATGGACTTTGGTTACCAACTCTTTATTGGAATAATCTAGTATACCTTGTCGCATTAATGCATGAATAAATAGCTTCTCTTGTTCTTTTGATATAAAGGAGAACTTATTAAAATCATGGTATCTTGTAATTGCATATCCTGTTGGATGTACATTAAGTAGATAGCTAAATATTTCTTCCGTATAATATCTTGGAATCGTCATGACTTTTAGGGTCTCGATTTCTTCGTCCGTCAAATATTGAAGGAATCTATCTAATATTTCCCGCTGATTGGAACCAAATTTACTAACTTCCATTGCTTCTCCGCGGTTCTTTATCTCAAAATATGTATCTACAGATAAATCTAGATGGTACGGATGTCCACCACTAGAGGAGATGATTTTATCTCTAATATCCTTCTCTTCAATTCCACAATTCACCAGAAAATTTTCTGCATCCTTAGTAGAAAGGTTTTCAATAATATGGTGATCAAGAATATCTTTCCAATCAGAATCATATTTTTCCCATTCTAAATATTCTCTTCCGCAGATGGCAAATAATACATTTGGTAGTGATCCAATCAGTTCGCGTACCCACTTGTCTTTTGAATGGATGGTGAGTTTATTGGTCACACTTGCCCATAACGCTTCAAATGTATCTATGAAGATTACAGTATTTTTTATCTTGTATTTCTCTATTGCTTGTAGTAAATCATAGGAAAAAAATGCGATGAGTCTCTCTTCAATTTCTTGAATCGTGCAATTCTCTAACTCTACCAGTTGTTCTTTTACATCTTTATGTAGGTTCCACTTTTTACCTGAATCGTATATTCTTCCAACAATCCCCGTAATAGAGCCAGCAATTCCTAGACCATCTAACGTCCCAATGATATTCCCAAGGATTGATAGTTCGTTTGCAAAACGAAACTTTTTCTCATTGTATGAGGTATCCGGGTTCCTCTTGTAAAAGTAAAGAGAATAGGCAAGTTCAAAATGAGGAAACGAAATCTTTTTTTGATATTTTATTTCTCTGACTAGCTCAAGTAGTGCCCGTGCTGGTGAATGAAATGCTGTGTCCCTAAAATCGATTGAAGTATAAAGTGCATTGGCGTCGTAGTCTGTTAGCTCTAATTTTAGCTGCTTTTGTAAACTAGTTTTTCCAATACCTCCGACACCATAGTACACGATAACGTCGTACTCATCCGTGTGACTAGGTCGTTGACTAATATTGCTTAAATGATTAAAGAAGACTTCTCTCGGTAATTCGCGGTCGGTAAACGTTTTGGTTGCAAAGTATCGACGTTCTTTTCTTCCAATTTGAAACTTTGGCTGAATTGGCATAAATACACCCCCATATTAGCATTATAATCGGTCAAAGGTCCTAGTACCATAGGGAATATTAAAAAAGGATGCCAGGCCCCTACATTAAGGAGCTTGGCACCAAGATGTACAATATATTATTCTGGAATGTATACAGAATCAATGATCGTTCGTTTAAATGGGTTGCCATTTTTCGTGATTCCCTCTACTTCAATCGTAATATTGTAGACCTCTTTTGAATGCTCAAAGGTAAGAACTTTTGATAGGTTTTCTTTGGCAAGTATAGTTTTACTATTGGAAGGATTACTAGATTGAGCAACGGTATACGTTGCTTTAAGCGTTTTTTCCTGAAGTAGGTCGATATTGGAAATTACCTGGTAGTTAATTTTTGCAGAGTCCTTAATAGGTGATTGATTGCTATGAAGTAGTTTATTAGGAGTTTCATAGTTTGCTACCAATAGATAAGCGTCATCCTCTTTTGGTGTTAGTTCCAATTTCCATTTCCCAGCAGGAGGCTTCTTTACGGAAATCGTTGTATTTAATGCTCCAAGGAAAATTCCATCTTCCAATTTCTTGGACTGAATATTTGGCGTAATAACTTTTCCAGAAGGTGAAATTAACTTCACATCTGCTATATCACTTGAAGTCATCAAATTAAGGCTAAGTTCTTGAACATGATCTTCAACTGTAATTAGAATGTCTGTTTCTTTCTCAGCATGTAATGGTCCGCCATCGACCCATTGATTATGGTTAGGAGTTATTTTATCAGTAGACTCGTCTATTGTATTCATCAACTTATTTCCATAGTAAGTATTATCTGACAAATAATTATCATATACAGGAAAAGTGACTCCAGTTCGAATGGAAGTGTGGTTCCAGTTCTCAATGGCTACCTGTTGGCCACCTGGTAATCTGCTACTGACAGTTGTTACAACGCCATCATTGGAACCATATTGGGATAAATACATTCCTCCATACCAGGTAGATGAAAAGGCACTTCCCCAGCCGGTACCACCTAATGTATAGTAATCATTATAATAAGCCCTCGATTGGCCATCTGTTTGAGAACGGTAATCTGCCATATAAGCCATTTGCATGGAATAAGTTCCATCCCCCTTAGCACCAATTAAATCTGCAAGCCATCCAGCAGAGGAACTGTAAGCTAAATCAGCTAATTGTGACCCATGATGTGGACTCGAAAGGGTAATCACGTTTTGTACATATGGCCAAGCACCGTAATACGTTAAGGCGGTTTGACTATCTACGCCGCCTTTACTATAGGCCACAATCGTAATAGGCTTCCCGAAGTAGTTAGAGATTTCCCTAATTTTGTCAGCAAGCAAAACTCCATTATTCCACATATCAGCTGAGGCACCGCCTGCATCGTATAACTGAACAAAAGCTGTTTGGTAGCCCGCATTTACAGCGGTTTGATACATATCATTGTCTTCCCAAAACACTTGTGCAACATTATTCAGCCCGGGAACAAACAGTAATACAGGAGCATTTGCTACCGGGTTGGAAGGGGCCGTGCCAATATACCATTCCCCTGGAGTTTCGTTATTTCCATTGTTCGCTTTACCGGAAATTGATTGGAGGGTTTCTTCTTTAAAGAGAATTGGATCAGGAATTGAGGTTGAATTTACTTTTCCTTCTGTAGCAGAAAGCGGAATCGAAAAACTAAATAAAAGCATAATGCTCAAGAACAACATGACTAACTTTTTCAATATTAGTTTCCTCCCCATTTATATTCATCAAATCTTATTCAACAATAAGCGTTTGATGAAAAAATGGGGTTGGGAAAGTTAAAAAATCGTTCAAAAGTAGTGATAGCTGTTTTTCATTTAGAATATCTATGCCTAAAGTTATAATACTAGTCAATTGTCAGACAACGTTCATTTAAACCAGCCCTTCTTTTTGAACCAAAGAATCATTAGAATGCTCACGGTTAGCATGAACGCCACAATGACAAAGTAGCCATAACGCCAACTCAGTTCAGGCATATTGGTAAAGTTCATGCCATAGATTCCAGCAATAAAGGTGAGAGGAGCAAAGATGGATGTAATCACGGTTAATATTTGAATAACTTTATTTTGTTGATAGGAATTTAATGAAATGAAATTATCTCGAATATCATTTGTGATGTCGCGATTAGAATCAACCATTTCCGAAAGTTTGAGTAAGTGGTCATAAATATCCATGAAGTATTCCCGGTGTTCTTTAATATCAAGGTGATGTGAATTTAAGATACGATAAAGCAAATCCCTAATTGGGTGAATGGCATGCCTTAATTTCAGAAGTTGATGTCTTAGTTCAAAAAGCATATCCAATGGAATATGTAAGGAAACCTGTTTGGGGTTTTGTTCTAAAGCATTGATACGATCCTCTAACTGATGAATAATAGGGAAAAAATTATCGACTATCTTATCAAAAACCTCATAAAGTATACGATACGCATCCCAATCCGCAATGTCCTCGATTTTTAGAAAAGTATTCCAAACTTGATTTACTTCCATCAAATCTTGTTGATGAAACGTGACAATATAATTTTCTCCTATAAAGAAGTTAATCTCAAATTGATCAAAATCCCTCGGACCAAGAGTATGGGTAACAACCAAAGAATAATCATCATAATAATCCAGCTTAGGTCGTTGTTGACCATAGATGCAGTCTTCGATTGCTAACCGGTGGAATTGAAGAGCGGTATCAAGTTTTGTAATTTCCTCTTCTGTAGGGTTGTTAAAGTCAATCCACCACCATTTATATTCACTGAACGTGACACCATCTATGGTTAGATTTGTTATTCGCTTGTTTTCATTTGTAATTGCAATTACTTGGATCAAAGTAAGTTCTCCTCAATCTAGAAATTAAACTATGTCCTATAAGTTTGACGTAAAAGTTAGGGAAATATGTAATACTTTTAGTTTTGCTGGTCATATATAAATTGCTTATAGACAAAAAGTGAGCTTTTTTAGGACTAACAAAGGATTTGTATTCGACATTAATACTTTATAACCAACTTTCATAGGTTATTATTCTCATTTCACCCTAGAGTTATTGTTAGATAAAACAAGTAGTGATAACCTAATTTTAAACTATTGTTAAAAGTCTGAATATTTAATTGAAAGCAGGGGGATGAAATGAGGTTGAAACAAAGGAAGTTTCGCAGAATATGGGCTAGTTTGACAATTCTTTTACTAGTCTTTTCCCTATTTACACCTACAATATCTTACGGGGAATCTCAAGCACAAATTCTTGATCTAACTACACTGGAAGAAGATCTTGTATTAGAAAAAGAATTAGAAGATGTGGCTTCAAATGAAGAAGAAGAATCAGCAGATTACGAGCTGGAGGCTTCTGGTCCTGATGGTTTACCGAGAGTACACGATGGTCTTGAGGTGAACAAGCCTTTATTCGACAAAGCAAAAGACACTACTCAAGAAAAGGTCATCATGGAAGGTAAAGTGGAGAAAAAGATATTTCAATCATTTGAAAAAGAGGAAATGGTTCCTGTCATTATTCATATGAAATCGGACAGCGAAAAGAAAGCAACTATGTTCCAAGATGTAGCTAAAAATAACAATCGTCATGAAAGATTAATGATGGTTCAAAATCATCTGCAATCAGTTGCAGAAAAATCCCAATCTGAAGTACTGAAGAAATTGGATAGTTTCTCTCAAAAAGGAATAGCAAAGGAGATTACTCCACTATGGATTATTAATGGAATAGCAGCAAGTGTGACAAAGGAAGCTATAGAAGAGTTAGAGAAACGTGAAGATGTTGAAAAAATTTTAATGGAGAAAGTTTTTGAAGTACCTGAGGTTATTATCAATGAAACTTCACCGCGATTACCAGAATGGGGACTGGAGAAGGTTTACGCACCCGACGTATGGTCTCGTTACGGTATTGATGGAGAAGGAATTGTTGTCGGGATTATGGATACAGGAGTTGAAGTAAGTCATGAGGCATTAGCTCATAATTATCGTGGGCGTAATGGGGGACATCAGTATTCATGGGCTGACTTTTCAGGAGACGGCTACTCTACCCCACAAGATGGAAATGGACATGGTACCCATGTTGCTGGATCTGCTGTGGGTGGTGGAGAAGGGGAACCAATTGGTGTTGCCCCTGGAGCAGAATGGATTGCTGCAAAAATTTTCAATGATAGAGGTTCTGCAACAGAATCTGGTATTCACCAAGCTTTTCAATGGTTTATGGCCCCAGGTGGAGACCCAGCTATGGCACCACATGTTGTCAATAATTCATGGGGGAATTCAAATACAGGAGATACAACTTTCCGGGAAGATGTTCAAGCATGGGTAGCGGCGGGAATTTTTCCTTTGTTTGCTGCTGGTAATGATGGGCCTGGTTCCAATTCCATTGGTGCCCCGGGAAGTTTTCCAGAGGCTTTTGCTATTGGGGCAACAGATATCAATGATCAAATTGCTTATTTCTCAAGTCGCGGCCCAGTTTATTGGGGTGATAAACGATATATAAAGCCTGATGTTTCTGCTCCAGGTCATCAAATTTATTCCGCTGTTCCTGGGAATGGTTATGGTGTGAAAAGTGGAACATCTATGGCTACACCTCATGTCGCTGGTGTGATCGCTTTACTTCTACAGTCTAATCCAGATTTAAAGATTGATGATGTATCGGCATTGCTGAAGGAAACAGCTAGAACAGAAATTCATATGGGTCCACTACCTAATGATTTATATGGAACTGGTATTGTGGATGCGTATCAGGCAGTAACGTCTGCAGCATTTGCCGGTACTGTTCAAGGGACAGTTACCGATGAGAATGGTAATCCAATTGCTGCTACGATTCGGGTAGAAGAGGAAAATGTGGATGTTTCCGTATCAGACGATGGCATATTTGAGTTTATATTACGGGAAGGAACCCATGAAGTTGAAGTGGAATCCTTTGGTTATCAAGCCAATACTTTTACTGTTTCTGTAGAAAAAGAGCAGGTGGTGGAGGTTAATTGGGAGTTAACGAAATCGGACCAGTTTACCATTCATGGTGTTGTCACTGATTCAGATGATAATCCGGTACCATACGCCTATGTTCGTCTTCAACATACACCACTATCTGTCGCAAGAACGAATGATAATGGGGAATTCTCATTTGATGGAGTTCCTGAAGGGGATTATCAGTTAACGATTTCTGGTAATGGATTATCCAGTAAAAATGAAACAATCACAGTTAATGCAGATTTAAATCTAGAATTTACAGTTAACGAAAGTACATTTATTTCCGATGAGAACTGGACAATTGGAAACAACAATCCTAGTAGAAATGCGATATCAAATGAGGATATCTCAACTAGCCATTTGAAGGAAGCATTAGAAATCCCGATAAGTGGCAATATTGTCTTTTCTTCTCCAGTTGTTAATGAGGATACGGCGGTAATTGTTACAGAAAGTGGAAATGTGGAGGCTCATAATATAGAGACCGGTGAGAAGAAATGGAGTTTTCGGACTGGAGGAATGAATCGTAGCACACCAACAATCGCCAATGATCATGTGTATGTAACTGGTGGTCAAGACCAGACATTTTATGCGTTGAACATCCATAGCGGTGTTGTGGATTGGAGTATGAAAATAGGGAATCTACCAGTTTATGAGTCTCCTATATACGAGAATGGAGTACTGTACCTTACTTCGAGCTTTAATGGGGCAACAAAAGTTTACGCCCTAGATGCAGGTAATGGTCAAACAATATGGACTACTGACATTCCAGCTAGCAGTTATTCCGGTGCAGCTCTTGCAGGTGAACAATTATTTATCGGTACTGTAGAAGATGGAAAAATGACTGCGATATCTAAAGACGATGGGTCAGTTAACTGGACGTTTGCTATTACTGGTAGCGGATTTGCATCTTTACCTGTAGTGGTTGAAAATACGGTTTATGCTTTTTCTACTAACTTTGAAAATAGAGGAGTTATGTGGGCTATTGATGCAGAGACTGGGGAGGAAGTTTGGCAGGTTGAGGGAATCGGTGATACACAGGCTGCCACACCAGTTGTATATGAAGATATTGTATTGGTGAGTTCGGCGTCTGTTCCAACACTGAAAGCATTTGATCGTCAAACAGGAGAGTTATTATGGGCAAATAAGAATGTTAGCACGACGGTCAATAATGGTGTGGTAGCTAGTAATGGAATATTCTTCATTGTTGATAGCACATATAGTCTAAAAGCAATTGATGTGTTTACTGGTGAAATGGTAGGACAATGGACTTTAGCTGGTTCCAGTTCTTCAACACCTGCTATTACTGCAGGACAGGTCATTGTTCCAACGCAAAGAGGATTGACTGTATTTACTGCACCTGGAATACTATCTGGAACAATACAAAATGGTGACGGAAATCCGGTATCAGGAACAGTTCGAATTGTTGGTACAGATATGAAGGCTGATGCTGATGAGAATGGTAATTATAAACTATCCGTATTACCAGGCGAATATGAGGTACGGATTGGTGAATATGGGCTAGAGCAGATTCAACAACGTTTTAGCGTTAGATCAGGCTATGAATTTAATCAATCTTATACATTACAAGCAGTGGAAACCGGTCAACTATCGGGTACAGTGAAAGATAAACGAAGTGGCAATCCTATATCTAATATTCTAGTTCAAGTACAGGACACTCCACTTGAAACTACAACAGATGAAAATGGTTATTTCCACTTTGAATCCATTTATGCTGGAAGTTATGATGTTACCTTCCAAGGTAGTGGGTATGTAGATAGTAGTATCCAGGTTACGATTGAAGAGGATATGGAAACTAAATTAACCCCATCTTTAGATCCAATTGATGTGGCAGTGCTAGACGACTATAAATCTACTATAACCAAATTATTAACTGTTAATGGAATTCCGGCCGAGGAAGTGACATGGGAAGAAATAACAGGTAATGTTGAAAATTACAACGTCCTGTATCTTAATGGTGCCTATACTTCTGGTGGCTGGACACCAGATAAAGAAGATATGGATTCCTTATTAAATGAAGCACTTGAAGCAGATGTAAGTATGGTGTTTACGGACGCTTGGGGGCCAAGTTATGGGTCGATTTCGGATCTTGTAAAACATTATCAGGACCCTGTGGTATTACAAAGTGACTATACGGATGCTATGGTTTCATTAGAAGTTACACGAGATCACCCAATATTTGAAGGATTTGAAGTTGGAGATACGATTAAGATACTCAATAGCGGAAAAGCTAGCTGGTTTACAGGATACTCTGGTCAGGATTTAGCCACTGTTCATAGTAGTCGACTCGGTAAAGTAGGGACGGGAATCGGGATTAAAGCCGTCTCACAGAATAGTGCTCATATACTGCTTGCCAATAACTCTACAGCTTCTTGGAATCTACCGACTCAGCATTGGCCAAAGGACCAGCATACATTGCTAATCAATAGCATGAATTATTTACTCGAGGATGCTAGTTTTGGAGAAATGAACGGTCAGGTAGTTGACCAATCAGGGAATCCACTACAAGCAACGGTCCAGGTATTAGAGACTAGAGCTTCTATAAAGGCGGATGATTCTGGGCAATTTACGCTATTCCATGATGAAGGAACCTATAACGTAGAAGTACGACTAACTGGTTATGAAACGGAAGTAGTTGAAGTTACCTTTGAAAATGGAAGCTTAGCAACTGGGACTATTGAACTTGTATCTTCTATGGAAGGTAAGCTCTCTGGTATTGTGACAGATTCACTAACTACGAATCCAGTAGCTGATGTGCAAATCAAATTGAGAGATTCGGCTGGAGAATTAGTTGATGAAGCCGTAACGAATAGTAATGGTAGTTACGAATTCTCAAATCTACCAGCAGCGGTTTATAGTCTTGAGTACGCCCATGATAATTATGTACTTGCGAAAGATGAAATTGAGATAACAGGGCCACCATTAGAGCTAAATAAAACATTGATTCCAGAACCAAGACTAGCAATATTAGGGGACCGTTCGTATGGAAAAAACCTGGAGGGAATTTTTGCAGAATACCATATTGATGTAACAAACTATTCCTCCATGGAAACATTAACCGAAGAAATAGCAAACTATGATGTTGTTTTCTATAATGACAAAAGCGGCATTACTAAAGCAACGTTTGATGCGTTTGAAGTAGCTGCAGACGATAATGGTGTTAGTATCATTTACGGTGATTCATACTTTAGTGGTGGAGGTATTTACACATTAAATTCAGTTCGAAAGGATCCTGTTTCAAGGGATCGAATTAATATTCGATCTAGCGCTGCACAATATGTTGTTGAAAACAAGAACCCATTATTCGGTGATAGGGAAGTAGGAGACGTCATCGAAATACTAGTTCCAGATGGTAGTCGTGTTTCTGCATTTGATCATTATTCAGGGTTTGTTTTAGCAGATATTAAACACGCTGAGTCGGAAGTACACGGACATGGGATTGCGTATAAACCAAGAACTGGAGATAGTATGGAACTTCTCATGAGTGGTCATAGTGCAGCCATTGAACATGATGGAGAAGATTATACAGAAGAAGGTTTAGAGTTATTTGTTGATTCGGTCATTTGGGCTGCATATGAAAACTTCAATGTTTTCCGAGGAAATATTACCGATGAAAATGGAGAAGCCATTGAGGCTAAAGTGAGCATGGAAATCGACGGTGTAACCTTATCAGCAAGTACAACACAGGATAATTCGGAGTTTGAAATTGCAGCACCAGATGGTGAAGCAGTGGTGACCGTTTCGGCTTATGGTTATCAAACAGAGACCATTGAACTTAATGTTAATGATTCCTTGGAGCCTATGAATATAGTGTTGCTTTTACAGGAGGATGTAAGCCAACTAAAAGGGCATATAACAAATAAAGCACAACTTAATGGAATTGAGGATGTACATGTCAACATTATTGGATATCCAAGGGAAGCGTATACTGATTCAATAGGTTATTACCAGATTGATCATATAGAACCTGGTACCTATGAAGTAGAAATTAAGAAGGACGGATTTTTAGTAGAGACATTGACTATCGAAATCAGTCCGAGTGAGGTGAAGACTTACGATACAGCATTGCGTCCTTCACCAACAGTAGGAGTTATTGTTGACGTTCAATCTTCTTCCTATGTAAGTCTAGAAGAATATCTTGGTAATAAAGGTTATAACACGGTTCCAATGTTTTTCGATGACCTAGATATGCTAGAACAGGTCGACGTTGTATTTGCAAATTCCGATTATAATAACGATTTAATACCTGATGCCGAGACCTTCAAGCGTTTCATAGAGGCGATGGATGAAACAGAGACTTCTATCATTTGGACTGGTCAAAACGGTGGGAAAGGAAGTATCCGTTATCTGTATGAGTTCCTAGGTGATCCAGGAGTAGAGTATCGTGGCAGTGGAGGAATAACCCAAACTGTCACCATTTTAGAGGAACATCCAATTTTTGAAGGAGTACCAGATACGTTTACCATATCTCCAGATCGTGGTTACTATTATGGATTCGATAATTATTCTGGGACCATGCTAGCGGATTTTGAGATAGAAGGCGTTGGCGAAGAAGGGTATATGATTGGATTCAAAGGTCGCACCATGAATAGTGTAGAAATTTTACTTGGTGGAATGACCTTCGGATATGGTTTCCATCCTGGCGATAGTAGGTTTGATGAGAACCGTGAGAAAATTATTAATAATACAATCCTTTGGGCCATTGACCATGAAGGTAGTTATGCAGGTGAAATTCGAAGTCAAGTAATTAATAATCTCGGTAATCCGATTCAGGCAACTGTAACGGTACTGGAGACTAATCAAACGGTTCAAACAGATAGTGATGGAAACTTCTTTGTCGCACTTGCAGAAGGTACGTATACTTTACAAATTGGTGGGTTTGGACATCAATCGAATGAATTTGATGTGCAAGTTGTTAACGGAGAAGTATTGCGGGAAACATTTGAGCTAGAAGCGGAAGCTGTTGGAGAATTACATGGTGTTGTGCGTGCTAGTAATACTAGTGATTTAATAGCTGGAGCAAATATTGAAATTATTGGCACCCCATTACGAGCGGTAACAGATGAAAAAGGTACATTTAGTATGGTTGTTCCAGAAGGCAGCTATGACATTCGGATAACTTCTAGTGGTTATCAGCCACAAATGAGTACGGTATCCATTACTACCGGTGAAACTTCCAATGTTAATGTTATGCTAAATGATTCCCAGGCGATAGCAGTGATAGCTTCTTCACTAAGCAATAGCCGAATTACTCCATTCCTTGAGTCGTATGGTTATGAAGTGGCTTATTATGACCGTGATGAGATAGGTCTATTAACTGAAAATATCACAGACTTTGCGCTTGTAATCTTTAATGATTCGGGTAATCAAATGAGCGAAACCGATTTTCTTGGTCTGATTGAAGCATCTGATGAAGCGCAGGTAAGTATGATTTTTGCAAATCAATTCGGTGCAGGATCCATTAACCACTTACGAGATTATTTAGGAGATCCGAGCTATACGGATACGGATTATCTACCAAATGCAATTCAGTATGAAGTATTATCTGATCATCCAATTTTCAGGGGATATGAGGTTGGCAATCAAATTACCATACTAGAAAGACCAGACTCTAATCAACAATATGGCGTATTTGATCAGTACAGTGGTACGACAGTTGCTGATCTTACCCATTCAGTGGAAGGAAGACTTGGTAGTGGTATTGCGTATGACTTCCGTTCTAGCGGTCATGTGCATCTCCTTCTAGGAAGTCTTGCCGTTAGTAGTTATGGTCATCCTGAGGATCGTTGGACAGAGGATACGAAGAATATTTATATTAATGCAATTGACTGGGCAATTAATGCATCATTAGGCGAAATTTCTGGTGTTGTTTCAGATGAGAATGGTGAGCCTATCCAAGGTGCAACAGTCAAGCTTGAGAATGAAAATATTACGGTTCAAACCAATGATCAAGGACGTTATTCAGTAGGTGTAAGTACTGGAGAACATACCGTAACTATTTCTGCAATTGGATATGCTTCCAAACAGGAAACGGTAGTTGTTGAAAATATTGGTGATGTCGTTGAACTTAATGTTACTTTACAAGCTTCTGAAAGAATGTCCATCTATGGGAAGGTTCTGAATCAATCAACAGGAGAGGGATTAGCTGATGTAGCTGTTCTTGCGAAAGATGGGCAAGGTTTACAGGAATATACAACTTTAACTGATGCTGATGGAAATTATCAGCTACCAGACCTATTAGCTGGAGAGTACGAGATAACGTTTGAAAAGGACGGCTTCCACCCTGTTATGGAGACTATTTCCATTGCAGATGGGGAAAACAAAGAATTGAATGTTTCCATTAGCACCTATAATATAGCGGTATTAGGTGATTTTAAAGGGGAAATTTCCAACTTACTAAACGAGTATGACCTGGCTGCAGAATCAGTTGATTGGGGAGTAACTGAACACGCAGGCTTATATGATGTGATTATCGTAAACGCTAGTAAAGCGGAATCCTCTGAAGTGGAAGCACTGATTCAAGCAAGTGATGAGCAGCAAACGAGCTTGGTGTTCCTAGATACATGGGGGACAACTGGTTCTATATCATTATTGGAGCAAGTATTCGGATATCCAACCTTGCAGGAACAAGGTTATAACGAAGGAGAAGTATACATGGATGTCGAGAATGAGGACCATCCAATATTTAACGAATTTGAAACAGATAGAATAAAGATTTTGGCAGAAAATAGTCCATATGCTACTTTTACAAATTATCATGGAACGAATCTGGGTAATCTGGAAGTGAACGAGGAAGACAAAGGAACTTCAATTGCTTATACATTCCGAAGTAACGAACATATGCATCTTCTACTATCTGCATTTGCAGTAAACAACATGGTTGGTCCTGAACGAGGGTGGACAGAAGACGGTAAAAAGCTCTTCGCACAGTCTATTCTGTGGGCAAAAGATGGTGTAGGGAAACTTCCAGACCCACCGGTTTGGAAAAAGGATTATGAGGAAGGTAAAGCAGGAAGTACTATCGTTGTTGGTGGTAGAGCGGAAGGAAATAGAATGATTCGTGTCTATGACGGAACAACGTTATTGGCAGAGACAATGACAAATAAGGGTGGTATTTTTCAAGTGAAGTTGAATCTACCAGAAGGAGAATACACCCTCATCGCTGAAGCAGTAAATGAAGACGGTGCTTCGCAAAGTGAAAATGTTATGACTGTAGTCGTTCACTCAAAAGAAAAAGCAACAGCTAACTAAACAGTTGTGTGCCGGTATTTCGTTTACTCGACGGAGTACCGGCGTTTTTTTTGTATAATCTTAATAATTTAGGTAATGATTTAACTAAAAGTATATAAGGTCTGGTGATAACGATTAAATCCTTTCGGTTAATATTAGGAATTTTACTTATTCTCCCCCTTATCCTTGGAAATGTAATGGTATTAGCAGCAGAGAGTCCCATGGAGAGAACACCTCATAACCATGAGGGGCATAATTGGAAGCAATCAAGTGTAGATTACCATGTTATAGAAGCAGGGGAACATGAATTCAGCTATTGGAAAAATTTCATGAAACATTCCCGTACTTGTCACATTTCTCACCGTATAAAGACAGTAGTTTATTACTGTGATATCCATGGTCACACAAAATCAGAAACGACGTTAGATGAAATAAATCATAGTGTAAAACATCAACATGAATAATGTAAATGCTACTTAGTTTATTGGCACTTTTTGCAGTTCTTTTTCTAATGATAGCTGTATGCAGTAATTCAGATACGAAAAAGTCGGAAGAAGAATCCTCAACAATTGAGCAGACAACAACCAATTCTGATGAAGAAACAAAAGTGTTAAACAACCGGGTTCTGGAATGCCAGCATTTCGTAGGTCATTTGAGATTACAGAATAACACTTTAGGGCATTCACAATTGTGGATGCCCTTTTTAACGGATAATTATATTATTTCGTATTATCCCTTTTAGGATCCCGTTTCCTATTAATTGATTGTGCTTCTGTTTCCTCAGCAAACTCGGTTTGGAGATTTCCAATAGGAGTACGATATTCGTTTCGTTTCTCGTTTACATCTTGTTCTTGCATATAGGCATGCAAGAATGGTTCAACTAATGACATGAAAAATGCGGCAAACAAGGACGCAGCAACAATTGGCATAGCTGTTTCAATGAAAAGATACCCAAGAGCTGATAATGTTAAAAATGCTAAAAAGAAATCAGAAATACTGGCTACAACATTTCCATATCGTCGTAAAATGAACAAGTCACCAACAACATAGGAGATAGTTGTTGTTAGAATACCAACCAAGAACAAATTGAAAAAGGAAACATCATAGAATATGCCATAAATTGAGAAAACAATAATCATGGTTGCAATGAGCTTGATGACAATTGCTTTTAGATTCATCGTAACACCCTTTCAGGAACATATTTTTTGTTAGTATTTGTCTATATTCAAGAAAATATGATATGTATACAAGGAATAAACAAATTAGGGGGATACATATGAGATATTTTGCAGTATTTTTACCAATGAGGGATGAAGAGAAAAGTAGAGTTTATCGACCTGACCATTTAACCTATTTACAACAAAAGCTTGAGGCAGGAAATGTTTTTGCTAAAGGTCCATTTGTTGATGGAACAGGTGGACTAGTTATTTATAAGGCTGAGAGCTTCGAACAAGTAGAGTTAATGGTGAAACAGGACCCTTATGTCGCTTATGATGCTAGAGGTTATGAAATTCACGAATGGGCAATGTCTCAAGAATAACAAGAAAGGACCAAAGCGAAAAGTTTACGTTTTTGGTCCTTTCTTGTTATTCTATATAAAAGGTTATCTCGGTTAATATCCCCTAGCTATAACACGCTGATTTTCTATTATTTTATATACTACCGCTTCTGTTAAACGTTTGGCTGTTTTGGGAATGACTGTTTTTAATACTGGATTAATGACCGGTCCCATGAGTCCTTTTGCGGTCATATCTAGATTTCCGGTCATTTTCGTTTGGTAATCAGTAATACTTTTTGCTTCAAAAGAACCTTTGCCGGAAACTTTTTCGCTTATTCCTGTTAAGGTAAACCTCACAGTTGTTGGTTTTTTCCATTCGGTTATATCGATTCGCATACTAACTGTCTTTTGGATTTTTCCAACATCTCCTTTAAATTTCCAGGTGGATTGTCTGTCATTTAGAACTTGGTGATCTAAGTAACCGGGAACTAACGGTGCCCAATTATTCATATCACTTACAAAATTCCAAATGGCCTCAATTGGTAAATCCACTTCCTTTGTAAATGAACCTCCAGGCATGCAAAAAACCTCCTTTTACTCATGTTAAAAAGTATATTAGCAATATCATTCTTTATACATTAAAATTTGGTGAAATCTTGTTACGGAAAATTCCACATAAAAAATCAACTCCTTCTTTTGTAGGTGAATTTTCACAGTTGTAGAATTATGTCGAACAAAAGAAAATTTTTACGTTTTATCTTTGTTTTCCCCTTCAAATTGGTATATTTGGATAAAATTTGTTTTGATAATTCTATTTCTGTTCATTTTTTATGTCGAATTTAGTCTAAAATTTAAAAAATGCAGATTGGATTTTATAGTTCTTTATGATTATGATAGAGGCAACAGGTTAGAAGGAGGAATTATTCGTGCAAAGCAATGAGCTTTTGGAGTTAAAGAGGAAAGTGGATCAACATGAGAAGACAATAGTCCAATTAATGGAGATTCTAGCTGCAACAAATCGTCTCTTATCAGACATGAAATCCACTGTTAAATCACCTCCCCTAACAACAAAATCCCTCAAGTATCCCCGAAAGGCATCCTCACCTCGTTAACATAATAAGGATTCGTCCATCCCCGGACGGATCCTTATCCCACTTTATGAATAAAAAATAGAAAAATGATGAAAGTTGTCGTGATTTCTCCTTGAGATTGTTCTATGAAATTGATAAAATTAGGAGGTATGAATTTTTTAATAGCTTTTTAGTAACTTAGTAGAATTGTAATTCAAACCTAATTAAGAGGAGATCATGCTATGTGTGGTTTTGTTGGCTTTTCAACAAATTCAAATGATATAGATAAAGCAAGTGTAATACAAGAAATGATGAATACCATTGGACACAGAGGGCCAGACAGTGACGGTTATTTTGTGGATGATAACGTCACACTGGGATTTAGAAGACTTCAAATTATTGATTTAACTACTGATGCTAGCCAGCCAATGTTTAATGAAGATAATAATATTTCATTAATTTTCAATGGGGAAATTTATAATTATCAATCCTTGATGGATGATTTAAAAGAAAAAGGCCATGTGTTTAAAAGTCAAAGTGATACAGAGGTAATCATTCACGGCTATGAAGAATATGGTGTTGAAATACTACAAAAGCTTCGTGGAATGTTTGCATTTGCATTATGGGATAAAAAAGAAGAGTCATTATTTATTGCAAGAGATTTCTTTGGTATTAAACCACTTTATTATACACAAAATACCACTGACAATTCTTTCTTGTTTGGATCTGAAATAAAATCATTTTTAAATTTTCCTGAATTCCAAAAAGAACTAAATAAGAAGGCTATTAAGCCATATTTAACCTTCCAATATTCTGTTCTGGATGAAACTTTCTTTAAAGGTGTTTATAAGCTAAGACCAGGACATTATATGATTTACAAAAACGGTGAAATTGACATTAAACAATATTGGGATGTTCAATTTGATACAGAAGAAAATAGCTTAGAATTTTATGTGCAAAAAATTAAAGAAACAATGGAAGAGTCTGTGAAATACCACCGAATTAGTGATGTTAAAGTTGGCTCTTTCTTATCAGGTGGTGTTGACTCTAGTTATATTACTGCACTTTTAAAACCAGATAAGACGTTCTCGGTTGGTTTCGAAGATTATGAAGGTATTTTCAATGAAACAAACATCGCAGCTGACCTTTCCAAACAACTTGGAATTGAAAACCACAAGAAAATTATTAGTGCAGATGAATTCTTTGATGTAATCCCAACAGTTCAATACCATATGGATGAACCACAGTCTAATCTTTCATCTGTACCGCTATATTTCTTAGCTGAGCTTGCGAGTAAACATGCAACTGTGCTTCTTTCCGGTGAAGGTGCGGATGAAATCTTTGGTGGATATGCGTGGTATGAAACATCAAAAGAGATGCGTTTATATGAAAAAATCCCATTTTTCATGCGCCGAATCGCTTCCAATACCGCTAAAAAGCTTCCCGAAAACCGCATTACGACATTCTTAGTAAAAGGTGGTCAAAAGGTTGAAGAGAAGTTTATTGGTCAGGCAAAAATCTTTGATTTGAAAGATGCTTCAAAAGTCTTGAAAGCTGATTATCAAGATGCGCCAACACCAGAGGAAATTGTTAGTGAATCTTATAAAAGGGTTGCTGGGAAAGATAATGTATCTAAGATGCAATATGTAGATATGAAGCATTGGTTACCGGGAGATATTCTGTTAAAAGCCGATAAAATGAGTTCTGCACATTCCATCGAACTTCGTGTTCCGTTTTTGGATAAAGAAGTTATGGAAATGGCCGGTAAAATCCCAGCACATTTAAAAGTGAATGATATTGATACAAAGTATGTATTACGTAAAGCAGCAAATGAAGTTTTACCAGATGAATGGGCAAATCGTCCGAAAGTTGGTTTCCCTGTACCATTCCGTGACTGGATCAAAAAAGAAAAATATTATAACTTAGTTCGTGATGTATTTGAATCTGATATTGCCAAAGAATTCTTCAACGTGGATGAGATTGTGAAATTCCTAGAAGAACATTATCAAGGACAAGCAAACCATGCCCGTTATATTTGGACTGTATATGTATTTTTAGTTTGGTATAAACGTTTCTTTGTGGATATGGAAGACTAGGTATTGCTATTATTCGATTCCTTAGGAGCTTAAGTGAATCATGATAGGGAGTAGCTAACAGGTGAAATTAATTATAAGAAACTCATTACTTTTTTTCTTAATACTCGTCAGCACCATTCTTATTACCACAAATCATGATCGAATTTATGCGTTCGTTTATGAGGTGTTTGATAAGAATAAAGGGGTATTATCTATTGTTAGCGTAGATGCTAAAGCTGGTTATCCAATTAGTGAGGCAACGTTTCAGCTAATTGATTTGGAAACAAATAAGGTAGTTCATAAGGACCTTGTTACGAATCTTGATGGGATAGTTCGAGTTGAGAACATCCCGCTAAGTAAATCCTACCAGATAGTCCAAACTGAAGTAAAAGCTCCATATCAAGTAATAACGGAGCCTAAAACAATTGAGTTACTTTCAGAACGAGATCAAGTTACCTTTGAGAATAGTGTTTTTCCATCGGTTAATACCTATAAAAGAACGGATAAAGATGAAATAGTTGTTACGGAAATGAATCTTCCGGTAGAAACTATTATGCAGAAGCCAGAGCTTCCAAACGGATGTGAGGTAACGACACTTGCTTCTGTTTTGCACTATTATGGCTATGAGGTTGAGAAAACTGTGCTTGCTGATGATTACCTTCCAAAAGTACCATTTGAGGTTAATGACGGGAAATTATACGGAGCCAATCCCAATAAAGCATATGCAGGGGACCCAAGAAGTAAAAATCAAGGATTTTATAGTTATGTTCCACCAATAATGGAGACTGCTAACAAGTATTTTGGTGATGTAAATGGTATACACAAGCCACATGATTTAACAGGGACTACACCGGAGAAATTGTTAGAATACATCCGTGAAGGAATTCCGGTAATCGTTTGGACAACCATTAATCAAAAGGATCCCCTGTTTGATTATTCTTGGATTATCAGGGGAACAAAAGACTCAATTAATGTGATTCGAAATTCACACACAGTCGTTTTAACTGGGTACAGTGAAACTGAAGTTTATGTAATGGATCCGTTAAAAGGGAATATTGCATACCCAAAGGAAAGATTTTTTGAGATATATGAGAAGGCCGGTAGTCATGCGATGGTCATTCGGTAATAGTGAAACCACAATCAGGATAGAAATCTTGATTGTGGTTTTTTGTTTAATTATTTAGCTTCCCTTCATTCACTAGTAGAAGAAAATAGGGAAAACCCATCTACAGGAATTATACAAAGAAAAAAGACTCTTGTCAGAGTCTTTTTCATCTTCATTATCCGGATATTACTCCGTTTGAAGCGTTGTCTTCTTTGGCTGCGTTTACCATTAGGAAGACTGCAGAAAGAATATGCATAATCATACCTACAACTGGAATCCAACCGATACATGAAGTAACGATACCTAGAATGCTTCCTGTAGATGCACCACCGTCTTTTTTAGTTAGGACTAGTGTAATGATATGAAGGATTAGCATAATAAGTAGTGGAGTCCAAAGTAAACTCACGATAATTGCTCCACCTAGTACAGGAATACCTAGTAAAGCTTCTAAAGCACCAGTTACCCATTTCAGAATTCTTGAAGTTGACATTTATTTCACCCCCGGCACTACATATATGTATGTTGTAAAAAAAAAATTATTGCATTAAAATAATAGCACAACTTTTTACCTATGTCGACAAAATTTTGTAAAATTTTCAAGGGAAAATGTCCTAGTTTGCTAGTTTAAATTTGACAGATTTAATGAACTAATTATATTTATAAGATTTATGAATATTTATATAGTAGTCCAACTTTTCAGGAGGAGGGTTACAGGATGAAACGAAAAAATCATAGACCATTGTTTGCTGTACTTCTTCTACTAGTTGTCCTATTAGTGTGCTGTTATTTTATTTATACTTTCTTTCTTAATACCCCTTCCAATCAAGCTGAAGATGCGGTAGAGGAATTTTATACATACGAACAAGAAGGTGCTTTTTCCAACTCATGGGAAATGTTTCACCCGTACATGAAGGAACGATTTGAAAAAGGATATTATTTACAAGACCGTGCCCATGTGTTTTTAAATCATTTCGGTGTAAATACTTTTACATTTTCCATAGAGCATGCGGAAGTAATACATGATTGGCAAATAGAAGAGGATGCTGAAACAATCGATGAAGTTTATCATATTCCCGTTACACAGTATTATCAAGGAAAGTATGGGAATTTTTCTATTGTACAAGATGTGTTTGTAACCAACCTAGATGGGGAATGGACCATACTTTGGGATTACAAAAAATCAGAAACTTCAATAGAACCAGATGAAAATTAGGTAATCTTCACCTTATAATCTTTTTACCTTTCCCGTATGATAATGACAACACTTGTCCATAAGGTCATTTAATAGTGAAGGGGGAAGAGTGATGAGTCAAAAAATCGCGGTTTTGATTCTTCATGGTGCAGGCACTCCTAAGGAAGATTTTGCAGATAAGTTGATCGATAGGGTTAAAGTGGGTTTTGATAAAAAACTATCAAAGAAAAGAACAGCAACAGAATTAGTTTTTGAGACGGTATTTTGGTCTAATATTTTTGCGCCCGAACAAGTTAAATTATGGAATCAACTTCGGGAATATCGGGATTTGGATTTTGATAGGTTAAGACGTTTTGTACTAGAATTTCTGGCAGATGCTGTTGCATATCAACCTACTAGACTAGGTAATCAAAATTATGATAAAGTACATTCTCTTGTGGCAAAATCGATTCAGCGATTACGTGAAAAGGCAGGGGAAGAAGCACCATTATGTGTGATTAGCCATAGTCTTGGCACCATCATCGCAAGTAATTACTTTTACGATCTACAATATAAGCAAGAGAATATTGGAACAGAAACACAATCCTGTACTAGTAATATTCCAATCGAGCAAGGTCATACACTCACACTGTTCTATACGTTGGGAAGTCCAATGGCGATGTGGTCTCTTCGCTATATTGATTTTGGATCTCCAATAGATGTTCCATCCCCACTTTTACAAACATTTTATCCTGAACTAGAGGGCGAATGGTTAAACTTTTATGATAAGGATGATGTGATAGCATTTCCAATAAAGGGTATAAATGAAGCATATAAACAAGCGGTTACCGAAGATATTGAAGTAAATGCAGGTGGTATGTTTACAAACTGGAACCCACTTTCCCATCTAAAGTATGATACGGATAAGGAAGTCATTCAATTGATAGTCAACGGGCTTGCACGAACGTGGAAAACTATTAATTCAGATGGTCTTAAAAAATAGTTTCCCTAATACTAGCGTAAAAAGACCATGAGAGATTATGGTCTTTTTAAACTTGTAGAAAGTCCAAATAACTCCTTGAAATATTTTGGGGCACATTCCTTAAGTTAATCAATAAAAGTAAAAAATACTCCATATTAGTAGAATTATTGATAGATGTATACCTACGTATACATTACAAAATGCCTAGTCTATGATAAGCTTACTATAATTTTTAAAAGATAAATTGAATAGTAGGATAATTAGTAAGGTAAAGAGTTCCCCACCAATTTATTAATAATGGAGGAATTTTCATGGGTCATGAAGTGAAAAATCAGATGTATGGCCAGAAAATTGAGTGTAATCATCCGTTGTATCATTTTAAAAGGCAGGTTTGGAACTCAAAGGTTGACAGGTATCCAGCTGTAATTTTTGAGTGTAAGAGTAACGAAGATGTCATAAGAGCAGTTCATTATGCAAATGAGAATGGATTAAAGATTACCGTTCGTGGTGGTGGATTTCATCCTGCAGGGAAGTCAGTTAAAGATAAAGCAGTTCTTGTTGACTTATCACATATGAATGAAGTTCATATTGATGAGATTAGTAAGGTTGCAACAGTGGGAGCAGGGGCAAAAACGTATGAAGTAGATGAAATTACTCAGGATTATGGATTAGCTATTCCTTTAGGGATGGTTTCTAATATTGGTGTTTCAGGATTAGCATTGGGTGGTGGATTAGGTTATTTGCGGGGTAAATACGGCTTAACTTGTGATAATGTTGTCGGAGTTTACCTAGTAACAGGAGAAGGAAAGTTGCTATATGTTAATCGACTGAACCACTCTGAATTATTCTGGGCAATACGTGGTGCGGGTGAAAATTTTGGTATCGTAACGAAATTTGAGTTGAAGCTTCATTCTGTTGATCGACATATATTAGGAATTGATGTCATATATGATTTCAAAGATTTACAACAAATATTAATAAAGGTAGAAAAGTACCGGCAAACAGCTATTGATGAAATATCCTTTAACTTTGCCATTTCGAAAGGGAATAACGGACAGGCACAGTTACGATTAATCGGTATGTATATTGGGGAATTGAATTTGTGGGTGGAAAGGGAAGTTATTCAACCACTGCTGGATTTTGCTACACCAATTGTTGATAATACAGAGATTGTACCTTATATCGATATGCAGAGAAAATTTGATTCTTTGGTTGGTAATAGTTTTGCAATTGAAGGAATCTCACTTTTCTTTCAAGAGTTAAATAATGAAGCTGTACAAATTTTAATCGAGGGCTTGAAGAAAGCAGATTTTCTAGTCAACGTTCATTTACTAGAATTACATGGTAAAGTAAATCGCATTTCTAAATACGATACAGCTTTTGCGATTCGAGACGCTAGCTATCTGCTAGTCATTGATGCTGATTTAGGTGATAATCCTATTGATACTAAATTGTGGGTACACGATATGTATGAAAAACTTCTACCTTATTCGTATAAACAAGTTTCCTATTTGAGTAGTTCAAAGGTCAGTGAGGCAGTTATTCAAAATTCATACAAGTGTATCAAAGATCAATTAGTTAAACTGAAGGAAGAATATGACCCAGGTAATCTGTTCTGCTCTGAACATAGATTACTAGATAGGAAAAGGTAAGCTCACCCGCTTACCTTTTTCATGTAATCTCCATTATTCGCTTCATAAACTGCATTCGGTTTTTAACATTTGCCTTTTGATAAATACGACTTAATGCTTTTTTTACCGTAATCTCAGCAATGTATAATTCTTTTGCAATTTCAAGGATTGGCTTATCTTCTATTAACAAGATTATGATGTCTTGCTCCCTAGGCGTTAAAGAAAATTCTTGGGTTAGTATATCCATCTTATCTGTGTTTAGTCCAGCTATAAATTGTTTCAAATAAGGTATTAGTTTGGGACCGCTTAAGTCTAATAGGAATGTTGGTGTTGGTACTTTCTCTCGGTAATCAAGATGAGATGCCCCGTCTACTGTTTGGAATCCAAATTTATATAATAATTCTTGAAAAAGCTTTAAAGGTGTTGATGCAACTAGCTTACCACCAGAAAATATTAAAGGAAATAGACTATACAATAAAAATGCACGGGCAGCGTTGTCAGTTGGGTCTTTATACTCTTGGTAGCGTATAAAATAACCTGCTGTTTTCTCAACAGGGACATGATAGTATTGTTTTTCTTCTTTCGATAAATTTGAAAAATATGCTCTAGATACAGGTTCACTTGCCAGAAATGGTAATGTCTGTTCATTGATTGGAACATTAATAGATATCCCAATAACTTCACCATCTCTTTTTAGTAAGCTTGAACCATTATAGCCCATTTTTTTTATGTACTTTGGCCCTATGAATTCATACTCTAGTTGATTATGTTCTAATGATGCATCAAATTGGAAGGTAGTATCGGTAGTACGGTTATAAAAATTCGTTCTGCTAACGGTCAGATTATTATTTAAATATATGAAAAAATCTTCTACTTCATGAAAATTATATTCTTCAATCGGTTCTAGATACATAGAATGATCGATTAAGGTATCTTGAAAGAATACAGACTGAATAACATCGTCACCAAGATGATAAAAGAAAGAGGCAATATCATCTGTACTGGGTTGTGTAATAATTCGAGTATAATAGTAGTAAATTATTTGTTTGGTTAATTGTTTATATCGTTCATGGTTTCTGTGCTTTAACTCGATTCGAATTGCATCACGAATTAACTCATGTATACTCCATCCTTCCTGTGATTTTCGAATGAAGGAGAAGGAAGTTAGTTCATGGAACGTATTAGTTAAGATTTCTTGTTTTAGTATTTGTGATAACGTACTTTGATTAAAATGGTTTAACAAAGCAGCAACCTCAATTAAATTAATTAAGCTCTCATCCTTTACTTCATTTAACCACCTATTTGTTAACGTACTTAATACTTCAGTTTTATTTTTGAAGATATTACTATTTTCTGCACCCACAACATCACTTATAGTTGCTAATGATAATAACAATGGATTTCCATTTGTGAATTGCCATATTTTTTTTATAGAGGCTTCACAAGTTATCCCGTTTTTTTGTAAAAAATCATATGTATCATCAAAGTTAAAGGAAGTAATCTTTATTTGCTTTGTAATTCGTCTCCAAGCCGGTGATTCTTGCCATTCCCCAGTTAATCCCCTTCTTCCAGCGAGTATTACGGAAACACTAGGGTGGAGCTTGCGAATAAATACATTTCGAAACCATCTATTAAGATTATCTATTTGTTCATAGGTATCAACGGCGATAATAATTTTTTTTTTCTGTCCAAAATTATTAATTAGTTGAATACAAGCTTGTAAAGTTTTTGGAATAGTTTCACCAACATCTAGATGAGTAGATAGCATGGAATGTAAGTAGTCTGTAAACCCTTCAATGGTTTGGTTAAAATCCTGGGTATCTAAATGGATAAAAGGGATGTTTTTCTTTTCGGCAATAATGGCAAATTCATAAAGTAAATAGGTTTTTCCAATACCACCTTCCCCATGCAAGTGAACAACTTTGTACTCTGGATTTTCATGTTGAATTAGTTCATGAAAAAAATTTACCTCGTACTTTCTACCAAAAAAGGAGGATTCTTCTACTGCTTGTATAACCTGATTAATACGTTTGTCATGTTTTAACGTTTTCAACTACTTACCCCCTAACATTACAAAATTCTGAAAAGTCCTATCATTTAAAATATAGATTAGTGCTAAAGCCCTGTCAAGTCAAATATAGGTATACCGTTGAAAATACGCCATCCATTATATGGTAATATAGTTTTATTCCCCTTGTGTCCTTGAATTTAGAAGATTCTAGGGATTCAGTTTTTGTTGTTGAATTGCATAGAAAACGCTTGAAGTTCGTAACCTAGGAAAGAACAGACACATCTGTTCAATACCCACAAGGAGTGATCAGTTTGGCCAATGACAATAATAGGAATAAGTTGTTAGTGCCAGGTGCAAAAAATGCAATGGAACAAATGAAAGAGGAAATTGCAAATGAGTTTGGTGTTCAGCCTGGAGCTGACACAACTGCACGTGAAAACGGATCTGTGGGTGGCGAGATGGTCAAGCGAATGATTCAAATCGCCGAACAGAGTATGCAAAATGGTCATAAATAGCATGCCCTGGGAAGGGGCTCCTTATTGGAGCCCCTTTTCCTATAGTTGACTAATCTTTGATTGGGATTGGATAAACTTTTGGATAAACTTGAATTAATTTAATCAATAAGTACGATATTTCCATATAGTCCCTAAATATGCTAAATTTAGACTAATGAAAATATAGGGGGACCATCATTGCAGAGAATCTCATTAATGACAAAAATTATTGTGTTAATTGTTGGATTAATTATATTGATAACGGTTTCGCTTACGGGAATTTTTGCTTATTATGAATCAAAGGATATTGAAAAACATATTGGAGAACGTGCACTAAATTCTGCTATAACCGTATCTGTCATGCCAACCGTTATTAATGCATTCGAACTTGAAAATCCTTCTGAGGTGCTGCAACCTATTGCTGAGGAAATAAGAGAATTTATTGGGGCAGAATTTATTGTAATTGGGAATGTGGATAGTATTCGTTATGCACATCCAGACGTTGATAAAATAGGAAAGAAAATGGTTGGTGGTGACAATGATAAAGCCTTAGTTCATGGGGAATTTTACACTTCGAAAGCAGTTGGTAGTCTTGGACCATCTTTACGAGGCAAAGCTCCAGTTTTTAATAATAACGGTGACATTGTTGGAATCATATCTGTAGGTTTTATGTTGGAAGATATTAAATCTATTATTTATAAAAATCTATTGAAAATTAGTGGTTCAGCAATTGTTGTCATTGCACTTGGTTTTTTTGGTGGCGTCATGTTAGCCCGAAATATTCGAAATGACATGCTAGGGCTTGAACCATATCAAATTGCATCTCTATTTCAGGATAGAAGTGCAATTCTTTCCTCTATTAAAGAAGGCATTATTGCGATGGATCCGCAGGGGAGAATCTCGATGATGAATGAGTCTGCTCAAAAAATTCTAGGTTTCCATGATAGTCATACTAATAAAAGGATAGAAGAAGTGTTTCCTAATACGAAAATGTACGAAGTTTTACAGTCTGGAGAACCAATGAAAGACGATGAAATGATATTAAATAATCGTATTGTAATTGTCAACCGAACGCCAATTCTTGATGAAAAGCATCATGTTGTTGGTGTTGTGGCAAGTTTCCGGGACAAAACAGATATAAATGAAATGCTTAATACCTTATCTGAAGTACGAAAATACTCGGAGGATTTGCGAGCGCAAACCCACGAATACACCAATAAACTTTATGTGTTATCAGGACTACTACAACTCGGACATTATAAGGAAGCGATTGAATTAATCCAAATTGAGTCAAAGGCAACCGTTAACCAGAATAAAATATTGCTAGAACAAATAAAGGATAGAACGATTCAAGCAATCCTGTTAGGAAAGATGGGAAAGGCTTCTGAGAAGAAAGTGGAGTTTAAGATAGAAAGTAATAGTTATTTGGAACAGTTACCAAAGCATATTGATATAGCAAAAATGATTACAATTCTAGGTAATCTGCTGGATAACGCCATGGAGGCAGTAGAAAAGAAAGATAAGAAAGAAATTATATTTTTTGGAACTGATCTAGGAGATGATATCGTTTTTGAAATCGCCGATTCTGGTAATGGAATAACTGATCAGAATGTACAGAAGATTTTTGAACTCGGCTTCTCTACCAAAAATGATTCCAGGCGGGGATTTGGACTTGCCATTGTTAAAGAAACGGTTGAGGACCTTGGAGGACAAATGGAGGTACATAATCAGCCAACTGGAGGAGCAGTTTTTTCTGTATTTATTCCAAAACAGGTAGATTAGGAGGAAAAAGATGATTCATGTAATAATTGTGGAGGATGATTTTCGGATAGCAACGATTCATGAAGAATTTATTGGAATGATTAAGGGGTTTAAAGTGGTAGGAAAGGCTTTAAATGGACAAGAGGCTATTAAACTTGTTAATAATAATAATATAGATTTAGTCATTTTAGATGTATACCTACCAGATATGTTAGGAACGGATATTATCGAATCCATCCGTTATCAGAATTCAAGCATTGATTTTATTATGGTTTCTGCGGCTACGGAAACAGAGTTAGTTGGGGATATTATACGCAATGGTGTATTCGACTACATTATAAAGCCGGTGAAAATGGAACGATTTATTGAAACACTGGAACGATACCATGAAATGAAGCAAAAATTAGAGAAACAAGAGGAAATTGATCAATCATTTTTAGATGAGTATTTTGGGTACACTTCTGAAAATCGGGAACAGAAAGATACACCAAAGGGGATTGATCCATTAACCCTTGAGAAAGTTTCAGAAATTATCAATACTATTAAAATAGGGATTACTGCAGAAGAAATGGGCATGCAGATTGGGGTATCACGAACAACTGCAAGAAGATACTTGGAATACTTGATATCTACTGGAGAGGTCGGAGCGGAATTAGAGTATGGAATTGTCGGACGGCCAGAAAGAAAATATCATCTAGTGAAGTAGAGGGACTGATCACAAAAGGGGTCGGTCCCTTTTTATTAGGCTGTGAACAAAATGAACAAAAAGAATTTATTATTCTTTTTAATCATTATTTTGAAAACGGTTACATTTAGAGAGTAGTGAATTATATTGGAATACATGTAATAGTTAATTTTAAATAAGGGGGATTTTAACATGAAGAAGTGTTTGGCAATTATATCAGTTGCTATGTTAATAGTTATTCTTACAGCTTGTTCATCAGATGATGCACCTAGTAACAATGCATCTGGTGATTGGGAGCCAGAAAAAGCAATTGAAATGGTAGCACCGGCTGGAGCTGGTGGCGGTTGGGATACCACAGCTCGAATGGCTACAAAGGTATTTAATGAAGCTGGAATCATTGAAGAGGATATTGGTGTTGTAAACAAGCCTGGTGGTGGCGGTGCTGTAGGTTGGGCATACGTTGCTGGATTTGACGGAAGTAACCATAACCTATTTGTTGCTTCACCACCAATTATCTTAGTCCCATTAAACGGACAGTCTGAATATGGTTATGATGACTTTACTCCACTTGCAAACGTAATCGCTGATTATGGCGCTTTCGCAGTCCGTGCAGATGCACCTTGGGATAGCTTAAACGATTTATTTGAGGATATGAAAGAAGATCCCGAAAGCATTGCTGTAGTAGGAACATCTTCTCCTGGAAGTATGGACCATATCCAATTTGTTCAAATTGCAAAAGCTGCAGGTGTTGATGTAACAAAAATTAAATATGTAACGGATCCAGACGGTGTTGGTTTGACTCAATTACTGAATGGTAGTGTTGAAGTTTTTTCAACAGGTGTGGCAGAAACAGTTGAACAAGTAAAAGCCGGTACTATCAAAGTTCTTGGTATTACGGCAGAGGAAAGACTAACTGGTGAAACACTTAAGGACTTCCCGACGGCAATAGAACAAGGAATCGATGCATCATTTGTTAACTGGCGTGGGTTCTTTGGCCCTCCAAACATGGATGAGGCAGCAATTGCTTATTATGAAAAGAAATTTAAAGAATTAAGTGATTCCGAGGAATTTGGAGCTATTCGTGACCAATATGGTTGGGATGAAATGTACATGGATAGTGCAGAATATAAGGCATTCTTAGATGAGCAATACGAAACCATAGGGGCACTACTTGATGAGTTAGGATTAGGTCAATAAGTGATCACATTTGAGAAGTCAATGATATTAGGTCATTGACTTCCATTTGTTTAAGGAAACAATCGATTTTTATAGGTGGTGAATATATGTTTAAAACATTAAATCAACGAATAAGTCTTGTTTTACTTGTATTAGCAATTGTATATCTTGTACTTGCCTATCAGTTACCTTCGTTTGCTTATACGGTAATTGATGCAGACGTTGTCCCTAAAGGCCTTGGATTTATTCTAATTTCTCTATCAATTGGGTTGTTTTTTGCCAAGGATTCGGATACAGAGGAACAGAAAGCTCGAAGGAAAATTCCGAAGAAAGATATTGGTACACTTTTAGCAGTTTTTGGCTTTGTGTTTCTATTTATCTTCTTTTTAGAAATATTAGGTTTTATTGTAACAACTGCTATTTTTATCTTTGGTTGTTCTTGGTTTTTAGGGTATAAAAAGCCTGTCACCAATGCGTTAGTATCCATTTTATTTCCACTATTTATGTATATTATGTTTACTAAGTTTTTACAAATAAATCTACCACAAGGAATTTTGCCGTTTTAAAGGAGTGAGAATATGGGATCAATAGAAGGTATTTTATCTGGTTTTCAAGTAGCCTTAAGTCTTGAAGGAATCTTATTTGTATTGATTGGGGTTCTTGTTGGTACATTTATTGGAATGTTACCTGGTCTTGGTCCAATTAGTGCAATCGCTGTTATGATTCCAATTACGTTTGGGATGGATCCAGCTCCTGCGCTTGTAATGATGGCGGGCGTTTATTACGGTGCTATATTCGGTGGATCAACATCCTCTATTCTATTAAATGCACCAGGAGTGTCTGGAACTGTTGCAACCGCATTTGATGGCTATCCAATGGCACAGCAGGGGAAAGCTGGGAAGGCACTAGCAATAGCAGCAATTTCTTCATTTGTTGGTGGAACAGTCAGTGTAATATTATTAATGTTGTTTGCACCGATGCTATCAAGCGTAGCAATTTCATTTGACCCACCGGCATATTTTGCATTAATGTTTTTAGGTCTTACTGCTATTACAAGTCTATCAGAAGGATCAACTATTAAAGCATTAATTTCGGCAGTAATAGGGTTTATGGTCGTAACAATAGGAATTGATCCACAAACAGGTACACAGAGATTTACATTTGGAAATGTAAATCTACTAGAAGGTTTGGATTTCTTAGTAATCGCTTTAGGGTTATTTGCCCTTGCAGAGGTCTGTACATTAATTATTAATCGAAAGGATTTATACTTTGAAAATAAGCGTAAAATAGGAAGTTTAAAAATAACGAAAGATGAATTTAAGGAAATGAGAGGTCCAATGACTAGACAGTCTTTCCTTGGGTTTTTATTAGGTGTGTTACCGGGGGCAGGAGCAACCATTGCTTCTTTTATAGGATATATAACGGAAAAGCGAATTTCCAAGAATCCTGAAGAATTTGGGAGGGGTTCAATAAAAGGTCTTGCAGCACCGGAAACAGCCAATAATGCAGCAACAAGTGGTGCGTTTGTTCCTCTATTAAGTTTAGGTATCCCTGGTTCAGGAACAACCGCGGTCATGTTAGGTGCATTTTTAGTACTCAACGTACAACCTGGACCATTATTAATGACCGATCGTCCGGAAATCTTCTGGGGAATTATTGCAAGTATGTATATCGGGAATGTTTTTCTACTAATCTTAAATCTACCATTAATTCCTTATATCTCAAAAATACTAAAGATACCACGTCCTTTATTAATATCGTTGGTAATCATGTTTAGTATTATAGGGGTATATGCAATTAGCTTTAATACATTTGATTTGTATATGCTACTGTTATTTGGGGTAGTTGGATTCTTGATGCGTCTATTTTCTTTCCCTGCACCTCCATTTATTCTAGCTTTCATTTTGGGTGGTATGATGGAGCAAGCGTTCAGACAATCCTTAACGATTTCAAATGGAAACTACATGATTTTTGTGGAAAGTCCAATTGCTATAAGTCTATTGATTGTTGGCTTCTTATCATTTTTGTTCCCAATTGTAGGTCATTACCGTCGTAAACGAAAAGGAATACAATGATGAAACGGGTACTAAGAGAATTACACTTGAATAGAAAAACAATGCTATACCTACTATTAGGTATGGCTTGTTTTATGTTTTTAGGCTTTGAACAATCCAACCTCTTCCTTGAATTTTCAAGTGAACAGGAGTGGACATTAGTATTACTTTTTATTGCCATGTTCTTGTGGATTGTTAATCCAATTCCAAGTAGTGCAAGTAGCATATTAATTTTATCGTTAATGCTTGTATTTCATTTAGTAGATGATATCGAAAACGCACTTTCTGGATTTTCCACTTCTGCATTATACTTTGTGTTAATGCTTTCAATTATTAGTCAAGCTCTAGTTAAGGTAAGAATCGATCGTATTATTGCGCGATTTTTATTCAAGGTAAGCAAAGGTGGTCCAAAGGCTATTTTTATAGGACTACCGCTTTTTATGTTAGTTTCGCCGATTTTATTACCATCTGCAGTAGCAAGATTTAAGATATTATTGCCGCTGCTAAGACGTCTTAATTCTTTTTATGGATATTCGGATAAAAGTTTATTTATGAAGTTTTGTGTTTACATCATTGGGATGATGAATCAAAATGCTACAATGGTCATCTATACAGGTGGAGGATTTCCCATTCTTGCCTCGCAATTAATTCGGGATTTTGAAATAGGGAATTTTGGATGGATAGACTGGTTTTTAATCATTGCACCTCCTTTGTGGATCGGTTCTTTAATCTTTTTGTTATTTGTGTGGCAGTTTTTGAAATATACGACTCCAGATGAAGATAAATTTGTACGGAATGATACTTTAGGTGTACAAAATCAGGAATATGAAACGATTACGTCCAAAACTTGGGTTGTTGTCGTTGCATTTCTTTGTATGATTGTAACATGGATTGTAGTCGATCAAGATTTCCCTATTTTGCTTCCGCCAATGCTGCTTGTGGTTTTTTATGCTATTCCGAAGATGGGACTGGTGACAAATAAGGTAATTCGAGATTTTGATTGGGAAAATTTCTTAATGCTTGGTGCGTCTTTCTCATTGGGTATTCTAATTCAGGAAAATGGAACAGCATCGAAATTGGCTAAGTTATTAATCGGATTTGTTCCTGATAATATTGAATTACTAGGAATGTTGTTGATTATCGCAAGTATTGTTTTTATATTACGCTTCTTTTTTATCGTCCCGTCTTCGGCAATCATTGTTATTTTTCCAATTGTCATGTCATATGCTGATATATTAGGGATAGAACCTATGAAATTAGCATTTCTTACCGTGATGGTAACGGGGAGTGTTATGGTGCTACCAATTCATTCAACTGCGGTATATTATGGATTTCAGACAGGTGTTTTTACCAAAAAAGAGCATTATTTAATTGGTGTAGCAACTAGCTTATTTTTTATGGTTGTGTCTGTATTAACTGCGTTTTTATATTGGTAGAGATAATGAATTTAGCTTGTGCGTCATATGGTAGAATAGAAGATAAAGGATATTCCTAAGGAGGATGCCATAATTGAAGCCGTTAATTGGTGTTGTTACTTCTACAGATTTGGAACAGGATGTTTACTATACGTCTAAAGATAATGTGAATGCTATTAACAGGGCAGGTGGGGTTCCATTTTTGCTCTCATATTCTCAAAATAAAGATGATATTTTAGAGATTGCTAGAAAATTAGATGGATTATACGCAACCGGTGGATATGATATTGATCCAACAATATTTGGAGAGGAGCCACATCCAAAATTAGGGATCATTATTCCAGAACGGGATTTATTTGAAATAGAGCTGATGAAAAGAGTACTAGAATTAGATAAACCAATTATGGGTGTTTGTCGTGGAAGTCAGACATTAAATATTGCGCTTGGTGGCGATATGTATCAGGATATTTATGCACAAATACCCGGTGAACTCCTGCAGCACCAGCAAAAGGCACCAAAGATGCATGGGTCACATTATGTGGATGTTTTAGAAGGATCATTGTTGAAGGAATTGACTGGAAAAACTAGAATGAAAGTAAATAGTAGACATCATCAAGCTAATCGTAACGTGATTAATCCCCTTCAAGTAAGTGCGCTGGCTAGTGATGGGGTGATCGAAGCCATAGAAAGCACAAAACATCGATTTGTTTTGGCTGTTCAATGGCATCCGGAGAGCATGTTAGTTAGTGATGATGAAGCTTCGGAAGCTATTTTTAATGGGTTTATTGAGGCTTGTAAAGGTAATTCGTGAATGAAGAGCATAATCCCAAAAATAGAAACCACAACCCCAAATAGAAAGGAGCATCTATTTGAAAGTTATCGATACTCATTGTGATGCTTTATTAAAACTACAACAATTAAAACGAATACCATTTTCGAAAACACAACTCCAATTCAAAGATTCACAAGAGCTAAACACGAATCTTCAATATTTAAAAAAAGGAAAGATAAATGTACAGTTTTTTGCAATTTTTATGATGCCAGATGTCCCTACTAACGAAAAATGGCAACATGCCCTTGAGCAAATTGATATTTTTTATAATGAAATTCTAGGAAAAAACCCTGAAATGAAGCATATCAAAAAGTGGAAGGAAATAAGGGACTTAAGAGATGGAGAAATAGGTGCTGTTTTGACATTGGAAGGTGCAGATGCATTTGGGAATGACCTTGTAAAATTACGAATGCTATATCAACTTGGTGTACTTTCTATTGGATTAACTTGGAATAACGCAAATCTATGTGCAGATGGTGTGGAAGAACCGAGGGGTGCTGGTTTAACTTCTTTTGGTAGAGAAGTAGTCCAGTTAAACAATGAACATGGTGTTTTAACAGATGTTTCACACCTTTCTGTAAAAGCTTTTTGGGATGTGATGGAAACTGCAAAGTACCCAATTGCGAGCCATTCCAACGCTTTTGCTTTGTGTCAACATCCTCGTAATTTGAATGATGAACAAATAAAAGCAATGTTTGAACGAGATGCTATGATCCATGTTGTCTTCTGGCCACCTTTTATTAATCACGAGCGAAGAGACGCTACAATAGATGACTTGATTCGTCATATCGATTATTTATGTGAGCTTGGGGGAATTCAACATATTGGACTAGGATCTGATTTTGATGGGATTTCTTCTTTTGTTACGGATTTAGAGAATGCTTCTAAATATCAAAATCTCATTAATGAACTACTAAAACACTTTTCAGAAGAAGAAGTTAAGGGGTTCGCACATCAGAATTTTTTGAATCACTATTTAAATTAATGATTAACCGGTATAAGGTCCTAACCTTATACCTTATCCATCTTCAATTTTAAGAGGTGAGGAAATGAAAGGACATGTAACAGAAATATTTAATCAACTTTCGACTGTTTATGAAAAAACAGTTGATAAGGAAGGCTTGTATAATACAGAGTATGAAAGACCAGCCATGTTAAATGAGTTGCCAAAGGATCTTTCTAATAAAAAAATACTGGATGCAGGATGTGCTGCAGGGTGGTATACAGAGCAATTAATTCAAAGAGGGGCAACTGTTGTTGCTATTGATATTAGTCCCGAAATGGTCAATGCCACCAAAAGGCGAGTAGTTGGTAATGTCAACGTTATATGTATGGACCTGGAAGCACACATGCCTTTTACGGACAATACATTTGATTATATTATTAGTTCACTAACCCTGCATTATCTCAAGGATTGGAAACACACTTTTCAGGAAATTAAGCGTGTGCTTAAACCCAATGGTACATTACTATTTTCAGTCCATCACCCTTTTACAGATATAAGCTGGACTAAGGAAAAACAGTACTATTCTACGGAGCTAATTATCGATAACTGGAACAAGGATGGAAAAACATATGAAGTTCCTTTCTATCGAAGACCACTTCAATACATCATAAATACAACATCACGTTATTTTTTACTAGAAAAAATAATAGAACCACAACCAACCCAAACATTTAAAGAGTATGCACCTGAAAAATATGAAGTCTTATTAAAGAGACCACAGTTTTTGATTATCAAGTCCACTAATTCTGCATAGGAAAAGTTTCCAGTCATATACTGTTATGTTAATTGGTATGCCATTTCGCTTTGTTGCATATGATGAATAAAGCATTTTTTCCTTATTACAGGGGAATGCCGGTAAAGTCATTTCACAACTTGAGTGAGGAGGAACATGCAAGCATGTGTGGAATAACCGGTATTGTTGATTTAAGAAACTTCGTAAGAGAAAAGCGAGATATACTAGCGGATATAACTGATTCGTTAACAACGAGGGGTTCTGCAAATGTTTGGTTTAGCACCTTTGTTGGGTTCGGCTATAAAGGTGTGAAAGGTGATGGGTTAGTACAAAAGAAAGCAAATGGGAATATGTACGCTATTGCATTTAGTGGTAACTTAGATAATATCGAGGATGTAAGTAAGAAACTTTTGGAGAAAGGGCATACCTTTCAAAATTTTTCTGAAGCAGAGGTAGCATTAACTGCTTATATTGAATCAAAAGAAAATTGTTTGACTCATTTAGATGGTAATTTTATTTTTACTGTTTGGGATGATGTTAAGCAAGAGCTTTTTATGACATGTTTTCAATATGGACCATTGTATTATTTTCAACATCACAGTCTTCTCTTATTTGGCACCGATAAGAATGTATTAGAGAAATATCATACTGTAACTCCACAGAGTATTAGAGAATTGCGTGCAGGACATTCAATGATATTTTTCAATAAAATTATTACAGAATGGGATAATCTAGATAAGTAAAAAGGCACTGACAGCGATCACTGCCTTTTTTCTATTATAGAGGAACTTCTTATTATATTTGATCAATTTCTGTGGTTACATATTTTACCATTAAAGTGTCCAATTAATGATTTGAAGGTTGTCCCAGTTTCGATATCAATCTTATAAAAGTTGAAATTTTATGTCGGAGAAACAAGAATATTATAAAGATATTAAATAAATCAATTATTGAATTAATTAGTGTGTGATGTTATATTTGGGGTAGATTGTCAGCGCTTACAACGACATCCAATTTATTAAAAAGGAGTGGTATTGTGAGTAACAAGGCAGTAGTTTATAACAAACCAGGCGAGGTTGAAGTAAGGGATATTGGTTATCCAGATTTAGTCCTTCGTGACGGACCTGGGGTAAATCCACTGAATGTTGGGCGAAAATGTAACCATGGGGTCATTTTGAAGGTAATCACTACAAATATTTGTGGTAGCGACCAACATATGGTTCGTGGTCGTACAACAGCACCTAGTGGACTTGTATTAGGCCATGAGATTACTGGTGAAGTAATAGAGGTTGGAGGTGATGTGGAATTTATTAAGAAGGGCGATATTGTTTCTGTACCATTCAATATTGCCTGTGGTCGTTGTGTGAATTGTAGAAAACAAGATACGCATATATGTTTGAACGTTAATCCTGATCGTCCAGGTTCTGCTTATGGTTATGTAGACATGGGTGGATGGGTTGGAGGGCAATCAGAATATGTGATGGTACCATATGCTGATTTCCAACTATTAAAATTCCCTGATCGTGAACAAGCATTAGATAAAATATTGGATTTAACGATGTTATCTGATATTTTTCCAACTGGATATCATGGTGCCGTTAGTGCCGGAGTAAAGATGGGGTCAACTGTTTATGTTGCTGGTGCAGGTCCTGTTGGTTTAGCAGCAGCACATTCTGCTCAATTATTAGGTGCTTCGGTCGTTATTGTTGGTGATTTAATTGAAGAACGATTGGCTCAGGCAAGAAGCTTTGGTTGTGAAACGATTAACCTTAGAGAACATGATAATCTAGGAGAACAAATTACAGAAATCATAGGGGTTCCAGAGGTTGACTGTGCAATTGATGCAGTAGGTTTTGAAGCAAGTGGCCATGGAAGAGATGCCGGTGAAGCTCCGGCGACCGTACTTAACTCTATTATGGATGTAACTAAAGCTGGTGGTCGACTTGGTATTCCTGGTTTATATGTAACTGGAGATCCAGGCGCTAGCGATGATGATGCCAAAGAAGGAACGTTGAAAATTCGTTTTGGACTTGGTTTTGCAAAGGCGCATATCTTTGTTACTGGTCAAACTCCAGTAATGCGATATAACCGTGATTTGATGAGAGCGATACTTAGTGGAAGGGCGCAAATAGCTAAGGCAGTCAATGCAACACTAATTTCCATAGATGAAGCTCCAGATGGCTATAAGAAATTTGATGGTGGGATTTCTCGTAAGTTTGTTATTGACCCACATGGTATGGTTCGTGACCGAATGGCTGCATCAGCAAGTGCCCATGCTAAATAATAATTACAAGTAACAATAAAATAAAGTATGAAAGGTCTACACACTAGCTAGAGAATGCTATTTGAGTAGACCTTTTTACAATAATATGGAATGTATTTTTTCCACTTGGAATATAGTGTAATAGAGAAATTGGTACATGCTGTACTCGGACTTATAGACCAATTTTCCTAATAAAATTATTATTCTGAAAAGGGGTGTAGGTAAAATGTCAGAATTTATGGCGGAATTGATTGGGACGATGATTTTGATTATTCTCGGTGGTGGTGTAGTAGGTGGAGTAGTACTTAAAAACTCTAAGGCTGAGGGTTCTGGTTGGATTGTTATAACAGTTGGATGGGGCCTCGCTGTAGCTATGGCAGTTTATGCGGTGGGAAGTTTTTCTGGTGCACATATTAATCCAGCAGTTACACTTGGATTTGCAGCAGTTGGGGAATTCGAGTGGGCAAAGGTACCATTATATATTACTGCACAAATGCTAGGTGCTATAATTGGGGGAGCAGTAGTATACCTAACTTATTTGGCGCATTGGCGTAAAACCGATGACCCAGCTACAAAGCTTGCAGTGTTTTCTACAGCACCAGCAGAACGCAGTATGTTTGCTAACTTCTTGACAGAGACAATTGGTACGTTTGTGTTACTCCTCGGCTTAATGTTTATTGGGGCAAATGAATTTACAGAAGGGCTGAACCCATTAATTGTTGGCTTATTAATTGTAGCAATAGGTGTGTCCCTTGGTGGACCAACAGGATATGCTATTAACCCAGCTCGTGATTTAGGACCGAGAATTGCTCATGCTATCCTTCCAATTGCCGGTAAAGGGGATTCTGATTGGGGCTACTCATGGATTCCAGTATTAGGACCAATATTTGGAGGAATTTACGGGGCTGTTTTCTATCAAGCTTTCTTTGTAGGAAACTTTTCAGTGTTATTCTGGATTATGAGTATTTTGATGCTAGTGGCTATAGGTGGAGCAGTAAATGAGGACTTTAAAAAGCAAGGGGCTAGTATCGGAAAGGCAGACAAAGAAGCGGTATAGAGGATTATAAAAATTGAGAGGGGTGTCTTCATGGAAGAGAAATTTATTATGGCTTTAGACCAAGGGACAACAAGTTCTAGAGCAATATTATTTAACCACAAGGGACAAATCGTGGAAACAGCACAAAGAGAGTTTGAGCAATTTTTTCCAAAACCAGGTTGGGTAGAGCATGATGCTAATGAGATTTGGACTTCTGTTTTGGCCTGTATTGCGGAAGTGCTTAGGAAAGCGGATGTGGAGCCAAGTCAAGTTGCTGGTATCGGAATTACCAATCAGCGTGAAACCACTGTTGTTTGGGATAAAAATACTGGTAAACCAGTCTATAAAGCAATTGTGTGGCAGTCACGTCAAACTGCTGATATTTGTAAGGAATTGAATGAAAAGGGTTACAATGATCTGTTCCGTGATAAAACTGGTTTACTGATTGATGCGTATTTCTCAGGAACAAAAGTAAAGTGGATTCTGGATAATGTAGAAGGTACTCGTGAAAAAGCGGACAATGGCGATCTTCTTTTTGGAACAATTGATACGTGGTTAGTATATAAATTATCTGGTGGAAAAGCCCATGTTACGGATTATTCTAATGCTTCTCGTACGTTAATGTTCAATATCTATGAACTAGAATGGGATGATGAATTACTAGATATTTTAACTGTACCTAAGAGTATGCTTCCGGAGGTACGGCAATCATCTGAAGTGTATGCCAATACAGTGGATTACCATTTCTTTGGGCATGAAGTGCCAATAGCAGGGATTGCAGGTGACCAACAGGCGGCATTGTTCGGTCAGGCTTGTTTTGAAACAGGTATGGCGAAAAATACTTATGGAACTGGATGCTTTATGCTGATGAACACTGGAGATAAAGGTGTGAAATCAGAGCATGGTCTACTGACTACATTGGCATGGGGTGTCGATGGAAAGGTGGAATATGCACTTGAAGGTAGTATATTTGTTGCGGGATCTGCTATTCAATGGCTACGTGATGGTTTACGAATCATTAATAGTGCGCCAGAAAGTGAAGGCTTTGCTACAAAAGTAGAATCTACAGATGGCGTATACTTAGTACCAGCATTTGTTGGACTGGGAACTCCATACTGGGATAGTGATGCACGTGGAGCAGTGTTTGGTTTAACACGGGGTACCTCGAAAGAGCATTTTATTCGTGCAACACTTGAGTCTCTTGCCTATCAAACAAGAGATGTGTTAGATGCAATGATTGCCGATTCTGGAATTGACTTAAAAACATTGAGAGTGGATGGTGGAGCTGTAAAGAATGACTTCTTAATGCAGTTCCAAAGTGATATTCTGGGAGTTCCAGTTGACCGTCCTGTTGTTCAAGAAACAACCGCACTTGGTGCAGCATACTTAGCAGGTTTGGCTGTAGGATATTGGGAGAACAAAGAGGAAATTGCTATGCAATGGCAAAATGATAAAACATTTGAAAATACAATGGAAGCAAATGTTAAAGATACGTTATATGCTGGCTGGCAAAAGGCTGTTGAGGCAACAAGAACATTTAAACTGTAATTAAATAAAAGGTAAAGCATACGAAAGGACCCTAATGACATGATGAATGCTAGGGTCCTTTTATAATAAACCGGGGGGATTTTGGATGAAAAAAATTATTAATGATCCGAATCAAGTAGTACAGGACATGATCGATGGCTTGATCGTAGCAAATTCTAAGCACTTAAAACAAGTGCCCGACACGTTTGTAGTAGCGCGAAAAGATGCGCCGATAAACGGAAAGGTTGCGCTAGTTAGTGGTGGTGGAAGTGGTCATGAGCCAGCACATGCAGGCTATATTGGGAAGGGAATGTTAGATGCTGCCGTTTGTGGAGAGGTTTTTACTTCCCCAACTCCAGACCAAGTCTTTGAAGCAATTAAAGCGGTGGATGGAGGTGCTGGTGTATTTTTAGTTATTAAAAACTATACCGGAGATATTATGAATTTTGAAATGGCTGCAGAGCTGGCAGAAGCAGAAGGAATTCAAGTGGAGACAGTAATCGTTAATGATGATGTTGCAGTAGAAGACAGTTCCTTTACAACTGGACGCCGTGGGATTGCAGGGACGGTTTTTGTCCATAAAATTGCAGGTGCAAAGGCGGAAAGAGGTGCTAGTTTGAATGAAGTAAAAGCAGTCGCTGAAAAAGTTGTTGCTAATGTTCGTTCAATGGGAATGGCACTCACACCATGTACGGTTCCTGCAGCAGGTGAGCCAAGCTTTGAACTTGCAGAGGATGAAATGGAAATCGGAATGGGAATTCATGGTGAACCAGGTATTAATCGTGGGTCTATTGCAACGGCTGATGAAATAGCAACCACTCTAACGGAAAAAGTATTGTCAGACCGTGACTTTTCAGGGGATGTCGCAGTTCTAGTGAATGGGTTAGGGGCAACTCCCGAGATGGAATTATATATTATGAATAAAAAGGTTCATGAATTATTAGCAGCAAAGGGTATTAACGTATATAAAACATTTGTTGGTGAATACATGACATCACTCGAAATGGCTGGCTGTTCTATCACAATCCTTCAACTAGATGATGAACTAAAAGAATTACTTGACGCAGAATCGATTGCTCCAGCATTTCGTATGTAGAAAAGGGGAGATTCCATGGAATTAGGCGTTCCAGATATCGTAAAGTGGTTTGACTTTGCAAATAAAAAAATTCAGCATCATAAGGACTATTTATCTGCACTTGACCGTCCTATAGGGGATGGTGACCATGGAATTAACATGGCTAGAGGCTGCAAAGAAGCAATTAATAAAATCATGACCAAAAACTATGCCGAGCCATCAGAGGTTATAAAAGATGTAGCGATGGCATTGTTAGCAAAGGTTGGAGGAGCATCAGGACCTTTGTATGGAACAGCTTTTTTGAAAATGTCAATGGCGGTCAAGGGTTATGAAGTCTTGAGTTTAAGTACACTTGCAAATGGTATGGAAGCGGCTCTTGCAGGACTGAAACAACGAGGAAAATCTGATATAGGTGAAAAAACACTCATAGATGTTTGGAGTCCGATGGGTGACTATATTTCTACAGGAGAAATCAGTTCGGATGGTTTAATTGAACTTGCGAGGGATGCTTTAGAAACATCAAAAGATACCATGGCAACAAAAGGAAGGGCAGCTTATTTTAAGGAAAAGTCTATTGGTCATATTGATCCTGGCTCAGCATCTTCATTCTATATTTTTGAGGCTCTAGCTGAAGTGATAAAGGAGAAAGAATAATATGAATTTTGTAGGTATTGTACTAGTCTCACATAGTTCAAAAGTAGTTGAGGGATTATTAGACATTATTAGGCAAGTTATTCATGATGTTCCTATAGCAATCGCAGGTGGAACGGATGAAAATGAGATCGGAACAAACGTTGAAAAGATAATGTCTGCCATAACAACTGCGAATTCCGGTAAAGGAGTTCTCGTACTCTATGACCTAGGAAGCGCGAAAATGAATGCTGAGGTCGCTGTAGAGATGCTAGATTCAATACAGATAAAAATAGTAGATGCTCCATTAGTAGAAGGAGCTTATGTAGCCGCAGTAGAGTCAAATATGAGAAAGACACTTGATGAGGTTTACGAGGCCGTAATGAAGGAATTTTAACAAACAGGGTCTAGCATCCTTATAAAAGGAATGCTAGACCCTGTTTGTTTAAAATATTTATTTTGGCTGATTTCTAAAAAGATTGATGTTTTTTCCGGATAGTTTAATCTATCAAATAGTAGATAGGTAGTGTGCGGTACATCCCCCATAATTATAGTGAGATAGCGGGTATGTTACTCTACCCAAAATCCTAGTTATCGCGCAGTTTCTCTGAATAGCAACAAACTGTACGAAAACAGCCTTTATTAAAATGGGAAATACTCTTCTAGTTCTTCATCGTAGTAGTACCATAGACCATCGTATTCATCATAGTACGTCCATGCCTGTATGTATTCATCGTAGTAATACCACTGGTCCTCCACTTCGTCATAATAACTCCATTCACCTGTTTCCTCATCGTAATACATATTGGGGTCCGTGCTAGGGTCTACATATCCTTCATCGGTATAGGAGTCCGTACTGTCACCTTCAGACCAATTTTCTTCATGGTACTCATTACCATCATCGTACCAGTTGTCATAGTGAGAATTTTCATCCTCAAAGTATTCCCAAAGAGCATCACCAAACTCCGCCCAGAAATCCTCATAATCATATTCCCAGTAATTGTAGTAATCTTCATCTTCGGAATACTCACCACCATCAAAGTATCCTTCACTCCATGAATCCTCGTTATACGTATCCCCATAAAATTGTGCGAGGATATCTTCTTCGTTCATCGGATGATTAATCCATGATTCAATTAGGGAATGTACGGTATATAAGGGAATGCTAAATCCGATTGAAGCTTCCTCAATACTCTCGGCAGAGTTAATGGCCACAATTTTTTCTGATACCTTATTTATTAATGGGCCACCACTGCTACCAGGGGAGATTGGAGCAGAAATCTGATACAAATTATCATAAACGTACGGATCAATTACAAAACTTCGATTTTTCCCTGTGATATATCCCATTGTTGCAGTGTTTTCTAGACCAAGTGGACTACCAAGAGCAATGATTTCTTCTCCTATTTTAGAAGTGTCCGAGAATTCAAGTTCAAAAGGTTCTATACCTACTAAATCTGGAACAATTATAACCGCAACATCGGTTTCATTCGAATAACCAATAACCGTGCCAGGATATTCTGTACCATCAATTGTTTTGATAAAAACCTCAGTTTCTCCTTCTACAACGTGAGCATTCGTAACAACCGCACCATTATTATTATATAGGAAACCAGATCCTTGGCTGTACTGTGTAAAAACAGTATAGACGCTTTCTTGTGCAGTAGCGATAATATCGCTTAATTCTCGTTTTTGCTCATCTTGTAATTCTTGTTTTTCGGTAGGTGGCGCGGTAGTTTCCACTACTTCGGGTTCTTGTTCAGGTTCTTTAGGTATTATCTTTGAAGCAAGATTTTCTGGTGCTTTTGAGTAAAAGGTTGTTACCACAAAAACACTAAGTGCAATGGAACCGACTAGTAATAGCGATAAGAAAATAATCGTAAAAGGATTCAATTTTTGCTTAATTTTCTGTTTGGCTCCACAATGAGGACAAAAATTTGAGTTGGGCCGTCGCTCTCTTCCACACGATTGACAGAACATATTCGAACCTCTTTCCATGTAGTAAATACTATAATTATAGCACGAAAAGTGTAGCTTTAAGCGTGGTATAAATGATTTTGAAGTAGATTTTTAGGTTAATAATTTGCTAGTTACTGTTTTTGGTTTTGTGAGTGTAAACCAGTGTAAAGAAGACACTTACAACTTATAGCCTGTCCTACTCTTAAATCGCTTCAAAATGACGGAACTTTCTACTCGTGTTATCCCCTCAACAGAATAAAGCTGATCATTAATAAAGGTTTCAAGTTTTTGAAAATCCTCTACCAACACATGTGTATGGAGTGTACTTGGCCCTGTCATCTGATAAATACTAGCCACATTTGGATTGTTAGCTAAATTCTCGGCAACCTTTTGTAATTGTTTCGGCTCAACATCAACCTCAAAAAATGCTGACACCTTCATTCCTATTTTTTCTGAATTTATAACAACGGAAAACTTTTCAATGATTCCTTTATCTTTCAGGTTTTTAATGCGGTCTTTTACAGCAACACGTGATAATCCAACTTTTTCTGCTAATTCCACATAGGATAACCGACCATCTTCTGATAAAAGGGATAGTAACTGTTTATCAATGTCGTCGATTTTCATACTCAATCAGCTCCCTGTCAATATATTGGTATTATTATAGGTTAAATATGAACAAAAGGAAAGTAAATGAAAGCAAATCGCTTTAAAAGTTAAGTATTTGAGCTTAACAGCTTAATTTTTGAAGATTATCAGATTGACAGAATACTATATCTTTCGTAATATGATATATAATTTCGAAGATTCATAAGGGAGGGGATTTTATGCTTACGATTAATCATCAAGCTTATCCACATTCTAATACAAGACATTCTACATATGGAAAAAAAGGTATGGTAGCCACATCCCAACCGCTTGCAGCACAAGCTGGACTAGAGATTTTGAAAAAAGGTGGAAATGCTATTGATGCGGCTATTGCAACTGCTGCATGTTTAACAGTTGTAGAGCCAACTTCTAATGGCATTGGTGGGGACGCATTTGCATTGGTTTGGACGAAAGGTGAATTACATGGATTAAACGCCAGTGGGAAAGCACCGAAGCATATATCAATTGATGCTGTCAAGGAGGCTGGACATGATGAAATCCCAACACACGGTTGGATTCCAGTTACAGTTCCAGGTGTTCCTGGAGCATGGGCCGAACTTTCCACTAAATTTGGAAAGCTTCCACTTGAAGAAGTATTAAAACCTGCTATTCAATATGCTCAAGAGGGGTATCCAGTTTCGCCAACGTTAGGAAAATACTGGAACTATGCGTATAAATCCTATAAGGCAAAATTAACCGATGATGTGTTTAAGCATTGGTTTGATACTTTTGCACCAAATGGAAGAGCACCAAAGGTCGGGGAAGTATGGTCATCAGAAGGTCATGCAGAAACCCTACGATCAATTGGAAAAACAAATGCAGAATCCTTTTATCGTGGAGAATTAGCAGAAAAGATTGCTCAATTTTCAAATGAAACTGGTGGCTATTTAACTGCAGAAGATTTAGCAGAATTTAAAGCTGAATGGGTGAAACCAATCTGTGTCAATTATCGTGGCTATGATGTTTGGGAAATCCCACCAAATGGTCAAGGTATTGTTGCATTACAAGCTTTGAACATTTTAAAAGGTTTTGATTTTCCAGAACGTGACTCTGTAGATACGTATCATAAGCAAATTGAAGCATTAAAATTAGCATTTGCTGATGGTGAAAAATATGTTACTGATGATGGGCATATGAGGGTTAAAGCGGAACAACTACTTAGTGATGATTATGGTGAAATACGCAGAAAACTCATAGGAGATGAAGCATTATTCCCTGAAGCAGGAGACCCCTCCTTAAGTGGAACGGTATATTTAGCTGCAGCTGATGAAGAAGGAAATATGATTTCCTATATTCAAAGTAATTACATGGGATTCGGCTCTGGCCTAGTTGTACCCGATACAGGAATTGCATTACAAAACCGTGGGCACAACTTTTCAATGGACCTGGAGCACTCCAATGCTTTAGCTGGTGGAAAGCGTACCTATCATACAATTATCCCTGGATTTATGACAAAGGGTGATCAACCAGTTGGTCCATTTGGTGTAATGGGTGGCTTTATGCAACCACAGGGACATGTCCAAGTTGTCATGAATACTATTGATTTTGGAATGAATCCACAGTCAGCGCTTGATGCACCACGTTGGCAATGGATGAAGGAGAAGGTAGTGGAGGTAGAAAATAGATTTCCACACCATTTAGCACAAGGTTTAGCTGAAAAAGGACATCATATTAAAATAGCATTAGAGCCAAATAGCTTTGGTCGTGGACAGATTATTTGGCGGAATCCCGAAACAGGAGTATTAGCTGGGGGGACGGAATCAAGAACCGACGGAACAGTAGCGGCTTGGTAATACGTTTAACTGAAAGGTGAATAGTCTTTTATGAAAACACAATGGAATTTATTCATAGCTTTTTTTCGGGTAGGAATCTTGGGCTACGGTGGTGGCCCTGCTTCGATTCCGCTCATTCACAAAGAAGTGGTTTCTACGTATAAATGGATGAAAGACGAAGAGTTTGGTGACATGCTAGCACTTGGCAATACCCTTCCAGGTCCAATAGCCACAAAACTGGCGGGGTATATTGGGTACCGAGTATCCGGTGTAATCGGTATGCTTAATGCCGTATTAGCAACTACTCTACCGACCATTATTTTATTAATTATTTTGCTATCAACCCTTGCCTCGTTTAAAGATATTGATTGGGTAAAAGGGATGACAGCAGCCGTGATCCCTGTAGTGGGGATGATGATGGTAACTTTGACATGGCAGTTTTTTGATAAAGCAAGAAAAGGCATGGGTTGGCTCCAAACGAGTATCATGACAGGTGTCGTATTTATATTCCTTATTTTCTTAGATATTCATCCTGGGATTATAATAGCTGTCTTAATCGTTTCTGCGCTCGTTATCCGGGATAAAAAACGGGAAAAAGGAGTGAATGCCTAATGCAGACGTATTGGGAAATATTTTTGGCCTTTTTCATTCCTGGGATACTTGGATATGGTGGTGGTCCCGCATCGATTCCGCTAGTAGAAAATGAGGTTGTTGGAAGATATGGTTGGATGTCTGTTCAGGAATTTAGTGAGGTGTTGGCAGTAGCTAACTCCCTTCCAGGACCAATTGCCACTAAAATGGCGGGTTATGTTGGCTATGAAGTTGGTGGTATTCCGGGAGCGGTCATCGGAGTATTCGCAACTGTAGCACCATCGTTAATTATTATGATCGCTTTACTTGGGCTATTATATAAATACAAAGACTCCCCTAAAGTAAAAAGAATAACGTTATTTGTTCGACCAGTAATAGCAATCTTGTTAGGATTAATGGCTTGGAGATTTTTCTCTGAGTCGTATGTAGGGATAGGTATTCTACACACTGTTATTATTGGGGTTGCAAGTTATTTATTAATTGAACGGATCAAAATCCATCCAGCATTTGTAATTTTAGGTGCATTTGTGTATGGGGGATTGTTATTGTAATGAAAATGCTACGTATCCCTATGGAGTACGTAGCATTTTTTAGGATATAGTAATTTCATATTTGACTGTCTAATTACTTAACTAACCCAAGCATTTTCAATCCTTGATAAACTCCAGCTTCATTAACAGTAGTGGTTGAATACTTTGCGAATGGCAATAAATTTGGATGAGCATTTCCCATAGCAAATCCCTCGCCGACTGTTTCTAACATTTCTTTGTCATTCATCCCATCTCCAAAAGCAATTGCCTCTTCTGATGATATACCCAGGTGTTTTAGTGCTACTTTAACCGCCTCGCCTTTATTGGCAGATAGTCGAATAAGATCATAACAATCCTGTAACCCATTTACATTTACCTCAGCAAGTCGAATATCCTCATCTATCTCATATAGATAAGCTTCCTCCGGACGGACATTAATCAATGAAGCTCCTAGTACGTAACTGGTCATTTCTTCATTTATTGGAAGAAGGCTTTTATTCGTTACTTGAAAAAGTTCTGTGAAATTTCTAATGGCTGTTGAATCAACATTTATTGCATAATTACTTTCACTAGTATAAAGAATGACTTCATGATCATGTTTCTTTGCTATGCGTACATAATCTTCTACAATATCTTTTTTTATTGGTGCATCTAAAATATTTCTACCTTGGTAAACTGCATAAGCACCATTATAACCTATATAGGAATTAATTTTTAGATCTTCAGCTAGTTCACTTAGCTCATGGGTAGGTCTACCAGTTGCTAAGAAAACTTCCATACCCTGATCTTGAATCTGTTTAATTGCTTCTTTTGTCTTAGGGTGGTAGGTATGATCTGGTTTTAAAATAGTTCCATCAATGTCTAAGAATAAAATTTTATACGCCATATGCATCTCCTCAATATGTCATGATGAAGATAGTTTATCACAGAAAGTAAAAGTAATCGAACAACATCTGTTATACATATTAGCCAAAAACAGTAGTAAAATCGGTAAATATTTATGTTAAGATAGGGGAAGAGATAGTATAATATTTATAGATTTTTGAATTTATGCTAAAATATAAAGTTAAGCGTATTCACTCTATTTAGATGTGCTCAATCTATTTCCAATAAGGCAGGAGAAAAGTATGGACATAAGAAAACTTAGCAAAGAGGAAGTACCTCCAATTGAATTATTGTTATTAGCAGACCCTTCTGAAGAAATGATTATGGGTTATCTTCAACGCGGGGATTGTTATGTTGGTGAATTGAACAGTGAAATCGTCGGTGTATATGTACTACTTCCAACAAGACCAGGAACGATGGAAATTGTGAATGTTGCCGTTTCAGATAAACATCGTGGTAAAGGGATTGGTAAAAAGTTAGTTTCCGATGCTATCCGAAAAGCAAGAATAGGTGGGTATAATGCTATTGAAATTGGTACAGGTAACTCTAGCATTAATCAATTAGCATTGTATCAAAAATGCGGATTTAGAATTATTGGTATTGATACAGACTTTTTTATTCGTAACTATTCAGAGGAAATTATTGAATTTGGAATTCCGTGCAGGGATATGATTCGGTTGAAATTAGATTTATAAATTAACAGTAGTCCTTTCATCTAAGTATCTCTCTAATGAACAGGAACCTTTTTGGTAATAGAATAATGTAAGGGTGAGAAAAGGTGTATTATAATATTGACGGAGATGTTTTTGTCGTCATTTCTATCGTAATTTATGTAGTTGTAAAAGTCATAACTAGTATTAGAAATAAATCACAACAGTTCAATTGGATGAGAGAGATTATATATTTTCTTTTTGTATTGTATATGTCCATGGTAGTATCTGTTACATTATTCCCCTTACCATTGGGAGATTTTTATGCGGTGGAAAGTGTTTTTAGAAATATGAATGTCATCCCATTTAGGACGGTATTACTGGATATTAAGCAGATTGGCGTTGCTTATGAAGGGGATTCACTATTCATGATTAGCTTAATTGCGAGAAATGTACTAGGCAATATCCTTTTATTGATGCCTTTTGGGTTTCTAGCACCAATAGTATGGAAAAAGTTAAAGTCTCTTCGATATACCTTACTTGCTGGGGGCGCGGTTTCTGTTGCCATAGAATTCTTGCAACTGCTTGAATCTTCATTAGGTATGGTAGGAAGAATTACCGACATTGATGATCTTATTTTTAATGTATTAGGTACCTTAGTGGGATATTTAATCTATAAGTTATTTGTGTTTGTGGTTTCTAAGCTTAATATAAAGAGGCTCCATAAGTTAGTTGCATAACAAAAAAGGGATTGAGGTCGATAGCCCCAATCCTTTTTTGTTCTAATTATAGTGCTTTATCATCCACAGATTCAAGCCATTCTTCAATTGCTTGAACGGTGTACTCTACTGTACCATCTTCAAATGGTGACTGAAGATTAGCTGCTTTTACTAAACCTAGGAAGGGTTTAGACCCTCCAAGCTTACATAGATTCAAGTAATCATTCCATGCTGCCTCACGATCTTCCCTGGAACGCTTCCAGAACTGGAATGCACAAATTTGTGCAAGGGTATAATCGATGTAGTAGAATGGAGATTCATAAATATGACCTTGACGTTGCCAGATTGCACCAGTTCCCCAATAAGGCATATCACCGTAATCACGATGTGGTAAATATTTTTCCTCTAATTGTTTCCATGCCACTTTTCGATCTTCTGGAGACCATTCAGGATTTTCGTAAACTAGATGCTGGAATTCGTCAACAGCTACACCATACGGTAGGAAACGAAGTCCACTCGCTAAATGGGAATACTTATATTTATCGGTATCCTCTTCAAAGAATAGATCCATCCATGGCCATGTTAAGAATTCCATGCTCATTGAATGGATTTCTGCAGCTTCATGTGTTGGCCAAATATATTCCGGAATTCCAATACCACGACTTTGATACACTTGGAATGCATGACCTGCCTCATGAGTTAGAACGTCTATATCTCCAGAAGTACCATTGAAATTAGAGAAAATAAATGGTGATTGATAATCTTCTATAAAGGTACAATATCCACCTGATTCTTTACCTTTTTTCGCTTCTAGATCCATTAAGTTCCGATCAAGCATATAGTGGAAAAATTCATTTGTTTCTGGTGAAAGTTCTTCATACATTTTCTTGCCATTTTCAATAATCCATTCCGGTGAACCCTTCGGTGTTGCATTACCTGTTTTATATTCAATACTTTCATCATAAAATTTCAAAGAATCAATCCCAATGCGCTCAGCTTGTTTCTTAAATAGTTTCGTTACTAATGGAACAATAGATTCCTGAACCTGTTTTCGATAATTAGCTACCATATCCGCATTATAACCAATTCGCATCATACGGATGTAGCCAAGTTCAACAAAGTTCTTGTATCCAAGTGTTGTTGCAATATCATGACGTAATTTCACTAATTGGTCGTATATAGCATCGAATTTTTCTGCGTTCGCTTCAAAGAATCCAGAAGCAGCAGAAGCAGCTTTTTTACGTGCATCACGGTCTCTATCCTGCATGAAAGGTCCAAGTTGTGCTAATGTATATGTTTCTCCGTTAAACTCAACTTGAGCAGATGCAACCAATTTGGAGTATTCAGAAGTAAGCTTGTTCTCCTGTTGTAGTAATTCGATTACCTCTGGTGCAAATGCTTTTATGGAGTAATCTGCAATCTCAAAAAGTTGTGTTCCCCACTTTTTCTCTAAATCAGAACGAAATGGAGTCTTGATTAATTCCTTATAAAAATCAGTATCTAGCTTTTGGATTTCAGGAGTAATCTCGTCCATGTAATCGCGTTCCTTTTGGTAATATTCATCATTAGTGTCAATGGAAGCACGGATATACACTAGGTTAAATAATGTTGAAAAGTGGGCGCGAAACGCATTAATCTGTTCTATTGCCTCGTTTTGCTCATCCGCTGATGTAGCATTTTTAAAAGCATCTAGCAATACCGCAAACTTTTCTTGATTCTGTTGAAGATCCGGACGCTCGTATGTATAATTTTCAAATGTCTGCATGACTGTTCCCCCTAAATAAAAAATTCTTACTTTTCTAGTGTACACTATTTTTGGGAAAAATAAGATATTTTTGTTATTAAGAATTGAAAAGATAGTTTGGTAAAGAGTCTTTGGTTGTTAAGGGAGTTTGGTATCGCTAATGGACACATGTTTCCGACCCTCGGGCACAAGGTTCTCAATCATGGTCCCAAGCAGCAAATCCTCGGTCAAAAAGTTTTCAACCAGGGTCCAAAGCTCCAATACCACGGTGTACTTATTAAGCAAAATAGAAAGAACCGACCCTCCCAGGTCGGTTCTCCACACCGTGTTTTATGCTACCTTAGCGTTATTTTTCTTCTCAGATTGCTCAATCACAACACTTGCTGTAGCATCCCCCATAATATTAACAGACGTACGCATCATATCAAGAATGCGGTCGATACCAGCGATTAATGCAATCGCTTCAAGTGGTAAATTAACAGCTGCTAAAGTCATGGTAAGCATCACCATTCCAGCGCCTGGTACTCCTGCAGCACCGATTGACGCAAGAGTCGCTACTAAAGCAACGATTATTAGTTGGCTGAAGGTAAGGGATTGGCCAAAGTATTGTGCGGTAAACATAACAGCTATCCCCTGGTAGATTGCTGTTCCGTCCATGTTTATGGTTGCGCCTAACGGAAGAACAAAACTCGAAGTTTCTTTGGAGACACCTAAATTTTCTTGGGTGTTCTTCATGGTTACAGGCAATGTTCCAGAACTACTACATGTTGTAAATGCAACTGATGCTGCTGGAAAGATTCCTTTAAAGAAATGCATTGGGCTCATTTTTCCGAGGGATTTCAGTGCGATTGAGTAAACTACCAATACTTGAATTAGACAAGCAATTAGTACGGCAAGAATTAATTTCATTAATGGCGTTAATACATCCAATCCATACTGCCCAACAATCGGTGCTAGTAAACCGAAGATACCGAGAGGGACAAGTGTCATTACTACAGAGGTGATTTTATACATAATCTCAGCTAGTCCATCAAAGAAACGTTGGACGGGTGCCGCTTTTTCTCCAACCATTGTAATTCCAAGTCCAAGGAAAATGGCAAAAAAGATAATTTGTAGAACATTTGCAGTTGCTAGGGATTCGATAGGATTAGTAGGTACTATGTTAAGTAGAGTATCAATAACACTTTGTGTTTCACCTGACGGAATATTTTCTTCATTTAACTGTACATCGACACCAGTGCCTGGAGAAAGGACCGATGCAATGGTTAAACCAATGGCTATAGCAAGGAAACTGGTAGTTAAGTAAAAAATGATTGTTTTCCCACCAAGTCTACCAAGCTTTTTCAAATCACCAGCACTGGTAACTCCAACAATGATTGTTGCTAATATTAACGGAACGATAATAAACTTAATTAAGCGTAAAAATAAGTCTCCTAGTGGCTGAACAAACGTTGCACGTTCCCCAAATATTAATCCGACAATAATAGCTAATGCAAAAGCGGCGAGTATTTGCCACAAAAAACTCTTTTTCATAGATTAATCTCCTTTCTTTTGGTATGATAAAAATAATTATGTCATGAAATTAAGGTCACATCCTTTCTTTACTAAAGTATGAAAGCACTTTCAAAAAAAGTGTTTGTTAATTTGTATTCGAATAATTCGGAAATTATATTAGTATATCAAAAAAATTTTGATATTTACTATAAATACATCATAAAAGTGAGGTGTAAGCATGTTAGTTCAAGCGGTTATAACAATAGCTGCCGTCTTAGCAGTAGTAGCTATTATCTTAGGCTTTATTTTCTTGAAAACAACGGGTGGCAATGGCTATTTACCATATTACCCAAGTGCTATTCTATTCTTTGGCGGTATCATCGTTGTTTGCTCAGCTACTCCACAAAAAATCATGATTTGGGAAGCTGGCCTAGGTGGATGGGGAATTGCATGCCTATTCGCTGCTGGTATCAGTTTCTTGGTGACTAGTATTAGTCATGCATATCAAGTCCATGATGGGAAAGCATAAAAAAATGAATTGATTAGTAATTATATTTACACATAACTAAAAAAACATCGCACAGTTCTTCTACTGTGCGATGTTTTTCTTCAAATTGAAATTTTTCTTATAGATTATTTTAAATAGGTATTCCCATCACGCTGCTCAATCTTTCCTTCTTTCATTAGTTTGCCTAATGCACGTTTAAAGGCAGCTTTACTAATATTAAATGTTCCACGAATATCCTCTGGGTCACTTTTGTCACTAAATGGGATCATTCCATCATGTTCCTCTAAATGTTCTAATATCATATCTGAATCTTCAACCATTCCGTGTTGCTTCAATGGACGAAGGGAGATATTTAATGTCCCATCATATTTAACTTCAATTATTCGACCTTGTACAAGTTCACCTAAACGAGGTTCACTTTTTCTTTCCGAATGGTGAATAAATCCGCGGTAATTATCATCGGTAATGATTGCAGTACCTTCCCTGCTAGTATGATAAACACGACCGGAAACGGTTTGATTTAAAAGTGAATCCGGAGCGAGTTCAATTTCTCGTGCAATTACCCCTTCTGTAGCTGGAATAGCAAGTAGTCTACCTTTACGGTCCTTACCTAATGTTACATAAAGCATATCCTCTTCTTTAGGCCAAACATCTTCGAATAGTGGTAAATCATCTTTAGATACTAAGAATTCTTTTGTTGTTCCAATATCTACAAAAGCACCTAAATGTGGAAGGACATTCACAACTGTTCCCCACCCATATTGATCCATTACAATATTAGGGAGCTTCATTGATGCAGTTAGATTCCCTTTTTTATCCTGGTATAAAAACACGTCAACTTTTTGGTCAACCTCTAATTCACCATCTGCTTCATTATGATGAAGTAATGCTTCTGTCGTATCCTTTTTTAACACATATCCAGTATCAATTTTTCGGTCAACTGACATGGATTGAATTGTACCTAATTCGTTCATCCTTAACCCTCATTTCTTATGTATTGGAAAAGGGATACCCTAGTATTTAGGGTACCCCTTATATTTCTAAAGTAACACATCGTTTTTATATATATCCCGAAATGCATCGGGTGGGAAATTCAATTTAATTTGTTTATCAAAAGTTGTTATCTCGGTAACGCTTCCGAGTTCTTTCTAGAATTTCACTTAACCGCGGTAAACCTTCCACCTAGATTAATATCGTCCCGATCCCAGTGGTGATAGGAAGTAACTGAAATTAATCCGATGTCTTCTAACTTAAGCAACGTAAGCCCAACCTTCTCTTACGTCCTTGCGACCCCTTAGTCGCGCCAGTGTGAATAAGCATCAACAAAAACATTGTAGACTGCCAGATTCGAATGTTACTTTAGGTAACTAGATTATTATCGCATGGGAAGGGAAGTTTGTCAAATCTATTAAAGCTAATTATAAAGATGGCCATTTAGAAAAGCAAAAAAATAAAATAAAAATAAAAAACTATTGTAAAGCGGTTACATTTGATTTATACTTACACTAAATCGGTTTAGTAAACCGGTTTAGTAAATCGGTTTAGTGATAAACCACATAGGAGTAATTGATTTTATGAAAACGGTGACAATTACAGATGTGGCAAGGCAAGCTGGGGTTTCCAAGAGTACCGTCTCCCAGTACTTAAATAAACGTTATGATTATATGGCTGATAAGACGAAAAAGAAGATTGAACAGGCGATAGATGAATTAGGCTATCATCCAAATTTTATAGCAAGAAGTCTAAAGCAAAAGTCAACAACAACAATTGGTGTGATTACGGCGAATATTCTTCATGTGTTTTCAACCCAAATCATTCGTGCCATTGAGGATTTTTGCAATCAGCAAGATTTCCATGTCATTCTCTGTAATGCAGATGATGATCCTCAAAAAGAAAAAAAATACATTGATATGCTTCGTGCAAAACAAGTTGATGGAATTATTATTTTTCCTACTGGAAGCAATGTTCAGTCCTATCAACAAATGATTAAAGAGAATTTTCCAATAGTCTTTGTTGACCGTCATGTTCCAGGGATTACGACTAGTGCCATATTATTGGATAATATGAAAGCGGCTACACTTGCGGTAAATGAATTAGTAACTAAGGGATATGACCGGATTGGGATTATTATGCCGGAGAACGCCGAAAGTATTACTCCTAGAATGGAGCGGATAGAAGGATATAAAAAAGCATTACAAGATAATGGGCTTTCTTTTTATCCCGACTACATGAAAAGCGTAGAAGTTCAAGGAATGCAAAAGGGACTTGAGGAAATGTTAGACTTACCTGAACCGCCAAATGCAATCATAGCTGGGAATGACTTGACTCTCTATGAAGTACTGAAGTACACAAAGCAAAAAGAGCTTAGGATTCCTGAGGATTTGGCTTTAATTGCAATTGATGATGTTCCCTTTGCAAATATTTATTATCCAACTATCACTTCGATAGCACAACCTGCTTTTGAAATGGGAACAAAGGCAGCAAATCTACTATTTGAGAAAATAAAAAACAAAACCATTCCGAGTGAAGAAATATTTCGTTTTGAACCAAAGCTAATTGTTCGTTCATCCAGCTAGTCCTAAGAATAGACATGTACAAAGACACAGAGGAGTTTGTTTAATGAAAACAATAATTAAAACGGTTTCAAGTGAGATCACTGAGGTATTAAATCGAGTAAATGAAGAGGAGGTTGTTCAATTACATGATGTAATGACATCTTCAAATCGAATTTTTATTGCGGGTACAGGCCGTTCGGGCCTCATTGGAAAAGTATTCGGTATGCGGTTAATGCACAATGGTTTCAATGTGTTTATTGTTGGTGAAACAACAACTCCAAGCATTCAGAATGGAGATATTCTCTTACTTATATCTGGGTCAGGAAACACAGCATCACTTGTAAACTTTGCGAAGAAGGCAAAAGAAGTAGGAGCAAAGCTTGCTTTAGTAACTACAAATCGAAAATCTACAATAGCAGAAATGAGTGATTGTGTGATCACCATTCCAGCAGCTACTAAGAAACGTAAGCCAGAGGAACCAAAAACTATACAACCACTTGGTAGTCAATTTGATCAGTCGGCACATTTATTATTAGATGCCCTAATCGTTTATAACCTGGTAAATAATGAGGGTAAGGATCATGAGCAATTAAAAAGTAGACATGCCAATTTGGAATAGAAAAGAAAGAAGGATTGTTGATGAATGCATTCGAACGATTAAAGAAAAACCCAATTGTTGCAGTAATTCGAAAAGCAGATGAAAAGAATATCATCCCGATTATTAGGGCGTTATCTTTAGGTGGAGTTAAGGCTGTTGAAATCACTGCCGAAACACCGAGAGTAACCAACTTAATTGAAATGGCAGTGGCTGAGTTTGAAGAAGATGTCTTAATTGGTGTAGGTACAGTTTTAGATCCGGAAACAGCACGGGCAACCATCATTGCAGGAGCAAAGTTCATTGTTTCACCAACAGTAAATGTGGATACAATTCGCTTAACAAGTCGTTATGGAGTATTAAATATTGCCGGTGCTCTAACTCCGACAGAAATATTAACTGCTTATGAAAACGGTGCCCAAATGGTGAAGGTTTTTCCAGCAAATGTATTTGGACCAGATTATATTAAAAGTGTCCATGGTCCATTACCTCATATTCCGTTGATGGTAACTGGGGGTATTACATTGGAGAATATGAATGATTATTTCACTAAAGGAGGTGTCGCAGTCGGTATAGGTAGCAATTTGGTTAACGTAAGCAAACTAAAGACTGATGAAGATTATCAACTATTGACAAATACAGCAAGAAAATTTGTAAACAAACACAAGGAATTATAGTAGTTTATCAAATATTATTGGGGGAAAGTCAAATGACCAAGAGAATAAAATTTTTATCATTAATTTTAGTATTTATAACATTTACAGCATTAGCTGCTTGTGGAAGTGATGACAGCAAAAATGCAGGTAGTGAAGATGGTAAAATCAAAATTATCGCAGCGCATAACCAAACCGATCAAGAAAATCCATACCAAGCTGGTTTATTAAAATTTAAAGAAGTTGCAGAAGCGGAGTCAAACGGTAGCATCGAAGTTGAAGTTCATGCGGGTACAATTGGTACGGAAGAATCTGAACTTGTTGAAAAGCTAAAACTTGGTGCAGCTGATGTCGTACTTGTTTCACCTGGTTTCATGTCTTCAACGGGAATTAAAGAAGTTGACCTATTTGCTCTACCTTATTTATTTGAGAGCTATGACCATTGGGAAACAGTTGTAGATGGTGAAGTTGGTCAAAAAATGGCAGAAATGATCAATGAGGGATCTAACAATGACTTTAAGTTACTTGGATATTGGTCTGCAGGTGTTCGTCATTTTTATGGTAACAAGACACTTGAGTCAATGGATGACTTAAAAGGTTTGACCATTAGAACACAAACATCTGGTGTTGTTGCTGATTATTGGAAACAAGCTGGTGCTGTTCCAACTGACGTAGCATGGGGTGAATTATATCAAGCACTACAACAAGACGTTGTTGCTTCAGCTGAAAACGCTTACCCATACTTTGTACAGCAAAATCACCATACAACAAAGAATGGTAAATATATTTCTGAAACAGGTCATGACTATACAACAAGATTTTTATTAGTAAATGGTAAGAAGTTTGATTCTTTCACAGAGGAACAACAACAAGTAATTCTTGAAGCAGCAGAAGCATCTGTTGAAGCAGAAAGAGAAGCAGTTTATAAGCAAGAAGAAGAATATAAACAAAAAGCAATTGACGAAGGTGCAGAAGTTAGTGAAATCGACAGAGCGCCATTTATTGAGTTAGCAAAACCATTACAAGATCAAGCAGCTAAAGACATGGGTGCAGAAGATCTATTAAAACAGATTCGTGAAACAAAATAATCAGCTATGATTATTTAGCTAACGAGTTGGGGCATTTATCGCCCCTCTCTTTAGCTTTTATATAGGAGGATTACTATGAACCGCTTTGTTAAAATACTTGAGAAAATACAAATTACAATAGGGGTAGCGTTTTTATCCGTTTTCTTTCTAGTCATTCTGTACCAAATTGTCACTAGGCATTTAGGGATTTCAGCTATTTGGACAGTGGAAATGGCATCCAATTCATTTATTTGGGCAATGTTTATGGGTGCAGCAATTATGGTAAATCGAAAAGAACACTTCAATTTTGATATCCTTCTGAAAAAACTAACAGGTAAAAAGAAATTTATGTTAAACATCTTTAATGATTTGGTCCTCATTCTATTCAATATTGCAATTTTTATTTATGGTATTCAAGTATGTCAACAATTCTGGGACTATAATTGGACATCCATTCCGGAGTTAAAAATGGGCTATGTTTGGATTGCCATTCCCATTATGGGAGGAACGATGATTATTTATTCAGTCAACCATATTATTAACCATCTAAAAGCATGGAAAGGGGGACAAGCATAATGGGATTCATTCTATTAGCATTATTTGTCATATTAATGCTCATTGGGATACCGATTGCCTTTGTTATCGGAATTGTAGCGTTGCTAGGGATCATGAATATTCCGTATGTACCAGAAGTAACGGTTCCAATGAAGATGCTTAATGGTCTAGACTCTTTCGTACTATTAGCAGTGCCACTATTTATATTGGCAGCAAATCTCATGAATTCAGGGAAAATTTCTACCAAACTAATTGAACTTGCCCTTGCGCTTGTTGGCCCAATTCGTGGTGGTTTAGCACACGCAAACATTCTAGTTTCCATGCTTTTTGCTGGTGTATCTGGTGCATCGCAAGCTGATACTGCTGGTGTTGGTAAGATTTTGATTCCGAGTATGAAGAAAAATGGTTATGATACAGAAACGGCTGTAGCTGTTACTGCAGCATCATCAACAATTGGTGTTGTCATCCCACCGAGTATCCCGATGATTATTTTTGCTGGTATAGCTAATGCTTCAGTAGGTGCACTATTCTTAGGAGGAATTGTTCCTGGTATTCTAATCGGACTTGGCATGATGCTATTTATCTATATAGTCGCTTTAAAACGAAACTATCCAAAATCAAAACGTACGGAGTTCAAAAAACTTATTAAATTAATTCTTGAATCTGCTCCGGCATTATTTACGATTATCATTATTATTGGTGGGATAACCACTGGATTCTTCACAGCAACAGAAGCTGCAGCGATTGCTTCACTTTACACGTTACTAATTAGCATGTTTTACTATAGAACTTTAAAACTAAAAGACTTACCGAAAATTCTATTTGATACGTTGGCACTTAGTTCTTTATCCCTATTCGCATTGGCAGCTGCTAGTGCACTTGGGGAATTAATGAGTTATTACCAATTAAGTACTATTGCTCAGAACTTCTTTGCTAACAATATTGGTTCAACAGCAGTATTTCTAATTATCATAATCGCGTTCTTCCTATTTGTTGGTACATTTATGGATGCAATACCTGCCATGATTCTATTCGTTCCGGTAATCTTACCGACTGCAACAGCATTTGGTATCGATCCAGTTCACTTAGGATTAATCGTAGTTATAACTCTAGCAATTGGTCTAGTGACACCACCATACGGATTATGTTTACTACTAGCATCCAAAATAGGTGAAATGTCGATTGAACGGTCGTTTAAAGCAGTAATTCCATATCTTGCTATTATCCTGGTTGTCCTATTATTTATCGCTTTCTTCCCAGACATCGCATTTTATATTCCTAAATTAATTAATCCAAGTCTATTTTAGATAGGAAATGTGATATAGATGACTCCAGTAGAAATGCTGGAGTCGTTTATTTAGATAGATATGAAAGGAGATTTAACATGGAACAATTAGAACTTTATAAAAAAGCAGCCGGTGAAAAGGCTGTGGAATTTATTGAGAATGGTATGATACTTGGCTTAGGGTCAGGATCAACGGTCTATTGGATGATGAAAAAATTAGCAGAACTTGTGCAACAAGGATTGGATATTAAAGGTGTACCGTCATCAAAACGAACTGAGGGTTGGGCAAAGGAATTCGGAATTCCATTAGTAGACTTTTCACAAGTAGAGAGAATTGACCTTGCTATTGACGGTGCGGATGAGATTGACCCTGAATTCCATCTTACCAAAGGCGGTGGGGGTTCCCTTGTTAGGGAAAAAATAGTAGATGCTATAGCAGAAAAACTTATTGTCATTGCAGATAACACTAAAATGGTAGAAACACTTGGTGCATTCCCATTACCAGTTGAGGTTGTCCCATTTGGCTATCAGGTTACAGCCAAACGAATTGCCAACATAGGTGCGATCCCAAAACTAAGGATGAAAGACGGGAATATCTTCGTATCAAATAACGGGAACTATATATTAGATTGTCAATTTACATCAATCAACAATCCCGAACAGCTACATGATAGTATCAAAGCCCTTGTAGGTGTTGTAGAAACGGGATTGTTTGTCAATATGGTTGATACTGTCATTGTTGGTGATGAAAATGGTATAGAAATCATATCTAAAAAGCAACTATAACACCTAAGAAGTTGATTGGGGGAAGAAAAATGAATGATATTATTACTATTGGTGAGGCGATGATTGTTTTTGATCCATCAGCAACAGGGCCTATGAGATTTGTAAATAATTTTGAAAAAAAAGTCGGAGGAGCGGAGTTAAACTTTGCGATTGGCTGTACAAGACTTGGTCTAAAAGCAGGCTGGATTAGTCGACTAGGCAATGATGAGTTCGGTAAACATATTCGAAATTTTGCAAGAGGTGAAGGAGTCGATGTTTCCCAGGTTGATTTTATTGATAGCTATCCTACCTCATTAAACTTTAAAGAAATTATGGAAGATGGCTCTGTTAGAACGTTTTACTATCGAGACAAATCACCGACGTTAACAATTACGCCCGATGGCCTGGATGAGTCTTATCTTAAAAATGCCAAGATACTTCATTTGACAGGAATATATCCTGCGATTAATCCTGTAAATAGATCAGTTTTTGAAAAAGCAATCAGCTTAGCAAAAAAGCATGGTGTAAAAATTTCACTGGATCCTAATATTCGCTTGAAACTGTGGGACAAGGAAGAGGCAAGAAACTATTTATCAGAAATCCTGCCACAGATTGATATTTTGCTTGCAGGTGATGAGGAGATGGAGATAATCTGGGGTGTAAAAGACCCAGAAGCAATTATTAATAAAGCAAAGGAAATCGGTATTCCTTATGTAGCCATCAAACAAGGGGACAAAGGCTCGATTGGCTACCATAATGGTGAAGTTGTAACAGTTGACGCCTTCAAAGCAAAAAAGGTAGTTGACACGGTGGGTGCTGGAGACGGTTTTAATGCAGGATTTATTTATGGGTTAGTAAACGGTTGGACTTTAAGAAAATCACTAGAATTTGGTAATACAGTAGGCTCCATGGTTGTCGGTGTAAAAGGTGATAATGAAGGACTGCCATATATGGATGATGTGAAAATCCGTTTAGGTGAAAAAGAAAATATAGAAAGATAATTGAGGTGTTGGTTCATGAATTTACAATTAGCATTAGATCGATTAACAAGAGAAGAATGCCTTCATATTATAGATGAAACAAGAGAATCTATTGATTGGATTGAAGTAGGAACTAGTGTTATCAAAGAATATGGAATGGCTATCGTACGTGAAATCAAAGAGAAATATCCTGATAAAGTAATTGTTACAGATATGAAAACAATGGATGCTGGAGGCCATGAAGCAATACAGGCCTTTAAAGCAGGAGCAGATATTACAACGGTTATGGCTTTGGCATCCGATTTAACTATTTTAGATTCCATTAAAGTAGCTAAAGAATACGGTGGACGTATCATGGTAGACCTATTAGAAGTATCCAATAAGGAAAGGGTAAAGGAACTAGAAGATCTGGGTGTAGACTTGGTAAGTATTCATATTGGAAAAGATAAACAACGAGAAGGGAAGTTTGATGTAAAGTATTTCTCTCTCGTTGAGGGTAGTGACGTTGAAGTAACGGTTGCCGGTGGAATAGACCTAAATACCATCTCAGATGTAGTGGAAAAAGGGCCGGATACCTTAATTGTTGGAAGTGCAATTACGAAGGATGAAAATCCAGCAGAAGTAGCAGCAGAAATGAAAGCAATGATAAATAAGATTTAAAAGAATAACTAAAAAAAATGCACTGGTTTTCTACGATAATGTGGAAAACCAGTAGTTTTTCTAACGGCTATTAGGATGAAAATATTATAAATTGGGGATGAAGAAATGAATTTCGGAACAGTTGGAACAAGTTGGATAACATCATCTTTTATTGATGCATCTCGTAAATCGGATGATTTTATACTCAAAGCAGTTTATTCTAGGTCAGAAATAAAGGCGAAAGAATTTGCTGAAAAACATCAAGCAGCATTAATTTATACGGATCTTGAAGAGATGGCTAAGAGTGAAAAGATTGATTGCGTTTATATTGCTTCACCTAATTCCTTACATTATGAACATGCTCTGTTATTTTTAAGACATAAGAAGCATGTCATCTGTGAAAAGCCTATTTTTTCAAACACGAAGGAGCTTAAAGAGGCATTCCGAGTGGCAAAAGAAAACGGGGTTTATTTATTCGAAGCTATCCGTAATTTTCATTCGCCAAATTTTAAAGCGTTAAAGAATGCAATTGAAAAAATCGGACCTGTTAGGGCTGCTAATTTACATAGAAGCCGTTATTCTTCAAAATATAATGAATACCTTTCCGGAAGTAGACCAAACGTATTTTCAGCAGAGTACTCAGGTGGAGCATTAACTGATTTGGGGATATATCCCTTGTACCTCTCTGTTGGGTTGTTTGGAAATCCTACAAAAATTTCTTATTCTGCGAATGTATTGGAGTCGGGTATTGACGGAAGTGGAACACTAACATTAGGGTATGATGGTTTTATTTCGACTATCATGTGTTCGAAAATATCAACTTCGTATATTCCATGTGAAATTCAAGGAGAAAAAGGTACTGTAGTGTTTGAAGATGCAGGGGTAATCGTGGATATGAAATTGATTGATAATGCTACAGGCCAAGAGTTACCTGTTGTAACTTATAATATGGAAGATGATATGAAGTTTGAGATAAATAATTTTATGCGGATAATATCCAATAAAAATGAGGAAGAATATCTAGAATTAAAGGAACTTAGTTTGCTAACACTTTCTATAACGGAAGAAGCAAGAAGACAGAATGGGATTATCTACGGTTGTGAGAGGTAGAGTTACATGAAGCGAGTCTATTATTAAAGGGCTCGTTTCTTCTTTTATCAAAAAAAATGTGAGACACGAAAAATGTGACTCACAAAATATGAAATGCAGATTATATCATGTTCTTACCTGAGAGTAACTTTTCAGAAACCTTCATGGATATAAAAAATAAACAAAATCCAAGAATAGTTAAAATGAGAAATGGATAAAAAGTTAGGACAGATTCAATAAGTGGTACTACCCATTGATCCAGAAAATTAAAAATAATTTCTGTTTCCATTCCAGAAAGGTTAACTAGGGCATCCAATGAGTAGAAAAAAACAGTAAAATAGCAGACAACAATGATAATGATTGGTAATAAAAAGGATCTAAATAGAAAGAAAATCGGTATAAAAAATGCTAGCATGATTAATCCCAAACAGAGCAACGTTACGATTTCCTTCCAACCAAAAGTGAAAACATTGTATGGGACAAACCAAGCCATTAGATTTCCAATAATAAGTTGGTATATTATAGTTCCAATCCAGACAATTAGCATGGATATATATCTCGAAATGACGATACTACTCCGACTAATTGGCAAGCTAACCAAATATTGATTGATACGAGACTGATGGTCACTATAAAATACTCCTATTAATAAAACAGGCAGTAACATTCCTAAACTAATTTGGAAAGGTGGAAGTGTAAGGACATAGCCAATCGGTATTAAAATAGCTATAGCGACATAAACACTTTTATAATTGATAAAGTCACGAATTATTAGACCTTTCATTTTTTGCACCTCCTATATAATGTCTTTTCGAATAAGTAGTTGTACAGATATTGGATAAGAAATACATAAAGATATTATCGATAGTAAGATAGGCATTAGATATGGTTGGATGGAATAGAGCTCAATAATAAATGCTCTTATTGGATCATCAAATGTAATGAGCGGGTTTCCAACCATTAATACATTTAAATAGATCAAGCAAGTGAATGATATAATGAAAAATATCGCTGCATGGATAAACTGTTTAAAATAATAAAAGACAGGGACATAAATAGAGAATAATAATGTTGTTACCCAAAACTGCTGAATAATGTCAATTAAGTCTAACCTTGAGAATCCAAAGGATGGTAACACATTATGAAAAAAAAGATCCACTAACCAAAGAAATCCAATAGATATAATAGAAAGTGATATTAAAAATATATATCTAGCAAGCACCATCTCTTTTCTTCTTAATGGAAGACTTACTAGAAACAGATCTACATTATTCTGTTTCTCTATAAGAAAAACGATGAATAAGAGACTTAGTAAAGCCCATATAAAGATACCAGAGCTAGGAAAATGAATAGCATACGAAATTGGAATAACAGCAAATAATACAAGAATGTATAGTTTTGTAGATTTCCAATCTCTAATAAATAACTGCCACATCCTATTCCTCCTTCCGAGTCATGAGAAACATAATATCCTCCAAAGTAGCTTTTTCAACCACTACTTCATCTTCATATGTTTCAAATATAGTAGGATTACCTTCATATAATCCTTGGAATCCAATATCTGTGATTTGAAGTCCAGTAAATAATCCCTTTGTGTCCTCATCAATCATGTTTTTTGCTCCTTTTACTACATGAAAAATGTCTCTTATCTCATCCATGCTTTTGTGAAAGAGAATTTTTCCCTTGTAAATAAAAACAATATAATCTGCAATTCGATCTAAATCATTAGTAATATGTGTCGAAAGAAATATAGTTTGATTTTCATTAACCATTAAATCCTGCAATAAATCTAATAGTTCACGACGAAAAATTGGATCCAGTCCAGACGTTGGTTCATCCATTACAATAAATTCTGGTTCATGGCTTAATGCAAACAGAAGGGAGGTTTTCATTTTCATCCCCTTGGAAAACTTTTTAATCTTCTTCCTTACTGGGAGTTCAAATATATTCACATATTTTTGATAAAGTTCCTCATTCCAATTTTCGTAGATTGGAGCAATGAAAGACTTCATATTATTTATGGTGAAATCTTCATACATATAAAGTTCATCATAAACAAAACCAATCTTTTGTTTTATTTGGTGATCTTTGTGAGATTCACCGAAAACAGAAATATCTCCTTTATCAATCTGAATAATGTCCATCATCATTTGGATTGTAGTTGTTTTTCCACTACCATTGGGTCCGATAAATCCCGTGATATACCCTTTTGGGATTGTGAAAGATAAATTATCGATAGAAAAATCTTTACGATTTTTAGTGACATGTTGAAATTCAACGGTATTCATCAACTTTCCTCCTCATAATAAATCACAATCATTTCGATTAAATCTTCTTTCGAAAGGCCAATATGTCTTCCGGCCTTCACTAACTTTTCTAGATCATTTTCTAATTCCCGAATTTGCCACTCTTTTAAAACATGTGGCTGCTGTCCAGCAACGAAGGTTCCTTTTCCAACTGCGGAAACAAGGTAACCCTCTTTTTCTAACTCCTCATATGCTCGTTTGGTAGTAATTACACTAACCTTTAAGTCTTTGGCAAGAAGCCTCATAGAAGGAAGTGGATCCCCTTCTTTTAATTCACCGGAAAAGATATGTTGTTTAATTTGTTCTTTTATTTGATGAAAAAGCGGATCTTTGTTGGTGTTGGAAATTACAATGTTCAAATTGGCACCTCCTATTATTGTATATAGTATATATATACAATATATACATTATGCACAATAGGTGTCAAGGGGAAAGTATGAAAATACCGCCTTATTTTAAAAAAAATATTATATAATAGTGAAATGCTTAAATAGAAATTTCACCATCATCGACAAAATTCTTCAAAAAATTTCCTGGGAAATTTCAATTGCTATCATACAGTCTTGGATGTGGGAGTAGTTCAAATGGGAAGATTACATGAAGAATACATTAATTTGAGGTTTTGTTAAAAAAGAAAACTGCACTCCATGTTAGAACATGCGTGCAGGTATAATTGTATATTATACTGTTTTTCTATGAAATAAAGCTAGACCAAATGGAATTAGTGGTATAAAAATAAGTAATCTGTATTCATGCTCTGCTCCTAAAAAGTAAAGCATTGGCAAGATGAATAACGCACCACTAATAGATAGAATAAGAGGTGATTTCTTGAGAAGACCGACAATGAAAAATAGTAACCCGGAAAAAAGGAGTGACCAGAATAATAAGCCAGCCCAATAAAATTCCATTTTTCCATCCCCCGTTTATTAAAGGTAATTCTATTATATGGAGAAACTTGCTAAATTACCATCGCTATAGAAACTAAAGACAAATTTTCATGTAAACAAATGTCAACTTTAGATTATTTGTTTTCAGAATATTGACATTATATATCATTTCCTATACTATATAAAGTATTATGATAAAAGAAAATAAACAACAAAAAGTATATCGTATTATCAAAGGTAGAATAATTGAACGCGAGTATGTACCTGGCCAGAGAATTGTTATTGATCAAATTGCAAAGGAGTTAGAGACAAGTTCCATCCCTGTTCGGGAAGCACTTCGCCAATTAGAAGCGGAGAGGTTAGTCGTCTATAAACGAAATGTAGGACCAGTTGTTGCGGAAGTGAATGAATCCGATTATTTGGACACGGTTCATGTTCTTGCATTACTAGAAGGATATGCTGCATCCTTAGCAGCTAGGAATTTCCCAAAAGAAAAATTAGGTCAGTTACATGAACTAAACCGGTTAATGGAGGAGGCACTGGAAGAATTTGATATTATTCTGTTTAGCAAACTAAATGCGACGTTCCATCGGATTATTTGCGAGGAATCTGGAAATACCTTTTTAATGGAATCCATTCAAAATACTTGGAACCGAATTGATTCCATACGGGGAACAGGATCAACCTTATACTCGAAACGTGTAAAGGAATCAATTGCTGAGCATAAAGAAATTATTGCATTATTAGAATCTGGAGAAACAGAAGAAATAGAACGTGTTGCTCGTGCTCATAAAGTGAAAACTGCGGAGAATTTTGAGAAACGACGTAAGAATCTAATCCAAACCAATACTATTACTTCTTGAGAGGGGAACTGGAACTTTTATCTAGTTCTTTTTTCATGTGGAAAAGGTACTGGGGATAGGGCAGAATGTGAGTTAGAATAGGAAGATGACTTTTGGAATTGGGAAAGGTCACAAGTTTATAAATAACAGGAACATGGTTAAGCGAGAAGAGACCAAGTTTTAAAGGTTTGGGAGGATGATTGATTGTTATAGGCACATACTTGGTAATCAGGCCAAAACGAAGCATATATTCCTGTTGACATGACATATGAAATCATATATGATTTAACTGTTCAGAAAATTTATAGTTATTCAATTTATTAGAATCTAGAGTTGGAGGTAATCAAATGGCTTTTGAAGAAGCAAAAGAAAGATTCCGAGGCTCGATAGCACCTGTGATAACACCATTTCATGAAGACGAGCGCATTGATTTTGATAAGTTTAAGGAATTAATCAATTGGCAAATTGAAAGTGGCAGTCATGGGATTTCCGTTACAGGAACTTCAGGTGAACCAAGTTCCATGACGGTTGAGGAACGAATTCAAGTAATGGAAATTGCCTGCAAAACTGTCAATAGACGGGTTCCGTTTATCCCAGGAACCGGATCAACAAACCACCAAGAAACACTCCGCATGACTATGGCTGCACAAGAAATGGGAGCAGACGGTGCCATGGTCATTGTCCCATACTACAACAAACCTAACCAACACGCTTTATACAAACACTTCAAAGCAATTGCAGATTCAGTAGATATTCCAATCATTTTATATAACATTCCGGGTAGAACGGCGATAAATTTGGAAGCGGTTACAATTGCGAGGCTTGCTGAGGATTGCCCAAATATTATCGGGGTAAAGGAATCTAATAAAGACTTTGAACATGTTAATAAAGTATTACTCCATTGTGGCCGTGATTTTAATCTATACTCTGGCATTGAAGTTCTCTGCTATCCAATGTTAGCAATTGGGGGAGCAGGTCATATTAGTGCTACAGCAAATGTGGCCCCAAGAGAAGTAGCGGAAGTCTATAACCGCTGGGCGGAAGGTGATGTTCAAGGTGCTCAAAGCTTGCACTATGAATTAATGCCATTAAACGATGTTCTTTTCCGTGATACCAACCCTGCGCCGGTAAAGGCTGCACTTGGAATGATGGGTAAAATTAAACCTATTTTAAGAAAACCATTAGATGTTCCATCACCTGAGATTCAGGCTGAAATTCGAGAAGTATTACTAGATTACCAATTAATCACAGAAGATGTGAGTCTATAGGAGGGGCAGAATTTGAGCGAAAAGCTAGAGGATGTAAAACTCTACATAAATGGCGACTTTGTTGATGCAGTAAGTGAGGAAACTTTTGAAAATATTAACCCTTTTACGAATGATGTTATGAATTTAGTAGCAAAAGGAGCTAGTGCTGATATAGATAAAGCAGTTTCTTCAGCGAAAGAAGCTTTTGTTAATGGTCCATGGGGTTCGATGAAACTGAAAGAACGAATGAAATATATTGAAAGAATTGCAGATTTAATTGAGGAAGAGGCGGAAACCATAGCCCACTTAGAGTCACTAGATTCCGGTCTACCAATCAGTCAAACTCGTAAAATGGCTGCACGGGGAGCGGAGAACTTCCGTTTTTATTCACGAATGGTGCAAGCAAGAATGCATGGGGATGCCTATCAGGTTGATGCTGAGTTTATTAATTACACAGTTTATCAGCCACTTGGTGTTGTGGGCTTGATTACTCCGTGGAATGCTCCATTTATGTTATTAACATGGAAGGTTGCACCTGCTTTAGCAACTGGGAATACCGTTGTGCTAAAGCCTGCGGAACTATCGCCATTATCGGCCAATATTTTAGCAAATGTTATTCAGAAAGCTGAGCTGCCAAAAGGGGTATTTAATGTTGTTCATGGTTTTGGGGAATCAGCCGGAGAATCGCTTGTTAAACATCCATCTGTAAAAGCTATTTCATTTACTGGGGAAACAACGACTGGAAAACACATTATTAAGAATAGTGCAGACTCCTTAAAGAAAACTTCCATGGAGTTAGGTGGTAAATCGCCACTAATTGTGTTTGATGATGCAGATTTTGATAAAGCATTGGATGCAGCGGTTTGGGGTATCTTCTCTTTTAACGGGGAACGTTGTACAGCAAATTCAAGAGTGTTTGTACACAAAAACCTAAAAGAAAGCTTTTCTGCTGCATTAAAAGAACGTGTCCGAAATATTGTAGTAGGAGATCCAAAAGATAACGACACGGAGATAGGCCCATTAATTGATAAGGGACATTTTAAAAAAGTTACTGGTTATATCGAACTTGCTAAAGAAGAAGGCTGTGAGGTATTCCAAGGGACTGTCCCTCCGGAATTTACTTCGGGAAATTATGTCCCTCCAACACTGCTATTAAATGCCAAGAATGAGATGAGAGTTTGCCAGGAGGAAATTTTTGGTCCAGTTATGGCAGTGATTGAATTTGAGACCGAAGAGGAAGTTGTCCAAATGGCGAATGACGTGGAATATGGTCTTGCTGGCTATGTTTGGACAAATGATATTAAGCGGGCTCACCGAGTAGCACAAGCAGTTGATTCCGGAATGATTTGGGTCAATTCACAAAACGTTCGTGACTTACGTATTCCATTCGGTGGAATGAAGGCTAGTGGAATCGGACGGGAAGGTGGACATTTTGCCATCTTCGAATTTTACACGGAACCAAAAGCAATTCATGTCGCAATTGGCGATCATCATATACCACAATTCGGAAAAGAAAAAGAAAAATAAGGAGGGACTTTAACATGCCAGCTAAAACAGGAAAAGATTATATTGAAGGATTAAAAAAGGCGAATAACAATATCTATATCCATGGAGAAAGAGTAGACGATGTAACGGAGCATCCTGCTTTTAAAAATGTCATTAAATCGATGGCTAACCTATATGATTTACAGTATGAGAAGCCTGAGAAAATGCTTTATACTTCTCCGACTACAGGAGATAAGGTAGGAATGACATTCTTACAGCCACGAACTGTTGAGGATTTGATTATGAGACGTGAAGCAATGCAGGAATGGGCTAGAACTTCTGGTGGGATGATGGGACGTTCACCAGACTACTTAAACGCAGAAGTAATGGCGATGGGTGTGAATAATAGCCTATTTGCAGAGGGTGACCCTCGTTTTGCAGAGAATGCTCGTAATTATTATGAGTATGCTCGTGAAAATGATATTAGTTTAACACATACACTTATTCACCCACAAGTAAACCGTGCTAAGATGCAACATCAACAAAAGGATGCGAATGTCGCGCTTCATTTAGTGGAAGAGCGTCCAGATGGGATTATAGTTGATGGAATTCGTCTTTTAGCTACACAAGGTGGTATTACAGATGAAATACTGGTGTTCCCTTCGACTGTTAAAAAGGCCGGAGAGCTTGATGACCCATATTCACTAGCTTTTGCGATTCCTAATAACACGCCTGGCTTGAAATTTATTAGCCGTGAGTCCTTTGATTATGGGAAGAATGAATGGGATCACCCACTTGGATCACGTTTTGAAGAAGGAGATGCAATTGTTTCTTTTGAAAATGTGTTTGTACCATGGGAGCGCGTTTTTGTTTGTGGTAACTCTTCCGTATGTAATCGTACATTTAAAGAAACAAATGCTGTGGTCCACATGGCGCACCAAGTCCTTGCAAAAAACATTGTGAAGACGGAATTTGTCTTAGGTGTTGCGCTTAGCATGATGGATGCGATTGGTATTGATGGGTTTCAGCATGTACAAGAAAAAGGATCAGAAATCATGCTTACGCTAGAGACAATGAAATCCCACTTATATCGTGCAGAGCATAATGCTAAGTTAGATAAATCAGGAACGATGACACCTGACTTTGCAGCTCTTGATGCAGCGCGTAACTGGTATCCGAGAGTTTACCCAAGACTAACGGAAATTGTTCGTATCTTAGGGGCATCAGGGTTAATGGGTATTCCAACGGAAGCAGACTTCAATCATGCTGAGATTGGACCAATTATCCACCGTGGATTACAAGGAAAAAATCTTGAAGGGCGTGAGCGTGTACAATTATTCCGTTTGGCATGGGATATGACATTAAGTGCATTCGGTAGCCGACAAACGCATTATGAGTATTACTTTTTTGGTGATCCAATTCGAATGGGAATGACATACTTTGATGGTTATGACAAAGAACCGTTTAAGCAGTACGTGGAGAGTTTCTTGAAAAAATCTAGTGGCGTTAAAGCTTCCAATTAAGGGGGGAATTAGATGAACTATAACGTGATTCGCTGCGCTAGAGCTATTCTACATGTTCGGGATTTTGAAGTATCAAGAAAGTTCTATGTAGATGCCTTAGGCTTTATTGAAACAGAGTCCGATCATGAGCATATTTATCTGCGTGGGTTGGAAGAACATAACCACCATAGTTTAGTTTTGAAAAAATCTGATTCACCAGTTGTGGAAGCTTTAGGCTATAAAGTATCTTCCGATAGTGATTTAGAAGCATTGGCCCTAATGTTTGAAGAAGAGGGGTGTGCTACAAAATGGGTGGAAAAGGGAGAACAACATGCCCTAGGTCGTACATTAAGGGTTAATGACCCTTCTGGTTTACCGTTAGAGTTTTTTGCTGAAATGGATACAGTGGATCGTCTTTTACAACGTTATGATTTATATAAAGGGTCACGGATGCAACGAATTGATCACTTTAATTGTGCCGTGACTGATGTTGAGGCAGCCTATGCCTTTTATAAAGAGAAGCTTGGATTTGCTTGCTCAGAATATACAGATACACCAGAAGGAAATGTTTGGGCAGCATGGTTGCACCGTAAGCAGAATGTACATGATGTTGCCTTTATGAATGGAAAAGGTCCTAGACTCCATCATATTGGCTTTTGGCTACCAGACCAATTAGCACTTATTCATACTTGTGATGTGCTTGCATCGATGGGCTACGGCGAAGCGCTTGAACGTGGTCCAGGAAGACATGGATTATCAAACGCCTTCTTCCTCTATTTACGCGATCCAGATGGACATCGCATTGAATTATATAGTGGTGATTACCTAACTAGCGATCCTGATTTTGAACCAATCCGTTGGGATATTAATGATCCGATGCGGCAGACATTCTGGGGTCACGCTGCCCCTGACAAGTGGTTTACAGAAGCTTCAACTGTATTAAATGTGCATACAGGAAAAGTAGTAGAGCCACAGGATGCAAAGCTTGAACAGCATAAGCCAACTTTTGTGATTTAGTCATAAAGGAGAGCTTTCATTGGCATTTCGTTGAGAATGAAAATTCAAAAAGTTCATGAGAGATGCTCTCATCGACATTTCGTAGCCAATTGAAGCTTAAAAAGTTCATGAGAGGTGCTCTCATCGACATTTCGTAGCCAATTGAAGCTTAAATAGTTCATGAGAGGTGCTCTCATAGACATTTCGTAACCAATTGAAGCTTAAAAAGTTCATGAGAGATGCTTTCATCGACATTTCGTAACGATTGAAGCTTAAAAAGTTCATGAGAGATGCTTTCATCGACATTTCGTAACGAATTGAAGCTTAAAAAGTTCATGAGAAGTGCTCTCATCGACATTTCGTAACGAATTGAAGCTTAAAAAGTTCATGAGAGGTGCTCTCATCGACATTTCGTAACCAATTGAAGCTTAAAAAGTTCATGAGAGGCGCATTCATCGACATTTCCTAGCGAATAGAGTTCAAAATGTTCATCACAAGAACTCCTTTCCATAAGGAATGGTGTAATAACACGAAAAAAGTGAAAAGGGGGTCAAATAATGGATGATCGTATGTTCCGTAACGCAATGGGGAAATTCGCAACCGGTGTTACGGTGGTTACGACCAAGCTAGGTGAAGAAATCCATGGCATGACCGCAAATGCTTTTATGTCTGTATCCTTAAATCCAAAACTGGTAGTAGTATCGGTTGATCATAAAGCGACCATGAAACGTTATATTCCAAGTTCTGGGAAATTTGCAATTAGCATTTTAAAACAAGACCAGAAAGATCTGTCTGCCTATTTTGCTGGCCAAATTAATGAGACTAGGGATATTGATTTTCATTGGTTTCATGAGCTGCCAACTATAAAAGAAGCACTGGTAAATATGGTTTGTGAATTACATGATGAAGTTGATGCAGGTGATCACACCCTTTTCATAGGGAAAGTAACAGATTTGGTTATAAGAGAAGGCGATCCACTAGCATTTTATGAGGGAAAGTATCGAGAATTAGAAAATAGTGAACGGGTAAAATAATAGATTTTAAATTTGCTGATTGGGGGTAAGACCATGAAACAGCAATTAGATCAATCATCCGAGATGACAATGGATATTTTTGAAAAGATAAGTGGACATGAACAGGTCGTATTTTGTAATGACCCTAGTACCGGCTTACAGGCAATCATTGCAATTCACAACACCACCCTTGGCCCTGCACTAGGGGGTACAAGGATGTATCCATATGCTAGTTTAGATGATGCATTAGATGATGTCCTTCGATTATCAGAAGGTATGACCTATAAATGTGCCGCTGCTGACATTGATTTTGGTGGTGGAAAAGGTGTTATAATTGGTGACCCTAAAACTGATAAAACTTCCGCTTTGTTCCGTGCATATGGACAATTTGTAGATTCATTGAATGGTAGATTTTATACTGGGACTGATATGGGTACAACAATGGATGACTTTGTGCAAGCAGCAAAGGAAACACATTTCATTAATGGAATTCCCGTTGAGTTTGGTGGTGGCGGAGATTCATCAGTTCCTACTGCCCAAGGTGTTATTTATGGTTTGAAATCAACGGCTCAATATCTTTTTGGTGACGAGACGTTGTCCGGAAAAACCTATGCTATTCAAGGACTGGGGAAAGTTGGATATAAGGTAGGTCAACAGCTATTAGAAATGGGTGCTAATCTGGTTGTTACCGATATTAATAAAGATGCAATAGCTGCTATTCAAGCTCAGGCAGAGGTCCATACAGGCAATGTAACTGTAGTAGAAAGTGATGATATTTACCATGTAGATGCAGATGTTTTTATCCCATGTGCAATGGGAGGAATATTAAACGATGAAACAATCGATCAGTTAAAGGTAAGGGCAATTGTTGGTTCTGCAAATAATCAGCTAAAGACAGAACATCATGCGAAACTATTGCATGAAAAAGGAATTCTATATGCACCGGATTATATTGTCAATTCTGGTGGGTTAATTCAAGTAGCAGATGAATTATATGGAGCAAATAAAGCGCGTGTCCTTATGAAGACGAAAGCAATCTATCAATCTATCTTGGAAATTTACAAGCAATCCGAGCTTGATGCGATTACGACCCTAGAGGCGGCTAACCGTAAGTGCCAGCAACGTCTTGAAGAACAGCGCGGACGGAATAATTTCTATCGAAGACAGAGAAGCCCGAAGTGGATATTTAAAAATGAGGTGTAACCAATGGTTGAAGTGAAATTTCATGATATTGGAGAAGGCATGACTGAGGGTGAAGTAGTAAATTATTTCGTTAAGGTTGGGGATTCGGTTAAAGTCGACCAACCCCTTGTGGAAATGCAAACCGACAAAATGGTTGCTGAAATACCTTCACCAACTTCCGGTACGGTAAAGAAAATTAATGTTGATGTAGGATCAACGATTACAATCGGGTCCGTATTACTAGAAATCGATGATGGAAAGAACGCGACAGTATCCTCATATGGCTCCGAACAAGAGGTTTCTGCAGCGGTATTAACTCCAGAGAAAAAGGAAAACCAAATAGTAGAGCCTGAAGTCAGGACACCACCAAAACGAATTATTGCTGCACCACATACAAGAAGAATTGCTCGAGAGAATGACGTTGATATTGAGCAAGTTACAGGTAGCGGCCCAGCTGGAAGAGTTACGGATGAGGATATATTTCGATTTGTTCGTGAACGAGATGGTAAGGGAGAATCCCGAGTTGAGGTAGCAGTAGAACCAGATATGAAAGAAGTGGAGGAATCGAACATAATTAGCGGTGACACGATTCCATTTACTGGTATACGAAAACAAATTGCGATGAAAATGGCAGAATCTTTATCTACTATTCCTCATGTAACACACTTTGACGAGGCGGACTTAACAAACTTACTTGAATTTAGGAAGGAACTAAAAGAATCAGGGGAAAATATCTCTGTTGTAGCATTTTTCCTAAAAGCCTTAACTATTACTTTAAAAGAGTTTCCATTATTTAATGCATGTTTAGATGAAGAAAACCAAGTCATTAGACTGTTGAAAGGGTATCATATTGGACTCGCAACTAATACAGAAAAGGGTTTACTAGTTCCAGTTCTTCGTGATGCCGATAAAAAATCTATTAAACAATTACATGTTGAAATGAAGGCATTAACCAAAAAAGCTCAGGAACAAAAATTATCTGTTGCAGAAATGAAGGGCGGAACTTTTACGATTAGTAATGTTGGGCCACTTGGGGGAACAGCTGCAACACCAATCATTAACCATCCACAGGCGAGTATTATTGCGTTTCATAAGACAAAAAGAAAACCTATTGTGATGGAAAATGATAACATTGTGATTCGTTCTATCATGACGATGTCGCTATCCTTTGATCATCGAATTATCGACGGGGCTGATTCTGTGATGTTTACTAATCGTTTTATTGAGTTAGTCGAACAACCGAAAAAACTCATCTTATATCTACACTAAGTAATGATTACGGGCAGCTAGGATCAGAAATTGGTTCTACTGCCTGTTAGCCTATGAATATAGTAAACGTATATTTAATGAAATAGGAGTGTGGCACTCATGTTGTTTCGAGCGAAAGCAAGGTTTTCTTCTACGATAGGACTTGAGGATATCTTTGTAGGGCATTCTCACATTGAATGGAAAGGCGAGAAACTCACAGAAGATGCTTTTGATTGGCAATCTCCCGTTTCGGGGACTGTCTATGGTTCTTTATTAAACTTTCAGGAACAGAAGGATGCTTTTAGCAGTGAATTTAGTAAAGCCCCATATAATAATCCGCCAGAACGGCCAATTTTATACATTAAACCACGAAACACGATTAATGCACACCTAAGGGAAGTTGCAATACCTAATGGAGTCGAAGCTGTTGAAATCAATGCAACACTGGGTGTTGTGATAGGAAAAACTGTAACAAATGTAAGAGATGAGAACGCTTTAGAATATGTGGAAGGATACACCATAGTTAATGATGTATCGGTTCCCCATGAAAGCTTTTACCGACCTGCCATCAAACAAAAAGCACGAGATGGATTTTGTCCAATTGGCCCATGGATTGTTCCAAAAGAAAATTTGCCAAATCCAGATGGTTTGATGATTTGGACCTTTAAAAATGAGGAATTGATTCAGGTTACTAGTGTAAAAGACTTGGTTCGTTCTATTCCAAAGCTAATTCAGGATGTAACAGAATATATGACATTAGCAAAAGGGGATCTCTTACTTATCGGGGTACCGCATAATCCCCCAGTAGCTACGGTTGGGGATACAATTCGAATTGAAATCGATCAAATTGGAAGTTTGGAAAACCGATTTGTATTAGAAAATGTTCGCATTGCTGGGGGTGAAAAGGTATGAAACATGCTAGAATAGCTTGCTTTGGTGCCATTCATGAAGCAACTGAAGTAAATGGTGGAATAAAACTTGCCGATGGTAGATTTGTGAATGAAAAGGAAGTGGTTTGGTTACCACCAGTAGAGGCGGGAACTATTTTCGCATTAGGCTTAAATTATGCAGACCATGCAAGTGAAATCAGTTTTAAAGCACCAGATGAACCTCTTGTATTCTTAAAAGGTCCAAATACACTATTGGGGCATAACGGTGAGACCCGTAGACCTCGAAATGTTGAGATGATGCATTATGAGTGTGAACTGGCCGTTGTGATTGGTAAGAAAGCACGGAACGTAAAATGTGAAGAAGCTTATCAATTTGTTTCCGGATATACTGTAGCAAACGACTATGCAATTCGGGATTATCTAGAAAACTATTATCGTCCAAATCTAGCTGTTAAAAACCGGGATACATTAACTCCCATAGGACCATGGTTTGTTGAAAAGGAAGAAATTGATGATCCAATGAACTTGAAGCTCTATACCTATGTGAATGGGGAGCTTAAGCAAGAAGGCTCAACGAAGGATATGGTTTTTGATATTCCGTTTTTAATCGAATACTTAAGTAGCTTTATGACCTTAAACGAAAACGACATTATTTTGACTGGTACTCCAAAAGGTACGGTGAATGTTGTGGAAGGTGATGAAGTTGTCGTAGGGATTGAAGGAATAGGGGAATTAAGAAATACGATTGTTGGCGATTCAGTGTTCGCAAGATAAGAGGTGAAACAAGGTGCCACATATTACGGTTGAATATACGGATAATCTACGTGATGATGGTGATATTAAGGGATTGTTAAAGAAAATAAATGAAACGTTGATTGCAGAAGGAGGGACTTTTCCAGTTGGTGGGATTCGCTCTCGTGCAATTGAACTAAAAGATTATGTTGTTGCAGATGGAACTGGTAAAGATGATGCTTTTATTCATGTTACGTTAAAAATAGGGAGTGGACGGTCGGATGAGGTAAAGAAATCTGCTTGTGACCGGTTATTTGAATTGGTCGAAAATCATTTTAAAGAACAATTCACCAATCGTAATTTAGCATTATCATTGGAACTTTATGAGTTCATGCATCCAACGTATAAAAAGAATAATATTCATCAACGATATCGATAGACATTAAAGACCTGAAATCGGGAATGGATTTCGGGTTTTTATTATGTTGTTTCATCTGAATGAAAAAGAACTCTATATAAATACTCTGAGTATATCTAAGAATCATAAAGTCAGTACCACTAATGTATGATAGACCCGGAATCTTAACTAGATTACGGGTCATTTTCTATATTAAATTAAATACACCTAACGCAATTAATAATACAGGGGGCAAAAAGTTCATACGTTCCAACCTTTTATTTTGAGATAGCACAATACCGACTTTGATTCCATAATGGACAAATGCTCCACTCATAATGGCAATCAATAGAGGTGTGTATATCGGTGAATACCCTAAAATTGCCGCTCCAATTCCTGCTCCAAAAGCATCTAATGCTAAGGCAGTACCTAACAATATTGCCTCACCAATCGAAATGGTTCCAGAACGATCAAGGTCTGCTTTGTCAGGTGTAGTTATAACGGTTCGGAAATTTTGAAAATTATTAGGTGTGGAAGGATGTTCATCTTTATCTACTCTCTTAATTTGACTTCGAATCGTATTAATAAGAGAAAAAATCCCTATAAAGATTAGAATAGATCCACCAATTACTTTTGCAAAACTAACTGACAGAAATGAATGCATCATAGTACCTACAATCATGGAAACCAGAACGACAATCCCTGAACAAACCATAATCACAGCCAGAGCACTTTTTGGTACAAGTATTTTTCTCATTCCATAGGAGACTCCAACTCCAAACCCATCCAAGCTTACAGCAATTACTAGGAAGAATAGCCCAGTGAAAAAAAGCATAGCACCATATCCTTTACTTGTTCTAGGGTATTGTATGGAGATACGAATTGTTATGTGCTTTGGAAAACAAGTAAATCATTGCGTATCAAGATCTATCCTAAAATTAAACTTTTAAATTTACAGTAAGTATGATTAGCTAGTTATATACCATATGTTCTTGGAACAAAGGAAGGTTATATCTAATGAATAAACGCGTAGCACTTGAAAATGTAAGTAAAGTTTATATGAATAAACAAGTCCTAAGTAATATCTCCTTATCAATAGAAGAAAATCAGATAATGGCGATCCGAGGCGAAAATGGTACTGGAAAAAGTACTTTATTACGTATAATTGCTGGAATCGAGCAACCTAGTTCAGGAAAAGTTACCTATCGAAATAACAATATGAAAATTGGATATGTGCCTGAAAGATTTCCTAAACAAATTCGATTTACACCAAGTGAATATTTACATTACATTGGGAAAATTGGTGGAATTTCAGTGAAATACCTTGAAGATAGAATTGAAAATCTACTACACCGCTTTCGGCTGAATAATGTGAAGAATCAACGGATTATGGAATTGTCAAAAGGGAATATTCAAAAAGTCGGTATTATCCAAGCACTTATTCACAATCCTAATCTTTTAATATTGGATGAGCCTTTATCTGGTCTCGATTCTCTAGCTCAGGAAGAATTGGTTACAATCATAGGGGAAATGAAACAGCAAGGTACCACAGTTTTGCTAACTTACCACGAAACGAATGCCTTTGAATCAATAATAGAGAGAAAGTTATACATACATAATGGGAATATTTCAGAGACAAAAGTATTGGATAACCAACCTGTAAAATTGCTGATTATAAAAGAAATAAAGGAATCAGATGTTAAACTATGGGATGGGGTAATACAGGTAGAGAAAAAGGAAGATCAGTTATTTCTCTATGTTTCTTCAAGGGACAGTGATGTTATTTTATTAAGGGTTCTTCAGCTAGGTGGAAGCATAGAAGCAGTATCAACAGTTAGAGGGAATTACAGGAGATCATAATATGAAGACATTGATTAACTATACCCTATACGACTTTATTCGGTCCCATAAGTATTTTCCACCTATCTCAACATTCATTATTTTGATTGTTGTCTATTATTCTTACACGCCAAATCCAATTATTGATAGTTATGCAGTTACAGCATTAATGATTTATTTTATTTCAGCTTGGTTATGTATTAGTGTAATGGCACTGGATCCACCTGTACAGAGACAAGTCATGATTCTTCACATTGGTGGGAGAAACTTGTATTATCTTTCAAAATTAATTACGGTCTGGCTACTTTCATTGATACTAACGGCTTTTGCCTTCATTTATCCAATAGTTTTTGGTATGTTTAATGAGCAAGTTACGTTTACGATTGGTTTCATTTCATGGATGAACTATATTTTATTGTCAACTCTAGGGATAGTCGTTGCTAGTATATTTAGCAAAGTTATCATGGAAAATGTAGTAAATTCATATGGTGGACTTGCACTTACCATCACGTTTTCTTTTACTGCATTAGGAATTTATGAAATCTTACCTGTTTCTATTAAAAATATCGTATGGATATTTCCGCCTGTGTTAGTTACACAGAAAACATTAATAAACTGGAATGGTGAGAATATTTTCCATATTGATGTCATTCCTTTTATTTGGATATTATTATATGCTGCCTTATTATTATGGGTATTTTTAAAATTAGTAAAAAGAAAAGGCTAAACTTTTAGCCAGTTGGAGGTAGTAAGCATGCTGAAAAAGATTATTACTGCAATCATATCAACATTACTATTTGGGACTTTGATGGGATTCATAAATTACATGACATATACAACCAGTAGTTTTTGGACAACCATGTTCTTTTTTGCCATTTATGCAGCACCGGTTTATTTGATTGGTGGTATTCCTATCTCCTATCTAATTGATAAGCTAATGAAGAAAATGAACTTTTCCTCTCAATTAGCACGTCACTACACAAGGTATGGCCTGTATATATTGGTAGGTATATTTGTGGCAGTAATTTACAAGATAATTCTTTCCATTGCAGAGGAGGAAGTTCATTTATTTTCACAGGATTTAATTACATATATTGTAGGAGGAATTATAGCCTCATTAATCTTTTACTATGTTTCGCTTCTCTTCGATAAAAAAGAAGCCAAGTAAGATATGGTATAGTGGTAAGATAGCTGTTTTTTTAGCAGACAGGAAAGTATAACAAACTTTCCCACCAGCATATGAAAAATTAACACATTCGCCTGTGTTGCGCGAATGCCGAGTTTTTCTAAGAAAGGAAGTACAAATATGAGTAAAACACTAGTACTAGCAGAAAAACCATCCGTAGGTCGTGATATTGCACGCGTACTGAATTGCAATAAAAAAGGAAACGGCTATTTGGAAGGTTCTACCTATATTGTGACCTGGGCACTTGGTCACTTAGTAACATTGGCAGATCCAGAAACCTATGATGAAAAGTATAAAACCTGGAACTTAGAAGATTTACCAATGCTCCCTTCAAACCTTAAGTTAGTCGTCATGAAGAAAACTGGGAAGCAATTTAGTGCAGTAAAAACACAGATGAACCGTAAAGATGTCGGTGAAATTGTTATTGCGACAGATGCTGGTCGTGAGGGTGAACTTGTTGCAAGATGGATTATAGAAAAAGCACGAGTACAAAAACCAGTGAAAAGACTTTGGATTTCATCTGTTACAGATAAAGCAATTCGTGACGGGTTCAAACAATTAAGGCCGGGTAAAAACTATGAAAACTTGTATGCTTCAGCAGTTGCCCGTTCAGAAGCGGATTGGTATGTGGGGCTTAATGCTACAAGAGCCCTAACGACCAAATTTAATGCACAATTATCGAGTGGTCGTGTTCAAACACCAACCTTAGGGATGGTGGCTGCAAGAGAACAGGAAATTAAGGATTTTAAACCTCAGGAATTTTACGGATTGAAAGCAAAAACTAGAAATGGTGTAACCTATAACTGGCAAGATAACAAGAACAACACACGCATTTTCTCAAAGGAAAAAGCAGAGAGCTTACTTGGTAAGCTAAAAAGTCAGCCTTTAACCGTTAATAAAATTGATACTGTAGCGAAAAAGAAATTTGCTCCACAGTTATATGACTTAACCGAGCTACAAAGAGATGCAAACCGTATATTTGGTTTTTCTGGGAAACAAACACTATCGATCATGCAAAAGCTATATGAACGACATAAGGTGTTAACTTATCCAAGAACAGATTCTCGAGTTATCTCTACAGATATTGTTCCAACTTTAAAGGACCGATTAAAAGCTTGTGGTGTGGACCAATATGCTCGTTTTGCACAAACCATTCTTAATAAAGGAATTGGAAAACTACCAAAATCAGTAGTAGATAATGCAAAGGTAAGTGACCACCATGCCATTATACCTACCGAGGAGTCCGTGATTTTGGAGGATCTAGATGATAAAGAAAGAAAAATATATGATTTGGTCGTAAAGCGTTTCCTATCCGTTCTGATGGATCCATACGAATATGAACAAACAACCATCCACGCTACAATTGGCTCTGAAGCATTTACTGCTAAAGGAAAAGTAGTGAAGAAACAAGGATGGAAGGCGGTTTATGATCGCCATTTTGATGAGGAAGACACCGATGATCAACGTTTACCTATCATAAAGCAAGGTGAGACATTTTCACCGGTTTCTGTTTCCTTAACTAAAGGAGAAACGAAACCACCAGAACGCCTTACGGAGGGTGCACTACTTCAAGCGATGGAGAACCCTGTGCGCTACATGAATCCAGATGAAAAGCATTTGGCAGGTACCCTACAAAAGTCGGGTGGTATTGGAACTGTAGCAACCCGGGCAGATATTATCGATAAGCTTTTCAATGGTGGCTATATGGAGCTAAAAGGGAAACATATATTCATTACATCAAAAGGGAAACAGTTACTAGACCTTGCACCAGAGGATTTGCGCTCTCCGGCATTAACTGCAGAATGGGAACAAAAACTAGGCCTTATCGCAGAAGGAAAACTAAACAAGAATAAATTCATAGACGAAATTAGGGACTATACGAAAAATATCATACAGGAAATAAAGAGTAAGGAAAGCAAGTTTAAGCATGATAACATGACTGGTACCAAGTGTCCGGATTGTGGAAAGCTTATGCTCGAGGTAAACAATAAACATGGTCGTATGTTAGTTTGTCAGGACCGTTCTTGTGGACATAAGAAAAACATTGCTAGAAAGACCAATGCTCGCTGTCCAAATTGCCATAAGCGATTAGAACTACGTGGTGAGGGTGAAGGGCAAATGTTTACTTGCTCTTGTGGACATCGCGAAAAACTCTCGACCTTTAATAAACGAAAAGAGCAAGAGAAAAAAGGTAAGGTTTCCAAAAAAGATGTGAATAAGTATTTGAAAAAACAGGATGATGGATTTACGAATAATGCTTTGGCCGATGCGCTTGCTAAGTTAAAGGAAAAGAAATAAATATGAAACTGTCTGAGGTGAAATTATCTTGGGCAGTTTTTTGTTTTGCAGGGATTTTAAAAGAAATACAGAATAAAGTAAAGTAAACTTTAAATGTTGGAGGAAGAGAAAAAATGATTAAGATTAATGAAATAACTCCAGAAATGGCATATCCGCTTAGACATTCTATCCTACGTCCGCATCAACCTTTTGAGGCTTGTGTATATGATACCGATCACCAGGAGGGAGCCTTTCATGTTGGTGCTTTTTATCAAGAGAAATTAATCACTATAGCATCTTTTTATGTTGAAAAATATCACGATTTTTCTTCAGATAAACAATATCGACTAAGGGCAATGGCTACGTTAGATGATTTTAGAAATTTAGGAGCTGGTAGGGAGGTTGTAAGCTACGCTGAAGGGATTATCCGAAGTAGAGGATATGAGTTACTGTGGTGTAAGGGGAGAACAACTGTACAAGGATATTACGAAAAGATTGGTTTCAGAGCGTATGGTGAAGTGTTTGATTATCCGCCGATTGGTCCACATATTGTGATGGTCAAAGATTTAGGGTAAGCAGGGAACATAGAGGCCGATGCTCTCTAATAAATAGAATTTGGAAATGTTTCGTATTCTACCGCAATATAATTAATTTGAAATAAGTTAATTTTTGTAAAAATACCAATATTGTATTATATTAAACGTAGGCATATTATTGGGTATGAATGTACTCAGAAAGGGGAATGTCATGGCGAATGAACGAATCTTGATCGTCGATGATGATCATGACATGCTAGAAGTTCTTGGTCTATATTTTAGGAATGAAGGCTACAACACCTTTACTGCAAATGATCCACTTAAAGCAATTCAATTTGTTGAAGAAGTGCGCCCAGCCTTAATTATTTTAGATGTTATGATGCCTCAGCTTGATGGCTTTGAGTTATGCCACCTAATTCGAAAAAAAAGTGATGTCCCAATTCTGTTTTTAAGCTCAAAGGATGAGGACATAGATAAAATAATTGGACTCGGTATCGGAGGGGATGATTATTTATCTAAAACTACAAGTCCTTCCGTTATTATTGCAAAGGTTAAGGCGTATTTAAGACGGACTCGAATTGTTCAAAACATTACAGTGAATCAAACTGACAATGTTCAAAAGGATGAATCTTTATTAGTTTTTCCAGGAATGACTATAAACTTGAGTAGCGCGGTAGTTAAAATAAACGGATCTGAAATCAAATTAGCTGCAAAAGAATATCAATTACTAACAATCATGGCGAGGAATCCAGGGAGAATATACAGTGTTGAGCAACTATTTGATTTAATATGGGGTGAGGATAGTCTAGGTGATTACCGTACTGTAATGGTACATATCAGTAATTTACGCAAAAAAATTGAAAGTCTTGCAGAATCCCTTGATTATATCATTACAATCCGTGGTATTGGCTATAAATTTCAAGATTTTAGCGAATAGTATTTCTTTCTATGAAATCACGTATTTCATCCAAACTTATTCCAACCCTTTTAGCTTCTAAAATTAACTTAATCCATTCTACATCTAGTTCTATTGGTTCAAGTGTCTGTATATGTATACTTTGTTTCTCGATCATATCAAAATTACCTCCTCGTATTCCCACAATACTAAGAGTAAAACATCAAGTTAAAGTTTTCATAAAAATCAGTTAAAGTTAACATTAAATATTGTTTATAAGGTGATGAAATGGAAAATCTACCAGGATATCATTTGATGGAGAAAGTTATAGATGGTGAAACTTGGGAACTTCATAAAGCTTATTCAATAGAAGAAGACCGTATTGTAGCATTGAAGTCTGTAAAGAGCGACATAGATTTACCTTATGAAATAGCAGAGGTAATCCATGATTACCATATAACGAAAGAATTACCGAAAGTCGGGATCCTTTCTCCTATCAAATTAGAAAAGTATCGAAATCGAGCTTATATTGCTACGAATCTATTCCAAGGCTTAACCATGAAGGAATGGTTAAAAAACGAGAAAACTCCTCATTTGCCTACCTTTTTAAGAATGGCTAACCAACTTTGTACCATTTTATCGTTGGTTCACCAAGAACGTATTATTCATAAATCTTTACATCCTAATCACATCTTGTATCATCCTAAAACGGGTGAAATGAAGCTAACAGGCTTTCATCAAGCTACAAAACTCCCGACCGAAAATGAACTTCCAACTGTTAGTCCCTATCAATTAAAGAGGCAATTAATGTACATGTCACCAGAGCAAACCGGAAGAATGAATCGGTCATTAGATTATCGTACAGATATCTATTCTCTGGGAGTGATTTTCTATGAACTAATAATAGGTTCACCTCCTTTTCAAATAGAGGATCCTGCTGAAATAATCCATGCCCATTTGGCAAAGGCACCAGTACCTCCAAGAAAACTAGATGAAACAATTCCCGAGATTATTTCAGACATTATTATGAAGCTATTAGAAAAGAATCCTGAATCACGCTACCAAAGCGTTTATGACTTAAAATTAGACATTGAAAAATGTTTAACTGATTTAAATCAAAATGGAAAAATTGATAAGTTTCAGCTTGCAAAAAAAGAATCAAAGATCCTGCTAGAAAAACCTTCAAAACTCTACGGTCGGAAGGAAGCTATAGAGGAATTGCTTGCTGGATTTAAGAGGGTGCAAGATGGGAAGAAGGAAATCTTGTACATTCCAGGTTTATCTGGTATTGGCAAAACGGTATTAGTAAATGAAATACATAAGCCACTTATCCAAGAAAAAGGATATTTTATTTCAGGTAAATTTGTCCAACTCAAAAAACAAATACCATATGAGCCCCTTGTCCATGCTTTTCAAGGATTAATCAGACAGATATTGACAGAAGGTACCGATAGAATACAAAACTGGCGGACTACTATTTTAACAGAACTTGATACGTATGCAGGCGTCATTGCTAATTTTATTCCTGAGATTAAGTGGATCATTGGGGATCAAGGAGACATACCAGAATTACCACCTGATGGAGTTCTAAATCGTTTTCGCCAATCAATAAAAAGGTTTATAGGGATTTTTAGTAAAAGGGAACATCCACTAGTTTTATTTCTCGATGATTTACAATGGGCGGATACCGCAACACTTGATCTTATTGAATATATAATGCGAAATGAAGATATTCAACACCTATTTGTTATTGGGGCATATCGTGTGAATGAAATTCATGTTGGACATCCTTTAGAATTGATGCAAAAAAATATTAAAGAGAGCGGTGTATCTGTAACAGAATTATCCCTGACTCCATTAAACGACAACCATATCAAGGAATGGGTCTATGAGACGTTGATGATTGCAGGAGATGATGCTGATTATCTCGTTGACATGATGTTTCGAATAACAAAAGGGATTCCGTTTTATATTGTTCAAGTGTTCCAATCCTTATATGATGAATCCATTTTAAGCTTTGATACAACTATGGGTAAATGGAAAGTTAATTCCCTGTCCCTAAAAAAAATTCCAGTACAGGATACAATTCTGGATTTTATGTTAAAACGGATCGAAAAACTACTACCTCAAACGAAGCAAATACTGCAGCTTGCGTCTTGCTTTGGAAACCAATTCGATTTAAAATCGTTAGCAACCATTGCAGAAAAAAGTTTCTTTGACACGGCTGAGTTGCTCTGGGAAGGACTGAAAGAAGGACTTATACTTCCATTAGATCAAAGTTACAAATGGATTTACCCAAATGAGAATATGGATTTAATACAATCACAGCCACCAAGATATTTATTTCTACATGATAGGGTATTACAGGTGTTTTATATGACGATGACAGAAGAAACGCGGGAAGTAAACCATCTGCGAATTGGGCAACAGCTGCAAAAGCATTATGCTGGTGAACAATTGGAGGAGCATATCTTTGAAATTGTTAACCACTTAAATCGAGCTAGGAATAGGCTGAATGAAGAGGAAAAACTTGATCTTTCCAAGTGGAACGGGACATCTGGTGAACGCGCAATGAAAAGTGCTGCAACCGAGGCAGCCCTTTCGTTTTTTTTGGTGGCAAAAGAATTGCTTCCACCTTTTAGTTGGAATAATCATTATGAAACGACATTTCGTATCATGATGGGATTGGGAGAATCACAATATTTAAACCGTTTATTTGATGAATCTGAGGAAACATTTAATTTAATTCTTGACCACGCAAGATCTACTCAAGATAAGCTAACCGTTTATCAAGTGAAAATTACATTATATACACATATTCATGAAGTAAAGAAAGCAGTTCAAACAGGATTGGATGGTATACGTCTATTCGGATTAAGGGTGAACCCAGAACCAAGTAGGTTTGCTGTTGCTAAGGAATACTTGTTAACCAAATTTGCATTAGGAAAAAAGAATCCTAAGGATTTATTATTGCTACCATCTATCACAGATTCCGATAGACGACAGCTTATGAAGGTTATCATTAATACGATTGCACCAGTTTATCTGGTCAATCAAAATTTAGCTACCATTTTAATGCTTCGTACACTTCGTTTAATGCTTAAGTATGGTGATATGGATATTTCTGCAATAATCTATATTAATTATGCCCTTACACTGAGTGCAGGATTTAAGGATTATCATGGTAGCTATCAGTTTGGAAAACTAGCTATCGAACATTCTGAAAAGCATGGGGATAATGGGTTAAGAGGGCATGTGTATTTTGTTATTGGAACATTCGTTAATCACTGGAAGCATCATCTTCGTATTAACCTAAACTATTTAGTGCGTTCGCAACAATTATCAATTGAGTCGGGTAATTTACATTTAGCAGGAGCTGGTAGTGCATTTATTGGAATTATTATGTTCATGAAAGGTGATCCATTATCAGAGGTTTCTGCTGGAATCGAGCAGCAATTAAAATTTGCTAAGGACAACGAGTATAGTATCTCAGATGATGCTTTGTCTGAATTTCAGAAGTGGATTGAAAATCTTACCAATGAGGATTCATTCATTAGCTGGGATTTCCCAACACTTCTTGACGATGCGTCTATTGCTATTGTGCATACTACATTTAGACTGCAAATGACCTATTTATTTCAAAATGAGCGAGTGGCAAGGTCTATTATTAATACAGTAGGACCTTTGGTAGAAAGTACCTTAGAGCTTATTGTTGTTCCAGATTTTTATTTTTACCATTCATTATGGCTTATCCGATGGATACGGGAAGGACAGCATGTATCCAAAAAAGATAAAAAAAGACTTAAAAAAATGATGGTGAAGTTAAAACAATGGGCTGAACATTCACCAGAAAATTATCAGCATAAATTTTTACTAGTGAAAGCAGAATGGGAACAGGACAAGCGAAATGAACTAGAAGTGATGCAACTATATAATCTGGCGATAAAGTATGCGGAAGAAAATGACTATATACAAGATGCTGCCATTGCTAACCAATGTGCCGGGGAATATTACCTGTTTCAAAAATTGCCAAAATCGGCAAAAGCCTATTTGACTGATGCGTACGTCAACTTTCAGAAGTGGGGGGCCAATAAGTTAGCAAATGATCTTTTACAAACATACCCAGACCTCATCCAAGTGAGTATCCCATCTTTAATAGCAGCGAGTACGGAAAATAAGGAACTAGATTTGCATGCAATCTTTGAAACTGCCGGAATTATTTCTAGTGAAATTATACTAAAGCACTTACTGAGAAAGCTCATGCATGTCGTATTAACTTATTCTGGTGCAGAGCATGCTTATTTATTACTGAACAATGAAAATGAGCTAGAGGTAGTAGCAGTCAATCATTCTAACAGAGGTATAGAGGTCTATGAACAACCAGAAAGTACAGCAACGCAATCAAACTTATCTTTAGCAATTGTCGATTATGTAGTGAATAGTAGTGAATCAGTTGTATTAATGGATGCTTTGAATGAAGGGCATTTTAGGAAGGATGCTTATATTAAGAAGAATCATACAAAATCAGTACTATGCATGCCCCTTCTTAACCAAGGCACACTAACTGGGGTTTTGTATCTGGAAAATAACCAATCGACATATGCATTTTCAGAAGAAAAGATAGATTTATTATCTTTTATCGCATCACAAGCAGCTGTTTCGATTGAAAAGGCATATTTATATGCTAATTTAGAGGAAAAGGTAAAACAGCGTACCGAAATGCTCCATATCGCCAATCAAAATTTGACACATGTTAATCGTTCACTAGAACGTTCCGAAGAAAAAAGACGTCAAATGCTTGCAAATATTTCACATGACCTTCTTTCCCCGGTAGCGGTTGTTAAAGGATATGTAGAAGCAGTTTTAGATGGGTTTGTAGAATCTCCTGAAAAAGAAAGAGAGTATTTGCAGGTTGTGAGAACACGTCTTGCATTATTAAATGGATTAATTGAGGATCTATTTGTCCTTGCAAGACTTGAATCACAAGATATAATATTTGAAATGGATACGATTCCTATTGATAAGTTGTTTCTTCATTTATGTAATCAATTTAAACTTGAAATTGAGCAATCAGGTCTTATGTTCCAAATGGAACTTCCAAACCGCAATGGGGCATATCCATTAGTTGAAGTCGATGTAAAGAGAATGGAACAGGTAATGGGAAATCTAGTATCAAACGCGATTAAACACTCAGGTGAAGGAAGAATTATTCGTATTGCTTTATTACTAGAAACGTCCAAAAAAGCAATTATTCTAATAGAAGATCAAGGTGAGGGGATTTCAAAAGAAGAACTCCAGTTTATCTTTGAAAGAGCTTATTCTAATAATATAAATCCTAACAAGAAGGGAAATGGTTTAGGACTTACAATAAGTAAGGAAATCGTTCAGGCCCATAAAGGTATAATTTGGGCAGAAAGTAAAGTAGGTATAGGGACAAAATTCTGTATTTCTCTTCCAATCTTTGATATTCAAGGTGAATACTAGAAATAAAATAATTCATGAAACTTTTTGTGAAGCAGTTTACTTGAGCTTCTAGTAGTTGTATCATTAATATGTAAGTGTACCTTGAATTACTTATTAGGGAGGGTTAACATAGATGGCTTTCGTTATTTTAGATCCATGCAGACAAGAAAAAGCAGCTGAATGTGTCAGTGTCTGCCCAGTTGATTGTATAGAAGAGGGGCCAGATCAATTCTACATAGATCCAGATATTTGTATTGACTGTGGAGCTTGTAAAGCAGCATGTCCAGTTGCGGCAATTGAGGAAGAATATGATTTGACACCAGAACAAGAAATTTTCTTAGAAAAAGCAGAAGAGTTTTTTGCGAATCGTTAATATATTATAGTAGAAAATCCCGCTAGCAAAGTTGCTAACGGGATTTTATGTATGTTGGTAATGTTCCCAGTATGTTATTCAGGAGTATTAAGATGGAGAACGATGTAAAAGTACTCTCTGGGAGGATGATTAAACTTTTTAATTCTATTCTTCTTCGACACTAACTGCTAGTTTACTAGATATCCAACGTTTTGCCGTTGCCTCATCAACTTCATATACTTTTCCTGCACGAAAAAGCTCACCATGATAGGCAGTTTGAACATTCATTTTTACTTTGATCATCATAGTAAAAAACCCCTTCCTTATTCTATTATAACGAACAATAGAAAGTTTTTCTAATCATTTATTTGGATAATAGTGTCTTTTGCAAAAATAAGTACTCTTCAATTACTCGTTTTGCTTCTATGAATAACAATCTATTTCTACTAGTAGAATAATGGTTATGTGATTTGATATTTATTTTTCCAGATATCAAGAGTACTCTTTGGTGTTTTGTTCATACTAACTTTAGATTTTTAAAATATAATTAATGGAGATGAGTTAGATATGGAAATGGAAGCTAGAAATGCTACCGAAGAAGCATTACTTGATTATAAAGCTGGGCTAGGTACATTTACAAAGAAAATGCCAAAGTTAGCAGAGCTGTATAATGCCTTTACTCAAGAGTGTTTTAAGGAGGGTGTTTTGTCTCAAAAGGAGAAGCAACTTATTGCATTAGGCATAAGTTTGTATTCTCAAGATGAATATTGCATTATTTATCATCTAAAAGGCTGTCTTGATCAAGGGTGCTCGGAGGAAGAAATTCTAGAGGCTGTCGGAGTGACAGCCGCATTTGGTGGCGGGGCTGCAATGAGTCAGGCGGTTACACTTGTTCAAGAGAGCATGGAGGATTTAAACCAACTGAAACAGTAAAGTGGCTGTTTGTAAGACATGAAAGAGAGGTGAAACTTGCACCTCTCTTTAAATGTTAGATATGGTTAATTTAGTCCTAGATTTCTAATGCATTGGTAATATTGTTGAAAGTGCCTGACTGATATCTGTAGTCGGTTGTTGACATGCAAAATTTTCACAAACATAAATCGTTGTTTTGTCATGCAACTTTTTATATTCTGCAGCGAACGGAGCTACAGTATTAAACACACTAGAATCTTCTGCAATAAGTAAAGAGATGTCCGGTATGAACTTTTCAGCAAGCGTGTTGAGCATTTGATTCGATGAATCGTTCCGGCCTAAAATCACCACTTCTTTTGTCGGGTTCTCCGTTAGAAGCAAACTCTGGATAAAGAAAGTCCCTGCAGATGCTTGCCTATTTATATCCTCAAAGAAGGTATAATACATTTCATCTACTTTATCCAGATAAGCAGTCTCTCCAGTTAAATAACCCATTTGAACAAGGACAAATGCCGCTACACTATTTCCAGAAGGAGTAGCAGCATCATAGATTTCCTTATCATTGGAAATTAGCTTTTCATTATCTTTTCCACTAAAGAAATAGCCACCATTTTCATCATCCCAGAATAAATCATTCATTTGATTAACAAGAGATTTTCCTTTTTTTAAGTAGTTCAAGTTATACGTCGCCTGATAAAGCTCGAGATATGCCAAAGTGAGGTAAGCATAATCATCCAAATAACCTTTATATTTGGTTTCACCATCCCGGCACCGCGCCATTAAGCGGTCTTCCACTATAATCCTTGATTCAATAAATTGAATAGCTCTATCGGCCATAGTCAAATAATCTTCCGAATGAAATACGCTACCAGCTTTAGCTAAACCAGCAATCATCATGGCGTTCCATGAGGTTAGTATTTTATCATCAACATGAGGATAATTTCGCTTTTTACGTTCGACCAAAAGTTTTTGTCTTGCTTCTTCCAAGTGTTCGTTTAACTCATTCAGTGAGAGATCGAACTCTTCGGCAACACTTTCTGGATTTGATTTGATTAGGTTAGGTATATTTTTTCCTTCAAAATTACCATATGGGGATATGCCATAGACTGTCGTGTAAATCTCGCCTAATTCTTCCCCTAATATCTCGTATATTTCTTCATCTTTCCAGACATAATATCTTCCTTCTACACCTTCAGAATCCGCATCAATAGCAGAATAAAAAGCACCATCTGTACTAGTCATTTCCCGTTTGGTAAAATCTATTATTTGTTCAGCGATTTGTTTATAAAACGGATTCTTTGTAATTTGATAGCATTCGGTATACACCGATAGTAAGAGGGCATTATCATAAAGCATTTTCTCAAAATGTGGGACGAGCCACTTCTCATCGGTCGAATACCTGGCAAATCCATAGCCAACATGGTCCCAAATACCACCTGCAGCCATGTTCTGCAATGAACTTTCAACCATCTTTAATGCAGCAATTTTACCGGTGAAATAGTAATAACGTAGTAGGAACAATAAATTCTGTGGTTGTGGAAACTTTGGTGCTTCCCAAAAGCCACCATATGAAAAATCAAATCCACGCCCTAATTGTTGAAAGGCTTTGTCTGCCGTTTCAATCGTTAATCGGTCTTTACTCTTTTCACGGGTGGTACTTTCTAATGCTTGTCTTACACTTTCGGTTACCTCAGAGATATGCTCAGGATCTGTAGAATACTTGTTATGTAATTGTTCCAAAGCCTCGATTAACCCAGGTCTACCATATTTACTTTCTTTAGGAAAATACGTCCCGGCATAAAATGGTATTTTTTCTGGTGTCATAAAAATATTGAGTGGCCAACCACCATGTCCGGCCATCATCTGGCAAACTTTCATATAGATGGAGTCAATATCTGGTCGTTCTTCCCGGTCTACTTTTATGGATATGTAATGTTCATTTAGTAATTTTGCAACTTCTTCATCTTCGAAGGATTCATGTGCCATGACATGGCACCAATGGCAAGTGCTGTAGCCAATTGAAAGAAATATAGGCTTGTTCTCTTCGCTCGCTTTTAAGAAGGCTTCCTCACTCCAGGGATACCAGTTTACAGGATTATGTGCATGTTGAAGTAAGTAAGGTGACTTTTCTTCAATTAATTTATTTGATGTTTTATTTTCTTTCACTCGGTTCCCACCTTTTTATACAAACTTGTATATACAATTATGTTACCCAAACTAAATAAAAAATGACAGAAAGATGTAAAAGCAATCCTATAACACCCGCAATCTCTCCTTCGCTTGTTTATCCCCTTTTAATGCCGCTTTTTGATACCAGGTCTTTGCTTTTTTTAGGTTTATTGGTGTCCCAATCCCATTCTCATAACAATGCCCAAGATTAAATTCTCCATATGAGTCTCCATGATCTGCAGCCATTTTATACCATGAGATTGCTTCTTCCCCTAAGCCATTTTCCACTGCTTCATGCCCTAGTTTATTGGCTGCAAATACATCACCAGCAAGGGCTGATTTTATATACCAACTTCTTGATTCGTTAAGGTCACTCTTAGTTCCAACCCCATTTTCATACATATACCCCAATGTATACATTGCCTCGGGGACTTCTTTTTCTGCAGCTTGCATAAAAAGTTCCAATGCACGGTTAGCATTCTTATCTACATATTCACCACGTAAATACATATCCGCATAGTTATTCATTGCATCTGGATAACCTTTTTCGGCGGCTTCTTTATAACAAAAATAGGTCTTTCCTAAATCCTTACCTACCACTTTTCCCATATAGTAATAATTACCCAACCAATAAAGAGCCTCTGGGTTCCCTGCTTTCGCTGATGCTTCGAACCAGGGAAATGCCCAATCATCATGTTCAATGTTTCTATACAAGTGGCCAAGCTCTAATTGCGCATTTACATTACCAATTACGGCATATTGATAGAGTGAAATAGCTTCCTCTAATTCTTCATCCTCCATATAAATAATCGATAATTCATCTGTTGGCTTAATGATTTCTATTAAAGTAGTAAGTAAATTACGTGTAATTATTGGGCTGTATTCACCTTTTACTTCAGTTAAATTAGATAGTTGTTTGTATAATAAGTTAATATCATCAGGAAATGTTTGAGTAGGAGAGACGCACTCCTTAAATATCGATTGTATATTATCAATCAAGTCTTCGCTTTTTATCAAATTTTCTAATTGTTTTGCAGTATTTATGAAACCTTTGTTATATAATTCCTTTTGCAAATCGTGCACGTTCACCAAACAGTCACCTTTCTACATCTGATTTTCTAGAGTATCTCATATTTTATATGGATAAGCACGGAATTGACAAAAAAGAAAATATTATATGTATTTCCATATTCTACCTCCTAGTTAAATACAATAACGTGGAAATACTAATCCCTATACCGCTTACATAAGAAGATTTCGCCATCTTACTACTTTTTAGAACAATTCCACTTCTTGATAATCCCTTTACGTGAACGGATATATATTTTAAACTGTTTTAGTCGACTCCTTGAGAGTTTTCAGTTTATTTACGAAATTTAAACATCAGGAGGCTTTTACTTCAATGAAATCACATGATAAGGAGTCCATTCTAAAAACCATCCCTCAAAAAGGTTTTTTTGGTCATCCAAAAGGTTTATCAACGCTATTCTTTACTGAGTTCTGGGAACGTTTCTCGTACTATGGAATGCGTGCCATTTTGCTATTCTATATGTACTATGAAGTTAAAGACGGCGGACTAGGTATTGATCAAACAACTGCAAATTCCATTATGGCGATCTATGGATCGCTCGTTTATATGTCAGGTATTATCGGTGGTTGGATAGCTGACCGAATTCTAGGTACTGCACGAACCGTATTCCATGGTGGAGTTCTCATCATGGTCGGTCACGTCATTCTAGCATTACCACTAGGTGCACCAGGATTATTTATCTCCATGTTCTTTATCATCATCGGAACAGGTTTACTGAAACCAAACGTTGGTGGTATGGTTGGGGATCTTTACAGCATGAAAGACCCACGTCGTGATTCTGGTTTCAGTATCTACTATATGGGTATTAACATGGGTGCATTCATTGCTCCATATATTGTTGGAACACTAGGTGAGGAAGTTAACTTCCACTTAGGATTTGGTGTTGCAGCAATTGGTATGGCTATTGGTTTAATTGTGTATGTTATCACTCGAAAGAAGTTTCTTGGACTTGCTGGTTCCGTTGTGCCCAATCCATTAACGAAACCTGAAAAAGGTCGTATTACGAAGATTGTTCTTCTTGTGCTTGTTGCCTTAGGAATTGTTGGCTGGGCTGGAATTTCTGGTGGTTGGTTAACCGTTGAACGTGTTATATTTTCCATTAGTATTCTAGGAATTATTATTCCAACTGCATACTTTATTTTTATGTATCGTAGTCCTAAAACTAGTAAAGATGAAAAATCTCGTCTGCTAGCATATATACCATTGTTTGTAGCAGCTATGGTATTCTGGGCAATTGCAGAACAACAATCAAGTATCCTTGCGACATTCGCAAATGAACGTACAAACTTAAACTTTATGGGATTAGAGCTTAAAGCATCGTGGTTCCAATCTCTAAATCCATTATTCATTATTATGTTCGCACCATTATTTGCAGGTTTGTGGACTAAACTCGGGGACAAGCAACCATCTGTTGCTCATAAATTCTCATTCGGACTTGTTTTTGCCGGTTTAGCATTTATTGTAATGATGCTACCAGCATACCTAAACGGTGGTACAGGAACATTAGTAAGTCCACTATGGCTAGTATTATGTTTCTTCCTAATTGTAATGGGGGAACTATTAATTTCACCAGTAGGGTTATCTGCATCAACAAAACTTGCACCTGCTGCCTTTGCTGCACAGATGATGAGTCTATGGAATCTTTCCAATTCATCCGCACAAGCTATCAATGCACAGGTTGTACGTTTCTATACAGAAGAAACCGAAATCATGTACTTCGGTGTAATTGGTGGTATTGCTATCCTATTAGGTATTTTGCTATTTCTTTTCTCTCCTAAGTTAAAGGAATTTATGAGAGGTTTAAACTAATAAATAATATAATAAAGAGGCCGACTCTTGGAACAGGTATTCCTGGTTTAAGAGTCGGCTTTTTTGTACAAAAACCACCATAAGATAAAACATCAACCAAGTCTTTCATACCTCTTTTATGGTAATGTTAACTATAGAAATGGTAATTAGGAGAGAGATATATGAAACAAACCATTCAATACAAGAAAAACTACCACATCGAGCTAGGTGATGTTGATTTTAAAAAGGAACTACGATTAAGTGCATTATTTGGATACTTTCAAGACGTAGCCAATTTGGCCGCCGAGAGTCTTGGTGTGGGAATTACCCAGTTGGTAGAAAACTATGGTGTTGCCTTTGTGCTGATGCGGATACGTGTGGATGTTATTCGAAATCCTAAACTGGACGAAGAGGTAACTATTAAAACTTGGCCACTTAAGCCAAGAAAGCTAGAGTTTGAACGTGATTATCTAGTATATGATAAAAATGGAAAGGTAATTGCTCGTGCAGTGTCTGTATGGGTGATTATGGATTTAAAGAAGCGTCGCTTAAAACGTAGTGAGGCAATTAATTTGGAGTATCCGGAACTAATTGAAGATAGAGCAATAGAAGTATCCATTGGAAAACTGAAGGGAACAGAGAATCTACAGACTGCCTATCATAAGACCATTGGATATAGTGATATAGATTTCAATGGACATTTAAATAATTCCAAATATGTGGATTATATTATGGATTGCTTCCAATTAGCCGAGCATAAAAGATATCGTATCAGTTCAATTGAAGTAAACTATTTAAACGAAGCTCTACCAGGGGATACATTAATTTTAAAGAAGGATTTATCCAATATGGATCAAAACATTATATTTGTTGAAGGATTAAGGGAAGAGGATGAGAAGGTAGTCTTTCGTTCGCAAGTGAAAATCGAAGAGAATTAAGCATTAGGAACTGGAAAGGTCAGTATTTGGCTTTTTCAGTTCTTCTTGTTTAGATAAAAAATCTACCAAAAAAGTGACAATTAAGATAGAATGGTCTAGAAAAACAAGGAGGGGGGAAAATGATGAGGAAAATATTAAGCGCTTTCATAATTCTATCACTATTATGTTTCGTCCCTATACCAGTTCATGCGGAAGAAAAAGATACATGGGAAGATGAAATGATTTATTTTATTATGATTGATCGTTTCCATAATGGTGATACCTCTAATGATTATGAAGTGGAAGTAAACGACCCAAGGGCATATCATGGTGGGGATTTTCAGGGTATTATTGAAAAACTGGATTATATTAAAGAAATGGGATTTACTTCAATATGGCTAACTCCAATTGTTAAAAATGAACCAAAGGGATACCACGGCTATTGGACAGAAGATTTCTATGAAGTGGAAGAGCATTTTGGAAAACTAGAAGATTTCAAGTCATTAGTGGAGGAAGCTCATAACCGGGATATGAAGATTATTTTGGACCTAGTTGTCAATCATACTGGTTATCAACATTCATGGATTACAGACCCAGAGAAGCAGGACAGGTTTCATGAAGACCAAACGATATATGATTGGGATAATCAAGAAAATGTAGAGAATGGTAGACTAGCAGGTCTCCCTGACTTGGCCCAAGAAAATCCTGAAACTCGAAAGTACTTGTTAGACATGGCAAAATGGTGGATTGAAGAAACAGATATCGATGGCTACCGTCTTGATACGGTTAAGCATGTACCAAAGGATTTTTGGGAGGAATTTGCAGCGGAAGTGAAGTCAGTCAAAGAAGATTTCTTTTTAATTGGAGAGGTCTGGCATAACGATCCCAACTATGTTGCCGATTACACGAAAACAGGGATTGATTCTTTTGTCGATTATCCATTCTATAACGAGGCAACACGAATCTTTAGCAATTCGGACCAACGTATTGGACGCTATATGCATAGTATTTGGGAACGTAATACCACACTATATGAGAATCCATTTGTACTTGGAAACTTTATCGATAATCATGATAATAAGCGTTTTACCCGTTCCGTACTGGAAAATGGAGAGGATCCAATCACTCGGTCGAAATTAGCTTTAACGTATTTGTATACAGCACCTGGAATTCCAATTATCTACTATGGAACTGAAATAGCCATGGATGGTGGTGAAGATCCAGATAATCGCCGAATGATGGAATTCAAAGACCATGAACTAATAACCTATATTTCTACTTTAGCTGAATTGAGAAAGAACCACCCTGCCTTAACGAAAGGTGAATTTAATATGCTAGTTGATCAAATTGGTACGTCGGTATTTTTGCGAACGTATGAGGATGAGCAAATTTTAATAGCAATTAATAATACAACTGAGAATCAAGAAGTAGTTCTTACAGATGAGGAATTACCAACCAATAGTAAGTTAGTTGCTAAACTAGGGGAAGATACTATTATGAAAAGCGATTATGGGTATGTACTTCATCTGCCGAAAGAAACCTCTGAGATTTATGTAGTTAAAGAAGTAGAGAAAGAGGATATGACTAGTTCTTCAAATATATGGTACTACCTGGTTACCGGTTTGGGTGTTGTCTTATTTATCATTTGGTATGTGAGCCGTAAGAGAAGAGTATAAAGGAAAAAGGACTGAAATTGAAGTAAAAGTTTTTTCAGTCCTTTTATTATTTATCTAAAGTTCTTGTTCGATAATCTTAAATCCTAGTCCATTTACGTTTATAGATGTGCAAGTAAGGCTTTGTTTTTGAACAACACCATAATCTAGTAGCCATTCATTTAAGGTTTTACTAACAGGTGATAATTTTGCAATAGGTAGACTTATGGATTCTGTACTATTATTAATAATAAAGATTAGACGTTTATCCGTATTAAACTTCTCGTAAACGATATAATTTTTGTCATTATTAACATGTAAAAATCGAAAGGCCCCACCATTACCAAAAACTGGCTCCTGTTTTCGAAACTGGATTAGTGTCTTAATATATTCAAATAGATTATGATCCTGTTTATCTTTATCCCATTCCATACATGCACGGCATCCCGGATCCTGACCACCATCCATCCCTATCTCATCACCATAATAGATACATGGGGATCCAATGAAGGATAGCTGGAATAAATATAGTAGTTTTACTCGCTCTTGATTACCATTAGCTAAGCTTAAAATACGTGGTGTATCATGGCTATCCAACAGATTAAATGCTACTTCATTTACATTTTTAGGATACATATGCTGAACTTTAACAATAGAATCCTGAAAAGCCTGTGCAGAAACCTCAGCTTTAGCAAAAAAGTTAATAGCACTGTTAGTAAATGGGTAATTCATCACCGCATCAAACTGGTCTCCTTGAAGCCAAGGCATCGAATCATGCCATATTTCCCCAAGTATATATGCGTCTGGTTTAATAGACTTAACCGTTCTTCTAAAGTCCCGCCAAAAGGCATGATCGACTTCGTTAGCTACATCTAATCGCCAGCCATCAATATCAAATTCCTCCACCCAATAACGTGCAACGTTTAATAAGTAGTTTCTTACCTCTTGATTTTCCGTATTTAACTTTGGCATAGAGGGTACAAAGGCAAAAGTATCATAGTTTGGACGTGGATCGGTTACTACTGGGAACTCCCAAAGATGGAACCAGTTTTTGTAGCTTGATTTATCCTGATTCTTTAATACGTCTTGGAAAGGCGCAAAGTAAAAACCACTATGATTGAATACAGCATCTAGCATCACGCGGATGCCACGCTTATGGCATTCCTGTACCAGTTTACTGAACACTTCTTTATCACCGAATTGGGGATCGATTTCCATATAATCAATTGTGTCGTACTTGTGATTAGAATGCGCTTTGAATATTGGGGTAAAGTAAATTCCACTGATACCTAGCTCAACTAAATGGTCAAGGTGATTGATAACTCCTTGAAAGTCTCCTCCAAAGAAATTGGAGGGCGTTGGATCTGCGCTACCCCAAGGTAATGTTCCTTTAGGATTAATTGTAGGATTCCCATTCCCAAATCGTTCTGGAAAAATTTGATACCAAACTGTATCCTTAACCCAATCAGGTGCTTGAAAAACATCAGCAGCATTTAAGTAAGGGAAGCAAAAATAATTAGCGATATCTTTTGGTTGTTGATTAAATAGACCGCCTTCCATGTAATAGCAAGTCTCCTTATCATCTTGTAAACGGAAACCATAGCGCATTCTTCTGAATGATGGTTTAACTTCGACCAACCAATAATCATAATGAGATGTTGACCCTGTTTTCTTCATTTCCAATGTTTCTGTTTGCCATGCATTATCTACCCAATCATAGGGGTCCCCATAAATTAATTCAACAGATCCCACATCACTTTGTTTTGTTTGTAGTAAAATATGAAGGGTTTCCTTATTATAGGCGTAGGCAAAATTATTTTTAGGACGATGGAAGATAGCCTCCTTTATCATTGTAAACACTCCTTTTTTGTAGAATCGTTTGCATTAAAACTAAATCTCTTGAACATAAGATCTCAAAAGTCCTTTTTACTAGTATAGCAGATAACTAATTTATTGTAAGCGTTATCTAATAGAGTTTTAACTGGTATTAATCGAAACTATGAAAAGGCTTGCAATAATCTATAAAACTTGTATAATGAAATAGAAATGATTGTGCAAACGTTTTCCTAAAATGATTTGTGCAAGCGTTATCACTACATCCTTTGGGGGGTAAATTAAAATGAAGAAATGGTTAGGATTATTGGTTGCATTAGTACTTTTTGTAGTACTTGCAGCTTGTGGACCAGATGAAGCGAAAGAGTCAGATAAGAAAGACTCAACTTCACCAAATAGTGGAGAATCTGCAGAAAGCAGTATGCCTGAAAAACCAGAAAGTCTAACTATTTGGGTTAATGCAGAGGAAAAACAAGAACAAGCGGTAAAACAAATTACTGATAAATATACCGAAGAAACTGGTATCGCAGTTGAACTTGTTCCAATTAACATGCTTGACCAAGTAGAAAAATTAGATGTTGAGGGACCTGCAGGAAATGGCCCAGACATTATTTTCCAACCGCATGATCGTATTGGTGACCTTGCAATGCGTGGTTTAGTTGATCCAGTTGATTTAAGTGATGTTGAGTCCGAGTACACTGATATCGCATTAGAAGCTGTTACGTATGATGGCGATTACTGGGGTGCTCCAGCAGTTATGGAAACTTATGCAATGTACTACAATAAATCTCTAGTTGATGCACCTGAAACAATGGAAGATATCATGTCGGTAGCTGCAGACTTTACAGATGCTAGTCAAGATAAGTATGGTTTCTTAATGGAAGCTGCTAACTTCTACTTTGTATATCCATTCTTCTCAGGGTATGGTGCTTACGTATTTGCTAACGATGGTGAAAACTATGATATTGCTGATGTAGGTTTAGCAAATGATGGTGCAAAAGAAGGTGGAGACTTAGTACAATCTTGGTTCAACAATGGATATATTCCACAAGATTTAACACCTGATATTATGAATGGTCTATTTAAAGAAGGAAAAGTAGCTACAGTACTTAATGGTCCTTGGATGGTTCGTGAATATCAAGAAGCACTAGGTGAAGACTTAGGTGTTGTACCTCTTCCACTTCTAGATAATGGTGAAAATCCAAAGTCATTTGTAGGTGTAAAATCTTACATGCTATCTTACTACTCCGATAACAAAGAGTGGGCTACTGACTTAATGAAATATATTACAAATGAAGAAAACGCAATGGTTTACTATGAAGTTGCTGGGGAAATCCCTCCACGTCATGACGCAATAGAAAACCCAATCATTGCTGACGATGAAATCTATTCTGCATTTGCTGAGCAAACAAACTATGGAGAGCCAATGCCTAACGTTCCAGCAATGCAACAAGTATGGGATCCAATCAATAATGCTTTAAACTTTATCTCTAAAGGTGAGCCTGTTGATGAAGTAATGGATGAAGCTGTAGAAATGATTTTAAGCAATATTGAAGCTTCAGGTGCTAACTAATACTAAACCTTAAGGTATATGGGGGCTTCGTGCTCCCATATCCTATTTCACTACCTTTTCAGAAAAAACTAGTTTATTAAATTTATTGAACCAACAAGAAGTTCATCAGGTACGTAATGAAATTTTAGCCGGAATTAGAATCGATAACGTTAAAATTTCACGTATGGAAGTATAAAGAAAACTAATCGTTTCGCCAAAGAGAGGTGAATATCAAGTTTTCTAAGGAGGAAACAAACATGGCACAGAATCAAGAAAAGAGGAAAACAGGACTAAGCCAACCTCGAAATATCGCTACACTGTTATCTGTCATTGTTCCAGGTTCAGGACAGCTATACAATCGTAGAATACTAAAAGGATTGATCTTTCTACTCGTAACGATATCCTTTTTAGTCGCTACATGGGACTACTTAGATATCGGTATTTGGGGATTGTTTACATTAGGAACAATTCCACGTGAGCACCATTCGATACAACTGTTATTACAGGGACTTATCTCGTTAATTGTGTTGTTCTTCGGGATTATTATTTATATCTATAATATTCGTGATGCAAGGAAGGATGCAATAGCAAGAGAAGAAGGTAGAAAGAAACCAACTCTACTAAAAGGAATGCTAGATTTCTATGATGGTGGATTTCCGTATTTTATGATCATTCCTGGTTTAATAATGCTAGTATTCATCGTAGTATTACCATTACTGTTTATGCTTGCGTTAGCGTTTACCGATTATAATCAATACAATGCACCGCCTCGTAATCTATTGTCTTGGGTAGGCTTTAATAACTTTGTAGACTTAGTGAATATTGGTGTTTGGAAAGATACCTTCTTTAATGTATTTACTTGGACGATTGTATGGACAGTTGTGGCTACCTCATTACAAATTGTCCTCGGATTTTTCTTAGCTATGTTAGTGAATGACAAGCGAATTAAGTTTAAACGAACTATCCGTACAGTTCTTATTTTACCATGGGCTGTACCGGCGTTTGTTTCCATCTTAATATTCTCTGCATTATTTAACCCTACCTTTGGGGCGATTAACCGTGATATCTTAAGTCAGTTTGAAATAATGATTCCGTGGTTATCCGATCCATTCTGGGCTAAAATTGCACTCATTATGATTCAAACTTGGTTAGGTTTCCCATTTGTGTTTGCCTTGTTTACTGGAGTACTCCAAAGTGTTCCGGCAGATATGTATGAAGCTGCTGATGTAGATGGTGGTTCAAGGTGGCAAAAATTACGCCATATTACATTACCACACGTGCTTTATGCAACAGCACCTCTATTAATCATGCAATATGCTGGTAACTTTAATAACTTTAATATTATTTATTTATTTAATGAAGGTAACCCTGCTGTCCGCGGACAAAATGCCGGGGGCACTGACATATTAATCTCGTGGGTGTACAAGTTAACATTTGAAACGAATAACTACAATATGGCAGCTGCGATTACCATTATTATGGGGCTTCTTGTTATGGGATTTGCTTTCTTCCAATTCAGAAAAACTGCTGCATTTAAAGAGGAGGGACGTTACTAATGGCTATGGGACGTAAAACGAAATCAAAAATTGAAGTAGCGTTCATCTATATCTTTTTCCTAATTATGTTTGTCATCATTGGTTATCCGCTATTCTGGGCAATTATGATGAGTATTAACCCAGGAACGAATATGTTAGTAACCGATTTATTTCCGGATAATCCAACATTAGAGCACTATAAGTGGTTATTCACCGATCCAAATAGTAATTATTTATTGTGGTATAAAAATAGTTTATTTGTAGCTATTTTAAATGCTGTTGGTTCTGTTGTAATCACATCATTAATTGCTTATGCATTCTCTCGTTATAAGTTTATTGGTCGTAAGTATGGGTTGTATATGTTCTTACTACTTCAAATGTTTCCAGCACTAATGGGGATGGTAGCTCTATATATCCTACTAAATACAATTGGTTTAACAGATTCATTATGGGGATTATTACTAATCTACCTAGGTGGACAAATTCCATTTAATGCTTGGTTAGTAAAAGGGTACTTTGACACGATCCCTAAAGAATTAGATGAAGCAGCAAAAATCGATGGTGCTGGACACTTGCGAATTTTCTGGACAATCATGCTTCCTTTAGCGAAGCCAATCTTGGCAGTAGTAGCATTATTTAACTTCATGGCACCATTCATGGACTTCCTACTACCAAGAATTGTTTTAACTAGTCCAGAAAATTACACACTAGCACTAGGTCTGTACAACTTTATTAATGATCAGTTCTCGACTAACTTTACACGATTTGCAGCTGGTGCAATCCTCATTGCAATACCAATTGCACTTGTATTCTTAGTACTACAACGTTACCTAATATCTGGATTAACATCTGGAGCGACAAAGGGATAATTGGATTAAATGACGAGTCTGGGACAACTGTGTTTCTAATAAAGGTAAATTCGAACATTTAATTAGTGCATCAAACCCGCCCTGGAAATATACTGCGCTATTACTTTCGAGCACAGGGAGACATCTGCTCGACGTAACCGTCGCAGTGTCTATCTTGCTGCGGGCGGCTGGTAAGCCTCGAGAGAACAGGATGTTGGTCACAAAGGCGTTTGTCACAGGATGTGGCGTTCTTAGCCTTTGAACCCCTATAAGCTCTTCCGGGGTCTCACCGATACCTATCCTCCCGCAGGAGTCTCCGTATATTTCCGGGGGTAATTTGAGCATTGTTCTTGTAAATCCTTTTTTAGTTCTGTTCCAGTCTTATTTCTAAAAACAACCAGAATAATGATAAGCAAGGAGAATTCTTATGAACAAAGTATGGTGGAAGGAAGCAGTTGCCTATCAAGTTTATCCACGTAGTTTTATGGATTCAAATGGAGATGGGATTGGAGATATAAAAGGTGTGGTCTCTAAATTAGACTACCTAAAAGACCTTGGAATAGATGTTATTTGGATTAGCCCAATCTATAGATCTCCTAACGATGATAATGGTTACGATATTAGTGATTATCAAGATATTATGGATGAGTTTGGTACGATGGAAGACTTCGATTTACTTCTTTCTGAGGTACATCGTAGAGATATGAAATTAATTATGGATTTAGTTATTAACCATACATCAGACGAACACCCATGGTTCATTGAATCACGTAGTTCCAAAGATAATCCATACAGAGATTACTATATTTGGCACCCAGGCAAAGATGGAAAAGAACCGAATAATTGGGAATCGATATTTGGTGGTTCTGCATGGAAATATGATGAGAAAACAAAAGAATATTTTATGCATGTTTTCTCTAGTAAGCAACCAGATTTAAACTGGGAGAATCCAACTGTCCGTAATGAATTATACAAAATGGTCAACTGGTGGCTTGATAAAGGAATAGATGGTTTCCGAGTGGATGCAATCTCTCATATTAAAAAAGTTGCCGGTTATCCGGATATGCCTAATCCGAATAACTTGAAATATGTCCCCTCCTATGACGGACATATGAATCGTGATGGAATCCAGGTTTTCCTAGAGGAGTTGAAGCAAAATACCTTCGCAAAATATGACATCATGACAGTTGGGGAAGCAAATGGTGTAAGCCTTGAACAAGCTGATGAATGGGTCGGAGAAAAGAATGGCAAGTTCGATATGATTTTCCAATTTGAGCATTTAGGTCTTTGGAGAAAAGAAACCGAAAATGGTATCGATTTACCAGCGTTGAAGAAGACGTTGACCAAATGGCAAAAAGGGTTAGATGGAACTGGATGGAATGCCTTATTCTTAGAAAACCATGATCAAGCCCGTTCCGTATCAACTTGGGGAAATGATGGGGAATATCGTGTTGAGTCTGCTAAAGCGTTAGCAACAATGTACTTCTTAATGCATGGAACTCCTTTTATTTATCAAGGCCAAGAAATTGGAATGACTAATGTACAATTCCCATCTATTGATGATTATGATGACGTTGGAATGAGAAATTATTATAATAATGAACTGGAAAAAGGAACACCTGTTGAAGAAATTATGGAAGTAATTTGGAAAACAGGTCGCGACAATTCAAGAACACCAATGCAATGGACAACTGAAATAAACGCTGGTTTTAGTACGGGTAATCCATGGATGAAAGTAAATCCAAATTACACGGAAATTAATGTGGAAGCGGAAATGAAAAATCCAAATTCAATATATCATTATTATAAAAAGCTCATTCAATTGCGAAAAGAGTATGAAGTTCTTGTCTATGGTAGCTATGATATTACGATGGAAGACCATGATCAAATTTATGCTTATACGAGAAAGCTAGGGGATGAGATAACCGTAATTGTGACCAATTTGTATGGAAAAGAAACATCTTTTGCTTTACCAAAAGAATTAGATGTCATGAACAAGGAATTATTGCTTAGCAACTACGAAAGTAATAATGAAAATGTACTTAAACCTTATGAGGCTCGAGTTTACAAATTAGTTTAATTGATATTATTTTATAAAACTAGGTACCTATTTGTTATAGACTAAGGCACAAAAGCTAATTTATAGGAGGTATAACATGCTTGGAGATACGAGCTTTGCCATACACCCAGGTAAAGAGAAAAAAGATGATGTAGTAATTTACCAGGACATAGGCGACCTAGTCCATGTTGGAAAAGCTGGTACAACCTATTTATTTCAGTGTGTAAAGGGTAAGGTAGCTATCCAATTTTATACAGATTCAATTGTCCGAGTAACGATGAACCAAAGACAGAATCCAGAACTAAAGCACTCCAAAGCTGTTATCGTGGTCCCGGAATTAGTGGCTGTTGAGGAAGAAGATACAGAAAGAACACTGAATTTAAAGTCTTCGAAACTCGTTCTACATGTCCAGAAAAAACCATTTAGAATAAACGTATTAGATCAGAATGGTAGAGTAATTGTTTCAGAGGATAAACATGGAATGGCTTTCCGAGAAAATGGGGAAGTTATTGCATTTAAACAAATGGAAGAAAATGACCATTACTATGGATTTGGCGAAAAGTCTGGTCATTTAGATAAACGTGGTGAAAGACTAGAAATGTGGAATACGGATGTCTATGCTCCACATAATCCTGAAACAAATGCACTATATGAATCTATTCCATATTTCATGACATTACGAGATGGTAAGGCACATGGGATATTCTTTGATAATACATTTCGAACTTTCTTTGACATGAAAACATCAGAAGAATATTACTCTTTCTCCGCGGAAGGTGGACAGCTAGATTATTATGTGATGGCTGGGCCACATCCCAAAATGGTGTTGGAGCAATACACGTACTTAACGGGAAGAATGCCTTTACCACCAAAATGGTCCCTTGGCTATCACCAATCCCGTTATAGCTATGAAACAGAGGCGGAAGTTAGAGAATTAGCGAAGAACTTCATCGACAAGGATATTCCAGTTGATGTCATCCATTTAGATATTCATTATATGAATGGCTATCGCGTCTTTACATTTGATAAGGAACGCTTTCCTAATCCAGAAAAACTAATTTCTGATTTGAAGGAAATGGGAATTCGTGTTGTACCAATAGTTGATCCTGGAGTGAAAAAGGATTCGGAATATCCAATTTATCAAGAGGGTGTATTAAAAGATAATTTCTGTAAATACATCGAGGGTGACGTTTACTATGGTGAGGTTTGGCCTGGTATTAGTGCATTCCCAGATTTTACAGAGGAGCGTGTTCGTAAATGGTGGGGTGAAAAGCATGCATTCTATACTTCGATGGGGATAGAGGGTATTTGGAATGATATGAATGAGCCTGCTGTATTTAATGAAACAAAGACAATGGATGTTGAAGTGATGCACCGCAATGACGGTAATCCAACAACACACCGTGAATTACACAATGTGTATGGATTATTAATGGGGAAATCGACATATGAAGGTATGAAAGATAATCTGAATGGTAAACGCCCATTCCTTTTAACACGTGCGGGCTATGCTGGTGTTCAACGATATGGTTCGGTTTGGACAGGAGATAATCGTAGTTTCTGGGAACATCTCCAAATGTCTCTTCCGATGGTTATCAACCTTGGATTATCTGGTGTTGCGTTCACAGGGCCTGATGTTGGTGGATTTGCCCATGATACGAATGCTGAATTATTGACACGTTGGACCCAAGTTGGAGCATTTACACCATTTTTCCGTAACCATTCTGCAATTGGATTCCGTTATCAAGAGCCGTGGCAGTTTGGGGAAAAGTATGAAGAGATTATGAAGAAATATATCCAAATGCGCTATGTGTGGATGCCTCAACTTTATAGTTTGTTTTACCATGCGAGTAAATACGGGTTACCAGTAATGCGCCCATTATTTATGGAGTACCCTAATGATGATAAAACCTATAACTTAAACGATCAATTTATGATAGGTGATAATGTAATCATAGCGCCAATCTTAGCTCCATCTGTGACAGATCGCGTGGTATACTTACCTAAAGGTGAATGGGTATCGTATGCAACTGGGGAAAGCTTTGAAGGTGAAAAAGTTCACCTTGTTCATGCAGAACTAGAAGATTTGCCGATTTTTGTTCGTAAAGGTACTGCTATTATGCAGGGAGAATGGAATAAGAATCAAGATAAAGGAATAAAATCATTAATCATGAAGATCTATGCTTCTAATACAGATGAGAATTACCGTTTTACTTTCTATGATGATGATGGAGAAACATTTTCCTATGAGAATGGAGAATATTTGAAGGTTGATATAGAAGTAAAAAATTCTGGAGATAAAATTAATGTAGTCGTATTAGATATGGAGGGGAACTACCTGCCTTCGTATCAGGAAATTCATGTTGAGTTAATTGGAACAAACAATCAGGTTTCAATAAATGGAAAAGAAAGCACCGTAATAAAGTTATAAAATTGTGAGGGTAGAGGGTGAGGAAATGGTAACAATCAAAGACGTGGCAAAAGTAAGTGGGGTTTCACCCTCTACTGTTTCTCGTGTCATCGCCAATAATCCGAGAATTAGTGAAGAAACGAAGAGGAAAGTTCGTAAAGCGATGAAGGAATTAGGCTATCATCCGAATATTAGTGCTCGTAATCTAGTAGCAAAATCAACCAAAGCAATTGGTGTAATCCTACCATCTTCCGCTAACAAAGCATTACAGAATCCATTCTTTCCAGAAATTTTACGCGGGATTATGTCTGTTATTCATGAAGTTGAGTACTCTATGTCCCTTTCAACTGGTGAAACAGAGGAAGAGATTTTTCATGAAGTACAGCGGATGGTTCATGGTAGTTATGTAGATGGGGTTATTTTGCTATATTCACGAATTAATGACAAAGTCACTAATTTCTTGCGAGAACAGGACTTCCCTTTTGTGATTGTTGGTAAACCATATGACTTTGAAACAGAAATTACGCATGTTGACAATGATAATTTCAGAGCTGGAAAAGAGATTACTGAACATTTGATCAGCTTGGGACATAAACAAATTGGCTTTATTGGTGGTTCAAGGGATTTGTTCGTGACTCGTGATCGAGTAAATGGATACTTAGCAGCACTACAAGAAGCAGGTATTGAAGATTGTGAATCATTCATGATCCATACGGAATTTTTAAAATCTGGTGGTCGTGAAGCGGTAGAACATTTGATGTCACTGGATACACCTCCAACCGGATTAGTTGTCAGTGATGACCTTATCAGCTTAGGGATGCTTAGCATGCTAGAAGAGTACGGTGTTCGGGTTCCGCAAGATATTTCAATGGTTAGTTTTAACAATGTCTATCTTTCTGAGATCACTCGACCGGCATTAACGACGGTTGATATTCAAATTTATGATTTAGGAGCACAATCAGCGAAGGTATTGATTGAAAAAACCAAAAACAAAAATGAGCCAGCAAAACGGATTATCATACCTCATAAAATTGTTTACCGAGATTCAGTTAGTGAAAATTCGTAGAATTAGAAGACAATTTAATTGGTTGTTCAGAAAACGTAGAGAAAAAGCAAAATATCAGGTTAAAGTTCATATCAAAATAACCGATATGAACACCCTAAAAATCAGACAAAACGTTTGGCAAAAATCCAAACGTTTTTTAGTTCTTTCTATTTTTCTTGAATCAACGAACGCACCCGTTTGAAGTGACCCCAAAAAGTTGGACATATATTTTTAAGCTGCTTGTTGGGCAAAAGTTCGGTAGTGGACCGGACTTTTGCCTTTTAATTTTGCCT
>NZ_CBYO010000017.1 GCF_000577245.1 Paucisalibacillus algeriensis
GCAGGGACGTTCTACCCCGGCTACAATTGTAATGATAAGACCATATGAAATAAGGTCAACCAGTAATTTCTGGTTAACCTTATAATACGAACGGGCAGGTTAGTTTAACAATCAAATAGGGATATTGGTAACAAATAAGCAAAGGGGGCACAAACATGAAAAATATTTTTAATCAATCACACGCAGAGGAAATTTTAATCCATTGACAATTTAAGTCCAAATTCAAAACCGCTATGGGGTAAAATGGATGTTGCCAAAATGCTGGCACATTGTTCATCCTTTCAAGACATTGCAATGGGAAACACTTTTCCTTCGAGAGGTTGGTTAGGAATACTAATTGGGAAGTTTGTGAAACCAATTTTTTATAATGACAAGCCTTTAGCCCACAATATGTCAACAATCCCTTCCATTTTGATAGTAGATGAAAAAGAATTTGTAACTGAAAAGGAAAAACTAAAACGAAAAATTATCACATTTCAAAATGATGGCCCTCAAAAGTGTACAAATCATCCGCATCCTTTTTTCGGTAAACTTACTTCCGAGCAATGGGGAAAAGGAATTTATAAGCACCTTGACCATCACTTAAAACAGTTTGGTGTTTAGTAAATACAGGTGAAGTCTTTTCATTAACGGGTGCGTTAGTTAAACATGATCAACTGCTTCTTGTACTAACGGGGCAGGTTTATTCAATAAGGAGCAATTGGATGGAGGTGTATTTTGGATAGATTCTTATTTGTTTTTGGGCTTTTAATTTTTGTTATTTGCCTTATTTTCTTCGTAAAGAATTTTATTGGTGATTATGATGAAATGGTGCTAATGTGGACATTGCTTGGTATGCTCAATGCCAGTATTGCGATGGGTGTTTCCGAGATAATAGGCGTAATGAAAGGTAAGAAATAAAAATGTCTATCGATGGTGTACTTCTTAGAATAGAAAAAGTAGATTATAAGTTTAACAACAATGTCATTATTGAATGTTTCAAATACCGTTCGGCTAAAAGGGGTAGTTGGGGTAGAGTTTAGAGTCCATTATAAAGATAATAAATGGAAAGCCAAAAAAGTAAAAGAGACCTGGATGGGTTAATTGTTGTTGCTCTCTTACATTTGTCGGGAACTGCCGGGCACCTAAATCATTATTTGAAACTTTATACTGCGTTCAATCGTATGAAACACAACTGAATTTTTTATGTGAAGAGAAAATAAAACAATCAAAAAGTTGTTTGGTTTGGTTTATACAGTTAGTTGCATGGAAGGGGGCAGAGTCAGTGGGTAATCCATTTAAAGTAATGTTATGGAGTTATTTGATGGTACTATTCACGGCAGTGGTCGCAGTTTTTGCTCCAACATATGATTCTTTGTACACCATGTGGACTATTGCTATCTTCGTCATATTGCTGATTATGCCGATTGTTATGGTCATACGGTTTTCGAGTAATAAGAAGAAAGCGTATGGGTTGACAATGATTTATCAATGGTACGCCTCCTTCCTTTTATTTACTTTCCCATTGCTGAAAGTGTTTAAAGAAGAGGTCTTTTATCAACTGCTATTAGTATGTTTATTTTTAAGTATGTACTTTTTAGCGAGATTGGATCAGCGAACAGAAGTGCCAATTGTCTTCCCAGATAAAGATAGAGATATTGCTAAAGTAAAAACATGGATTGCATATATGTACTATGTAATTCCAGTTTTAATTACATTTCTCGGGGTCGGTGGAGACCACATAAGAATACGGATACTTTTTGAGATATATGGAGATGAAGTTATGATGCCATATTTTTCAATCCTTATCTATCTATTATCATGCTGGCTTTTATTCTTTTTTAGTTCCATGGCTTATAAATCCCATGTCTTAGAGAGATATTTAGAGAAGTAGATTACAAGTGTTGGATTTTAAAGCACTAGATATGATTCATGGGAAAGCTACATTGTACTACTCCACCTTAATTTTTCACAGAATTTGAAGATGGAGATTCCTACTAACACCAGCGTAACCGCCAGTTATTGAAAAGGCTCTACCCGTAGTACCTACGGTGAGAGCAAAATATCTTGCACGTTGGACTCACCACACACCCTACTCTGCTTGATTTTCAATACTTCGGTACGTGTGAGGCGATTCTTGCTTGGATATTTTAGGTGACAAAACATTTCTTGCCACAACCTCATATATCCAGTTTTCAAAGAGCTATATAAACAGGAATATCATACCACACAAACATATGTTTCACTATACAAAAAGGCGATTCATATCCATCCTACTCTTTTGGCTATGATCTTCCTATTCGTTGAGGATGGTGTCTTCTCGTCTAATAATGATAAAGTCAAAAAGCTTGAGTTCCCTCAAGCTTTTTTATGTGTTATTTGTCATATTAATTGTTTGGTAATTCATATATTTATTCACCTGTGATTATTGGATATTCTCCGTTATTTGAATTACTTACCTTAATTAACGGGGATTCTATTATTTGAGACTAAGACTGCTTCAACAATTGGTACAATTGCAAGCAATTAATAGTTTTAAGAGTCTAACCCTATTCTTCCACAGACACCGGAACAAACTCAAAATTAGTCACATCCACCAACCCTAAGTCCGTTATTTTCAATGTAGGAATCACGGCTAAAGACATAAAACCTAATGTCATAATTGGATCGACATCTTCGGCTACCCCAAGTACTTCACGAGCTACTTTGTTTACTTTACTTTGCTCGACAACGACTTCCTCTCCCGAAAGATTACTCATCAGTCCGGCAACTGGAAGTGCCATACTACCGATAACCTTACCACCTTCAACCAAGACCACACCACCATCTTGTTTTTTCAAAGTCTCAATCGCCACTGCCATATCGTCATCATTTGTTCCAGTCACAATTAAGTTATGCGAATCATGTGCAATGGAAATACCAATCGCACCTTTTTGAATGCCATAGTCTTTCAACAACCCAACAAATACATTTCCAGTATTGTGATGTCTTTCTACAACAGCAATTTTAGCAACCGGTTTTTCAGGATTATACACAAACTCTCCTGCTTCATCCAGTTCCACTTCAACAATCGCTTCATTGGTCAATGCTTCTGTTTGAATAACCCCAATTGCCCTTGCTCTATTCGAATTCAATTTCAAACGAAGCTTTTCTTTAGAAAAGTTGCCAATATGCACACTGGATTGGACAACTGAGATATCCGCCTTGGTATATGGTGCCACATACTTTCCTTGGTCGGCCACAAGTTTTCCATCAATATACGTCTGTTCCACTACCAAGTTTTCAAGATCACTGAAAACAACTAAATCTGCTTTTAATCCTGGTGCCACTGCTCCACGGTCATGCAACTGACAGCACTCTGCCGTATTAATAGTGGCCATCTGGATTGCTAGAATCGGGTCTATGTTTTCCTCTACACAAATACGAATCGAATTATCTAGATGTCCCTTCTCCAAAATCGTTTTAGCCTGTACATCATCCCCACATAAGACACAACGACGTGCATTTTGAGGAGTCACACCTTCCAACAACGTCCGCAGGTTTTGTGTAACCGATCCTTCCCGTAAGAAAACATACATTCCTCGAGAAATACGTGCCTGTAATTCTTCCATCGTGGAACATTCATGGTCATTCTCAATACCCGCAGCAATGTAGGCATTGAGCTCCTTACCACCTACCATTGGGCTATGTCCATCAATTCGTTTATTTAACTTTCTAGCAACTAGTATTTTATCTAGTACACTATCTTTCGCTTGTATCACACTAGGAAAGTCCATGAATTCAGCCAGTCCCGCTACTTTCCCTTCTTCCAAAGGTGCAACCATATCGGATGCTGTTATTACCGCCCCAGCATTTTCCATATTAGTAGCTGGAACACAAGAAGGCATCATATATTGGATATCTAACGCGATATTTTTAGCCGCTTCAATCATATAATCCAATCCTTTCAGCCCTGCTACATTAACGATTTCATGAGGATCTGCCATGACTGTCGTTGTCCCGTGTGGTACGAGTAAACGCCCAAACTCTTCTGGCGTCACATAGGAAGATTCCACATGGATATGTGGATCAATAAAGCCAGGTGCAATATACTTTCCGTTTAAATCAACGATTTCTTTCCCCTCATACGTTTCACCAATACCCGCAATTTTGCCATCGATAATTGCCACATCACCATGAAGGATACTCCCTTGATAGACATCCACAATCTTCCCATTCTTTAAAACTAGATCCGCGGGTTTACGACCTGCCGCTACGTTAATTAGTTGTGTTAATTTATTTTTTTCCATTTTGTCTAACCCCCATCTCAGAATTCATTCACTCGGTTGTCCATTTCGCAAAAAAACAAAAAAGCCCGAAGAACTGCTACACTCTTCTATCTACGAGTGAGCAAAATCCTTCGAGCTACATGCCGAATAAGATTGTAATAGAATAATAGAATTCTATTACAATGTATTGCTACCCATAGTCAGTTCATTTACGGTGAACCGGTAGAAACTCGCAAGCCATATTCTTGCTATTATATGAGTGAATGGTATTTTATTAATTTTCCTAATTATAGCACTCCATCATGGTAATTCAATAGGAAAAGGTTATATCGAAAATGTACCACTGAACCTGTCCCCATAGCTTACTTCCGTTTCCAAAGTATGAGCATCATCATGGTAATAAGGGTAAAGGCAATAAGTGCTAAGAAAGGAATAGTAACAAAACCGAACCAGTTAATATATTGCCCTGAGCATGGGACACCATTTGTACACATGCTGAATTCTTGTAAAGTAGGCGTCTTTTGCAATGCATAATGATAACCAGAAATTATCATACCGATTATCGACATTGGCAGTACATACTTATAGATTTCTCTATCATTCTTGTAAACAGCAATGCCTAGAAAAATAGTGAGAGGATACATTACTATCCGTTGATACCAACAGAGTGTACAAGGGATAAGCCCCATCTGCTCACTAAAAAACAAACTACCTCCCATGGCGATTATGGATGTAATCCATGCTAGTGCAAGTGGCTTATTCATCACTCACACTAGCCTCTTCCACCATGTTCAGTAAATCTTCTGTGCTCTTACCATCAAATAATTTTCCATCAATAAAGATTGATGGTGTTGATTGGACACCGAGGCTATTTGCCGTGGACATATCTTTCTTTAAAGCTGCATCTCCTTTACCTTCCGAATAAGCACGCATAACTTGTTCCGTTTGTTCAGGACTTGCAATCTCAGCTAAAACAGCTTCTAATACTTCATCAGTGAAAATATTCGTATTTCCTGATTCTGATGTTTGATTTGCAAATAATAAATGATGGAAATCCCAGAACACATCATTACCGAGTTCTTGATAAACCGTTTCAGCAAATTGTGCGGCTGTTGTGGAATCTGGGCTAATAAATGAATAATTCATAAAGTAGAATTTTGCTTTCCCAGTCTCCACTAATTCCTCATTAATAATAGGTAAAATACTGTCATTGAATGCTTGACAGTGTGGACACTTATAGTCTCCAAACTCAATAATTTCAACTGGTGCTGACTCTTCCCCTAAATACGGTTGCCCTTCATAATCAATAACAACGGACTCTTGTTGAGCATCTTTTAGTACAATAATCCCTATGATAATTACAGCCAATATACCAATAAACAAAACTAGTTTCTTTGACAAAATAAACGCTCCTCATTCAAAACTACATAGTGTAGTGTGATAATGTAAAAAAATTACGCAAGCGCGTAAATAAATAGTCCACAGATTAGACTAAAAATGGATAACGATAGGATTACAATTCTTATTGGAATTTGCAAACGAACACCCTTTATTGGATTTAGGATATATTCAATCCGATAATTTACGGATGTATCTGCAAAAGACACGTAGGTAAAAGGCATTTTTTCCTGCTTACCTATTTTCAACATTTTCAAAAGTGCGCTGCCTAAATTCACAGATGTTTCCTGTTGTTTAATTGCAAATTCATCTGCCAATACTTCTTGAATAACGCTATATTTATGATGAAACCACTTCTGAATCGGAATATACCATATAATGGATGAGCTAAGGGATAACAAAAACACTTTAAATGGATCCCGATTAGCTTTATGATACTTTTCATGAGAAAGTACTGCTATTAATTCGTCATCCGTTAAGAGATTTATTAAACCTGTTGTGAAGATAATTTTAGGACATACAAACCCCATAGTAATCGCAAATGGGGTAGGATGTGAAATTACGATAATTTCTTCCTTCTCGCTTCCGAATACCTGATTCATTTCTATTGTAAGTTGTTTTTCTTTGTAAAAATAAAATCGCCTTTTCATTTTGATCGTTTGCATCCAATGCGATCCAATTTTCCATACCATACATAACAGCGTATAGATGACAAGTCCATCAAGAACGTATTCAAGAGATGATAATCCCAATTCTTTTAACCAACTATGACATACGGTAACAAGGTTAAATTTCACATTCCATCCTGCAAAAATGGAAATAACGTATAATCCCATTTGAAACAAAATGGTACCTGAAATGGCAAGTGACAAGATAAATAGTAGAGATGATTGACGTTTGGACATAGGTTACATACCCTTTTTCAATTCTTTAATTTTTTGTTCGAGTTTAGCAACAAGTTCATCATCCGCTTCTTCCAATGCATTCAGCATATGGCTTACGACAACATTACCGAATTCATCCATGAGTTCGGTTGTCATTTCTTTGGATTGTGTATTCAAGAACTCAGCCCTTGATTGAACTGGCTTATACAAGAACGATCTTCCTTCTGAACTCTTTTGAAGAATCCCCTTCTCTACTAATCGATTCATGACAGTCATAACCGTATTAAAGCTTGTCAATTTCTCCCGTTCAAGAATCTGTTGGACATCCTTAATGGTCTTTTCATTCTCATCATTCCATAAGATATCCATAATCTTTGCCTCAAGCGGCCCAAAAAAGCGATTCAATCCACTTTCATTGATTTTAAACTTTCGAATCTTCACAAGCTATTCACCTCACACTACCCATTGTAGTGTGAAGTTATTATGGCGTCAAGAATTATTGACAATTTTAATAGGATTCCGGGACAGGAAAACTGTCCCTCTGTCCCCTTTTTGTCTTCTTGGGTTTCTTTATAGCTAAAATTTGATATGATAATAGAAGAATTTCATTCGGAGGAGAGCATAGATGGCACGGTTAAATGAAGAACAATTAAAAGATATACGTGAAGAACGTAAAATACAAATCATGACGGGCGCACTGAAAGTTTTTGCTAATAATGGTATTAAACAAACCAAGATTAGTATGATTGCAAAAGAAGCTGGAGTTAGCCACGGTTTAGTTTACCACTACTTTGACTCCAAAGAAGCTGTTCTTTATGATACGTTGTTATGGGCCATGGAAGTAGCAACCATTGAACAAACCTTACAAGAGTTAAACCAAACAGAATTATCTCCATTAGAACAAATTAAATTCTTTTTGACCTTCGCACTCAAGGAAGGCAATAGTGATATATTCAGAGTCGTTCAGCATATCATGAAAGCAGATGATATCCCCCAAGATATCATAGACTTAGTTGAACAATCAGGAAATGTTTATATCCAATTTATGTTTCCTCTATTTGTGAAGGGACAAGAATTAGGAGAAATCATTCCAGGAGACACACAGGAATTGGTAGAAATTTTCCTTAATGTGCTATCGGGAATAATAGCTGATGACAACTCATGGTGGCAAGAAAACATAGAACGGAAAATAGATATCTTGATGAGAATGGTTGCGGTCCGATAAATTCTTTATTAAATTTTTCATTGACAATATCAAAATTAACCTATATTCTAATATTGACTGAACGAGTCAATCAATTAATGGTGGGAGGAACAAAACATGGAACAACCCATTATTTCCGTACAAAACATGAATAAAACGTATGGAAAAAAGAATGTCCTAAATGGGCTTTCCTTTGACATCAATCGTGGTACTATATTTGCCCTATTAGGTGAAAATGGTGCCGGAAAAACAACAACAGTTCGAATTTTATCTACGTTAATTAAAGCGGACAGAGGGACTGCTACAATCGCTGGACATGATCTATATAGGGATGCAAATAAAGTCAGAAGTGTCATCAGTTTGACTGGTCAACATGCTTCCGTTGATGAACTGTTAACGGGAAAAGAAAATTTAATCTTGATGGGAAAACTCCAACACCTCAATCGAAAAGCGGTTATCGCAAGAGCTAATAGCCTACTGGAACAATTTGATTTGCTAGAAGCCGCAAATAAGCCCGTGAAAACATATTCAGGCGGGATGCGACGGAGACTAGATATTGCTATCAGCCTTTTAGGTACTCCGGAAATAATCTTCCTGGATGAACCAACAACAGGCCTTGACCCTAGGAGTCGAATGAACATGTGGAAATTAATATCCGAACTGGCAAAAAGCGGTGTAACCATCTTTTTAACAACGCAATATTTAGATGAAGCAGACCAACTTGCGGATAAGCTGGCTATTATTCACCAGGGGAGAATAATTGAAGAAGGAACTGCAGAAGAATTAAAAAGCTTGGTTGGAGAGGAAAAAATAGAGCTAACCTTTCATGATCAGATTTCATTAGATAAGGCTCAAGATTTGTTGAATGGTCAAATAAACAAACAAAATCTAAGTATTTCCTTATCAACAGATGGTACAGCAAGTAGTTTACGTAACGTACTAAACAAATTACACAGTAATCATATGGAACCACTCTCTATAAATTTCCGTAAACCAACCTTAGATGATGTATTTTTACAACTTACAAAGAGAGATAGGGAAGGAGTTCTACAACATGACTAATACAAAGTGGTATTGGGCTATTTCCGACGGATGGAACATGTCGGGTCGTAGCTTAAGGCATCTATTTAGAAATCCTGAGACAATATTCTTAAGTGTTGGTTTACCCATCACCTTAATGCTGTTATTTGTCTATGTATTTGGCGGTGCTATTCAAACAGGCACAGCATACATTAATTACGTTGTACCTGGTGTAATCATTACATGTGTAGGATACGGAAGTTCCATAACGGCTATCAGTGTTACTCAAGATATGGTTGGAGGATTATTTGATCGATTACGTAGTATGCCTGTTCACCCTGCCTCCCTCCTAGTAGGTCATGTCAGCGGAAGTTTCATTCGGAATATAATGGCAACTTCTTTGGTTATACTTGTAGCAATCTTAATTGGTTTCAGACCAAACGCTAGTCTCATGGAATGGCTTCAAGTGATAGGTGTACTAAGTCTATTTCTCTTTGCCATCAGTTGGTTAGCAGTTATTTTTGGGTTACTTGCAAATTCAGTCGAGATAGCCAGTTCGTTCACATTCCTAATCATGTTCTCGCCCTACATCAGTAGTGCTTTTGTTCCCACAGACACAATGCCAACATGGCTGCAATGGTTTGCGGAATATCAACCAATGACACCATTAATTGAGACAATGCGCGGGCTATTAATCGGGACACCTATCAATCAATATGGTTGGTTAACGGTTGTATGGTTTGGTGGATTATTAGTCATATCGCTTTTCATAGCAATTCATCTTTTTAATCGTAAGAGAAGTCAGTAGTAGGATACCTGGTTACCTGTACAGACGAGAGTGACAATAGGGATTAATGAATAAAAGGAACGTATTAACCAATTAGGGGTTAACACGTTCCTTTAATAATGAGACCTTGATTAGACATTTTCCTAGAAAAGTTTATCCTTCCTTGTCATCTAACATCCTTTCACTAATCCTCCGCTTCCGATACAGCATTCTCCCAGCTTCCGCAATATCCTTCACAGCAGAACGATTAATAATCGCACCAAATACTAGTCCAGCAATTGGAATCATTTGAAATAACTTCTTCCAGCCAAATTGATCGCGGAAGGTAAAGAAAACTTCTCTCCAACCCTGAAGCTCAGACATGACCAATCGTTTCGTGTCCTCTTCTGGGTTATCCAATTTGGCTAACGTACCCAATATTGCCTGTTTGCCAACATAATCCGAGGAGACGAATTGCAAGACCTTTACAATATATAAACGTTCTTTTTGATCGCAGGGGTCATAACCATAGCAAATGGCGATATCCTGTAAGGTTTTAAGTAGTAATCCTAACAGGAAGGGAATATCAATCGCCAGGGTAAAGATCCCACCAATTCCCGTACTAGCTCCCTGTGCAGAGGCTATGTTCTTTCTATTTTTCGTTAGATTTTCCGCTGTGTTATCCATTTCTACGATAGGTAATTGACTCACATCTTCCAATGTTTCAATGTTTTTACCCGGATAGTATTCGGTTACTTTGGAGGCAGAGCTTAAATATCTTCCTCCTGTTTGGATGTAGTTACCTGTTTCATCCAGCATCTCACCAATCTTATCTTGAATAAATGCCGGGGTGAATTTATCGAGTATTTTAAAAGGTAGTCGACCAAGCCTTTCCCAAAACCATAGATCACTTTGGTCCTTTTCCCATTTTTGGATAGTCGCTATTTCTTGCTCTAGCCATTCTTTGGACTCTGTCATGAAAATTGCACCTTTAATATACTCTTACACGGCGTCATAATTTTAAATTAACTAAAATGATACTAGAAGTTGGTGATTGATGTTAAGTATTTACTCTATTAACTTATTATAGAAGTTCATGCTTTCCGACATACTTATAACATCTTGTAGTAGTTTTATTAAAAGCGAGAAGTTACAGGCACTCATAATTCGATATGTAGAAGGTTAAGAACATGTTTGTTTAGCAAAAAGAACCCCTTCTGAAGAAACATTTAAAAATGAATTCTTTATTGGCGTATCCTCTACTCTACAGTTTGAAATCATTAATTTAATCATTACTGACTAACGACCAATCTTTAACAACTCTAATCTAAAATTCTCCTCTATCTCTGCTAGCTTTCTTAATTCCTTCGATAAACCTAACCAATCATTATTTACTGACATAGAATGACAAACACCAAGTACCTTTGCCTGATTAGTCTTCAACGTTGATAAATTAGTATGTCTATCTTTAAAAAATATTGCATAATCGTTGGCTCTTCTTGCACCTAATTGGAAAAGGAAAAATGTTGTATGTCCTATTATTTCAGCTGTAATAGGGCCATTTTGTAATTGATTTGCATAATAACAAATTGCCTCCCTTCCGGTTAAACCTATATCTGCTTCTTCGATTTCTAAATAAGTTCTTTGAAAATAATTGATAGCTCTCTCGTATACTTCATTTTTGTCTAGTGGGACAACCTTTTTTGGTGAAGACCAATATTTATAGTACCCTTTCCTATATGGAATATTTTCTGCCATCCAAGCTTTTCTGAACTGGTCCAATGCTAATGGAACATAAGGAATGCCAGCTGGATCATGCACATAAATATTTTCATTATCCATTTGGTAACCTAACACGTAATGGTCAGCACCATTTAAATTTTTATGATTTGGGTGATATGTTAGCTCACCCATGTCCAAAGGGCCTAGAATGACAGGATTTTGTTTCATTTGCTTTTTTAAAAACGTACATGGGTCATCTAAGTAACTAGCTTGCTGATGTTCTTCTGCAGCAAATCCCAGGATGTTTAAAGCATAATTGATACCGTCATCGGGATCTCTCATACTAAAAAATAGGGTTTTTTCATTTTCTAACATGGCACCTAACCCAACTCCCGTTAATACTTCTACAAGTTGAGGAGACACATTTTCTCCTATAGATGAAAGAAACATTGTAGTTGAATTTGAATAACAGTAATGTCCATTACCTATATACATTAACATCACCCCCATAAAGATGAATCAACTATATATTTTTGAAAATTGAAAATCAACCTTAAACATGCACCCATAACCGCATTAATGGCTCTATTCCTCAGGAACACTTCAATTGATATACCAACATAACCAAATAAAAAGCCACAAACCCATAGCACGGTTCGTGGCCTTTCTCTATAATCCTGAAATTCTACTTTCCTTTCTTCTTACTATAAACAACCTTCACTTGCTCCCATGTCTCATTCCCAAATGTATCCTTCGACCAGATTATAATTACATTCTCGCCATCTTCCAGACTAACATTGGTACTAAATGAACCATTTTTCACTTTCGTATCTTTTCCATTTACACGTACAAAATCTAAATTAGCATCGGAAACTTGTCCTTCTAATTTCACCGATTTCTTGTGACTTGTTTCGCCATCTACTGGAGAATTAATTGTGATGGCTGGTGCAATGGAATCAACATCGACCGTGATGGTTTGGACAGTTTCATTTCCAGCTTTATCTGTTGCCGTAACAGAGATACGATTTGCTCCTTGTTCAAGAGTTACAGTAGCTTCATAGTTTCCATCTACTAGAGTCGCTTCTGTACCATTTATGCTAACAGTATCCAGATTCTCATCGTCCACTTGCGCCTGAACACTTACGGATGTGGTATTAAATCGCTCTCCATCTTCCGGTGAAAGAATCGATACAACTGGAGAAGTGCTATCTAGTATTACCTTCACTTTATTAGATGTTCTAGTGAACCCTTCTCCTTGGGTAGCACGAGAAGAAATCACATTCTCACCTTCTGTTAAGGAGACTTCCGCATGAAACGTTCCATCACCTGCTGAAGTAACGATAGCTGCTTCTGAACCGTTATTAAACAAATGAACTTCTGTATTTGGTTGTGCTTGTCCACTAACCGTAACCGTGTCATCATTTGTATAGGTATTGGTTGTTGGTGAAGTAATCTTTGGCACTGCTTCATCATATGCTACGACAGCTCGAATCATATAGTTTCCATCGTTTGGTGAAGTCTGCTTCCATACACCATCAATATAGGAATAGTTTCTTCCCGAAGTTCCATTGCTCGTATCCCGATTAATTGCCGGTATATACGGGAATCCATCACTTTGAATATAGGCAAGGTAAAAATCACCTTCCACAACAATTTCCTCACCACTTAAATCAATGAATGTCCAATCCGTATGAGAACGAATGGCTTCTGCTTCAAAAGGTCCGGCAATTTTCTCTCCAGGTAAACCATTTGGCCCTGTTGCATCATACACTTCCACTAAAAATTCCGTTCCACCTGGGTCCGGACGATTACCGCCATCAAACTTGTAATAACCACCGGTTAAGACTGCTCTTGTTTCGCCTTCTTTAAGAGACATTTTCACAGCCCAACCATTACCAGGAGTGTGGAAATAATTAAGTGCTTCTGCTGTTCCATCATCATAAGAGATTGTTTCAGATGTACCGACAATTGGTGCTAGTGTAATGTTTTGGACAACTTCTGCATCACCTTCTACAGTTATTTCTGCCGTATTCGGATAATGCATTGGATCAGACACCTTAAGCGTGTACGTTCCTTCAAAAGCTGTTAACTCGAATGAGCCATCGGCATTAGTCACTGCCGGCTCAATATTAGCATCCTCTACTAGGTAGACTCTTGCGCCTTCAACTGGTTCCCCTGTTAGTTCATCGGTGATAACACCAGTGATAGTTCCCCTTAACTTCTCTTGAAGGGTAAAGTTCACTGCTTCTTCTTCGTCATCTACAATGGCAACTGTTTCCGTTTGGGCATGATAACCATAGGATTCAGCAACTACAGAATATTCCCCTGCAGGATGACGTAAAGCAAAACCACCATTTTGTGGGTTGGTTACCGTTGAACGCCCTGTCTCCAATACGCTTACTTGTGCCTCAATTGGCAGTAAGGATAATGTATTGTCCGCTTCGATATCAGCATTCAAATCTACTAAATCTGTTGTTTGGATAGTAGCTGGTTTTGAATCTGTATTACTACTCGCTCCATCTACTCCTGCTTGTAAAGAAACATCATCAATATACCAACCAGGTCTATTGGTACTGGAATCTGAATAGGTATAAAATGCGATGAAAATTCCTTGCCCAGCATATGCGGATAGATCAACCGATGCATCGACCCAACTCTCTGAATCTCCTTTTACCATTAACAACCCTGTCCAATCTTGACCGTTCGGTGACACCATGACATATCCATAATCATATGCTGTTCCAGTATAGATAGACTGTTCAAAGCTATGCCATTGTTTAAAATGTAAGCTAGCTGGTTCTTCTGGTAGAGAGATTGCTGGCATAACAAGCATTTCTCTCATCGAATCCCTATAGTTCCCTGCTAGATTCGTAGCATAAACATGTTCACCAGATGCCGCGGCATTAGGACCTGACGTTGGAACTCCCCATTCCCAAGTCGGATTCTCTCCTACCACAGTCCATCCCTCTGGTTCTGTTTCAAAATCTTCAAAGTAACCAATTGATAAGCTTTCTAGTATCGTGACGAGATACTCTTCACTATTCACACTATTTCCAGCAAAGTCTGTAATGGTCCATTGATAGGTTAGTGTCCCTGCCTCAGCAACACCTGCTGGAATCGTAGCGAGATATTCACCAGATAAATAGTCTCCAGAAATTCGCTCCGCAGTAACACTAATCCACTCACCATCATTTACTTTGTACGACAGTTCTACTGATTCCACACTGATATTATCACTTGCTTCTACCATCAGATCGATTTGTTGCCCCTCCGAAACCTCTTGTATTGGATTGTGGGAATAGACAGGAGCTTCCTCGTCTTCCCCTTCAATCGTTACATTACCAGTAATGATTCCCATACCTTGTGTTTCCGATAATACAGCATCATAGACATTCAACAATCCATAACCATAGCCGTGGTTCGGTGACTCGGTGAAGTCTCGGTCGATTAAAGGTGTAGCCGTCTCGAGTAACACTTGTTCAATCTCATCTACTGTGATACTGGCGTTAGCCTGGCGTAGTAATGCAACCGCTGCAGCAACATGTGGAGCTGCCATCGAAGTACCACTCTTATCTCCATAGGTCCCATCTGGTAAAGTCGAGCGAATTTTCACCCCAGGTGCGGTTAAATCAGGCTTAATTTCCCCATATGGAGATGGCCCCTGGAATGAAAAGTCCGCTAATACATTCTCATCATTTACCGCCCCAACCGCAAACGACTCCGGGTAGTTTGCAGGGCTAGCAATCGTACCAGGTCCATTCGGAATTAGAATTGATGCATTACCAGCTGCAAATACTGGGAAAATACCATAGGCTCTCCATGTCTGAACAACCTCTAAAAACCACTCATTAATACCTGGTCCACCACTCCATGAATTATTCACCACATCCGGAGCCAAATCCACTCGACCTCCAGGTGCCATAATCCACTCCGCAGCTTCTAAAATATTCGAATCCGATCCATTTCCTGCTGCATCAAATGCTTTCGCAGCAATCCACTTCGCCCCAGGAGCAACACCGATTTGATTCGAACCATCCGGCTCACTTCCAACCATTGTCCCAGTAACATGAGTCCCGTGTCCATTATCATCATAGCTCTCTGCTTGTCCATTGACTGCATCAAAGAAACTATATTGATGTTCTACGGAACCATCTGCAGCATTGTAGCCACGATATTTTTCCTTAAGGGCTGGGTGATCCCATAGAACTCCGGAATCAATGCTTGCAACAACAGCTCCAGTACCATCAACACCTAACTCCCATGCTTCAGGTGCTAAGACTTGATCGACGTTCCATTGTGCATTTTCTCCTGTGGAATTTGTCGTTGAATCTGTTTCTTCTACTAGATGTCTTTCTTCATCTAAATAGATTTTATTAACTTCATTCATTGAAGCAATTTTTTCCACTACTTCTTTAGAACCAGTAAACGTAATCGCATTAATTACATGATAGGATTTGTATTTCTTAACTTTTCCTTTTTGTTTTTCTTGGTTTAATAGTTTTACTAAAGGTTCTTGTGATTGATGGGCGTTCGCCTTTAACTCTGTTAAAATCTCAGAACGCACCATATGCTTCTTGTTTAACCCTAGTGCCTTTTTGTTGGCTTGTTTCATTACTTTAGAAGCATCGACTTGATCATTTAGTGTAATGATGACGGATACTTCCTCACTAGAGTCCATTTTCTGTTTAACTTTGTTGTCTATTTTGTATATAGCTGCTTGTTGTAGGTTGCTAGTATTGTTTTGAGTTTGTGCAGTGACTATTGGTGATAAAAATGTACTCAAAACTAGCATTACTGTCGAAAGAAGAAATAAAATGCGCATTAGACCTCGTTTTCTCAATGAACAACCCTCCTGAAATCTTTTTTAATAAGATAGATAATTGTTGAAAACTATCATATTAGGAATAGACTACAGGAATGGTGGTGAGAAAGTTGTCGGTATTTGGAAGAGTTTTGTGGGGAATTGGGGCTATTTTTTCGACTTTTGTTATTGGAACCGTAGAGATACTTTAAGAACCGCGGAGACAGGCACCGTGGTCCATTGCTGAGCTAGGCAATTGGACCATGGTACCTGTCCCTCTGGTCCTTCCTGGACGATATTCAATGTACCCATGTTTTATCAATTCCTTTCTAGCCCGTCTAAACGTAATACCTGACGAACCACACTTTACCTTTAAAATTGCTCCTAGTATTGAAAACTCCTCAGCCCAACCTGCCTCTTTATTAGCATGTAACAATGCAAGCCATAAACTCCTTGCTGCCCCCGATAATGGTTCCTCTCCCAAATGCTCAAAAAATATAAATAACTCCTCTTCCATAAAATCCATCTTTGAATCTCCTTTTCTATGTATTATTTGGGATAAAATATGACCATGGTATAGTAAAGTTATATAAACCCTTTCACATCTATAGTCGGACTAGATATAGAAAAGGTGGCATTTTTTTAGGATTGTCCTCAATATGTTAACTAGATTATTTGTGTCATCCTTAAATAACTCCATTGGTCATATATTCTCTCAAAAGCTTCCCATATGATTTCTACAATTTTGTTAACCATGTTTGATTTTCATAAGTTAACAGTAGTAATTGACCATAAAAAGATCTAAATCCAGTCACGCGTTTTTATATTATAATGAAAGCAATTATATATTAAGGAGAGATTTGAAATGGGAATCACAATGGAAATGAGTAAGGGTGCATATGAAATTGCCAAGATAGTCTACTCAGGAAAACTTACTAGAAGCGAAGGGAAAATAGAAATAAATAAGGTAACAGGCATGAATGAAGGTTCTGCACAAGCTTTTATAACAATATTTTTGGCAATGATGGATGGTGAAGTATATAAGAGGGCTTTTAATAATGCTACTAATAGATTTCTTTTAGAGAGCATTAAGGAAGATTATGGTGATAAGGCTTTTAATAGAGCATTAGCCGCTGTCCAACAGCATATTGATTACTGGTCCACTTTAGGTAAGGGAAATCTATCTGGTTTACAAAGAATAGTAGATCAAATGCAATGATACTTTTTCAATTAAGGTAGACTCCCCTTGGGTGTTTTGAGGGAAGCTCGACTCTTAAATTCATTTTAAACTGTGATACGGTTCAGCTGTCCAATAATAATGTTATTGCCTTTACCAAAAAAGCCGAAACCGCCACAGAGCACTTAATAGAATTTAAGCTTTCGACAATAAAGAGACAACTTACTGGTGATATAGGCATTCATGTCTCGCCAACGTTCTTGAACCATATGGTCAATGAGCTCTAGGAATATGTTCTCATCATAGAAGGAAAGGGGTCAGACCCCTTCCATTATTATAATTTTTCTCTATATTGCATATTTCTACAAAACTAGCTAAAATCCTTCCTTATTTCATTAGTCCTTTGATTTCAATTTGTTGCGTAGGAATGCTACTTTTTATTTCTATAATAATAGGCAGTAGAACTATTAAGTTCTACTGCCCATTTACCTGTAATTACTAAATGAAATTCTAAGGCCGTTCTGATACTTCACAATGTAGCGCCTGAACTATCCCTATTAATCATCTGTCATAGCTGTAATCAACAGTTCTAAAAAAGCAACAATGTTTACGAAAAACACACTTATTTATAAAACACTTTGTCCACGTTGTATCTCGACTTGAGCTCATTAATTATATATGTTTCATAAATTTCTCTTTCCATTGGATCTTCTACTAAACAAATATCGATTTTATATACTTCATCTCTGTGCATTTTAATAGGTGAAACAGTATCCTCAAAATGTTTTTTAATTCTTTGGCGTAGTTTCCGTGCTTTTCCAACAAAAAGAAGCTCATCATTTATATTATAAAACAAGAAAATACCACCTTTATCTCTTGGTATTAGATGAAAATCAATAAATCCATAAATAGGTTTGATTTCTGGTTCATTTTCCTTCAGAATTTGCTTCCGTTCTGTAATCGTAATATCTGGAGTTGGTATGCTAATATTTATCATGGTTAAACACGTCCTTTTCTGTATAGAAAGAAATGCGATATAACAGTTAATTTACGTCCTTACTTCCTTCTTCTATTCTCTCCACTAGTTTAAATAAAAATCGATAAATTAACAGATAAGCTTCCTCTAATGACATCTCCTCATGAAACCCTTGCACATTATTCAAGGCAAAATTCAAGTCCCACACGCCATCCTTTTGATTGAATATCAATTCAAATCTTGCTTCATCTCCATATAATTCTTTACTTATGTTTTCTTTAAGAGATATCTCAAACTTTTTCTGCAACTGCAATCCTACCATAACGTCGTATGTACCAAATACATCACTTAATTCCAACGAAATCGCATCGACGCCGATTAGTTCCAACCAATTCGATTCTAAGTATAGAAATTCATTCTTGTGTTTTTGAAGGTAGTCAATCGGTTGTTCTAAGAAAACAAATGATTCTTTAGCTAGCGTTTCTTCTGTTTCTTTATCACATCTTTCTATGTAGGCATCTATGAAACGTGTCGTAGGATCTTTTTCTATTAATGTAATGTCATTTGAGATTAATTCATATTTCTTAATAAACTCTTTTTCCTCTTGATATATTTCAACCGAGGTTGCAGCTTGTTGCTCTTCACTCATCAATTCAGATGAAATGTATTGTTTCATTCGTTTATGTAACATTGGTATGTCCTCCTGAATTTCGTGCCTGTCCCCGGTGCGGTACTGCTTTCGTGTATTTTGGGATAAGCACGCCATTTCGTGTTATTCACTCTTTAACGAGTACGTTTTCTACCTCTTGTTGTAGTATCTGAATTGCCTTTTAGTCGATTATTATTAGGTTTCCTACTTGAAGAAGGATTTGCTGAATTCCCACCTGTTTTTTTACGACCTTCAGAGAACTTTCCTTCTTTTGATTGTTTACGGCTTACTCTATCATAATCCTCCCGATCAGGGATGCTTACCCCTTCAATCACTTGTATGTCGAATTTTTGTTGAATCCCTTTTTCAATCATTCGTAGGAACTCCATATCCTTAGGAGCTACTAAAGTAATAGCAACCCCGTCTCCACCTGCACGCCCAGTCCTTCCAATCCGGTGAACATAGCTTTCAACATCTTGTGGAATATCATAATTATAGACATGTGTCACCCCTTCTACATCAAGGCCCCGTGCAGCAACGTCAGTAGCAACTAAAAATTGCGTTTTCGCCTCACGAAATCGCTTCATCGCTTTTTCACGTTTGGACTGTGTTAAATCGCCATGCAATTCGTCTGATTCATACCCGCTCGCACTCAGTGCATCATGTAGTTTTTTAGCACGAACTTTTGTACGACAGAATATAATCGCTAAAAAAGGACGATGTTCTTTAATTAAATGTAGTAAAGTTGCTTGCTTTCTTCTATCCGTTGTTTCAACAACTACTTGTTTAATCTCATCAACCGTAACACGTTTTGCTTTCACTTCAATGAAATCTGGCTCTACCATATATTTCTTTGCTAAAGTGTGTATTTCGTTAGGCATGGTTGCAGAGAATAGCATGGTTTGTCTAGAAGAAAGTGTTTCATGAATGATGTCATCCACCTCTGGAAGAAAGCCCATATGTAACATTTGGTCAGCTTCATCTAACACAAGCATCTGAACCGTTGAAAGATCGATTGATCCACGACGAATGTGATCTAATAACCGACCTGGTGTTGCAACGACTATATGTGTGGCACCTTTTAACTTTTTTAATTGATGCGCCACATCCTGACCACCATACACAGCTAACGTATTGATGCCTTCTACGTTTTCAACCATTCTCTTTATTTCTTTTGAAATTTGTTGAGCTAATTCTCTTGTTGGGGTTAATATAAGTGCTTGAACATCTGACTTATGCACATCAATCTTTTCCAGAATAGGAAGAACAAAAGCCAGCGTCTTTCCTGTTCCCGTTTGTGCTTTTGCAATAACATCCTTCCCCTCTAGTACAGATGGAATCGTCCGTTCTTGGATGGAAGTAGGAGCTACTATTCCTAATGACTTTAATGTATGGTTAATCTCTTTTCGTATTCCAAGTTGTAAAAAATCAGGCAAGGCTAATCACGTCTCTTTTCGTATATTAATGCCAGTTTTCAAAGGCTTGTTTACTATAGCATATTGGTTAGTATTTACAGAGTGAATTGGATTATTAATGTAGCATTTCCGTTGATGTGCTACCGAGTGAAATTGGGGTCAGTCTTTTAACCCACGAACAAACATTCTAATTTCAATATAAATTTATTCCATCATATGATATTATATAGACAACAACTACATAGTATAGTGGGCGGTTGGCCATCTTCCTTATGAAGGGAGGTGGTAAGGATGACGACTTACGAGGCAATAAGTTTACTTGTTCAATTTAGCTATTCTTTTATAGCTGGAGTATCATTAATTGTTACAATCGTCGTCATTCTAAATAAAAAGAAGTAACCGCCCCTGTGACAAGGTTGTGCGATTACTTCTTTTTGCTCTAACAACTTAACCGGTCAACCGCTCTTTATGCGGTGAGTAGTTGTGGTACTTAGTAGTTACCGCTACTAAGTACCTTTTTCTTATTATTAGTATAATTTGATATGTTTATACTGTCAATCTCTCTCATTAGTAATCCTGGGACGGATGGGATACAGCGGTAAAATTTACTGGCAGACGATAATCAAGGAGCTTGTATCAAAAGTAACATCCTATAAGTATTCAAGCCAAAAATAAAAAAGCCTTCCATTCAGCAATCACCCAAGCCAAATGGAAGACCCTTATTTTACACATTTACAGCACCTACCTATTATCCACCTTCTCCGGATAAAGATCATGCTGCATCAACCTTGTACTAGCCATCTCCTGAAAACTAGTTCCCGGCTTTCCATAATTACAATATGGATCAATCGATATACCTCCGCGTGGTGTGAATTTTGCCCACACTTCGATATACCTTGGATCCATTAGTTTGATTAGATCTTTCATCATGATGTTGACGCAGTCTTCATGGTAAGCCCCATGATTTCTAAAGCTAAACATGTATAGCTTAAGTGACTTACTTTCTACCATTCTCTTATCAGGAATGTAAGAAATATAGATTGTTGCAAAGTCTGGTTGCCCGGTCATTGGGCAGAGACTCGTAAACTCCGGAAAGTTGAATTTCACGAAGTAATTATTTTCCTGGTGCTGATTTTCGAATGTCTCTAGTACATTCGGATTGTAATCATACTCATAGGTTGTATTCTGATTTCCCAATAAGGTAAGGTCTTTTGTATCGCTTGCTTTCACTTTTACTCTCCTCCAATTATTCTTATTTCACCGTACTACCTATACGATTTGTGTCTTTGTAGGTTTAAAATCCGAAATATTCGGTTCATAGATTCCCAATTTCATAACGAAATGTCTTATTCCTCCAGCAACAATCAATTGCATAAGCACTTTTGCCACCCACTGCCCAGCTATTGCATATGGAACCAAATCCCATGGAACGTATCCAAGACCTAAAGGCCCTATTCCAATAATGACAAATACAGCCGAATCAAGGAATCCAGAGACAATGCCGGAAACCATAACACGCCTAACAAAAGGAAGCTTGAAACGTGTATATATTTCCGTATCAGTCGTTTCCGATATGATGAAGCTAAGGGTCGAGGCGAATACCACCCATAATGCATCTCCCAGCAGATGACTCGTAACCGCCGACAACGCGAGTGCTGCTGCAATCCACATATATGTTTTGGCACGGCCGTATTTATTCTGCACCATATCGCGCATGACGAGTGTCAATCCAATAAATAACGTCCCATACGGGATAATAAATAACCCAAGATTAAGTGGGGCGAATTTAGCTGTTATCACATTTGCAAGAACAATAGATAATAAGTATATGAGAATCCTATACATGTGCGCGACCTCCTGCCAAGTAAGCGTCAAGCCCTTGCTTTCTTAATTTGCAGGAAGGACATTCCCCACAACCGTCTCCTATGATTCCGTTATAACAGGTCGTTGTATGCTTTCTGATATATTCTAGTTTTCCCATTTCATCTGCCATTTCCCATGTCTGGGATTTATTTTTCCACATTAATGGCGTATGTATTTCGAAAGGATGATCCATGGCAAGGTTCAACGTCAGATTTAATGACTTAATGAAATTATTCCGGCAATCCAGATAGCCACTAAAATCCGTTTCACTTACTCCGGTAATGATATGCCTTGCACCGATACCTTTTGCAAAAATAGCTGCAAAAGAAAGGAAAATATGATTTCTTCCCGGTACAAATGTATTGGGCACTTCACCTGACTCATCGATTTCCATATCCTTTCTGGTCATCGCATTATCGGTCAGCTGGTTAAGTAAATTCATATCCAGAACGGTATGTTTTACTCCCAAATCCTCGGTAATCTTCTTGGCTGAATCAAGTTCTGACCTATTCCTTTGACCATACAAAAAAGTGACGGTTTCAACGTTATCAAATCTCTCCAATGCCCATAGGAGACATGTCGTTGAATCTTGCCCGCCACTAAATACAACTACTGCTTTTTCCATATAAAATTCCTCCCTAGTTTTGTTTAAAGAGGGGATGGTTTCGAACCCTCTGGGTAACAGTATATAGTATTTTTTGATATTGGGATAGGGTAGGAAGTTCAAGTAGAAAGACGCTAAACTAGATCGTGCTAAAAAAATAAGTACAAGGGAGGTGTCCTATTCCCTTGTACTTATTAATGCTCCATTATAAAGGACACACTAATCAGCGCGTCTTTTTTGTTTTATGGATTTTTGCCCAACCCTCTAACCTTGGTGTATCCGATCTAAGACCCGATGATCAAAACGCACCAGAACCGCCACCACCTCCACCAATGCCGCCACCCACCCCAGGTGTCCCACTGCTTCCGGTTGAGATGTTGGGTGCAGCCGAAGCTTCAGCCTGGTCAAAATACGTATGTGCTGATGACGCAATCATTAGAAACAAAAACATATTCATGCCCGAATCATGATTCAACTGATCATACTGTGACGCATGTTCCAAAAGGATTTTGTTCTTCTTTTGTATGGCTTGATTGTTTAGGCCCAGTCCATATATAAATGCGCGTTTCTGATCATCGTCAAGCCATTCATTCCATTCCGTTGGTGTTAAATCAGCAAACTTAATCCCAAATCTATCCCATTGTTCTTTGATATAAGCACCCTCGGCAGTTTTTCGTTTGCCACCGATTGCTAATACAATCACGCAGACTACTAGTACAATGGCGGCAATCATCCAGCCATATAATTCATACACGCCAAACAGAATGGTGAGAGGAAGCATAATAAGACTGGAAAGCCCAACTGCCATTCGTTTATTATTCCGTTTTTCATAGAGCCCTTTCGCATCTACTTCCTGTTTGACACTTTGTTGCCACTGCATGAAATTATTCCAATAACTTTCATGATTGTTTTTATTTTTCGTGTACGTTGCAAGGTCCGACAGACGGAATGTTCCATTTTTGCCAACCATGTCGAATAACCAGGCAATCAGCATCTGTTCGTGCATATGGTCTGTCTGCCTGTTGACGACGACAAATGTCTCATCGTCTTTTTCTTTTACATAGTCTTTGCGCACCAAGTCAAGCAGGGCCGCCGTCAAAGCATGTGTGTCAAGCACCCCATTATTCATGTACTGAATCGTGGCTGGCATGCTCAAGCCTGTTTTTGGAACGAAAAAGGCATCGACAAACCGACGCTCAATCTCCGAATTAATTTTGCGTTTATATTGACTACGTCGCATCATGAGGATAAGTAAATAAAGCGCAAATCCAAAGACAACATAAGGCGCAATACGATTAAACATATCTTTGTCCTTTTTAAACGCTGCAATTTCAGCTTCTTTCTCTTCTTTATCCAGTAAAATATCATCTCGAATAGACGTATCCCCTGCAGATGAAGCTACGGAAAATAGCGATGAATCATAAGCTACCCGAACATCGCCTTTTTGACCGGAGGATACATGCCCCATCGCAAAATGGACAACACCGTCTTTGTCAGCTTTTCCCGTATCCCAGGCACTATCATAGCCAATGAATTCAACATCCCCGGTCGGTTTGGGTGGATGAATGTAGATATCGAGGTTATTATAATCTGATTCATTATTTTGATCGAAAAATGGCCAGTAAAATTGTCCCATATCCGAATATACCTCTACCCCGTCTTTAATGGTATACGTCAAATGAATGGTGACCGTTTCATCGGCACCATCGCGATAAACTTTGTATAAATTGTCTTCCTGTTCCACATCCAATGCAGTACCATTTTCCGATGCTTTCACATCCTGAATCTGTGTACCTTTTTTGGCAATCAATGTGCGGGTGATTCCATTGAAGTCACCGTCAAATGCATACGTGTGTATCTCCTCTACCTGAACATTACCGTCCATCTGTAAGTATGCATGAATATCCGTTTTTTCAATATCATACTCAGCAGCCAGGGCACTGATTGGAAATATCATAATTGCCAGCACGGCAACAATAGCTATAAATAACTTTCTCATTTTATGGCCCCCTTGTCTTGTAATAACTTATACGATTTATATAGGGAATAGGTTTCAAGTGGTACAGGTGTTCCAGCAGCTAGCTAAGGCTTTACCATTCATGCTATAATATTTTAAATATTTAATATAGTAGGAGGTGTATTGATGAACCAATATAATTTGCGTTCAGATGAAGTAGTGATTTTAAAACAAAATAGAATTGCTCGCGGTGGTATTATGGCTAATCATACGGATGAACTTATCTTAACTAACTTAAACTTAATTTTGATTAATAAAAGTCTATTTGGAAAGGTAAAGAATATATCAAGATTTCCAGTAGATCAAATTAAAGTATTTAATGGCAAAGCACAAACAATTTTAGGAAAACGAGCTAACGGATCGCCGCAGCTTGAAGTATACTTCACTAATGGACAAGAATACTTTGGGTTTGAATCAAAGAAAGTAGTAAGGGATTGGATAAGAGCAATTAATCAACTTGTGTTGGGACAAGATTCCGCAATAGATATATTTGACAATAGAACAATACCAGGGACAGAATTTATTGCAAGTTCTATAAAGGATACCTTAAACACTGTTAAAGGTGTATTTGGAAAACAACCAGTTAAGGTCACCCAGGAGTGCAAGTCATGTGGAGCTTCTATTTCAGGTTTTGAGGGTCAAGTTATTAGTTGCCAATATTGCGATACGAATCAACAAATGAAATAAAATAAAGTATAGTCTAAGGGTTTGCTAGAGCAATCAATTGAATACTTACGAATTAATAGGAAGCAGGCGCATGGTTCGTAAAGTATGCTCCATGCAAAATGCAAGAGCACCAGATCTACTGCTCTTGCATTTTGGCGAATCATCATAATTTATAATGAAGCGTATATTATTTTCCAGCTGCTACTTTGTTGTACAAAAGATGACAATGGGTCAGACCCTAGGAGATAGTCTAAAAACCAACCTTCTCCAAATACAACCCTTCAGCATCCGCCATACGACCTGTTTGAATTCTTTCTTTCGATTCAAGAATACTCGGTATTGCAGTAGCATCTTTTTCGCCTAACCCAACTTCAATTAATGTTCCAACAATTTTTCTTACCATGTTGTAAAGGAAGCCATCACCTTGTAATTTAATCTCGATAAAGCCATCATTTTCCTTTATATCAATGGAGCATATTTCACGCACCATGGACTTTTTCTTCGACTTTGCGTTGGAATAGGAAGTAAAGTCATGCTTACCTAGAAAATAGTTAGTTGCTTTTCTCATCTTTTCAATATCAAGCTTTTCCTCCACATGCATACTGTACTTTCGCATGAAGGGATGTGTATATGGCATATTCCAAATCTTATACAGATAGGTTTTATCTTTCGCATTATAGCGTGCATGAAAACGATCATCCACTAACGCAACATCTACAATGCTAATATCATGAGGAAGATATCTATTTAGGTACTGCATCACTTCATCTTCCTTTGCATTTTTACGCATTTTAAAATTAGCGATTTGAGCAAGAGCATGTACACCTGCATCCGTTCTTCCGGATCCAATGATTTCAATCTTTTCTCCTGCCAACTCTGTTAATACATTTTCAATTTTCCCTTGAATGGTATTGTCACTATTTCCAAGTCGTTGCCAACCCTTGTAACGGCCACCATCATATTGAATGGTTAATTTATAGTTGTTCATTGATTTGTTGTCTCCTTGTTTCTTTACTTTATAGCTATGATAACTACCTTATAGATTACCTAGATTTTAATTTACAGGATTCATTATTTCGTAGGCCCCATAGGAAATCCTCCTTTATGGGGTTTACGAATTCCTGCAGATGCTCCTAATACTTCTAGCAAAACTGTTACTGATTCTCCATTATTAAACTTTGAGACAAGATTGTTTCCTTGAACACTAAGAGAAATTCTGTTCTAGGTTTAGTAAGAGATGGATTTATCTTACATTCTATTGCGAAATCTTGGTAAGAAGCGCCCATTTGTTTCATAAAGTTTAATACATTTAACTTAAATTGAACAGAATAAACCTTTTTAGAACGCTTTTTATGAATATACCTATTCTGGAATGGGTGAATTACTTGGAATTCCATATTTCTCGGCCAATAATATGTACCAAAGAGGACCTTCAAGATATTCCTTCACAATCATTACCTTAAATTTATCACTATACTTAGCCATATAAAATACCCCAAAAGTTAGATCTTTCACTCTAACTTTTGGGGTGCAGTACCCATCCCTAGCTGCCTTTGATATTTTTGCACAAAAAATTCAAAGAGGTGAACTAAGTGAAAGAATTTCTTAGAGTGTATACATATGAAAAGGAGTCTTTGCTTATCATAAGTGGTGGCTGCTATTGTATCTTACCGTGGAAAATCTTAATAAGAAAATGGAAGGTGGACCCTATTCTATCAAAATTAAAAGGTCCATCTCCCATCTTTTTTGGCAAATTCGGTTACTTGAGCTCAGATTCTAAATTATTAAAAGTTATAGATTTGATCAATTTACATTATTTGGAATATCATTTCCCAAATCGAAATAAACAATTGCTTGTAATCTCATAATTTTAGAGTTCAGATGTTATCAATGAAAAGGAAATTAATTAACGTTCCTTTTTCTCAGCTTTCTCAAATAAATAATAAATAAACAAGACACTTCCAACCAAAATTGGTGTAGCTATTAACAAATAGTATATGTTTTTAGGAATATTTAATAGATTAACAGCATATACAAACAAGACCATCCACAAAATAATAGTTCCATATTTTATTATTTTTATTTTCATAGTATATCTATGTATCCACTCCTTGGTCTTTTATCACGTTTATCAATTTCCACTGCGATTTTATAGCCAATATTCAAATAATCCATCGCAATAAGAACTGCAGCAGATACTACCAACGCTAACTTTGGAGCACCCCATGCAGTTATTTTGTTTTTTGCTGTTTTTGTAAAAATTTACACTTTACGGAAAAAGTATATCCAGTAAGTTGATTTTTGGCAATATTTAAATTGAAAACAGTGCTTTTATACTACAATTTTTCTGAATGGTCAATTAATAATTGTTCATTGTTTTTGTTGTCTCCTTGTTTATTACTTTCTCGCTATGATTTTTACTTCCTTTATGCTCTTATCAACTTTTCCTATTATACGAATACTTTCATCTTACCCCATTTTCGTATGCCTTGTCTTAGGAACATAAAGTGAAGCTCCATTATGTCGTGGTCCTTTCCTCCATTGTCATATCACTTCCGGAAATTAACACTTGAAAAAATCTGTGATAGCTAGTACAATGTTCAAAGTACTATAAATAAATATACCTGTATAACCTCAAGAATATGGCTTGAGGGTCTCTACCAGGAACCGTAAAATCCTGATTACAGAAAATGAAGATGATTCATTTTTTGTAATCAGGATTTTTTTGTGTATTCAAAAAACATCTTATTACTAACATCACGAGAAAGGACGAGACAGAATATGAATTTAAAAGTTTTTATACTTGCATTATCAACTGTTGCAGTTGGACTTGTTGAATTAATCGTTGGTGGAATACTTCCAACTATCGCAACTGATTTAAACATTTCATTAAGCTCTGCTGGACAACTAATCACCGTTTTCGCACTTATTTATGCCGTTTCCGGTCCAGTGTTACTAGTATTAACTAGCAAAATAGAACGTAAGAAATTATATCTCATCTCCTTGTTTATCTTTTTCATCAGCAATATCATGACATATTTCAGTCCCAATTTTACCTTTATGATGATTGCAAGGGTTTTGAGTGCGATGAGTACAGCACTTATCGTAGTATTATCATTAACCATTGCTGCAAAAATTGTGTCACCAACACATCAAGCAAAGGCTGTGGGGCTCATTTATATGGGAATTAGCTCGTCACTAGTCATGGGTGTACCACTTGGAATTATGATTTCCGATACATTTGGCTGGCGCGTTATTTTTCTTGGAATTGCTATTTTATCGATAGGTTCTTTTGTACTAATTTCCATCTTTTTTGAGCGAATTCAGGGAGAAAACACGACCCCACTTTCAGAGCAATTAAAGGCTGTGGCTAGCTTCAAAATAGGCAGTGCACATCTTGCAACTATGTTCTTACTAGCAGGTCATTATACGATTTATGCATACTTTACTCCTTTTTTAGAAACAGAACTTCATCTGAATTCCAGTTGGATTAGTCTTTGTTATCTATTATTTGGGATTGCAGCAGTAAGTGGTGGAGCATTCGGGGGAATTCTATCCGATTCGATTGGAGCTAAAAAAAGCATCATTGTTGTCATCAGTTTGTTTGCCGTTGTGCTATTCTTATTACCATTTACTACTTTTTCCCTTATTGTATTCCTACCAGTTATGATGGTTTGGGGAGCGCTAAGTTGGAGCCTAGCACCACCACAACAAAGCTACCTGATTCAAACAGATCCTGCTACATCTGATATTCAGCAAAGCTTTAATAATTCAGCGTTACAAATAGGTATTTCTCTTGGTTCTGCATTCGGTGGCATTGTGTTAAATGAAACCGGATCAGTATCTCACATGTCATGGTTTGGAGGCGCGATTGTAATTATCTCCTTGCTTTGTGCGATCTTTTCTTTGACGAGAAAGCCGAAAGAGAGAACAAATAGTATTTTAGCTTCGGATGTAAAGTAAAAGAACCAGCATAGTTGCTGGTTCTTTATTTGTCTAATGAATACTTTCTTCAAAATACACCTATTATGGAAGTTCCTGCTTTTTGTCTTTTGAGGCTTAGTTGTCAAACCATAGTCCAGCGATAGTTAATCTCCCCTATTTCCCCAACTTAAAAACCACAAAATCCGCACAATTTAAGTCTTCCTTAAGCTCAGGATATTTTCTTAATATTTCCTTAGAAGGCTTAGGTTCCACCAAATCTTCTACTATAAACCCGGCCCGTAGTATAGCTTTAAAGTAACTAGTTAAGGTGCGATGATACCAGACGATTGGATCCCCTGTACCAAAAGGAAATCGTTGATCATATACTCCTTCATGAAAATAACGATCCACCTTCCAGGAGCTTTTTTCTCCTTGATCATTTCGTATCCAACCACTATTTGGTGTTATAAAACATGGGTGCAAAATAGAAAATATAAAAGTGCCACCTGGTTTCAAAAGACGGTACATCTCCCGTAACGCGGACTGATAATCCTCTAAATCTAGTATTACCATGTTAGAAACTATCATATCGAACTGTTCACCTTCTAGGAAATCTAAATTCTCACAGTTTCCGTAATAATAGTGTATTCTTGCCTCACTTGGTGTTCGTTCATCTGCAATTTCTAGCATTTTATCAGAGTAATCAACTGCCGTAACCTCGGCACCTTTATCCGCCAGTAGGCGACTTAAATACCCTTCCCCACAGCCAGCATCTAATACTTGTTTCCCATTCACTTCACCCATTAACGAAAAAATAGTTGGGTTTAATGCTACGATTCTACTTTTGTCCCCGTATTTTGTATATCTCGCTGTAAATGATTCGGCATGTAGATTCCAACGCTTAATCGCTTCATCTGTTGAGAATGTTCGTTTCAACTATCTCCCTCTTTTCAACTTCGTAATTGGTAACGTTACCTTTCTTGTGCACACTGTTATTTTCCTATATTAAGAAAAATAATAATAGACTTATATTTTAATTTTTTGTATCATGTAGATAGAGGCATAGCTATTTTAGGAACACGATAAAAGCCAGAAATCATTTTTGATTTCTGGCTTTTATACATTCGTTTATTATTCCCCTATAACGATCCCAACAGTATCATCACTAACCTCAATATATTTCATATTTGGCTCTTTCCCGAAATCCATTTCCCTAACCAAGAGGTTACTTTCTAAAAGTTCTTGATGCTCGCCTATTACCGTCTTCATAAAATCACTGACATCAAACGTTAAGTTCACACGTTTTTCAACTGGTAGATTCAATTCCTTACGATACAGCTGTACTGCACGAATAAGCTCTCTGGCAAGACCTTCTTTTCGTAAGTTTTCATCTACTACTGTGGTTAGGAATACGGAATAGGTTTCATTATCTGCCAGTTCCATCCCAGTCCTTGGTTTGGTGCTTACTAGAAGATCTTCTTTTTCCACTTGTAGAGTTTCACCTGAAGGAGTAATGTATGCAAAATAGCCTTTCTCTACAACACTTTTTCGTTCTTCGTGTGAAAGAGCTTGTAATGCGCGTTGTACTTCTCCGATATTTTTCCCTAGTTTTGGTCCTGCTGTAGGGAAATTTAATTTTATCTCGTATTCCAATGAATCCCCCGCTTGTTCTTCGATAATAATCCGCTTCACATTGATTTCATCTAGAATTATATTGCTATACTCTAGTAGGAATTCAGTGTTTTCTTTTTCCCCAACAATCATTAATTCTGAAAGTGGCTGCTTAGTTTTGATATTGGCTGCGTTTCGAGTACTTCTAGCAAGTTCCACGACTTGCAGCACCCCATCCATTTCTTTTTCTAATTTTTCATTAATAAGCACATCATTCACCACTGGAAAGTCTACTAAATGAACACTTTTTCCTGTTAAGTTACGATGGATGTCATCGGTAATGAATGGTATAAATGGTGCAAGCAATCTACTGAGTTTTTCTAGAACTTCATACAAGGTATGGTAGGCAGCTAGCTTATCCTCATTCATCCCCTCACTCCAAAAGCGCCCCCGCGAGCGGCGGATATACCAATTGCTAACCTCATCTACAAATAGAGCAAGCTCTCTAGCGGCAGGATTGAAATCATAATCATCTACATAGTTGATTACTCTTTTTGTTACGGTGTGAAGTCTTGATAATACCCAGTTATCTAATCGTGTTTTTTTGCCTGACCCGTGTATTTCTGGATTGAATTGGTCTATTTCTGCATACATGGTTAAGAAGGAATGGATATTTGCTAGTGTATCCACCAATTTCGACTTTGCTTGACTGACAATGTTTGCTGAGAATCGTTTATTGTTCCATGGCGCACTGTCCACAAGTAATGACCACCGTAAAGCATCGGCACCATATTTCTCTACAAGTTCCATCGGATTGATGACATTCCCCTTACTCTTAGACATTTTCTGTCCCTCTTCATCTAAAATATGCCCAAGCGATAGCACTCGTTTATAGGAAGGTTTTCCTGTAAACAAGGAAGATACGGTTAAAAGACTATAAAACCATCCTCGCGTTTGATCAACGCCTTCAACGACAACATCAGCAGGAAACTGTTTTTCGAAAAGCTCTTTATTTTCAAATGGGTAATGATATTGGGCAAATGGCATGGATCCACTATCAAACCAAACATCAATAACCTCTTTAGTTCGTTTCATTTCCCCTTGACACGATGGGCAGACCAATGTCACTTCATCAACATATGGTTTATGCAATTCCAGGTCATGAGGGACTGTCCCTTTAGCCTGAGCTTTTAAATCTTGAATACTCTTTGGCGCGTATTGATGTTCACAGCTATCACAGATCCAAACATTAAGTGGTGTTCCCCAATAACGATTACGACCGATATTCCAGTCCACCATATTTTCCAGGAAATTACCAAACCGACCATGCTTCATATGCTTCGGATGCCAATGGATTGTTTCATTATTTTGGATGATCGTATCCTTTATTTCAGTTGTTTTGATAAACCAGCCTTCCATCGCATAGTAGATAAGCGGTGAATCACATCGCCAGCAGTGTGGGTAGCTATGCTCATACTTTTCCTTAGAAAATAACAATCCCTTGTCAGCGAGCATTTTAAGGATTTTCACATCACTATCTTTTGCAAACTCCCCAGTAAGAGGTGTTATCTCAGCAGTATAACAACCAGATTCGTCAATAACATTTACGAAATCAAGTCCATTTTCTAAAACTGCCTTATAATCATCTTCCCCATATGCTGGTGCAAGGTGGACAATACCTGTTCCACTAGTATCTGTTACAAAATCAGCTGCAATAACTTGGTGGCCGTATTTTAATGTTAAGAAGTTAAATGGCGGTTCATAATAAAGACCAACGAATTCGCTACCTTTATGGTTACTAAGCACCTCGTAATCACCGTCAAATATTTTTTCTACAAGATTTTCGGCAACGATGTATATGGCTTCCCCTTGATTAACTTTTACATAATCTAGATTCTCATGGACTGCAAGTGCTACATTTCCAGGCAGTGTCCAAGGTGTCGTTGTCCATCCAAGAAAGTATTCATTCTCGGTATCTTTTACCTTGAACTTTGCTGTCACTGATAAATCCTTTACATCTTTATAGCCTTGAGCAACTTCATGAGAGCTTAAAGACGTTTGACAGTTTGGGCAGTACGGTGTTACTCGATGTCCTTTTGTTAGTAAACCTTTTTCATGGATCGTTGATAATATATACCAAACACTTTCGATGTAATTATTCTCCAACGTAATATACGGATCATCCATATCTACCCAGTATCCAATTGCCTCTGTAAAATTGCGCCATTCTCTTTCATAGTCAAACACGCTCTTTTTACATTCCTCAATAAACTTCTCTACACCGAATGCCTCAATATCTTTCTTTCCAGAGATTCCTATCTTCTTCTCCACACCAAGCTCAACTGGGAGTCCATGCGTATCCCATCCCGCTTTTCGAATTACTTGATAGCCTTGCATCGTTTTGTACCGCCCAATGAAATCCTTGATGACTCTTCCTAGAACATGCCCAGCATGAGGTAAACCATTTGCAGTTGGTGGTCCTTCATAGAAGACAAAGGTTTCATTTCCTTCGCGATTTTCAATAGACTTTCGTAATGTACTTTCCTCTTTCCAAATAGCTTTCACTCGGTTTTCACGTTGTACTGCGGATTCAATACTGCCCACTCGTTTCATTTCCATTCACTCCTTTAAAATTAGAAGTCCGGTTGGAATAAATCCTTTCGTCGCAAGAAAATTAGTTGGCTGTGGTGGCATCTTCACTAACAAACAAAAAAACTCGTCCCTATAATAGGGACGAGTTTTACCCGTGTTACCACCCTGATTCTGGAAGTTGCCAATCCGTGGCAAAAGTCCAGCACTCATTCAGCGTACTATCATACGCGATCCTTTTAACGGCGGATACCCGGGAAAGCTTAAACAATAAGATTTTCAGCTTTCCTTCTCGGAGAGGATTTTCGACCATGAACTGAACATTGGCTTTCACCATCCGCCAACTCTCTGGAGTTCAGAATTCATGCCTACTCGTTCTCGTCAACGAATTTAACCGGCTTATATTAAGTTAAAGATTAAAGGAGAAACATATGATTGTCAATGGGTATTATGATAAATATCTAAAGAATTATGCTTCTATACGGTAGACCCCTTGGTCCCACCTCTACGAAAAATACCGAATCCCTATTTTACCAATTGCGGTTTTTAGCTATATTGGACGTAACATATTTAAACTTAACAAATGAGGAGGAAACCCAGGTGGAAAAGGTGAAAGAAATAATAAGTAACTTTTCTAAGTAATGGCTATTGGCTTGCTTATTGGGAATTACCACCTTTTTAAAATTATGAATCCCTAATGTCGTAACTAGAAGGGATATGATGGAATGACTGATTTCCAAAAGCTCATGAATGAATATAACCAACTCCATCCAGACGGGAAATATGTCATACGAGATGGTCCACCTCCAAGAATCCATTTTCGAGATATGAGTAAATACAGCAAAGAACGAGGTATTGATCCGCAAGATTTAACAAAAGAAGAAATGGAACAATTCCGATACTAATGAACCCTAAAGGAGAATCCCTTTAGGGTTCATTCCTTTTTAAAAGCCCTCTCATGCTCAAGCAACCATTCTTTCCTCCATAACCCACCAGCATACCCAGTCAACTTCCCATCGGAACCAATAATCCGATGACAAGGAATAACAATACTTAACTTATTTTTGCCATTCGCACTTCCAACAGCTCGGATGGCTTTTTCATTCCCAATAGCAACTGCAATATCCTTATAAGATCCCGTTTCCGCGTAGGGTATCTGTTTTAAAGCATTCCATACCGTTTGTTGAAAATCTGTCCCCTGAGCAAGGTAAGGAAATGAAAATGTACTCCGCTTACCTTTAAAATACTCATCTAATTGTAGACAGCAAAGCTCCAAAACATTTGGAGTATCACCTTGCATTACATGTTCTTGTTTCTCCTTCTTCGTAAATAGAATAGAAACAATAGCATCCTCCGTCCCAACTATTTCCACAATCCCAATGGGTGATTGATAATCCACCATATGTAATTTACTCATACAAAGACCTCCATAGATAAAAGGTTGCGTACGCTTCCCAACCTTTCCAGTTTACTGCCAGCTTTTCAATTTCTTTTATTGTTGGTTTACGTTCAAGTCCGAGTTGTTGCTTTAGTGCATTATGAAGACCGACATCAGCAATTGGAAATGCATTAGTATTATGTAGACACTTCATGATTACATAATCTGCGGTCCATGCGCCTATACCTCTAATGGATACTAATGATTGATGTACTTGATGATATTCTTTTAGTTGAAGCAATTTCTCTTTCGTCAACTGTCCGCTAGTCATGCCCTCTGCGACACCAATAATATATTCTGCCTTCCTTGTACTGAACTGAAGCTTTCTCAAATCCTCTATTTCTAATTCAGCTATTTTTTCGTGTGTTGGGAATAGCCAAAAGGTCTGACCCTCATAGGTAAGAGACTCTCCGTAATGTTCAACGAGACGTTTTTTTAACGTGTAAGCAAATGTTAAATTAATTTGCTGCCCTAAAATCGCCCATGTTAATGCTTCAAATAAATCAGGAATACAAATAATTCGCAAACCATAATAGGTATGGACTATTTGGTCAAGAATCGCATCTTTTCGGGTCATTTCATAAAAATCTCCCAGATTTTGATCGAGATCAAACCATTCCCAAATATAATCAGCAACTTTTTCTCGGGTAGTTTCAGAAGGGATACCGATTGGAAATACTACTTGTATGGAATTCTCTTCACTCCCTATTTTAAGTAAAATCAATTCTTCCTTTATTTTAATCAGTTTATATAAATATCCATCCTTTATTTGATGTAATATCTCTCCTTCTGATCTTCCTAAAAAGATGAGACACTCCTTAAAATCGAATTCCTTTGGTGGGAAAATCTCAAGTCTATTTCCGTGGTCCATCCAATTCATGACATTAACTCCTCACTTACTTGCGTTCGATATTCACTAGGGGAACAATGTTTACTCCGACGAAATACTTTATAAAAATTAGAAGGACTTTGAAATCCAACCTCATAGCATATTTCTAGATTTGTCTGGTTTGTCGTTTTAAGAAGATGAGCAGCTTTATCAACACGTATTTTTTCTAGATAGGCACGTGGTGTTTCTCCAGTTTCCTGTTTAAAAATCCGTTCCAGATGAAAGGGACTTAACCCAACATGATCAGAGATATCCTTTAATAGTAGTTTTTGTTTTGATTGATTAACTAGAAAAGTGATGATATCTCTTACAAGTGCTATATGCGGGGAATGCTCCACTTCCGGCTGACATCTTTTACATGCACGGTATCCAGCATTCTCCACTTCCTTCCTATCAAAATAAAAATCCACATTTATTTTCTTCGGTTTCCTGGATTTACAGGATGGACGACAGTAAATTTTGGTAGTTTTTACAGCCGTAAAGAATAGACCATCGTATTTATCATCACAAGTCATAATCTTATCCCACATCTCATCAAATGAAAGATTCACAACTGTCATTGGCTGTACCCACTTTCTTTAGGCTTTTCTTAAAGCTTATTACAAATTATTAGTCAGGGTAAAGAAATCCTAATGTTGATTATATCCATTGTAACAAGAGGAAATAATAGAATCGTCCTTATTCTTGCTGTTATGGTCTATCAACTTAAGGGGGGACAGTCCCTCCGTGAGATAATTCACAAAGGGACTGTCCCCCTTAACTAGAGTATGTATTTATGTGAGTGGAGGGGTATCCCCCCACTCTTTCTTGTCTATATATTACTGTCAAAATGTAGTAGTAATAATGAACTACTCTACTATAATTAATCCTTTGAACACTAAGTTAGCTAAATAGATTAATTTGCCCACTGGATTAATATGAGATTCTCTCCGGTTATCTACTTATTAAAGAAACAAGTTTCCTCCACATGATTAAAACAGACCACTAGAAATGATAAAAACAGCTATTCCATGAGCACCTGTTTCCGTATTTCTATTCAATTTTGTCTTTTGAAGCAAATAATAAATAAATAAAAAACATCCCACAAATGAAGGCAATGAAACCGAATCCACCGAAAACATCAAAATAGGTTGAAAAAAATCCAAATCCCAGCCCTGTCAAGATAAGCACAGCATTCTGCCCTAATGATTGAAACGAATCAATGGTTGCTCTCATGGATGAATCCATTCTATGATGCATATACCCGCTAACAATGGGTTCAATTATTCCCGAAACCAGTAATATAATGGAAATTGCTACCAAACCCGTGATATTTTTAATAACCGATACATATAAGAACCCTGTAGTCAAAATAGCACTAACAGACAAAAGCAGTGTCCTGTATTTGAAGCGGTTTATCAACGAATGTGCTAGTAAATTTCCAGGGAGGCTCAAGAACATAAACATGGCCGAAACTAATCCGAAATAGACAACCGGAATCTCCAGCCTATTCAAATAAAGCTGCCAAAATTCCCAAACAAAACTTAAGGCTGCACCGGTCACCATACCGGACAACACAACGAGACAAATGCTCGGATTTGTTCTGAAAAAACGCACGGAAGTTTTAAAATAGTCCTTGAATGCAATGGATTCCCCGGCTTCACTTTTAATAGCTGGCTCAACCAATAGCAACACTAAACATACAGACACAATCATGCTAGCAAGTGATAACCAATAGTTTAACTCAAAATTAAACTGACTAGCCAACAGACTCCCACACAATGCTGCTAGTATTGCTGATATCACACTAAAAACATTCAATCGACCAAGAAATTTTTCAAAAGACTGTTCCTTTCCTTCTAGCAACAACGAATCATAAAGCAATGCATTTCCTGCCCCACTACTTGCAGAACCAGCGATTCCTGATAGAAAGATAGCAACTGCAAAGTGCCAGAATTCCGTTGCGAAGATCAGTATTAAAAACATGCCACTTTCTAACAAGGCGCCTATCAGGATCATCTTCTTCCGACCCCATTTGTCGGCGATAATACCCGACGGAACCTCCAGTAATACAACGGTAACGGCATAGATAATTTCTGTATAGACGACCATTTGTATGGTCATGCCTCTCTGTTCCCAGAATAACCTTTCAATAACATAAGCAAGTATGAGACTCTGTAAAAAACGAATAGCATACAATTTCCAAATGTTTGACCTATAGTTCACGATGAAACTCCTCCCATTCTGTTTGCACGTTGTTAATCAGAATATGGGGGTGCTCGTGAACGATAATGTTCAAATTCTTAACAAGGAGGTCTTGCGTATAGTGCCATGCCAACATCTCCTTTTAATTTTCTACATTACTTTTTTGTTATTTGATTTGAATCAATTATAATCTAAGGAAAACGACTGTTCAATGAGAAATTAATAGTAATACGAAGGGAATATGAATGAAATCATCTATCAAACTATATAGATGAAAAGATATAAGTGGCTATTACGAATTGAGTATCTTTGTAGAAAATGGTTATCTAATTACTGATGAGAGTATAAATAATAAAATCAAAATCTAATGTGGATCAGATGATAAAATAATGGACGATATTCAATAGTTATGAGCCAGTCAGGCATTCTACTAAAAAAACAACTAACCACGTGAAGCTCTGTTTTACCAACTAGATTTCCACGTGGTTCGCCATACCAATTAAATCATTTTCTTATTTTTCACCACTTAATTCTACCAATATCTTCACTTCAGACTTATCCTTCGTAAGCGCTACAAAACCATCCTCAACAATAGTATCCAATGGAATTCGCTTTGTGATCGCCCGCTTTACATCAATCTTCCCTGAAGCAATTAAATCAATAGTCTTCTGATACACATCAGGTTCATATGCCGCACTAGATGTAATTTTTACCCCAGAATTAGTTAAGTCGATTGGGTTAATTGCGATTGGCTTTGCAATAATAGAAATGATGACAACTGTTCCTCTAGCCGTTGTAGAACGAATTGCTTGATTGACAGTTGCTTCCACACCTGCCGCTTCAAATGTAACATCAAATCCTGCCCGAATAAGTTCTTTTGTAGCCTCAACCGGATCTTTTTCTCCAGAGTTCACCACATGTGTGGCACCTAGCTCTTTTGCCTTTTGTAGTCTAGCTTCAGAAAGGTCAAACACAACAATTTCTTTAGCTCCTTGTGCTTTTGCGGCTAAAACTGTTAATAGACCAATTGGCCCAGCTCCAAAAATACCTACTGTTTGCCCTTCTTGAAGATTCCCTTCTTTTAACGCTTGAAGGGCAACTGCTGTTGGTTCTACCAATGCACCTTCCTCTAGTGTGACATTGTCAGGAATGGTATATAAATGTTTTTCATTCAATACAACATAATCAGCAAATCCACCATCTTGTCCTAATCCAACAAAGTTAAAACCATCGTAAATATCATATTCAGGTTCTTTATTTCCATAAGTAATTAATGGATTGATCACAACACGGTCTCCTGCTGAATACTTCGATACATTCGCGCCAACTTCTTCCACCACTCCAGAAAATTCATGCCCTAATGTTATCGGAGCTGTTTTTCCTGTTAGGGGGTCTGGTTTTTCAGCTGGGATTGTAATCGGACCATGTAAATATTCATGTAAATCACTTCCGCAAATCCCTGTCCATGCTACTCGGACTTTGACATCATTATCCTCAAGTGCAGGAATGTCTCTCTCCTCAACCCGAACATCTTTAGCTTTGTACCAAACAGCTGCTTTCATCTCTATCTCCCCTTGTTGTTATGATTTGTTTCTATAATTAATGATAGCATTGTATGTACTGGTTTCGTCAAATGAGGAGTTTTTTATTGGTGCCTGCCTCAAATTTTGTCGAAGGTCGACAAGTTTCGGGGCAGGCACCTTTAATTTACTCCGCATATTCCTTTGCTTTATTAGTAAATTCCCTCATATGACTTGCTAGTTCTTGTCTTATATCGGAAAGTCCCGTTTGGGTCAATTGTTTATTGCGAACAATTGCTTTTCCATCAACAAATACGTCTCTTACATTACTAGCGTTAGCAGAATAAACTAGAACTGCATATGGGTCAAAGATTGGAAACATGTTTACTGAATCGGTTTCCACCAACACAATATCTGCTTTTTTGTTAAGTTCTAATGATCCAATTTTATCTGACAAGCCAAGAACACCAGCTCCTCCAATTGTTGCTAGTTTTACAATTTCTTTTGCAGGGAATGCTGTGCGGTCTTTTAGTTCTGTTTTATGAAAATTAGCAAATAGCTTCATTTGTGTAAATAAATCCAATGTATTTCCACTACTTGGTCCGTCCGTTCCAAGTCCAATTGTTAATCCCTTTTCTAGCATTTCTCTTACTCTTGCAACACCTTTTGCCGATTTTGTATTCGCTCCAATACAATGCGCTATTTTCACCTGGTATTTACGTAATATCTCGATGTCTGAATCGGATAGGTGAATACCATGTGCTAACACAAATCGGTCATTTAACAGTCCGATACTTTCTAAAAAGCTAACTGGTGACATACGATAAGTCTCTTGGAAATAATCCATTTCGTAATCCATTTCACTGACATGCATCGTCATCGGTACATTACATTCGGCAGCAATCCGATTCGCTTCTATTAATGCTTCCTTTGAATTTGTATTGGGTGCATGTGGTGCGATAGCAGGGGTAATCCGGTCATGCCCTAACCAATTCGGAATATAGCTCTTTGCATAGTGTAATCCGCCATGTGCCTCTGTCGTGTCACAGGTTGGAAAATCGATTACCGTTTCACCTAAAATGGCACGTGCTCCCATTTCATCGGTTGCTTTAGCAATCGAATCCTCAAAATAGTACATATCCATAAATGTTGTAATCCCGGCTAATTGCATCTCAGCAATGGCATACTTCGCACTATGGTATGCTAACTCCTTTGTCATACATTCCTTTTCTAGTGGAAAAAGAAACCGGCGCAATCTATCATGGTAATCATCTCCTAAAGAACGAAAAGGAATCATTCCTACATGAGTATGGCAATTCACCATACCAGGAATCGCAATTGCTCCCTTCCCTTCAATAACCGTATCATAAGAATGACGTAATTCAGACATCGGTCCAACATCTATAATCTGTCCATCTTCAAATCCTATAAATCCATGTTCATAAACATCCATTTTCTCATTCATTGTAAGAACATAAACATTTTTAATGACGGTTCTCATCGTATTACCCTCTCAATGAATGGAATGATTTCGTGTGTTCGTACATCTAACATGCCTCGATCTGTTATTTTTATTGTAGGGGATACAGGTAAGGACAAGGTGGAAAACGACATAATTTCATTTGTATTCACATAACCTAAGTCTACCATTCCTTGACGAACTACCTGTAAATCACTTCCAAGCTGCTGAATAGGAGCACCACTTAATATACCACCAATTGGCAATGGACAATTTCCAATAATTCTTTGATTCTGTACAACAACATATCCGCCATTTTCCCGAAGAAGTTCCTGTTGTGCGACGACCATATCTAGAGCAGAAGTCCCCATCACCATTAAATTATGGTGATCATGTGCCCATGTTGTACCGATGGCCCCTTTTTCCTTCAGTCCATTTTCAACAAGCGCAAAGGATAGATTTCCATTTTTTCCATAGCGCTCCATCACAACTAATAAGCTCAGACCACTAGCTTCCCAATCAAGGTAGCCATCTTTTACTGCTACTTCCCGCTGCACTCGTTTCGTAAATGTTCCTACATCACTTTTTTGAATGACATTACAAATTACTCTTTCTCCTGAAACGGCAAACTGTAAATCTTCTCGTGTCCATCCTTTTCCTTGTACAGATTGATAGAAATGTGGGGGATAGCTCGGTTTCTGCTCTGGATAACCAATGGATTTCCCTTTTTCGTGGACTTGTTTACCATCTTTATAGACGGAATGTATCGTAAATGTTTCTAATTCATCCAGTAAAATAAAATCTGCCTGAAAACCAGCTACAATCGCTCCTCTATCTTGGAAACCCATCCTTCTTGCTGGTGTATAGGTTGACATGTAAATGGCTTGTTCTGCTGGTAGTCCACATTCAATTGCTAGTTTTACGTTAGTATTCAAATGTCCGTCTAACAAATCATCTGCCATCACATCATCGGTTATGATTGCTGTGTACTCATAAAATTGATTGTCGTTGATTACAGCGATATTTTCTTTTGTGATTGATTTTTTCTGTAATTCAATAAAAATACCATTCGTAATTTTTTCATAGATGGATGATGGCGTTTGCTGAGTATGGTCAGCCGTAATTCCGGCAAATAAAAATCGAGCTAAGTCTTCTCCAGTCACGTCTGGCACATGGCCTTCAATTGGCATGAATGGTTGCTTTACCTGTGTTTCCCGTAAGATTTTTCGAATCAAAGAATCCGGTTCATGGACAATCCCCTTAAAATTCATTGCCTCACCAAGTGCGATAACCCTAGGATGTTCTAATAATTCCCGAACCTCCTCAAGACCGATTACACCACCAGTGGTTTCTAATGCTGTCGTTGTGGATGGAACAGAGGAAGGAATCGCATAGAAAATATCCATCTCCGTTTCTTCCTTTAAAAATGCCTTCATTCCTTCTAATCCAAATACATTCGCAATTTCATGTGGGTCCGCCACAACAGTAGTTACCCCATAGGTAAGTGCTGCCTTTGAAAAAATGGATGGTGGAACCATGGAACTTTCGATATGCATATGAATATCTATCAGTCCTGGAATCATGTACCTACCACTTCCGTCAATGGTTTCTTTAACATTTACTGTAGACCAATCAATTGTGTTTGCAAAAAAGAATTTTCCATCGACAACTCCAATATCTTTTACTTCAAATTGTTTTAAGAACGTATTAAAAACGTTTGCCTGGCGAATAAGAAGATCTACCTTCATCCAAACATTCCTCTCTTTCATGAAAAAAGAGGAAGTCCATGACAACCTCTCTCTTCATCTATTAATTTGTTATTGGTTAATAATTTGATTCCAATCTTTGATCCATTGTTCCATTTGATTATTAACGAATGTGAAATTAATGGCTTTGGCATTTTGGGCAATTTCACCATATGTTTTATTTTTCGCTACTTCATCCGTTAATGTTACTTCTTCATTTGTTGGTGCTTCATTTAGAGAAACAGCAGTTGTTTCCTGTAGCTCTTGATTAATTCTCCAGTTCAGGAATTTATATGCTAGATCTTTGTTCTCGGAATTTTTATTGATATTCATGGTATTGAAGTTTGCATAAGTTCCAGAGTCTGGCACTACATATTGTACTTCCGGATTTGCTTCTGAGATAACTGGAATGGCGAAGTCTCCAATAACGGCAACTGCAATTTCACCCGTTTGGAACGTATTTGCTAAGTCAGAAGATTTACTATACGTCTTAACAATGTTTGGAGATAACTCCTTTAATGCTTCAAATGCTGCTTTCCCGTTATCATCCTCAATGTTTACTTCTTTGTAATCACTTGCCATATAGATCATAGCTGGTCCAAATGTTGTTGCAATATCAGGAATCGATATTTTTCCTTTCAATGAAGGATCCCATAGGTCGCTCCATTCATCAATTTTCATACCAGCTGCTTCTTCGTTGTAAATAATACCAATACTGTTAACCGTGTACGCAGGTCCAGCACCATTTGCTGATAGCTCCTTTGCAGCAGGAATTAATAAATCCATATTCGGTACTTTTTCCGTATCTACTTCCTCGAATAACCCTAGTTCATTTCCTTCTGATGCACTGGATTGAGACAACTCAATAATATCTACAGAGGAGTTCGGATTGTTTTTGAATTTCGTAAACCGCTCCGAACCACCTCCTGTTTCAACAATAATATCCACATTATGTTCCTCTTCGAAAGGTGCAAACACATCTTCTTGGACAATATCTTCACTTAGACCAAAAGTTGAGATAACCAATTGTTTCTTGTCATCTGTTGCATCCCCTGTTCCACATGCTGCTAACGCCAATGTAGTTGCTAGTGTCAAACTGATTAATTTTAGTGATTTTTTCATGTTGTATTCTCCTTTTATTCATATAATGTGCATCATACGATGTTAATTTCTATCTATCTATCTATTATCAAAGCCAAAGAGTGCCTTTACTCTCAGCAGGCAAATAGGAAAAATCTTATTACTTGAAATGCTTAAACTAAAATTAACTTCTCTTCTGGGAACTGTAGCAATAACTCTTCTCCCGAAGAGTACGCCGTTTCTTTAGGGCCATTCACTAATATTTTCCCTACGTTTGTTTCTACTTCATATTGATAACTTTTCCCGAGGAACGTACGGACGACAACTTTTCCCGGTATCATATTTGTATCCTGCTCTGTGCCCTTTGGCAAAATATTGATATCATCTGGTCGGATAGTTGCTACGAGTTTTGTATCATCCCAACTTTGGGATGTTTTCAGCATGTGACCTTCTGAAGTTGTGTATGTTTTTTCCCCTTGTTTGGTTAAGTTAAAAAAGTTTTCAAAACCAATAAATCTTGCAACAAACTCTGTCTTCGGTCGGTTGTAGATTTCTTCTGGCGTGTCAAATTGTTCAATAATCCCGTTATTCATGACAGCTACTCTATCAGAAATGGAGAAACATTCCTCTTGGTCATGGGTGACAAAAACAGAAGTGATCCCTAATTTTCGCTGGATTCGTTTAATTTCAATCCGCATTTGTACCCGAAGTTTTGCATCTAAATTACTAAGTGGTTCATCAAGTAGCAATAGTTTTGGTTCAATAACTAGTGCACGGGCCAGTGCTACACGCTGTCTTTGACCACCAGATAATTGCTTTGGATAGCGATCCCCTAATTCTGCTAGCCCAGTTACTTCTAAAATATCTTGGATTTTCGGATTCATCGTTGTTTTATCTTCTTTACGCAACTTTAAACCGAAGCCAACATTCTCTTTTACGGTTAAGTGTGGAAACAGGGCATAACTTTGAAACACCATTCCGAAGTTACGTTTATGGACAGGAACACGCGTTAAATTCTTGTTGTCCACGACAAAATCACCATCATTTGGTTCGATTAGTCCTGCTATTACTCGCAATGTCGTTGTTTTTCCACAGCCGGATGGTCCAAGTAATGATACAAGTTCCCCTTTTTCTATGGATAGATTCAAATCTTTTAATATATTATTTTTTCCGTCATAACTGACTCGAATATCTTTCAAATCAACGTATGTCATCGTTGTCCTCTCCTCATTTAAGAAATACTAGCTAAGCCAAGTGTTTTTTCAATAATATACATAAGTATCACTGTTCCAACCATTAATAAAACAGACAGTGCCGACACAGTCGGATCATAGTTATATTCGATATAATTCATTAGTGATGTCGGCAATGCTGTTACACCTGGTCCAGATAAAAACTGGGAGACTGGAATATTGTTGAATGAGTTAATGAAAGCCAGCATAAATGAAGCAAAAATACCCGCTTGAATATTCGGTAAAACTATTTTCACAAACGCCCTAACTCTTGTACATCCCAAAGTCCAGGCTACTTCTTCTATAGAAAAGTCCAACTGTTCCAAGCTCGAACCAACCACTCGTATGATATAAGGAAGACTAATTAAGAAATGTCCTAGTAATAATCCTTGGAAGATTGGCATTTGAAATTGAATAACAATAAATTGAAATAAAGCATATCCAATAACAACTCCTGGAATCATCGCTGGTGATAAAAAGAAGCTTTTCAGTATGTCTCGCCCTTTAACTGAGTAGCGTGCCAACGCATAGGCAGCAGGAATACCAACAAGTAATGCTAGTATCGTTGCAATCATCGAAATTTGTATACTCAGGAAGAAACTCTGTATTAAGGAGTTTGTTTCAAATACATTAAGATACCAATCAAATGTAAATCCTTGGATTGGAAATTGAATGCTTGGATTTTCACCAAAGGATGTCACCACAATGATGATCATTGGAATAATTAAGAATGCGAACACGAGCATGGATATAATGGAAAGACCACGTTGTTTACGCATGTTCTCCACCTCGCTTATCAAATTTTGCTGCTATCATATTAAACAGTTTCATTACAATAATTGTCGTCACAATCATAATCAAAGCAATCACTCCGGCGCTTTGCCAGTTTCCCAGTGTCATAGCATTTTGATAAAGGAATGTAGACAGCATCATGTTTTGATTTCCACCAAGTAATTGTGGTGTAGTATAGGCAGACAAGGTTCCTGAGAATACGAGAATACTTCCTACGATAATACCAGGTAAACTCAATGGCAACACCACCTTCATAAAGGCAGTAAGTCGGTTTGCTCCTAACGTTTCTGCTGCTTCCACCATTTCCAAATCAATGTTTTCGATGACTCCAACTAGTGTAATGATCATAAGTGGTAGAAATAAGTATACAGATCCAACAACAATGGCAGAGTCCGTATAGAGCATTTTAATAGGTTCTGTAATAATACCTAATTTCATCAGAAAATCATTTATTACACCATTCGTACCAAGGATATTAATCCAAGCAAAACTACGAATCACCGAATTCGTTAGCAATGGAAATAGCGACATTGCCATCATTAATCCACGCCATTTTTTGGATGTTCGGGCAATATAATAGGCAGTGGGAACTCCTAATAAAATACAGATCAGCGTTACAATAAGTGATACTCGTAATGTCCGCCAAAAAACACTTAAATTATAGTTATCTTGAAAAAATGATAGGTATGAACCAAACGTTAATTTCCCATCATAAAAAGTTGGCCAAATAATGGTAACTAAAGGTAGAAACATAAAGACGATTAATAGAATCAGTCCTGGTGTTAGCAAGATAAACGGGGCCTTATTTTTCATGTGATGTCCTCCTTACAATGTAGTACCCGAGTAGAAAAACTCGCATTTGCTCGTCCTTTTGTGAATGAGTAAGTTTTTCTTATGCAGGCGGGAAAGATTTTTATACTTTCCTATCTGCAAAAAAAGGTCTAGAAATGGTAGAAGCAAATCTACCTTTTCTAGACCTTTAGAGTCAAAGTAAAAACATGGTGCCTAATTCCATTCCACACCAAATAATTAGGTGTGCAACGAAATATCCGGGCGCCTATATACTTTAACTCGTAGTCTAGTTCTTACAATGGGAACCAGGTAGAAACGCTCAGACCATATTACTAAGCATATACGAGTAACTTATTAAATTTACCTTGCTACTATATCAGAAATTCATTCGTCTAGCAATAGAAAAATGAACATTTTCTCAAAAAGACTCGTTAATGTTCGGATTTTACTATTGTGAAAAATAGGACTGGAGTCACTGTTTCAGTATGATGAAGCAAGAGGTCCGTCCCTTTGTTACTTTTATTAGACGGTTGAAAGAAAATATATATGCTAGAATTATTTAATAAGAAACTATCAGCTTGTTATCCATTACCCTCTAATGAAATACATGGTATATCAGAATGATGAATCACTGAACAGTATGATAATATTAAACTAATAATAAATAGAAACGTTTAGAAAGGTGGTAGTAGAATGATTGACCTAAGAAGTGACACCGTAACGAAACCAACCGAGGTCATGCGTAAGGCAGCGTACGAAGCCGAAGTAGGAGACGATGTCTACGAGGAGGATCCTACCGTTAATAGATTAGAAGACAAGGCAGCAGAACTACTCGGAAAAGAGAAAGCGCTTTTTGTGACTAGTGGAACACAAGGAAACCAAATTGCTGCCTTAACCCATTGTAGACCTGGTGAAGAAGTTATTTTGGAAGCAAGTTCACATATTTACATCTATGAGGTTGGTGGGTTTTCCACTTTAGCCAATGTCCAAGTACGTCCGATTCCAGGTATGAATGGAGCAATGGATCCAGTCGAAGTAAAGAATTCGATTCGTTCAGAGAATATTCATTATCCAACTACCTCTTTAATTTGCATAGAAAACACCCATAACTTAGCAGGGGGAGCCGTACTACCTTTGAGCAATATGCAGGCCATAAACCAGATAGCTAAAGAGAATAATCTTCAAGTCCATCTTGACGGGGCAAGACTATTTAATGCACAGGTGGCTTCCGGAATATCGGTGAAAGAATATGCGAAAAACGCTGATTCCGTACAATTCTGCCTATCGAAGGGCCTTGGTGCACCAGTGGGATCTATCATTGCTGGAACGGAAGAGTTTATTAATCGTGCTAGGAAATGGCGTAAGATGTTAGGTGGGGGCTTAAGACAAGTTGGAATTATTGCTGCCCCTGGTTTAATTGCATTAGAGGAGAACATTGATCGCTTAGCAGAGGATCATGTTCATGCCAAGTTATTAGCTGATGGTTTAGCCAACATTGATGGAATTAAAGTAGAAAACAAAGTAGAAACCAATATAATTATCATCAACGTAAAAGAAACCAAACATACTCCTGAATCGTTTGTTGATGCCTTAAAATATAAAGGTGTTTTAGCAGGTGTATTTGGATTAGATACGATTCGTTTTGTTACGCATTATGATGTAACAAGTGAGGATATTGATAAAGCTTTAGTTGCGGTGCAGGAAATCGTATAAATGGTGCTGTCACTTCTTAATTTATGTACTTATTGATATATTTTAGGGAGTGAAAGCACCTTTATTTATCCCTATGTTTTTCTTTTTCTTCTAATTTCTTAATTGTCTCCGCCTATCTAAAAAAGTTATTAATTGCTTCAATGCGTATCTTATGATTGCAATCATCGCAACAAAATACCTTGATCTTGTTTTCCTTAGCTTGTTTATATTTCGGGCTTCCTTCGTATACTTTGAATATTTTTTTACAACTATAACAAAGTACCTCATAGTAAAACATTGTTATCCCCCTAAGTGATACATTACTTTTTAATTGCTTTACCGAAGATTGTAACCACTGCCAATAATTTAACCGCTTCTGCTATAATAGCATCTTTCAAATTGAAACCCTTTTCTTTTGGTAAAGCACCTGTTACTTTAATAAATGCACTTTGTTATTTACTCAATACAAAACGATTGAATTCTTCTACTGTTTCAAAGTAATATTTCGATTCTGATTTCATCTGCTGCTTAATTTCAGGAATAAAGTGTGACCAGCCAGCAGCAGCAAAATCTACATTACAACTTCTCGCCATCTCCAATCCAGGCTTTAGGTCATCCAACATTAGTGCATCAGTTTCTTGAAGATTAAAGCGTTTTAAAATTTCCTTAATTGGATATGGATGTGGTTTCCTTTGCTGTTCAGGAAGTTCCCATCCAAAGATTTCGTCTGGCACAAATCCACAATGAATAGAATAATCTCTTTCAATTCGGTTTCTCTCAGAATGAGAAACAACCGTCACAATTCCACCTTGTTTTTTAAATTCTTGAATTGTCTCTGCAAACAGTTCATAGAAGTCTGGTACAGTTGATTCGGTATATTTTTTCCAAACTACTTGCTGATGTTTTTGCTCCTCCTATGTGAATTTAATGATGTCTTTACATAAAGGAGAAAAACCTGGATTGAAACAGTATCTAACAAAATCTTCAAACGCAATAGGTTTATCATTTGGTCGCAAGTCTTTAAGAGCCTCTACAAATGATGGATAATGTATATTTGGTGTGCTTTTTACTGCTGTATCATCGTGGTCTAAGATTAAACATTTATATTTTAAAGCCATAAATACTCCCCCTATAAAATAGTAATATCCTATTCATTTATACATTACATAAGAAAATTTAGATAGCTACTTTCATTAAACTGCCCCGTTAGCAGAAGAACCTAATGTTCAAAATCGTCAACAAAATTTTAACATAAAATAATGATTTCAATCCTTGATTTTTTTATATAACTCAAAATTGTAATACCAAATAACAACTCAAATAGCCCCCCTATTTGTGCACGGCGACAATAACTATTGTCTTAGATGCGATTAAGGGAGCTAATTACTCTTCTATTTCTATTAAGTTTACAATAAAAAGGTCCCGCCAAATCCTCTGACGAAACCTTTATTACTTATTAATCTATTTCCATTTCAATTATTTCCCCAGACTCCGCATCAATCGTAATTTCTGCTTCCCCGCGATCTGTTCTTAGTTCTAATTCATACTCATATCGACCATCATCTTCATCTAGATCCACTTCAATAACCTTTCCGCCAACTTCTGCAACAGCAATTTCCTTCGCCTCTTCTATTGACATGATACTCTCTAAGTTTTGCTTATTGTTATACTCATCACGATCATCGTCATCCCATTCTACTCGTAACACTTCTCCAGTAGATGCATCGATATACACATCATGATCAGGGTTTTCGAAATCCACTTCGTAATAAACATAGCCATGTTCTCTCTCTAATTCAACACTTTCGACATATCCATCTTGTTCAGATTGGGCAATCTCTATTGCTTCTTCTGGAGAGATTAGTCCCTCCTTCTCCTTTACTACCTCCGTTTTTACATTTCCAGGATCTTTCTTCGTTGTATTCACATTATCATTCAAGCTAGCTGCTGCAATTGTAGTACCACCTAATAATAAACCGACTGTTATAATACATGTAATGAATTTCTTGTTCACTTTTATTTCCTCCCTCAAATTCGTTATCCTTACTATATCCCCTACTCATTAGAGAACAACGAGAGAAAGATTAGAATTTGATGAGAATTTTAATTTTATGTTTTAATGTGTTAGTTGGGACGAGGGGACTGACCCTCTGTCCCTAAAGTTTCCGTCCCTAGACTGAATGATTGGACAACAAATCATTATATAATTTAATTAATATAGATAAGGGGCTGATTATTTGATGAAACTACTACTTAAAAATCCATTAAGAAGTTTTATTGTTTTATCTTATGTAATATTTTTTGTGTTTTTTATCGTTATTGGTTTGAGTTTATTGTTAGGAGCACCAAAAAGCGTAACCTATATTTTACAAATTATTGCTGCATGGTCTTCAACCTTTTCATTTATTATCTTGTTTAAAAAAATCTATCCGGGTTTAAGGTTAACAGATTTTATTAAACAGCAATTTGCTCCAAGACTTAGGTTTTCTGTTCTTAGCTCCGCAGTGGTAATACAAGTAATAATTATCGCTGTGACTGTATTACTGTTATCAATTAGAACTGATACTCAGGATTTGGCATTATTATCATTTACGAGCATTGGGATATTGATGTTGGCATTTTTAGATAATTTGGTACGGGGACCTTTGGGGGAAGAATTGGGTTGGAGAGGATATGCATTGAATGAACTTCAAAAGAAATACTCTCCATTGAAGTCAGCAATATTAGTAGGTGTTCTATGGGGATTTTGGCACACTCCACTATGGTTTGCTTCAGGTTATACTGGTGTGGATTTAATCAAGTATATTTTGTTATTTATGATTGGAATTATATCGTTTTCGATTATTGTGACCCTCTTCTACAACTTAAATAAGAATCTAGTGATACCTATTACTATTCACCAATTATTTAATTTTTCTCTTGTCATGGTTAAAGGCGATTTATTAGACGTATTACAATATGTTATGCTTTCTTATTTTGTTGTCGCGATAGTACTAATTTTTATAAATCCAAAGGATATTCTTTACAAAAGAACTGTTAAATGATGATTAGAGCTGCTACATTTCGGCTAACCTACCATATTTATTTAAGGTTATTCATTTGGTCTATTATTCTGTAAGAAAGTGATCAATTCATCTTCACTATAGGTTTTAAACACAACGCCATTCATATCAAATACCACAAAGGCAGGAGCTTTTTCTAATTCTAGAAACTTATAAGAATTATTCATACCTTCAAGTGAAGTGTGATATTGTACGGTATTAAAACTTCTAATATGATGTTTCTCCCTCAATTCATCGGTAATATCATACTCTCCTGTCTCATCAACAATTAAAAGAGAGTATTTGTATTTATCATTCGAAAACAAATCATGAACAGGCTCTTCTTTTATAATACTTGAACAGCCGACCAAAATAAGCAAACAACACAAGATAACTAGCATTCTTCTCAAAATCTAGCCCCCTTTTCTAATTACCCTATTCAGCCATCTGACTTGTTATAGGAAAACATTATATTTAAATGATATCATAACTTTCTGAATTTTGATTCATTTTTTTTACCAACTTTAGATTCTGAAATGCAAGTATCTTTTCCAGTTTTAATCTTGAATTAAAATCAAATATGTGCAAAAATATAAGTTAATTGCATAACTAAATGTTTTCTAGGGTTCCGTAACATAATGTTGGTCTGGTCCGAGAGAAAACTCACAGTATTGCTGTGTCACGGAAGGATAAAAGCCTGGGAGAAACTGTATGACAGTTTTTTCTCGGGCTTTTTTGACTTTTAGGGAAAATTAAAATCGGAGGTGTTATTTAGATGAATACAGATTGGATAAAAGTATTTGTGGCAGCTTTCTTTGAGGTAATTTGGGTTATTGGTTTAAAACATGCGAGTGACTTCTGGACTTGGGCTGGAACGATTATTGCCATCATTGTCAGCTTCTATTTAATGATTATGGCTGGACGAAAACTTCCCGTAGGAACTGTGTATGCCGTTTTTGTTGGGCTTGGTACAGCGGGAACTGTCCTATCAGAAATCTTGTTCTTTGAAGAACCTTTTAAATTGGAAAAAATACTCTTCATTCTCGTTTTATTGACAGGAGTCATTGGCCTTAAATTGGTAACAAAAGAAAAGGTTCAGGAAGGAGATGAAATCTAATGGCATGGATTTCTTTAATCTTAGCAGGTCTGTGTGAAATGATTGGTGTTACGATGATCAATAAGTTGCACAAAGACCGTAATTGGCAATCCATCGTTCTGGTAATTTTAGCATTTGGAGCGAGTTTTATATTTCTTGCTTATTCCATGGAAACACTTCCTATGGGCACAGCTTATGCAATTTGGACCGGAATTGGTGCATCTGGTGGAGCAATTTTAGGTATGATACTTTATGGAGAATCAAAGGATTGGAGAAGGCTTATTTTCATAGGAATGGTATTAGGTGCTGCTGTAGGTCTTAAACTCGTTTCTTAAGGGAAGTTTCCATTTTACTTGAAGAAGATAATTTGTTTAACATAAGCAAATTATCTTCTTTTAATAAACTATAACATCAGTCATCAAAACTACCCATTTCAATAAGGATCCCTTCCGAATAATACTAACATAATATTCCAAAAGTAAAATCAGAATTTTAATCATCAGAAAAAAGATAAATTTTCTGATGATATTCCCTCTAAAATGTATTCGTCTCGATTTGCTTTCTCAATATTGCATCTAACATAACAATCGTATATTGTTGAATTCGGTAATATGGTTTATCAACTTAAACCATTAAACTGATTACTGGAGGTATTTCACTAAATGAATAAACAGGACCAACTAAATATGATCAAAGAGGATTTTATTAAATGTCAAAAAGTACTATTGGCAATTGGTGATGAAACACGTCAATCAATTTTGTTAGTTCTTATGGGGACTGATTGTCAAACAGGGCTACGTGTGGGTGAAATCACAGAACAAACACATCTTTCTCGACCTGCTGTGTCCCATCATCTTAAGGTTTTACGTGATGCCGGTGTTATTTTAATGCGTAAAGAAGGGACAAAAAACTTTTATTATATTAATGTACGTACAGAATTAGGTTTATTAAGAACGCTTGTGTCGGATATTGATAAGTTCATGCAGGACTTTTATTTAAATGATGAAATGTAAAGACACATTTTTTGGAGGGATAGGTTATGAGAGCAATGGTTATCGATAGGTATGGGAAAGCACCTATGCGTTTGGTAGAAATGCCCACACCTGAAATTGGTGAATATGAGGTGCTCGCAGAAATTCATGCAGCTAGTATTAATCCTATTGATTTTAAGATACGGGATGGAAAAGTGAAATTGTTAGTAAAATATAAAATGCCTCTTATCTTAGGGAATGACTTTTCTGGTGTCGTTGCAAAAGTTGGCGCAAAAGTGACTCGTTTTAAAGTTGGTGACGAAATTTATGCACGTCCACGTAAGAGTAAAATCGGTACTTTTGCTGAATATATCGCTATTCATGAAGATGACATCGCCTTAAAACCTAACAATTTGAGCTTTGAAGAAGCAGCGTCGATCCCACTGGTTGGGTTAACCTCATACCAAGCACTAACAGACATTTTGCAATTACAAAAGGGACAAAAAATTCTAATTCAAGCAGGGGCAGGTGGTGTCGGTACCTTTGCTATTCAACTGGCCAAATTAATGGGTGCCACTGTTGCAACGACTGCAAGTGTTGCAGGTGCGAATTTAGTAAAATCTCTTGGTGCGGATGAAATAATAAATTACAAGACAGAAAAATTTGAAGAGGTTCTGAAAAACTATGATGCCGTATTTGATACACTTGGGGGCGAGATACTCGAAAAATCATTCGAAGTGATAAAAGACGGGGGAAAAATCGTTTCCGTTTCGGGATTACCAAATGCACGTTTTGGCAAAGAATATGGTTCTGGATTTTTCAAAACGTTGTTGTTTTCAGCAGCTAGTCATAAACTTACTTCGCTTGAAAAAAAGCATAAGGTTCCATATACGTTTTTGTTTATGAAACCAAGTGGAGAGCAATTACGTATAATCGCAAACTATATCGAGACTGGTAAAATCAAACCTATAATTGATAGAGTTGTTCCTTTTGAGAATGCTCAAAAAGCGATGGAATATGCAGAGTCTGGTAGGGCGAAAGGGAAAATAATATTAAAAATCAGATAGTTGTCACAACCTAACATAATATTCCAAACATAAATATTAACCATATGAAAGGCGATTTCACTTGGATCACCTTGTTTAAATAATGTACCCTATTGGTTAAATACACTTTTTGCACTTTATTTCGTCTATAAAGGAAATAAACTCTGAAGCACAGATCATGCATAATATGAAATATCATTCAAAAATGCTTAAAATTTAATTAAAAATAAACACTAAAGGCAATCCTTATATACTGAGGATTGCCTTTAAACTGTCTTTAAACCGGGCTTCTATTAGCCGGTTTAGTTGAAGAAGTATGATAGACATTACTTTTCCGCTGAAATTATTAAGAACATAGGTCTACGGAGTTCGTCTTTCATTTCAGGAATATTTTCTAGCATTTCCTCAGAGGGAATTGGTTCTTCAACTTTAGTTATATTAAAACCAGCAGTAATTAAGTCATTTATATAAGTTGAAAATGTACGATGGTATTTTATAACGTTTTCAGTTAAGAATGTTGTTTCACGTAATCCTTCTAATTGGTAATTGTCAACTGCCCAATGCAGCCGGTTCCCTTTATCATCCACATACCATTCTTGTTCATTCCTAGAAGTGAAAATTGGATGTTCAATTGAAAACACAAAAGAACCCCCAGGCTTTAGACAATCATAGACTTTTTTACAGATTGTTTCAAAGGACTCTACATAGTGAAAAGCCAACGAACTGACGACAACATCAAATAGAGAGTCAGAAAAATTTATGTCTTCAATTGGCATCTTAATGTATGAAATTAATGAATCATTAGTCATTTCGCGGGCTTGTTGAAGCATTTTTTCAGATATATCTACTCCAATAACAGACCTTGCTTGCATTTCACGAGCATAACGACAATGCCAACCGAAACCGCATCCCAAATCAAGTACACTTTTATGTTGGAGATCGGGTAGAAGTTCTTTTAATATGTGCCATTCTCCCGCACCTTCAAGTCCTTTGACTGAGCGTTCCATTTTTTTATACGCATTAAAAAAATTCACGTCATCATACTTGTTTTGCTTCATAACTTTTACAACTCCTAAGTATTTCGTTTGCCTACTAAAATTAGTACAACATCTAATTTAGAAGGCTATCTATCTCCTTCTAACCATTTCTTTTGCTCCACAGTCAATATGATATATGTACTCTCATTTTTATGCTAATGCACCCTTTCGCATTATAGCTTTAACAAAAATACGCATTAATCCTTATTGAATTAATGCATCATTTGTTTAGTAAAAGACTTAAAGATTTTCTTCTATTATCCCTTGTAGAATGTGCTCTTTTACATTTTCCCCATTAACCCAATCTTGAAAGTTTATATCTAAGACCTGATTACTCCGAGCAATGGCAGTTAGAATTCTTGAGTCCTGATAAGCGTATGAAAATGTATGAAGAGTTCCAAAGAGATTACCGTAGTCTGTAAAGAATACCGGTGAGTTTGTCACCCTAAAGTTGTCGAACATTTCACTATGTGTTAGATTTTGACTGATGAAATTAAGAAGAATATTATTACGCTGGACTGATCCTTCAATTGATGTTCTATTTTTATCTTTTAGCATATCTAATTGAAAATGATTTACACAAGTTAAGGATTCTTGTCCTCGCCTTACAATAACTTTTCTAGGGGTAACTTCAACTTCTGCATTATTCCCTTTTTTATCTCCGATTGAAAAGTTATAACAAGCTGAATGTGGTATCTCTTTAAGCATATTTATTGCATCATCAGTAGTGGAACAGCTATCCAATACCATCCTTACAGAAGTCCATGGAGATACGCCTTTGGTGTAATCATTATTACTTACAAAATGCAATCCTGCTACAAGCCCTTCTTGATTTACACCATCGTGTCTTCCCAATATTTGAAGATTATATCCAGCTGAGGCAAAAGCATTATCAGGTTGAACTAAACTAAAAACACCATCATACAGAGCAGGAGAAAAATCATAATTCCTAACATAATAATCTTTTGTAACTATCGCGGAACAACCCATTGCTTCAGTCTTTGGTACTTCATAGCCACTAAACAAAGCTGCTGCTTTGCCTAATGAAATCTCTAAACCATGAGACAACCCCTCTATCTCTTCAAGTAAATGAGGTGCAAAAGTTGAATAGATAGATTTCATATTATTATAATCAATTTCCGGTTTTGTTATTGATTCCAATGTTTCTAGAATTGGTTTATTTTGGATAAGTTTTGCCATCTGAAACCCAATATTAAACGAACTACCTCTAATTTGAAGTACGTCTACAGCAAGATTGGACATAACAATTCCCCCTTAAATTATAACTATTACTATGATTAATTTTACAGTATTTTAGTCTTCTTTCTTAAACTAACCTACTCCGATAGTTTAATAACTTCTCCCTAAATACTAACATAATATCTCGCTAGCTTAATAACTCTACCATAACACTAACATAATATTCTAAAAATAAAGTCGTTATTTTCATAAGAAAAAGGCAACCCCACTTGGATCACCTTGTTTCGCTATTGCACCCTTTACTTTAAGTACATAACTTCACAAACTATTCTATTTGTTCCTCAAAATAACAGATTGAAAATGAAATTTTCCCCCAACTACTTCTTTTGGTACCACTTCAAAGTATTCTATAAAAAATAACTCTGATAATAATTCTATTAGGGTCTCATCTTCATAAAAGGAAAAAAATCGTTTGGGTGTATAATGATCCTCTTCCCAAACCCCCTCTGAATTTTCACCACCATAAAGTCCTAAGTAAAATAATCCAGACGGTTTTAATACCCTTTTTATTTCATTTAAAACACCTTTAATGTCCTCTTTGGGAACGTGTAGTAGACAATTAAGAGCATAAATGGACTCAAAGTGATTGTTAGGAAAATCAAGATTGTAAAAGTTCATCACATCAGCATTTAAACCCTTTTCCTTGCACAGCTTAATCATTTCAGGTGAAACATCGGTACTGAAGGTATTTAATCCTTGTTCTTTAAAATAAAGACTATCTTTCCCTGTTCCTGCTCCAATTTCCAATAAACTGCTTTGATTTTCATTATGTATGTAATTTAAAAAGGTTTCTCTTTCTTTAATCTTCCAGTCCTGTACATTATTTAGATTTCTTTCAATTGCTTTTTTGTTATATGAATTTGTTATATTTTTTTCAAATGTGCGTTTCACTTTTTATCCCTCCTATATTATACTTTTCTACTAAATGCCTCGATACTGGAATAACCTAAAAAACAAGCAAAGCACCTGCCGTTCTTAAACTCTTGCCGCCTATAGTTGAATAAAAAGTCATTAACTATTCTATTTCCAACAGAAAAGACTTTTTATCGAGGAAAGTCCTACAATAATATTGTGTCACATAAGGTATTCTCCGCTGTATCCATTCATGAGATTCTTGATTATTAACCATAAAGCCAAAAGCTCCAAAAATAGCTAATATAAAACCCGCACTTATTAGTAATTCGTCTTCTTCATTAAGATTCCTTAATGTTTTATATCCTTCTAACACTCTTTTTCTATGTTTAATATTGAAAGTTGTAAGTGTAATGCCAATATCGAATAAATAATAACCATAGCCAGAGAAGCCAAAATCAATAGGGATAACAGTATCATTACTTACAATAATGTTTCCTCCTTGTAGATCAGCGTGAATAATTCCCCAACTATTACTCACCTTTGGTGTTCTATCAAAGATAATTTCTATATATTTCATAGTGTCTAAAATCACATCATACTGTTTTGGCGTAAATAAGTTAATCTCAACACCATACTGTAATCTATCAGTTAAATTCCTATACTTTTCAATATCATAATTTGGTCGAATAAAAGGTTGTGGGATAACCCAGTTATTGGAGAAATTATGTAATTGTGCTAATACGACTCCCACTTCATATGCAAGTTTTTCTGAATTTAGTTCCTCACCTGTATAATCAACGCCGTCTTTCCAAGAGAGAAGTGTTGCCAATGGAATAAAATTATTATCCACATCAACAATTGTAGAAACAAGGTTTCCTTTTTTATTTTTAATTGGTTGCTGTAACTGTAAAGAAGTTTGTTCGTTTAAGTTATTTAACAATTCCATCTCTGCGTTCAGTCCTTCGAAGGTATGCTGTACACCTTGTAGTCCAGTAGTAATAGGGAAATGAATTCGCAAAACATATGAATTGTTGTCTTCATTATTATCTATTTTTAATGTGAGATTGTCGTTATGTCTTATAAAACTTGAAGAATAATTAGTAATTCCATATTGGTTCAAAGCAATTTTAATGAGTTTTTCGGGATTATTAGTATTATTCATTTAATATATATCTCTCCTTATTCCTCTAAAAGTAATCTAATGTTTTTAAACTCTACAGCCCCATTAGCATAATATCTTATAATCAGATGATAACATAATATTCAGAGTATTCTTCCCAAAAATAAAGACCATCAATAAGATGATCTCTTATTTCATTAACGCACCCGATAGTTTAACACAAACATTTTTTAAGAAATAATGTTTATTGTAATGTGGCAATCAACGGATTACCTTCTTTAACCTCTTGTATTGATAGATATAAAGTATAGTTCCCATAATCAAGGATGTTATTAAGAAAAAGATTCAATTGATCTTGAGTCAGTACTTTTATTTTTAAATGGTAACATCCTTCTCCTGATACTCTGTGAGCTTCAACTATTTCATTACTGTCTTTGATAAACCTTTTAAACGACTCATGGTTTGCAGTTTTCATATAAATAATGACAAACGCTGTATAAGTAAGTCCTAATTTCATTTCATCTACGATTAGAGAGTAAGCTTTTATTACACCACTTTCCTCAAGTTTTTTGATTCGGTTTCCAACTGCTTGTCCTGTCATATGAATCTGTTCCCCTAAGTCCTTCCATTGAATACGCGAATTTTCGGTTAGTATTCTAAGGATTTGAAAATCAATGTTATCAAGTTCCATCATAAATTCCTTTCACCATGAAATTTTTTAGTATTAAAGTGTTTCATCAAAGTATCGATTAAAATCAGGATATTATTTATGATTCTAGTGTAACAAAAATTCTAATTGAGGTGAAAAAAATGAGTACAGCTTTAATTATTGTAGATATTCAAAATGACTATTTTCCAAATGGAAAGATGGAATTAAGCAACCCAGAAAAGGCAGCAGCTAATGCTGCTAAAGTTCTTGAGTACTTTAGAAAGAATAACAAAGATAATATTTTCCATGTCCAACATATCGCAAGTCATCCATCTTTAGGCTTCTTTCTTCCAGATACTGAGGGAGTTAAAATTCACAATGCGGTCTCTCCATTAGAAAACGAATGCATTATCAAAAAGAACTTCGCTAACAGCTTCTTAAAGACTGAATTAGAAAGTAAACTTAAAGAAACTGGAGTAACCAAGGTAGTGGTTGTAGGTATGATGACACATATGTGTATAGACGCGACAGTTAGAGCTGCAGTTGATCTTGGCTATGAAACAACACTTGTTGAAGATGCTTGTGCGACAAGAGAATTAGCTTACCAGGATAAGGTCGTTCCAGCAGAACAAGTACACTATGCATTTGTCAGCGCACTTAATGGTATGTATGCTAACGTAATTTCGACCGAGGATTTCCTGCAACAAAAAGCTAGTACGAACTAAAAGATCAACTAATTAAATATACACGGGAGTATGTTTAGAAAACAGCCTCCCTTTTTAACTGATATTGAAATTTAAAAATATAATATCCTTCTTCAACTAAACTCCCTCAATATAGAAAGTGAAATCTACCGATTTCTCACGTTTTCTTAGATTTTCTTACTAGTTTATATTCGATATGTATTGGTTTATTTTATCT
>NZ_CBYO010000018.1:0-32500 GCF_000577245.1 Paucisalibacillus algeriensis
ATTGGGGAAATAGATTTATTTGATAATCCTAAAAAACTAGTTGCATTCGCAGGCATGGATCCCAGAGTCTATGAATCTGGTCGATTCAAAGGAACAGTCAATCGAATCACTAAAAGAGGATCTAGCCGGTTAAGACATGCCTTATTTATGGCAGTTCGCTCAGGAATCCGTGATTCTCGTAAACAGAAAACAACGGATGAAATCATCCCCCGTAACAAGAAGTTACGAGCCTTCTATGATAAAAAGCGAGATGAAGGAAAGCCTTATAAAGTAGCCATAATAGCATGTGCAAACAAGTTGTTACATTGGATTTACGCATTATTGAAAAATAGCACTACCTTCCAAGATATTGCTTAATTTGACAACTTAACCAAGTAAACCAAAACCTTCCAATTAAAGAATAAAGGAGGGTTATTTGGCATGCGTAAATTTAGTATATCATAAGCTATTTTAGATTTTTAGAGAAAAATATTGACAACTATTAGCTGGTTTAGCATAACAACAAATTACAATTTTGACTCACACCACGGACAGAAATCAATTCCTAAACTTGAAGAACCACCATCGTGAATGATCAAACCTTATTCTGTATCTTTTTCATCAAATATGATTATTCTATCTGGACAGTCAAATGGATTTTCATGAATATCACATATGAAATTTGCATGATAATTCATATTCTCACAGCAATGTTTTTTCATACTTCACTTCTCCTCGTATTAGTAAAGCACACGTTAGCGGCATTACTTCTAACATAATAATAACATAATATTCCAAATATATTAGTAGATTTAGTAGAATTTTAACTAATAGAAAAGAAGGTGATCCTACTTTTATTGATCTCCTTCTTTAACTAATGCACCCGCTACCTTAAGAACAATATGTGTGTTTATTCGTAATACCCATTTGGTTTTGGTAATTTTTCTTTTTTCTTCTTTACTAGTCAGAATTCCCTGTGTATAATCTTCCAGTTTGAGAGTTTTAGTACATCTTGTGGGTAATCATGTATCATGATCGTCTGTTAAACTTAGAACGATATAGTCACCTGCATAATCCCCAAGCACTTCTTGTGAAATAGCAAAGTAACCTGGCTCTATTGCGACATCTTTTACTACTTCAGGCATATCCAGTCCAAAGTCAGTAGTTACCCATTTAGAACATGATGGAAAAATCAAGTTTCATAAGCTTCCAGATCAGTATAGTAAGGTGAAAACTGTTTTCATAAGAAGAGCCGATACATTCTTAACACCAACAATCGAAAAGTTTGTTGAGACTATTAAATCCAATAAACAAGATCCTCTTGATCCTCATTTAAGTATATAGATAGGATTGTTCACTAACTCCATGTAAACTCTTGACACAAGGGTACTACATAGTGAGGCCAATTCTTCTTTATTTCTATTGTTTCAAAAAAATAAGAGCACTCACAGATGTTGACTGAACAACATTCGTGAGTGCTATTTTTGAACTACTATCTAAGCACGCATTAATACACCATTTGGGCTTGGTAATTCTTGTTCTCTAATCTGATTCATTTTACAAAAGTGTTCCAAAAATTCTTGTGCTTGCTTTTTTTCCATGGGATCACTTTTCAATGATACGATATCACACAAAATTTGAGCCATCCATTCGTTATTAAAATAACGATATTTACCTGTATTCCATGTCATTTTCTGAGGGAATTTTTCATTTACATAGTACTTCCAAAAAAGCATCTGATCCGATTCATCTTCCGTAAGTTGGAGTCTGTATGTTGAATGAGCCGGAATATACCCATCTTCACAAACCTTACCGATAAAATCTTTTTTCACCATATAAACACCTATGATACGTCGGTCTTTTTCAGGCGTGCCAGGATCTGCTTCCGTTAAAAGAACAGCGCTATTCTGGTGCAAGCGAATGGGCTTGTTTGGCTTTCCTTTGTTCACACCACTTTTTATCGTGCCTGAAAAAACCCTCCAATCTACAGTAGAACTATTCTGTTCTTCTGTATCACACCAAAATACCATTTGTGATTGGGGATGAAGTTTATGATTTTTCATCAGTTTTGCATGTTCCATGCGAAGTTGTTGTTCTTTACGTTGTAGCTTTTTTTCCTCTTCCTTTTTCCATTCTTTCTGCTTTCGGTCCATTTCGTTTTTTTCTATAACCTTTTCCAGTGTAATAGCAGCTTTTTTATCATGCAGTTTTAGATGCTCTCCAAATACATCTGGAAACACAAACTTTTTATTTTCCGTTTCGAAATGTATTTCAATAATAGAATCATTATGTCCAACAATATTCCCCTTGCCAAAACGCTTGTGTGTAACTTTCTTATTGATTAGATTCATAATTCTAATCCTCCTTCTTATATAGAAACTCGCTTCGTCATAAGATAGTTATTTCATTTAACTACCCTATATTTACAGCTCACACAATTGTTTGAATCCGAGGTATTTGTAAGTGTCACTCTGGGAAAGATTTACTTCACCAGTTAACTCCTACTAATTGAACACCTAAGCTCCATTATTCATTTCCTTTTTTTCAGAATAAAAAAAAGGATATAAAAAAAACGTATCCATCATTCTTTCTGCAAAAAATACATCGGAATATGAAATACGAGCGGTAAAAACAATTGTAAAACTATTATAGCATTTTCAGGAAGAAATCACAAATTTATTATTGACAAGATATTTTATTGTATTGTATAATTAAAATTTTATTTCGTTATCGAGATGCATATCACTTCCGTAGATAGCTCCAGGTCCAAAGAGACAGGTTCCTTGGTTCATTCGATTGTTCCGAGGTACCTGTCTCTTTGGCGTATTTAACCCTTACTCATTCCTCATCACTTTCTCATGTAATTCTAATATTATTCTTCTAAGATTTTAAGATTGTAAATTTATGATAAAGACAATATTAAATTATCTTAATAATACAACTAATGCGAGGTGGAGAAATGGTACTAGAAATTTTTAGGAGAAGAGAGCAGAAATACTTAATTACACGTGCTCAATACGAAATGCTTGTCGAACAAATAGCTTCATATATGCGCTATGACAAGTTTGGTAATGAAGGGAAATACACGGTGACCAGTTTATATTTTGAGAATCTACAACATGCTATTTATTTTGAAACAAAAAATAAACTGAAATTCAGACAAAAGCTACGTCTCCGGATTTACGATGATACCGATATTAATGGATTGGCTTTTTTTGAGGTAAAACAGAAGCATAAAAATGTCGTCAACAAAAGACGAACCGCAATTCCATTAGTGGATGCTTACAGTTACATCAATAAACCTTCCGATGATTTAGTACGGAAATATGCTGCTTCTAACTATCAAATTTTGAAAGAGATTCATCACTTTCGTAAGCTCTATCAATTGGAACCTGAAATGGTCGTAAGCTATGATCGTCATGCCTTTCATTGTATTACGGAGCCTGATTTACGAGTAACCTTTGACTTGAATTTGCGATGCCGAAATGAAGATCTAAATATTGAATATGGTCCATATGGGGATAGCTTCATCGATCCAAATTTGGTCGTGCTTGAGGTAAAAGTGACGGATAGCGTCCCTCTATGGCTAGTTCGAATTCTACAAGATCTAGAGTGTGTACAACGAAGTGCATCTAAGTTCTGCACTAGTTTAGAGTTATTAAAAGGAAATGCTTTACCTGGTACACATCAAGAAAACACATTGATCGGAGTGAGATAACATGGATTTAACTACTACAATTATAGGAATGATGGTGGCAGCAGCCCTCAGTATCATCATTACTACCGTTTATCAAATCACATTTAAAGGAGAGCGTTATTCGCAATCCTTTGTTCATACCATCATAATTATGTGTATTATCGTCTCTGCGGTGATGAATATCATCAGTGATAATGCTGGTGTTGCCTTTGGATTGTTTGCGATATTCTCCCTTATTCGTTTCCGAAGTGCTGTTACAGATGCAAAGGATATTGCTTTTATGTTCTTTGGATTGATTGTTGGAATGGCAGCGGGGTTAAATCAGATTAGTATCGCTGTGTTGCTAACGATATTTGCTTCCGTGGTTATCTACTTCCTCGATAAATTTAATTATGCAAAAGGAAAAGATACGCAAATTTTAAAAATAACAATCCCTGAAAATTTAAATCATGAAGAACTATTTGAGGATATATTGGAAAACAATACAGCAAGCCATGTTCTAAGAAAAGTGGAAACAACCAATCTCGGCACCATGATTCTCTACACGTATGCCATTCGCTGTAAGGAAAAAACAAAGGATCAAGACCTACTAAATAGTATCCGAGAGCGTAACGCCAACCTAAAAGTCTCCCTTTCTTATTTAGAAAACTTGGAATAGTAGTTAGTATCTGGTTCCTGTCACTTCCCGAAATATGTCGCCCGTCGACATATTTCCGGATGTGACAGGAACCTCAAAAACCCTTAAACAAAAATATTTAGTTGTACAAGCTCTTTTTTCTGAATAGAAATAAGTAGATATGTTTCTATCATTAAAGGAGTGTTTGTTTTGGGTGTCTTTTTTAGTTATATTCTGTTAGGTTTATCACTTGCTGCACCAATTGGGCCAGTTAATGCTGCACAGTTAGATAGGGGTATTAAAGGAGGGTTTTTACCGGCTTGGTTTGTCGGACTTGGTGCTATTACCGCGGATGCATTATATATGCTTATTGTTTACTTAGGAGTTGTCCATATTGTAGAGATCCCGTTTGTACAAACTTTCCTATGGTTATTTGGAGGATTTGTTTTAACCTACACTGGAATCGAGAGTATGATTAGTGCCAAAGAAATAAAGGCTGGACATGAAAGAACAAAAGAACCCTTACATAAGTCTTTCTTTGCAGGGTTCATCATGTCTATTACAAATCCATTAACGATTCTCTTTTGGTTAGGTATCTATGGATCAGTATTAGCAAAAACTGCATCCAGTTACGGGCTAGAAACCTTAATTCTGTATAGTGGAGCCATCTTTATCGGTTTATTAACATGGGACATTGCTATGGCTGCAGTTTCAAGTGGCTTCCGAAAAGTATTAAACGAACGAGTACTCACAGGAATTGCAATCTTTTCCGGGTTAGCCTTAATTGGGTTTGGGTTTTACTTTGGCTGGCAAGGTGTTTCTTTATTATTGGAGCCTTAATAAACTTCTGCTTCCTTTTTCCATTTTTTATTCATCATGTATGCAGCGATTCCAATAATAGCTACAATCCCGATACTGATAAAAAGTCCTGGCCTGTTAGTTTTATCCAGTATCGTACCACTAATACCAGCTAATAATAACGCAATACCTACGTAGTACATTATTTTATCCTTTAATGGAACTTCGTAAAGTTTTCTAGCAGATAATATAATAAATAACCAATTGTAAAGAAGCATTAACCCTGCACCTGTCGTAACATAGGCATATATTTTTTCCGGTAGTATTAGGGACATAATGATAGATACTGTAATCCCTAAAATAAGTAACCCTAAAGATGCAATGGGTACTGCCAATTTTCCTTGCTTTGCAAATAAGGATGGAGCATCTTTGTCTTCTGCTAAGGAAACGAGAATTGTTGTAACTCCATAGAACGACGCCACCATCGTGGAGAAACCAGCAATAATTAATGCTCCATTGAAAATATGTGGTACAAACCCTATATCAAAGTCCTTTAAAGCAACAATAAAAGGACTTTCTTCCGTATTAAATTGATCCCAAGGCATCAAAACTAACGCTAAAGCTAAGGCAATGGTATAAATCGTGACTAAAGATAAGATCATTACTCTTCCAGCCTTAGGAGCTTCTTTTGGTTCTTTTAATTGGACGGCCATTAACCCCATTACCTCAACACCTCCGAAAGCATAGAAGGCAAAAATGAGACTAGACCAAAATCCTACCCATCCCGTTGAAAAAAATTCATGGATACTTCTTGGTACATGTAATGATTGAACACCATCAAATAATCCAAAAACAAACGCCCCAGCAATGATAATAAACATGAGAATGGCAGCAGTCTTGATGACTGCAAAAACATTCTCAATATTACTCATCTTCTTTGCACCCACTAGTAAAACAACAAGTCCTAATACCGCATATCCAATAGCAAATAGCCACATTGGAATATCCGGAAACCAAAATCGCGAAAAAATAGACAGTGCAGTAAGCTGACTCCCCATAATTAATATCTCAGAAAACCAATAAATCCAACCTATACTAAATCCAGCCCATCTACCATATGCTTGTTTAGCATACGTTCGAAATGCCCCCTTTTCTGGGTGTTTAGCTGTTAATTTCGCTAACGCATTAAATACAATATAGGTCGCTAGCCCAGCTAATATAATCCCTAGTATAATTGATGGCCCACCCTGTTTAATACCAATACTCGATCCTAGAAAGAACCCCGTACCAATGGTACAACCAACACCAAATAAAGATAATTGCCACCACTTCATATTTCTCTCTTCTTCTTTTGACTGAGCCATGATGTTCCTCCTTCTATATCCACTATTTAAAATACCCAAGTCAGCAGAAATAAATTTAGTCATATTCTGCTATGGCTATCGTGAATTTAAAAGGAGGTTGGAGTATAGATTTCTACATGATACTTCTTTTAACTTGCTTTACATAGAAGAAACGTACGAGCAGGAAGTAAATAATTTGAATAAGAGCAAAGCTTCCTAAGACGATGGATGCTTCTTCTATTAGATTGTAATCAAACATATGAGATAAAGCAGTAAGTGCCACAGCACCATGAATTAATGCAACAACAATTGGTGAAAAGAACAGAAGTGCAATTTGTCGGTTCACTACTTTTTTTAACTCTGCTTGTGTCAGTCCAATCTTGGCAATAGAGCGGAACTTCTGCTTCTCCCCTTCTAAATCCGTAAATAGTCGGAAATATAAGAAGCTTCCTGCTGAGACAAAGAACACAATCCCAATAAACAATCCAATAAATAATATTGGTCCAAACGCTTTGTTAATTTCAAATAGTGAATAATCAACGGAAAATGCTTTATACTCCAATTGTTCATTTAACTTTTTACCCGCATCTAGTACTTGATCATGTTGTCCTTCATTCGCTTTCCACGCGACATTTATTTCACTACGAACTGGTCTACCAAGGTTTTCATAAACCTTGTCATGTACTACATAGTACCCATTTATTTCCGATAATACCTCAGACTCTACTACATGACTCGGCTGAACTTCTTGTCCGTTATCCAGTTGGACACTAGATTTCATCAGCACTTCACTTGCCTTTGGTCCTCCCGCTACAACCGCACCACTTTGTTCAACCACAATTGCTTCATTTTCCTTCAGGCTTAGTTCAGTTTCCCCGCCTAATGCTGCAAATCGATTGTAATCAGAAGCTCTAACTATTAACACATTACGATCTTTCTCATGAGTATCAAAATAGGTTAACTCAATCGATTCCATCTTTGCATCAATATTTTCTTCCTGTAAGATAGCGTTAATTTCATTAATATCCTGCTCAATGATTTCTTCACTATCTCCTCCCCAAGGACTATACGTAACTGTATATGGATTAACTTCCTTTATTCCTTTCGTTAAGTAAGATTGAAACCCATACAAGGTACCTATTGCACTAAATGCAACAGTTGAAATAATGGCTACCATAAAAAATGTTCGAGCATTATCTTTCATTCGGAATGATAAGTCAGAAAACAGAAGCATATTGGTTTTCCGCCAGAAGATAGACTTATTCCTTTTTAGTTGCCGTATGACATATACACTTAATTGGGTAAATAATAGATAGGTTCCAAGGGTAACAACGATAATAACAGGAACCATTGCAACCACAACGTTTACTCCCTTTACATAAAGAGCTGTGCCATAGCCAACTATAAGTAACAGCGCTGCCAGAATAGATAATATCACAGAAGCTTTCGGTTCTCCTTTAGACTGCTTATCCCCTTTAATTAAATTTACCAGTTTATTCGTACGAAGAATAACGGAAACAAAGACAGATATACAGAAGAAAAGAAAAATAAAGCTTACTAACGTTATGACAATCGCTAATGTAGGAAAGTAAAAATAAAGTGATTCACTAATAATTAGTACATTCTCAGCAACTAATAGTATGGCTTTTGCAAATACGAGACCAGCCAAAATACCAGCTACCGTCGCTAAAAAGCCAATAAAGATATTTTCTAAAAAAACCATCCAACGAATTTGCTTATTGGAGGCACCTAGCATGATTAATAAGCCAAACTCTTTCTTTCTCGATTGCAAGAAAGAACTCATCGAATATAAGACAAAAAAGAAGGAAAACACATAAATGATTCCCCCAGCAACCGCCATGCCAAAAAGGGCATTTTCATTTACCGAACCACCTGAAAAAGCTGGATGGAACGCAAAGATCGCAAACGTAAAGAATACCATAACCGTGAACATGCTACTAAGAAAATACGCAATATACAATCGTTTGTTGCGTAACACATTATTAAACGCGAACTGACGAAAAGTCATTGCCGTCGCCTCCCATCAAGGAGAGCATATCGATAATCTTTTGGAAAAATGCTTGTCTATTCTCCCCACGATGTATTTCAGAATGAAGCTTCCCATCGCGGATAAAAACGACTCGGTCTGAATAACTAGCCGCTTGAGGGTCATGTGTTACCATTAACAAACTTGTTTTTTCCTTCTCATTGATGGAAACGAGCATACTCATTACATCTTTTGATGCCTTCGAATCCAAGTTCCCAGTTGGCTCATCCGCTAACAAAAGTTTTGGCTCATGAATCATCGCCCGTGCAATCGCTACTCGTTGTGCCTGACCACCAGATATCTCATATGTGCGTTTATTCATAATTGATTCAATACCCAGACTAACCGCTAACTTACTTGCCTTCTCTTTCATAACTTTTACACGGGCACCATCTAAGGTTAGCGGCAGGACGATATTTTCTTCTACCGTCAATGTATGCATTAAATTGAAATCCTGAAAGATAAATCCTAGTTCATTTCTACGGAATTTAGCTAACGCATTTTTGGTTAGCTTGTGAGGGTTTTTCCCATCTATTTCTACTTCCCCTGTTGTTGGTTGATCATTTGTAGAAATAATATTTAGAAGTGTTGTTTTTCCACTTCCGGAAGGTCCCATAATCGCAACAAACTCGCCTTTTTCTATTTCTAAATTAATATCGTTAAGGGCGCGGTAGGCTACCTTCCCTTCATAAACCTTACTTACTTTTGATAGTTTAAGCATAATCAATCTCCTCTCCAATGCTTCTATTAAAAGTATAGCCTGAGCATATAACGGTATACTATCGATTATGCTTTCATAAACCTTACATCGATGTAAGGTTTTGTGTATTGGAAAAGATAATCCGGACGGTTGTTCCTTCACCGACTGTTGATTCTAACTCGATGCGATGTTCAAGCCTCTGTGCTACTTCCTTTACCAAATAAAGTCCCATACCTGTTGATTCACGATATTTCCGCCCGTTTTCTCCCGTAAAAAACTTATGAAAAACGCGTTTCTGATCAACGACAGGGATACCAATTCCAAAGTCCTTTATCTCCAGGACAGCCTCCCCAGACCTTTCATATAGAGATATGATTAGTTGGTTAGCCTGACCAGCAGAATATTTAACGGCATTATGTATTAATTGCGCAACTAAAAAGAAGAGCCACTTCTCATCCGTCTCCACCGTGATTCGGAGCCTTTCTTCCTTTAATTGCGGATACACTTCATTTCGAATGTAAAACCGTTTGTTATCCTGATTCACCTCATGTACTAACTTGGAAAGCGTGACTGGTTTTATCTGAAAATCTTCTGCAATGGTACGAAGTCTAGCCATGTAGAGAACGGTGTTTAGCCCATTTCGCATCCGCTCCGTTTCCTCCCGAATGCTAGAGGATTCTGGCTCGTCCAGGTCCTGAGCTGTTAGTTCAATAACCGAAAGGGGTGTCTTCATTTGGTGAACCCAGCGATCCATAAACATTAAATGTTCGTCCTGTCTATCCTCCGCCTTTTGAATCTCCTCTTGATATAATCGATATTGGGAGATTAATAATTGATCTAATGCAACTGATATCGGTGCTGATTCCGTTACCTCTAGCGAACTATCTAATGATTCCATTGGTTTTTCTATTCTTTGGTAGAAATTTCTTCTACTTATATATCGATAAATAAGAAAAGCCGCTAATAGTAAAAGTGTTAGAAAAATAGCATAGATACTTACACCGACGCCACGATAACCATCTAACCAAAACAAACCAATGAGGAGAAAACATTGGATAAGTTGGACCAGGATAAGTAGGAAGTGTTCACGAAGATATAATTTCATGCTTGCCCCTCTTCCCACGTAACTCGGAGACGATATCCAGCTCCCCGGACTGTTTCCACAGCTTCCTCAATTCCTATCTCTTGAAATTTTTTCCGAACGCGAGCAATATTAACATTTAAGGTATTTTCATCGACATATACTTGTTCATCCCAAAGCTTTACCAATAAATCTTGCCTTCCAGCAACACGGGGGTAACGATCTAGAAGACTTTCGATAATATCTGCCTCTTTCTTGGTCAATTGCGTCACCTTATTGTTAAAGTGTAGCTCCAATCGTTCCGGATATAAACTTAGTGCCCCTTGGCTAAGGACTCTTTCCACATGCTTTGTCGAGTATTCCCCGTATGCACGGCGCATGTGGCTACGGATTTTAGCCATCACGATATCTGGATGGAAAGGTTTGGTTATAAAATCATCTCCACCATTCTCAAGTGCCATTACTTGGTCCATCTCACCAATACGAGCTGATATGAAAATCACTGGGCAAATAGACTCCTTGCGAATTTGTCTACACCAGTAATACCCATCATAACTAGGCAAATTAATATCTAGCAATAATAGATCTGGTTGTACATCCCGAAATATGTCCAAAATTTTATCAAAATCGTTCGGAACGCTAACTTCATATCCATACTTTTCTATGTAGGAACTCAAATATTCGGCAATTTTTATGTCATCTTCAATAATCATGATTTTCTCCATGGTTGGCTTCTCCTAGACTATATTTTAATTCAAGTTTAATTTAATAGTTGGATTCCATCAAATTGTAATATAGATTTTTTGGCAGAATTCCGGAGAGATGTAAACTAGTCTTACTTTTCCCTAATAAATAAATCCATTTCCAAATCGGAATGGATTTATTATTAACCCTGGTTAAGTTAAGTGCTCTACACAAAACTATAAATAATCCCTCTTACTTAGACAAAAGTAGTTCCAATAATAAATTCAAGTACCGCAAAACGTTTGATATGGACGATTTGACGGTTGTGGTGGTTTTGCGTATTCTTCCTGTTCCGGTGTGTAGGCGTATGGATTGGATAGAACCTGTAGTAGCCGCTCCATCACCTTATAGTCATCTTTTTCCAATGCTGCCTCTAAGGCTTCTTCAACCTGGTGATTACGCGGAATGATAGCTGGGTTACTTTTTCGCATTAGCTGAAGTGATTCTTCTTCATTTTCTTGTTGTCTTTCTAGCCTCGCCTTCCATTGCTCATACCACATCTTAAATTCTTCTTTGTCCATCAATCCTGATTCCTCGAGTTTATTCGTAGATAATGCACGGAAGGTATTGGTATAATCAGCATGATATTGTTCCATTAGCTTTAGCAGAATGTCCATTAAAGGCTTATCATCTTCCACGCTATTGAATATACCTAGTTTAGCTCTCATGCCAGTAATCCAGTTGTCCTGATACAAGACTTCATAAGATGATAGAGTGCTCTCTGCTATGTCCACAGCCTGTTCTTGGTTTTCATGTAATAGCGGCAATAATGCTTCTGCAAATCTGGCCAAATTCCAAACACCGATTCCCGGTTGGTTTCCATAAGCATAACGCCCTTGTCTATCGATAGAACTAAAGACGGTTGACGGGCTATATTCATCCATGAATGCACAAGGACCATAATCAATCGATTCTCCACTAATAGTCATATTATCTGTATTCATCACACCATGTATAAATCCAACTAATTGCCATTTAGCAATGAGATTAGCTTGACGTTCGATAACTTTTTCAAGAAAAGATTTATAAGTGTTCTCATCCTCTGCAACTTCTGGGTAATGGCGATTAATGGTATAATCGGCTAGGGCGCGTAGTTCGTCAACTGTACCCCAATTAGCTGCATATTGAAACGTCCCTACACGAATATGGCTTGTGGCTACACGCGTTAGTATAGCCCCAGGTAAAGGCTTTTCCCTCATCACTGTCTCACCTGTTTTCACAACCGCTAAACTGCGTGTCGTAGGAATGCCAAGTCCATGCATTGCTTCACTAATGATGTATTCCCGTAGCATTGGTCCAAGTGTTGCACGACCATCCCCACCACGTGAGTATGGTGTTCGTCCAGAACCCTTCAACTGAATATCAAACCGATCACCAGAAGGCGAAATGTGTTCACCAAGTAATACCGCACGTCCGTCCCCTAACATTGTAAAATGCCCGAATTGATGACCCGCATACGCTTGTGCAAGTGGTGCTGACTCTTGTGGAATTTCATTTCCAGCAAAAGTCGCTACACCACTAACACTTTCCAGTTCCTTCTTATTCAAACCTAGATTAGTTGCCAATGAAGTATTAAACACCACTAAATTTGGTGACCTTACAGGTTCAGGTTCTATATGTGAGAAGAATTTCTCAGGTAAACGGGCATAGCTGTTATCTAATTTCCATCCTATTTCATTAAATCCCTCTGTAATCTTCATCTTATCTTCCTTTTCAGTTATTCCATTCCTTATCATTTCCTACCTTTAATAACTTGATTTTAGTGTCTGCTCTTTGCAACTAATTATGCTAGTCACCGTGTAGGGGGATATTGGAATAATAATCAATAAAGAACCATCTGCCGCGAGCCGTAATAGGCACCCAAACAATTGCCAAATTACTACATCATGCATTACCATTATCATATAAAATATGGACAGTTTTTTCTATTGTCATAAAAAAGGAAGATACCATGTTACGATCATTTCGAAAAATCCATCAGTTCTTTGTCGACAAATCGATCAATAATGGTGTAATTTTACACCAACGGTATCGAGTCGTTGACCTTCTTGGAGCTGGAAGCTATGGCATGGTCTACCGATGTAATGATATACATTCCAAGGAATGTAAAGTAGTCAAGCAACTTAGGCCCAGTAAACGTAAGAATAAAAAAGAAATTCAACTTTTCAATCATGAGAAAGCAATTATTCAGAAACTGGATCATTCACGTATGCCAATATTCTATGAAGCATTTTCAGAGGACAGAAATTATTATTATGTGATGAGTTTAATCCAAGGTAAAAACCTTGAAGAAGCAATTTTTTCACATCAAAAGACTTTTGATGAAAATGAATCGTTACGATTTGTTTCTAAACTATTGGAATTAGTGGATTATCTACATATGAACGACATTTTCCATCTAGATCTGCGGATACCAAATATCATCATTAAAAATGATGAACCTCATTTAATTGATTTTGGTTTAGCAAAGGTTCCGAATGCTTCCACTAACAAGGAGAATGCAGAAGAGTTAAGACTTCAAGATTATTATGATATCGGGGATGTTTTATTGTATTTACTTTATACAACCTATACTACTAAAAAGAATAAAGCTCTACCCTGGACAGAAGAGCTTTCACTACAAAACGAAACTGTTTATTTACTTAAACGATTATTACGTATCGATACACCTTACTCAACTATAAAAGAAATTTCGAGTGATTTTCAGGCTGCGATAAAGGCTAATGGATTGGTTGAATGAGTAATATAAATACTTAACTACTTCTCCAACTTTTGCGCTTATACCGTTTACTACCACCATATGGATTGTATTTATGACGCTTGCTACTACTACCGAAGTAATGGCCATGTTTTCGGCTGCTGCTACCTCCATAATAATGCCTATGCCTGCGGCCACTGCTTCCCGACATATACTTCAGTTGCTTTATGATTTTTTTAAACATATTCTACCTCTTTTCAGATTCTTATATGTTTTATTACTATTACTCTAACATATTTATTCTACAATCCACATATTTAAGCCTCATTTAAATCTTATGGTATAAAGTTCTAGAGTATCCTTTCCGACCAAATGAGTCTGGCATGTGACCGAATATATGAACCATGCGACCAAACGAGTACGACATGTGAACGTAAACAAAGACCATGGGCCATTGAACAACAGCAATAATTCTATCTAATTTAAAAGCTTTATGTAACCTGACATATATTGACATGATCAAGGTTTAATGATTAATCTACTATTTCCTTCACTCTACCTACTGTGCCATCTTCCAGCATGACTTTAATACCGTGCGGATGGGTGTTGGAATTCGTTAATATTTTGGAAACTACCCCCTCGGTCAATTTCCCTGATCGTTGATCCTGTTTCTTCACAACTTTTACTCGAAGACCTTGTTTTATATTCTCTCTTTTAGTCCCTGGCATTTACATATTTCTCCTTTTTTACGTCATTTGTGCTAGTCACTTTACTATATATTTACCTTTTATCATAACCAATAATTAAAGATTCCGTCAGAATCTAGCAGGATCTGATAAAAAAATAACCGTCCTAATCCAAGTGAAATAGGATAGTTATGATTTTATCTCTGAATAAATTTGTATTATAGCTTATTTATTTTCCGAATAATACGAGCCACACTTTTCTCCCCATTGTATCGTCGTTCCAAAGTTCTTGACAAACAAAGAAAAGAATAAATCCACAACCCTAGTGATAAGCTAAGGTGGAGTTTTTAAAAGCTACTGTGAGTCAAAAAGAGATGGGAGTTTTATATCAAACATGAAAAAATCACTAGTTGTCTTTTATGTATCCCTAGCAATTCTGGCAAGTCTTGTTCTCATGGGAGTATTGATACCTGAATCATTAGAGCGTACCACTAGTAGCACCCAAAGTTTTATAACAAATTCATTCGGATGGTATTATTTGGGGATTGTATCATTTTTTGTAGCCGTGCTTATTTATCTACTAATAAGTCCCATTGGTAAGATAAAACTTGGGAAGCCTACGGACAAGCCTGAGTTTTCACGGCCAACATGGATTGCCATGCTGTTTAGTGCAGGCGTAGGAATTGGTCTAATCTTTTATGGTACGTTTGAACCAATTAGTCATTATGCAATAAGTTCTCCTACAGGGGAACTATCCACTCCTCAAGGAATTAAGGATGCAATGAGGTTTACATTTTTTCACTATGGAATCCATGCATGGGCAATCTATGGTGCAATCGCCTTAACGCTTGCATATTTTACGTTTAGAAAAGGAGAACCCAGCTTAATTAGCAGAACATTACGCCCACTGATTGGAAAACATGCAGATGGAGTAGTTGGTAAGATCATTGATATTATTGCGGTCATTTCAACTGTAATGGGAGTAGCAACATCTTTGGGATTTGGTGCTATGCAAATAAATGGGGGGCTATCTTATTTATTTGGAATACCAAGTAATATCCTGTCGCAAACATTGATTATTCTTGTTGTTACAGTCCTATTTATGATATCTGCATTAACTGGTTTAGGGAAAGGTATTAAAATCCTTAGTAACCTTAATATGGGGCTCTCTGGAATCCTTTTCTTGATTGTCCTTATTTTCGGACCAACACTGTTCATCTTAAATTTATTGATGGATACCCTAGGATCTTACCTGCATAATTTTGTCAGAATGAGTACTAGAATTGCCCCCGTTAACGAAGAGGCACGAAGCTGGATTAATAACTGGACTATCTTCTATTGGGCTTGGTGGATTGCCTGGTCTCCTTTTGTAGGTGTTTTTATCGCTAGAGTATCCAAGGGAAGAACTATTCGGGAGTTTATAATCTACGTACTGCTAACTCCATCACTAATCAGTTTCCTTTGGTTTACAACATTTGGAGGTGCTGCTATCTCAACCGAACTTTCAGGTATTTCTATTTCCTCCCTGTTACCCGAAGAGTCACTATTCGGAGTGCTAGAAGGTTTTCCTTTTAGTATGGCTTTTTCAATTTTAGCCATCATTATCATCATCTCATTTTTCATTACATCAGCAGACTCTGGTACATTTGTTTTAGGAATGATGACAACAAATGGTTCCCAAAATCCAAGCAACAAAATCAAGGTGACTTGGGGGATATTACTTTCTGTAACTGCACTTACTTTACTTTATTCAGGTGGATTACTCGCTCTTCAAAACACCATGGTTATTGCAGCTCTTCCATTTTCAGTTATTTTAGGATTCATGGTATTTAGTTTGATAAAATCATTAAAACAAGAAAGAAAAGAACTTGGAATTGGTCAATTAAGATACCCAGAACCAAAAGAAACTAACAAGTAAGATATTCTTTTTCGTTAGTTTTTTCACGTAGACTATAAAAATAGGGAAGGCTATGATAAGCCTTCCCTATTTTTATTTATAATGAATCAACATATGCTTCTAATTCTTCTACAGTTTGTGGTACTTCCACTTCACCATTTAGAATTTTTTCTTGCCATTCTTTAATGGCATTAATGATTTCTTCTGTCATTGCTTCTTTATTTGTTTCAGCAATAGCAATTGCATCTTCTTCTATTCCATATTCTAATAGTTCTCCTGCAGGGAATTCTCCGTTCATTCCTCTATTGATAACATCTTGAACGGCTACATCCACACGTTTAACCATAGAAGTTAGTGTAATATTTTGTTCACCAACCTGGCCTTCTTCATACTGATCACGGTCTACGCCAATAACCCAAAGTTCACGTTCAGGGTCATTTTGCTTAATATCCTTAGCTTGGTTAAATACACCATTTCCTGTACCACCTGATGCATGGTAAATGACATCCACACCACTGTCATACATGTTCGCTGCAATTATTTTACCTTTTGCTGGGTCTGTGAATGATTCAGCATATTGTACATCCACCTCAATATCAGGATTCACTGATTTAACACCTGCGGTAAACCCAGCTTCAAATTTATCAATTAATGGTGAAGCAATTCCACCAACGAATCCGACTTTATTTGTTTTTGTTTTATTAGCTGCAGCTACTCCAACTAGGAATGAGCCTTGATGTTCTTTAAACTTAATACTAGCAGCATTTGGAGCATCAACTACTTCATCAACGATTGCAAAATTTGAATCTGCATATTGTTCTGCTGCAGTCTGAAGATCTTCTTTTAATTTAAATCCTATACCGAATACAATATCATATTCGTCACGTACAAATCGAGTAATATTTGGCATATAATCTGCTGTCCCATTTGACTGTGCATAATCAAAACCTTCACCTTTTGATAATCCAGCACCTTCGCCCCAAGCTTTAATACCTTCCCATGCTGATTGGTTAAATGATTTATCATCTACTCCACCTTCATCTGTAACCATAGCAACTTTATAATCAGTAGATGCTTCCCCATTTTGAGAAGCATTATCTCCATTATCCTCTGTACCTGCATTTTCCTTTTCCTTAGCTCCACCACAAGCTGCTAGAATCAAGCCTATAGACAGTATAAGAACTAAAAGTAATACATTATGTTTTTTCATGGTTGTTCCTCCTAAAATTATTGTAAGGGTCCGAACGCTGTAAGATATTCACAACAATCCTATAATTCCCCCATTAGTTGTATTATCTCGAGACATTAAACAAAAAATACTTTTGATTACAGAACATTACTAGTTAATGTTCTAATAATAATTCAAAATTAATCTTTCTAACTCCTCCTACTTCTCTAGATGTATTGTTTTTCATATAACCCTATAGAAAAAAGCTCAAAACACATGCTCACTATAAAAAGCATGTATTTCGAGCTCATTAGATCGAAATGTACAAACATCTATTAAAAACATGAATTAACGTTATCTTTTGCGAAAATCGATGTCTTACTCTTTGCTATCATCTACTTCTGATAGCAAAATAGAAGTTATTATTCTGTACTCGCTTTCCATAGTCATTTTATTTTCGGTAAACTGGTAGAAACTTACAGGCCATATCCCTGCTATTATATGAAAAATATGATTATGTTCGCATTTAGTATATCATCTCTCACTTATATTTCAAGTATATTATACTAGTGATTTGAAACCACTCTATTAAAATCCTCTAAAAAACCTTATAGGTACTGGACTTGAACTACAACAGTAACTTTCTATTCTCGATTTAGATTCTGTCTTCTTAAATTGCTATAAAACTCCCATTTCACTTAAATGCGAACAATTAATTAAAAATACGAACCATTATTCGCAGTTTAATGGATAGCAATTATCACAAGCGATGTTATTCTGAGACCCATTAAAACAGAATTTATAATTATGTCATAACATTGTTAATTAAATGTGAAACACTAAATAAATAAAACCATAAAAATCAAGAAAAGGACACCCTCATTCTTGCATAATAACAAAGGTCGCATCCACTTCACCAGATTCCTGAGCGAAGTAAGGCGACCTTTGTTCATTAACTAATTCTATTCATTAACTCATATTGACGTAGTTTTAACTCGAATAAGGTTAGGGGATCTCGATAGTTCTCAGGTTGATTGTGCATCATATTGATGGAATCATTATATTTTTCGATATCAACCCGCACTTCCTCCATTAGGCATTTTAGTGCTTCGGATGAACTTGAACAGAATCTGTTAATATCCCACTCTATTGATCCCTCAAAAAATTCTAGTTGTTGTATAAAAGGATTGATGATTTCTCCTATAATTTGAGTATAATCTGCATTTTCGATGTAGTTTTTATATCTACTATAGAGCATATCCTTATTTTTTGTTATGGAGCCAAACAGTTTTCCAGCGCCTTTTAATAACAACTGAGAAGGGTTATTACGCAACATGATGTTGACATTTTCGCGCTGCAAGATTCCCCTTGAAATCCGCTCCATGTCACGCTGCCAATCCTCTAATACCTTATAGTCACCATTCAAAACAATCTTATCTTCCTTAAATTGTGAATTAATATGTTCACTAAATTCATTCCATGTACTCTGGCAGTCCTGAAACTCTCTTTGGCAATTCTCTATCCATTCCTGAATAGTATATTTAAAATCATAGAGTATGTAATTCCTCATATAAGTAGTAATCCGCTTATTCATTTCTTCATTTAGTTCCACATGGAGTTTTGAAAAATCACTGTCCTCCTGAACTAATTCAGAACAATTTCGGAGTAGTTTCGGCAATTTGCTCATCACATTCTCAGTCAAAACCTTTTTTATATTTCGGAACGAATCTATCATGACACTCACTTTTTCTTTCTCCATATCCTCTAACTGTTGATGCATATCTTGCAGTCCAGTTAGCATTTCTCCGTTCCAATTGATTTCTTCCAAAATGGCATTTTCTAATTCTACCCTCTGTTCTAGCAGAAACTCTAACGTAGCTTTAAGTAGATTCCTTATTTTAGATGGACTTACCACTTCCGCATTATACTCCTCAGGCATAGACTTCAAGAATTCCGTTAATTCCTCTAACAAACCTTCTCCTTTTGCCCATATCTTAATAGAATCAAAAAGCTTAAGTCCTTCTTCAGTACCGTTTTGATTTGGATTTGAACCTTCAAACCGGAGTTCTGCCTCACTTATCAACGTAGCATCAAGCTCGGCCGGAAAAGTTTCATCCCAGGCAAGTACAGCGGTTGAAGAAATTAATGTATCTGATAAAGAAGAGAGTTTTAACCAGTTTGCTAAATGAGTCTGTACTAAATTTGAAATATCCCTAATTAGATACCTACCGCTTATTAACTCGAAGTATGTTTCGTTAAATAATCGTGGAAGCTTCTCCCATCTATGAGATTGTTCAACATTATGATTTAAAAGAAGCTGGTTCATGACGTCTAGCCATTGTATATAATAGCCACCATCCTTATAACTGTTCCACATTACTTCTGTAAGACTCTCAAAATGGGATTTATCAAGGTGTAGTAATACCACTAACATTTCATGAAAATAATTCGGAGCGTAGTTAACGATGGAACCCTGCGCAGCATACCCTTCTAATACTTTAAACCATGAAATTGATTTTGTTCGTACCGCCTCATCAACGGCAAGTTCCACTGCATTTTCCCAATCTTTAAATTCTTCGAAGTACCCTTTAGCTATCTCTGTTACATGAGAATAATCTGGATTTAACTTCACAGCCTTCTTAATTGTATCAACAGCCTTTTCTAGAGTACCTTGTTGAATGTATAGGGAAAACAGCTGTAATAAGACCTCTGACTTCAATGCAACAGATGGCGTATCAACTTCCTTGTAAAATCTTTCTGCATGATCCAATAATCCCATTTCTAGATGAGCATCCGCTATATTTTTCTGTGCCCATGGAATTAGTTCTTCTTTTTCTAAAGGATACTGCCATTTATGAATAGCCGCCTCATAATCATTATTTAAGAAATATACTTCCCCTTGCGCATAGCGAATAGAAGATAACTCCGGTCGTTGTTTTCGCATTTCATCCATGTACATGTCACCCAAGATTTTAATTGGATGCTCTTGGATATTTTCACTTATTATAGTTTGATAATAGGATTTATTAATTAGTTCATTCTCAGTTGTCACGATAATCCCCCGCATTTATGTTTTTGTTTATTGATTCCAATTTATTAATACTTCTCTATTCTTATTCATATAGAACTCGTTCCATTCACAAATCGTATCAAATAGAAGTTCACAGTTATTGTATTCGTATTTACTTTAGGGTTTATGGGGTTGGAGGAAATGTTTTTGGTGCCTGTCACTTCCCGATACTTGTCGAAGAGGCAGATAGTGCACTACCATATGCGCTAGATTAAATGAAGTACCTAATTGGCTCGTATGAGTCGTTGATAGACCGAACTTATACAATTAAACTAATGTAAAAACAATAGCTACCAATAAACAAAGGGAGCCAACAATATCCAACTCTTTGAATCTTACAAAAAGAAAAGCTGGTTTTCATAACAGAAAACCAGCAATTTATTTATATATTTAGGCTTCAACATCATAGCCTTGTTCTTCAATAGCCTCTTTCATGGCATCAACGTTTACCTTTGATTCATCGAAAGTAACATCTACAGAACCCGCTTCTAAATCAACTTCAGCTGCGGACACGCCATCTAACTTTTTTAATGCACCTTCAACGGACATTTTGCAATGACCACATGTCATGCCTTGTACATTTATAGTTTTCTCCATGCCTTTTCACCTCCTTTAAATGGTTCTTTTTTATAGTTTTACTCGCTTTAAGCGAAGTGAGTTCGTAACAACACTTACTGAACTTAATGCCATTGCGGCACCAGCAACCCATGGGGCAAGTAATCCGATTGCTGCAACTGGGATTCCCGCTGTATTGTAGCCGAATGCCCAGAATAAGTTTTGGCGGATATTTTTAATGGTTGCATGACTAATTCTGATGGCCTTTGGAATGAGCAATAGTTCTCCACCAAGAATGGTAAGATCAGCCGCTTCAATCGCTACTTCTGTCCCTGTTCCAATGGCAATTCCAATATCCGCAGTAACTAATGCAGGTGCATCATTCACGCCGTCACCAACCATTGCTACCTTTTTGCCTTTACTCTGAATTTCTCTTACTTTATCCGCTTTTTCTTCCGGTAACACCTGGGCAATCACTTTGTCGATTCCTACTTGTTTCGCAATAGCTTGAGCTGTTCTTTCATTATCGCCTGTTAACATGATCACTTCTAAGCCTAGTTCTTTTAACTCTCTTATTGCTTGTGGTGCTGTTTCTTTAATGGTATCTGCAACCGCAACAGTTCCACGATACATTCCATCAATGGCAATCAACATGGCTGTTTTACCATTGTTTTCAAATTCAACTAATTTCTCTTCATTACCTTCAATATCAATTTGGTGATCATTCATTAATTTTCGATTCCCAACAAGGATCTGTTTTCCAGCTAGTCTAGCTTCAATACCGTGACCAGGTATAGCATCGAATTCATCCACTTCTACGAAATCAATATCCCTCTCTGTTGCATATGCCACAATAGCTCCTGCAAGTGGATGTTCCGAACCTTTTTCTGCACTAGCTAGCAATTGTAATGTCTCTTCATCACCTGAAAAGTCTGTTACTTCTGGTTTCCCTTTTGTAATAGTCCCTGTTTTATCCAAAACAATGGCATTTAACTGATGTGTTCTTTCTAAGTGTTCTCCACCTTTAAACAAAATACCATTTTCAGCTGCTCTACCTGTTCCAACCATAATAGAAGTTGGAGTAGCAAGCCCTAACGCACATGGACAAGCAATAACAAGTACAGCAATTGCTGCAACTAAAGCAGGTTCGAATTGACCAGGCTCTACAAACGCTATCCATACGATAAATGTTAGAATGGCAATTACTACAACGATTGGTACGAAATAGCCAGAAATGATATCGGCTAATCGTTGGATTGGTGCTTTCTTCCCCTGAGCTTCTTCTACAACTTTGACAATCGATGCAAGGGCAGTATCCTTCCCTACTTTTGTCGCTTCCATTTCAATCGAACCATTTTTGTTTATAGTAGAGCCGATTAAGCTAGCATTTACTTCTTTTTCAATTGGAATAGATTCCCCTGTAATCATCGATTCATCGACAGAAGTTCTTCCTTTTACAACCATTCCATCTACAGGTATCTTCTCTCCTGGTTTTACAACCAATCGATCACCTACGACAACTTCCTCCACTGGAATCATGATTTCCTCGCCATTTCTTATAACACGAGCCTCTTTTGCTTGTAAATTAAGTAAAGAGGATAATGCATTCGTTGTCTGGCTTTTTGCTCTTGCTTCCAAATACTTCCCAAATAAAATCAACGTAATTAATACAGCACTTGTCTCAAAATATAGATGTGGCATATATTCAGGATTTCCAATGGTCTTAAATGCTTCATACAAACTATAGAAATATGCAGCACTTGTACCTAATGCAACAAGCACATCCATGTTCGCTCCACCATTACGTAAATTCTTATAAGCTCCAACATAAAATTGCCATCCGATGATAAATTGAACTGGTGTTGCCAGTGCAAATTGGAACCAAGGATTCATGAATATATCCGGTATATCCATATTAAATAAATGAACCAACATGGTTACTAATAGTGGAGCAGCTAACACAGCTGAAATGATTAATTTTGTCTTCATATGTTGCAATTCTTTTTCTTTATGTGTTTGTTTTTCCGCTGCCTCCGCTTTCGGCTTCGCATCATAACCCACATTTTTGATTTTCTCAATTAATACTTTCATATCAGTAAGTCCTGGGTTATATTCGATGGATGCAGTTTCTGTTGTTAAGTTTACAGATGCGTGCCTTACCCCTTCTTGCTTATTTAATACCTTTTCAATACGGGTCGAACATGCAGCACAAGTCATTCCAAACACATCTAACTCTGCTTTTTCCATTAATACACCGTAACCAACATTTTCAATTTTCTTTGTAATATCTTCTATAGAAGTTTTTTCTGAATCATAGTCTACGGTTGCCTTTTCTGTGGTTAAATTTACTTGTGCTTTCACACCATCCATTTTGTTTAATGTTTTTTCAATACGGTTTGAACAGGCTGCACAGGTCATTCCAGTTACATTAAGCGTTGCATGTTTTGTTTCGCTCATTATCTTTTCTCTCCTTTTAGTGTTCTAAAAAATATTGACGACTAATCTAAACTTTCTTCTGAATAACCAACTCGTTTACGGATTTCATCAATACCAATTCTTGATACAAATCTGTAAAACTGTTCTCGTTTCTTCCCTTGTTCACTGTACATCGATATGATTTTTTCTGCTACATCATATAATTCCTCAGGAGTCAGACCTTCTATTATTTTTGTTCCAACCCTAGCATCATGTCCTTTCGATTTACCACCGATATATAATGTATAAGTATCCTTCATCTTCATAACACCAATATCATTAATCATCGGTTCACCACAACCTATTGGACATCCTGTATAAGCTGGTTTCAATGTGAACGGTACAGGTTGACCAGCGATTCTTTTATTTAATTCTTTTGCAACAGGCAATCCTTCATGTTCTGACCCTTTACAAAAGTTACAAGTTCGTAAGCTTTTGACAAATTTTCCAACTGGATAACAACTTAGTCCCGCCTCTTCAAATTCATTAATTACTTGATCTTTTCTCTCTTCTGGTACCTCGATATATATCTGTTGGAAGGTAGTTAATTCTAGTTCTTCCCCATCATCTAAATATTTTGCCAAAACCACTAATTGTTTACCATTTAACTTAGCTCCAAAATTAATTCCACCATTGACCGCAATTTTAATCTTCTTTTCTGTTACTAATGCCACTTGCATTCTCTCCCCAATTTGAAATCATTACCATCACCAAATTTATTACTGTTACCATTGTTAATCTTCCCCTAATTACCCCCACAGGGTATATTATAGATAAAAAAAATATAAAGTCAGATGGTCTAGTTCGTATTGAAAGTGTTAATGATGTCAGTTTTATTATTTTCAAATCCAATAAAATATTTGACCAGCTTTTTCCTACCAAATAAGCCTTTTTTATAAAAGGCAAACATAGGAACAATTCTAGTGCCCGATATTTTCTTTAACTCTTCTTCTAAATTTGGAAATTTGCTGACATCTTTATCTTCGTATTGAACTCCTTTAGAAGATAAATATTTCTTTGCTTCCTGGCAGTCTGAACATGTAGACCTTGTATATAGTTCGAGTTGTAGTTTATTTTCCAAATAGAATCACCCCTGATGTTCGTTAGAATGATTTGAGTTACAATGATCAGAGTTACAGTTACTATATCCATGCTCACTACACTTACATTGTCCTGGAACACAGTTGCAAGGAACTTCCTCGACAGCATCCTTTTTCTTCGTTTCAAGTATTTTTTCTAAAATATCAATATCTTTAAAACTCAATGTTGCATTTGAAAGTAAGTATGCAATTGTATTACCAACCTCCCTGCTGCATATGTTGTTGTAAAAATCATTAAGCGAACTTTTTATAATATCCCCTTCACTTACTTTTGAAGAGTATAAATATTTTTTTCCTTCTGTTTCAGTTTCAAGCATACCCTTATTTACGAGTCTACCAATAAAGGTTTTTGTAGTTGCTGGTTTCCAATCTTTTTTTTGCTGCAAAACTTCAATAATTTCTTTACTTGTGACTTTATTTTGTGCCCAAACAACACGCATAACTTCCCATTCTGAATCCGTAATTTTATGTTCTATTTCAGCAACCATGGCCATACCCACCTCATTGTTTACATTTGTAATCATTTAATATGGTTTAAGTTTACATTTGTAATCGACTTTTGTCAAGTGTATTCTTTTCATCAATATCATTTGTAATTAGAAAACTCGGAATAAAGGGAAGGGTAGAATTAGATATAAGACAAATATATACATTGAACAGGAAACAAGTAGTTCGTTTCGATTTTTTTTGTAGAAAGGTTTGTAGGAAGCAATTAGTAAGGTTGATTGGTGATGGAATCCTTTAAAATGGTAGTGGGGGCTGATAAAGGAAAAGATCTTGAAGGTAGTATTAATCATTGGAAATCCGTTTTTTTACAATAACAGTATGGAACAGGAGCACGTCAAGTAAAGTCGAAGAGAAAGATTACGCTCTTCGACTTTACACCATGGGAGAAAGTTAAAAATTTGTTTAACGTAGCCTGGCTTTTAGATAAGAAAAGGGGCAGTCTAGACTCTTTTAAAATTACAGGCAACTATATTTCTTGGTAATTGAATTCACAAGTGTTTTCCAATCCTCTTATTTTGTCTCTAGTTTAAAAAATCTTTTTTATATCGAACGGCTAGATAGATTCCTGAAGCGATAAATGCAAGAGAATACTTATATAAGAAGAAAATTTCCCACATATATGTTTTCGGGAAAATCACATCGCACAAAACTATTCCACATAACATTATGAGTGTACTTCTTAAAGATATTTGTATTGTTCTTTCGTCAGCCTTACCCATTTTTTTTCGAAATACGAATATCAGAATCCCTCCGAGTAAAAGCAATACAAGACCGATACCAAGAAGCATATTCCAATTACCAGGTGATTCTTCCGCCCAGGTTTTTAAGGGATAAAAGGTCTTGTTTGATATTTCTGTTATATCAAATTTCATTTTGATCGCTTCCTTCCACATAAGTAAAAATATCGTTAACATCAACTTTGAAGAAATTTGCAATACGAAAAGCTAATAGTAACGTAGGAACATAATTTCCTTTTTCCATTACGAAAATTGTTTGTTTCGAAACACCCACTTTCTCAGCTAGCTCTAGCTGAGACATTCTGGCAAGCACACGATATTCATAGACTTTATTTGATATCGAATCACCAAAATCTCCCTTCATCATCATCACCTCTTAAGACCATTATAAAGTAACTCTTTATAAAAGTAAAGTAAACTTATACAAAATTATAATATGATTATATAAAAGTTTGAAATTGATTTTATTTTTTTCGGGTATTCGAATTGTATTGGTGAATATCCAATTTGATTAATCTGCAATAACACAACACTAATTCGGATTAGTGTGGATTAGTGTGGATTAGTGTGATTTTGTATATAGTTACGATTTTTTTTAAAAAGAGACGTGATTAACTTCTGTGGAACCATATATAGTACATCTAATCGCATAGCAAATTCTATGCGATTATTTGTTGATATTGAAATACTATGAAGAAATAAAAGAAATGTATTTTACACCCTCATACATGAATGGGAATCTGAAAACTTACTGAACTACTAATGAATTTTCCTCTGTGAGTTCAAGATATTATCAAGATTGGTAAATTTTATGCAAAATACATGTTATAACACGATTGCAACCGTAAGTTGACAAAGCGCAACTCCCACTTGGTAGAACTTAGAGTGATGTTTCTCTAAGATATAGTAAGTGACAGGAAAGGAGGAGCAAATATTGAATTAAAATGCAAAGAATTAAGGGAGGAAAGGAATAATGAAACAAGTACCGATTATCGGAGTTATATTTACTGTGGGAGTATTAGTTCTTTTAAAGGTTTTTCAGGATGAAATTCCGAGAATTGATGAGCCAATAACAAATACACTCGTCTTTTTAGGATTCGTCATTTTTGGTGTTCTATATGGCATATCGAAAATGAAAAAAATAATAAGCAGAAGTAAAGATTGGAGATAAGTGAGATGGAGAATATTTTAGAAGTTGAAAATCTGAATAAAATTTATTCAGATTCTCACTTTGAGCTGAAAGACATTACTTTTTCAATACCATACGGTTCGATTGTGGGTATTATTGGTGAGAATGGTGCTGGAAAAACGTCAACAATGGCTGCAATTTTAGGTACATCTAAAAAGGATAGTGGCACCATAAAGATTTTTAATCAGGAGATGGATTATTTAAATAATAAGTTAAAAGAACGAATTGGTGTCGTTTTTGAACAGATGAATTTCTCTAACAATGTAAATGTGGTTCAACTTTCAAATGTATTAAGCCATATTTATCAAAAATGGGATAAGGAAAAGTACTTTCATTATATTGATACTTTCTCTCTACCCAAAAAGGAAAAGGTCGGGAATTTTTCACGTGGAATGTCGATGAAATTATCAATCGCAGTTGCTCTCTCACACAATACAAAATTACTAATTTTAGATGAAGCAACCGCTGGTTTAGATCCAAAAGCTAGAAATGAAATGTTAGATGTATTTTTAGATTTTGTAAAAGATAAAAATCAATCGATTTTACTATCTTCGCACATAACAAGTGATATTGAAAAAATCGCAGACGAACTAATTTTTATTAAAAAAGGAGAAATCGTTTTGCAGACAAGTAAAAATGAATTATTGGATAATTTTGCTATTGTCCAGTGCAAGCCAACTGAATGGAAGCAAATAGACTCCAATGTTACGGTGTCATATAGAAATAAAGAGCATATGCTGGAAGTGCTTGTTTCAGATAAACATTCCTTACCCGCTTCATTTCAAATAAAAGAATACTCATTAGATGAGATCACGTTACTTTTAATGGAAGGGGACCATCATGAAGGGACTAATTCTTAACAACCTATATTCAGTGGAAAAAAGCGTAAAATTCTCCTCCTTGTTAACAGCTGTTGTAGTAGTTTTGTTACTTCTAATGAATCATTCGGCTGCATTGAAACTAGCTGGTTTTTTACCATTTGTACTTATACCTGTTCATGCGTTTGATATATTGAAATATGATGCTATCTCTGGATGGAATAAATATGAGATAATACTACCTGTAACAAGGAAACGAATCATAGAAAGTAAATATCTGACCTTCATATTACTGTTTATTTTCAGTTTTTTATTAGTTTTTTGTATTGCCTATGTTATTCATTTATTTTTGTTACCAACCATGCATTCCGTATTTTTCAATTATTTGCTACGTGCCATGGGATTAATCATATGTATAGCGGCTTTAGTCTATCCCTTGACTTTCAGGCTGGGAACAGAACAATCGGATTCGATTATGATGGGAAGTTTAGGCATCACTTTAGGCATTTATTTTGTAACGGTCTTTATGCTTGAAGTGTTTATTGGAGAGGTTGAAGATTTTGATGAAAAGTTCTCTATCATTTTTTTCATTGCATCGGTTTTATTTTTATTAATTTCTTATGTGATTTCTGTATATATATACAAAAACAAGGAGTTCTAAAGTCTTAATAAATGAAGGGAGTTAAAAGTAAGTGACCTTTGGTGAGAAACTCTATAAATTACGAAAAGAAAAAGGGATTTCCCAAGAGGCTTTGGCGGAAAAGTTAAACACATCAAGACAAGCCATAAGTAAATGGGAGAATGGTCAAGGATACCCTGAAACGGAAAAACTTCTGATGATTGGAAATGTATTCGGGGTCTCTATGGACTATTTGTTAAAGAATTCTACCGAACATAATATTGATAAGGAGGCAGGGTATTATGTTAGCAAAGAAATGGCAGAGGGGTATTTGTTGTCTGTACATAAGATTTCTAAATATACTGCATTAGGTTTCTTCCTGATTGCTTTATCAACTATCCCATATTTTATTTTCAAACAAGATCCAGCGATATATATGATTCCAACTATTATTATCGCTACAATTGGAATAGGAATGTTCGTTTCAGTATCATTTTTGGAAGAAAATCAGTATAAAATATTAAAAAAGGAGTCCTTAATCCTTGATGAAAAATACCTTAACGTATTAATTTCAAGATACGAAAACATGAAAAAGAAATATGGCGTTATTAATTTAATAGGTGTGGGATTGTTTGTTGCCGGACTCTTAGCCTTTGGGATAGAAAAAAGGTTTATAAACTCTGAGTTTTTAGTGCCATATTACCCAATCTGTATAGGGATGATTGCAGTAGGGTTGTATATTAACATACGAACTTCAACGATACTTGAAGCGTATAAACTATTGGCAATAAATAAAGAGTATACGAATAGTTTTGGTTTTAAACTCCGACGGAAAATAAGAAAGAAAGTAGATGACTTTTAATAATAGAACTTTAATAATTAATTTTCATCATTTGAAGTTTGCTTTATACTCAAATGAGTATTATTATATCATCTATTAGTATCAGAACGATTGACATCCATATCTGGTAAATATTCAGTAAATGTTTCATTTACTCCCTACATTTATATCGTTGGGATTGACATAAATACCAACACGTTTTGCATGTATTGGCAGGTCGAATAATAGTTGATGTTTCTTACCATGTTTGTATAAGTTTGCAAGGGTACCACATTTTTGACAGTTAGAGGGACGAAAAGACTTTACGAAACATTTTCAATGACTGCGTTGATGAGCTTGAAGCTCAAACTGATTTTAGAACTCCTAAATGGCTTGGTATTGAACCATAGAACGTAGACAACTTATGAGGTATCGTTATGTACTTCTTACAAGGAGTAAAGACTTAACAGACTTCGTGGACCAGATTAAATACAAGTATGGACAAAACATTTTCCATTGCTTGTATAGGCTTACGAACTCAACGATCATTTCTTTGACTTCAATGAAGCCATTAGAGCAAATGATGTTGTTTACTCCAGACTATCGTAAAGTTAAAAAGTGTGGTGCAGATTTTTCCACACTGACGAAAGCTATGTAAGAGGGTACTTTTTAACCCTCTTTCCACTCTATTTTCCGATTACCCTTTTATTCTATTAGGTTTGACTTCCGGGGCGCGTCTGGAGAGTTAGTGGTACTAAAATGAAAGGATTTCGACTTTAAAAACAACTCAATAAAGAACCTTTTCATCTATTTTCCTACATAATAAATAACACCCACAAACATTGATATATCAACATTCATGAGTGTTTTATCGTTTCTTATCTTTTTAGATACCGGTGGTCGGGGTCGAACCGACACTCCCCAGGGGGAACGGGATTTTGAGTCCCGCGCGTCTGCCAATTCCGCCACACCGGCATATTATCAATTGACGAAGTCTTTGACTGACAAGTAATAATATAGCACGGTTTTGGCAGTAAAGTCAATGGAAAAGTTTTTCTGTAAACTTAATTGAAGTAATCGCTAAACAGTTGGGCTATCATTCTTCTTCCAATTAATAACGAATTTGCGTATGACTTTTCCAATAAAAACCCCTATGATAAGGAATATTATAGGTAACCAAATTACACCAAAATAAACTCCATTAATATTAAATATCGGAGAATACACAACCCCAACAGTACCTAGAAAAGCAGCAAATACAAATGGAAGAAAAGCATATGGTTCTTGACCTCCACCTGCATCACGATAAGCATCCCACATTGCAAATAAGTAAAGACAAGGATAAAACATTAACCATTGAAAATCGGCATAAGCAATGGCTTCCTGTATGTTGCCATAAAAACTTGGTAATATCGCATAATTCAATCCTGACTTTACATTAACAATGAATTCTAACAATATTAAAACCGTTCCCTTAATAATCTTCCCATTTAAATATTGCCCAAATCCGGGTAAGGCAATGCTCCAAAATAATACCTCAGTTTTTCTATTTTGTGTCATCGCTCACACTACCCATCTACTAACTCATCTCGGTTTGGTGCCATCGGAGGTTCCTCCAACCATCCATTATCAATCATAATGTTAGCCCCATCCTCAGCGTACTTCATAATTTCAGCTATCAATCGAGTATAGTGTACAGAAATGTCACGTCTCATACTTCCTGCCAATGCCAATCCATAATATCCTATACTAGTAGCAATTAGAGAAGTCGTTTCGAACATAATCAATCTTTCAGAGAATACAAAAGAAGTTTTATCCGTTACTTCTGAGTCCGAACTCATTGGTGCTGGTAGGTTTTCTTCATTCAATAAAGAACTGAATACCTCTATATGTTTAGATGCAATTTCTTTACCTCTTATGACAAATCTTTTTACTTCCTTCGATTGAGCAACTTGTGCAAATCCAATCAGTGTTGATGCACCCAACGCATTTCGTTGTATATTGGAATATAAGGTTGTAATTTCCATCCCAGTCAATGGTCTTCTCTCACCAAACCACCCAGTTAAAAAACCTTGTTTCTTAACATATTTAGGTTTTGCTGGAGGTTGTATATATGGCCCCCTAATATATATACCTTTTTCTAACATTAGATTCTTTGCCATTCTATGTAATTCATTTGTCTTGGTAAAACATGTTGCAAAATGCTCATATATATCTTCTCTTGCACTAATTCCTATAGCTGCACTATAAGTGTTCATCCCTACACTAGCCATATCTCTTACATTATTAAGCATATAGCTATCGGAAAAGAGTTTGGGAGCATGAATATCAACGTCTTCTTTTTCAGTGAAACCAATTGGTACTGGATAATTCTCCTTTCTAAAGAGAACCGATAGCTTTTCTACTTGATATTCCGATAAATCTAATCCATGTTGTACAACTTCTTTAATACTTTGATCTTCTACACAATTCAAGAAATATTTAAAGACACAAACTGATAAACTGTTTGTCATATATGCATTCCAAATATGTGATATCTCTACTGCAGTTAATTGTGGGTTATGCTCTTTCGCCATTTTATATTTACCTCCGAATACTAATAACTAATTCTAATCTTTAGTATTCCCTAGATGTAAATATTATACAGTCTCTTGTAACCTTATCGTAATCACCATGTAAAATAAAAACTCTTTTGTTTTAATTGCTATTATCATAGCAATTAAAACAAAAGAGTTTAGGACTTTATTATAAAATTTAAATTGGAGGCGGTAACCGGATTTGAACCGGTGATAAAGGTTTTGCAGACCTCTGCCTTACCACTTGGCTATACCGCCGTATATATTGGAGCGGAAGACGGGATTCGAACCCGCGACCCCCACCTTGGCAAGGTGGTGTTCTACCACTGAACTACTTCCGCGGTTGGCTGGGCTACCAGGATTCGAACCTGGGAATGACGGGACCAAAACCCGTTGCCTTACCGCTTGGCTATAGCCCAATAAAAGGGCGACCGGTGGGAATCGAACCCACGAGTGCCGGAGCCACAATCCGGTGCGTTAACCCCTTCGCCACGGCCGCCATAATAAAAATGGCAGGGGTAGTAGGAATCGAACCCACATCAAAGGTTTTGGAGACCTTCGTTTTACCATTAAACTATAC
>NZ_CBYO010000019.1 GCF_000577245.1 Paucisalibacillus algeriensis
TGAACTGCACCCCAATTGTTGGACACACAAACAACAATTGGAGGTGCAGTTTTTTTATGGCTAAATATACATTTGAAGAAAAATTATCTGCAGTTAATCAGTATTTGGAAGGTGACGAAAGTTTTATTTCGATTGGGAGAGCAATGGGAACTTCTGAAAGTGTTGTAATGAATTGGGTAAAGCAATATCAATATCATGGGGAAGAGGGATTGTCTAAAAAATCCTATACAAATTACTCAGCTCAGTTTAAACTAGACGTACTTAATTATATGATAGAAAATGGGACGTCACCAAATGAAGCAGCTGTTATTTTTAATATCTCCTCACCAGCTACGATAAGAACATGGAGAATTCTTTTTCAAAAAGGAGGAGTGGACGCCCTTAGACCAAAGAAAAAGGGGCGTACACTCATGAAAGAAACAAATAATAAAAAATCTAAACAAGTACAATCTGAATCAGTTGAATCTCTAAAAGCTGAGGTTGAACATCTACGAATGGAGAACGAGTATTTAAAAAAGTTGAATGCCTTAGTTCAAAACAAGGAAAAGTCACCAAACAAGACAAAGCGAAAGTAATCTATGAATTAAGGTTAAGATTCTCGGTGAAAGCACTTATTAAGTTGGCAAATATACCACGAAGCACTTACTATTATTGGGTAAGGCAATTTGACCGCCCAGACAAAGATGCAGAGTTAAAGACCTTGATCCAAGCAATATACCATGAACATAAAGGACGTTATGGTTACCGTCGCATTAAAGATGAATTGGAAAATCAGGGGTGGAAAGTGAATCATAAAAAGGTTCAGCGATTAATGAAAGAGTTAGGCTTAAAAAGCATCGTTCGAATGAAGAAATACCGCTCGTATAAGGGGAAAATTGGTAAGACGGCACCAAACATATTGGACCGTAATTTTAAGGCGGAAAAGCCAAATGAAAAATGGGTAACAGACATTACAGAATTTAAATTGTTTGGAGAGAAACTCTATCTATCTCCTATTCTAGATTTATTTAACGGTGAAATTATAACATATACAATTGGTTCCAGACCGACATACTCACTTGTCTCAGATATGTTAGAGAAGTCTTTTGAGCGAATATCAGACAATGACGAGTTAATCCTCCACTCAGATCAGGGGTGGCATTACCAAATGAAACAATATCGCCACGCATTAAAGGAACAAGGAATAACACAGAGTATGTCACGTAAGGGAAACTGTTATGACAATGCAGTAATAGAGAATTTCTTTGGAATAATGAAATCTGAGTTTCTATATTTAAATGAATTTGAAAGCATGGAACACTTTAAACAAGAGTTAGAAGGATATATGTATTACTATAATAACAAACGTATCAAGGCAAAATTAAAAGGCAAAAGTCCGGTCCACTACCGAACTTTTGCCCAACAAGCAGCTTAAAAATATATGTCCAACTTTTTGGGGTCACTTCAA
>NZ_CBYO010000020.1 GCF_000577245.1 Paucisalibacillus algeriensis
TTCCGTAATATATCCTTAGAAAGGAGGTGATCCAGCCGCACCTTCCGATACGGCTACCTTGTTACGACTTCACCCCAATCATTGATCCCACCTTAGGCGGCTGGCTCCAAAAGGTTACCTCACCGACTTCGGGTGTTACCAACTCTCGTGGTGTGACGGGCGGTGTGTACAAGGCCCGGGAACGTATTCACCGCGGCATGCTGATCCGCGATTACTAGCGATTCCGGCTTCATGCAGGCGAGTTGCAGCCTGCAATCCGAACTGAGAATGGTTTTATGGGATTTGCTTCACCTCGCGGCTTCGCTGCCCTTTGTACCATCCATTGTAGCACGTGTGTAGCCCAGGTCATAAGGGGCATGATGATTTGACGTCATCCCCACCTTCCTCCGGTTTGTCACCGGCAGTCACCTTAGAGTGCCCAACTAAATGCTGGCAACTAAGATCAAGGGTTGCGCTCGTTGCGGGACTTAACCCAACATCTCACGACACGAGCTGACGACAACCATGCACCACCTGTCACTCTGTCCCCGAAGGGAAAGCCCTATCTCTAGGGGTGTCAGAGGATGTCAAGACCTGGTAAGGTTCTTCGCGTTGCTTCGAATTAAACCACATGCTCCACCGCTTGTGCGGGCCCCCGTCAATTCTTTTGAGTTTCAGCCTTGCGGCCGTACTCCCCAGGCGGAGTGCTTAATGCGTTAACTTCAGCACTAAGGGGCGGAAACCCCCTAACACCTAGCACTCATCGTTTACGGCGTGGACTACCAGGGTATCTAATCCTGTTCGCTACCCACGCTTTCGCGCCTCAGCGTCAGTTACAGACCAGAGAGTCGCCTTCGCCACTGGTGTTCCTCCACATCTCTACGCATTTCACCGCTACACGTGGAATTCCACTCTCCTCTTCTGTACTCAAGTCCCCCAGTTTCCAATGACCCTCCACGGTTAAGCCGTGGGCTTTCACATCAGACTTAAAGGACCGCCTGCGCGCGCTTTACGCCCAATAATTCCGGACAACGCTTGCCACCTACGTATTACCGCGGCTGCTGGCACGTAGTTAGCCGTGGCTTTCTGGTTAGGTACCGTCAAGGTACAAGCAGTTACTCTTGTACTTGTTCTTCCCTAACAACAGAGCTTTACAATCCGAAGACCTTCATCGCTCACGCGGCGTTGCTCCGTCAGACTTTCGTCCATTGCGGAAGATTCCCTACTGCTGCCTCCCGTAGGAGTCTGGGCCGTGTCTCAGTCCCAGTGTGGCCGATCACCCTCTCAGGTCGGCTACGCATCGTGGCCTTGGTGAGCCGTTACCTCACCAACTAGCTAATGCGCCGCGGGCCCATCTATGAGTGACAGCTTACGCCGCCTTTCATTTTCTCACCATGTGATGAAAAGTATTATCCGGTATTAGCTCGCGTTTCCGCGAGTTATCCCAGTCTCATAGGCAGGTTGCCCACGTGTTACTCACCCGTCCGCCGCTAGATCCACTAACATCACCCCGAAGGGATCAGTTAGTTTCACTCGCTCGACTTGCATGTATTAGGCACGCCGCCAGCGTTCGTCCTGAGCCAAGATCAAACTCTCCAAAAAAGTTTGTTTATTATAATTGAACGAGTCAATTAAGTTCTTAGCTACTAAAAGCACGCTAGCTTTTAGAATTTCTTTTAAAATAGAAAAAACAGGGTTGTTTTTTCTTACATACTGGTTGTTTTGTTCAGTTTTCAAGGAGCAAAAATAAAATGTTGTTTTTTCGTCAACTCTTATATTATACTATTTTCAATTCTCGATGTCAATAGTTTTTTTATAAAAGTTTTTAAAACATTTAATCGCCTCTCAAATCAGCGACCTTATTAATATATCATGCTGGCATTTTATTGTCAACATCTTTTTTAACCGTTACTTTGTTCCTTATGAACAAGCAACGTTATATAATTTATCATGATTTTAACCATAAATCAAGCTTTTATTCAAGGAAATAAATGGAATTATATTTTTAATATACGAACCCCTGAAAAGAGGGTGAATGAGAAGTAATAATCGTTTCACATTACATCTATTTATATAAAACAATACCGTATGAAATCAAACCATTAGAGATTTCATACGGTATGTTCAATTTAATGAGATTTATTCCAAAGGACTTTTCTCATTAACTACTTTATCAATTATTTATTTCGCATTTGTGGGAATAGAAGTACATCACGAATCGATGGTGAGTTTGTTAATAACATAACTAATCTATCGATACCGATTCCTAATCCACCGGTTGGAGGCATTCCATATTCAAGAGCTTCTAGGAAATCTTCATCCATTAGATGTGCTTCATCATTTCCTTCATCTCTTTCTTTTACTTGGGCTTCAAATCGCTCACGTTGATCGATTGGATCATTAAGTTCACTAAAAGCATTTGCATGTTCTCTTGCTACAATAAATAATTCAAAGCGATCTGTGAAACGTTCATCTTCCGTATTTTTCTTCGCAAGTGGAGAGATTTCCACTGGATGCCCATATACAAAAGTTGGCTGAATTAGTTTTTCTTCTACTTTTTGTTCAAAGAATTCATTAACAATGTGACCAAATGTCATGTTGCTCTTTATTTCTACACCGTGTTCTTTTGCAAGTTCTCTAGCCGTTTCGTCACTCATGTGTTCCCAGAAATCTACACCAGTATATTCTTTTACAGCATCAACCATATGAAGTCTCTTCCATTTTGGTTTTAAATCAATTTCATATTCACCATAAGTAACCGTCGTTGTTCCAAGTACTTCCTCAGCAATATGGGCAACCATATTTTCTGTAAGCTCCATGATATCATGATAATCAGCATATGCTTCATAAAGCTCTATCATCGTAAACTCTGGATTATGTCTCGTAGACACCCCTTCATTACGGAATACTCTTCCAATTTCATATACTTTTTCAAGTCCACCAACAATTAAACGCTTTAGATGTAGTTCAATTGCGATTCGCATATATAAAGGAATATCCAACGCATTATGGTGAGTGATGAATGGTCTTGCTGAAGCACCACCAGGAATACTGTGCATCATTGGTGTTTCTACTTCAAGAAAACCTTGCCCATCAAGATAATTACGCATAGCACGGATGATTTTACTGCGGGTTACAAATGTTTCTCTGCTTTCCATGTTAGTAATTAGGTCAAGGTAACGTTGGCGATATCGTTGCTCTACATCTTTTAACCCGTGATATTTCTCAGGTAGTGGACGTAATGATTTAGTAAGTAATTGGAACTCTGTAGCTTTAACTGATAGTTCACCAACATTTGTTTTAAACATTACACCAGTTACTCCAACAATATCTCCAAGGTCGACCGTGTTGAAGACTTCATAAGCTTCTTCACCAATAGCATCCTTACGAACATATAATTGAATTTGACCACTTAAATCTTGAATATGTGCAAAACCAGCTTTACCTTTGCCACGCTTTGTCATCACTCTACCAGCAATAGTTACTTGATGTTCTGTTTCTTCTAATTCCTCTTTTGAATATTGTTCATATTGTTCATGAAGATTTTTTGCAAGACTCGTACGCTCAAACTTTCCCCCAAAAGGATCCACGCCATTCTCACGATATGTACCTAGTTTTTCTCGGCGAACACGCATATGTTCATTTAATTCTTCCGACATTCTTATCACTCCAATTTAGTATTAATTAGATATTATTAGTTCATTTTATCTATCATTATCTTTAGAAAAACTCGCATTCGCTTGTTCTCTAGCAAATGTGTTAGTTTTTGCATATGCTATATGGAAAGGTATCTATACTTTCCTATTTGCCAATATAACCTTCATTTTACACCTCAAAAGGCCCTATCATCAACTAATCATGTTTTTAAAAAAATCTGCTAGTAAGAACCAGCAGATTTTACATATAAACCTAGGAAGCTTGAATAACTGCCTCAGCTTCTCTTACAAACTCAGACAAGATGTTTACTAAGGCATCACGTGTTTCTGCACTATTAATAAGCTTTCTAGCTTTCCCATTTCCATTCAGCCCTTTTAAATACCAAGCTGCATGTTTACGCATTTCCATAATGGCTACTTTTTCACCTTTTAATTTAATTAAACGATCCATATGAAGTAGACATACATCAACTTTCTCTCTTGGTGAAGGATCATCCATTAGTACACCCGTTTCAAGGTACTTGGCTACTTGATAGATAATCCACGGATTTCCTAATGCCGCTCGACCAATCATGACCGCATCTACACCAGTTTCTTCTAACCGCTTCTTTGCAATTTCTGGACTATCGATATCACCATTACCGATTACCGGAATATTAACGGCTGATTTTACTTCCTTAATGATATCCCAGTTCGCATAACCTTCATACATTTGCTTCCTAGTACGACCATGTAGACCTATGGCGCTTCCGCCTGCCGCTTCAATTGCCTTTGCATTTTCCACAGCATAGATATGATCTTCATCCCAACCCGCGCGCATCTTTACAGTTACAGGTTTTTCTGTGTTCTCCACAACTGCTTTAACCATATGATAAATTTTATCTGGATCTAATAACCAACGAGAACCTGCATCGACCTTTGTAATCTTAGGCGCAGGGCATCCCATATTTATGTCAATAATGGAAGCATTTGTATTTTGATCCACGTATTGTGCCGCCTGAACAAGAGAATCTTTGTCACCACCGAAAATCTGTAAACTCATTGGCATTTCTTGTTCATCTATATATAACATTTCCAATGTCTTTTTATTTCGATTCAAGATTCCTTTATCACTTACCATTTCGGCAGTAATAAGTCCTGCACCAAATTCCTTTACCGTTAACCTGAATGCCCAGTTACTGACTCCAGCCATAGGCGCAAGCGTTACTCGGTTAGGAATGGTGATGTCCCCAATTTTCCACACTGTTACTCCTCCTCAAGTCTTAAAAAAACATTGTACATATCTTAGCCCCTAGATCATTCGTAACACGAACTTATCCTATACCTAGTATTTCTTTCTTATCTATGTTTAGCGTTTCCGCAATTTGATCGATTAATTCTTCCGATACCTGTTTAGTTCCACGTTCTACTGCCCCTAGCACATTTAACGAAACTCCAAGTTTATTCGCTAACTCCACTTGAGTATATCCTTTTAACTTACGAAATGCCCTTATTCTTCTTCCGATTCGGCCGTTTTCCATTTCGAAATATCCTTCTTGTCCTGTTCTGGAAGATCATTTAATAATTGATTTACCGTTTTACCTAATCCAGGTAGTAGCAATTCAGGGGCAAGTTCGTTTAGAGGAACTAACACAAACCCTCGCTGTCTCATTCTTGGATGAGGGATGGTTAATCGCTCCGTTTTTTTATTTTCTTCATTATAGACTAATATGTCAAGGTCAATTGTTCTAGGACCGAAACGAATAATCCGCTTTCTCCCCAACTCATTCTCTACTTCTTGGCATTTATCCAATAATTTTTCTGAAGGTAACCATGTACTTATTTCCAATACCATATTCAAAAAGTCGGCTTGGTCGGTGTAACCAACCGGAGGTGTCTGGTAAATGGAAGACTTCTGTATAATTTGGATGTCTTTAACCTTACTAAGTAATTGAATGGCTTGATCTAAATAGTCTTTTCTTGGTTCAATATTCGTTCCTAGTGCAATAAATGCTTTATTCATGTGCTTTCTCCCGATATATTTCTACTGCAACCGACTTATAGTGTCCAGGTATTGGTGGATCTGGCTTGATTACTTTTACCCTACATGCCTTTAATAGTTCAAAAGAAGCTAATAAATCAGAAGCAATCGTCTCCGTCACTGCCTCAATCAGATTTTTGGCATCCCCTTCTACTATTTTCTTTACATGTTGATATGCTTGGCTATAGTCAATTGAGTCGTGCATATTGTCGCTTAAACCTGCATTGGATGTATCTAAAAACAGCTCCAAATCAACATTAAATCGCTGACCTAGCTTATTTTCCTCCGGTAAAAGTCCGTGAAATCCATAAAATTGCATATTCGTAAGTATAATCTTATCCATTATTTATCCTCCACATGTAACATAGCGTCCATCATTCTTGCTAACTCCACATTAACTTTAACATTATGTACTCGCACCATATGTGCTCCCTTCATAATCCCTAAGCACGTTGTTGCCCCTGTTCCATTATCACGCTCAGCAGGTGGGACATCTAGGACGCTCCCTATAAATCGTTTCCTTGAAGTTGCAAGTAAGAATGGATAGCCCATATTGACTAGCTTTTCTAAATTATTCATGACAATAAGGTTATCATTAGCACTTTTAGCAAAACCAACTCCTGGGTCAAGAATAATGTTCTCTCTTGAAACACCAGCTTTAACCGCAATATTAATACTTTCTTCTAAATCCCGCTTCATATCCTCAATTATCGAGGTATAGTTTTCATCAGTACGATTGTGCATCAATATAATTGGCACATTGTACACTGCAGCAACTGAAGCAATTTCGGGCTCTTTTTTGGCTCCCCATACATCATTGATAATATCGGCCCCTGCAATTACTGCCTGTCTTGCTGTTTCTGCTTTATAGGTATCAATCGATATGGGTATAGAAATTGCCTCTCTTACAGCTTTAATTACCGGTACTACACGTGCAAGCTCTTCATCTACAGATATTGGATCATGATCAGGTCTTGTTGATTCTCCTCCTATATCAATAATATCTGCACCTTGTTTCTCCATTTTCATTGCTTGCTCAACAGCTCGTTCAATCGTTGTGTAATGACCACCATCTGAAAAGGAATCTGGCGTAACATTTAATATACCCATGATATGTGTTCTGGATGACAAATCATATGTCTTTGTTTTCGTTCTTAAAAACATAACCTTCTTAGTCCCTTCCAACTAAAATAATTAGTCTAATCGTACCATATATTAGAAAAACTCGCATTCGCTTGGAGCCTATATAAATTGGTAACTCTTCTTGCTACTTGGCACCTATTGTGACTATCCCTGAATTTCTTCTTAGTTAATATGTACTTTGCTTACATAAAAAAGGCTAGCATCGTTTTCAGATACTAGCCTTTTGATCGTAATCATTATTCTTCATCAAATTGATATAGCGGTGTTGAAAGATATCTTTCACCATTGTCAGGTAATACGGCAAGAACCTTTTTACCTTTCCCTAATTCTTTGGCCACCTTCTTCGCAGCAGCAACTGCAGCACCTGAAGAAATACCACCTAGGATACCATTCGTTTTTGCTACTTCACGAGAAGTCTCGAATGCCTCTTCGTTAGAAACTTGAACAACTTCATCATATGATTTTGTGTCAAGTACATCAGGAACAAATCCAGCACCAAGCCCTTGAATTTTATGAGGCCCAGGGTTTCCACCCGACAATACAGGTGAGTCTGTCGGTTCAACCGCATATATTTTAATATCTTTAAAGTTTTCTCTAAGTACCTTACCAGCACCAGTTACTGTTCCGCCAGTTCCAACGCCAGATACAAATGCATCTAGGCCATCTTCCATTTGTTTCACAATTTCATTACCAGTCGTACGTGCATGTACTTCTGGGTTTGCTTTATTCATAAATTGTTGTGGCATAAAGTAGCCCTTTTCTTCCACTAACTCTCCTGCCTTTTTAATGGCACCTTTCATACCATCTGCACCAGGTGTCAAAATTAATTCTGCACCATATGCACGTAAAATATTACGTCGCTCTTTACTCATTGTGTCAGGCATTACAATAACTGTTCTATACCCTTTGGCCGCAGCGACCATCGCTAAACCAATACCAGTATTCCCACTAGTTGGTTCGACAATTGTGCCACCTTTTTCTAGCTTACCTTCTTCTTCAGCCGCTTCAATCATTGCAAGTGCAATACGATCTTTAACGGAGCTACCTGGGTTAAAGTATTCTAATTTCACATATATATCTGCACTGTCTTCGTCTGCAATACCATTTAATTTAACAATTGGCGTTTCTCCGATTAAGCCGGTAATATTATCTGATACTCTCATGAAATTACCTCCTCATAATTCCTACTAAACTTATAGGATTTATATATAATGTACTCCCAAGTTCATTAAACTGTCAACAGAAATGCAAAAATTAGGCTACATTAAGCAAGATTAGTTTAAATGAGGTACTGGAAAGTCCTGTGCTCATAAAGATGGGAAATTTTCGATCTCTGACTTATGAAAAAAGCAATTTCGCTTATCCTTCTCACGAAAATGCTTTTTTACTTTTTATATATACTATTCCCCATAAAGCCAATTTATATCTAATTTCTCCCATAATGGCTCTGCAACTAATTTTTGATTGGAAGATTTTAACGCTAGTTCATTACGGATAAATGGTTTTAATTCCTCATAGTTAAACGTTATATCTGGTAAGCTTTTATGTAAGTAGAGAATTGCAATACCATTACTTGTCACAAAAGGCTCACTATAAGAATATTCTTCAAGCTCCGCCGCTATATCAAAATAATTGGAAGGTAAGAACTCCGTATTGACAGAATTAAATCCTAAGTAACCTCCACCTTCTCTTGTATCTTCATCAATAGAGTATTCCTTTGCTAATAACGAAAAAGATGCTCCATCTTCTAATTCTGCATATACCTTTTCCGCGGTATCCATAGTAGATACTAATATATGAGAGAACTGTAACGATTTATCAAACTGATATTGTTCATGATACTTTGTGTAATATGTTTGTACTTCCTGTTCTGAAATTTGATTACCTTCAGCAAGGAGTGCTTCAAGTTGATATCGGTATAAAATATCACTCCGCCAGCTTTCTTCTAATTTCTGTAAATCCTCTTTTGAGGTCAGGCCTTGCATTGTAGTTAAGAGAGCTATATCTCTTTCTATCACTTTATCACTAATTGTAATATTATGATCATCCGCCAACTTTTCCACAACTTGATGGTCGATTATATTCTTCAGTTCTTTTTTTCCATAATTGTCTTGAAGGGATTTCATCCAATCCCCATAAGAAACTTTTTCCCCGTCTATTGTGGCTACTGGTTTTTTCGTATCTATTTTTTCATCATCAACAACAGGAGTTTCTGTTTGATCATTTTTCCAAAATAGCATCGTTGCAACATTTGTAATCAGGAGTACAACAATGATGCTGAATAATAATTTTTTTGACATGATTTACTCCTTCCATTACCCGTATTAAGCTTTGATAAGTTCCTCAAGTTCTTCTTCTGTGAAATGATAGGTTTCATTACAGAAGTGACAAGTTGCCTCTGCTCCGTGATCTTCATCAATCATTTGTCTAATTTCATCATTACCTAATCCAACAATCGCATTTGCCAATCTTTCTTTTGAACATTTACATTTAAATTGTACAGGCATCTTTTCATGAATCTTCAATTCTTCCCCTTCAAATAAAAGTTCTAATATTTCTTCAGGGGTTTTGCCTTGCTGTATAAGCGACGAAATAGGTGGAAAAGAATTAATCCTTGCTTCTAGTTTATCCACTACCTCAACATCTGCTCCTGGCATTACTTGAACAACGAATCCGCCACTAGCCAAAATCGTATGGTCTGGATTAACTAATACACCCGCCCCAACCGCAGAAGGTACTTGCTCAGAGGTAGCAAAGTAGTATGTAAAATCTTCACTAATTTCCCCGGAAACAATTGGCACTTGTCCGGTAAAGAAGTCTCGCAATCCAAGGTCTTTGACAACACTAAGACTTCCAGTTGTACCAACTGCTCTTGCAACATCTAGTTTCCCTTTTTCATTTAAGTCAAAATCCACATGGGGGTGTGTTACATAGGATCTAACTTCACCTTTTGCGTTTGCATCAGCAACAATGACACCGATTGGTCCTCCACCTTCAACCTTAACCGTTATTGAGTCCTCCCCTTTTAACATGGCTCCGATCATGGCCGAAATTGTCATGGTACGCCCCATTGCAGCTGAGGCGGTAGCCCATGTATCTTGACGCCTCCTTGCTTCCTCCACCATATTTGTGGAGCGAATAGCATATGCACGAACCATTCCATTGAAAGTAGTAGCTTTAATTAAGTAATCTGACATAATGATGTCTCCTTCATAACTTTAATTATCGATTCATTTTGTATATTTCATATAATCCTTTTAGGGTTAGAAAAGGATCTACATGATCAATCGTATCGGTTGATTCCCCTATTAATTGAGCAAGTCCACCAGTAGCAATTACCTTGGCATCCTTACCGGCATCTTTCTTAATTCGATTAACAATCCCATCTACTTGACCAATATATCCATAAAAAACTCCAGATTTCATTGCTTCGACGGTTGATTTCCCAACCACACTCTCTGGAGCCTCGATTTCAATCTTAGGTAGTTTAGAAGCTCGTTGATACAAAGCTTCCATTGATATATTTATTCCTGGGGAGATGATACCGCCACAATATTCCTTTGATTCATTTATGTAACAGTAAGTTGTCGCTGTACCAAAGTCAATAATGATAAGTGGTGCTTTATGTTCCTTTAAAGCTCCGACAGCATTTACTATACGATCAGCACCAATCTCTTTTGGATTGGGATAACACATTTCTAAATTAGTTTTTACCGTGTCTTTTCCAACTATTATTGGGTCGATACCAAAATAAATTTTACACATTCTATCTAGCGAGAACATGATTGGAGGTACAACGGATGATATGACGACACCGGTAATATCTTGTAATTTAATGCCACTGAAGTCGAACAGGGATTTAATTAACATTCCAAATTCATCTTCTGTTTTATAGCGGTCCGTTTTGATTCTCCAGTGATATTTAAGTTCTTCCTCGACAAATACTCCCAGTACTGTGTTTGTATTTCCTACGTCTAGAACAAATAGCATGATGTAAGGTCCTTCCTACTTAATATGTTTTTACTTAAGGCTGTTTTCGAGATGTTGTTGCTATTACTTTTAGTATTGATAGGAATTGCACTGCACGGCTAATAATTTATAGTTGGGAGCATTATACCCGCTTCGGAAATACACTCCGCTTTCACTTCCAGTACAGGGGCGACATCTGTTCGAAAACACCTCACAGTGTCTACCTTGCCGCATGGCGGCTGGTGAGCCTCCTCAGAGCTAAAGCTCTTGCGGGGTCTCACCTATGCCTATCCTCCCGCAGGAGTCTCCGTGTATTTCCTACGCTCGTGACGATTGAGTCAAATGAAAGCAAGTAATTGCCAACACTATATTATAAGTTCTAACTTTAATAGAAAATCTAAACTAGCACAGGCAGAATACGGAGACTCCTGCGGGAATAGCACATGTCCGAAGACCCCGGAGCGTTATCCTAGCACTCAATTCATCAAGAAAGAGATATTAGTCTGTAGTTACCGCACAGTTTCTATCAATTATGTAGTATACAACAATCTTTAAGAAAACAAGCTTACTTAAAAAATCTAAATCATCATTACCTAGGTTGCCCAAGGCCTGATTAATCAACTCTAAAGATAAAATCAAAAAACAATTGAGTCTTTAATAATATACCAAAATCATTTTCGTAAGTGAAATTACAAATCTGAAAAGGAATAGAAAAGGCAGCCTTAACGCTAAGGCTGCCTTGGTTTATTATTGATTAATTGTTCTTCTCTTCTTGATCTTCTTCAATTTCTTTGTGAAGTTTATCATCGGCTTTCTCCTTGGCTTCGTCAAAAGAGTCCACAGATTCATCGTCCTTCTTAGAGGTAATATTTACTTTAACATCCTTATCCGCTTTTTCTTCCACGTAATCTTCTGGGTCAGGAAGAACACCATCTTCGAATAGAGACTTGATTTGTCTTGCATCTAATGTCTCAACATCTAGAAGAGTTTGTGCGATTAGTTCAAGTTTATCGCGATTCTCCGTAAGGATAGTTTTTGCACGATCATAACAGTGGTTAATAAAGTTTTGCATTTCTTGATCAATGTCATGAGCAATTGCATCACTATAATTCTGTTCGTTATTAATATCTCTTCCAAGGAAAACTTCTCCACCACCACTACTATATTGTAGAGGTCCAAGTTTATCACTCATACCATACTCGGTAATCATTTTACGTGCAATGCTAGTAGCACGTTGGAAATCATTCGATGCACCAGTGCTTACTTCACCAAAGACAATTTCTTCGGCTACACGGCCACCTAAAAGACCTGTGATTTTATCGAATAGCTCCGGCTTAGTCATGAAGTAACGGTCTTCTTTTGGAAGCATAACGGCATAACCACCAGCTTGCCCACGAGGAACAATCGTTACCTTATGAACGATATCAGCATCGTCGAGCACCATACCAATAATTGTATGTCCGCTTTCATGATATGCAACGATATTACGTTCTTTCTCGGATACAACTCTGTTCTTTTTAGCAGGACCAGCAATTACACGGTCAATTGCTTCATCCACATCTAACATGTCAACTTCCTTCTTATCTCGACGAGCCGCAACTAGTGCTGCTTCATTCAGAAGGTTTTCTAAGTCAGCTCCTGAAAAACCAGGTGTGCGCATAGCGATCGTTTTAAGATCAACAGAAGCATCTAAAGGTTTGTTTCTAGCATGAACTTTAAGGACTTCTTGACGACCTTTTACATCTGGACGGTCAACTGTTATTTGTCTGTCAAAGCGTCCTGGACGAAGAAGTGCTGGATCTAAAATATCTGGTCGGTTTGTTGCAGCGATAATAATGATACCTTCATTTGCTCCAAAACCATCCATTTCAACAAGTAACTGGTTTAATGTTTGCTCACGCTCGTCATGACCACCACCAAGACCCGCACCACGCTGACGACCTACTGCATCAATTTCATCGATAAATATAATACAAGGTGCATTTTTCTTAGCATTTTCGAATAAATCACGTACACGTGAAGCACCGACACCAACAAACATCTCTACAAAGTCAGAACCACTGATAGAGAAGAATGGAACACCCGCTTCACCTGCAACCGCACGTGCAAGTAGTGTTTTACCTGTTCCTGGAGGTCCAACTAGTAGTACCCCTTTTGGAATTCTTGCCCCAATTGCAGAGAATTTACGTGGGTCTTTCAGAAACTCAACTACTTCCACTAATTCCTGTTTCTCTTCATCTGCACCCGCTACATCCGTAAAGCGAACTTTTTTCTTTTCTTCGCTATACATTTTCGCCTTACTTTTACCAAAGTTCATAACACGGCCGCCGCCGCCACCTTGTGCTTGACTAAGTAAGAAGAAGAATAAAAGTCCAATGATTAAAAATGGAATCATCGTTGTTAGAAGCGTAACCCAAATACTTGGCTGATCCATTGGTTCCACTTTCATGAGACTTTGCTCACGTGCAATAGTCGTAATATCAGCGACAATTTCTTCATTATTAGGTACTTGTGCGACAAACTGTTTGTCATCACTTAGCTTACCTGTAATACGCATAATTCCATTAACAGGCTGCATCGTCATTTCTTTAACTTCACCTGTTTCAAGTGATTGCATAAACTTCTGAACATCTAGTTCTTCTGCTTGTTCATTCTGGCCACTTAATAAGCTAATCACAGCTATAATAACCAAAAATATGATTAAGTAAAAAAACGCACTACGAAATACTCGGTTCATTGCCTACCTCCTCCCAAACGGGAAAAACTATTAACAATAGTATCATATAAAATTTAAATTTTTCAACTAATTGCTCCCCACATTCGGAACAACAGCTAACGTGTCTTTTAATTATTCTTCTCCACCATAAATTTCTGGCTTTAGGACACCTATATATGGTAAGTTACGGTACTTTTCATCATAGTCTAGCCCATATCCTACAACAAATTCATCTGGCACTTCAAATCCTACTAAATCTGCCTTAATATCTGCTGTACGACCAGATGGCTTATCGAGCAACGTAACAATCTTTACAGATTTTGCTTGACGATATTTAAATAAATCAACTAAATATCGTAGTGTATTACCACTATCGATAATGTCTTCAATGATTAACAAATCACGACCCTCTACCTTCGTATTAAGGTCTTTTAATATCTTTACTTCCCCTGAAGATTTGGTGTTAGTACCACCGTAACTAGAAACATCCATAAAGTCCATTTCCAAGTGGGTGTGTACTTGTCTTAATACATCAGACATAAATGGCAATGCACCCTTTAAGACGCCGATAACTAACGGAAAGCGTCCTTCATATTCCTCTGTTAGTTTCGCCCCAATTTCTTTACACTTTGCTGCAATTTCTTCTTCTGTAACGAGTATCTTTTTTATTTCGTTATGCAAATAAAACCCTCCTACAAATTACCTTATTCATAATAAAGCTGTATATATGAGGAACTTTTTTGGTTTGGTATTGGATCTCTTTTTTTTAAACCAACAAGCCAAAGTATATCCCCATTATTATCCGTTACAATTGGCCAACTATTCCGATCTTGTATGGGTATTTTTGCATCGATAAAAATATCTTTCAACTTTTTACTTCCGTTTAACCCCTTCCAACTCATTCGATCGCCATCACGACGTGTTCGAATATGTAAAGGAAGCATAATATCACTTTGCAAACATATATATGTATTTTCATTTTGACTAGTGAATTCATGTTGATATCTAGCTATCAATTTGTTGCCATTTGGTAATAACACTTCACCGGGCACATTTAGGACCTCATGGAAATTAGGCAATTTTTTCTCTGCTTCTTGGAAATAAAAGATAAGTTTATTATATGCTTTTTCTACCTTTAAATGACGGGGAAAATCAATTTGTACATTACGTTTATCTTTGGCCAATAACGATAGTAATTGTTCCTCGTGGACATATGATAAATCCTTAGGCAAATCATTATGATATAGATATTTTAATATTAGATGATAGACACGCCTTTGTAAAGCAGATGCACGTGATACAAAGTCATCAATTTTAAACGTAGCTGTGATCGGATTTCCTTCTAATTGAACAACTTCCTTAAACATCTTTTTCGCTTCCAATTGTAGAAAATCCTCATCCGCTTCCAGTGATTCACTCAAATGTTGGATCGTTTTATGTAAGTTCCCGTTTTTACTTTTTAATAATGGCAGTACTTTTATTCGGTAAAAATTACGAGTATAATCAACACTTGCATTAGAAGGGTCAATTCTTGGGACAATACCATTAATCTGACAATAGTTTTCAAGCTCTTTTTTTGTCACACATAATAGTGGTCTAATAATAACCCCACCAGCAAATTCTCTTTTTACAGGCATACCTGAGAAGAATCTAGAATCCGCTGAACGAACCATCTTCATTAACATGGTTTCTGCTTGATCATCACCATGATGACCAAAGGCTAGATAATCTGCCTGTAAATGCTTCATTTGGTCAGCAAAAAAATCATACCTTAGCTTTCTCGCAGCAATTTGTGTTCCGATATGTTCATTCTTCTTATAGCCCATAACATCGACTGAGGTTCCAATAAATTCTATATCCCATTCTTGGCACATTTTTTCCACATATTCAAGGTCCTCTTTACTTTCCTCTCCTCTTAATTGATGATCGACAGAGAGCGCAATCAACCTTAAGTTCCATTCGACTTGAATGGACTTAAAAAAATGTAGGAGTGCCATTGAATCTGGACCACCAGATACTGCTACTAAGACAGTTGTATCCGGTAATAATAATTGATGCTTTTTGATAAAATCTGTCACAACATCCTTCACTAAACGTCCACCCTCTTAATTACTGCTTACCACTTCATTTTAACACAGAACCATTATGCTATTAAGGAATTAATAGTGAGGATAAATAGTACCCAAGTGCAATTAATAAGAAACCTATTGACTCCATTGCGAGTGGAGGATTGTCGTGTTTTCTTTTAGTGGGAGTTTGTGGTTTCCTCTGCAAATCATATATTACTGATGTTATTTCTTGCTTCATTTCATCACTTGTTTGATATTTCCCTGTTAACGCCTTTTTAAAACAATCTTCATACGGACGAAGTGCCTTTACATCATTAATCTTCTTAAATAGTGTTGTTTGTGGATTTGACCCTTTTGGAAAATGTTTAGGATAGAAAACACTCACGAATACCATTACTAACGCAAATAAGTCATAGCTCGGTTCAGCTTTTCTTGTGCCTAACCCCCAATACCCTCGGTCATAGAATTCTGTATACTCTTTTATCGCTCTACCTATCTGTGTCGTTCCTCCAACATCAATCCAGCGAAGTCGTGTAGGTGAGCCTGTTACGAGTAAATTATCAACCTTTAAGTCGCCGAATACCCATCCAGACTGATGCAAGCTGTCCAAATCCTCTAAAAGTTGCAGCATAAACACTCCAATCCATTCATTACCATTCTGTTTCATAAATTCTGGGAGTGCTCTTCCATGAATATACTCCATTACATAGAATGAGAATGTCTGTCCGAGGGGTGTCACCCAATCATCAACATCCAATAAAGAAGGTCCAAGACTCTTTCCTTGGACCTTCCCTAGTGATTTCAACACATTAACCTCCATCGTAATAGAAGTACTTATATCACTTATCTTTAATGCTGCTTTTCTACCATTTGCATCACATAGATAAACCGATCCTATTGCACCATTTCCTAACTTACGAATGATTACATAACGTTTTTGATGCCACTTTCCAGTTAGAGTCACCCCAGGTCTTAGAAAAGAATCATGCGTTTTCAATGTCTTGTTCATGATTATTTCTGAAGCTCCTTAGCAAGCTTTTTTTACCAAATTGATACATTGCCTCTCGAATAGCTGGACCTGTTGGAGTAATCCCTCCACTAGTAAGCTTTGGAAATACCGATGACATCGTATCAAGTCTTGGAGACCAGTCTAGTACTTTATCAATATCCTTACGTTTTCCTGGGAAATTATAAATAGCGAAACGGTTTCTCCCTACCCTGGAATTCAAACTAATAGACAAATCAATTAAAGCTTCCTTAACCGTTGGTAATTTATCATGCATACTTGCACTAGTATCAATTAGAACTAATACTTCTAGATCACTTGTCTCACCTAAGTCCTCGACCACTTCCATGATTTCCCCACGCTTTTCTGGATCTAAATCTTCCATTGTTTGTTCTTTGCCGAGAATTTGTTTTAGTTCCAAATTGACTAACCCCTGCAAGGTCTGGGTCATCCCTTGCTTCGTTACCATTTGTACAGTTTGGGATAATGCTTGCTTATAAACTAACTGACTTACACCACCACCAGATAGTGCAATTTCTTCGACTTCTTGTAAGCCTTCTGGTTCTTCTGTTTGGTCATCTTCTAAAATACCAATAACATTGACTGTAATTCCTTGTTGATGTGCCAAAGCTGCAGTTGCCGCTGGGTCCTCTCCTTTATTAGAACACCCATCCGTAATTAATAGAATTTGCTTTAAAGTCCCCTTCTTCAATACGAACACCTCCAGATTAATCATTACCATCATCGACAAAAATAATTGGAAATATACATAAAAGAAGGGGGCTATACATTATAGAATAAGGAATCTAGTTAAACAGTGGCTTTGGTTTGATAGATTGGGAAAGTTGCCCACTCTGGAATATTCTTTTTCACCTTAGCAACAAGCACCGTCATATCATCTTCTATTTCACCTGACCTTGTTCGAATTACTTCTTCCAATAATAAATCCGCTATTTCTTGTGGGTTGTCCGTTTCCATTTCTCGAATCTTTCGTTTTAACCAGATATCGGTATTTTCCACATGTTTTGGTCCATCAAAAATGCCATCACTCATCATAATTAAGAGATCCTCTGACTGTAATTGTTCATTAACAATATCCACTTCAAATTCACGAATAATTCCCATCGGCAAATTACTTGCTTCAATTTTTAACAATTGATCCCCACGCTTTACAAAACTAGGGGTTGAGCCTATTTTTAAAAATCTTACAAAGGCATTGTGTAAATTGATAACTGCTAAGTCAAGTGTCGCAAACATTTCATCGGTTGTTCGCAAAGCTAAAATAGAATTAATAGATTTTATAGCCACCTTTTCCGGTATACCGGTCTGTAAGATTTGTTGAAGTAACCTAAGTGTTTCCTTACTTTCTTCGTTAGCTCGTACTCCATTGCCCATCCCATCACTGATAGCCATTGCATATTTACCTTCACCAAGCTCAATCATCGTATAACTATCCCCAGACACTATGCCGCCACCCTTTGCGGCATTGGCAACACCAGTTTCAACAGTAAATTCCTTTGCTGATCCAAATGCCAGAAATGAATAACCATTTGGAAACGGCGATATCTCCTCTTGTTTAACAACAATGGTTTCATTTAATATATCGGATAGAACCGGTGCAATGAGCTTAGCACCTTCGCCATGGTAATCATAAAAAGATGCTGTCATTTCAATATCTACATTCCCCTTATCCAGTCGATAGACATCTAATTTTTCTAATTCGATTCCAATAGATTTTAAGGCATGGCTAATCTGTATCTCCTGGTTTTCATGCTGTTCTCTTTCTTTTAAAATTTCCTTAGCGAAGTCCTCCATTACATCGGAAACACCTTGTAATTGCTCCGCAACAAGTTTCTTACTTTCAAAAACTTGTCTTCTAAGTTTACGATTTGCTTCAAAATAAGATATTTCCTCATTCATCGTATCCATCACTTTACGAGATTTAATACAATGGTTCTCAAACTCCTTTACTAGCTTTCTACCTGGTTCATTCCCGATTTCTATATCTTTTTTCAGCTCCCCCATTAAGGCATAGGTTGTATCAAATTGTTGTTGCCAGCACCGTTCCTTCATAAAACAAGATTGGCATGTTTTTTCGGTCACATTACTTAAAAAGTAATCCGTTTCCCGCTGTGCTTCTTCTTCTTCCAAAGAGTAATTTTCTGCAGTACTAAAGCTTTTGGATAAAGCTTCAAAAACCTCGGAAAATTGTTCCACTCTTTTAGCCGTTACATTACGGATCTTTTGTAAATATTGTTGCTGTTCATTGGCATGTTCCTCTGTCCCTGGAATATATCGTGACAATTGCGTAAACCAACTGGCAGGCGTTATAAGGAATAGTAGAATTGCAATTGACGATTCTATTAAAGAAGGTATGAGTGAGTTGGAGTCTCCATAGATTCCTACTAAGAACGTTCCAACTAATAAACCAGCACCAACACCTATTTTTTTCCCTTCCTTTAGCAATCCTCCAAGTAAACCAGAAAAAGCAAGCAGACTCATTTGATAAAGATTTGCAACATTTGCTAATGATAATATTAATCCCACAACAACCCCAACAGTTGATCCGATTGATGCTCCACCAACAAAAGCGAATATTAATACAAAGTATCTAGATAACACTTGCTCCACCTGTGCCCCGTAAACTTCCCAGCCCACTGTTCCTGTGAGGATAGAGGCAATTAAAATGATCATGCAAACAATTTCTTCATTTTTTAATGTTGGGCGATATCTTTTTTGAGACAACAATGGGACACTCTGCATAAATATTAGTACAAGGACTGTACCAAGTATTCCTTCAACGAATATAAGCATCCATTCGTAGGATGTAAGTTGTCCATTGATAGAGTAAAGAAAAATCCTTGGTCCTACTGTTGCCAGAAACACAAAGATTGGAATCTTCGTTTGATGACCTTTTAGGTTCTTGAAAATGGCACTCATTATAATAAAGAAAAACATTGCAATCCCAACAAATAACCCATGTGACAATGAAATGGTAAACGCACCTGCCATCGTCGCAAGTAGTGTTTTAGCTGCTTTATCCTTATGCATAAACCATAATGTTGCCAAAAAGGCAACAGCAAATGGCGACACAACCGACAAGATAATAGCCCGTCCCAATAAAAATCCTACAAAAACATATAGCCATCCATGATCAAGTAAAATCCTTTTCCCCCCGGTATATATTCTCGTTCGAATGTTTTCAATAAATGTTCCTTCTACACCTATTGCTTTTGGCTGGGCTCCTTGAACTGACTCCATTCAACCACTCCTCTTTGACAGTTATTATTTATTACTCTTTGTATATTGGGTTCTAACGGACAGATTGCTGGCATATATTATTCTTATGGACAATACTCTTTCGTAACAGTAAACCACAAATAGTATTTATTTTTTGTCAAAACAAGAAGATAAAATCAATAAATCGTTCGACTGAAATCTAGTATGTGGTAGGAGTTTCTACATAATCTTTATTTATGTGTATTCTTTTTGTCAGAGAACGTCATGATGACGAAATGTAGAATTTTAAGATGGAGCAATTCTCGTATAAAATATGAATCATTTCAAAACAAAAAAGCTACCCACTGGGAGTAGCTATACAAATCTTTTTAAATATTGAATTGCTGCGGCGTGTAAACCTTCATGATATATCGTACGGGTTAACACTTGTTCAATGGTGTACATTCCCATTTCGGTAGGTTCAAACTCTTCTTCTATACGGTCTCCATATTCCTCTTTAATTTGCATGGGTTGATGTAGTAATAACTTCTTTAGTTCAGCGAAACTTGGTGTGTCTTCTGTGAAATTACTAGGGCTTGTTCCAAAACCAAACCAATTATTATATGTTTTTGTTTGTTCTGACTTTTCCTTTGTTATAGATTCTATCCAAAGCTTTTGATCGAGGTATATATGTCCCAGATTCCATCTAATATTATTATGGAACCCATCTGGTATGCTTTCTGCCTCCTCCTCTGAAATCCCTTTGACTAAGCCAAGGGTTTCTTCTCGATAGGCCTCTAGTTGGTTAAATAATATTTCATGACGTTTTTCCACTACTTCATCCTCCTTTTGTGATTATATTTATTTATTCAATCTTATCAGAAAATATCCTTTTCAATAAAAGATATTGACACAATTTGTTTCATATTGTATTATGATTTTTGTTGGCTAAAAGAAATAGCTACATTATAAATATGGCGGCGTAGCTCAGCTGGCGAGAGCGTACGGTTCATACCCGTGAGGTCGTGGGTTCGATCCCCTCCGCCGCTATCAGACAAAAAGCTTGTTATCTATTTTGGATAACAAGCTTTTTTTGTTTAATTTAGGCTGTTTTCTTAATTATTGTTATTATTTGCATAATTGATATAAACTGTGTGGTAACTCAATTACCCCCATAATTAACGAGTATACTGGTACGATACCGCTCCGGCAGAATACTCCGCTTTCCGCGGGCACGGCCTCAGCCTCCTCGAGGAAAGATCACCTCTGCGGGGTCTTCGGACACGTGCTATTCCCGCAGGAGTCTCCGTATTCTGCCTGCGCTAGTTTAGTTTTCTAATTATGTGTTGGATTTAAGTGCTACTATTCATATTCACTCTTATCTAGCGAAGGAAATACACGGAGACTCCTGCGGGAGGATAGGCTTCGGTGAGACCCCGCATTGCGTAAGCGCCAGGAGGCTCACCAGCCACCCGTGGAAAGCGGAGTGTATTTCCGTAGCGGGTATGATGCTCCCAACTATAAATTATTAGCCGCGCAGTGTCTATCAACCTTGGAAATTTTGGGAATAGGGATTTCTTCACTGTTACCACTTTGGGTTTTTGTGATAAATATTGAGGACTAAGAATAAAAAATAAAAAAAAACAGCTACTATTTATAAGTAGCTGTTTTGATTCATGCCGTATATTAAATAAACTAGAGCATTATCCGGTAGACAGCATCTACTATCCTCTTCTAGCACCTCGACCTCCACGTCTAGATTCTGTGTGCTTCTTCAAAGAGGCTAATCGATCTTCAGAATCCTTTAGAAAACGGTTCATTTTTGATTCAAATGTTTCCGTGCGTTCTCTTGGATTATGACGGACTGGCTTTTTTTCTTTTGCTTTTTTAATTGATAAACCAATTTTGCCATCCTTTTCGACATTAATTACTTTAACCTCAACTTGGTCACCTACTGATAGATGTTCATTAATGTCTTTAACGTAATTGTCGGCAACCTCACTAATATGAACAAGTCCTGTTGTGCCTTGGCCTAGCTCGACAAAAGCACCAAAATTGGTGATACCGGTTACCTTACCTTGCAGCTTGCTGCCTACTTCAATTGACATAAAAAAAATGCTCCTCCTTAATATTTTTGGAAAGTACCTTACTTATATATTATAGCTATTAACTCAAAAGTGTGTCAATATGACGTATCATCATCTGGCGTTTTAAAGATTAATTCGCCTTCTTTTGATAGGAAGTATTTAGTACGAGCAATATCTAGAATGTACTCTTTATCATTAAGTAATTCTATTTCCTCCTTGTATCTATCTTCCTCTTTCTTCAAATCAGCTAGTTCTTCCTTAAGAAGCTTATATTCTTCTGATTTATCTGAATGGACTGCCCGTTGTTGGAAGTGGTATACCGCCATGCCACCAACTGCAATAGCGACAACAATAGCAAATAGAACTAACCGACGGAAAAGTCGTTGCTTTTTCCGTTTTTGTCGTTCCATGTGAGCATCATATTGATCCATATAATTTGAGTTAAGTTTAGTAATTGTCTTCTTTTTTTGCATAGCGTCACCTCCTCTTAGATGAAATGAGCCTCCAATACTTTCTACATATATTCTGTATTTTACTATAAAATCCTGCTATTTTGTGTAAAAATAATTTGAATTTTTTTGGAAGTAAACGATATATCTGTTTAAAGAGCCATTTTATTGGTAGGTAAACACATTTCAAAACAAAACCCAAAACTAGCATAACCATATTAAAGAGGAAGATTACACATGCTATTAAAAGCTGTATTAAGTATCTTATCGGTGCAATAATGAAGTTCTTTACTAGATTATGAAGTATTTGATAGATTCTTGCGGCAATCATAATCATTCGTTCTAATAGCCGTTTATAAAGGTTTGCAGCCAATGCTTGGTAAGCTGCAAACCCTAATAAACAAGCTACAAATACGTAGAACCTAAGCTCACCTAAATTCACTTGGAATAATATAAAATATAATATGAATACTTGGGTGAGCCAAAAGCTGATTTCCATAAAATAGACTAAGAACACATTTCTTTTCCAGTGTCTTTGGAATCTGCGAAAAGTATCTAATGTAATGCCAAGGTAAAAGCCTCCAGCAATCATGGAAACCATGGTTAAGAACTGGATACTAAGTGTCATTTGAATAGCTTGCTAAAGAATCCTTTAGCTTTCTCCTGAGAATGTTCATCTACATAAGAAACTTCATACACCTTACCTTTAATGGCTACAACTCCTTCGCCTACATCTAAATTTTTCAGCTGAAGATTTTGCCCACGAATGATTAGGTAGCCCATTACTGTTTCTAACAGAAACTCCTCATTGTCAAAACTATCTACTTCTTTTACACCAGTAATTTCTAACAACCTACGATTATTTAGCTTTAACTGATGATCCTGTTGAGTCACTCTTGTACTATTTTCTTTCTCATAATAGTTCATATCCGCCTTCCTCCTTATCAGTAATACTTTATGAAAGGAGGGACAAGTATAGAACTATTCTCTATCGATTTTTTCTTCTTTAATAATTTTATATAACATGTCAGCTTCTTCTTTTCGAACCGTTTCTTTCAGTGTTGTAACCTCTACTGTTACAACCTTCTGGCCGAACCTTATTTGCATCGTATCCCCTACTGATACAGTTGAAGATGCCTTTGCTTGGGCCCCATTTATTGTAATTCGTCCTTGGTCAGCTACCTCTTTTGCTAGAGTCCGTCTTTTAATTAAACGAGAAACTTTTAAAAATTTATCTAAACGCATTGGTTTACTCTCTCCCCTTCGCTTGATCCCAATAATAATCCATTTCTTCTAGATTAGACTTCCTGATATCCTTTCCCTTTTCATGCAATTGCTCCTCTATATAAGAGAATCTCCGGAAGAACTTCTGGTTAGTTAGGCTTAGAGCATTCTCTGGATCTACATTATAATATCTTGTTAGGTTTACTAGTACAAATAATACATCACCAAATTCTTTTTCCACTTCATCTTCATTTCCCGATTCAATGGCTGCCTTAACTTCTATTATTTCTTCATCAAGCTTTTTCCAAATATCTGCAGCATGATCCCAATCAAACCCTACCTTTGCTGCTTTCTTTTGTAACTTATAGGCCTTCAAAAGAGATGGTAAACCTTTTGGTATCCCATCTAGGACTGATTTTCTATTCTCACCTTTTTCTTTACGCTTGAGTGCTTCCCAATTTGTCATCACATCATCAACGGATTGAACCGCCACATCAGAAAATACATGCGGATGCCTGAAAATCATCTTCTCTGTAATGGATTGGATAACATCGTCAATGGTAAAATAACCATCATCCTCACCGATTTGACTATGTAACATAATTTGCAGAAGTACATCGCCAAGTTCTTCAATTATACCGTTGTCATCTTGTTCATTTATCGCTTCAATTAATTCATAAATTTCCTCAATGGCAAATTCTCGTAATGACTCATGTGTTTGCTCTTTGTCCCAAGGGCAGCCATTTGGTCCTCTTAAAATCGCAATAACCTCTCTGAGTCGACCAAAGGTATGGTTTAGTAATAGTTTTGGTGCAGGTGGAATGTAAACACTTGTTAAGTTACTTACTTCCACCCGGTGGTCCAATTCTTCTAATGGCACAGTTATAATCTTCTCCTGATCACTTCCTGCAGCGTCAATAATGGTTACCTGATAATCTGCTGGTAAGTCCTCTAGTAATGCTAGTTTTACTTCTGATGCAATAAACCTGTCATATACTTGGCAAAAGACAATATGATGTTGGTAATCAAGTTGCCCCCTTGTAAAGCTTGTACCATCGACAAACTGAAATCCTTCAATAGGATCAATTTTCAAAGAGGTGAATAATGCATCTAAATAACTTTGACCTCCTACAATTTTCACTTCTACTTGATCTTGTTCTAGTAATAATTGAACAGTTCTCTCCGCAAGCATTGGATGACCTGGAACGGTATAACAAACATTGTTATTCTGTGCTTTTTCTAATAGAATCCTTACAATTTCTTGGTAAACCGATTCAAACTCCTTTTCCCGTTCATACAAATAATCAAACGAAGAAAAAGTTAAACCCTCTTCCCTTAATGATTGCATTACTGGATGATCTAATGTGCGAGTATACAGAACATGTTCCGTATTGGTTAGTTTTCGGTAAATACCTAGGGGTAATTGTTCTAAATCTCCTGCACCTAATCCCATTACTTCTATACGATGCTTCATTTTGTTGACCTCCTATTGCTTAAGAACCTTGATACAAAAGGTAAAAGACTCAATTCTTTATCCGAAAAAGCTTTAAAGCGTATTAATATTAATAAATATATCAATGCCCCAATAGTTGAGACAATAAGAATTAGAAACAATAATTCTACCCTAGAAAAAGTATCCGCCTGAACTACCTTATCCACGATTAATAAAAATGTTATCATTCCAATATTGGCAAATATAAATGCTTTCCAATTAATATATACAAGCTTTTTAATTTGCAAACCTATTTTTAATTTAAGTAAGGTGGCAATCGTTAAAAATAAAAGACTAACGATCGTTCCGATTGAACTACCAATTATACCAAGTTGCGGAACCAATACCCAATTTAACAGCCATTTAAGGGAAAAAGCTCCCAAAATGAAGAAAGCTGTCCACTTGATATGCCCTAATCCTTGTAAAATGGAACTAGATGTTATGACAAGAGAACTTAATAAAATGGCTGCCATTAATAACGTTAAAGCTTGATCACCTTGATTATCTTGATACAATAATCGATTTGCTTCCGGAAATAGTAATATTAAGCCCACCGTAGCACCCCAAGCTAAATAAAAACTTATCTTTAACGAACTAACAATGTGTTGTTGTTTCCTTTCTAAAGCGTCTCTTGCCATACTAGGTATTAGGGCAAGACCAAAGGATGATCCAAGAACGGCACCAATCTGAATAAGTGGTTGCCCCCTATCAAACACCCCTTTTGCTTCCATTGCCTCTTGATTCGATAAACCATAATCCACTAATCCAGGTACAATTGTAAACGCATCGGCAAACTGAATAATCAACAATAGCATATGATTCAGAGAAGCAATTAAGCCAAAAAGAAAAATTGTTTTTCCATAATATTTCCAAGGAACTGGGTGACTTGTAATGGTAGTTGGTTTATATTTCAAATAGAACATAGTCAGTATGAAAATTGCTGCGAAGACACCAATCATAGTGGCAATTCCAGCAAGAGTACCTATCTGATAAATGTCTATTCCATATTTTGCCACACAAACAGCCATCACAATAATTATAATGACTCGAAAAAATTGTTCACCTATTTGTGAATAGGCTGTTGGTTTCATTTCTCCTTTTCCTTGAAACACTCCTCGTAGTAAAGCGGAGAAAGGAATAACTAACAACAGTATACTTGCAAGTTTGTAGGCTGAATTTAACCTTTTATCTCCTACAAAAACTGCTATAGAATCAGCATTAACGAAAAGGAATAATGCTAATGTACCACAAATTCCAAATAGAATAGTTAATATTGGAACCATAAAGTACTTAACTGAGATATCCTTTCTCTCTGCTGCTAACTTGGAGATTGCTGTTGGAAAACCATACAGAGCTAGCACTAGTGCTATTCCAAGAATAGGGTACACTTGTTGATAAATATAGAAGCCAAGATCACCAGTAAGGTTTTGTAAAGGTATTCGGTAGCCAGCACTTAATACCTTACTAATTAAACCAGCTAATGTAAGAATTAAAGCTCCCTTAACAAATTTATTATGTTCCATATGTAACGTCCTCTTAGGGCTTTCCCACTGATTAAAATTCCACTCCATTATACCACAGTGAAGTATTGCTAGCCCCTTGGGTGTAGGACACTTCACAATCATAGTTCTTGCAACATTGATAGATGTAACCGCTAACTAGGTGGACTTGCTTTAAGTCGGAGGGCTCTTGACATCATTTTGTATTTGGATTGTGATTAAAATGATGTATGGGAATGCTTTATAAATCATTTTGCGCTGGGATTGTGATTGTGATTGAAATGATGTATGGGGGTGCCCTGACGTAGCCGTTCCTGATTAATCCTTTCTAGGCAGCTGATTTTATAGTTTCCTACACTATTAAAAAAGAGTAAAAATTAGTGTTTAACAACCAATTTTCACTCTTTATAAACCTCTATTCCATTTGTTTTGCTAAAAAGCTTGCCGCTGTCTCCAATGACTTTTGTTCCACTTCACTTAACTTGTCCCCATCTCTTGAATACATCACGATACAACCAATCGGGTCACCATTTGCAATGATCGTACTGATACAATACGAGTTTACTTTCTCTTCTTTTCCTGATAGCAGTTCTAAAGTACTACTTTCCGTTTCCAGTGTTTGCAATCTACCTTCTATTGCCTTTTCAATTTTAGAGCCAATGTTCTTATTTAAGTAATCTTTTTTGGATTCCCCAGCCACTGCGATAATTTCATCTCGGTCACAAATTAATACCGGATGATGAAGGGAATCGAACAGCGCTTGTGCGTACTCGGTCGCAAAGTTACCTAATTCATTGATAGGGGAGTATTTCTTTAGAATTACCTCACCCTCACGATCAATGAATATTTCAAGTGGATCTCCTTCACGGATTCGTAAAGTTCTTCTGATTTCTTTCGGTATGACTACTCTACCTAAATCATCAATCCGTCGTACAATTCCTGTTGCTTTCATACAAGTGAAGCCTCGCTTTCTTATGATGATTTTTGGTGCCAAAGATTCGAAGCTAAGCCTATTATGTCACGCTAATGGTGATAGAGTTTTGGTTAGGTGTTTTAGGAAACAGCCTACTCTTTAAGTACTTACACAACTTTTGGCGTTGCTTTATTTTTAATAAAACCGGAGTTGTGTTTTAGTAGTATAAATCATCTTGGAAGAACTATACATGAAATACCATTTTCTGTTCTTCATGGAAATTTTAAAAAACTTGTAAAATGATAATACGATGTTATAGCTAGCTTGTTATTGTAAACAATATCCGGCCTGTACCTGCATAATAAAAACGAACACATTCGCTAAAGGACGAGCAAATGAGAGTTTTCTAAAAGTGGGCTTATACCTAGCGATTAATTCTATCCATTTTTCCAATAAAATCTTTTATCGTATCATAACGGTTTATTTTCATATCCCTGGAAAAACGGTACATAACCTTTAGTTTATTTCCTTCTGTACCAAGCATAATCTCTCTTCCATACTCATTTGCTAATTCAAAGATCTTGCTACCATCAATTAACTGGCTCCTATCTTCTGATACAAGCATTTCAATTTTATAATTTTTTTCTATTATGGACTCAATTTTTTCCTTTTTAGCTAACCATCTTAGCTCAGAAACGATAAATAGATTTTCCACTTCAGTAGGAAAGTCTCCAAAACGGTCCAATAATTCGTCCTGTAAATCATGAATATCTTCTTTAGATGAAAAAGTTTGGAACTGTTTATACATGTCAATCTTCTGTTTTTCATCCTCAATATAAGAATCCGGTATATATGCGTCGATGGACAAGTTTAGTTCAGGATCAAATGGTTTAATATCCTCGATTTCCTTCCCAAGCTTTCGTGCTTCAATTGCCTCACTTAACATCTGGTTATACATATCAAATCCTACTGAATCGATGAAACCATGTTGTTGCGCACCAAGAAGATTACCAGCTCCTCGAATGGATAGGTCTCGCATCGCAATTTTAAAACCAGACCCTAATTCAGTGAATTCTTTAATAGCTTGTAGACGCTTTTCAGCAACTTCTGTTAAGACCTTATCTTTCTTATAGGTAAAGTACGCATAAGCAACTCGATTTGAACGCCCAACCCGACCTCTTAACTGATATAGCTGACTTAGTCCCATTCGGTCTGCATCATAGACGATTAAAGTATTAACATTCGGAATATCTACACCCGTTTCAATAATTGTCGTACTTACCAGAACATCAAATTCTCCTTCTAAGAAGCCAAACATGACATTCTCTAATTCGGATTCATTCATTTGTCCATGAGCAATTGCAACTCGTGCCTCTGGTACTAACATTCCAATATCGCGAGCCATCTTATCGATATTTTCTACTCGATTATATAAGAAAAATACTTGACCACCACGGGCCATTTCTCTTTCAATTGCTTCTCTAACCAATACAGGATTATATTCCATGACATACGTTTGAATAGGAAAGCGATTCTCTGGTGGTGTCTCAATTACAGACAAATCACGAACACCAAGCATAGACATATGTAAGGTTCTAGGAATAGGTGTTGCCGTTAGAGTTAGAACATCAATATTTGATTTCAATTGTTTAATTTTTTCTTTATGCTTTACTCCAAATCGCTGTTCTTCATCAACAATTAATAAACCTAAATCATGGTACTCTATATCCTTTGATAGGAGTCGATGGGTACCAATTACAATATCTACTAATCCTCTTTTTAGTCCATCAGTAGTTTCCTTTTGCTGTTTTGGTGTTCTAAATCTACTTAATAGGCCAATATTAATTGGATAATCTTGGAATCGCTCCCGGACTGTTTCATAATGCTGTTGGGCAAGAATGGTAGTTGGCACAAGAAATGCAACCTGTTTTCCATCCGCAACTGCTTTAAATGCAGCACGAATCGCCACCTCCGTTTTCCCATAACCAACGTCGCCACATAATAAACGGTCCATCGGTCTAATGCTTTCCATATCTTGCTTTATCTCTTCAATACAGCGTAACTGGTCATCTGTTTCTTGATATGGAAAAGAAGCATCAAACTCTCGCTGTAACTCCCCATCCGATGAATAAGCAAATCCCTTTTGCGCCTGTCTTTCTGCATAGAGTTTAATTAAATCATCTGCAATATCCTCAACAGAGCTTTGTACTTTGCGTTTTACTTTGGTCCAATCACTTCCACCTAATTTGTATAGCTTAGGTTCTTTGCCTTCTGAACCAACGTATTTTTTAACGAGATCAATTTGGTCGATTGGAACAAATAATTTATCATCACCAGAATATTTAATAAGCATATAATCTTTATGTTTGCCATTTACCTCTAGTGTTTCAATTCCTAAATAGCGCCCTATACCGTGATTAGTATGAACAACATAGTCACCGACTTTTAGTTCTTGATAATTTTGAATCCGTTCAGCATTGGAGATGTTCTGTTTCTTTCTTGGTCGTTTCGATTTTTTTTTGAACAACTCATTTTCCGTTATGATAACAAGCTTATGCATTGGTAACTCAATACCACTTGTCATATTAGCAACAACTATAGTTGGAATATCAACCGGTAGTTGTAAATGTTCTGTATGCCTTGCTTCAATATCATAATCAGCTAAAATAGAATGTACTTTTTCAGCCCTATTCATATTTGGTACAGCTATAACAACGGAAAAATCGCCCTTGGACCACCGCTTCAATTCATTTTTAAATAAATGCATTTGGCCATGAAACTCCTGCATAGCCCTTGACGAAAGGTTAACGATATTCTGTGGGTTTGTATTGGGAATATGGCGTAAAAATACGGACATATAAATTCGTGTTGCATTCATATTGCTAAAGACAGAATGCCAATCAAAGGAGAACCTACTACCAGCCACCATTTTACTTGCTTCTAAAAGGCTACTGTACCATTCTGCTTCTTCGTGATCCAAATTGGTAGCTGTTTCCTGTATTCTACTCATCTCATCAAGGATGATAAACCCATTTGTTGGTAAATAATCTAATAAACTAGCAGGTTTATCATAGAAAAACCCTATATATTTATGCATTTCCTTAAAGTGTTCTAAACCTTTTAATCGTTCAATATCTCCTTCAATAGCATCTACCAAGGCTTCTTTTGTTTCTTTTGTTTTTAATTTTTTTAATGTAGCAGAAAAAGCTTCCTCTAACCTATGTGCACCTGTAAGGATATCTTCATTCGTTAGGAGTAACTCTGTTGCAGGTCCAACCTCCACTGTTTGCAAGCGGTCTAGAGAACGTTGGGTATCGGCATCAAAATAGCGAATGGAATCTACCTCAACATCAAACATCTCAATTCTTATAGGATGTGGTTCCGTTATAGGGTAAATATCTATAATTCCTCCACGACGACTAAACTCCCCTGGTGTTGTGACCATGGAAGCATGTTCATACCCCATATCTATTAAGGAACTAAGATAGGAATCCATTTCTATTTCTTCGCCTTCCGAGAATGTTAGTTGATACTTACTCCAATAATGTATTGGGGGCAATATTCGTTTTAAGGCAGCTACTGGGGCAATTAAGATACCCGATTTCTGGCTTGACCATTTTGTTAGAGCATCTATCCGTTGACTCTTTAGTTCCGGGCTTGATATCGCAATATCGGAAGCTATTAACTCATTGACAGGATATAAATGCACACTTTCCTCGTCTAATAATACAGTTAAGTCATCATACAACTGCTGTGCTTGGACCAATTGGTATGTTACAAGAAGAATTGGGCGCGATGTCGCTGCTTCTAGCGCAGAAACTAGCATACTTCTTGCTGAACCGGATAATCCCGCTACTAATTGTTCTTTTAAGTTTCCTTCGATTCCACTAATAATAGACTGTACGTCTTTTTGTGATTCTAAATATTGATTAAAACCTTTCACATCTAAACCCCCATCATGACTTCCCCATATGCTAGATTTAGCTAATTTAATAGCCTTTTTATTAGCTCTGTGCCTTATTTCTGGCCGAGTCCCCGTTCCGAATATCATATAAAGTTCTACTTAATTTTATAAACACAGACTATAAATTATTTAAAATCTATTAAATAAAGCAGAAAAATGCCTTGGTTTGGGAACCAAAGCTTTGTATTTCTTATGTTTTATTGTATGAAATAATCTAATTCGTGGTATTCTGGATGTGTTCCAAGGGTTTCCTCACAGTTTTCGCAAATTGCTTGGATATGTACGTCTCCATTTGATTTATATTGGATCATTTCTTTTTTTTCCTTATCTGATAACTTATTCCAACCCAGTATGGTTGTATCTACAACTTTTTCATTAATCTCACCAATAACATGCCCACAGTGCCTACAATTATAGACAACAGACATAGGATAACCTCCTCGAATAAACATTAACTACTAGTTAATAGGTTTATCCGAAAACAATCATTTTATACAATTTATACGTAAACTCATTAGTTATGCATTAAATTCATTCATTACTTCTTCATACTGCTTTTCCATCCATCTTTCACAAGCATCTGCTGCCTTTTGAATACTTTCTCGTACCAATGGATGTTCTTCCTTTGGAAAGGGTCCTAGTACATAATCAACAACAGGTATTGGTGATGTTGGACGACCTACACCAAGACGTATACGTTTAAAATCTTTTGTTCCTAAGTGATCGATGATGGAGCGAATTCCATTATGGCCTCCATGTCCTCCTTTTTGTCGTAATCTTACCTTTCCAGTTGGTAGATCGAGATCGTCATAGATCACGATTACATCTTCTACATCAATATCATAATATTCCATTAGTGGCCTAAGGGATTCACCTGATAGATTCATGTAGGTTTGTGGTTCAAGGAGTAATACTTTCTCACCATTTATGATTGCTTGTGCATATTTCCCTTTGAATTTGTCCTTATTAAGGCTGAGGTTATGGCGTGATAATAATTCATCGATTACCATGAAACCGATGTTATGTCTTGTGGATTGATATTTTTTCCCCGGGTTTCCTAAACCAACGATACATTTCATTTTGTTTCTTCCTTTATTATTTAAAATTATAATTACGTACTAAATTTTATTAGATTTATCCTGTTAACCGCGTGCTTTTATATGGTATTTTCCTATAAAAAATAATGTCTCTAAAACAAATACAATAATCCCTCCAATATAAATAATTTATATGGAGGGGTTTTGTTTTTATGCTTATTGTATTGCTTGAATTTTAGTCTTCGTTTGCATCAGTTTGGGCTTCTCCAGTAAATTCTGGTTCTTGGCCTGTTTCTTGTTGGCCTTCCATATCAGCGTTGGTATTTGGTGCTAGAACACTTGCAACTACAGTTTCATCATCATCTACCACTTTGTAGGAAGTTGATTCTCCTATTTCTGCTACGGTAATAATGTCACCAATACTCTTGTTTGATATATCGACAGTAATCTCATTAGGAAAATTATTTGGTGTCGCTTTTACGGTAACTTCATATAGGGGTTGTTGAACAACACCATTTTCTGGTTCACCTTCTAAACGAACCGGTACTTGTGTTTCCATTTCTTGAGACATATTTACAATATAGAAATCAGCGTGTAAGACATTATCTTTAATATGATCTGATTGATAATCATGTAGCATTACATTAACAGCAGAATCGCCCTGAATTTGCAGAGATATTACTGCATTTCTTCCTTCGTCGCGAACTGTTTTAAGTAACTCCATACTATCGACAGAAATTGATTTAGACTCTTTTTCTTTTCCGTAAACTACTGCTGGAACTTGTCCATGTTCACGGAGTTTTTTTGTTGCCGATCTTGTATGATCCTCACGTTTCATTGCATTTAAGGTAACTGACATATTTATATCATCCTTTCCATTCAATAAAAAACTAGTATATCATCCAACATTTGTGACAACTTTCTCGTATATGAAATTTTAAATCTAAATCTTCTTTCATAATATAGTATGTTCCCTTAAAACATGTAGACTAAACATTAATCAAATAAAATACTAACGGATTGTTCTTCATGAACACGAATAATTGCCTCACCAATAAGTGGCGCTACAGATAATTGAGTTATTTTATCAATCATCTTATCTTCTTTTAGTGGAATAGAATTTGTGACAATTAGCTCTTTTATTTGTGAGTTTTCAATACGTTCAATTGCTGGACCTGATAATACAGGGTGTGTACAGCATGCATATACCTCTTTAGCACCATTTTCAATTAGTGCATTAGCAGCAAGTGTAATAGTACCTGCAGTATCAATAATATCATCGATTAAAATTGCTGTTTTACCTTCAATATTTCCGATAATATTCATTACCTCAGCAACGTTCGGGCGTGGTCTTCTTTTATCAATAATTCCAATTGGTGCTTTTAGACGATCTGCCATCTTTCTCGCTCTTGTTACGCCACCATGGTCTGGTGAAACAACGATTACATCATCGAAGTTCTTAGCTTCAAAGTAGTCTGATAGAAGCGGAACACCTTGGAGGTGATCAATCGGTCTATCAAAGAACCCTTGAATTTGTGGAGCATGTAAATCAAGTGTAATGACACGGTCTGCACCAGCTGTTTCAATTAAATCTGCCACAAGCCTGGATGTAATAGGTTCTCTTGCTCGGGCTTTACGGTCCTGTCTAGCATAACCATAATAAGGCATAACAACATTGATTGTTTTAGCAGATGCACGTTTTAATGCATCTAACATAATTAATAACTCCATTAAGTGTTGATTGACAGGTGAACTTGTTGATTGTACAACGTACACATCACAACCACGAACACTTTCCTCAATATTAATTTGAACTTCACCATCACTAAATGTTGTTACCATACACTTTCCTAGTGAAATTCCAATGTGGTTTGCAATTTCTTCTGCAAGCTTTCGATTCGAATTAAGCGAGAACACCTTCATGTTTGAATTTTGATATTGAGACATCAAGTAAACCCTCCGTTATTATTTATCTTCTAGTCTTTTCTTAAGACGAGATGCGTAGCCTTCTTTATTCGTTTGTCTTGCTCGAGCAACGGATAAAGAATCTTCTGGTACATTTTTCGTGATTGTCGAACCAGCAGCAACGTAGGATCCTTTTCCAATTGTCACTGGGGCAATCAAATTAGAATTACAACCAATAAATGAGTCATCCTCGATTGTAGTTAAATATTTATTTTTCCCATCATAGTTCACTGTTATTGTACCACAACCAATATTAACATTACTTCCTACTTTTGCGTCACCAATATAACTTAAATGGGAAACTTTACTTCCTTTTCCTAACTCTGCCTTCTTAATCTCAACGAAGTTACCAATCTTCGCTTCATCACCAATATTGGCATCTGGCCTGATATGCGCATAAGGACCTACATTTACACGCTCACCAATCCTACTATCAGTTGCTACACTTTGTTTAATAACAGTATGTGCACCTACTTCACAGTTTGATACTTCAGTATTGGGACCAATTATTGCATGTTCATGTATAATTGATTTTCCTGAGATGATTGTACCAGGGTAAATTACTACGTCTGATTCAATAACAACGTCTGAATGGATATACGTATTTTCAGGATCTATAATGGACACTCCATTGCGCATATGTTGCTCATTAATACGAAGCTTCATTGTTTTCTCTGCCTGCGCTAGAGCGACACGATCGTTTACGCCAAGTGTTTCATCAAAGTTAGACGATAAAAAGGCACTAACCTTTTCGGATTTATTCTTTAGTATTTCAATTACATCTGGTAAGTAATATTCACCTTGTGAATTATCATTTGAGACCTCTTTTAGTGCTTCAAATAACGCCTCATTATCAAAACAGTACGTACCGGTATTTATCTCATCTACCAATAACTCCTCATGTGTGGCATCCTTATGCTCAACAATCCGTTCTACTTCATTATGTGCATTACGAATAACCCTACCATATCCAAAGGGATTAGGAGCTTTTGCGGTTAGAATCGTAGCTTTCGAGCCCTCTTTTTCGTGGTGGTCAAATAGCTGTTGGAAGGTTTCTTTTGTAATTAATGGTGTATCACCACAAACAACTATTGTTGTACCTTTTTTATCTTTCATTAATTCTTCGGCTTGTATAACTGCGTGGCCTGTTCCTAGCTGTTCTTCTTGTAGAACAAACTTTGTATTATCTCCAAGATATTCTTTTACTTTGTCTGAACCAAATCCAACAACCGTAACAACTTCCTCAAGACCAACTGCACTTACTTGCTCAAGCACATGTTGAACCATCGGCTTACCTAAAACAGGATGGAGTACTTTATATAATTTAGATTTCATTCTAGTACCTTGCCCCGCCGCTAGTATAATAGCATATCTTTTCGTCATGAGGTACCCTCCAATATTTAAGATAGTACATTCTTTCCTATCTATTATCCATTTTGACTATATCCTAAAAAACAGCTGATTTCAACAATTTGGATAGTTACGGCGGAAGCGGCATGTTGCTAATCACTTGTTACCATTAGTGGATTTGATAGTGAGATAAGTGAGGTTTAAATATGGACACAAAAAAAGAAGGCTAATCTGTAGGAGATTAGACCTCTAGTTGTAAAGGGTTTCATTTTTTAGGATGCTCCAGCTTCCTCAAATTCAACTTCTTCACCTGCACGGCGATATTCTTCTAATACTGCATCCTGAATTTTAGAACGTGTATTAGAGTTTATCGGATGTGCAATATCTCTGAATTCACCATCAGGAGTTCGCTTAGATGGCATTGCCACAAATAATCCATTATTTCCATCGATAACGCGGATATCATGAACTACAAATTCCTGATCTAACGTAATAGAAGCGATAGCACGCATTCTACCTTCCGTGTTAACACGGCGCAATCTTACGTCAGTTACTTCCATGCTGATTCACCACCTTTGTACTTATGAGTTAATTAATAATTCTACAAATAAATTTAAATTCCTGCTTAAAATTGAAAAAAGTTTAATAATTTACACAAAAAGTAAAAAATAGATGTTTTTTACTAGTTTTTAGAATATTATATTAGATAAAAAAAGACCCTATTATTTAATAGGATCTAGCTTTAATTATATAAAGTTACCGCGTTGCACAGAGATAAAATTCTCTTTTATATCTACATCTGATATTTTTACTAGTGAAGTATAGTCGTCTACGATTCGTTCTTCTTCTTCATCATCCGCTTCAGCTAGTACTCCTATTGCTTTAACATTAGCATTAAATTCTTTTAAGAGACTAACCATGCCATTAATGGTACCGCCCGCTTTCATGAAGTCATCAATGATACATACATTAGATCCTTCTTCGAAACTACGTTTTGGGAGAACCATCGTTTGGATTTTCCTCGAAGATCCAGATACATAATTAATACTAACGGATGAACCTTCTGTAACTTTTGGATCTCGTCGAACAATAACAACTGGCACATTTAAGAAAGAAGCAACAGCATAAGCAAGTGGAATTCCTTTTGTAGCAACTGTCACCACAACATCAATTTCCAAATTGGAGAAATTGGAAGCAAATATTCTTCCAATTTCTCGAACTGTAGATGGTTCACCTAAAATATCGCTCATATAAAGATAACCGCCTGGTAGAATTCGATCTGGATCCTTTAACCGGTCACATAATTGATCGACAAATTCTATACCCTTCTCTCTCGATGATTCTGGAATATACATCACTCCACCAGCAGAACCAGCAATTCGCTTTAAGTAACCAATTCCTTCTTCTCGCAACAACTCATCAATGATATCTAAATCTTCACTAATAGAAGCTTTTGCAGCGTTGTATTTATCCGAAAAAGACGGTAAGTTTTTATGAATTCTAGGGTTTTCTAGAAAAAAGTTTGTTAATGCTACTAAACGCCCACTTCTTTTCATGCCTTCACCTCAAAAACCGAATTATTTTATATAAACATACCACCATTATATGTTTTTAGCAAGTTTATCCGATTAACCGTACTAAATAAACATCCGTACAGAAGCCTTTCATTCCATTGTAAATCCTTTGCGCCTTGCTTTCATGCTCTACAAGTCCGTAAACAGTAGGGCCACTCCCACTCATCAATACACCTGAAGCCCCAGCTTGTCTCATTTTTGCTTTAATTCGAATTATTTCTGGATGAAGCGAAGTTGTTATGGCCTCTAATGAATTACCTATATGATGACAAAGCTTTGTGAAGTTCTTTTCATGCAACGCTTGGATAACTCCTTCTGTATTAGGATGGTAAATTTCATCGATTTTCACACGTTGAAAGATAGTTTTGGTTGATACTCCAATATCTGGTTTTGCTAATACAACCCAAAAAGGAGGTGGGGAAGGTAGTTTTTCAACAATTTCACCGAAGCCTTTCGCAATTCCAGTTGACCCATACACACAAAAAGGAATGTCCGCCCCTAATGTGGATCCAAGTTTTGCGAGTTCATCAATAGGGATGTTCATATTCCACAATTGATTTAAGCCCCGTAGAACTGCAGCAGCATCTGTACTACCACCACCTAATCCAGCAGAAACTGGGATGACCTTTTCAATTTTAATATGAACGCCTTTTGTAATGTTATATTTCTGTTTAAAAGCTTTTGCAGCTTTATAGGCCAAATTCCGTTCATCATTTGGAACATATCTACTCCATAGTGAAACCTCGATACGATCCTCCACCAAAGTATTTAACTCAATTCGGTCTGCCAAATCAACTGTCGTCATAATCATTTCCACATCATGATAACCATCGTCGCGTTTTCCAAGAACGTCAAGAGACAGATTGATTTTAGCAGGTGCCTTTTCAAAATGAGTCATATCCGTCACCTACTTTTTTCATGTATGGAAATTGTAACATATATCATTTGATGGTGGAAGCGAGTCCTTGATAGTGGCGAAATTAATATAATATCGTGAGTATTTTAGGATTAAGGTAGTTTGGGGAATGTTTATGAGTTAGGAGGCTTATGCACTTTTTGTGAGTTTGTTGGATTTGAAATGATCATGAGGGGGGCTCATAACCTTTTTGGCAATGAATTAGCTTTAAAAGGTCTTAAAGGGTGCTCTCATAACCTTTTTGGCAATGATTTGGATTCGAAATGGTCTTGAGGACCACTCTCATAACCTTTTTAGCACTGATTTGACCTCGAAATGGTCTTGAGAACGCCTCTCACAACCTTTTTGCAATGAATTAGGTTCAAAATGGTCTTGAGGACCATCCTTGTAACCTTTTTAGCAATGAATTAGATTCAAAATAATCATGAGGAGAGCACACGCCCAAAAGAATAAAAAAGAGCAGACCTATTATGATCTGCTCTGCATGTTTTGCTCGGCTATTTCAATTGCACGTTTTACCATGTTCCCGGCATCCCTTGCCTTAATTCCGCCCCAGCCTTCTTTTTGCACCGTGTCGTAAAAGCCTAACTCTTTTGCAATTTCTTCTTTCAGTCGGTCAGACATTATCCCGCGTCTACCCATGAAAGAACAACCCCTTCCCTGTTATAACTTGTTACGACATTCCTAGTTTGTTCAAGCTTTGCGATTATAGCCAAGTTATATATAGGTAATTTAGGAAATCCTTTCTTAGAACTGGTATTGTTTTATTAAACTTTCCAATTTTAAGGCAAGTGTGATGTTACCATCAACCTTAAGTTTTCCTGTCATAAATGCTGTCATACTATTTAGATTCCCAGCTAAAAACTTTCTAAATACACCATTTTTCATTTTTAACGTACAATCCGGATTCCTGCTACCATCCTTCTTAATTGAAAAATTACCATCTTGAAATGTAAGTTGGTATGTTACGTTCTCATCCGTAATTTGTATTTCATAAGTACCCTTCATGTCTGAATACGGTTCTTGATTATTAGTCAATTTATTTTCTATTTCCTGCCAAACTTCTTTCATGGTTGTATTCTCCAATGCCCCCATTTTATTAATCCCCCCAGAGAATATTATTTAAATTATCAAATAATTATATTCGATAAAATGGTCTTTGCCAAGTTTTAGTTGGGGGCCAAACAATATTCATGTAGATAGAATAATTATTTACGATATATAAAAAAATAAGGATCAGTAATCCTTTAGGTTACTGATCCATTAGCGTTGCGCTCGCATGAAGGGTTTCATTGAAGTTTAATTCTACTGTTTCTGTTAGTACGTCTGCATAGCTGTATGAAACACGTTCGAAAGCATTTTCGTCTTGATCTAATTCAACAATAAATACAGAAGGATACGTTTCTGCTAGTACTCCCGTTCTTTCTATCGTCTTCCTTCTGCCGCCATTAGCTTTTAATGTCAATCGTTTTCCAATCTGACCTTCAAGACCTTGCTTGATTTCGGTTAATGTTTTAGCCAATACACTCCACCTCACTGTATTTATACTATAACATATGCTTGTATAAAAGTCAAAATAAAATCTTTTATTATAACAAGATATGTTTTTTCGTGTCAACAAGTAAATTTCATCTATTGGGTTTATTATTACAAAATATTGACAGATTATGTATCATTTTTTACAAATAGTTATTTATTTTAGTCTCTTATCTAGCTAAATCCAATAAGCATTTTAGAAAAATTGCATAACTGGAATAAAACCCGACTTACTTTTAGGAGTTAGCCGAGTTTTATTTTTACTGTTCTAGCGTTGATTCACTTGATTCTTGGTCACTATCTGTTAGATATGGTAATCCGGTACGAAGAAGCCCCCTTGTTTCTACTCCCCCCATACCTTTTTCTCCTGTCATCGTATTTCGTAGTGCATCCCACACATTTACCTTTTCCATAAATGGCGTATATGCTATTTTTGCGGCAATATATACAGGATCTAACGCATGAATGTTAATCCTTAATGGGGAGCTTGCAAAATTGGCTCCTGCACGTATTAGCGATTCAAAATGGGACTGACATGCTCCTGCAAAGATTACCAATTGATCAAGATTAGGAGTTACCTTTCTAGCCTCTCTAACAGTTTCTGCAAAATATTTTGAATGGCGATAGGCACGAATATCATCTTTTGCCCCTTTTGTTTTTGAAAAGGAATCATGTCCGGTAACGACGATAATATCTGGTTGAATTTTTTCAATTAAAGAACGAATATGAAAGGACATTTCTTTCTCATTTAGATGAACTCCATGAACTTGAATCCCCAGACGTTGATAAAGGGCGATACATTTTCTTAAGTACATCTGATCACCATCTAAGTGAAGTACTTTAGCTGGCAACTGAAAATAATCGGTATATTGGTAACCATCAGTTGATTGGTAATCTCGCTTTTCCTTCATTAGCTGATAATCTTGCCGAAATAAGCGATACGAAAATTCTTCCTGCTCTTGTCCTTTTTTCCTTCTCTTAACAAGGTCCCTTTCTTCAACCTTCACTAAGTCATCAAGAGGGGCATCTGCTTCCAATCGAATATCCTCACCATGCAGGATTGCCTTTTCCTGTTTCACCTCAGAAATTCGAAATAATAAATCATGATGATATGATTTCCTTGTCACTAATTCACCTTTAGTTCTACGCTCCATTTACACACCTCACAGCCTTCACTGAAGAAAAAGCATTCTCCTCTATAGACTATGAGCAAAGAGCCTTATACGTGCTTTATGTCCTAAATAAAAGGATGCCCGATTTGGACATCCCTTTTAATTCTGTAATTCATAAAATGCGTTAGCTAAAACACTAAACTCTTGCATATCTAATGATTCCCCACGTCTTGTTCCATCCATATCAATAGATTCTAATGTGTGATTAATCGTATCCTTATCCAATACCCCTTTAAAATGACTGGATAAATTATTTCGTAAGGTTTTCCTTCTTTGTGCAAAGCAAGCTTGAACAATGGTAAAAAAGTAATCTTCATCTTTTAAATGAACTGGTGCTTCACTTCGCAACACAAGTTTTAAAATAGATGAATCTACATTTGGTTGCGGCATAAATACTGTTTTTGGAACATTCATCACAACTTTTGCTTCTGTATAATATTGGATAGCTATCGTTAAGGAACCATAGCTTTTCGTATTTGGTTTGGCAGCCATACGATCTGCTACTTCTTTTTGAATCATGACGGTTATACTTTCAACTGGTAATCCCTCTCGTAATAATTTCATTAATATCGGAGTGGTTATATAGTAAGGGAGGTTTGCCACAATATGTATGGACTGATTTTCCTTAAAATTTTCATGGATAACCTGGTGTACATCTGCCTTCAAGATATCCTCATGCACAATTCGAATATTGTCATAATCCGATAATGTATCGTCTAAGATTGGTAGTAATCTTCCGTCGATTTCAAATGCGACAACCTTTTTGGAATGAATGGCAAGTTGTTCTGTCAAGGCTCCAATACCGGGTCCAATTTCAATTGTGCCTGCGTATTCATCAATTCCCGCATGACCAATAATATTTTTTAGTACATTCACATCTATTAAGAAATTTTGACCAAGACTTTTTTTGAAAGTAAAGCCATATTTTTTTAGAATCTCTTTTGTGCGTACAGGTGTAGCGATATATTTCTTATCCATGCATGTCCTCCTGCTCTATCTTTTGCATTGCCTCTTCAAATTGTGCCTTTGTTATTTGAAACATCGTTAAACGCTTTAGTAACTGCTTGCCATTAGTATGCCCGATTTGTAATAGCTCTCCAAGTTTTTCGCGTTTCCTACTAGCATTAGGGCCGCCAATTAACTGATAGTATATTAAATCTTCTTTTGTAATATCCGTTAGGTCTAACTCGGCTAATTCATATACATCCTTCAGAGCTTGTTGGATGGCTTCAACAGATGCATGTTCAATTCCAAGGCTTTTATTATTTGGATGCTTGGCACGTGCTTTATCTCTTGTTAAAAAGGCATGTTTACAGCCTGGTACTGCTTGGTCAATAATCTGCCTGATACGTTCACCTGGATAGTCAGGATCAGTAAATATGATAACGCCGCGTTTCTCTTTGGCATGTTTAATTTGTTGTAGTGTTTTTTGATTAATGGCTGATCCGTTAGTTTCAATTGTGTCTGCATCGACAGCTAATTTTATTTTAGTTGTATCGTCTTTACCTTCTACAACTATTACCTCTTTTATTTTCAATGGTTGTTCCTCGCTTTATGCAAAATAAAATATGCTCTTACCACTATACCATGGCAAGAGCATTGATTTCATTAGTCTAAAATTATTACTTTAACTTTTCTTACGCCCCATTTGTATGCATCGGACTTTGATGGTACATGGACGTCGATACGCATACCACTAATATTACCACCGGTATCTCCAGCAATTGCTTCTCCATACCCTTCCACCCAAACTTTTGTACCGAGTGGAATAACACTTGGATCTACAGCAATAACTTTCATATCCGGATTTGCTTTTAGGTTAATACCAGTAGCAGTATAACCAGAACACCCATCACAAGTTGCAGTAAATGCACTTGCAGTCATGGTATATTCTTTTCCATCACTAGCCGAAAGTGTAACTAAATTTTGAGGTTCCTTTGTTCCAATAGCTACAATTCGATTTTTACTTTCTTTTGTTACTTCTTCCGCTACTAATTCACGATTTACTTCTTCTCCGTTTTCATATGTAACTTCATATGTTTTTACAACGGAACCGTCTTCTCCTGCTGCAATTACTTGCTCTTTACCTTTAGCGAGAGAACTATCCTCACGTGTCTCTGTTTTAAAAGCAATGGAATCAGTAACTTCTTCTTTCTTCTTTTCAACTCGAACAATAGAGATAGTGGTATCCTTTGAGATAGCCTGATCTAGAGCTGGTTTTACATTATCAAGCTCTGAAAGCTGAATACCATTGGACTTTAATAATTCTTTAACAGAACCGCCAGTTGTCCATGCCTTCTTTTCCTTTCCACCATCTTGAATCACAACTTGATATGCTGTTGAGATAGAAAGGCTGATACCATTTGTAATTTCATCGCTTAATTGGAGAGAAAGGTCATCATGTTCAGAGACAGATAGATTTTGGTCCTTTAAGAAATCCGCTACTGTATCTTCAACTGTAAAATATTCTTTTTCTTTTCCATCGATGGTTACAATAACTTTATTTGCTTTTTTATATTCAATCTTCATTCCATCTGCAATCTCTGCATGTAATTCATGCGATAGTGCATCATGAACTCCAACTTTAATTCCTACTTCTTCTAGTAGTTCTTCAACTGTATCAGCATGTGTTCGGGTGGTTCTATCTTCTCCATTTTCAGCAAATACTACTTCTTTCTGTGTTGCATAAAATAGCATTACACTAGCAAATGTTAAAAGCACTACAATACCAATACATGAATTAACCAGCATCCGTTTCGAGGCCGGCAATAGCTTTGAAAGAATTCGCATGCATCTTGCCTCCTTATTCGAATTGATTATATAGACAGTATTATGAAATTGTAAATGTTTATAGGATTACGGTTATTTTACAATTTGATTACACAGGGGATAAAAGCATGTTTCATAAACATGACAGAATAGGGTTAAACTCTTGTTATCACTAGCTTTAAGGCAATAATAAAAGACTAGAAATTTTTCTAGTCTTTTTGGTCTAAAAAAGTGAACAAATTATGTTTCATTTAGTTAAATTTGACTATTTCATTGGTTAATCTGAAATAATGCACATGCATTTTCAGTTGTTTTTTGGCTCAATTCTTCAAAAGAAATCCCTCGTAATTCTGCTATTTTTTCTGCTACTAACTTTACATATGCAGGTTCATTACGTTTTCCTCTATTTGGATGTGGAGCTAAAAAAGGTGCATCCGTCTCAACAAGAAGTCGATTTAACGGGACTTCTACCGCTACTTCTTTAGGTAGAGGAGCATTTTTAAATGTTACAGGACCACCTAACGAAATATAAAAGTTCATATCCAGACAGGTTTGTACATATTTTACAGAGTCATTATAGCAATGCATAATTCCTCCTACTTCTTTAGCGTTTTCTTCCTGAAGAATCTCTATAATATCCTCTGTTGCTTCACGATTATGAATTATGATTGGCATTTTTACCTTTTTTGCTAATTGAATTTGCTTTCGGAAAACTTCCTTTTGGATATCTTTTGGTGATTTATCCCAATGATAATCGAGACCCATTTCGCCGATGGCAACAACCTTTGGATGGTTGGATAGCTCTTCAATCCATTCGAGATCTTTGTCTGTCATATCGATTGCATCAACTGGATGCCAGCCTACTGCTGCGTATATAGTTTCATATTGTTCCGCGATTTCAATTGCTAGTGGAATGGTTTCTCGGTCGAAGCCGACTACAACCATGTATTTTACCCCTGTTTCAAAAGCGCGCTTGATTACTTCGTCTCGATCTTGTTTGAATTGTTCTGCGTTCATGTGAACGTGTGTGTCGAATAACATGTAAATTTGTCCTTTCTATTAGAAAAGGTCAGGATTCTACATGTTTTGTAGTATGCTGACCTCATTCATGTTTAAGTTCTTTTATCAAACCCGCCTCCCGAATACACTCCGCTTTCCTGCGGGAGTCTTCGTGTATTCGGGACGCTCAGTGCAATAATTTTATTAACCTAACTTAGCTAACATAGTAAACAATAACAATTCTTATAAGACTCTATTTAACAATAGAACCGTTTGGTAGAGTTTGTTCTACTGTTGCTAGGGATAGGTTTCCTTCTGCATCTTCGCCGGATAGGATCATTCCTTCTGACATTTCTCCACGTAGTTTGACTGGTTTTAGGTTGGTTACGCAGATGACTTTTTTGCCTATCATTTCTTCTGGTGTATAGAATTTAGCTATTCCTGAGATAACTTGTCGTTTTTCGGTTCCTAAATCAAGTTGAAGTTTTAGTAATTTATCGGCTTTTTTCATCTTTTCCGCTTGGAGTACTTCTGCTACTCGCATGTCTAACTTCATGAAATCATCGTAGACAATTTCTGCTTTTCTGTCTGATTCTGGTTCTTCCTTTTCTTCAGGCTTAGGCCTTTGCATCATTGCTTTAATTGCTGCAACTTCTTCCTCTACATCTAGTCTAGGGAATATTGGAGCACCTTTTTCCACCTGTGTTCCGGCTTTAACCTGCCCTAACTCATAGATGCTCTCCCATTCTTTTAATGTTTCATCTTGAATACCTAATTGTTTGAAAATCTCAACTGGAGCTTTTGTTAAGAACGGTTGAAGCATGACAGCAACAACACGTAGAGAATCTGCTAGATGAGCCATAACATTACCAAGTCTTGCTTTATTTGCTTCATCCTTCGCTAGTACCCATGGCTCTGTTTCGTCAATATACTTATTGGTACGACTAATTAATTGCCAGATGGAGGATAAGGCAACAGAGAATTGCATATTTTCTAATGAATCTTCAACTTGCTTAACCGTTTCATTAATCGTTGCCTCTAATGACTCATCGACTTCTGTTTCTCCTAAACGGTATTCAGGAAGTTTTCCATCAAAGTACTTTTCAATCATTGCAACAGTACGGTTTAACAAGTTCCCTAAGTCATTCGCTAGGTCAAAGTTAGTTCGATCAACAAAGCCTTCTGGTGTAAAGACACCATCAGATCCAAATGGAACTTCACGTAATAAGTAATAGCGTAGAGCATCTAAACCGTAACGGTCAATTAAGCTTACTGGATCAACAACATTTCCTTTTGACTTAGACATTTTACCGTCCTTCATCAAAATCCAACCGTGAGCAAATACCTTTTTCGGTAGTGGCAAATCAAGCGCCATTAACATAATTGGCCAATAAATCGTATGGAAACGGACAATCTCCTTACTCATTAAATGGACATCAGCAGGCCAGTATTTCTTGAAGTTCTCATCATCTTCCGTACCATATCCTAGCGCTGTAATATAGTTACTTAGGGCATCAATCCATACATAGATAACATGTTTTGGATCACCTGGAACTTTAACGCCCCAGTCAAATGTCGTTCTGGAAACAGCTAAATCTTCGAGTCCCGGCTTAATGAAGTTATTTAGCATTTCATTTTTACGGCTTTCTGGTTGTATAAACTCTGGGTGTTCATCATAATATTGTACAAGGCGGTCCACATATTTACTCATCTTAAAGAAATATGATTCTTCTTTAACCATTTCAACCTTTCCACCACAGTCTGGACAATGACCATCAACTAACTGGCGCTCGGTAAAGAAGGATTCATCAGACGTACAGTACCAACCTTCATATTGATCTAAATAGATATCACCTTGTTTAACTAATTGGTCAAATATCTTAGCAACAATCTTTTTATGACGCTCCTCCGTTGTACGGATAAAATCATCATTGGTTATCTCCAGTTTTTTCCAAAGGTCCTGAATCCCACTAACAATCTCATCCACATATTCTTGCGGAGAAACTCCTTTTTCTTCTGCCTTACGTTGTATCTTTTGGCCATGTTCATCCGTACCAGTTAAGTATCGCACATCATAGCCACGCATCCGCTTATAACGGGAAATTGCATCCCCTGCTACTGTAGAATAAGCATGTCCAATATGTAATTTACCACTTGGGTAATAGATTGGAGTTGTTATGTAAAATGTCTTTTGTTCACTCATCAGAATGCCTCCTCGAATCCTTTTATGATTCTTCTATTGTATCGATTTTCACCGTAGATTTCCATTTTTTCTTATTAGCAATGTCTCTTCTATCTTGAATTATTAGCGATTAGCACTTATTTTAGACACCTTGCTGTTTGGATATATTTTACTTTTAATCACTATATTGGAATATATATTTAATTTTTAACAGTTTTTTGGTTTATTTTGGTTCAAAACTGGGTAGATGAAGAGAGAAATACTGCTAATTCATAAAATTTTCCTATTATTTATTGTATTTCATCAACAGAATTGACAGTAGGGGAAAGGTTTGCTAATATAGCAAAAGAAATATGTCGAAAAGTGACGAAAAATGAAATTTAGGAGGAGGGGAAACATATGAAATCTACTGGTATTGTAAGAAAGGTAGATGAATTGGGAAGGGTCGTTATTCCGATTGAGCTTCGTAGAACACTAGACATTAACATTAAGGACCCTTTAGAAATTTATGTAGATAATGATAAAGTCGTATTGAAAAAGTATCAGCCTAATATGGCTTGTCAGATTACTGGGGAGTCTTCTGACGAAAATATTTCATTGGCAAATGGGAAAATTGTTTTAAGTCCTGAGGGAGCGAAACAATTAATTAATGAAATCCAATCTCGTTTTAATTAAGTAGTATACCTGTGATGATACAGTTGTAATAAGCTGTTGGGAGCGATTCTGAAATGCCCCTAACCCTTAGTAGGAAACACAAATCAATTCTATATTACAAGAAATTTTTCCTATAAATCATTAGAAAAAGAAAACATTCGCTCATCATTTGCGAATGTTTTCTTTTTTCTATCTAGGTATGGTCATGTTTATACTTTTCTAAAAAGAGACATGTGTTTTTACTAATTTTTTTATTATTGTCATACTTACTCGCTCAGATCTTAACTGTTAATGAACAATCGCCTGATATTCCACATACGATATTAAAAAATGGAGTGGATTATTATGGTGAAATGGATTAACGTTTCTACATCACGACATCAATTAAAACTTTTCGATGGAAGTGAACTTATTAAGACTTACCCAATAGCAGTTGGAAAGATGGTAACACCGACACCTTTTGGCAGTTATAAGATCATCAATAAACAACCTAATCCTGGAGGGCCTTATGGAGCATTTTGGATGGGTTTATCAAAACCTCATTACGGTATTCATGGAACCAATGACCCCTCTTCAATAGGTAAGGATGTGTCTCTTGGATGTATTAGGATGTTTAACCATGATGTTCTGGATTTATCGTCTAGAGTTCCTATTGGTACGGATGTTGTTATTCGCAAATAACTGCTTAGTGAGATTATAGGTCCGTTAATGTGCAAGTTTTGTATGTTAATTATGTACGAAAGTTGATTTTAATTTACATTACTCAATATGGTAAGCTTGATATACTTCTCTTTTTGGAATGTCCCTGTCTTTCGCTACTTGTTTTATGGCATCCTTACTTGATAAACCTTTTTCATTGATGTAATGGTCAACATGTTTAGGAATTTCTAGATTACTCCACCAAATCTCCAATTCCTCTATCAACTCTACCGAATTACCTTCCACCACAATGCAAAATTCACCTCTCGGTTCATGTTGACTTACCCATTCGATTAATTCTCCTGTTGTACCACGAACATATTCTTCAAACCGCTTTGTTAATTCACGCGCAATGGCTATGTTTCTGTTCCCAAGTTGCTTTTGAATTGCTTTTAATGTGTCTTTTACCCGGTATGGTGACTCATAAAAAAGAAGTGTTGCTTTGTATCTTCCTAGTCTTTCTAGTTCTTCCTCTTTTTCCTTCTGCTTCCGTGGTAAAAAGCCGTAAAATAAAAACTCCTTATTTGGTAATCCCGACCCAACTAATGCACAAAGGGCGGCATTGGCACCAGGTAAAACAATGACGGAGAGATTCTTTTCTATTGCTGCTTTAACAATCTCGTAACCTGGGTCAGAAATAGCAGGCATGCCAGCATCACTTACTAAAGCAATAGATTCCCCATTTTGAAGTTTCTCGAGTAGTTGGTCTTCACGCCCAAGTTTATTATGTTCATGGTAACTAATAAGGGGTGTAGAGATTTCAAAGTGATTAAGTAGTTTTATGGTATTTCGGGTATCTTCTGCGGCTATAACCGATACAGACTTTAGAATAGAAAGTGCACGATATGTAATATCCTCTAAATTACCAATTGGTGTTGGAACAATATACAATGCACCTTCATCACGATTCTCAAAGCTCTTTTGAACTATCATATCTCATGACCTCTTTCAACTTATCTCTTATCAATTCAAACTTACCTTTACGAGATAATTGTTTAATCTCATATTCCCGCTTCATTGCTGCTTCCTTTGTCGGGAACTTTTCCACAAACATTACCTGAAAAGGTCCACGACCACGTGTATATTTCGCACCTTTTCCTGATTCATGCATTTTCAAACGATTTTCAAGGTCATTCGTATAACCTGTATATAATGAGCCATCGCTACATTTTAGAATATATACGGTATGTTCTTGATCAGTCATAAATAATCTCCTTTGCTTCATCTGTGTAGGTGCCATCCTCATTATAAATATATAACGGTGGCAAGATATGTAAATCCGCCTTTCCATCCCGAATTCCTTCTACTAACAACATATTTGCTTCTCTGCCCTTTTTCGGATAAACAAGACGTAAGCGCTTTGGTTCTAGTCTAAAGCTGCGAAATGTTGCTACTATATCAACTAGTCTTCCAGGACGGTGAACCATCGCCACTTTCCCACCAGGTTTAACATGTAATTTGCACGCTTTAACCGCATCCTCTAATGTACAGTAGACTTCATGTCTTGCAATGGTTAAAAATTCATTTTGATTATGTTCCGTACTTGAAGGTGTTTTAAAATATGGAGGATTACAAGTGACCACATCAAAGCTTGATTGACTTAACTCCCCTTTTAAATTCCGAATATCACCTTGTAGCATGTGAATTTGATCTGTTAAATGATTATGCTCCACACTACGTTTAGCCATATCAATAATACGTTCCTGTAGCTCTACGCCAACGATATTAGCACTCGTTTTCCTTGATAACAGAAGCGGAATAGCCCCATTACCACTACATAAATCTAAAATAGTACCTCTCTTAATCGGTATAGACGCAAAATTAGCTAATAATACTGCATCTAGAGAAAAAGAAAATGCAGTAGGACTTTGAATGATTTGCATACCTTCATCTGCAGTCAAGTAGTCAAGCCTCTCATCATCATATAATTGAACCATATGTATAATTCCTTTCTAGTATGTAAAATAATTATATCCTTTTCTATATTGGGTGCATCCTTCTCAGGTTTGGGTCGATGCTCCTCGAGCTCGGGGGGTGTCCTCGTCACATTCGGGTACATGATCCTCGACCTAGGCTGTATCCTTTTCACGTTCGGACATTTGCTCCAGACTCAAGGGCGCATCTTCATCGAGTTCGGGCATATGCTACACAATCTTAGGCACATCCCCACCACGTTTTAAGCCCATGCTTCGAGTTTGGTAATAGTTAAAAAGAAAAGCTGTCTGAACAAATCCAGACAGCTACATTATACGTTATTTAGTTTTGCTAAGAAAATCTAAACAAAACATACAATCTTCGTTTCTTCTTGGACTGCCAAATTCCAAATTACAAATATGGAATCCCTCTTCATACAATCTAGCTAGATTATCGTAGCCCTCACTTGGAATTTTCGTTATTTCGATGCTATCACCATTACTATCTTGATCGGTATCAAATCCGTCTAAACGATTTCTTAAATGATGGTTTTCCATTTCAAGGCGATGATTTTCTTCTAGCAAGTCACTTAGCCTTCCTTTTAAGTCACCAAGCTGTTCATATAATTCACCAATTTGTTTTTCCATATCTGATACTTGGTCAAATATTTTTCTCTTTTGCAATTTCGACTCACTCCATTATTCTTGGCGCTGAGCTGTCACAATTCCTTCTTCGATGAGTTCATCCAAGGTATATTCAATAACACGTTCTTTTTCTGGGACTTCAATTTGAATAACACGATCAAGAATATTAAGACCAACGACATGTCCTTCTCCATGAGGAGTTTTAACATGCTCTCCTAAATCTGGTAGTTCACGTTTTGCTTCTTCATATTCATCATTTTCATATTTTAAACAACACATTAATCTTCCACATAAACCGGATATTTTAGCCGGATTAAGTGATAAATTTTGATCCTTTGCCATTTTAATGGATACAGGCTCAAAGTCACCCAAAAATGTAGAACAACAAAGCATTCTGCCACAAGGTCCTATTCCACCTAGCATTTTTGCTTCGTCACGAACTCCAATTTGTCTTAGTTCAATTCGTGTTTTAAACATCGCAGCCAAATCTTTTACAAGTTCACGGAAATCCACACGACCATCTGCTGTAAAATAGAAGATAATTTTATTTCGGTCAAATGTATATTCCACATCCACTAGATTCATATCTAATTGATGTTCCTCAATCTTATCAGAGCATGCAACAAATGCCTTATCCGCATATTCCTTGTTTTCCATAACAGTTATTTTATCTTTATCAGATGCTGTTCGGATAACTTTTTTCAACGGAAGAACAACATCTTCTTCATCTACCTGCTTGTTGGCAATAACAACCTTACCAAATTCTATTCCTCGGACAGTTTCTACAATAACATAACTATCTAACTCTATATCTTGCCCAGCTGGATCAAAATAATATATCTTACCCGCTTTTTTAAAGCGAACACCAATTACCCCTATCATATTTCACCTCTCAATTTGAAGTGTAACCTGTTCCATCACAAGTGTCGGATGGACATTTTGCTTCAATTTTCTTTTTGCGTCTAGTAATCCATGTAAAATAGAAATCAGTTTTTCTTGTGAAAAATACATACTGAGACGCTCTAGTCGCTCATCTTGTTGAAAGAACACTAGTGATTCTTCATTACCAAGATGGGAATATAATATATCTTTAAAAGCTAAAAGCAATAAATCGATACCTTGTTCGATTTTGATTCTCTCTTTAAAATGTTGTAACCAATGATTATGTATAAATAAATATACATCATTTGAATTATCTGTAAATGTTTCTATTAATTGTACCACTAATTTTCTTGCTTCGGCAAACCACTCGTCTTGGCTCCATTCCATGGCTTCATCAAGATTATTAGTAAGTGCACTCATTAGTTTTGCACTTGCTTCATTTAATCCTGATTCTATTAACTTCTCCTGGAACCTACGGGCATTTAATGGCTGTAAATCGATATTCTGACATCGAGAACGGATGGTTGGTAAAATTGATTGGCTATTCTCGGTCAGCATAATAGCGGTAGTTTTTTGGCTTGGCTCCTCCAAAAACTTTAGAATCCGATTAGCCGCATTCGCCGTTAATGTTTCAGCGCCTTTTATCATATAAACTTTCTGATCTGATTCAAGACCAGAATAGGTAAATTCCTTTTGTAAATTTCTAATCTGTTCAATTTTAATAGATTGGCCATCCGGCTCAATCCAATGGACATCAGGGTGATTATGCGAATCAATTCGCTTACATGCATTGCAAGTCAAACATGGATTAACTCCATCCAGATTCTCACAAAACAAGACCTTAGCAATTAATACAGCAATTGCTTCCTTTCCGGTTCCACGTGCACCTTGAATTAAATAAGCATGTGAAATGCGGTCCTTCATAATACTATTGGTAATAATTTTACTAACCATTGGTTGTACTTCAGCTACTTCAGACCACGTTTTCATCCTAATCCCTACCTATTTTAGTGCTTGTCCATTTACGTATATAAATTAATCAATAGACCCTTGATCTCACCAATGAGTCCTAATAAGTCTACTGTCTTCTTTTCTTGACTCATAATTTCTTCTGTTAATTCCATAAGTTTTTCATCGATTTGCTTAACTAGTGTTAAGTTTCTACTACTACCGGTATAACTAAAACTAAGAGACTTTTGTAAGTCCATCCCGTTTGAAACAGCTTCTTCTAAAAACCGCTTAATTAGTCGTTTGAATTTCACTAAATCTTTGAATGACCTGTATCGTGCTAGACGATCTCCTTGAAAGGTAATATCTTGCATTAATCTCTGTAACTCTGCATGCTGCATTTTTTTGGTTTGGGACTGAACTAAATTACCGAATGTTGGATGATTGGATTCTCTAGTACGAATATTCTTTTGTGATGTATCCACCTGTTTTAACATTTCTTGACTGATTTTCACGAGCTCAGCCCCCTTTCCATGATGTCATTAAAATTGAAAAAATGATTCGATTGGTAGTACAAAAACAGTTGCTCCGCCTACCTCAACCTTCACAGGCCTTGGAATATAGGAATCTGCATTTCCACCCATAGGTGAGATTGGTGCTACCATTTGTTCACGCTGAGAGCAGTTTTCTTTAATGATTTGCAGTACTTCATCTACATACTCATCTTCACAACCAATGATTAATGTGGTATTTCCCTCTTTTAAAAATCCACCTGTTGTTGCAAGCTTTGTAGACTGATAGTTATTCTTTCCAAGTGCATCGGTTAATCGATTAGAGTCTTTATCCTGAATAACTGCCATGACTAGTTTCATACACTAACCCCCTTTACTCTATTGTATTTAGAAATTGGGTTATTAATGATAGGCTGTCTTCTTCCACTTTCTCAAATGTTTGATCTGCATTAATAACATGGATTCGTTCTGGAAAACGCTCGACTAGTAAGTGATATGCCTCATATACCTTTTCATGAAACTCAATATTTTCCAAATCCAGGCGATTTCGCTCACGATCCTTGTTTACAGCAATTCGCTCTAAACCTTTTCTAGGCTCAATGTCGAAAAACAACGTTAAATCTGGCATTGCATTATGGATTGCAAATTGATTTATACTAAATACTTCATCAATCCCTAAATCCCTTGCATACCCTTGATAGGCTAAACTACTATCAATAAAACGATCACATAATACAATTTTTCCCTGCTTTAATGCCGGTAAAACCTTTTCAACTAAATGTTGTCTTCTCGCTGCGGCATATAAAAGTGCTTCAGTTCTCCCATCCATTGCAGTATGTAATGGATTTAGGATGATATTGCGTATTTTCTCTGCTATATCAATGCCACCGGGTTCCCGTGTCATTACTACGTCATACCCAATATCACTTAATTTATTTACTAAAGAATGTAAGATAGAAGTTTTACCTGCTCCTTCCCCACCTTCAAACGTTATAAAATAACCACTCACTTAATCCTTCTCCTTTAATCAAAAACCTGGATGCCTTGTTCCATACCCTGGTGTTGAATTGTTGCTCCTTGCTTTATTAAATGCTGAATCAGCTTAATCTGTTCTTCTGTTACACGTTCCCCTTTTAATATAACAGGAACTCCTGGTGGGTAAGGGATAACCGCTTCTGCAGCAACATAGCCTATTGCTTCCTTAAGTTGCACCCTTTTTCTTGGGAGTTGGAACATTTCATGATAGCTCAGTGCCAATTCTGTCATAGGCTCTTTAAATAAGTTGCTTACCTCTATTGTAGCATGATTTGTAAGATATTTATATTCTTCGTTGAAGCTTTTCACGATATTTTCAATTCGCTTTGACTCCTGAAAAACTGTTAATCCATGAATGAATAAAACTTGCTTATCAGTTGCTAGTTCTGGATACACATGATGCATCTCAAAAAAATCCGCTAGTTCAAATCCGGATAACCCACTCTTTACCTGTATTGTTATTTTTAATGGATCATTGGTAGGGATGACCTGCCAATGTTGTCCCTGCTCAAGTACATTGCTTAATCTATTTGCGCTATCTAAGATTGCGTCTACATCTTCTTTGGAAAGTGTTGCTAAATAGGACCTTGCGATATCTAATGATGCCATTAATGGATAGGATGGGCTACTCGACTGGAGTATTTGTAAATAATGAGCAACGCTATCTTTAGAAATTATAGTTGAGTTCACATGTAAAAAGGATGCCATTGTCATCGCTGGAGCCATCTTATGTGCTGATTGCACAACAATATCAGCTCCTAATGTTAATGCAGACTTTGGAAATGGATCACCAATAGAAAAATGAACGCCATGTGCTTCATCCACTAACACGGGAATATTATATTGATGTGCTAAAGCAATTATCTTTTGAATATCATAGGTTTTTCCAAAATAATCCGGATAAGTTAATACTAATGCTTTTGCATCTGGATGACTTACAATTGCTTGTTCTACTGTTTGATAGTTTGGTGCCGTATAATGATGAACAGATTCATCAAACGCTGGACTAATAAAAATTGGCTTAGCGCCACTTAATTCCAACCCATTCATTATCGATTTATGACTATTTCGCTGAACTATAATGGTATCCCCAGGAGTACAAACCGATAAAATCATGGCTAAGTTTCCCGATGTACTACCACCAACCAAAAAAAACGTATGCTCTGCACCAAAAAAATCTGCAGCTAAATCCTGTGCTTCCATTATTGCCTCATGTGGTGCATGTAAATCATCCAAACTAGTTAATTCCGTTACATCAATAGGTAAGATAGATTCAAAATATGGTTTTGCTGCTTCTAAAAAGACAGCACCATTCTTATGTCCAGGAACATGAAATGAAATAGGATTTTCTTTAGTAAAATTGATAATCCGTTTTAATAACGGCATTTTATAGTGATCCATGATTAATTTCCTCTCCAAAGCTAATAAATAGGTTTGTTCTCTAAAAGATTGTATTTTCCTTTTAGTTTAATCTAACGGATAGTAGATGGGAACTGCGCGGTATCTAGTGTTATTAACACATGGTTAATGTTTATAGTGGAACTATACCGCTCCGGCAGAATACTCCGCTTTCCACGGGCCCGGCCTCAGCCTCCTCGAGGAAAGTTCGCCTCTGCGGGGTCTTCGGACACGTGCTATTTCCGTAGGAGTCTCAGTATTCTGCCTGCGCTAGTTTATGCTTTCTAAATTTAAGGTAGCAAATGATTTTTGTATTGGTTTTGAGTGCATTTAATTTATTTCACTCAACATTTCCGTAGCGGGTATGTTGCTCAGTCCAAAATGCTACCATGCAGTCTCCTTAAATAAAATAGCAACAATACGAAAACAGTCTAAAAGTATCATAACAACAAAAAAGGCCTTTGCAAAAAAATAATGCAAAGGCCATTACGATAAATCTATGAAAATAGAGTAGGTTGATTAATATTTTTTAATTTTTCTAGATAATAATTATATTTTTCCTCGCGAGGCTCTGTATGAATCATATTGTACTCGCATTCTGTGCAAATAAACATATTGTATAGATGAATTCCGCGGTGCTTTCTTTCCTCACAAATCCCACAACACTCTAATTCTACGATTCTTTCTTCCATTTTCCCCACCTCCGTTAAAACTAGTAATTAGTTTGTCCAACTTTAACGGAAGCTATACTTCAAATCTTTGAAAACTTTTAAGGAAGAATAATTAGATGAATAGCAGCAAGACTTGCGACGCCAAATAATCCTAAAAATCCAGATACAACAGCAGTAAAAATATTGATTGGAATATGCAAGCCAAATGATCCACCAATTACATTAAAAAAGAATAAAAACAAAATTCCAATTCCTAATTTCACCGTCCCATTCACGAGAAAACGCATTGGTTTAAATGAAGTTCCGACAATTAGTAATAAGACAATAACTGCCACCATGATAGAAATAATGACTGTAGGCTCCATCTGAAAATCAACTCCTTTTAACTTGTCCCTTATATATGTAAATATGACTTGGGGCGAGAAAAAAGAACTAAAAACAAAAACACCTACAAAAATAATGTAGGTGTTTCCGTCTTATTTACTATACCTAATTGCACTGATTTTACGGCGCCTTGCTTCCCTTAATAAAAATAAATACTTAGACTGAGCAATTTTCTCTGTGCTTTTCCCCTCGAATGTTGGCTCAATGGATTTTTCGACGATGGACCTAATCTGTTTCCACTCGTGTTCGATGGAGAAGATAGCATCAAGTAAAAGCTCATCAACCTCTCGCTTTTGCTTTCTTTTCTTTCTTCCCACTTTAGTCACCCGACTTTACAGTATGTGTTCAAAAAGGAGGATGAAAAGGACCGAGCAGTTCGAGGCGGCGTAGCTTTGAAGACCGGAACGTATGCAATAGATGCGTGAGGACCGGAAAAGCAAGCCAACGAAGAAATGCGAAGTGTCATTTTCACCGGACTTTTTGAAAATCCTCTACAGTTCTCTCCTACCCTCTAACGCTTTTGATAATGTAACCTCATCTGCATATTCTAAATCGCCACCAACTGGTAAACCATGTGCAATACGTGTTGTACGGATTCCAGAAGGCTTTACTAAACGCGAAATATACATCGCAGTTGCTTCTCCCTCAATATTAGGGTTTGTTGCTAGGATAATTTCATTCACTTCTTCGTCCTTTAAACGATTTAACAAATCTGGAACATTTATGTCCTCAGGACCAATTCCATCCATTGGTGAAATTGCACCGTGGAGTACATGGTATTTACCATGGAACTCCTTCATTTTCTCCATGGCAATAACATCTTTCGGATCTTGAACGACACAAATCACTGAATTGTCTCTTGTTGAATCAGAACAAATTGCACATGGATCCTGGTCTGTTATATGACCGCAAACAGAGCAATGTGTTAATTCACGTTTGGCATTGACCAGTGAATTAGCAAATTCAAGTACATCATCATCTTTCATATTTAACACAAAAAAAGCCAGACGAACAGCCGTCTTCGGCCCAATACCTGGCAATTTTGTAAAGCTATCAATCAGCTTTGAAATCGGTTCTGGATAATACATGGTGTTTCCCCCTTAGAAAAGCGTAAGGCGCCTGGAGCTAGACAGATTAGAACATTCCTGGCATGTTTAATCCTTTTGTAAATTGACCCATTGTTTCATTCGTTTTATCATCAACTTGCTTTAATACATCATTTGTTGCTGCAAGAATTAAATCCTGAAGCATATCGATGTCATCTGGATCGACAACTTCCTCTTTAATATCCACATCAAGAATTTCCTTTTTACCATTTGCTTTAACAGTTACCATTCCACCGCCAGCAGATGCTTCAAATACCATTTCATATAATTCATCTTGTGCTTGCATCATTTTCTTTTGCATTTTTTGCATTTGCTTCATCATATTGCCCATATTTCCCATACCTTTCATGGAAAACGCCTCCTTTAAAGTTAAGTAATATTAGTCATGTATTTCAATCAAGTCATCTCCAAAAAGCTTCCTTGCTTCTTCCACTACAGGATCTCCACTAGCTTCTTCCCCTGCATTAGATGGCTCTTGACTTTTCACATATTCATTTCGAAGTTCTTGCCAATCCTGGCTTGGAATTGGAATAATGGTTAATGGTTTATTTAGAATACTTGTTAAGATAGATTCTACTAATTCGCGATTATCCATAAAAAGTGAACAATGAATCTCATATTTAAATGCTACTACAAGTGATGAATCAGATGCTGCAGCTGGTTTTGCATCTTGAATGGTTGCATGTGCTGGAGCACTTGTTGATTTAAGCTTGCTAAGAAAATTAGCCCACTGTGATTGTACTTCCTTCAGGGCTTGCTTCTCTGCCTCTTTTAGCACATTACGGATTCGCTCAAAAGGAATTTTATAACTATTTTTAGATTTCGTAGCTGTTTGTCTTTTCTTTTCAGGCTGTGGTGCTTGCACGCCCCCAGAAGGTGTCTGTTTTAAAGTAGCAATCTCTTTTTCAAGGTGTGCTAATTTTTGCGTTAATTGCATGACTGCTTCTGAAGATACGGAATCCGATGTTTGAGGCGTATCTTCATAACGATTTGAAATTGTAATAATGGCAATTTCAATAAATACCTTTGGATTATTAGACCATTTCATTTCTTGCTGACATTGATTCAATTGCATAATTGCATGTTGTATCCATGTTTCCGGGACATTTGATGCAAGTTGCTGAAAAGCATCATCAATAATTGCCCTCTCTAAAATCCCTTCTAAGGATGGTGCGCTTTTATACAGCAATAAATCTCGTAAGAAATAAATGATATCATAGACAAATCGTGCTGGATCTTTTCCGTTTTGAATCAGTTGATCGAGCATTTTTAATGCTGATTGAACATCCTTCTGGTGCATGGATGCCACGATATCAGTTAGAATCTTTTGAGAAACTCCACCGGTTACAGCAAGAACATCCTCTAATTCAACACTTGTTTCACTATAGGAAATGGCTTGATCCAGAATACTAAGAGCATCACGCATTCCACCTTCTGCAGCTAATGCTACCGCATCAAATGCTTCCTTCTCTACCGAAACACTTTCTGCTTCAACAATTGTTTGCATACGTTCCACTATTGCTTGATTTGGGATGGGTTTAAAGTCGAAACGTTGACAACGAGAAATAATCGTTAATGGTATTTTATGCGGTTCTGTCGTTGCTAGGATAAATACTACATGCTTTGGCGGCTCTTCTAATGTTTTCAATAATGCGTTAAATGCATTTACTGAAATCATATGGACCTCATCAATAATGTAGACCTTATATGGAACGGCACTAGAAGCATATTTAACATTTTCGCGAATTTCACGAATATCATCAACACTAGTATTGGATGCAGCATCGATTTCGATGACATCTGAAATGGAGCCGTCGCGAATGCCTTGACATGCAGCACACTCATTACATGGTTCTTTGACTGGAGCATGTTCACAGTTGATTGTTTGAGCAAAAATTTTGGCAGCACTTGTTTTACCAGTTCCACGGGGACCAGTAAACAAATAAGCATGCGAAAATTTTTCCTGAACAATTGCATTTTGTAGTGTTCGTGTTATATGACCTTGACCTACAACATCCTCAAAAGTTCTCGGACGCCATGTACGATACAATGCTTGATAGCTCATAATCGATTCCCCTCATTGATTTCTATCTAATTATACCGATTTTACGTTCGAATGTGAATGATAATGAAAAAGAAATCCGGAATATGCTTTATTAATTAGTGGGATATTGTTAGAGGATCATAAAGATACGACAAAGCCTCTTGTATAAAACAAGAGGCTTTTTACATTTGAGTATGTATGCCGTGCACCCACCGTCGATGAAATGACCCCATGCGTTACTCAAGTTCATGGCTCGGTTTAGGTGACCCTGCGGCACACAGAGATAACCACTTACTGCTGCTTCCTTCCGGACCTGACAGGGTTCGTGGGTCTCTGTTGCGCAGGACCTAAACGTCAACACCAATCCCTTGAGGCAGACCATACGGCCATCCACCTCGTGATGGGAATTCAGCCTCGCTACAGCGGATTGCGAGTACAGGGCACCGCTACCTCCCCGCCTAGCACGGTAATATCCATTATAACATCTTATGTAGGAGAGCGCAAGGTGCCGTTCAGCGACCTACGGACTGGACTGAGCCATAGGAGATAAAGGAAACACGACGACTGAAAGGAGTCGATGTTGACTTATCGTACGGAGGTGAGGGAAGTCTCGCTAGTCGCTGGCACCTGGAGCTTGACAGAGAAAAAATCAATGGAGAGTCAGTAGATAATATCTGGAAACTAGTGTTTTTTCTTTTCCCGCAAGGCTTTAAAAAAGTTGGTCAGAAGCTGACTACATTCTTTCTCCATTACGCCTGAAGCAACCTCTACCTGGTGATTAAACCGCTTATCATTAAGTAGGTTCATCAGTGTTCCTGCACAACCTGCTTTCGGGTCCCCGGCCCCGTAGACAACTCGCTTTATTCTGGATTGTACAATGGCACCAGCACACATTGGACATGGTTCTAGTGTTACAAATAAGGTACAATCCTCTAAACGCCAACTACCAATTTTTTTATTGGCTTGTTGAATAGCAATTAGTTCAGCATGGGATAATGTTTCTTGTGATAGCTCCCGCACATTAAAACCACTAGCGATGACTTCATCTTGATAAACTATAATCGCACCAATGGGTACTTCATTCTTTTCCAAAGCTAATTCTGCCTGCTCAATTGCTAATCTCATATATTGCTCATCCGTCACTACATCACAACTCTCTTGCATAATCTATTTTTATTTTATCAATACTACTAACCCATAGTGTCTAGGAGGTGTACATCATTTGGAAAATCATTATGCTGATACTGCCATTATATTTATAGATGTAATCAATGATTTTCAATTTGATGGAGGTGATAAACTACTTTCTCACACAGAGGAAATCCTACCAAATCTAATTAAACTACGCCATCTTGCCGAAAAACTTAAACTTCCGATTATTTATGTTAATGATCATTATGGCTTATGGACATCAGATGCCAAATCCATTGTAGAGCACTGTATGAATGAAGCAAATGGACATATTATTCAACAAATAAAGCCAAAAGCAAATGATTACTTTTTCATTAAACCACAGCATTCTGCTTTTTTTCAAACCCCACTCAAATCACTCTTAGATGAATTAGAGAAAACACAACTTATATTAGCTGGTATTGCTGGGGATATATGTGTGCTATTTACTGCGAAAGATGCATATATGCACAAATTTACGATGCACATTCCAAAAAATTGTATGGCATCAGAAGAAAAGAATGGGAATGATTACGCACTTTATTTAATGGAATCCGTAATGAAAGCGAAAATCACTCCTATTTAAAAGAGACATAAGGTACATGCTCCCTTCATAAATTTGTATATAGAGACATTCGTTCAAGTTTCGACTTGAATCTGATTTTTAAGGAGGGAGAAAATGCAAATTCATGTAGTCGCACAAGGTGATTCTATATTTTCTATTGCTGGAACATATGGTACAACCGTGGATGCCGTAATAAATGCAAATGAATTAGATGCCCCAAATCAGCTTGTTGTCGGGCAAGCATTAGTAATTCCAATCGTTGGGCGCTTTTACTTTGTTCAACCGGGCGATAGCTTATTTTCTATTGCAGCCCAATTTGGCCTATCTTTTCAAGAGCTTGCAAGGATTAATAATATTCCTGTCAATAGTCCCCTCAATGTAGGGTTACGGTTATATATTCCACCAGGTCAAAAACGGGATATCGTTTCTAATGCTTACATTGAACCTATCGGAGGTACCGTTTCTCAAGCTTTAGAAAATGCCGCACGTAAAAATGCTCCATATTTAACTTACCTTGCACCTTTTAGTTACCAAGTAAATCGTGATGGAAGCTTGGCTGCCCCACCACTAAATAATTTCAAGGAAATAGCAGATGCCAACAATGCTAATTTAATGATGGTTGTGACCACACTGGAAGAAGGAGCCTTTAGTGCAGAGTTAGGGCATATTGTTGTTACCGTACAAGAAGTACAGAATAGGCTACTGGATAACATTGTTAATACCGCTCAACAAGTTGGGTTCACCGATGTCCATTTTGATTTTGAATTTTTACCACCAGAGGATCGAGATGCTTATAGTTCTTTTTTACGTAAAGCTAAGGATAGGTTATCTGCACAAGGGCTGTTAATGTCTAGTGCACTTGCACCTAAGGTTAGCGCAACCCAAGAAGGGGAATGGTATGAAGCACATGATTATGGTGCACATGGTGCAGTGGATGACATGGTTGTACTGATGACGTATGAGTGGGGATATAGTGGTGGTCCGGCGATGGCTGTCTCACCAATTGATCAGGTCCGTCGGGTTGTTGAATATGCGCTTACTGAAATGCCTGCTAATAAAATTTTATTAGGTCAAAATTTATATGGGTATGACTGGACATTACCGTATGTTCCAGGTGGAGAGTATGCTCGTGCCGTAAGCCCGCAACAAGCCATTGCAATCGCTCGTGAACATAATGTTCCGATTCAGTATGATACAACAGCACAGGCACCATTTTTCCGTTACACGGATGCAGAAGGTAAACAACATGAAGTTTGGTTTGAAGATGCACGCTCCATACAAGCAAAATTTGATTTAATAAAGGAACTTGGGCTACTTGGAATTAGTTATTGGAAGTTAGGATTAGCATTTCCGCAGAATTGGTTATTGTTGCAGGATAATTTTAATATTGTGAAGAGGTCAGGTTAAGGGACAAAAATTTAATAATCCTCCAGCAAAAAACGCTGGAGGATTTTATTATGCTTCTAAAGTTGAAGTATCACCGGTTGGAAGGCCCAACTCCCAAGATTTTAATAAGCGACGCATAATTTTTCCGCTTCGTGTTTTTGGGATGGAATCACGCACCTCAATTTCACGTGGTGCTGCATGTGCAGCTAATTCTGTTTTTACAAATATACGGATATCCTCGAGTAATTCTGCTGATTCCGTGTATCCTGGATTTAGTGTGATAAATGCTTTAATAATTTCGCCACGCTCTGGATGTGGCTTTCCGATAACACCTGCTTCTGCTACAGCTGGGTGTTCAATTAATTTACTTTCCACTTCAAATGGTCCTACTCGTTCACCCGATGTATTAATTACATCATCTAGACGACCTTGGAACCAGAAATATCCATCTTCATCGCGGTATGCACTATCACCAGATACATACCAGCCGTTAATAAAATAACTTTCATATTTACTAGGGTTATTCCAAATGGCACGCATCATAGATGGCCATCCTGCTTTTATCGCGAGATTCCCCATTTGATTTGGTGGAATTTCATTTCCTTCATTATCAACAATAGATGCTTCGATACCAGGAATTGGTTTACCCATGGATCCCGGACGGATTTCCTCTGTTGGTAGGTTCACGATTAATTGTGATCCTGTTTCCGTCATCCACCAAGTGTCATGAATACGAAGCTTAAATGCTTTTAGTCCCCATGTCACAACCTCTGGGTTAAGCGGCTCACCGACACTCATTAAATGGCGTAATGATGAAAGGTCATATGTTTTAACCAATTTTTCTCCTGCACTAACTAACATACGTAATGCAGTTGGAGCTGTATACCAAACTGTTACTTTATTCTTTGCTAGCGTTCCATACCAATCTTCCGGTGTAAAACGTCCCCCACGGATTACGTTTGTAACACCATGCAGCCAAGGTGCAAAGACACCATAGCTTGTTCCCGTTACCCAACCAGGATCCGCAGTACACCAATAAACATCATTCTCTTTAAGGTCTAGTACCCACTCACCTGTCGCATAATGTTGAATCATGGCATTATGGACATGTAATACGCCTTTTGGTTTCCCAGTGGAACCAGATGTATAGTGGAGTACCATCCCATCCTCTAAATCTACCCATTCTATATCGAAGTTTTCACTAGCAGATTCCATTTCATTATAATAGTCAATATACTTATCTGACTCTTCACTTCGATTGCCAACTAATATTATTTTTTCTAAAGAAGGTAATTCCTCCTGTGGTACACGTTCTAATAGATCAGGAGTCGTCACAAGCACACTTGCTTCACTATCCTGAATTCGATCACGAACAGCTTGTTCCATAAATGCCTCAAATAAAGGTCCAGCAATAGCGCCAGTCTTTAGGATACCGAATAAACTCACATAAAATTCTGGACTCCTCGGCATAAACAAGAATATTCGATCTTGCTTTTTCACACCGTATTTCTTTAACACATTAGCAAACCTGTTACTTTCTTTACTAATTTGCTCAAAGGTTAAGGATTCTTCTCTTCCTGGTGCTGAGTAAAGAAGAGCAACTTTATCTTTTTTCGCCGGGTTTTCTGCATGCTTATCAATTGCCTCATAAGCAATATTTACTTTACCTGTTTCATTCCAGGAAAAATTTTCATGAACATCTTCCCATTTAAAAGTTGCCCGTATCTCATCATAGTTCTTTAAATTGTAGTTTCCTTCTCTAGCCGGTATACGTCGCATGTCCATCCTATCACCTCTTTTTGAAATTTGAAACCGATTACATTTAATAAATTATGAAATATTTGAAATGTTACTTAGTATTTTAGAACATTTTGTGACTTTTTAAAAGTAGTTATCACTAATTTAATAGAATTTTTTATAAATTAGTGTGAAATAGAGTTATTTTCATACTAGAAAAAGCCTCTCTAGCAGATTGCTACAGAGGCTTATGTCATGTCAGATAATGAGGCATATTACAATTTCTGTATTATTCATGCATCCATTTCAATTCACTATATATAATAGTGACTCTTATGAGTTTACTAAAAAATAGCTAGCTACAAGAAAATTTTCCTGAAATTAAAATAGAGTAGTACTTCTCTCCGAATTTGAGGTCGTTTTGAGGAAAGATTGAATTCTCTATTCTTCTACAGAAATGCAATGCATACTCGGTTTATAAACACTAAAATTGAAAATAGAAAGAGTAAAATTATACTTTTTAAACTTTTTACCATTTCAAACGTCTTAATATATACAGGAGGAGGACAATGCCTAAGAATATATTATTTGAGGAACTTAATAAAGAATTGAATATGGTCTACCGATATTTGTTGAGTAAAGGAGTTCCACACACCGATGCAGAAGATGCCGTTCAAGAGGCAGCATATAGATACCTCCGATACGTTGACTCTATTAAATCGTCTAATGTCCGAAACTGGCTAATTCGTGTTTCGATTAATTATTATTATGATCAGTGTCGAAAGAACAAAAAGTACATATTTAACGTTGAGGAAAAGATTAATGAAGAAGAAATCCCGAATATGCCAGAGATGATTCTCTTAGCAAAAGAACGCATTGATGAATTCAACAAATTATTACTCAGAATGAAGCCTTTGCATGCTGAACTTTTACTATTAAAATATCAGTCTAATTTATCCTATGCTGAAATCTCAGAAGTACTTGGCATTAGTAACACTATGATAAAAAACCATTTATTTCGTGCAAGAAAAAAATTTATGGAATTATATGAGGGGGGATATTATGGAAAATAAGAAACATCCATCAAAACCAAATGAAATGAAGAATTTTGTTAGTGGCCCTGCATTTCAAAAGGCGGTTAGAAAATCTAAATTAAACCAAATCTTACTACTTATTCTTATTTCTATTCTAACTATTTTTGTGTTTTTATTTATTATACAGTATGGCAGCAATATGCTTATTAATAAAAAAATAAATCAAGAGGTTGCAAGTTTAACCGAACAAATCCATGCTAGCCCAAATAAAGGTGCTGGAATTGTGGATTTTGATACTAGTTTTTCTTATGGTTTTCTAAGTGCAGAAGGAAAAATAACCTATTATAAAAAATTAGGAGACCGTATGATTCCTTGGGAGATTGTTACAAAGGAGTATCCTGCAATAGGTAAAACAAAAAAAACCAATGCGCATACAGTCGAGGTTGTTTATACAAGTAATCAAGAAAGAACTGTAAGATATAATGACTTAAACAATGAAAGAAAGATTGACTTCTATTACCCTCAAATCGGGTATCATGTTTTACCTCAGGAACTAGAAATAGCTACAACCTTAGATGAAAATACATTGGTAGAGGTTGCATTATCGTTTAAAAATTCAATCACGGTGGAAGAAGTAGGAAAAGCAATTGGAGCTAAGAATGTTGATTGGTTATGGCTAGATAAATCAAATGCCGATTATTTCAATGAATTACATGATAGTGAAGCGGATTATTTCCATGTACTGTATGGAGAAGACGCTTATGGTTTTTCAGTTTCTGAGGATAATCCGTATTGGGAACAGGAGTACTTCAAGAATTCTAAGAATGAATATCCCATAAGTGGAGCAATAATAAGCGGGACACCAAGTGAATTGGAGAGATTCTTAGAAATAGATTTAATTAGAGCTTCTGTAATTGGTCTAACAATAGACAAATATTAAAATTAATGTACTGGGCTTTTACTAAACTGAACTAGGCAATGTGATGCATGAATGTGTAAGTAAGTTAAATTTCGACTCTTCTTCACAGTTAATTTAACAAACTTTCACTTTAGACAATCACTGAAACCAATCTAAAACATTTTTCTTATAATCAAAACAAAAAACCTTGCTACGACAAGGTTTTTATTATGCCCACGGCAGGATTCGAACCTGCGACACACGGTTTAGGAAACCGATGCTCTATCCCCTGAGCTACGAGGGCTTTTTATAGGAACATACATTATTATACAAAAACTACCCAATAAATACAAAATACTTTCCCTTAGGATACCATATATTACTTTCCAATCTAGTATAGAAGGCTTTTCAATAGTATGTTAAAATTAGAAGATATGTCAGTTATTCATTTTTTGATTGGGGGAACTAGGATGGCAGGGGTCCCATTTATCGCAATAGAAGGACCAATTGGTATTGGTAAAACATCACTAGCGAAAAAGTTATCTGATCACTTTGATTTTCATTTATTAAAAGAAATTGTTGAAGAAAATCCATTTTTAGGTAAATTTTATGATGATATAGATGAGTGGAGTTTTCAAACAGAAATGTTTTTCCTATGTAATCGATTTAAGCAACTGGAGGATATTGGAAATAAATATTTAGCACTGAATAAGCCGGTTGTTTCTGATTATCATATTTCTAAAAACATGATTTTTGCAAAACGAACACTCCAAGCGGATAAGTTCGAAAAATATGAGCAAATATATCACATCCTAACGGAGGATATGCCTGTTCCAAATATGTTGATCTATTTACATGCTAGTCTGGATACGATTTTAAATCGTATTAAATTACGTGGTAGAGAAATTGAACAGAATATAAAAGCTTCTTATTTAGCACAGCTTGCAGAGGATTATGAAGCATATATGAATGAATTTGAAATCATGCATCCAAATATCCCGGTAATTCGAATCAATGGGGATGAAATGGATTTTGTCAAAAACCAAGATGATTTGGAAGCTATTATGAAACAAGTACAACAACAGTTACGTTCTTTTGAAACTGTTACGAAATAATAATTTACTATTCTAACCCCTTATAAAGGAGATTAAGGAATGAACTTACGAGAAAAGTACCAAATTCCAAATGATAGTATTATTACCATTGCTGGAACCGTTGGTGTTGGAAAGTCTACGATGACCAAAGCATTAGCAAATGCATTAAATTTTAAAACATCATTTGAAAAGGTAGATACCAATCCATATTTAGAAAAATTTTATGATGACTTCGAACGTTGGAGTTTTCATTTACAGATTTACTTCTTAGCTGAACGCTTTAAGGAACAGAAGAAAATCTTCGAATACGGTGGTGGATTTATTCAGGACCGTTCTATCTATGAGGATACTGGAATTTTTGCAAAGATGCACTTCGAAAATGGTACAATGAATAAAACAGATTATGAAACTTATACAAGTCTGTTTGAATCCATGGTTATGACACCTTACTTCCCACATCCAGACTTACTTATCTATTTGGAAGGCTCATTTGATGAGGTTCTAAATCGCATTCAGGAACGTGGACGTGAAATGGAAAAGAGTACTCCAATAGCGTATTGGGAAGAAATGTACAACCGCTACGAGAATTGGATCAATAACTTTAATGCATGCCCTATTTTACGTATCAATATTTCGGATTATGACCTAATGGATGAGGAAACATCGATTGAACCGATTTTAGAGAAGATTGGACACTTCATTCAACAATCAAGACGTTGGGAAACAAGGGAACTAATAAAATAATAATGCAAAAGATGGTACAAACTAATTTGGCGTACCATCTTTTTTATTTATCTACATTATTTCAGTAGTTAATAGAATCCTGTTATATAATGGAATCATCCTATTGAAGGGAAGATACTATCCTTGGAAATTGAAACAAAAAAACTACAACAATTAAAACAACTACGAAATGAAATGACCCGTTTTATGATGACGTACAAATTTGGATTAGATGAAATGAATACCAAATTACAAATTTTAAAAGAGGAATTTCAACATATTCATGACTATAACCCGATAGAACATATGAAATCACGTCTTAAATCACCTGAAAGTATTCTAAATAAAATCTATCAGAAAAATATCGAATTAAGTCTTGATTCTATTAAAGAGAATATTCGTGATATAGCTGGGATACGAATTGTCTGTTCTTTTATCTCTGATATCTACAAAGTAAGCGAAATGATTGAGCAGCAAGAAGACGTAACTGTTATTAATATCAAGGATTATATTAATAAGCCAAAACCCAATGGATATCAGAGCCTACATTTACTCTTGTCTATCCCCGTATTCCTATCAGACCGAGTCGAACAGGTATTTGTAGAAATACAGATTAGGACAGTCGCAATGGACTTTTGGGCTAGTTTAGAACATAAAATTTATTATAAATATAATAAGGAAGTCCCTGATGATCTTACTAAAGAATTGAAATATGCCGCTAATGTTGCCTCTGAATTAGATTACCGAATGGAAAAATTGCATAGCGAAATAAAATCCATAAAAGATGATAACGACGAGGAAAACTTAAGTGTATTACAGTTAAATAACGAGAAGTTCCATCTTCCAAGTATGTTTTTGGAATCACTATTAAAGGATCAAAAATAGTAGTTTTTGAAATAAAAAAAAACCACTGCAATTCGCAGTGGTTTTCCATATCTCCAATATTTATGCGCTTATTAAGAATGGAGGAGGTAGAGGGATTCGAACCCCCGCGCGGTTTGACCCGCCTGTCGGTTTTCAAGACCGATCCCTTCAGCCAGACTTGGGTATACCTCCGTAGCAACAAATATTAATATACAGGATTTAAAATTTAAAGTCAATTAAATTTGTCCATTTTTTAAGGTGATATTAAATAAAACACTTTTCCAAATTTTATCAATAATTTTTTAAAACAAATCCCTCACTTTGGCTGATAAAATGAGGGATTTGCTTCTTTACTTGATTACTTCTACGCCACCCATATATGGTACAAGAACGTCAGGAACTTTAACAGATCCATCTTCTTGTTGGTAATTTTCTAGGATAGCTGCTACTGTACGTCCAATAGCTAATCCAGAACCATTTAGTGTATGCACAAATTCAGGTTTTCCATTAGCTTCTCTTCTAAAGCGAATACCGGCACGTCTTGCTTGAAAGTCCTCAAAGTTAGAGCAAGAAGAAATCTCACGGTACATGTCTTGACTAGGAATCCATACTTCAATATCGTATTTTTTTGCTGCTGTGAATCCTAAATCCCCAGTGCACATGCTCATGACACGATATGGTAACCCAAGCAATTGTAAAACTTTTTCTGCATGACCTGTTAATTCCTCTAGTGTTGCATAAGAATCCTCTGGTTTTACAAAATGTACGAGTTCTACTTTGTTAAATTGATGCTGGCGAATTAACCCACGTGTATCACGGCCAGCAGAGCCAGCTTCTGAACGGAAGTTTGCACTAAATGCAGCATATTTCTTTGGCAAGTCTTCTACCTGTAAAATTTCATCACGATGATAATTGGTTACCGGAACCTCTGCAGTTGGAATTAAAAAGTAATCCGTATCAGATAATTTGAATACATCCTCTGCAAACTTAGGTAACTGTCCAGTTCCAGTCAAGCTTGCTCGATTCACTATTTGAGGTGGTAACATTTCCGTATAGCCATGCTCATCAGAATGTAAGTCCATCATAAAGCTCCATAAAGCACGCTCAAGTCTTGCTCCAAGTCCTTTATAGAAAACAAAACGGCTACCAGTTACCTTACCAGCTCTTTCAAAATCAATAATATCTAAGTTTGTGGCAACATCCCAATGTGCTTGTGCTTCAAAACCAAATGAAGGGACTTCTCCCCAGATTCGTGCTTCTATATTATCATCTTCATCCTCACCTACAGGTACACTTTCATGTGGGATATTCGGAATAGATAACATAATGTTTTCGAGTTTAGCTTCAATTTCACGTAACTCATCATCAAATTCTTTTATTTGGTCACCTACTTCGCGCATTTCCTTGATTGCAGCATCTGCATCAAGATTCTCCTTTTTGGCTTGAGAGATTTGCTTGGAAACTTCATTACGTTTCGCCTTTAGAACTTCTGCCTTATTAATTAATTCGCGACGACGAGTATCAAGCTCGCCAAAGTGATCTAACTCTGATAAGTCTTCTCCACGGTGCTGTAATTTTGCTTTTACTTCTTCAAAATTATTGCGTAGATACTTCATGTCCAACATTAGAAAATTCCTCCTACTTATTTTTTTGAATGCAAAAAACTCCCGTCCCTAAAAATAGGGACGAGAGTTTATATTCCCGCGTTGCCACCCTTGTTGAAGAGTAATCTCTTCCGGCTTTAGACGTGTTAACGGTTCGTAACCGGGTTTACTTACTTTGGTTTCGGTAAACCAGTTCAAGGATGGATTCACAATAGGTTTTCATCGATTTTCACCGGCCATCGACTCTCTTTGGAAAACGGTATTGTTACTATTTCCTGTCATTACTGTTGGAAATTGATTTTTTATTATACATTATCATAGCTAATTTTTGTTTAAAGTGCAAGTTTTATTCTCTATTCACTTTTAAAAGATTTGGCCTTCTTGCCATATCCGCGGCGGGAATATACTTCGCTTTCCACGGGCGGCTGGTGAGCCTCCCGTAGGAGTCTCCGTATATTCCCGTCGCTCAGAGCAATGATTACCATTTATTTTTTAAAAAACTTAATTAAATCTTAAGAAAACCAACCCTTAACAGTATCTACTATAGATGTGAAGATTCCGCTAAAGAAGTCGCCGATTGCACCTAGTGTTAGCATGAACCAGTTGGCTTTTTCAACGGTTTGGTCTGCTACTAGGTCAACGGTTTGGTTTTTGCTGTTGAAGATGTAGCCGTTGTCGTTTTCACCGGTATATACTAATGTTGCAGTTCCGATTTTATCGCCTTTTTTAACAGGGGCTACTAGTTCTCCATCTTTATTTAGCTTATCTTTATTGACAGTGTATTCAACTTTGTAAAGCTCCTCTTCACCACTTTTAATTGGAACAGTGAAGGCTTCATTTATAGAAATTTCTACAGTATCTTCTTTACCTTTTGCTACTGGAAGGGTTTCTTGCTTTTCAAGCTGGAATCCTTTTGCAAAAAGTTCTTTATCTTCAAATTGACCGAATCCATAATCCAATAATCTTGCTGTTTGTTCAAAACGAGCAGCCTTGCTGTCTGTACGCATAACAACAGAAATTAAACGGTTACCATCACGTTCAGCTGTTCCGGTAAAAGTATAGCCAGCTAATCCCGTATAACCTGTTTTTAGACCGTCCATTCCTTCATAATAAAACTGTTTTAAGTAGCTTGCCTCATGTGGTAACATCCAGTTTAAGTTTTCTACTGTATACCCTTCAAAATCGTCTTCAATTCGGCTTGAAATATCAAGCGCATGAGGAAAATCCTTAATCAGATTGTATGCTAAAAGAGCAAGAGATCTAGCAGACAAAAGATTTGTACCATTAGGATCTGTACCTTCTGGATGGTTATCACCCAATGTTTCGTTATCCAACCCTGTTGAGTTTACAAATTCGAAATCAGGAAGACCCAGTTCTTCTCCCTTTTGGTTCATTAGCTTCACAAATTCCCCTTCGGAACCTGCAATTAACTCCGCAAGTGTAATGGTTGTACCATTATCAGAGAAAATTGCCATTGCTTCATAAAGTTCTTTCACAGAGTAGCTTTTATCTTGTGTTAAACCTATTCCTGAAAAGTTAGGATTTGCTGAAATGCTATATGCATAATCACTTATTTGAGTAGTTGTTTCCCACGTAATTTCACCGTTTTCAATTGCTTCCAAGACAAGATATTCCGTCATCATTTTCGTCATACTTGCTGGTGGAAGTGCCATATCAGGATTTTTAGCAAATAAAACCTTTCCTGTTTCTGCATCTACTAATATAGCTGACTCAGCATCTAATTCTAATTCAGCTGCATGTATATTCTTTGGTTGTGTTATAAATGATGTTGATGCCAATAATACAACAAGGACCATCATCAATATTTTTGAATAGATCTGTTTCAATTTTATACCTCCACCCTGAGTAGTTTTATATTTTTTTTGCGAACACCTTTAGTATTTTAACACATATTAAACTAAAAAAATAGACGGGCCGTTAGTGCCCATCTATTTTTTAATGTTTTGTAATATTTACCCCTTTAGAGAGTAATTTGGTGCTTCTTTTGTAATTTGAACGTCATGTGGATGACTTTCTTTTAATCCTGCATTGGTAATTCGAATAAACTGTGCCTCTGTTCTTAACTTCTCAATTGTAGAAGTTCCACAGTAACCCATTCCAGAACGTAAACCACCAAGTAATTGGTGTACCGTATCAGCAAGTGGCCCTTTATAAGCTACTCTACCTTCAATTCCCTCAGGAACAAGCTTTTTCGCTTCCGCTTCCCCATCTTGGAAGTAGCGGTCTTTCGATCCTGCTTTCATCGCACCAACAGACCCCATACCACGATATACTTTATATCTTCTGCCTTGATAAATTTCTGTTTCTCCAGGGCTTTCTGTTACACCTGCAAACATACTTCCTAGCATGACAGCATGTGCTCCTGCCGCAAGAGCTTTTACAATATCACCAGAATACTTAATTCCACCGTCAGCAATGACCGGCACACCGTACTCTGCTGCAGCGACCGCACAATCGTAAACAGCGGTAATTTGTGGAACACCAACACCAGCTACAACTCTTGTTGTACAAATTGAACCTGGACCGATTCCTACTTTTACAACCGTAGCACCAGCTTCGATTAATGCTTTTGTTGCTTCAGCTGTTGCAACATTACCAGCAATGATATCTAGGTTAGGATAAGCTTCACGAATTTTCTTTAGCTGCTCTAACACGCCTTGGGAATGTCCATGAGCAGTATCAATTACGATAGCATCAACACCAGCATTCACTAATGCTTCTATACGAGATAAGGAGTCACCAGTAACTCCAACAGCTGCCCCTACTAGTAATCTCCCCTGTGCATCTTTTGCAGCATTAGGGAACTCAATAACCTTTTCAATATCCTTAATGGTAATTAACCCTTTTAGTACTCGATTTTCATCTACTAAAGGTAATTTTTCTATTTTATATTGTTGTAGAATATGTTCTGCTTCTTCTAGCGTTGTACCTACTGGTGCGGTAACAAGATTTTCACTAGTCATCACATCTGAGATTAACATAGAATAATCTTGAATAAAACGTAAATCACGATTCGTAATAATACCTACAAGCTTTTGCTCTTTTTCATTATTTACAATTGGTACTCCTGAGATCCGATATTTACTCATTAAATGTTCTGCAGCAAATACTTGATGCTCTGGTGTTAAGAAAAATGGATTTGTAATAACACCACTCTCAGAACGTTTTACCCGGTCAACCTGTTCAGACTGTTCTTCAATAGACATATTTTTATGAATGATTCCAAGGCCACCTTGTCGTGCCATAGCAATAGCCATGCCAGCTTCTGTAACAGTATCCATTCCAGCGCTAATTAATGGAGCATTTAGTTTTAGGTTAGGGCTTAAGGTAGTACTTAGATCGACCTCACGTGGCAAAACCTCTGATTTTGCAGGTATCAATAATACATCATCAAAAGTTAATCCTTCTTTCGCAAACTTATCCTTTCTCACAATAAATCCTCCCTTTTAGTTATGTCAGAACTTCGGTAAAAGAATAATAAAATAATTCTTGGAAAAGCTAGTACCTATATCTATTGTTATTTACAATACGCCAACTGAGGGAGATTTTCAATAACTGATTACTGGTAAATTAAAGTTCATAAATTCTAACTTTTCTATTAAATAAAAAGGACGTTAATATGTATTTCCAAGAAGAAATCCATTCATTTTACACGTATTTACAATCGCAACAAACTGCTCAAAAATATTTGCTCCAATGCTATAAACAAATTGATAAGATAGACGCTGAAAGAAAAAGCTATGAAAATTGCAATATATTTATGTATTGTCTTCATCATGGCAGAGAATACTACCGTGCTGGGGACAAACTAGATACCGTTTTAAAACCAGTTATGTTTTTCTATGGGATGGCGCACTTGTTGAAAGCATGCTTACTTACGAAACGACCAGATTATCCAGAATCTACTTCAGTTCTTGCCCACGGTGTCTCTACTAGAAAACGAAAAAAGAAAGATTATAGTTTTTTAGAAGATGAGGTAAAGCTACAGCATAAAGGACTTTTCCCGTATTTTTCAGAACATCTATTTGGAATTAATAAGCTACCGTTTGAAAAAGTTACGATGAAATCATTATTTCGATTAATACCAGAACTTATTGCTTATTTTAATTATGAACAAAATCAAGGTTTAGTAAAAATTGGTAACCTTGATGATAAAACGATAACAGTTCCTAAAACCATTTGTGATGACTACCACATGACTGAAAATGCTCTGATTAAACGTTTGGAAAGCTATTTACCGAGAATTTTAGAAACTGAAGATAACTCAAGTAATATTATATTAAGGCTGAGTGAATCACTTTCCAGTGATGTGGGTCCCTTTCAGATAACGATGAATAGCGAAGTTTATCTACCAACCGATAGAGACTTTTTTATTCCTCTATCTGAAGTTATGGTACACTATTTACTTTTATACAATCTTAGCATGTTATCTCGTTACGAGGCTGAGTGGTGGGGAGAACTTCTCTCAACAAAGCCAGATGTAGATTATCCATTTATATCAAGATTTCTGGATATTACTCAAGTAAAGATTCCAATTATAATGGGGAAATATCTATTAAAAAAAATGGAGGAGCAGTAATAGATTACTGCCCCTCATAATATTTCACTTATGTGTAGATCCTGGTGATTGCTTAGTGTAATAATTTCACCATTTTTGAGTCGTAAAATTGGTCTAGTAGGGACTTTAGGATCAATAAAGACAATTTCACCATCTTGGTTATTGGATAGCAATACTTTTGTTCCAATCGAAAAGTTTGCTATGGAGTCTACAAAAACTTGTACGATTCTAATATCAAGTTTACTGTATTGTTCCTTTTGTAGCTCTTCTATCACACTAAAAGGGGATTGCTTCTTACGATATATCCGCTCACTGGTCATCGCATGATAGATATCGCAAACAGCAATAATCCTAGCATAGCTATGAATTTTCTCCTGGGATAATCCAAGTGGATAGCCGCTTCCATCCATTCGCTCATGATGCTGTAATACCGCTAATTTAACCGTAGATGGAATGGATGAAATATGTTCAACCATTCGATACGTATAGGTTGGATGTTTTATTATCTCTAACCTTTCCTCATCCGTTAGTAATCCTTCTTTATGAAAGACAAAATCCCCAAGTCTCGCCATACCTGCATCACTCAATAATCCAGCCATACCAATCTGGAGCCATTCACCTTTTTGGTATCCAAGTTTTTTACCCAAATACGCGCTTAAGATAGAAACTGAAACACCATGATGATAAAAGTAATCCTTTTTATTAGCAAATCGATGTAGCGTATATACTGCCGATCCGATATCATCCATACGATCAATTAATGGCAAGATTAGATTACGAACAGCTAAATTATTAATAGGTAAATTATTTCTCCATGAATCAAACAGCTTTTTGTATTGTTCAACGACTTGGTCATAATGGTCCCTAAAGGATAATTCTGTTACATCCACTATCTTTTCTTTACTGTGGTTTGGATGGTCAGCCTTTTCTTTCTCACTAGCAGGCTGAGGTTGAAAGGGAGTACCATTCTTGAGCCTTTCTGACACCTCAACATGTTCTATTAAAAATTTATGTAATACTTTAATATGTTCAGCCGTTAAAACAGTTTTTTGTGGAATAATTGGTCGGTTAGTCTTTCCCTTTACGTCTCGTAAAAGTACACATCCTGGAACTACTTGAGATGATGATACACGCATTTTGTCCCCTCCATATAATGAAGAAGGTGACGGTGAAAAAGTATTCTTTTCAACCGTCACCTAGTATACTTCTTATTCCTCTTCTGATTCTACTTCGTTTGATTCAGTTGATTCTTCTATATTGGAAGTCTCTTCTTCCTCTTCATGTTCAATAATTGCTACTGTTGCCACTTCTTCATTTTCTTGAAGACGGATTAAACGAACACCTTGTGTATTTCTTCCTGTTTGCGATATTCCCTCAACCGGAATACGAATTAACACACCAGCTGCTGTGATTAGCATCAGATCTTCATCACCCTTAACTGGCTTAACAGAAACAACATGTCCTGTCTCCTCTGTTAATTTGGCAGTGAATATACCTTTACCACCACGGTTCGTAATACGATACTGATCTTCAAATGTACGTTTACCAAGACCTTTATTGGTAACGTGAAGAATCTGTAATCCATTCTCTAGGATTTCCATTGAAACAACTTCATCATCATCTCGTAATGAGATACCACGGACACCTGCTGCAGTTCTTCCCATTAATCTTACTTGATCCTCTGGGAAGCGAATCAGATAGCCATGTTTCGTTGCAATCATAATATCTTTTGTACCATCTGTTAGCCGAACGGACATTAGCTCATCATCTTCACGTAGGCCAAGGGCGATTAAGCCACCTTTACGGATATTGGCAAATTGGGAAAGGCTTGTACGTTTTGAAATACCTCTTTTTGTCGTAAAGAAGAAGTTCCAATCCTCACTAAATTCACTAACAGATATGACAGCATTAATCCACTCTTCCTTTTCAATCTGAAGTAGATTAATGATTGGTAGTCCTTTTGCTGTCCGGCTAAATTCTGGTATTTCATAACCTTTAACCTTGTAAACCTTCCCTTTATTCGTAAAGAATAGGATTGTATCATGAGTAGTTGTGGAAATTAGATGTTCGACAAAATCATCTTCATGAGTTCCCATTCCTTGTATACCACGACCTCCGCGTTTTTGAACGCGATATGTGGAAGAAGGTAATCGTTTTATATAGCCTTTATGTGTAAGGGTAATAACGATATTCTCTACTGGAATTAGGTCTTCATCTTCAAAGAAGTCCGCGCCACCAGCACCAATCTCTGTACGTCTCTTATCCCCATATTTCTCTTTTATTTCTCCTAATTCTTCACGGATAATTTCAAGAACTTTTTCCTCATCAGCAAGAATTGCTTTTAATTCTTCAATAAGTTTTTGAAGTTCATTATATTCGTTTTCAATCTTTTCACGCTCTAAACCTGTTAAGCGTTGTAATCTCATATCAAGGATTGCTTGTGCTTGCTTTTCCGTTAGCTTAAAGCGAGTCATTAGTCCGTCACGAGCAATATCTGCCGTTTTCGAACTACGGATTAAGGAGATAACTTCATCCAAATGATCCAGTGCAATTCGTAAACCTTCTAAAATATGTGCTCTAGCTTCAGCCTTTTTCAATTCAAATGCCGTACGACGTCTAATAATTACTTTCTGATGATCCAGATAGTGTACGAGACATTCCTTAATATTTAAGACTTTAGGAATGCCATTTACAAGTGCTAAAGTATTCACACCGAATGTTGTTTGTAATGACGTGTATTTATATAAATTATTTAGAACCACATTGGCATTCGCATCACGGCGTAATTCCATGACTACACGCATACCATTACGGTCTGATTCATCACGTAAATCCGTTATACCTTCAACACGTTTATCACGTACTAATTCAGCTATTTTTTCAATTAGTCTAGCCTTGTTAACCTGATACGGTAATTCCGTTACGAGAATAGTGGATTTTCCATTTGATTGTTCCTCAATCTCTACCCTAGCACGAACTGTAATCGAGCCTCTACCAGTTTCATAGGCTCTACGGATACCACTACGTCCCAGAATTATCCCTGCAGTAGGGAAATCTGGTCCTGGTAGATGGTTTTCCATAATTTCATCGATTGTAATCTCAGGATCCTTACTTACTGCTAATACAGCATCAATTGTTTCCCCAAGATTATGAGGAGGGATATTAGTAGCCATCCCTACAGCGATTCCGGAAGCTCCGTTTACTAGCAGGTTAGGGAATCGAGCTGGAAATACAACTGGTTCTCTTTCTGAACCGTCATAGTTATCTTGATAATCGATCGTGTCCTTGTTAATATCACGGAGTAATTCCATTGAGATTTTGGACATTCTGGCTTCGGTGTAACGCATTGCCGCTGCCGAGTCACCATCGACAGAACCAAAGTTACCATGTCCATCAACTAGTGGATTACGGTAGCTGAAGTCCTGTGCCATACGAACCATTGCTTCATATACTGCTGAGTCACCATGTGGGTGATACTTACCGATTACTTCACCAACGATACGAGCTGACTTTTTATATGCTTTATCAGAATGCATACCCAAATCGTTCATTGCATATAATATTCTTCGATGTACAGGTTTCATACCATCCCTGACATCTGGTAATGCACGGGAGACAATAACACTCATCGCATAATCTAGAAAGGACGTACGTACTTCTTGACTTATATTTATTTCTTGTACACTTCGACGTTCTTGTTCCGCCATAGATTTAAACCTCCTGATTGTGTCAAAGACTAACTTAAGATCAAGTTAGCCAGACACATTTCAAAAAACGAGAAAAGTTTTTCGTTATTAACTATTATTACGTTAACGTTAAATATCTAAGTTCTTAACATACTGGGCATTTTCTTCAATAAATTGACGACGAGGCTCAACCTTGTCACCCATTAACATGTCAAATACATGATCAGCTTCAATTGCATCAGATAAATCAACCTGTAACAATGTACGATTTTCTGGGTCCATTGTTGTTTCCCAAAGCTGTTCAGCGTTCATTTCCCCTAGACCTTTATAACGCTGTAGGCCAGGTTTAGGTGCCTGTGGCAACTTGGCTAAAATTTGCTCTAGCTCTTTATCATCATACGCATAGTGGACAGCTTTACCCTGTTGGACCTTATAAAGTGGCGGCTGAGCAATATAGACATAACCATGTTCGATTAACGGGCGCATAAAACGGAAAAAGAATGTTAAAAGTAAAGTCCGAATATGTGCACCATCCACATCAGCATCTGTCATAATAACAATTTTGTGGTACCTTGCTTTTGAAATATCAAAGTCATCACTAATACCAGTTCCAAGAGCTGTAATCATAGAACGTACTTCATTATTGGACAGGATACGATCCAAGCGAGCTTTCTCAACATTTAGTATTTTACCTCTTAGTGGTAGAATTGCTTGGAAATGCCTGTCACGACCCTGTTTTGCTGATCCACCCGCAGAGTCACCCTCAACAATGTACAGTTCACTAATCGATGCGTCTTTTGATGAACAGTCAGCAAGTTTACCTGGAAGATTGGAGATTTCCAGTACGCCTTTTCTTCTCGTTAAATCACGAGCTTTCTTTGCGGCAGCACGTGCACGGGAAGCCATTAGGCCTTTTTCTACAATAATTTTCCCTACTGAAGGGTTCTCAAATAAAAACTTCCCAAACATTTCACTAAAGACAGAGTCTGTAATAGTACGAACTTCACTATTTCCTAGTTTTGTTTTTGTTTGTCCTTCAAATTGTGGGTCTGGATGTTTAATAGACACAATCGCGGTAATACCTTCGCGAACATCGTCACCCGTTAAATTAGCTTCACTATCTTTTATTAGATTACTTTTACGTGCATAGTCATTTATAACTCGTGTTAAGCCAGTCTTAAAGCCAGATTCATGTGTTCCACCTTCATACGTATGGATATTATTCGCATAGGAGAAGATATTGCTGTTAAAACCATCGTTATATTGAATTGCTACTTCAACTGCAATACCTTGGTCATCTCCTTCAGCATAGAAGGGCTCATGAAGAACTTCTTTATTACGATTTATAAACTTAACATATTCGCTAATTCCACCTTCATAGAAGAATGACTGGGGTTCCTCTCCCGTTCGTTTATCTTCAATGGTGATTCGAATACCTTTATTTAGAAATGCTAGCTCACGTATACGTTGAACAAGAATGTTTAAATCATACGTTGTTGTTTCGGTAAAAATTTCTGGATCAGGAGTAAAATGTACAGTTGTTCCAGTACGATCTGTTTCTCCAACAACTTCTAGCTCCTTGACCTTATTACCTCGTGAAAAGCCAATATGATGTACTTTTCCATCGAGATGTACATAAACATCTAAATTAGTTGACAGTGCGTTTACAACAGAGGCACCTACACCATGAAGTCCACCTGAAACTTTATATCCACCACCGCCAAATTTTCCACCAGCATGTAGTACTGTCATGATAACTTCAACTGCGGGTTTACCAGTCTGTTTCTGAATGTCTACTGGAATACCACGGCCATTATCCTTTACTGTTATACTATTATCTTCTTCTACAATGACATGAATGTGATCACAGTAACCAGCTAGGGCTTCATCAATACTGTTATCGACGATTTCCCATACCAGGTGATGTAATCCCTTTTCACTTGTGGAACCAATATACATACCAGGTCTTTTACGGACCGCTTCTAAACCTTCTAATACTTGGATCTGATCGGCATTATATGACTGTTCTGTTTTTACGTTTTCTTCCATTGCCATTTTCCCACCTACATTCCACTTGAACTATTCAAGCTCTAGATTGTCTGAATAATCATCAAGTTTACTTATTGTTGACATCATACTTGCCCTTTTTTTTAATGTTGCAACGGACAAAGTACTCAAATATAAATGGTCATTCGTAATCACTACTGATTTTGCATCTACGATTGGCCCAATAATAATATCTTGATTAGCTGTCATCATCTCATCCATTATGGTGGATGATGAAATAATATTATAATCAATAATGGAAACAATATCTTTTGACCGGATTACATTTTCATTTCCAATGTGAATAAACAAGTCTTACTCCCCCACCTAATGGAATTCCTCTAAGAGGTAACCGTTCCATTTTGCACTCTGAAAATTTCCGCCTTTTCCAAGGTACTATGATGAATCCCATCAACACTCGTAGTCGAAACAAAAGTTTGAACTTTCCCTTGAATTGTATTTAACAGATGTGATTGCCTATAGTCATCTAATTCACTTAACACATCATCTAAAAGGAGGATTGGATATTCTCCTACTTCACTGTAAATGAGATCAATTTCAGCTAGCTTTATCGATAAGGCTGTTGTCCTTTGCTGACCTTGAGATCCATATGTTTGGACATTTTTCCCATTTACATAAAAAAGAATGTCATCCCGATGAGGTCCATAAAGCGTAGTTCCACGTTCAATCTCTTTTTCTATAGATTGACGAAACTTCTCTTGAAAACTACTTTCTATTTTCTCCTTAGATGCACCTTCTAATACTTCAACCGTTGGTGAATACACAATTTCAAGTTCTTCTACTTGATGGCTAATCCCATGATGGATTGGCTTTGCCCATTTTCTTAGCAACTCTAAGAAGGCAAAGCGTCGTTCTATAATAGTGCTTGCATGTTCAATTAGTTGATCGGTTAAGACATTGAGCATCATACGATTTATACTTCGGTCTCTTTGCATTTGCTTCAACAAATGGTTCCGTTGCTTTAATACTTTTTGAAACTGCCCGAGGTGGTAAATATACCGAGGTTGAATTTGACCTAGTTCCATATCAATAAATCGTCTACGTATATTCGGAGTTCCTTTCACTAGGGTCAAGTCTTCAGGAGCAAACATGACAACATTTAGGTTCCCTATATAGTCACTTAACCTTCTTTGCTCTAAATGATTTAGCTTAGCTTTTTTTCCCTTACCGGAGATAACAATTTCTAGCGGAATAGATTGTATTCGCTTTTCGACTCTACCTTCTATTTTAGCATATTCCTCGTCCCAACGGATTAATTCTTTTTCTTTAGAAGTTCGATGCGACTTGGTAAATGCGAGAAGATAGATAGCCTCCATAAGATTTGTTTTTCCTTGGGCATTTTCTCCAATGATGACATTTACTTTATCGTCAAATTCAATGAGTAAGTTTTTATAATTTCGGTAATTTGTTAAATTTAATTCTTTTATATGCATGTGCATGCCTCATTTAGGAACTAATCCTTTTTTACAACTACAAAAGATCCGGCACCTTCGATTTCAACTACATCATTTGAATAGAGTTTTCTTCCGCGACGATGTTCTAATTCACCATTAACAACAGCACCTATATCTTGTAAAAATGCTTTTACCATACCGCCTGATTCTAATACATTGGTTAATTTTACAAATTGACCTAGTGTGATATAGTCCGTGCTAATTTCAATAGTTGTATGCAATTTAATCACCATTTCCTGATTGTTTTTTTAGAAAACTCGGGCGTTTACTTTCGCTTAGGCGAATGCCTTAGTTGTACTTATAACTTGGTACTTAATTTTTTTTCTGCCTCGAATTTTCTTCTTTGCAAAAAATTTATACTCCTAACGTGAAATAATCGCTTATAACTATTTTACTAAAGTTTTTGCTTGAAGGAAAGGTAAGACCCTTGAAAAGAGGTTAAAACGTTTGTATGGGGTTAAAAATGCTTTTTATTGGTATGAAAAATGACTTTTATCATTCGGCTTAATGATAAAAGTCATTTTTGGGTATATTTTCTGGCCATGTCTACAGTGTATACGGGCTACGGATCCGGCTTGACAGTAATTTTACCTAAAACAACCCAATCCCTAATAAGTTCTTACTGGTAGGATTAGTTGAAGCATGGATGGGTCGTTTATTGGGCGGATGATGAATGGTCTCATCGCGCCTGTGAAGTCAATTTTTACTTCGTCTATTTCCATTACTTTTAGAGCATCAAGCATGTATTTTGAGCTAAAGGAAATTTTAAGTTCTTCACCGTCAATGGATTGTACCGCTAATTCTTCTGATACGTGTCCAACTTCTGGTGAGTTACTTGTAATTTCTAGAATGTTATCGTTTAGAGTTGTTAACTTAACCACATTATTTCTTTCTTCTCTTGCTAGTAGTGATGCACGGTCAATACTACTAATTAAATCCTTTGTTTTTACATGAAGCACTGTTTTACTCTGTTCTGGAATTAGTCTAGATGTTTCTGGGTAATTTCCATCTAGAATACGAGATAAGAAGTTTAAGTGCTTTGTACGGAAAAGGATCTGATTATTTGTCACACTAATTTCTACTGTTTCTTCCGTATCATCGAGAATTTTATTTAATTCATTCAAACTCTTACCAGGTACTACAATACTTTGGAATTGCACATTCGACGATGGGATAGGTACTTCTCTAGCTGCTAAACGATGACTATCCGTTGCTGTAAACGTTAATTTGTTATCCACAAGTGAAAGATTGACACCTGTTAGAATTGGGCGAGTTTCCATAGATGATACAGCAAACACCGTTTGTTTAATTAAGCTTTTTAATAAATCAGTTGGAAGTTCAAAGCTATCATCTGTTTGTAATTTTGGTAATTGCGGATACTCATCTGCATCCTGTCCATTTAAACTAAATTCAGCTTTTCCTGAACGAATGGTAACCTTTAAATTTTCATCAGCTACAATTTCCACGTGTTGTTCCGGTAATTTACGAACAATATCAGGGAAATATTTAGCTTGTAAAACAATACTACCTTCTTCAATATCCTCTACATTTACCATGCCATTTTCTTCTGCTGGAATATAGGATTCAATCGAAATATCGGAATCACTACCAGTTAATGTAATCCCATGAAGACTCGCTTCTATTTTCATACCCGTTAAGATTGGAATAGCTGTTCTTGAAGATATTGCTTTCATAACATCTTGTACACTATCAATTAATTGATCACGTTGAATCGTAAATTTCATGAAAAAATCCTCCAATGGAAGTTCTATATATTTATTATTTTTTATAAGAATTTATAGTAATAATAGTAATAGGGCCTGTGATTATGTGGATAACCCTATCAAACACAGATGGCATATAGTTATCCACATGTGAATAAAATGTTTGTAAGTTTGTACCCTCTATCCACGTTATTAACAGGTGGATAAGCTTACAAAGATTTTAGTTCTTGTTTAATTTCTTCAATTTCTCTTGCTAGTAGAGAGTCATTTTCTATTAGTTTAGCGATTTTTTCGTGTGCATGAATGACGGTTGTATGATCACGTCCACCAAACTCCTCACCAATTTTTGGTAGAGATAAATCTGTTAATTCTCTCGATAGGTACATAGCAATTTGGCGTGGAAATGCGATAGACTTTGTTCGTTTTTTGGCTAGAAAATCATCTTTTTTGATATTATATTTTTCCCCTACAACTTCCATAATTGCAGGAATTGTAATAATTCGAGGCTTATTATTTGGAATAATGTCCTTTAAAGCATCTGCTGCGAGCGCTGCATCAATATCTCGATTAACAAGAGATGAGTAAGCAACGACGCGAATTAATGCACCCTCTAGTTCGCGGATATTCGTATCAATTTGGTTTGCAATATAGAGCATAACTTCACTAGGAATATCAAGCCCTTCTGCTTTTGCTTTTTTGGTTAGAATGGCAATCCTAGTTTCTAGATCCGGTGGTGTAATGTCAGTTATGAGACCCCATTCGAATCTAGAACGCAACCGGTCTTCTAGGGTCGGAATTTCCTTTGGTGGTCGGTCACTTGAGATAATAATTTGCTTATTTTCTTCATGCAGAGCGTTGAATGTATGGAAAAATTCTTCCTGTGTTGATTCTTTCCCAGCAATGAACTGGATATCATCGATTAGAAGGACATCTACATTGCGGTACTTATTACGGAAGTTTGCTGTTTTATTCTCCATAATTGCATCAATAAATTCATTCGTAAATTTTTCAGAAGAAATATATACAACTTTGGCATTTTTATTATGTTCTAATACATAGTGTCCAATGGCATGCATTAAGTGTGTTTTTCCTAATCCTACTCCCCCATAAATAAATAGAGGATTATATGCCTTGGCTGGGGCTTCAGCTACTGCTAGTGAAGCGGCATGGGCAAATCTATTACCTGATCCAATAACAAATGTATCGAACGTGTACTTTGGATTAAGCATGGTTTTTCCATCATGTATGTCATTAAGTGGTGGTTTCGGTTTTGGTCTAGGCTTGTTATCCTCTTCAATAACCGTATCCAAAACAATTAATTTTAGTTGTAATTTTGAACCAGTTACTTCAAGTAACACCTTTTGAATGAGCTGGGAGTATTGTTCCTCTAACCAATCCCTTGCAAATTCATTAGGTGCTGTAATCGTTAACGTGCTTCCTTCTAAAGATTCAGCTTTTGTATCTTTAAGCCAAGTATCAAAGCTAGGTTTACTTATTTTTTCCTCTATCTTTTCAAGAGTAGCTTTCCATAGATCATGGATATTTTCCAATTCATTCCCCCCCTTCAATTCCGATAATAGATTTTCCTAAATTAAGAATAAAAAACCTCTCTCTATCTTTTTGGTTAGAAAGTATGGAACTTTCAGGGAACCAATTTTTAGCATAAATTTGCTAGAAAAATCATAAAGATGGAAAGGTAAGTATTCTATTATTTAATTTTTTTGCTAGCAGATTAAAAAGTATAAAAATACTTTCTGCCAACGGAAGAAAAACTAACACATTCGTTAAAGCGAAGGTGAGTTTTTCTAATAACTATAGAAAATAGTTAAGAGCAGTTGTGGATAATTAAGGCTAAATCTACTAAGTATTTAAATGAGTTATGCGCAGATTAGATGAAATTGTGGATAAACTATAAAAACAGGGTGTGAATTAATGTCCACAGGATATCCACAGAATGTGTATAACTTTTTATGGTTAGTTACTTGTTAACATGTTAAAACACAACTATGATATCAAAAAAAGGGCAGGTTTGCAATGTTTTTTCGACAGTTATCCACAATATCCATGTGTTGTAGACAATTTTTATTCACACCACCATATTTTGTGATTAACCTGTCGACAAATGCTGTGGATATTTATTTGCGGTGGAAAAAGTAGTAAACAGGATATGTGGATAAATGAAAAAGTGTGCTAAAAGCTGGGAAAAGTGAAGAGGTAATAAATTGTATGACTTACATTAATTTGTGTTTGTGAATAAATGGGACTTGATTTTGGAGGAGTATTAAGCGTAAGGCAGATTACAAAAATGTTTGTTACTTATGTCTTCACGGTTAATAGAAACTGTGCGGTAACCATTTAAATATTAGTGAAGCTAGGACTACCGCTCCGGCAGAATTCTCCGCTTTCCGCGGGCGGCTGGTGAGCCTCCTCGTGCTATCACACTGCGGGGTCTCACCTATGCCTGTTCTCCCGCAGGAGTCTCCGTATTCTGCCTATGCTAGTAGGCTCTTCTAGATTATGGTTGATAAAGTATTATTTAGTGTAATAAATTGTTTACACAATGCTAGCGTAGGAAATACACGGAGACTCCCGCGGGAATAGCACGTGTCCGAAGACCCCACAGCGGTGGTCTTTCCGCGAGGAGTGCCCGCGGAAAGCGGAGTGTATTTCCGGAGTGGGTATGTTGCTCAACCATAAATCTCCAGTTACCGCACAGTTTCTATCAGTTATGTAATTAACAACAATATTTGGAAATTCAATCTTTTTGTAAAAAGTGTTGATAAATAGATCCCATTAATGCCAATGGAGTATTATAAGCATCCATTATTAATCTGATGTAAGAGTTGTGATTTCTTTACCTGTATCCAGAGTAGAATTTTTTCTAAATCAAGTTGACGATAAAAAAATTTTTCTGTATAATGACAAAGACTGTCTAAGGATTAGTTTGTTTTTATTGTTGAGTTCTAGAATCTTTTCCGCTTGCATATAGTGTAGGCTTTGACATTCGCTTAAAAAGCTTGGGCAAATGCTCTAGTTTTCTAAAAATAGATCCCTCGGGGAGGTGCAGCATAAATGAAAAGAACGTTTCAACCTAATAACCGTAAACGTAGTAAAGTACATGGCTTTCGCGCACGTATGAGCACTAAAAACGGCCGTAAAGTTTTAGCTCGTCGTCGTCGTAAAGGAAGAAAAGTATTATCTGCATAGGCCACTGAAACCATCAGTGGTCTTTTTTCACGCTAGGAAGCTAAAATTTGAATTTCTGATCGTAAAGAGACAAAAATTATATAGTTAGAATAAACTTGAAAGCAGTGGTTCAAAATGGTTAAAGGCCCATTGCTTTTTGTTTTACATAAAGGAATGAAATACTATTTCTTCTAAATGCTGAAGAATAGTAAAACATGGTTAATCGCGATAGGTGATCAATAATGAAGAAAGAATTTCGAGTGAAAGATAATAAGGAATTCCAGGTTATCTTTAAAAAGGGGAAGTCCTTTGCAAATAGACAGCTAGTTATTTACTATAGGAAGAAAGAAGATCAAATCCACTTTAGGGTTGGTCTGTCAGTTGGCAAAAAAATTGGTAATGCTGTTGTTAGAAATAGAATCAAACGATATCTTCGTCAAGCATTCCACGAATTAGAAAAAGAAATTAAGCCTTCCTATGATTTCGTTATTATTGCTAGACAACCTACTAAAGATATGGAGTTTTTTGAAGTAAAAAAGAGCTTAACGCATTTACTGTCGAAAGAAAGACTACTAAAGAATAAGTAAAGTTTTAGATATGAATAGAATCTAGCGTTTGTTTATTGTAAAATATGTGGTATATACGTTGTCTTTAAGTGAAAGCGATTTTTTTTTCGTTTGGACTAGTTAGGAGGAAAAAGATTTGCGTAAGAAGTTATTTTTAATAGCATTATTGATAGGATTGGTTGTTTTCTTATCAGGTTGTACAGAAATAAATGAACCAATTACTCCAGATAGTGAAGGAATTTGGAATACTTATTTCGTCTATCCGTTATCATGGTTGATTATTTATTTCGCAGATTTATTTAATGAAAACTTTGGTCTATCTATTATCTTAGTGACAGTAATCATTCGTACTGCATTACTTCCACTAAATATTAAGCAATTAAGAAGTTCAAAGGCAATGCAAGATATACAACCAGAATTAAAAGAATTACAAAAGAAATATAGCTCAAAAGACGCTAATACACAACAAAAGCTCCAACAGGAAACCATGGCATTATTCCAGAAACATGGTGTTAATCCACTTGCAGGATGTTTACCAATTTTTGTACAGATGCCAATCTTGCTTGCAATTTATCACGCGATAATGCGTACAGATGCAATTGATAATCATTCATTCTTATGGTTCCCATTAGATGAAAAAGACTTTATTCTTCCATTTATCGCAGGGTTAACAACATTCTTACAACAAAAATTAATGATGGGTGGAAGTCCAGCAGCAAATAACCCACAAATGACTGTCATGCTATATATGATGCCAATCATGATTACTGTATTTGCATTTATGTTCCCTGCAGCATTAGCATTATATTGGGTTATTGGTAACTTATTCATGATTGCTCAAACTATTTTCATTCGTAAACCAATGATGAAAGATTCCAATACTGGAGGAGACAAAAAGTGAGAGAAATAACTGCTACCGGACAAACAGTTGATGAAGCGGTCCAATCAGCATTAGAGCAGTTAAACACATCCAAGGACCAAGTACAAGTTACAATTATTGATGAAGGAAAAAAAGGAATTCTAGGTGTATTCGGAGCTAAGCGAGCTATTGTAAAGGTAACTTTAGCAAAGAATCCTATCCAAGAAGCGGAAAAATTTATTTTAAATGTCGTTAAAAACATGAATGTTGATGTTGACGTAACAACTACTGTAGAAGATAATCATATAACCTTTGATCTGGCCGGGGAAAAGATTGCGCTACTAATTGGAAAACGTGGTCAAACATTAAATGCTTTACAGTATCTAACACATTTAGTTGTCAATAAAGAAGGTAATCAATATTATACCGTTACATTGGATGCGGAAGGCTACCGTGGACGTCGTAAGGATACTCTAGAAGGTTTAGCATTGCGTATGGCAGAAAAAGCTAAGCGAATGAATAAGAAAGTAGCACTTGAACCAATGCCGGCTTACGAGCGAAAAATTATTCATAGTGTATTACAGGATATAGATGATGTATCCACCTATTCGGATGGTGTAGAACCACATCGTCATGTAGTAATTAAACCATAAATAAAATTTAAGAAACCTCTGGTTATGTCAACCAGAGGTTTTTTTGTATGTTTTTAAAAAGGAGTTACATACTAACTAATAATGTGCATGTAAAAGGAGAATGTGTAGTGGAAACGTTTAATGGGGCAGTATTTCAAGGTGAAATGGAAAAAGAAGGTTTTTACTTAACCCAAGTTAAACAAATTTCTACCGCATCTTCCTTATCGATTGATCAACTAATGAAAATGGCTGCGTACTTAGGTACACAGGAGGATTCATGTACAATAACGGTTAACGATCAGATACCATTATTGTTAAATCAAGAAGATATTAAAAAGCTTCTGCAAGATTTAGAAGCTATATTAGGGAAAATACATTAACAAGATAGAAAGGATAATTAGATGAGTAAGGATAAGAACAACATAACCAATACTAATGAGGTAGCAGAAAAGAATTACGATGTTTCTGGATATACTAGTAGTAATCAAGTTGAAAAAGGTTTAGCAACCACCCATGAACAAGCGACAGATGCCTATACAGAAGGTACAGTAGATGCAAAAATTGATCAGTTAGATGAGCAAGGTGAGTTAAAGAGTCATAATGGTGAGGATATTTAAAATAACTAATGAAAAAGTACAAGCCATGCTGGGTGCATGGCTTGTACTTTTTTAATGTGATGAAATGAGATAAGTATACATGGGGGTAATTCCTCCAGATTTAGGCTGTTTTCTAGAAGATTGTTGTTAATTTTATAAATGATAGATACTATGCGGTAACTACTACTAATCCCCTTATAATTAGTAAAGAGGATAGCGGTGTGAAACCGCTCCGGCAGAATACCATTAATCGATATTGTGCATAACCAAAATATTTTACTAAAGTAAACTTATCCACATGTGAATAAGTATGTAAGAGGAAAAGAAAATTTATTGCTGTGGATAAGTTTATTTTTGAATTAAAATGTGTTATTCTATTAAGTTAGTGACGGTAAAAGTTCCGTTGCTAATAGAAATGTGGATAAAATTCGATGTTATATATAGATGATAAATGATAGTGGAGGTGAAAAGAATGTTTGAGACGGATACAATTACGGCAATATCTACCCCAATAGGTGAGGGAGCAATTTCAATTGTTCGTTTAAGTGGACGTGATGCTATTGAAATAACTTCAAAGATCTATAAAGGTAAAGATTTGCATGAGGTAGATTCGCATACGATTCATTATGGGAAGATTATTGATCCAGAAACGAATGAAGTAGCTGAAGAGGTAATGGTTACGATTATGCGTGGTCCAAAGACATTTACTCGTGAAGATGTGGTAGAAATAAATTGCCATGGGGGACTTGTATCAGTTAACCGAGTACTCGAGATTGTATTAAACCAAGGTGCAAGATTAGCGGAGCCAGGTGAATTTACGAAACGTGCCTTTTTAAATGGACGTATTGATTTATCACAAGCAGAAGCGGTAATGGATTTAATTCGTGCAAAGACAGATAAAGCAATGAACGTTGCATTAAAGCAAATGGACGGAAGGTTATCTGCTTTAATTAAAAAGTACCGCCAATCACTTCTAGAAACAGTTGCACATGTAGAGGTTAATATAGATTATCCAGAATATGATGATGTAGAAGAAATGTCACATGAAATGATGCGTGTAAAAACGAAAGAAGTTCATTCGGAAATAGAGGAATTACTAAGTGTTGCAAAGCAAGGTAAAATACTGCGTGAGGGAATTGCAACGGCAATTATCGGTCGTCCAAACGTTGGAAAATCCTCCTTATTAAATGCATTAGTTCAAGAGAATAAAGCAATTGTTACGGATATTCCTGGTACCACAAGAGATATCATTGAGGAATATGTTAATGTACGAGGTATTCCATTACGGCTAATTGATACAGCAGGAATTCGTGAAACGGAAGATATAGTAGAGCGAATAGGAGTAGAGCGATCTCGACAGGCATTAAAAGAGGCAGATCTAATTTTACTTGTTTTAAACAATAATGAAGAGCTTTCTGAAGAGGATTTTAGATTATTTGAAGTTGTGAAAGGCCTTGAATATATTGTCATTATCAATAAAACAGATTTAAACCAAAAATTAGACATTGAAAAAGTAAAAGATTTGGTGGAAGATAAAAGAATCGTTTCTACTTCTCTATTAAAGGAAGAAGGAATTGATGCGTTAGAATCGGCAATAGCTGATTCTTTCTTTGCAGGTGAAATTGATTCTGGTGATTTAACCTATGTTTCCAATGCTAGACATATTCAACTATTAAAGCAAGCAAAGCAAGCATTAGAAGAGGCGATGTCTTCTCTTGATTTGGGAATGCCGCTTGATATTGTACAAATAGATGTAACGAGAACGTGGGAATTTTTAGGTGAGATTATAGGTGATACTGCTAGTGATAGTTTAATCGACCAGTTGTTTTCGCAATTCTGTTTAGGGAAATAAGAGTATAACTTTAAAATACTCTTTAGTCAGGTCCGCGGTCCGAATACACTTCGCTTTTACTTCCAGTACAGGGTGACATCTGTTCGAAAATACCTCACAGTGTCTACCTTGCGGCTTGGCGACTGGTGAGCCTCCTCCCTCAGGAGTCTTCGTGGATACGGACCGCTCAGAGTAGGTATTAAAAATATCTTATTAAAATAATTACAACCTTATAATTAATAATCAAAAATTACGAAAGGATGAATGTTATGGTATATGATGCAGGGCATTATGATACGATTGTTATCGGCGCAGGTCATGCTGGTGTAGAAGCTGGTCTTGCTGCTGCGAGAATGGGCGTTAAGACATTAATGCTTAGTTTAAACCTGGATATGATTGCTTTTATGCCATGTAATCCATCAATTGGTGGTCCAGCTAAAGGTATTGTTGTTCGTGAAATTGATGCCTTAGGTGGGGAAATGGCTAAGGCAATTGATAAGTCTTATATTCAAATGCGTATGTTAAACACAGGAAAAGGCCCTGCTGTTCAAGCATTACGTGCACAAGCAGATAAACCTGTTTATATAAAAGAAATGAAACAAACACTAGAAAATCAAGAAAATCTTACACTTCGTCAAGGTATGGTAGATGAGCTAATTGTCGAAGACGGTGTTTGTAAAGGTGTTATTACGGAAACTGGGGCAGCATATCGTGCTGAAACGGTTATTATTACAACGGGAACATTTATGCGTGGTAAAGTTCTAATGGGGGATTTGGAGTATGAAAGTGGACCAAATAATCAACGTCCTTCACTAAAGCTTTCCGATAATCTTGAAGAACTTGGTATAGAATTAGTTCGATTCAAAACTGGTACACCACCACGAGTGAATAGTCATACGATTGATTATTCTAAAACAGAAATTCAACCAGGAGACGATAAACCACAAGGCTTTTCTTATGAAACTACTGAGTTTATTCTAGATCAAATTCCTTGTTGGTTAACGTATACTAATGAATTTACACATCAGGTTATTAATGATAATTTAGGACTTTCTGCAATGTATTCTGGTGCAAAACGTGGTACTGGACCTCGTTATTGTCCATCTATCGAGGATAAAATTGTCCGTTTCCATGATAAGCCACGTCATCAGGTATTCCTTGAACCAGAGGGAAGAGACACGGAAGAAGTTTATGTACAAGGATTATCCACTTCATTACCTGAATCTGTACAGCATGAAATTGTCCGTTCTGTCCCAGGCTTAGAAAATGCTGAAATCATGCGTCCCGGTTATGCCATTGAATATGATTCAATCGTCCCTACGCAACTTTGGCCAACGCTTGAATTAAAAAATATTCCAGGACTTTTTAGTGCTGGTCAAATTAATGGTACGTCTGGATATGAAGAAGCGGCTGCACAAGGTATCATGGCAGGTATAAATGCTGCAGCAAAAGTTCTTGGTAAGGATCCGGTTATTTTAGACCGCTCCCAAGCCTATATTGGTGTATTAATAGATGATTTAGTAACAAAAGGGACAAAAGAGCCATATCGTCTATTAACATCACGAGCAGAGTATCGTCTATTATTACGCCACGATAATGCAGATTTGCGATTAACAGATGTGGGTTATCAATTGGGATTAATTTCGAATGAACGTTATCAAAAGTTCGAAATTAAGAAACAACAAGTAGAAGAAGAGAAAAAACGTTTACGTAAGATTTCAATTAAACCAACTCCTGAAGTGCAAAGTATGCTAGAGGGAGCTAACGCAACGCCTTTAAAAGAACCTATGAAAGCTTATGATTTATTAAAACGTCCAGAATTACACTATGATTTAATTGAATCTGTAATAGAATCAAATGAAAACCTTTCTTCCGATGTAAAAGAACAAGTAGAAATACAAATTAAGTATGAAGGGTATATTAAAAAAGCAAATGAACAAGTGGAACGCATGAAGAAGATGGAAGATAAGAAGATCCCAGAAGACATTGATTATGATGCAATAAGTGGTCTAGCGACAGAAGCAAGACAAAAATTGAAATTAGTTCAACCGTTGTCTGTAGGTCAAGCTTCCCGAATTTCAGGTGTAAACCCAGCTGATATTTCAATCTTGTTAGTGTATATTGAACATGGAAGAATTGCTAAACTAGCGAATTAAATAAAAAAATATAAGGGTCAGTCTCCTTAAAAGGAGTCTGGCCTTCTCTACATAAATGTATAAAGGAGTTTTTTTATGAATCCAACCCAATTTGCGAAAGCGTTAGAAAAACAGGGGATAACCTTAACCGAAAAGCAAATGCAACAATTTGATACATATTTTAAGACGTTAGTAGAATGGAATGAAAAAATTAACTTAACAGCATTAACCGAGGAAGAAGATGTGTATTTAAAGCATTTCTATGATTCCATATCTGCTGCCTTTTACCATGATTTTACGGCGAATCAGCATATTTGTGATGTTGGAGCTGGTGCTGGGTTTCCAAGTATACCTTTAAAAATATGCTTTCCTAATATTAAGGTAACCATTGTCGATTCATTGCAAAAAAGAATTGGTTTTCTAAATCACCTTGCTGCTCAACTCGAATTAACAGATGTGGCTTTCTACCATGATCGGGCAGAGACATTTGGAAAGAACGGTAAGTTCCGAGAGTCATTTGATACGGTGATGGCAAGGGCAGTAGCTAGAATGTCTGTGTTAAGTGAACTATGCATACCTTTAGTAAAGAAAAATGGTGTATTTATTGCGATGAAAGGTGCACAGGCTACTGAAGAACTTGAGTCTGGAAAAACAGCGATAGAGGTATTGGGAGGAGAAATTGAATCTACTAATACATTTACATTACCAGAGGAGAATAGTGAACGTTCCATTGTTATAGTAAGAAAGAAAAGGCAATCACCAAAGAAATATCCGAGAAAACCAGGTACTCCAAATAAAGAGCCAATTGAATAAAGAGAAAAGTAACACGTCAATTGTCTTCAAACTAATATCCTAATAACAATTTTGGACAGGGAATTTATCATATTTCCTGTTTTTTTGTCGAATTAGTAATTAGCACATGTCCAAGTTCAATAGATTATGATAAAATAGGCTTAGTGCCAATTCTGTGGTAAACTATAATGGATTACGTGGAGATAAATACATAGCATTTTCTAAATGTTTCACGTGAAACATTGTATTTCAAATAGAGATAATCATAGATTCATAGTGAAAAACAACTATAAATCTATCTTATTATGATAAAGGTGGTGTCTGCTGATGGTAAGTCCATTTAACCGGATATTTGGAATCGGGGAAAAGGATAACGAAGTAGTTGAAGAGGAGACCTATCATCCAGATGAAGTAATGCAACTTCCGGTAGAACAAATACAGCCAAATAGGTATCAGCCCAGATCTGTTTTCAATGAAGAAAAAATTGAAGAACTTGCAAAGACCATTAATACTCATGGTATTATTCAACCAATTGTTGTACGAAAAGTAGAAGATGGTAAATTTGAAATAATTGCAGGGGAACGTAGATGGCGTGCTGTTCAACTTCTTGGTTGGGAAAATGTTTCTGCAATCATCCGTGAGATGAATGATACCCAGACCGCCTCAGTTGCTCTTATAGAAAACTTACAACGTGAAGAATTAACTGTTATTGAAGAAGCAGTAGCATATGCAAAATTATTAGAGTTACAAGGGCTAACCCAAGAAGCCTTAGCACAGCGATTAGGGAAAAATCAATCTACCATCGCGAATAAACTGCGGTTATTAAAGCTACCAGAACAAGTGCAAGAGGCACTGTTACGGAAGCATATTACAGAAAGACATGCTCGGGCATTAATCAAACTAAAAGATGAGGAAGTTCAAATAAAACTTCTTCAAGAGATTGTTGAACATGATTTGAATGTAAAACAGACAGAAGAACGAATTAATAAACTAATGAACGATCAAGAAAAGCCTAAAAAAAGGAAACCTAAATTAAAGGGTGTTAATAAAGATATCCGGATTGCGATGAACACGATTAGACAATCCTTAAGCATGGTTTCTGACACTGGTATTGATATAGAATCGGATGAGCAGGATTTAGATGATTATTATCAAATCACCATTAAAATACCAAAAAAGAAATAATAGTTGCCCCATCTCGTGTTAGGTGGGGATTTTTATGTGCTATTCATGCATATTTTATTGGAATACTGGCATGAAATATTTCATTTTAATAAAAAAGATAAATTTAATAGTTTTTATAAGAGAAAAAGTGATAAAATAAATAGTATATTGTTTTAGGTAGGTGAAATCATGGGGAAGATTATGTCTATCGCCAATCAAAAGGGTGGCGTAGGAAAAACGACTTCATCAGTTAATCTAAGTGCCTGCTTAGCATACTTAGGAAACAAAGTGTTGTTAGTAGACATAGACCCACAAGGTAACGCAACTAGTGGGGTTGGTATAAATAAGGCAGATATGAATCAATGTGTATATAATGTTTTAGTAGAAGATTTATCAGCTCGTGAGGTATGTGTACCAACTATTGTTGACAATCTTGATATTATTCCTGCAACTATTCAACTTGCAGGGGCAGAGATTGAATTGGTACCAACTATCTCTCGTGAAATTAGATTGAAAAAGGCTTTAGATGAATTACGAGATTACTATGACTATATTATTATAGATTGTCCGCCTTCACTTGGTCTTTTAACTCTTAACGCATTAACCGCTTCAGATACAGTTCTAATCCCAGTACAATGTGAATACTACGCACTTGAAGGACTTAGTCAGTTACTAAATACGATCCGTTTAGTGCAAAAACATTTGAATAAAGAATTAATGATAGAAGGAGTACTCCTTACAATGCTTGATGCTAGAACGAATCTAGGCTTACAAGTAATTGAGGAGGTTAAAAAATACTTCCAAGATAAAGTCTATAATTCTATTATTCCTAGAAATATTCGATTAGGTGAAGCACCAAGTCACGGGCAACCAATAATCACATATGATCCAAAGTCTAAAGGTGCAGAAGTATATCTTGAATTGGCGAAGGAAGTGATGGCTAATGGCACGAGGGTTGGGTAGAGGATTAGATGCATTTTTTCCTGAAATAGAGGAAAAAGATGATGATGTTGTTCAACAATTGCCGATTAAGGAGTGTAGACCAAATCCTTATCAGCCTAGAAAGACTTTTAACACTGATTCTATTGAAGAACTTAAAGAATCTATTTTGGAATTCGGTATAATTCAACCCTTAATTGTTCGTAAAAGCATTAAAGGGTTTGAAATTGTTGTAGGAGAGAGACGTTTTCGTGCAGCAAAGGAAGCTGGGTTAACGGAAGTTCCCGCAATTGTAAAAGAACTTACCGATGAAAAAATGATGGAACTAGCATTACTGGAAAACCTTCAACGTGAGGATTTATCACCAATTGAAGAGGGACAAGCATATGCTAATTTGATGAAGGAATTAAATATTACGCAAGAAGAATTATCTAAACGTCTTGGAAAGAGTCGCTCACATATCGCAAATATGGTACGTCTTCTCGGTTTGCCTGACCCAATTATTTCCTATATCAATAATGGGGAACTCTCCATGGGGCATGGGCGAGCATTACTTGGTTTAAAGGATAAGGATAAAGTAGTACCATTAGTAAATAAGATTCGCAATGAAAAGTTGAATGTGAGACAAGTTGAAAAACTGATCATTATCCTAAATGAGAAGCCAGTTAAGAAAAAGCTCAAGCCCAAGAAAGACATCTTTTTACAAGAAAGAGAGTCAGTCTTGCGAGAAAAACTAGGCACTGCAGTTTCTATTCAAAGAGGGAAACGAAAAGGTAAGATTGAAATCGAATTTTATACGGATGACGATCTAGACCGTATTATTGATACATTAGAGGGATAAATCAACATCATTTTATTGAACTGCGAGATACCAATTCTCCAGTTCTTTTTTGTTTTGATAGTAAACATAAGAGAAAAACATACTGTTTATCTTGTAATGATTGTATGCTAAATTGTAAAGATGACTATGATATCCAGATTTGCAAGATAGAGGTTGTACTTTCTAAGCAGATATCAAATTAGGGTAGGGGAGGAATTGATTAGTCAATTGCTCTCTTCTATATTAAGGGAACCAAACTGAATTTGAAATACTGTTATGCCTAATGAAGTCCATAATTTATGAAGTCTCCATTCAATTTATAACGTATAGACAAATGTCTGAGATACATAGTATTATTAGTTAATATTAAGAATGTTTCACGTGAAACATTTTAGAAATAGAATAGTTTAGTAGAGTTTCAGCTAGAGAGAGAGGGGAATGTAATGGCTTTATTCGGGACGTTAGTAAATGGTGCATTAATACTTGTAGGGAGTTTGTTAGGGTTGTTGTTTACCAAGATTCCAGAACGCTACAAAGAAACGGTCATGCATGGAATAGGTTTAGCAGTAGTGTTGATTGGGTTACAGATGGCATTCTCTACACAAGTGATAGTAGTGGTTTTGTTAAGCTTATTATCCGGTGCGATTATAGGTGAACTATTAGATGTAGAAGGAAAGCTCAATCAGTTTGGTAACTGGATAGGAAGCAGAATCAAAACAAATGCCAGTAAGGAATCTTTCTCACAGGGGTTTGTGACGGCTTCACTAATTTTTGTCGTAGGGGCAATGGCCATTATTGGAGCTTTAGACAGTGGGATACGTGGCGATCATGAAGTATTAATTACAAAAGGTATATTAGATGGCTTTACTGCATTAGTATTAACTACTACTTTAGGGGCCGGAGTAGCGTTGTCAGTCATTCCGGTATTGCTTTATCAAGGAACAATTGCATTACTTGCTACACAAATTGAACGATGGGTTCCTGAAGTTTTCCTGAATGGGCTTATAATTGAATTGACAGCTGTTGGTGGATTACTAATTGTCGCAATAGGGCTAAATATGTTGAAGGTTGTCCAAATAAGAATTGGTAATCTATTACCTTCTATTATTACGGTAGGAATAGTTTATTATATTTATCAATTGATTTGAACGGTAAAGGACTGATTTGATTTCAGTCCTTTTTATATTGGTTTCTTTCTTGGTCTTGGCATTAGAACTGCAGGGGAAACATAACTTGCTGTGAGCTGTTGATCAATAGTATCGAACATGTTGGCGATGTTTTTAGCCATTTCTACCACAATAGAAAGTCTTGTATTTTGTAGGACTGAGTATTCCATAAAACCACTTATATTAACAACTCCAGTAACATGAATATCTCCAATTGGTGGTAGGGGCTTGTTTAAGGCCGCTCCTGGCTTTAGAGCTCCGACACATGCAATTACTTGACCTACAGAACTTGTTTTCCCTAAACAAGCGTCAACGGCGATTACAAAAGCATTCTTATGCTGCATATTAATTAACTGAATGTATTCTTCAAGATTTGTTGCATGTACAGGATCATGTAATGTCCCATATACTGTCATATGTCTTAGTTTTTTATCTAGCAAGTAACTTCCAATTAAAGGTCCTAGGGAATCACCAGTGGAACGATCTGTTCCTACGCATACAACGACATATTCTTTTGGTGTCTTTGGAAACCAAGAAATAATTTGTTCACTCATTGTGCTGCATAGGTTTGGGTCCGTATGTAACATCCTTATGGATTCGTTATTTTGCGTTAAACGACTCTTTAGATTCATAGGTTCTCCTCCGCAAACATATTGTTATTAGTATACGGACTAGATAGCTATTTTATACTTCTAGTGCAACTAAAAACTTTTTGCAAAAGATTAATTGACCGTCAAAAAAAAGTGGGTTCATATACGGATACATACATAAAATGGGGGAGAAAATATGTGGAAATCAGGATTAAAATGGATGTTTCTGATAATTGGGACAACCATTGGAGCAGGATATGCATCAGGGAGAGAATTATGGGAGTTCTTTGGCCATGGAAGTGGACTGGCTATCACCTTATTCGTGATATTTTTTATTGTCTCGCTGTATGTCATTATGTCCCTTAGTTATCATAAAGCAACAACAGAGTACAGACCAGTATTAAAAGATATAGTAGGTAAGAAACTATCAAGAGTTTATGATGTCATGATCTTTATCTACCTATATACAACTACAGTAGTTATGATGTCTGGTAGTGGTGCAACAGGACAAGCATTTAACCTTCCATACTGGTGGGGGGTAGCTTTTATTGCTATTATGCTTTTTATATTATTTTTAAAAGACATTAGTGGCTTGCTTACTATCAACCAGTTTATATTACCAATCCTAATTATTGGATTGCTGTATGTGCTACTATCTTATACATTTGATCAAAATCTACACTTGTTTTCTCATTGGCGTGAACAACATAATTGGACAGCTGCATTTCCATTTACAGCACTTAATATTCTCCCATTAATTGCGGTATTAGGAGCAATTGGAGATAAAATAAACACTAAGGGTGAAATTTGGGTGGCTAGTGTAGGGAGTGGACTAATATTAGGTATTGTTACATACATTTATAATAATAGTTTAATTCAGATTGCTGAAGAAGTACTTGTATTTGAGATTCCGCTTTTTGCAATATTAAGTAACTATCCTTTTCATATGGTGCTCTTTATGACTATACTATTATGGTTTGCAATTTTTACAACAGCTGCATCTGGAGTCCTAGGGCTTACAACTAGAGTTGCAAGTTACTTTAACATACCATTTTGGTTGCTTGTCATCATTATTTTAGCTACAATGATACCATTAACAACACTCGGATTTTCAACCTTAGTTAGTGTGTTATATCCACTTTATGGTTTGTTAAACTTATACGTTCTCACAAGACTGTTATTGTTTCCCTTGTGGTATAAAACAGACAAATAATCGATTATTCTTTTAATTCTTCAATAGTTACTGAGTTCAAGCTGACAAGAAGCTATTTTAAATACGCTGAAAATAGAAATATAAAAGGGGAAGTACAAATGGTGGAAAAGGAATTTGAATTACATGATATTGTACAAATGAAAAAACCCCATCCATGTGGAGAAAACCGATGGAAAATAATCCGTATGGGTATGGATATTCGGATAAAGTGTATGGGGTGTGACCATAGCGTCATGATTCCAAGAAAAGAATTTGCCAAGAAAATGAAAAAGGTGTTAGAAAAGGCTTCAAATTAACTTGTACAAATGGACTTTTTTACTGCAAAATGGTAAAATATGTTCATAGATATATAGAAAAATATAAAAATAATAGGGTAAAAACGCAAAAATAGGCTTCATCTCGAGGCCTATTTTTGCGTTTTGCTAGCTTGTCTTTTTCCTAACCAAAATCTATAATTAAACTAATGAACGCGTTCTAGATGAATGGAATCCTTAAGGAGTGGAAACAAATGGCATTAACAGCAGGAATCGTCGGACTTCCCAACGTAGGAAAATCTACATTATTTAATGCAATAACGCAAGCAGGGGCTGAAGCAGCAAACTATCCATTTGCTACAATTGACCCGAATGTAGGTATGGTTGAAGTGCCTGATGAGCGCTTAAATAAACTAACTGAATTAGTTAAACCGAAGAAAACAGTCCCAACAACTTTTGAATTTACGGATATTGCAGGGATTGTAAAGGGTGCGAGTAAAGGTGAAGGGTTAGGAAATCAATTCCTATCTCATATCCGTCAAGTTGACGCAATTTGCCAAGTGGTACGTTGTTTTATTGATGAGAATATTACCCATGTATCTGGAAAAGTTGATCCTATCGATGATATAGAAATCATCAATTTGGAGCTGATTCTTGCAGACTTGGAATCCGTCAATAAACGATATCAACGTGTAGAAAAACTAGCAAGACAAAAGGACAAGGATGCATTAGTAGAATTTGAAGTGCTTTCTAAGATTAAGACTGGTTTAGAAGAAGAGAAGCCAGTTCGTGCTTTAGAGTTTACGGATGAACAACAAAAAATGGTAAAAGGACTTCATCTACTAACTAGTAAGCCAATGCTTTATGTGGCAAATGTTGGTGAAGATGAAGTAGCAGATCCTGATTCTAATCCTAATGTAATAAAGGTAAAAGAATATGCTGCCAATGAGGGTGCAGAGGTTATTGTAATTTGTGCCAGAATTGAAGAAGAAATAGCAGAATTGGATCAAGATGAAAAGGAAATGTATTTAGACGAGTTAGGTATCACAGAATCTGGTCTTGATAAATTAATTAAAGCTTCTTACAGCTTATTAGGATTAGCAACATACTTTACAGCTGGAGAACAAGAAGTCCGTGCTTGGACGTTCCGAAAAGGAATGAAAGCACCACAAGCAGCAGGAATTATTCATACTGATTTTGAAAGAGGATTTATTCGCGCCGAGACAGTTTCATATGGTGACCTTATGGAAGCTGGATCAATGGGACACGCACGCGAAAAAGGGAAAGTACGCTTAGAAGGAAAAGAATACATTGTTCAAGATGGCGATGTAATTCACTTCCGATTTAATGTGTAATGTAATATGTGTAATCTAGCGCTAACGTAAAAAAGGATCTCTCGAAGACTTGTTAATTCATATAATTTTTGGTATAATACACTATTGTGAGTAATGAAAGTAAATTACTCCTTGCTCTTATTGACATAAATAAGGGCCGCTAAGACCAAAAGGAGGTGTAACGGATGAGAAAGTATGAAATCATGTACATCATCCGCCCAGACATGGAAGAAGAAGCTCAAGCAGCTGTTATTGAGCGTTTCAACGGTATCTTAACTGATAACGGGGCGGAGATTGAAAAAGTTAAAGAAGTAGGCAAAAAACGCCTAGCATATGAAATTAACGATTACCGTGATGGATATTATGTTCTAATTAACTTCTCTGGCGATGAAAAATCAGTTAATGAATTTGATCGTCTAGCTAAGTTCTCTGAAGACATTATTCGTCATATCGCAATTCGAGAAGATGATAAATAATAAGGAGTGGTTCTGATGTTAAATCGTGTCGTACTTGTCGGCAGGTTAACGAAGGATCCTGATTTACGTTATACACAGAGTGGAACGGCAGTTGCTAACTTTACCGTTGCAGTAAATCGCCCTTTTTCCAACCAACAGGGAAATAGAGAAGCAGATTTCATCAACTGTGTCATTTGGAGAAGACCAGCAGAAAACCTTGCAAACTTTATGAAAAAAGGTAGTATGATTGGCGTAGATGGACGAATTCAAACTCGTTCATTTGAAGGTCAAGATGGAAAAATGGTTTATATAACAGAAGTTGTCGCGGATAGTGTACAATTTTTAGAATCTAAAGGCTCTTCTTCCCAAGGTGGAGGAGGACAAGGTTCATATTCTTCACCAGGATTCCAGCCAAATCAGAACCAAAATCCAAATAGAAATCAGAATCAATACGAGGATGACCCATTTAAAGATAATGGTGAGCCAATTGATATTTCTGATGATGATTTACCATTCTAAATAATAATGTGAATGATATATAACCATTTTTTTAAAAGGGAGGGTTATCAATGGCAGCTCGTCGTGGACGCGGTGGTAAACGCCGTAAAGTGTGTTTCTTCACAGCTAACGGTATTACAAACATCGATTACAAAGACGTTGATCTTCTAAAGCGTTTCATTTCTGAACGTGGAAAAATTCTTCCTCGTCGTGTAACTGGAACTTCTGCAAAATATCAACGTAAACTTACAATTGCAATTAAACGTGCTCGTCAAATGGCTTTATTGCCATATGTCGGTGAGTAATAAAAAAAGACCTTTATAGGATTTCCTATAGAGGCTTTTTTATTAAGGCTATATTCGTAAAGTATGTTGCTATTTAATAGAAACTGTTCGGTATCTAGTGTTATTACCACATGGTTAATGAGTATTGTGGAACGATACCGCTCCGGCAGAATACTCCGCTTTCCGCGGGCCCGGCCTCAGCCTCCTCGAGGAATGTTCGCCTCTGCGGGGTCTTCGGACACGTGCTATTCCAGCAGGAGTCTCCGTATTCTGCCTGCGCTGGTTTAGTTTTCTAATTATAGTTGGTTATTGAATATGACTTGTAACATTTCTTTACTAGCGAAGGAAATACACGGAGACTCCTGCGGGAGGATAGGCATCGGTGAGACCCCGCAAGAGCTTTAGCTCTGAGGAGGCTCACCAGCCGCTCAGCGAGTGCGGAGTGTATTTCCGAAGCGGGTACGGTGCTCTATCCAAAATGTCTAGTTAACGAGTAGTTTGATTAAAAGTTCCCTTATTTTTTACGCTTCGGATAAACATTAATAATCTTAAACAAAAGTACAAAGGTAAATACCATTGAAAGTAGCAAATACGAGTCACTAATAGGAGTAATAATGGCGATTACCGTATATAGAATAAATGGTATGGTAGTGGAATAAGCTATCATTTTCCAAAAGATCTGTAGTTTTAGCTTACGTTGCATGCTTTTAGCGATCCAAGTAAACAGGTAAGCAAGCAAAGTAATCAATAAGAACACCATAATAGTTAATGGTAGATAATAAAACATAAAGAAATAAATTAACTTAAACACAATATTCATATCCGAGCCGATACTAGATGTTTCTGTTAATCGATCAATCAATGAGGGAATAGAAACGATAAAAAGCATAATAAACATATAAAAAACGGTAATATCCATTGGTATTCGATTTAATTTAAATACCGACTGTTTTCTTGGTAACTGTAAACTAGATAAGAATGTCTTCCACAAAACCATTTGTTATTCAATCCTTTAATTATGTCTTCCTTTATATTATAATGGAAGTTGTCAATTAAAGCTTGAACAATACGTAACTTTTCTTCTTGAACTTCTATTTATTTGCCCCTCATATTGCATCAATCTCTATTAAAGTACTCATTCTAATACCATATAGGTTTTTATTCATGTTATCATATTACAATAAACTTTCTAATAAAATATGAGGTGCATACTGGATGAATAAATCGAAACAACTAACAGATGGAGCACTACTCTCAAGCATTTTTATCGTACTGTTACTCATTACCGTGTTTGTTCCAGTACTATCATTCTTCACTATGTTTTTACTAGCAGTTCCATTTGTCATTTTTGCGGCAAAGTATGATTGGAAGCCTTCTTTAATCATGCTTTTTGTTGTTATAGTATTATCAATACTTTTTGCAACCATACTATCGCTGCCTTTACCTATTTTATCGGGATTAGGTGGAATTATGATTGGTTCTGGAATCCATCGCAAAAAGTCACCCTACGAGACATGGGCTAGAGGGACAATAGGATTTGCTACTGGAATTTTAATCATCTTTGTATTTGCTTACGTAGTACTTCAGATCAATATAATAGAAGAATTTAACTTAATCGTAAATGAATCGTTGGTTATGAGTAAAGAAATGATGATGACTTTCGGAATGGGAGAAGTTTCCGAGGAACAATTTAACCTGATAGAGCAACAAATGAATATATACAAACAATTAATACCAGTATTTATTGTATTTTCTTCGATTTTACTAGCCCTTATCAATCAGTGGGTCAGTTATAAAATTCTAAATCGAATAGAACGCAAACAATTGCGGTTTCCAAAGTTTCGAAATTTACGTTTTCCAACGAGTATAATTTGGATTCACTTATTTGCTATTATAGGTACGCTGTTCCAAACCGAAACGAGTGGTACATTTTTTATTGCTCTACAAAATATTATTATGTTAACGGGTTTATTAATGATACTACAAGGGTTTTCGTTCATATTCTTTTACTCACACCATAAAAAACTTTCGAAGGCAATACCAATTATTGCTATAGTATTGGCAGTTCTTTTTGCACCAATACTACTACCTCTGGTTCGAATCTTAGGTATAATAGATTTAGGGTTTGGCCTAAGAGAACGTATGGTAAAATAGTAGTACATGAACGATAAAGAGTTGCTCATTAATAGGAGCTGAAAATAATGTCAGATTTGAAGAAGCGACCGAAGTTAAGTAATCATTTATGGCTAATATATGCTGTATCGATTATTTTACTTGGGTTTATATGGTACTACGAATGGATACTTGGTAGTATAATGACCGTTTTTTTAGTATTGTCATTTTACTATTCCATTCGTGTGGAAAGAAAATTATCCGATGAAACAAATAAATATATATCTACCTTATCTTACCGAGTTAAAAAGGTAGGAGAAGAAGCATTACTAGAAATGCCTATTGGAATTATTTTATTTAGTGATGAGTATACAGTGGAATGGACAAACCATTATATGCATCAATTTACTGAAGAAGACACCATAGTTGGAGAGTCATTAAATTTAATTTCGGAGGATCTTATCCCTATTATCAAAGAGAACCATGAGGATGCTCGTATTCAGCTTGGAGACTTTGAATTTCAAACGATTGTAAAGAGAGACGAACGATTAATCTATTTATTCGATCGCACAGAACAGGCCGAAGTTGAGTCATTATATCAAAATGAACAGACGGTATTATTCTTCATATTCCTAGATAATTATGATGAAATCTCACAGAATATGGAAGATACAATTAAGAGTCAATTGAACTCAGAAGTTACCTCCTTTTTAAATCAGTGGTCCCATTCATTTGGATTATATTTAAAGCGGACATCACAAGACCGATTCTTAGCTGTCGGTACAAAGGAAATCTTAGGGCGATTAGAACAAACTAAGTTTGATATTTTAGATGATATGCATGAGTTAAACTCTGAACTAGATATACCAATAACGTTGAGTATAGGGGTAGGAGTAGGAAATGCAACATTACCTGAATTAGGTCAGCTGGCACAATCAAGCCTTGACTTAGCACTTGGGCGTGGTGGTGACCAGGTTGCCATTAAAGATGATAGTGGTAAGGTTAGGTTTTATGGTGGAAAAACCAATCCAATGGAAAAGCGTACGCGAGTTAGGGCTAGAGTTATTTCACATGCATTAAGGGATTTAGTCAGAGCCAGTGATCGTGTTATTATTATGGGACATCAAGCACCAGATATGGATTCGATCGGTTCGGCGATTGGAATATTAAACATTGCCCGGACGAATGGGGTGGATGGGTATATTGTCTTTGATCCAGATGATGTGAGTACAGGAGTGTACCGATTAGTGGAGGCAATTAAGGCAGAACCTAATATTTGGCAACACTTTATCGACCCTGATGCAGCAGAAGACCTAATTACTAGTCGTAGTTTAATTGTTGTTGTTGATACACACAAACCTTCTATGGTTGTTAGCAAGCGTTTATTGAGTAAATCGGAATATAAAGTTGTTATTGACCATCATAGGCGTGCGGAGGAATTTATTGAAAATACTACGTTGGTTTATATGGAACCATATGCTTCATCGACTGCAGAGTTAGTAACGGAACTTCTAGAGTACCAACCAAAAGGTGAAAAGTTGAAAATGCTGGAAGCAACAGCATTACTATCCGGTATTATAGTAGATACAAAGAGTTTTACCTTAAGAACAGGTTCAAGAACATTCGATGCTGCATCTTACTTACGTGCAAAAGGTGCCGATACGGTACTTGTTCAGCAATTCTTAAAAGAAGACTTGGAATTATATATAAAGCGCAGTAAACTTATTGAGCGGGCAAAAATTTATCGTGGCTCCATTGCCATTATTAGAGCTAATCATGGTGATACTTATGGGCCAGTATTAATTGCCCAAACAGCTGATACATTATTATCAATGACAGGGATATCAGCATCATTTGTCATTGCTGAACGTAAGGACGGAAAAATTGGTATTAGTGCTCGTTCATTAGGGGAAATAAATGTTCAAATTATTATGGAACAAATGAATGGTGGCGGACATTTAACCAATGCTGCTACACAATTAGAGGATACAACAGTAGAAGAAGTAGAAGCTCAATTAAGAGATATATTAGATGAATATTATGAGGGGAGCGAATCGGTATGAAAGTAATATTTCTACAAGATGTTAAAGGAAAAGGTAAAAAAGGTGAAGTTAAAAATGTATCAGATGGATATGCAAGAAACTACTTATTAAAAAATAATCTTGCGGAAGAAGCAACATCAGGTAATATAAAAGCTTTGGAAGCTCAAAAACGTAAATCAAAGCAGCTAGAACAACAAGAAAAAGAGAATGCAGAACAACTGAAGAAAAAGATTGAAAGTCTAGAAGTAACCATCAAAGCCAAATCTGGTGATGGTGGAAGATTATTTGGCTCTATAACAAGTAAACAAATTGCAGACGCCTTAAATAAAGATCATGGTATTAAAACAGATAAACGTAAATTAGAATTAGATCAACCAATTCGTGCTTTAGGCTACACCAATGTCCCGATTAAACTTCACCCAGAAGTGACAGGGACGGTTAAAGTACATGTTGTTGAACAATAAGATATCATGCGTCTCAACGGTTAAAGGAGGAAACAAATCATGAGTGAATGGAATGACAGAACTCCACCACATAATATTGAAGCGGAACAAGCCGTTATCGGTGCAATCTTTCTTGAACCAGAGGCATTTTCAACAGCATCTGAACTACTCATGCCGGGTGACTTTTATCGTGCAAGTCACCAACGAATTTTTGAAACAATGTTGAGGCTTGGGGATAAGGGAGAACCGATTGACCTAGTTACCGTAACAACAGCTCTTTCCAATACTCAGCAATTAGAAGAAGCAGGCGGTGTTTCCTACCTAACTCAGTTAGCAGAAAGCGTACCGACTGCTGCGAATATTGAATATTATGCTAAAATCGTCGAGGAAAAAGCAATACTTCGCCGTTTAATTCGAACTGCAACCGATATTGTTACGACTACCTTTCAGCGAGAAGATGAGGTAGAAGATGTTCTAAATGAAGCGGAAAAGAGCATTTTAGATGTATCTGGAAGAAAGAACACCGGAAGCTTCAAGGTAATTAAGGATGTCCTGATCGAGGTTTATGATAAGATTGAAACCCTTCATCGAAGTAATGGAGATGTAACTGGTGTACCGACTGGATATCGTGAATTAGATAAGATGACTTCTGGATTCCAACGAAATGATTTAATCATTATTGCCGCACGTCCATCTGTTGGTAAAACCGCATTTGCCTTAAATATTGCGCAAAACGTAGCAACGAAGACCGATGAGAATGTAGCCATCTTTAGTTTGGAGATGGGAGCAGACCAATTAGTCCAACGTATTCTTTGTGCAGAAGGTAATATTGATGCATCTCGTCTTCGTAATGGTAAGCTAGAGGCAGATGATTGGAGTAAACTAACAATGGCAATGGGTAGCTTGTCCAATGCCGGAATTTATATTGATGATACACCTGGTATTCGTGTGAGTGAAATCCGTTCCAAGTGTCGTCGTTTAAAGCAAGAACACGGTCTTGGCATGATCTTAATCGATTACCTACAGCTAATTGCTGGTAGTGGTAAACCAGGTGAAAACCGTCAACAAGAAGTTTCTGAGATTTCCCGTTCCTTAAAAGGACTAGCCCGTGAGCTAAATGTTCCACTTATTGCGTTATCACAGCTTTCCCGTGGTGTAGAACAACGTCAGGACAAACGTCCGATGATGTCTGACCTTCGTGAATCAGGAAGTATCGAGCAGGATGCTGACATCGTTGGCTTCCTATATCGTGATGATTACTATGATAAGGAATCAGAGAAACAAAATATAATTGAAATCATTCTTGCGAAACAACGTAATGGTCCTGTTGGTACAGTTGAACTAGCCTTTGTAAAAGAATATAATAAGTTCGTAGATTTGGATCATCGCTATCAAGCAAGTGATATCCCACCAGAACCAATTCATGCATAACAGCCTTTTTTGTGAAGGCTGTTTTTTTTATTGTTTAGGAAGGTGCTATATTCTCATAAACATTTTGGAGCGGGAAAGCAAATGACTTATTACAGCTGATGAAATAGCCGTATACCAATATTAATGGCAAAAAACTGCGGTAAAACCTTTTCAAGAGCAAAATATCAATAAAAATATCATATTTACGAACGATAACAATAAAGTTCATATTATAATTCGTGTTTTACATTGATTGAGTTATGCATAACTGGTAAAATAATGAGAGAAACTAAACAAAACCATACAATGAAATGTATTTAGTGGAGGTGCGTCATGTCGTCAGTAGTAGTTGTTGGAACACAATGGGGAGATGAAGGTAAAGGAAAGATTACAGATTATTTATCACAACAGGCGGAAGTGGTTGCCCGATATCAAGGTGGTAATAATGCAGGTCACACGATTAAATTTAATGGGATAACGTATAAGCTCCATTTAATACCATCGGGGATTTTCTATAAAGATAAAATATGTGTATTAGGAAATGGGATGGTTATTGATCCAAAGGCATTCATAGATGAAATCAACTATTTACACGAGCGTCACGTTTCTACTGACAATTTAAGGATTAGTAATAGAGCACATGTTATTTTACCCTACCATCTAAGGTTAGATAATTTACAAGAGGAAGAAAAAGGCGAACATAAAATTGGCACAACGAGAAAAGGTATCGGACCGGCCTATATGGATAAAGCGGCTAGAACTGGTATACGCATAGCAGATCTTCTTGATAAGGATGTTTTCCGTACAAAATTAGAACAAAACTTAAATGAAAAAAATCGTATTTTTGAAAAGATATATGAAGTTGAACCTCTCCATGTGGAAGAGATTTTAGAGGAGTACTATGAATATGGGCAAAGAATGGCAAAATATGTTTGTGATACATCTGTCGTATTAAATGATGCTCTTGATGAAGGTAGACGTGTATTATTCGAGGGTGCCCAAGGTGTCATGTTAGACATTGACCAAGGGACATATCCATTTGTTACGTCTTCTAATCCAATTGCAGGTGGTGTAACAATAGGATCTGGTGTCGGCCCAACTAAAATTAATCATGTAGTTGGTGTATCAAAGGCATATACAACACGTGTTGGTGATGGACCATTTCCGACAGAACTCCATAATGATATCGGGCATCAAATTCGTGAAGTAGGTCGAGAATACGGAACAACAACAGGTAGACCCCGTCGTGTTGGGTGGTTTGATAGTGTTGTGGTAAGACATGCAAGAAGAGTGAGTGGTATTACAGATTTATCGTTAAATTCAATCGATGTTTTAACTGGAATTGAAAGCTTAAAAATTTGTGTTGCTTATAAATACAAAGGGAATGTTATCGAGGAGTTCCCCGCAAGTTTAAAGGTACTAGCAGAATGTGAACCAGTTTATGAAGAAATGCCTGGTTGGAAAGAGGATATTACGGGTGTCAAGAGCTTACATGAACTACCAGATAATGCTAGACACTATCTTGAAAGAATTTCACAGTTAACACAGGTGCCATTATCTATCTTTTCCGTTGGACCTGACCGAACACAGACAAATTTAATACGTGGTGTTTACGGAAATTAAACCAGAGATAAGAATGGAATTATAGGTTAAGCGAGTACTGCAGGTTAAGATAATACTCATATTTTATGTTAGATAGGGGGGCATATTGCTCCCCCTTTTTATTACGAAATATTACGGTTTGTTACATATTTGTAAAATAAATGTATAAAAATGGCGGAAACACCAAGAAATTAACAATATTTTATAAAAAATTACAGCTTTTTTGAAAAACTTTGTTACATATTATACATTTTCATTACAAAAGCGCGGATGTTGTTCCTTCCCCTAATAAACTGTGGTAGATTAATAGAGTAAATAAATAGGTCTTTTAATCTATATAAATACATCATTAGATTTAGATATATATATATAAAATTATAGTAATAGGGGGAAATATGGTGTTCTTTGGAAAAGGTGATGAGCGAAGGCAAAAGAGAAGCCTGCTAAAAAAATCCATCGTTGCAACTGGGCTCATAACGGTACTAACAACCGGAATAGTCTTTGCAGAAGACTCAAATAAGGTAGAAACAGTACATCATGTGTATGTTGACGGAAAGCATATAGGACAAATTAGTGATCAGGAGATTGTTAACCAAATCACGCAAAACAAACTTCAACAAGCAAAAGAAACTTATGAGGAAATCGACCTAGCAATTGGTGAAAATGTCAAACTCATTTCCGAGTTAGTATTTAATCCAACATATAATAATTCTTCAATTGCAGAGTACTTAGAAGAGAATCTTACGGTAAAGGCTCAAGCAGTGGAATTAAAAATAGGTGACGATGTTGTAGGGTATTTTGAAGATGAGCATGATGCGTTGAAGGTTATTGAAGATTACAAACTAAAATATGTAGACGATGAAACATTAAAATTAATGGAGTCTGCGAAGGCTGCTGATATGGAGTCAGATGGTCCCCAAATCACTGATACTCCTTTAGAACCAGCAGACCTTGCAGTAGGTGAATCTATTATATTAGACGTTATTCTATCAAAGGAAGTTTCATATTCTACGAAAAAAGTTGCACCAGATGAAGTTTTGACCGTAGCTGATGGACTTAAGCTATTAGAAAAGGGTACTCTTAAAGAGGAAAAACATACCATTCAAGAAGGGGAAGTGCTAGGAGAAATTGCCTCCCAATATGATTTATCCCTTGAATCATTACTTGAGTTAAACCCGTCTATTAAGGAAGATTCTTTAATTCAAATTGGACAAGAACTGAACGTTACGGAATTGAAGCCATTTGTTGATGTTATTGTTCTAAAAGAAGAAAAGAAGGAAGAAACTATTGCTCACGAAACTGAAGTAGTTGAATCAGATGAATTATTTAAAGGTGATGAAGAGGTAAGACAACAAGGTTCTGACGGTAAAAGGGTTGTTCAATATTCAATTGAAATTCGTAACGGAAAAGTTGCTAAACGTGATGTGTTAGAAGAGGAAGTTACGAAAGAACCTGTTAACAAGGTAATTGTAAAGGGTACAAAGGTAATCCCTTCACGTGGAACTGGTAACCTTTCATGGCCAACAGTTGGTGGCTATATCTCAAGTCACGTAGGATACCGCTGGGGCTCATACCATAAAGGAATAGACATTGCTAGACCATCTAATCGCTCTATCTTAGCAGCGGATAATGGAACAGTAGTATCTGCAGGTTACTCAGGCGGATTTGGTAATAAGATTGAAATTGATCATAATAATGGTATGAAAACAATCTATGCACACCTTTCTTCAATCGATGTTAGTGTTGGACAAACCGTTCAAACTGGCCAACAAATTGGTGTAATGGGATCCACTGGTAATTCTACTGGAGTCCATCTTCACTTTGAAGTATATGAGAATGGTGAATTACAAAATCCATTAAATTATTTAGACTAATAAAGCATAAAGAGCTGACTCATGATACATATTATGAGCCAGCTTTTTTGATAAGGCTGTTTCTATGGAACGTTGTTGAAAGTAATCTTTATATAATGAATATCAGTGACTAAATCAGCTCTTAATATATAGACCTTAAGGAACAAGACATTTCAATAAAAGTAAGTTAAAATAGAGAAAATACAATCTAATCAATACGCATAAGTTAATATATAAATAACCAAAAAGGAAGTGTTATTGTGGCACAGAAAATTTTAGTTGTAGACGATGAACAACCAATTGCAGATATATTGAAATTTAATTTAGAAAAAGAAGGTTATGAAGTAGTTGTGGCAAATGATGGAGATGAAGCAATTAAATTAGCAGATTCAGAAAACCCTGATCTTATCTTGCTAGACATCATGTTACCTAATAAAGATGGTAATGAAGTATGCCGAGAAATCCGTAAAACAAAGACAACTCCAATTATAATGCTAACCGCAAAGGATTCGGAAATTGATAAGGTACTGGGATTAGAGCTAGGTGCAGATGACTATGTCACGAAGCCATTTAGTAATCGTGAATTAATTGCCCGTGTAAAAGCAAATCTGAGAAGACAACAACATGTACCAGAAGAACCAGGAAAAGAAAACAAAGATATTTCCATCGGATCCTTAACTATACATCCGGATGCCTACACCGTATCAAGGGATGGAAAGCAAATTGAACTAACTCATCGTGAATTTGAGTTACTACATTACCTTGCTCGCCACATTGGCCAAGTAATGACGAGAGAGCATTTATTAGAAACAGTATGGGGATATGATTATTTCGGTGATGTTAGAACAGTCGATGTTACAGTAAGAAGACTTCGCGAAAAAATAGAGGAGAATCCAAGTAATCCAACATGGATTGTAACACGTCGCGGCGTTGGATACTATTTACGTAATCCTGATCAGGAGTAGGTTTTCATGCATAAAGTCGGTTTTTTCCGTTCAGTTCAATTAAAATTTATTCTTATTTATATTTTATTATTGTTGGTAGCTATTCAGATTATTGGATCGTATTTTACTTCCTCTCTTGAAACGGAACTTACAAATAACTTTAAGAAATCAATAGATGGAAGAATTGATGGGTTAAGTCACTACGTGGAAATTGCTTTTAATCAGGAACGAACAGAGGATTCGGAAACGACACTTCAGCACGATCTACAGGCGATTGTACGGGATATAGATACCGATAGTACATGGAGGCTCTTGGTAGTTAATAATCAGAGCCGCGTAGAAGCGGTGAATAATTATGATGAGCAATATAGAGTAGGGAAGAAGACAACATTAGATAATGTCCAAAAAGTGTTGATATCTGGTAATGAACAATTTGATCAAGTGATTGACCAAGATAATAATCATGTTTGGATTCAAGCAACTCCAGTAGTTGATGATGAAGAAAATGTTGTTGGTGTAATCTATGTGGAAGCACTATACCAGCATATTTATGACCAATTAAAGGAAATTAACCAACTTTTCTTAAACGGTTCTCTTATAGCAATAATAGTCTCAGCCATTCTAGGGATATTAGTAGCACGTGCTATTACTAAGCCAATTATGGAAATGCGAAGACAAGCTCAGATTATGGGAAAGGGAGACTTTACGCAAAAGGTTAATGTCTATGGTACAGACGAAATCGGTCAATTAGCCATTGCATTTAATGATTTGAATGATCAGTTAAAGTATTCCCATGCCAAAACAGAAGAAGAAACGAGAAAATTAAACTCTGTTCTGGCAAATATGTCTGATGGGGTTATTGCTACGGATAATACTGGTGCAGTGACACTAATGAATGAAGCAGCAGGTATTCTTCTCGGAATGGACCCAGAGGAAGGTATCGGGGAACTTATTATTGATGTGTTAAAGCTTGACGAAAAAGTAGTGGATCTATCTGAACTACAAGAGAGTGGCTCTATGATTATTGATTTTAGTGATGACGATGAAATCTTCTTAATTCGTGCAAACTTTTCTACGGTTACGGATGAAGATGATGATATCACCGGGTTTATTACGGTTATCAGTGATGTTACTGAACAAGAAAAAATAGAACAAGAACGCCGAGAGTTTGTTTCTAATGTATCACACGAACTAAGAACACCATTAACTACCATGAAAAGTTATATTGAGGCACTAATAGATGGTGAATGGAAAAACGAAGCCATTGCTCCAAGATTTCTTGAAGTTACCCAAAATGAAACAGAGCGTATGATTCGGATGGTAAATGACTTACTACAGCTTTCTAAAATAGACAATAAAGAACATCAGCTACAAAAAGAACGTTCGGAGTTTGTGGGTCTATTTCATCATATAATTGATCGATTTGAAATGAATATTCCAGAGCATATTGAGTTTGTACGTGAATTACCAAATGAAAAGCTTTTTGTTTATATTGATAAGGATAGGCTTATACAGGTCATCGATAATATTATTTCCAACGCCATTAAGTACTCTCCTGAGGGTGGAAAAATTATTTGTCGCGTAGTAAAACAAAGACATCAAATGCTTGTTTCAATTACAGACCAAGGTATGGGTATTGCGTATGATAAATTGGAAAAAATCTTTGAGCGTTTCTACCGAGTTGATAAGGCACGTAATAGAAAGCTAGGGGGAACGGGACTTGGGCTAGCAATATCGAAAGAATTAGTAGAAGCACACCACGGGAAAATTTGGGCGAAAAGCTCAGAAGGTAAAGGTACCACGATATTATTCACTCTCCCGCTGATGGGTAAGAAGCGGAGGATTAACTAATGAAACTTGAAGTTATCAAATCGTATACGTTAGCCATTTTAGTGGGCATTAGTTTAATATTGTCATTTAGCCTATGGAGTTACCAATCTGAAGATGCGCCGTTAGAAGAAGATGATGCTCTTAATGAAGAGGAAATTAATCTTGGAGGAGAAGTTGAATCGAGAAGAACATTGGTACAGCCCAGTAAAATTATTTTTGATGATGGTGGTAATTATTATGGCTTTATGAATCCCATTAATATGGAGGACTTATATGAGGATATGAAGTCTTGGGTTCTCTATAATTTCCGAGTAAGTGATGCAAATGGGCGTCCAAATGAAGGATCACAGGTAGAAATCATTTACCCCATAGAATTACCAATGGCCATTATACCGAGTTTATTTACGGTAAATGATATTGAAAATGTTACTAGAAGTTTACCCGATAATTTATCATTTCAACGAACATATATCACATTTAATAATGACCATACGTTAACATTTATTTTCTTATCAACAGATGGAGAAGTACAGATAAAAGCAGACGTCAATAATGCACAAAAGTACGAGCTACTATTTAATTATATGGAAATTAAAGAGGGTTTAGAAGAATATGGTGTAATAGTGGAAGAAGAGTTTCCAACATATCTTCCTATAAATCCAATAACACCAAGTTATACATTTAATGTTGCTACTAGTTCCAAGCTGGATCCTAATATTTTAAAGAATGCCCTGTTTATAGACCCTTCGAGAGTGTTTACAAATGTATCGGAAGACATGGATATATGGTATCAAGATAGTCAACGATTGATGAAGGTTTTTGAAAATAAGCTCAATATGGAATATATTAATCCGCATGAATCATTTAGTTATAATCCAATGACATTCCTAGATTTATTAGATCAAAGTATCGACAATATCAACGGATATAAAGGGTGGGTACAGGATTATCATTTGGAAAGTATAAATACAATGGACAATTTTATCCGTTATCAGATGTTTTACCGTGGTTATCCGGTATTTAATCATGATGGTTTATCAACTATTGAGCAGATATGGATAAATAGTGATTCAGGGATGAATAATGAGCTTCAGCAACATCGGCAACCATTATTTACGATTAATAATACCTATTCAGATAGTTATACTTTACCATCTGGCAAGGAAATTATTAATTATTTAAAGGAAAATTCCATATATAAATTAAACGAAATTAAAGATATCCAAGTTGGTTACCGTTTAGGTTATGAGGAAACGACAGATCAATATATAAGGTTATCACTAACCCCTTCATGGTATATCAAGACCAATGGAAAGTGGGAACAAATTAATGTTGAAATAAAACCAAGTAAAGGAGTGAGCTGAGGATGCAATGGGGTCAAATAAAAACATTATTTATCCTCTGCTTCTTACTTCTTGACATTTACTTGTTATCTTTAGTCTTATCACAAAAAGAGAATGAGGATTTGGGATTTACCGTAGAGAGACAGGAGCAAGACGGGCAGACCTTAGAATCGGAAAATATTTCGATTAAGGTTGAATTACCGAAGCCTTTATCAAATGAGGAATTTGTAACCATTCAACAAAAAACCTTTAAAGAAGAAGAAATGAAGCTCATTAAATCAATGGAAAACCAGGATGTTGAAGTAGTCAAAAATAGCCTTATCATTTCACTATTGAAAGAGGCAGTAGCAATTCCAGAAAATGCTACCGATGAGTCTATAGAACAATTAGTGTTCTCTAGTGTATACTTAGGTAATGAGTACACTTTTGAGTATTGGGATAAAGATCGAAATACTCTAGTTTTTTTCCAGACAAAAGAAGGCAGACCCATTTACTATAACCAGAACGGATTAATTCTTGTCTACCTAAATGAAAACAATGAAATGGTAGCTTATACACAATCATATCTTGGGGCTCCAGAAAGAGCAAAAGAGGAAAGAAGTTTAATGAAACCACTTGATGCAATCATGAAACTTCATAGTAATAACCTACTCTATCCAAATGATGAGATAACAGATATAGAAATTGGGTATTATTCTACGTTTCCGTTAGATAGTGGACGTCAGGTTCTAGCTCCAACTTGGAAAATAAGTATTAAGGATAGACGTGACCGATATGTTAACGCCGTCGATCAATATGTAGTTTCAATAAACGATAACTTTATTGAGGATGTATTAGAATTAAGCATTGAGAACACAAAATCAATCAAAGACAAAGAAGAATTTAAAAAAAGCATGCTAGATATTCTTACTAGCAAGCTAACGATTAAATCGGAGTGAATCAGCATGACGTTACGTTTTAGTGTCCTAGCATCCGGGAGTACGGGAAATGCTTTTTATATTGAATCGAATAAAGAGAAACTACTGGTAGATGCTGGACTTAGTGGAAAACAAATGGACAAGCTCTTTGATGAAGTCCAAGTTTCCCCCGCAGATTTATCCGGGATATTAGTAACCCACGAGCATAGTGACCATATCAAAGGACTTGGCATCATCGCTCGTAAATATAATCTACCAATCTATGCAAATCAAAAAACATGGAAGGCAATGGAAGGATCCATCGGTAAATTATCACTGGATCAGAAGTTTGTCTTTAACATGGAAGAAGTTAGAGCTTTTGGTGATATTGACGTGGAGTCCTTCGGAGTATCGCATGACGCTGCTGAGCCAATGTTTTACGTATTCCGTAGTGGCGGCAAGAAAGTTGCCTTAGTAACTGATTTGGGTTATGTATCCGAGCGAATCAAGAAAACAATTGAAGGTGCAGATGCCTACATCTTTGAATCGAACCACGACGTCGGCATGCTCCGCATGGGCCGATACCCCTGGAGCGTTAAACGCCGCATCTTAGGCGACTCCGGCCACGTCTCCAACGAGGATTGTGGTTTGGCTTTAACAGATGTAATTGATAACAATACAAAGCGAATTTACTTAGCACATCTAAGTAAAGATAATAATATGAAAGACCTAGCACGCATGTCCGTAGACAACATCCTTCGCGAAAGAGGGATTGAAATGGAGCTGCATGATACAGATCCATTAATGCCGACTGGGATGTATGAAGTTGGGTAGGGATTGTGTGTTGAAATGTGGGTTTGAGATTGGAGCGACTGAGTGCGCTCTTTTTTTGTGGTTTTGTGGTTTTGGGGTTGTTTGGCTGGCGTTTCATAAAACAATTGTGGAGGAATATAGGGTAAAAAGTATATGAGCGTTGTTCACATGAACATTATGGTAAAAGATTTAGGGTAAAAAGTGCATGAGCGCTATTCACATGAACATTTGATAAGAGAATGAGGATAAAAAGTGCATGAGCGCTGTTCACATGAACATTATGGTAAAAGATTTAGGGTAAAAAGTGCATGGGCGCTGTTCACATAAACATTATGGTAAAAGATTTAGGGCAAAAAGTACATGAGCATTGTTCACATGAACATTTGATAATAGATTTAGGGTAAAAAGTGCATGAGCGCTGTTCACATGAACATTTGATAATAGAGTTAGGGTAAAAAGTACATGAGCGTTGTTCACATGAACATTTGATAAGAGAATGAGGGTAAAAAGTGCATGAGCGCTGTTCTCATGAACATTATAGTAAAAGATTTAGGGTAAAAAGTGCATGAGCGCTGTTCACATGAACATTTGATAAGAGAATGAGGGTAAAAAGTACATGAGCGCTGTTCACATGAACATTTGATAAGAGAATGAGGGTAAAAAGTGCAAGAGCGCTGTTCACATGAACATTTGATAAGAGAATGAGGATAAAAAGTGCAAGAGCGCTGTTCACATGAACATTTGATAAGAGAATGAGGATAAAAAGTGCATGAGCGTTGTTCACATGAACATTTGATAAGAGAATGAGGATAAAAAGTGCATGAGCGTTGTTCACATGAACATTTGATAAGAGAATGAGGATAAAAAGCACATGAGCTCAACCCTCATGTGCTTTTAGCAAAAGATTTAAGTTAAAAAGTGCCTGATATCCTCACTCATGGACAGTTCAGCAGTATTTATTTAAAGTAAGACCACCTATTATTACTGACATGTGTTAATTTTCTCTCTAAAATTCTTCTAACCCTCACTTTGGAAGGTACTATTTTGCACCAGTCATATATTAAATTGGTAGTTATCTTTTCATTTGGGAAGAGTAATAGAATTTCTTTTACTGCTTGCATTATGGTATCTTCAACAGATTCTTTGTAGCCACATTTAATGCATAGACATTTGTGCCCCTCAACCTTCACTCTAAACGCCCCACACCCCCGACAAATCACACCCTTTCTCAACTCCCCATAACTATACTCCGGCAACCTCTTAAAAGGCGACTCGGTCAAATGCATAGAGATTAACCTATCAGCAAATGCTTTATGCTTTTTCGTAATTCGAAAGTTGAGAGTATCGAGTTGTTTAAAGTAGCGGTTGACTTGTGTTGGGAGGATGAATGGTTTATCAAGTGGGGCTTGGTATAGGGTGAATGCTGGGTTAATGAATACTACTGAGGAGTTAATTTGTGTGGTAACACTGAGGGTTTGGAGTAATTGCCTTAGAAGGGATTCGGATCGGCTTATTTGGTTGACGGGGTTTGTGATTTCGTAATTTGCTTTGGTATATATTCGGTCGTTGTTGTAAAAGAAGTCTCCCTCGTGATTTTTAACTTCGAAAAGGTATAGCATGTCGGCGATTAGGAGGGTGTCGATTTGGAAAGTGGTGCTGCCGACCTGGAGTAATAAGTCGTTTAACACTAAACAATCACAACTTAAGTTCCTAGTTAACTCATCAAATGCAAGTTCACCTTCATACCCTTTCTTCAAATTATAATGATGTTGCTGGTCCTTTTCTGACAACTGCATTCTTGCATCCAATATCTCTATCACTTCTAATTCTAAAGGCTTCTTTCTTTCCTTGTATTCCATAATTCTTGTTTCCATCCTTTCTTATAAATTTTGTAATTCTATTAACACTCTATTATATATGATAAACAATTGCAAAAATATTTTAAAAACACTATCCCAGCTCAAATGTTTAATCAAATCGAAAAAGAACATAATAATCCTACATAGTAAAAAGGAGATTCTTACATATGGGCTATTATAATCAAAATTACCCCCCTAATCCTCATCGAAAGAAAGGAAACAGTTGGATTCCGTTAGTATTGGGTATTGTGATTGGTGCTTTAATCGTATCTATTGCGGTTCCGAGATTCTTAGAAATGAATGAACAAGTGAAAACGGGGTCTGCCGGGAATAACTCTAATGATGTAATTACACAACAGGTAGTTTCGCTCAATCTATCAACCCGTATAACAGAAATTGTGGAGGTTGTATCGCCCACTGTAGTTGGGATTACGAACATTGTGCATCATGCAGACTTTTTAGAGCAACAGCAGGATAGTGAAGCCGGGACAGGGTCTGGCGTTATTTATAAAAAGGATAATCGTTATGCTTATATTGTCACGAACCATCATGTTATTGAAGGGGCAGACGAAATTGAGGTGTTGTTAAGTGATGATACTGTACTTGAGGCAAGGTTACTCGGAACAGATTTATTTTCTGACTTAGCAGTGCTAAGAGTTGACGGGGATAAAATAAATCAAACCATAGAGATGGGTAGTTCTGATAATATCAAGGTGGGCGAGCCAGTTATCGCAATTGGTAATCCATTAGGCCACATGTTTTCCGGTTCTGTAACACAAGGTATAATTAGTGGTACCCAGCGTACCATACCACAGGACTTCAATATGGATGGAAGGGCTGATTGGCAGGCGGAAGTTATCCAGACGGATGCTGCGATTAATCCAGGGAATAGTGGTGGTGCATTAATCAATATGGATGCACAGCTTATTGGTATTAACTCCATGAAAATAAATCAGGAAGCGGTTGAGGGTATTGGATTCTCAATCCCGGTTGATTCAGCTTGGCCAATCATTGATGAATTAGAAAAAACGGGACAGGTCAAACGCCCTTATATAGGAGTGGAAATTTATTCGCTAGAAGAAGTACCTCGTTTAGAGTGGGATGAAACCTTGAACTTACCCAAGGATATAGAGGGTGGCGTATATGTTTGGAGTGTAGAGCCGTTATCTCCGGCAGATAAGGCTGGACTCGACCGACTGGATGTCATTACTCATCTAGATGATGAGCAGATTATGAATATGATCGATTTAAGGAAAATCTTGTATCAGGAAAAAGATATTGGTGATGAAGTAGAAATTACGTATTATCGTGATGGTGAAAAAAGAACGACAACCATCGTGTTGGGTGTTCAACGATAAAGAGAAAAACTGCACGGATGGGTGGTTGATAATGACCCCCATAGGGTGCAGTTTTTTTTATTCACAGCTAAGAAAATAGTAGGAATGCAGAAAGACCCACAACTTATCCCCATTCGCGAAAAGTTACTCACAATTTGTGTATATAAATTCATCTGCCATCTACATTTTGTGTCGAATTAAATCGAAAACACAAAATAGCTACGAACATTTGTGCATATGTGGATAAAAATGTGGATAACTATTAATAAACAAGTTGATAATCTGTTAATATCTGAAAATGATTTAAAACTTTTTCCCCGGCACATGTTTGAATAATAAAAGAAGAAGTATGATGACTACGATATCTAGGCGGGCTTGGAAGGCAAAAACTAGAAATCCTTCCGTTATAAGAATTGGAAGCTTTGAAAAATAAAGGGCACCAGCCATAATTACCAATAAGGGGATTGTGGCCTTTTTAACATACATTCCAGAGGCAATTAGTGCACCGCAACCTATTTCAATAATTGCTACAAGAAAAAGAGTGGACTCTGCAAACGGCACCTCAAGTTCATGAAAGTGTGACCTAAAACCCATTGAATCCGTTAAGAGTAATTTCAATACACCAGATGTTATAAAAACATATCCAACAGCATAGCAAAGCCAAGTTGCCATATTCATGTTCAGTTTAATGATAATCTCCTCCTGCCATCTAAGTATGTTCCCTAATATGTATGCGGGAAATAGGACAATCTTGACAAGCAATCGGAAATTGATTAATAAATTATTTGGAATATTAGACGTAATATTTTCATTCTTTCAAACAAAAATGTATAGTATAAAAAGGGACAAATTTGAGAAACGCTGTTTTTGTGGCGTTTATTGATGACAGAAGGAAGTGCAATTCATGTTAAGGCGTTTTTTCTCTTACTACAAGCCTCATAAAAGGCTTTTTATTATTGATTTTACCTGTGCAGTATTTGTAGCTATTTTAGAGTTGGCTTTTCCAATTGCGGTACAGGAGTTTATTGACCAGTTACTCCCAAGTGAAAATTGGAGCTTAATTGTTCTTGTCAGTGTTTTACTTTTAGCTGTGTATTTGCTTAGTACCTTTATGCAATATGTCGTTACATACTGGGGGCATAAATTAGGAGTAAATATTGAGACAGACATGCGTCAAGATCTCTTTCAACATACACAAAGACAGTCCTTTCGATTTTTTGATAATACAAAAACTGGGCACATCATGAGTAGAATAACAAATGACTTATTTGATATTGGGGAATTTGCCCACCATGGACCAGAGGATATGTTTATAGCTTTCATGACATTTGTTGGTGCTTTTGCATTAATGTTCAATATCAATTTCCACCTATCCGTGATTATTTTAATTATCGTACCGATCCTAATTTTTCTTATTACGTATAGTAATATCAAAATGAATAAAGCATGGAAATCCATGTATGAAGAAATTGCGGAAGTTAATGGCCGGGTAGAAGATTCTGTATCGGGTGTTCGTGTAGTACAGTCCTTTACAAATGAAGATTATGAAATGGAACGTTTTACAAAGGATAACTATAACTTTAGAAAAGCAAAAATTGGAGCTTATAAAGTAATGGCGTTTGTTCATTCCAATATTTATATGATGATGCGCCTTATTGTCTTAATTGTTTTAGTCTATGGTGCATGGTTAACCTTTAATGATCGGATGACCTATGGAGAGCTAGTAAGTTTTATCCTATTTACGAACGTGCTTTTTAATCCAATCAATAAAATCAGTGCATTATTAGAACTGTATCCAAAAGGAATGGCTGGGTTCAAACGTTTTACAGAAATTCTAGATACAGTGCCAGATGTACAAGACAGAAAAAATGCACAGGCCGTAAAAGATTTACAAGGATTTGTTTCCTTCCATAAAGTAACGTTTGGTTATGAAAAAACGCAAGGACCAGTCGTTAAAGCAATGAGTTTTAATATTAATGCTGGTGAAACAGTTGCCTTTGTTGGCCCATCTGGGGCAGGAAAAACAACGATATCATCCTTGATACCACGTTTTTATGATGTAGATAGTGGACAAATTACCATTGATGGCATTGATATTCGAGACATGACGAAACGATCCTTACGGGAGCATATTGGAATTGTACAGCAGGATGTTTTCCTATTCACTGGTACCCTTCGTGAAAATATCGCCTATGGAAAATTAGATGCCACAGAAGAGGAAATTCGTGAAGCTGCAAGAAGAGCTCATATGGAAGATTTTATTAATGAATTACCAGATGGCTATGAAACACAAGTTGGAGAACGAGGACTTAAGCTTTCCGGTGGTCAGAAGCAGCGTATTGCGATTGCCAGGATGTTCTTGAAAAATCCACCAATCTTAATTCTAGATGAAGCAACATCAGCGCTTGATACAGAAACGGAAATGATTATTCAACAAGCCTTAAATGAGCTAGCGAAAGACCGGACAACAATCATCATTGCTCACCGACTTGCAACTATTCGTAATGCGGATCGAATTATGGTGGTGACGAAAAAGGGAATTGAAGAAGAAGGAAACCATGAAGAATTACTAAGAAGAAATGGTATCTTTGCAAATCTCCATAAAGTTCAGATGCAATAGTTTATAAAAAGAAGATTTGACTCTTATGTGGAGCAAATCTTCTTTTTTTGATTAGGAATCCATAAATTCAACTATCGTATTTTTAAACGCAATAGGATTCTCCACATAGGGATGATGTCCACTTTCCAATACCTTATAAACAGCATTGGGAAAATGGAAGCTTTCGTGATGTATAGGTCCTATCGCATAATCGTATTTCCCGGACAATACTAATGCCGGAGCTGCAACGGCAACAGTAAATTCTCTAAAGTCTTGAAAATATTCTTCAGATGAAAAAACATACTGTTGAAAATCAGGTTTAGTCTGAATATCTGTATCAATCCTATCCATAGTCTCCTTATCTGGTATTGATTGAAATTGCAGCTTGTGAAATAAGTCCTTTTCCAAAAGCAACTGTACTGTTTCATAAAAAGTACTCAAAAGGTTTGGGATGTCATCACGGGGAATGTCAAAAGAATCTAATCCTAATAACTCTTTGCCTTTCCTAATTTGATACCCAAATGATTCTCTCATATCTAATGTCACATTAAATAAAATTATTCCTTTAACCCGTTCTGGAAAATGCTCGGCATAATGAATTGCAAGTATTCCACCGAATGAATGTCCCATTACATACCATTGCTCAAAACCATAATGATGTCGAACCTCTTCCAAATCTAGCAACAACCTATCAAGGGAATAATCACCATTAGGAGAAACTTCGGAACGTCCACACCCTCTTTGATCCAAATAAATCATTTCTAGTTTCTCTGCGAGTAGATTACCTGCAGTATCTTGAAATGATTTGCTCCAGTATCCTGGTCCACCGTGAAGGTAAATACACGGTATTCCATTCCCCTCTTTTTCTAGGAACAAAGAAACACCATCACTTGTTTGCATGTGCATTCTAATCCCCCTAAAACAATCCTCTAAATATTACATTAGCCGAGACAGGTTTTAGATCCAATTCCCTCGCCCAGATAGATAACTGACCAATATGATGAATTTCATGAGCGATGATATGCTGGAGTATTTCTTGTTTCATGAATTCACCATCAATCCAGGATGCTGAAACTAATTTATCAGAGCTAACTTTATCATTTAGAAGAAAATTATTAATTTCCTTACGATAATGATTTGATAATTCCCGGACCGTTTCTATGTCAGTAAATGTATTAAAGTCAATCTCGATATCCTGTTTCCCTTGAATAGCAGAAATCCAGCTATATTCCACATCAATAATATGTACTAGTGTGTGAAGTATATTTCCTACGCCCCCTGTGCGGACTTTTAAAAGCTCTTCTGGTGGTATTTGTTCACACCAGTCTAACCATTCATCTCGAACTTGCCAATTATACTGAAAAAAATGATACATGATTCACTCTCCTCACCAGGATGAATCGACATGAACCAACAGGCCATGTCGATATTTCCCGGGAAATGTAAAATCCTAGCCTTTCTTTTGTAAAACACAAATCATTTCCAAACTATCACTAGAAATTGGCGACTCATGCCAATCACTAAACATATGTAATAAGCTAAAACCATTTGCCTCTGCTAGCCGCTGCATTTCTTGCGGGTAAACATATCTTAAACTGATTCCGGTTCTGCTTTCCGATCCATCCTGAGCTTTTCGAATGGTGGTGTAATGTTGAATTTGCTTTAGAGCATCGTACTCGCTAATCGTATAAACATCCACTTTTTCCCCAGATGAAGGATCTCTGTAACTTCTCCAGAACTCCTCTATAGCTGGCTGAAGAAGTTCTTCTTTATTCGGAAATCTGGTTCCAAAAATAAAAATCCCATTGTCCTCTAAATGATGATGTACGGCACTTAATAGTTGATCTTGTTCCATATTGGTTAGAAAATGTTGAAAGGAGTTGCCCACCATATAGATCATTTTACTCGTTACATCGAGTCTTAACGCTGTACAATCCTGTTCTACCCATTTTACTGGTAGGTTACTAGATTTCTTCTTTGCTTGCTCTAACATCCCTGTGTGGATATCGACGCCAATCATGAGATGACCTTTTTCGGCTAGCGGTAATGTAGCCCTACCAGTTCCACAGGCAAGATCAACAATCACTCCATCTACTTGCTCTGCCCACTTTAATAGAAAAGAAACATCAGCGGAATATCCGTTATTTTCGAAATCATAGAGCTCTGGATTGTCGTATTCTTCTAAGTTTGTTCTCATAGTCATCATTAAATTCCCCCCAACATGTCATCAAGCTCTAATAAATGATTCGATAGCCAAATCATTTCCTGTACAAATCGTTTTGGTGGTCCCTTTCGTTTATCCATTATCGCGTCAAGCCACCATTCACTTTCTAAAAACCATAATAAGGTTAAAGCATTCGTTAAGAAGCGACTTCCTGTCTCTTGATATGACTGATACCCTTTTAGAAAAGCTTTAGCGGGAGGAATCTGTAATCCATCGTCATCCAATGCGCCAGAAATAACAGCTCTACCGACGTCTAATGACAAATAATCAAACTTCATCCTGTCAAAATCAAGAATCGCAGAAATCCGGTCACCATCAAATAGTATGTTGTCTACCCATAAATCCCGATGTGCCCAACCTATGCGGTTAACATTTAATCTATTAACATCAACAATCTCCATCAGTTCAAGCTGTTTCTCTATCACTGGAAGGAGGTCATATTTATTAGCTTGATAGATTTCTTTATGTACGATTTTCCAATAGGCAATTCGTTCTTTTCGGTTTGGTAGAATAAATTCTGGTTTATCCTTCATTGGTAAACTACCATCATTTAGTAGAGCATGCATTCTTCCCGTATGAACCCCAAGTTGATACATTTGCTCCTCTGATAACCTTCCAGGTTTGAGGGTTTCCCCAGGCATATATTCCATGACAATAAACTGTTCACCACCAGGTGATTGGAAGAAACATTCTCTAAGGTCCATTAGAATGTTAGGACATGGAAAACCAAGGTGATGTAGCCGGTTTTGCTGATCAAATACAAGTTTCAGTTCTTCAATAGAATACTTTTTTAATCGCTCTTTATTGTATTGTTTGACAAGGTATATTCCTAAATCTGTTTCTATCTTCCACTTTAAATTAAGCCACCCACGTTTGATTGGTTCAATATGGTAGATTTCGAAGCAAAACCGAGAAGATATTTCCTGAAGAATATCCTCAAGAATAGGTTCTTTGTTTATAGCAGTTCTCATGGTAACACCACTTTCAGAATTATCCTATATTAAGAATAACCTAGATGAATCAGAAGTACAAGAATGTATGTTCTAGGCAGTTAGGATTTCTAAACTATATATAAAGTTAATCGCTATATTGTGATACATTAATTATAGATGATTTAAAAAATTCATCCCTTCTAAAAGGGAAACTTTTATTAAATCCTACCAGCTTAATCAACATACTATTATAGACAGGTTACTAAATTTAAAATATAAAAGAACAGGGAGGAATTGAACATGATAGGTTGGCTTAATCTTGGTAGTCTCGTGCTTGGACTAGTTGCTTGGATACTTCCAGTTGTTAATCTCATACGAAATACAAAACAGATTAATAATAACTGGTTGGCATTTTCTTTTATTATAAGCTTAAGTGCTTGTTCAATTTCATTGTTTTTCCAGGTTTATACCAGCAATCTACGAGTAAAGGATGAGGATTGGTCGGCACTTATGGATGTTATGGGAACGAAGGTATCTGTAGCGGCGGTTCTTCTTATCGTTACTATTGTTCTAAATGGAATAACTCTTCTTGTTTATCGTAATAAAACATTAAAAAGGTGAGGTGTCTATATGAGGTTAGGATTAAAACGAGATGAGGTAAGGTTAGAAACATTTACCGATGAGTGGCAGAAGAACTTTCTCAGTATTAAACAGGATATACTTACATCAATTCCTCTTCAAGAAAATCGGATCGAACATATTGGTAGCAATGCGATTAAAGGGATTGTTGCCAAACCAATCTTGGATTTAGTTGTCGGAGTTGATGATCTAGAAGAAGTTGATCAGGCCATCTTTCAGGGGTTAAAGGAAGCTGGCTTTTTAAGGCTTCAGGTGGAACGTCCTGATGAAATAGTCCTTGCTAAATTTACCGATGAAACGTACGAGGAGAAAACACATTATATCCATTTAGTAGAATATAATGGTGACCTCTGGAAAGATTTAATCTTTTTTAGAGATTACTTAAATTCAAACGATATAGCAAGGGAACAATACGAAGATCTCAAAATGAAATTTTTAGAGGATAATAGTGGTGGGATCAAAGAATACACAGACTATAAGGAGCAATTTGTACAAAGAATCTATGAGAAGAGAATATAGACTTATTCAGCTATGGGTGTAAAAGTTAGACAAGTTGATGAAAAAAATAAACGGTTCCGTAGTAAGTGCAAAATTGGAAATGATATTATATATAGCAAGTGAATTAGCATTAGTGATAGTCATTGTTGAAAATGCTATACCAATAAGCCTGTTATATATAATGTTAAACCGATTATTAGGGCCAGAGCAAGTACGGATTCCAATAGATCTTTTAAATTTCAGAAGTCGCTAGGGAAAATTCCCTTAAGCGTTTATGCTCATATGAATTTTATTGTTGTTTTTAACTAGTGCACCCTTTGGTTGAAAAATATATTATTGTTTTTCCTTATTTCTTTTAACAATTCGATTATTAATTCATTTTGTTTGTTTCCCTTTTTTAGGTTTGCTCCTATCGCTAAAAGAGTATATATTATCACAATATAACCAATAAAAAATATAAATAAAACCCCCCTTCTCTTATTGAACAAAACTGCTTCGATAGCTTAATAACTTCTAACATATATTCCAAAATTAATATTAGTGTAATGTTTAAATGAATAAGACAATCCTACTTTTGAGTACCCATTTTAAATAAAGCCCCATTAATAAATATTTTGTTCGCTAAACGGACAATATAAAATAAAGGTGGAGATGTAATGCAACGAAAATATTTAGCAAGTATTATAATTCTTGTTATATTATTTATTTTTCTAAATAGAAAATCAACCAGATATATATATTGGTCAAATCTTATTACTAAAAATACACTCTTATTCATTAGAAATAGTATCACCCGATTACTGAAACATACATAACACTAAACTAAAAAATTAATCCGTTTATGAAGTAATTCAAAATAGCATGGAGGGATAGGTTCTAATATGAATGTGAAAACAAAAAATTCAAATCTAACACCACCTGAAATGGGAAAACTTTGGGCAACATATGTTGGAAATACCATGGGTAGATGTACACTTAGTTACTATTTGAAAAATGTAGAGGATGAAGATATTAAAAACATCTTGGAACAATCCTTGAGTTTATGTGAAGAAATTATCCATGATATCAAACAGATTTTTATACAAGATAACTTTCCTATCCCTATTGGATTTACAGACGACGATGTGAACTTGGAAGCACCTCGGCTTTTCCAAGATGAGTTTTATCTTCATTATCTGCAATATTTAGGGAAAGCAGGAATGAGTATTTATAGTGTTGCCATACCTTTGGTGACAAGGAAAGATATAAGGAACTTTTTTATGAAAACTCTTAATCAAACTTCCAAAATGATATCAGATGTAAATGATGTGCTAATTTCAAAAGGGAAGTTGATGAATACACCTCAGATGCCAATTCCTAAAGAAGTTGACTTTGTTCATAATCAAAACTATTTAAATAACTTTTTTGGAAAAGGTAGACCTCTCCATGGGTTGGAAGTAGCTCATCTAAATGGATGTATTAGCAACGATGTTACAAGTAAAGCACTAATTCTTGGTTTTATTCAGGGGGTAAAACACGAAAAGGTTAAAAAGTATTTAGAACGAGGAATCAATATTAATCAAAAGCATATTGAATTCCTTTCCAAAAAATTAAATATTAGCAATGTACCTTCGCCAACACTTCTAGACCATTTAGTTACAACTTCTAATACGCCGCCATTCTCAGATAAACTAATGGTTTATCACAAAATCGATATGTTCTCGATGAAAGTAAGAGAATATGCGAATGGTGCATCACTTAATGGTAGAAAAGATGTTGGGCTGCTATTTGCAAAATGTCAAATGGAGGTATCGTTGTTCGCGGAAGATGGTATAAATATTCTAATTGACCATGGCTGGATGGAAGAAATACCGTTAGTCATTGACCGAGTTAATTTATCTTTAAATGATAACTAATAGATATCAACTCACCAAAATATAACCACAAACGCAGAAAAAGACCTCTCAATGGTCTTTTTCCTTTTAGGCTTCTTTTATTTCCTGCTCCTAAACTTCAAAAATTAACTCCTCAATACTAACATAATATAAATTTACTATTAAACAGAAAAAGATGATCTAGTTGGATGCCCCCTTATGTAACAATTTACCGTCTGGATTACCCTCTACCCTTATTATAACATGTATAATTATAAATCTTCAGTCTTTTGTTATAGGTTATTTTCAATTATGCTATAAAGAACTAAAAGATGAGGAGGAATACAATGCAAAGACATCTTGTTAATTCCCTATCTAAGTTTAATCATGACCTACAACAAGAAGTCATCATTCGGATGCTTGAATTAATAAACGAATCCTATGTGTTTCCTGACGTTGCAAAGAAAGTAGAACAAAGGGTTCTAAAAAAGCTACACAATCAAGAATATGCAGATTTACTTGATCCAACCCAGTTCAGTCAGCAAATTACTAAAGACTTACAAGAAGTAAGTAAGGATAAACACCTTGGATTAAAGTATTTTGAAATGCCAAAAGGACAAAGTGAAGTAGAGAAGAAGAAAGAAACAGAAAACAGAAAGAGACTATTAAGCTTACATAATTACGGATTTGAAAAGGTTGAACGTTTACCTGGAAATATCGGCTATCACAAAACATTAAAATTCTTTGAAACAAATATTGCAGGTAATGTGGCTATCGCATCACTTAATTATTTGGCAAATACTAGTGCAGTTATCTTTGACCTACGTGATAATACTGGTGGTTCGGCAGATATGGTTGCACTAATTGCTAGTTATCTATTCAAAGGTAGAGTACATCTGAATAATTTTCATTGGCGAAAAGACAACCGTTTGGAGCAAGTATGGACAAATTCATATATTCAAGGAACCTCGCTTCAAGATAAGGAGGTATTTATTCTAACAAGTAAACGAACATTCTCAGGTGCCGAAGATTTTGCGTACTCTCTTAAAGTGCTTAAGCGAGCAACAATAGTTGGTGAAAGAACAAGTGGAGGTGCCCATCCTGGTGGATTTCAGAGAATTAATGATCACTTTTCCATAAATATACCCATTGGAAGAGCAGTGAATCCTATTACGAACGACAACTGGGAAGGTACTGGTGTAACGCCCCATGTGGAAGTTCCAGAAGAACACTCATTACATGTAGCGCAATATATGATATTAACTAACTTAATAAAGCGGAGCCCGGATAGAGATATAATGGGAGATAGATGGATACAACTCAAAGATGATCTTGAGAGAATACTTATCTCAGCAGATATAAATATTGAATGTATTATAAAACAGAAAAACATGTAGCCACCTGAAATAAGTTCGAATGCACCTACGAGATTTCTCTTTATTAAAGGTAGAGATTAGTGAAATGCCCGAAGACCGACTAGATGAAGTCGGTCTTTTTCTTGATTATATTCTATCTTCATATAAAAAGTTCTAACTAGACAGGATTAATTGATATTGTATTAGTTGGGTTTCCACCCCTTTGTACTTTTCAAATCCGATTCTTGAAATTTCCTGAAATCCTAGTTTTTCTAGCATCCCCTTAGACCTTAAATTAGTCACATGTGTTTCAGCATTAACAATAGATATTTTATACTTCATGGCAACATAATCTAAAAATTGGTTAGCTGCATGAAAGCCAAGTCCCCTCCCCCATAACGTACTTTCACCTATTGCAACCCCAAATTCAGCTGTATTACCCTTTATATTGGCTAAGTCAGCATAACCAATTAATCTATTACGCCACTCAATGCCTAAACGTATGAAGTCTGATGTATTATGGTTAACACAACGTTGCCACCAATCGTATAATTCATCAGAATTTCTATTTAACTCCCAGTCATTTGCTATGCAAAATGCATCATTTTTACTCCAATTCAACACTTCTTCAAAATCATCAATCGATAAAGGTCTAATAATAACTGCATTAGAATCCAAAAATATCATTCCCCTCATAAAAGGCTAGGACAAAAGTATTAAAGTCTAAAGAAAAACCGAACTATAGGGATTGGCGCATCAGACCCACTCCGGAAATATACCCCGCTTTCCGTGGGCGGCTGGTGAGCCTCCTCAGAGCTAAAGCTCTTCCGGGGTCTCACCGATGCCTAACCTCCCACAGGAGTCTCCGTATATTTCCGGAGCTAATCTATTAAATCATTCGGAACTTCCCTTTTAACTTTTAGTTATAACTCAGCCTCTATGGATATTAATGCCAGCTTGTCTATCATAATTCCTGAGAATCATCCCGGTCCCTTTTTTCATGCCAAACTTCTCATAATAAGGAACCAAATCGTCATCACAGCAAAGGTCAATCATGTAAAGATGTCTTAATTGTTCCAACATCTTCTTAACTAGTTCCTTTCCGATTCCTTGATTCTTATAATTTGGTAAAACTTCCAGAAGCGGAATATAGGCAGAAAGGACACCGTCACTAATCGCGGTAATAAATCCAACCACTCGATTAACATCCTCATCAATTGCAATTACCATATAACTACTATTTTTTAGTAGTTTAAGATGAGTTCCTGTACTAGGTGGATTTGGCCAGTCTACAAAGAATCCTTCCAACATAGATTCTGTAACCCCATCAAGGGAATTTTTATATAACATTACAATCAACTCCTAATCTTTTTATCTTATTTTAGGTAGTTGAATGTATCAAAAATAAAGTAACAATCTAGCAACCTCCTTAGGCCTGGACTTTCTCCAAATGATCAATCCGATTATAATCCTGAATAATCCATTCTTGTTTATTGCGAGTAATCGTAGAAATACTCGTATTCTCGATTTTCATATCTTCAAGGTCAAGCTTACCTTCAGTAATAATAGAAAGGATACGGAAAATTACTGCACCATGTGCTACTAGCAGGATCCGTTTTCCTAAATAGTTCTGGTGAACCTGTTCGAGACCGGTCATAATTCTCTCCGAAAAGTCTTCCAATACTTCCTGATTGGGATAATTTCGATCGGGATAAAGCTGATTACGTTCATCATATGTTAATCCCTCTGCGTCCCCAAAAGATCGTTCAGCAAAGTCCTTCATTACGACAAACGGAAGTTCTAAGAAGCTATTTATTATTTCAGCCGTTTTCTTAGCTCGCAGTAATTGACTGGATATAACAATATCATAATCTTTCGGATTGAGAGCACTACCACAAGCCTCAGCCTGCCTAACCCCTTTAGCATTTAAAGGTATATCTGTTTGCCCTTGCATTCTTCTTTCAGCATTCCAATCGGTTTCCCCGTGGCGTACCAGGTAAATGGTCGTCATCTATGTCTCTCCTATCTTTCCTATGAATATAGTTCTATCATTTCCTGTACAAATGATTCTAGTTCCCCATCATAACGTTGAATCCCATCGACATAATAGAAAGTAGTGGCAGAAGTTGGATCTATTCTCTCCCTTGAATACAGATGGATCCTTTTCTCAAAACCAATAGCCATACCTAGCTCTGTATGTGTTCCTTTGCCACCAGGAAGTAGTACCAAGATTATGTCACAGTCCAATACAGCATTTCGTTCCTGTATTCCAATTTCTCGTAATTCTTCCTCTGTAGAGGCACGATTATTTTTTGTCCAATCGTATGTAATGGTGTGCCCTGCTTTGATTAGCTTGTCACGAACCAATTGTACCTTTTCTTTATTATCCAACCCTGAAGCAATATAGAACTTCATAATAAGCTCCTCTCCAAATCCCACTCTGATGCAAGCATTCCATAGAGGACAAGGTCAACATAATGGTCATACAACCACTCACCTTGTCGAATCTGACCTTCTTGCAGGAAACCTAGCCTTTCAGGAATAGCCCTACTTTTTATATTTTCAAAAGCAGCTCGTATTTCAATGCGGTTTAGTCCTAATTGGTGAAAACCATAATCGATTAAACCAGTTACAGCCCTTGTCATAATCCCTTCGCCTTGAAAGGTACTACCAAGCCAGTAGCCAATTACCCCGATTTGGTTCGTCCAATCGATGGTGTTGAATCCGATTACCCCAGCAAGCTTATCATGAAAATAAATTCCTAATGTCAGCCCTTGTCTCTTTTCATGTATATCCACACAAGCATGGATAAACTGCTTAGAATCATGAATAGTTTTTGTCCCATCTATCCACGCTAGCCATTCACGTAAGTGTTCTCGGGAGTGGTCGATAAGCTGAAATAATTCATCGGCATCGGTTTCATTCAATAATCTTAATGTTATCTCATCATCTATTTCAAATGTAAACAACCTAGGATCATCTCCCATCTTTTTGTATTCCATCATACCACAGTGTTTAAATTTTGTTATAATTAAAATAACTAACCTATTTCATAGCCAGAAGGTGATTATATGCCAACTTGCCAAAATTGCGGTAAAGAGTGGAGTTGGAAACAGACATGTAAAAAATCATTTACGTTAGATACTGGAATGAAATGCCCGCATTGCCATGAAAAACAGTATTTAACAACGAAGTCGAGAAAAAGAAGTAGTTTTAGTACTTTTTTAATTCCGTTCATCTTTCTTTTATCACTTGTATTAAACCTTTCTACATTAGCTACTTTGTTCACGATAATAGGAGCTGGTCTATTATTATTGGGATTCCATCCATTTTTCATAGAACTCTCTAATAAAGAGGAACCACTATGGTAAGTTTTCTGTATACCAATAAAGGAGTGTAGTAAATGAATGAGGAAATGCTATTGAAACAAATGAAATTCATTCGTTACCGTACCATTGCAGCCTTGGATGCGACATCAGAAGCAATAGCCGATGATATTCCAAATGGATTTAACAATAACCTGCGCTGGAACTTCGGGCATATCATCGTGTCACAGGAAAATATCATTACTTATTTCTTAGGTAAGAAAGGTAGTTTACCAGATTCCTATAGAGAGCTATTTAATAGAGGGACTTCTCCCAAAGATTGGAATCAAGAAATACCTACTTTAGAACAATTAAGGGTTGCTCTTGAGAAGCAATATGAACGAATGGTAGCATTGTGCTCTGGAAAGATAGCTGATGAAGGTGAGAATCCTCTTGTTTTGAGTTCGGAATATGAATTTAAAACGCTTGGAGAAGCCATCGGATTTACTAATTTCCATGAATCAGTTCACCAAGGAAATATTAATAGCTTGAAATTAGCTTTAGGTGTGAAAGATCTGTGGGCAGTGCAATAAAACATTTGTGTTTTAGAGGATGAACTATTAACAAGTAGTCCATCCTCTTTTCTTCATAGGAGGAAATCATGAAAAAAGATACGCTATTATTTTGGATGTTTTTTGTGGTGATGTTCTCTATTTGCATTTCCATACACGGATTGATTTTCAATTCCTTGATCCCGTTCAATTCTTTTACGAGTCTTTTAGCTATTTTATTGATTATAGTTGCTGTTATCCCATCATCGGCTATTTTAGCGGAAAAAATTAATAATTATGCTCTTAGAAAGGGTTTAAGGCAAGGTAAAAACTTCAAGATTTTTATTATAGGAACTCTTGCCATAGGTGTGCTAATTATATCTATAAATACGTTTAATCATTTTAGAGAACACAACCTAGATGACTTGATTGGTTACACTTCCTTAGACTTTGATTATTTAGGGTTCACAACAGATTGGAATAGTGTCCCGGAGGATCAAAGATTTGAATGGGTTGGGTATCAAAAAGAGACTGTAGATGAATTAATGAACTTTCTTAGTCAGTACCGTGTCAAATTTCAAAATACAGATAATATGAGTGGTAGAACTAGTTTTGAATTTGTAATAAATCATAAGATTACGAACCCTTCAATGGTACATGTGTTGAATGAGAAGGATATCCGAATTAATCATGACATATATGAAGTGGTTAATGGGTCAATTGATATGGAATGGATAAGGGCTTTTAATCAGGCTAATAAAGAGAAATATGGATTTTAAAAATAGAGAAGGTGAAAACCATGAAGATCCTTGAAACAGATAGACTTTATCTAAGGGAACTGGTATTGGGTGACAGTCAAGAATTATCAAGAGTCCTTTCTGACCCCGATTCGATGCAATACTATCCGGAACCGTTTAACCAGAAAAAGGTAGAAAGTTGGATTAGATGGAATATGGATAACTATAAAACATACAATCATGGGTTATGGGCAGTTATCTTGAAGGACGGAGAAAGATTTATTGGCGATTGCGGTATCACCATGCAAACAATTGATCAGGAAAAGGTTCCAGAGATTGGCTTTCATATTATTAAGGACTATTGGAATAAAGGCTATGCGACAGAAGCAGCACTTGCCTGTAAGCAATTTGCGTTTGATGTATTGGGCTATTCCAAGGTATTCTCTTACACTTCAATGAGAAATATTCCATCGCAAAAAGTAGCAGAGAATATAGGAATGCGGTTATATAAGACTTTTGAGAAAAATGGAGAAAAGCAAATTGTTCATGTAGCAGTTGAGCAATAGATCTCTAGGAGGTGCTATGGTGAGAAAAGTTAAATTAATTCCACATGATAAAAAATATGCTAAGGCGATGTCAGCATTAAGTTCTTCTCGCCATGTGAAAGACGCTCTAGGTCTAAGTGATGAACAGACATCCATAGAAGGAACTAAACAATTCATAGAATTCATTCGCAAACAGGAAAAATTGGGGAAGCAATATTCTAGGTGTATCATAAATGATCACGACAAATTAATTGGCGTGATAACCTTAAAAGATATTGATATGGATAACAAAACATGTCATATCGGAACCTGGATCGGCCAACCGTATTGGGGACAGGGCTATAACGAATCAGCAAAAGCTGAAATACTATACGTTGCGTTTCATGAGTTCAATCTAGAGTATGTCTTTGCTGGTGCTAAAGTATCTAATATACGTTCACAAAAGGCACAAGAGAAATTGCCTTATATTCGATTACAGGTTGAAAATGAATTCCCTGCTGAACATAAAAAGCTTGAAAATCAAGTAAAATCAAGATGCATGTTAAATGTTATCGAGAGAGAAGACTTTTTAAATTGGTACAATCAGAACTTGGACTGAAGGGTGGGCATTAGATGAGTGTAAGAAGAGCAGTAATGGCGGATGCACAAGGTATTGCAAAAGTACATGTAGATAGCTGGAGGTCTACGTACAAAAATATAATTCCAGATAGCTTCTTGAAGAATTTATCCTATGATAAACGTACGGAATTATGGAAACGTAATATTTCTAGAGAAGGAAATTATGTTTATGTTGCTGAAAATAAAGAAGGTGAAATTGTAGGATTTGCGGATTGTGGTAAAAGGGAGAATAATTCTGTTGATAATTCTGGAGACCTTACATCCATTTATCTCTTAGAGGAGTATCAAGGGAAAGGTCTTGGAAAGCAGTTATTGAAGCAACTTTTTTTTAAATTTGAGGAGCTCGGCTATACCAGGGTTTTTGTTGAAGTATTAGAAGATAACAAAACCCGTTATTTCTATGAGCATTGCGGTGCAAGTCTATTGAGAACAGAGAAAATAATCATAGCTGGTGTAGAACTGAATCTACTAATCTATGAGTGGGATGATGTAAACCAAGTATTATTTAAACATAGCTTTAGTTGAGGGAAATAGATGGCCAATTGGGGGAATAAAATGCTTCGAGATTTAATTAATAGATGGAGAACCTATTGCATTGAAGAAAACTTTATTGGAATCGGATCTACGAGAAAAGTTTATCGCGTATCGGATTATGTAATTAAAGTTAATCTACATTCACTAGGCCACAAGCAATCAGAAATGGAACAGGAAATATATTATGAGATGGTAAAGAGAGGACATGGTGAGCTATTTGCACAAGTTTTTTATGTGGATGAAAATATAGCTGTTCAGAGATTCTACGAGCCATTGGAGCTAATCAATGACCAATCATATGAGATTGATACAACAAAACAGGTGCATCTTATTCCAGAAAACTATACGGATGTATTCAACATGCTAGATACTGAGTTTGATAGTTTTGATTTGAGAGATAGTAGCAATTATGGTTTAAATCAAGAAAATAAACTAGTCTATATCGACTACGGAATGACCAAAAAACTTTATGAAAACGAATGGGTTCCACTTGCAGAAGCGGGAGTTCTTCCTCAAATCGATTTTGATAATTGTCGTGTTTGTGGAGAAGAAAAGGAACTTCGTATGTATGGGGATAACGATACAGATAAACGTTGCTATGCTTGTGGTAAGGAATAATACATATTAAATCTGACATCTAAGAGGAAACCAACAAGTATATTTGGGGTTTCAGATTTGTAATAGGGTCAATACAGTGAATGGCTGGAATTTGATTCCTAGTGTCATCATAAGAATACGGACAAGGCAGGGAATTTATATGAAAAAAACAGCAGTGCTACTTTATCCAGAGTTCAGTGAATATGAACTGACAACGGCATTATCGATCCTAATGCAAGGGGGAAAGCCAATCACCATTATAAGCCAATCAAAAGAGCCAGTTAAGGGAGAAGCGGGAATGACTTGTCTACCGGAATTAGCTTTAGATGAGGTAAATGTTGGCGATTATGACAGTCTATTATTGACAGGATGTATGGATATTCAAGAAGTGGCAAAATCAGATGAATACATTCAATTTATCAAAGAAATCTCTTCACAAGAAGGTTTCGTAGTAGCCAGTATATCAAGCTCCCCATATCTTTTAGCAAAAGCAGGAGTATTAAAGGGGAAAAGATACACGGTAGGATTGTATGAGGAAGCAAGAAAAGCGACCCCATACTTTGAAGAGGAAAACTATGTGGAAGAGTTAGTGGTAGAAGATAGAAACTTAATCACATCAAGAGGTTCCGCGTTTATAGAATGGGGAGTACGGTTTGGTAAGGCATTGAATTTGGATTTTGAAGCCGGTTGGTATGGAAAATAGGATAAAGGGAGTGGAGGAGGAAGGAAAATGATGATAGAGCAGGAAGTATCAAAAGAAGTTTTTACAATGATGAAATTACATCAAAGTTTTTCCGACGGATTATATGAAGAAATGAATAGCTTATATTCTGATGAGTTTCAAGGTTGGTTGTACATGCCATGGAGCGATGAGTTAGAGCACTATAATGATAAGGATATACGAGAAGGAAATAGATTGGCTGCTGAGTATTATAAAGGTAAAGATATTCAGTTCATTTTTACAGGCCTTAAGATTGTACCTCAATCCGATGATCAAGTTGCCGTTTCTTATGAGGTTATACACCTAAATAAAGAATCTGTAGCATTAGTTAGAGGATTAACGCTTGAGGTTTGGCGAAAAGAAGAAGATGGTAAATGGAGAATTATTCGGTGGTATGAAGAAAAAGGAATGCAGACATAAAACATAGGCAGGTAGGTGGACAGTATGAAAATAGTTATCTATCTATATAATGGAGTCACCATGCTAGATGCAATAGGTCCATATGAAGCATTAAGGCATATGACGGGTGCTGAGGTTTTATTTGTAGCAGAACAAAAAGGAGAAATAAAAGCAGATTCTGGATTCATTGATATCGATGTAAAACACAGTATTAATGAAGTAAAAGAAGCGGATATTTTAATTATCCCAGGATCAACCATTACGTTTATCAATGAAATGAAAAATGAGAAGGTGTTGCGTTGGATAAAAGAAATAGATAAAACAACGAAGTGGACAACTTCTGTATGCACTGGTTCATTAATTCTAGCATCAACCGGTTTACTCAAAGGATTGAAAGCTACATCCCATTGGAAACTTATTAATCTACTACGTGAATATGGAGTAGAGCCGACGAGAGAAAGAGTTGTAGAGCAAGGGAAATATATTACAGCTGCAGGAGTATCGGCTGGAATAGATAAGGCTTTATTTCTATCCAATAAGATAGTTGGGGAGGAAGAAACTAAGGCGATACAACTTGCTATTGAGTATGATCCTAAACCAGTATTTCAATCAGGTAATTATTCCAATGCCGATGAAAAGGTTATAGAGATTGCTGATAAGAAATTATCTAATGGTGCGAAGAAGGGTCTTGGCTTGCTAGGACTACTAAAGCACTCAAAAAGTATTCTAAAAATGATGAAACAGTGAGTATGGCTTACTATAAAAAGGAAGAGGATGCGTAAAAATGAAACTCACACATACAAGAATTCTAGTGAACAACTATAAAGAATGCTATCAATTTTACAAGGATATACTCTCCTTTCCATGCACATGGGGGGATGAAACCTCGAACTATGCCCAATTTGATACGGGGAATACCTACCTATCTATTTTTGATAAAAAGCAAATGCTAGAGGATATCCAGGAACCCCATCAGACAAAGGAGACTTCATCTTTAAACGAGGTAGCCATTATTTTCGGTGTGGATGATGTAGATGCAACCTATGACTCTTTAAAGTCGAAAGTAGATTTTATTTCCTTGCCACATGATCGGGAAGATTGGGGAATTCGAGTAGCACATTTTCGGGATCCGAATGGTACTTTGATAGAAATAAATCAAAGGATTTAGCGCAAGTTCCTTTGTTCTTACCAACCTATAAAAGAGAACATCTAACATGTCTACCCTGTTAACTATTATTGCATTTGTTTTCATGCTTGTAGCTGTGTCACGTTTTTATCGATTATGGAAAAGAACAAAACCGCTTAAAATAAGATTGAGGTCTGTATGGGTTTGGCTTACAGACCTACTCTTTTGAAGTCTTATTAATCTATTCGATATTACTCACAAACTTAGACACACTTCCACTTCTACAAATTATTATGAATTACTTTCCCACGAAGAATATATGGAATAACGGAATTATTATCTATTAAACCATCTATTTCTGATGTTGGGATATAGGCATATTTTTTTGCCATCGTAGCATCCATCCACGTAATCTCTTCAATTTCTTCAGGATAGGTTATGGTTAGTTCACCATCAATAATTCTCCCTTTAAACGTAAAAAAGATTGCGTGATGACCACGATCTTCAAAAAATGCTTCACTTACCGCAAAGATTCCATCTAGTTCAACGTTTAAACCTGTTTCTTCCTTCACTTCACGGATAGCTGCTTCTTCTAATGTTTCTCCATTCTCTACTGCCCCACCAGGAAGTGTATAGTATGAGGAATGTTTTCCTTTATTTTTTACCATCAATATATTTTCTTCATGGCTATCATATAGCAGCACATAGGCAACATCTACTCGCTTCACAATCATTCCCCCTATTTATATATATTATGAACTACACTTTTTTCGAATTCCTTTTATAGGATACTGTTTTTACTATTAAATACCCGATTGGTGAAAATATCAACGCCAAAACGATGGAGTATAAAACATTGGCTATAATAACCCCACCCCAGTTATAGTTGATTCCAATTCTATTAGCTTCTAAAAATGAGTTTATGGTAAAAAGCACTAAGCTTATGATTAATAGAACGATGAAACTATATAGCCAATGTTTAAATTTAATAGAACTTGGCTCATCGTAGTTCATTACGGTATTATTTTTCAACACTAGCCTCGCTATTTCATCGATTGCCCAGAAGAAAAAGGCAAATGTGGTTGCTCCGATAAACATAATTTCGGCTTCTGAAGTGCTTATTCTTGCAAGAAGACAAAACAAAATTGGAAAAATCATACCAAAAAATAAATGAAATATAAAAGCGGATAAAATTCTCCTAACCCCCGCAAAGCGCCTGGTCACGTAATCAGACAAGAAAGTGATAGGAACTCCATAAAGTAATATAACAGGAGAAAACATTGCAATCGTAAACACTAGAGTATTAACAAAATCAATACCAATAGCCTCTTTAAAAATAACAATTAGTAAAAAGAACATTGAAATGACAGAAGCTAGTATAGTGGTTATGGTTTTCCTTATGATCATAGAACCCCTCCAAGCTTAATTTATTTATCTGCCGCTAAAAGTATAGAAGAGGTCTCATATTAATTGTTTTTCAAAGATGTATTGGTTTACTTCAAAGACTGTATTTTTTCCGCTAAACTGCGCTGTTACTTCAAAATTGCCACCTTAATACTAACATAATATTCCGAAGTTAATAAGAAATGTAGATCGGTAAAAAGACAAAAAATGCGACCCTCCATCTTGAAGAATCGCAATAACATGTAGTTATTGAAGAGAATAATTCTTTACTTCCTGCCAGCCATTGATCCTAACACAGCGTGTTTCATGAGGGATGGATATAGAAGTCCTGTAATAAGAAATATTCCAAGTTTTATTTCAATATTATTAAAAAGGTAATTCTAACCAGGGATACCAAAATTACTTGAAATTTTAATCAACCTTTTTTATTACCTTTGCAGGCACCCCTGCAACAACAGTATTTTCTGGGACATCCTTGGTCACTACTGCTCCTGCCGCGACAACAGAGTTGTCCCCAATCGTCACACCGGGCAGTATTGTAGCGTTTGACCCAATCCACACATTTTCGCCTATTACGACTGGAGAGGGGGAAGTTGTGTTTCTTGTTTCTAAGGGCAACCCATGATTAAGTGTAGCAATCGTAACATTCATACCTATCATCGAACCGTTTCCAACAGTAATTCCACCCCTATCTTGAAAGGAACATCCTGTGTTAAAAAACACGTTTTTTCCAATCGTGATATTTTTACCGAAGTCTGTATAAAATGGCGGAAAGCACGTAAATGAGGAATCGACTTTACTACCTGTCAGTTCGCTAAAAATCTCTACTATTTCTTCTCTTGAATGATAGGAATTATTCAATTCCATTGTTATCTTCTGAGCTTGATAACTACATTCAGTTAATAACCCGTGCAATTCTTTATCCTCACCCGAAATTGGATTACCTTCCTTACAAAATTCTATAAAATCCTTCATTTCCATTTTTAAAATCACCTATCTCTTTGGCTATAAATTTAATTATACTTCCTGTTTTGTTGGGCAAATTATCATATCATTAACAGTAATTCATTCAGGCGAATGAATTACATAAGCAACTGCTTGAGCAATATCTTCCGCAGATAGTCCCCTCTCTTTTTGTGCTTTATGAATTGCTTCTGAAACTATTTTGGTACTGTTTGACTTATAATCTTTTCTAATTTGATTCAAATATCAAGCACCTATACCAAATATATTCTTATGTATTTAATCAATTTAAATCTACAAGTGAGATGCGGTATAATTTATCATCATTTTCCTGGGGATTTCCGCGACCATCTGAATTATTGCTAATAAAATAAAGGTAATTATCTTCAATTAGTACATCTCGAATTCTGCCAAGGTCGGTTATAACTTCACGGTATTCACCGGTTTTAAAATCAAATTCAAGAACGGCAGATCCTCTTAATGCCGCAACGTACAATTTTCCATTATAATGGTCCATTCCAGACGGTGCCCAAGTGGATTCAGCTCCAGAAGTGAAAAGAGGCGAAATCATCCCATCTTGTTCCTCATATCCTTGGATAATTGGCCATCCGAAGTTTTGACCTGATACTATTCTATTTATTTCATCATTTGCATCGTTTCCATGTTCACTAGCAAATAACGTTCCATCAGATAACCAGGTCAATCCCTGAGGATTTCGATGGCCATAACTATAGACGTATGAATCTGAGAACGGATTATCATTAGGAATTGAACCATCAAGGTTCAATCTTAAAATCTTCCCACCTAATGATTGGAGATCTTGAGCAATATTCGCTTCCGATGCATCACCTGCTGTTGCGTATAGTTTCCCATCAGGCCCTATTTCAAGTCTTCCCCCGTGATGGTAGGAACCACTTGGAATTTTATCGAGAAGCAAACCCTCTTATCTCCAAACATTATTCTTCAACTGAATTGTAATAATTCGATTAAACTGCCCAGAATTATCTTCATACGTATAGTAAGCATAAGCTAAATTTGATTCTGGAAAGTTGGGAGCGAGAGCAAATCCTAATAGCCCTGCTTCTGAAGCTGTTGCAAGGTCTTTCTCAAATTCCACACCTTGTCTCTCCATTTCTCCATTTTCTATTTTCACGATGGATCCGGTTCTTTCTGTCAGATAGAATGTATTATTAATTTTATCAATTGACCAAGGAACTTCGAGATAATCCGCAATTACTTCTAAGTCACCATTTTCTTGCTCAACTGGTGGAGTGTTTTGCTCGGTTTTGTTATGTACGGCATCTTGTTGATTATTGGAAGAACATCCAACTAAATAGAGAAAAATTACCATAAATACACCTGCAATTTTTTTCAACGCTAATCACCTTTTCTATATATTAGTAAAAAAAGTGTCCCAAAAGCTGGGCTTTTAAGACACCTAAATGGACAATTAAAAACATGTGCAAATTACATGGTACTAATGTCAATCACGAATCGGTATTTTACATTAGAAGCTAGTACTCGTTCATAAGCCTCATCAATTTGATTGGCCGAGATTACTTCAATTTCAGGAACAATGTTGTGTTTTGCACAGAAATCTAACATTTCCTGGGTCTCACGGATGCCTCCAATCATGGATGCAGCGAATGAACGTCTGAGACTGCTAAGAGCGAATACTTGTACAGGTAAAGGCTCTGCGGGTGCACCAACGTTTACTAGGGTGCCATCAAGGGTTAGTAGTGAGAAATAAGCATTAATATCAATTTTTGCACTTACTGTATTTATGATTAAGTCAAAGTAACCTGCAAGTTTGTTAAATGTTTCTGGATCATTTGTCGCATAATAGTGGTCTGCACCGAATCGGAAGCCATCTTCCTTTTTATTTAATGATTGTGACAAGACGGTAACCTCTGCACCCATGGCATGTGCGATTTTTACCGCCATATGTCCAAGACCGCCCATACCAACAACAGCTATTTTCTTACCAGGACCAGCTCCCCAATGATTAAGTGGAGAATATGTCGTAATACCTGCACAAAGTAATGGTGCTGCAACGTCAAGGTCGATATTATCTGGAATTCTCAGTACGAAATCTTCCGGTACGACAATATGGGTAGAATAGCCGCCTTGAGTTGGTTCCCCGTATTTGTCAACACCTGCGTAAGTATCAACTTTCCCTTTCAAGCAATATTGCTCTTCTCCATTTTGGCAGTTCTCACACTCACCACAGGAATCAACCATACATCCGACCCCAACTCGGTCACCAGCACGGTATTTTGTAACACTAGGTCCTACAGCCGTAACTATTCCCGCAATCTCGTGTCCAGGTACCAGTGGATAGTTCACTGGACCCCATTCCCCGTGAGCAGTATGAATATCAGAATGACATATACCTGCATATTTAATTTCAATCAGAACATCATGTGAATCAAGTTCACGTCTTTTAATTTCAGCAGCTCGAAACGATTTATTTGGACCGTCTACTGCTCGTGCTTTGGCAGTTATCATGAAAATACCTCCTAAAAATCAGTATTTATTATTTTCAAGAGAAATGATTAGGTAAATGAATCTACTAATCTACATTGACCTTCTATTTTCTCTTGCAAAAACTATGTTAATCCTTAGAGTTAACTCGAGGTCAAGCGATTAATATTTATTTTTATGAAATCAATCCGTATTTTACTTTAAGATGACTTTGACACACATTAAATACCGTGATAAAATCCCGTCATAATGATGGAGTTAACTCGAGGTCTATAGGGTTAGGAAAGGAAGATAAATGTTGAAAACTTATTCTATTAGCGAAGTTGCAAAAGAATTGAATCTGACAGTATATACCTTGCGTTACTACGATAAGGAGGGACTTATGCCTTTTGTAGAACGTAAACCTAGTGGAACACGATTATTTAAAGAATCCGATATAGAAGCATTAAAAGTGATTGAATGTCTAAAATCTACAGGAATGCCTATTAAGGAAATTAAAGTTTTTATTGATTGGTGTTCTGATGGGGATTTCACTTTGCAACAAAGATATGACATGTTTGTGGAACGCAAAGCTGTTGTAGAAGCACAATTGGAAGAACTAAATAAGACAATGGAACTCATAAATCATAAATGCCAATATTATAAGACTGCACTAGATGCGGGAACGGAAGATATTCATAAAAACAATAAAATAGGGAGTTTTTAAATCAATAAAACGCCACTTGTCCTTCATAACTTTTAATCTAAAGGACAGGACGCTCTATTTATAATTATTTACATCAAAAGTGGATAGTTCAACCAACAAATTGTGTTAATAGCTGGTTAAACTTATCCCGTTCTTCCCAAAAAGCTCCATGACCACTATAGTGGAACGGTACTAGCTGTGAATTTTTTATTTTTTGGTTTAACTCTTGGGCTTGTGCAAATGGGATAACTTTATCATGTGTACCATGAATAATTAACGTAGGAACGTTAATTTTGGGAAGATCCTCATGTAACGTTTCATCTCTTAATGTAATGATAATTGCAGCTGTCGACCAACTTGCTGCTTCTAATCCCATTTGCAGAAACCAGTCCGAGAATGGTTTCGTTATATACTGAAAGAAAAAGCCGTCTGTTACGTCCTGCATCATTTTAGGGCGGTCATTTAATGTTTCTTTGAGAAACTTATTAGCCGTTTCTGTAGTAAACCCAGTTGGAGCGGCCGCATCCACAAGAACATGCTTGGATACCCCAGCCCCGTTATGACGAGACATATAACGAATTGCAATAGCCCCACCAGTTGAGTGACCTACAAGCGTAACATTATTTAACTGAAGTGAACCAATTATTACACGGATATCATCCGCAAGTCTGTTGAACGTGTAGCCATCTATCGGTTTATCTGACTTTCCGAACCCTCTCCAGTCAACTCCGATGCAGCGGTATCCCATCGTGGCAAGAACATTAAACTGATATTCAAATTGTCTATGACTTAACGGCCAACCATGTAAAAACAAAATAGTCTTATTTCCCCCAGGGTTTATGTCTTCTACATATAAATTCACACCAGAATCTACCGTAACAAAATATCCCACGCAAATTTCTCCTTTTATAAGAGTTTTATCCATAGGATATTCAGTTTTGAAAATTTAGGTGAACACCTATTATGAAAAGGAAAAGTCTTACTGCAACAATAGTACAAGAAGCACCAACCAGAATGCTTGCATCCCGGTAGGAAGAAGATACTATTTTAAAACTTTTCACCTGTTAAGATTCCAAATACAAGTTCAGAAGGAGATTTCGATAATGTTCCATAATTTGATTGACCATTAATGATAAGCTCTAATCTCTCATATTCTTCATTCACCCAAACACTATGTTCATAAGAATTCCAAGTAAAGCTATAATCTGGTGGTCCTATATCCACCTTAACATTCTCTTCCCAGGCTGCATTTCCCAAAGCATCAATAAGTTTATTTACTGCATCAGTATCCGTAATTTCATTAATAATTTTGTAATCCCCATCAGTGCTTCTCTGTTCAACGATTATAGGATTACCATCCCAAGACTCGCTATAAACTCTATCTCTTGTTGAATTGGATTTTTCCTCCGTTGGGCCTTGACCACATGCCACTAGGACAAAACAAATTGCAACAATGAAAACAAATAATCGTTTCATAAACTTTTCGCCCCCTATGTATAGAAGTTATTCGTGAAAAAAATTATAATTCCTTCAACAAAATGTAAGACGCAAAATAGATTGATAAAAAATGACTACAAAAAAATTTGTAGTCATCTCATGTTAAATCCCATTATGATATTTCACTTATTCCGAACCTAATACAAAATCCACTGCTTCAGTTAACAAAGCTCGGAAGTTATCCGGAATAAAATGCCCTAGCCCCTTAACAATCGTTAATTTACAAGGGATGTTATACCGCTCTAATAATTCTACCAGCTGAATGGTTTTCTCATAAAATGGATCTTGGTCACCAGTAATGATAGAACCTTTCATAGGGATAAAGTTATTTGTTTTTAGTAAACTTTCAAATTCAGACAGGTCTCTAATGGATGGTATAACAGCAATAAATCCTTTTACATCCACTTTTTGTGCTAGGCACCATTCAATAGCTAACTTGCCACCTTGAGAGGCACCTGCGAGAATATCGTGCTTTGTAGAGCCTTGTTGTTTAAATTCTTGAAATGCTGACTGAATCTCTACATCTGCCGTTTCCGGGTCATCCCAGCAATAAGCATTATATCCGAAAACTTGAGAGGATTGAGAGAAGCCAAAAAAATAATTCAAGGAAGTATAATCATCCAACCAATGCGGGACAAAATCCTTAGCATTGGAGCCTCTCATATGCAACGAAAAGATTCCGACATCTGCTTGGTGATTTCCAAAGGTCAGAAGCTGTGGTGTTGCTTTATGTTTGTGATTTTCCAAAATGTTTTCACATTGCCTTACAACTTCTTGAAATTCCTCGAAATCTTGCAGTCCACTTAAATCTGGATCCCTCGTTAACATGAATGGATTCCACCAAACACCATTTTTTAACCCATCTTGAAGTACTCCAATTGCTTGTTCGAATTTCTCCTGTATAGAAAATGCACACGCCTTCCAAAATAATGTCTTATCTATTCGTTTTGGAAAGGCTTGTTGTACCTTCTCGATGAGAGTTTGAACCTCATCCATTTTGCCCTCATGAAACAACTGAAAAACCTCTTTTTGTAATGCTACAAATTTAGCTTCTGACAAAAGAAATCTCCCCCTAATTCGTAACCTTCTCCAATTTCTTTTTCTTGCCTTTTTCCTCTACTTCCAAAATCGAACTATTACCGTTAAACACGCCACCATCTTCTATGATCATTCCACGCGAAGTAGCACTTCCATGTAACTTTCCTTTAGAATCAATTTGAATCTTTTCCGTTGTTTCAACATCACCTTTTACTTCACCAGCAATAATGACATTTTTTGCCTTGATGCTGGGCTCTACATAGGCATCCTTTCCAATGTAAACATCCCCACTACAGTCAATCTCACCAATGATTTTCCCATCTACTCGCAAACTAGTTGGTAATGTAATCTTTCCTTCGATAACAGCTTCAGAACCAATAATGGTCTGAATAATTTTTTCCTCTTTTTTCTTACTCATACTAGGGTAGCTTCCTTTCTAGTGTACTATTCAAAATCAAATTCACCATAGATATTAAAATATGTTTTCGGATCAACTGGTTCTCCATTTTTGATTACTTCATAGTGGAGGTGTGGTCCAGTGCTTCTTCCTGTGCTTCCAACTGTACCAATGATATCTCCCTTTTTCACAACATCACCGCTTTCCACATCTATTTCCATTAAATGGCCATATAGGGTTTGGTAGATATTAGAGTGTTTTATGATAATGGCATTCCCATAACTGCCATAATATTTTGCCATGGAAACAGTCCCATCTGCTGTTGCATAGACAGGGGTACCATAATAGCCACGAATATCCACCCCACTATGGAAGGATGAGGAGCGCTTGAATGGATCATTCCGCACACCAAAATCTGATGTAATCGAATCCGGGTTTGTTGGCCATGCGGTTGGAGTGTATTGGAGTTCACTACTCATTTCATCCACTATGGCTAATGTTTCCTTATAGCGTTCTACCAGTTCGTTTGACGACAAAAGTGACAATCCATCTGCTGAATCTTCTAAGCTTGTCCCAACTGCTGAAATATGTAATCCTCCACTTGGCTCAACCATTGTCGGTAATTCGTTTATGTAATTTCTCATTTCTATTTCTAGTTCTGTTAATTCTTCAAGCCTTGCCTTCGTTTCACCAGTTTCTTCTTCTAATACTGCCATGGTATCTTGCAATTGCTCACTTTTCGCTGTTTCTATCTTCAAATAGCTAGAAAGCTCCTCAATCTTAGCCTGTTGATCAAGATTAATATAAATATAGTACATTAGTGCAAGTACTGGAATTACAACAAGCGTGGCAATACCGTATACTAACTTCTTATTCATATGAAACTGTTTAACTACTTGGCTAGCATCATTAGAAAGTATGGTGAATGTCAGCAAGTTACTTCTCTTTTTCTTTCGTTTCAACCATCTGAGCTCCTTTCTCTTCACATACCAACGATTTTATCGTAATGTAACAAGCTCTAAATCTTGCTCCTTAAGATACGCGATAATCTCAGGTAATGCATCCAGCGTTGCTTTGGTTTCATGAAGAAGAATGATCGAGCCAGATACTTCTGTTGATTTAATATGATTAATAATCTTTCTTGTATCACGTGATTGCCAATCCTTTGGATCATTATTCCATAGGACAATTCGTTGCCCTAAATCTTTTGTGACCTGCTCGGTTGAGCCATTCATTTTGCCAAAGGGAGGTCGGAATAATGTTATGTCCTCTCCAATGATCTCCTCAATTAAGGCGCTAGATTGAAGTAATTCCTCTTGTTGTGCGGCCACCCCACTACTTGCAAAATTGATATGGTTCATGGAATGATTACCAATGGAGTAACCATTTTCATGTATGTACGCGGCATTCTCAGGGAACTTGTTTACATTTGAACCAATTAAAAAGAACGTTCCACCAGCATCACTAGCTTTTAAAATATCAATTATGTCATCTGTGAACTGAGATGGACCATCATCAAACGTAAGGGCTACCTTTCCCTCTGGAATACCATGGGAAGTCCCATTTTCAAGCTCAAATAAAGGAATCGCCGGTTTTTCTTCGATGGTAATATTATCTTCCAATATAATCGTTTCCGGTTTTGGCTCTACTTTCTCTTTCACAGGAGTAGTTTCTTCTACCACTAAGTCATGTTCAGAGGCAACTTTCTCTGGTTGTGCTAATGCTTTGGTCAAAATAGAGTGACCTGTATAGGTAAAAATAATGGCAAAAATAACGGTAAAAGCAGTAGCTACGAACCAAGAAGGTTTGCGGTTTTGCCTTTTAGATTCTTCCTGATTGATTGGTGGCAAATCCATTTTTTGTGTATTCTCTCGTTCTGGCTCAGAATCTAGTATACTAGAAAGAAATTCGAGCTGCTTTATTTCTTCTAATGACTCTACTTGTTTCAAGATTGCTAATTGCTTTATGTATTCACTAGAACAAGTGAATTCTAGATTTAAACTCTCCTCTAACTGAGTTCTTGTGACAATGCTTTTATCCAGGTATGTTTTAAAGGAAAGTCGATAATAGTATTCCTTTGTAAAATCAGTTGCTGCTAATAGATTATTAGCGGTTTGTTCATCAATTTTCCAATAGAATGTTTCTTTTTGGTCGAGCTGTACATTGATTTGTAGGAAATGGTTCTGTTTATATTCCCTGATCCCTACTAGTTGTAATATCTTCAGATGATACATCAGACAAATCCTCCTTCCCCCAAAGGATGATAATTAATCTATTAATCTTGTTCTGATGAAGTAGTAGAATTCGACTTAGGTGTGAAAGAGAAGGACATACGCTCTGTAAACTCATTAATGGTTTTCATGAGCTGATTCTTCTCCTCCACAATTTGTTGATAGCTGGTCGTATATTTTTTATTTTCAGCTTCCATGCTTCGAATTCTCTCTTCTAATTCATTCATCTTTTGCATGTGCTCGAATTTACTAGTCGTAAATTCTTCGTTTAGTTGATTGTATTTATTTTGTTCTGTTTCTAGTTGACTGGTAACCTTTTCATATTCGGTGTTAGAATTAAGTTGGTACTCTTTATAATCCTCAAGTAATTGGTCATAGCTCATTTGTTTATTGGTTAAACTGTTTTCTAAGGTTTGGATCTCTTTAGTCTTTTCATTCAGGAGCTGATCCCGATTCTCTATGTCTTGCTTATATCGACTAATGGTCTCATTTGCCTCAATGAGACGTTTCGCAAGGTCGCTAAGCTTAATCCGTACTAATTGACGGTCCTTTAATAAGTTTTCCACTGCCACAATGGCATCCAACGATAATTTATCCTGGTTCTCCTTGGATAGCACATTTTTAGTGGAAGATTCTACTAGTTCCGTAGGGCTTTCCTCCTGAATTGACTTTTCATCTACGACCTTTGTGGCAGCAGTTTCTTTCTCAACAATAATATTTTCCCAAACTTCATTCGAATCCGTGCTTGTTCGGTTCCCTTTAAACCAACCTAGCCCTTTTTTCTCTACTTCTTTAGACATGAAAATTCTCCCTCTCCCATAGCTGTTATGTATATGATTTTATTTCAAAATAATTTAAAGAATTCTCTTACTATTATTGTAAATCTATGTCGAGGAATGTCAATCAAATAGTAGTTCAGAAGTAGGAGTTTTATCCCTCCAAATGTTAAGTGGGGTCACAGTTTGGAGGTGTTGATTTAGTTGATTCTGCTAGTTTCGTTAAGTAATAACACTCTTCCCGGTACATATGGTCAGCCATCAAGGCAGAAAAGGTGCTTAAAACCGTATCGGACAATTCCATTTCCTCAATTTCATGCAGGAAGGTACGGAATAAATTCATCTCTACCTCTACATCATTATTAAATCGCTTGAGCGCGGGGAAGCTTGAAATGTTTGCCCGTAAGTAACCCGTTAATTCAATTGCTTTTAAGTAAAATTGATCAAAATGCTTCACGAATTTCTGACTTCTTTCTTTTAGTCGCTTTTCAACCCCATCTAGCTCATCGTGAATAGCGCCGGCATGACCAGAAGCATCGGCAAGCCAGATTAAATGATGGTGTAACTCATGGAATATAGGTGCTGGTTTCCCCTCTTTTAAATACCCTATGATAAGGACGTATTCCTCTAATTCGTTAACCATATGATTCAGGAATGTTGGAGAAAGATGAATGCCAATCTGCCCATTAAGCTGTCTCCTTATGATGGAAAGCTTAAATTCTCTCAAATTCTCTGTTGCTGTTTCTGCCTTTTTGGTAAAAGCAATGACGTTATTATTGGACAGGTAATCTGTTTCCTCCAAAAGCTCTTCAAATGTTTCCATAAAATCTCTTGCTTTAGAAATGTCCCTCTCCTCGGAAGGATACAATGAGTCATGAATGAATTGAGCGTGATCACGCAACACCCTCAGCCAAAATCGATGTTCAAATGAAACACTGCTTAGATAATCTTTCAAATTGACCTCAACCCCTTTTCTTGTCGTCATATTAATGTATTCGTTTTGACGAACTATTATTATTGGAAATTAATCCTTATGTACTATTAAACATCTAGTTTCTAACACATTTTCCGTAAATTAACTGCATTTCCCCAAGCATGTCCCTTTATGCCGCATATTGTAATGGTATAAGGGAAAGGGGGTGAGGACTTGTTAGAAGCAGCGATAATCTCACTTTTTATATGTCTATGTATCTATCACATGGAAACATTAAGAGGGTTGCTAGAAAAAGTCGTAACTAGAATATCGCATAGCAAATCTGCTGTTTCTATCATAATCATCGGACTAGTTGCTGGGAAAGCCCCGACGATTAGCGAATCCATTGGGGACCTATTAGATATTACGGTTACAACAAACATTAATATCTCACTCATCACATTAGATGTAGAAGTATTAAGCATTCAAATGGCATCCATTGGAGCTATCCTTTTCGGAACCAAAGAGAAAACCTTCCGCCAGACGGGGATGGCTGTTTTTGGATTAGCTGTAGGTATAGGTGCTATTTTTGGACACGTCACTTTAGCATCAGTCTTAGGGGAAATGGAATGGATTAATATCGTAAAGACTTATTTAAATGATTATTTAGTTTATGCTGCATTACTTGGGGCAATTATAAGTTCTATAAAAATTGCTTTAGGAGTTGCGGTAATATTAGTCGCAGTTGGGTATATCAAGTTGGATGTCGCTTTCGTGATTTTCTTGGGTGCTTATATTCGAATGCTTATCGAGTCTTGGTATGTTAGGCGGAAATGAAATCTCTTTAGAATGGCATAAGGGCTATCATGATAGAACCATCTTCTTAAGTGTGGGGATGGTTCTCAGGGGTATGCAGATTCTTAATACTTTATTAACAGAGGGATCAGTATGTGTGTGCTAAACCACTAAAGAATTAAAATTTATATCTGTTTACTATTATAGTTAAAAGTGGCTTTGAAATAATGTTAAAATCCACCTGGTTTGATAAACTAATACCAGACGATGAAAAAGGACGGTATATAAATGAAAATTACCATTGTATCTGTAGGGAAATTGAAGGAGAAATATTTGAAGCAGGGAATTGCAGAGTATCTCAAACGGCTGTCAGCTTATGCAAAAGTAGATATTGTGGAAGTAGCGGACGAGAAGGCACCGGAAAATATGAGTGAGGCAGAAATGTTGGAAGTGAAGCGGAAGGAAGGCGAACGAATTCTTTCGCACATCGGCCAGGATACATATGTGATTACATTGGAGATTGGCGGGAAAATGATAAGCTCAGAACAGCTTGCGGAAAAGATGGACCAGCTTGCGACGTACGGGAAGAGTAAGGTTGCGTTTGTGATTGGGGGATCGCTTGGGATTAGTGAAGAGGTGCAGAAGCGGAGTGATTATGCATTGTCTTTTTCTAAGATGACGTTTCCTCATCAGTTGATGCGGTTGGTTTTGTTGGAGCAGGTTTATCGGGGGTTTCGGATTATTAGGGGGGAACCTTATCATAAGTGAGTGAGGATCTATATTACTATTAAAACATTTTCATACCACAGATAGATGAGAATAATTTTTTAAAGGGGAAATATTTATGAGTAGGATAGACATATATAAAAAGCCCATCTTATTGCGCACTTTGGTTACTTTTGAAGATGAAAATATTGATGAAGATTATGCAACATATTCAGATATTAAAAATAACATACAAATAAATACAGAAAAATATAAGGAAGATCCTGAGTTTTATGAGATTGTCAGAGAAATGATTTTTGATATTGATAAAAAAGGCAGGCCGTTTCTCCATATAATCTGTTATACGTTGAATAGTTCTTATAATAGTCTTGAAGTCACGGCTTTAATGACAACCCAAGTTGAAGATTCAAAAGGCGAAATAGATAAAGCTATATTATATAATTTAGCTATGTCAATCATATACAATATACCTGTTTTTCCTAATAGCAATAGCATTGAACAAGAACTTATCGAATATTACAATCAGTTATTTGAATATGGTTTTGAATTATTAGATGAAAATGGTGAACTAAAAACTTATAAACTTACAAATTCTCTTATTCCAAATTTCAAAAAGGAAGAATTTGATTTTGAGAACAATCCATTACCAAGGATTTATTCATTTAGTGAAGTTAATATTTATAAAAATAAATTAATGGAGAAATTGAAGCAACTTGATAATGCCCAATATGTTATAAATAATTTGAAAGAAGCTATTAATAAACTATCATTGCTACTTAATGGTTCTGTGAGAAACGAGAACAGTCTTCAGGGAATTTTGACAAATTATCCGATTTTATTCGGTACTGAATATATTGAAGTATTAGATAAACATAGTTTTGGTTCAGAATACGAAGCAGATTATGTTTTAAAAAGATATAATGGTCTTTATGATGTTGTTGAAATTGAAGCAAGCACATTAAATATTTATACTAAACAAGGTAATCCATCTAGCCAACTGGTGCATGCAGAGCAACAAATAATGAATTGGTTAGAGTGGATTGAACATAATAGTTCATACGCACGAGAAAAAATTAAGAAATTATACTCACCAAAGGGCTATGTTGTAATTGGTAGGTCGAGTACTTTAACAGCAAATAATAAAGAAAAACTAAGAAGAAGAAATTTAGTTTTTAGAGATAAAATCGAAATAATTACATATGACGACTTATTAGATAACGCTAGATTATTATTAGATTTTTTAAGTGGTAAAAAATATAGATAATGATTAAATATACTGGACCTATTGTCATAATATATTTCAGGGTATCGTAGCAAAAGACAAAGGAGTTAGAACTTCCACTGTAAAGGATGGACGTGAGTTCTTCGAGCGAAAAATTGATAATACTCCATATGTAGGAAAGAGAACAGATAAACAAAAGAGAACAATACAGGGTGACCAAGATGTTATTGGATTTCTTCAAGCTGTTGAGGAATCCATAACTACGCAAACCAACTACTCGGGAAGATATGGTGGCCATAGAAATTACTTTAAAGGCCATAAATTGTTAGGTATTCCTTGGCACTTTGTTTTCAGCTACAAGAAAGACGGAACTGCAGCAATTTCTTTAGAGTCATCTATAAGTGAAGGCACCAAAATAATTAAGTATATAGGAGAACAACACTTTGAACAGCTAAAAGAGGCCCTAGGGATCCCAATTGAATTAAGTGAAGGTGTTAAGAATAAAGATTGGTTAAGACTAATTGCTAAATTACAATTAGAAGTAAGACTACCTTTGGAGGAACGAGTACAGGAGTATATTAATGTATTCGTTAAGTATTATAAGTTTATTCAAAAACTAAAAGTAAGTAATATATTATATCTACTATAAAAAACAAGGGGACGGATCTAATGTTTCAAAATGAAACATTAGATCCGTCCCCTTACTTAGTCTATTAATGTATGCCTATTTGGTAAACTATTGTTGAACAAAAGTGAATAACGGCTTAATCGCATGCGTTGTCTTTTCGGAGGTGACGTTTCCACATCAGTTAATGTTGTTTGTGTTTATTGAACAGGATTATTTAGGGTTGAGTTTTATCATAAGTGAATAAGTTGGGGAAATGTGACAAGGGTAACTCTAGATACTATAGAATATTACTCATAGTTTTAAGAGATGAAAGTTTAGTAGGTAGGTGAGTATATTATTGTTATTATTTTTATAATAAGAAATTTCTTAGCCCAGGTTTTTAATTAACCTTGGGTTTTTTGTTATAGTTTTAAATGGGGAATGTTCCCATTTAAAGGAATTTACCGAACTTTGTCGAATAGGTAAAGATACAAATAATTAACAACTGATGTAAAGATTGATAGGAAGGTGGGAAATATGAGTACTGTAAATGCTAGATATGAAGTAATAGCCCCTAAGATAGAATATTTGAAAGATGAAATAATTCTTGGTCAAGCTTGGAAAAAATCACATAATTATATACGTAGGCATAATTGGTATGCAGACATATTAGAACTAGATTGTTCTATTATTGATTTGGAAAAAAAACTAAAGGAATACTCAACAGATTTATTAGAAAGGGAAAATTATAAACCGGACCCGTTAAGAGTTGTCCTAGCTCCAAAAAACCAAAAATGGGTATTTCCAGAAGGTGCAGATAAACTGTGGTATCCAAAGGGGAAGAATGATTTAAAAGGAGAACAGGCTTTAAGACCATTAGCACATATGTCAATTAGAGATCAAACCGTTAATACAGCAATAATGCTTTGTTTAGCAGATGCAATAGAATCTAACCAAGGGCCAACAGATGAAATGGATTTTCTCAAAGCACAGCGGGAGCAAATATATAGTTATGGTAATAGATTACAGTGTGAATGGATTTCTCATTCAAATAAGAGAAAGCAAGCAAAGTTTAGTTGGGGAAGCTCAAAAATCTACCGGCAATATTTTGATGATTATAAGTCCTTTTTAAAGAGGCCACAAGACGTATGCAATTACTTTGCACCGATTCTACCTACGAATAAAGAATTATATGTACTCTCTCTAGATTTGAGTAAGTTTTATAATCATATAGACTTAAATTCGTTAATAGAGGAAATAAAGTATTTGTATAAGGAGGAGTATTATAAATATTATAACCTTTCGGAAGAATTTAAGGATGAACCAGCATTTTGGCATAAAGTTAAAGAGGTTTTTGATTGGGAATGGAATAAAACTGACATAGAGCAAAACAAAGAGATAATTAAAAGTCAGAGGTCTTCTTTAGGTTTACCACAGGGTCTTGTTGCGAGTGGCTTTTTTTCCAATGCTTATTTAATTAGATTTGATCGAATGGTTGGGGAGTATCTGGAAGATAATCAACAAGAGGGATCCGAAAGTTTTTTAAGTGATAATGGTATTAAGTTACTAGACTACTGTCGTTATGTAGATGATATTCGTTTAGTTGTAGAAGCATCTAGTGGAATTGACCCATTTGAAATAATGGATAGGGTATCAAATTTAATTAAATACCTACTGAAAAAGCATTTGACAGAAATTAAGAGCGATAAAGAAAAGATCATTGATATAAACGAATCCAAATCAAGCATTGTATCATATCACCAATTATCAAATAAGAGTAATATTTCTGCAGTAATGAACACCATCCAGCATGGGATAAGTGGTACACCTGATGTTGATTCCCTTCAACAAATTGTTGGAGAATTAGTTGGTTTACTTAGCATCTCAGAACTTAAAGAAGAGAAAGATACGAAAAAAGGAAACGCACTAGGACTATCAAGGGTTTTTCTTCCCTATATGGATATTCGTGATGATACTGTAAAACGATTTAGCGCAACAAGACTAGTGAAAACTCTACAGCTAAAGAAAAGTATGACTGTATATAGTGAAAAAGTGGCAGTTAGTGAAGTTGGTTCAAAATCCATTACAGCAGGTCAAATGCTAGATCACGAATTTGAAACAGTTGCACGAAAGTTAATTTCATTCTGGGCTGATAATCCATCTTTATCCCTGCTGTTAAAATGTGGATTTGATTTATATCCGGATGGTAAATTACTACACCCAGTACTTGAGGCACTACAGTTAAAAATTTATGATCAGTCTAGTACATTTGATGAAATAAAGACAGCCGAGTATGTAATATCAGATTTATTAAGAGCCGCCTCAATAAGTATAGGATATAAGACTGGATACGATTTCCCTGAATCGGTAAACCTATCTAGTTTTAGGGTAGAGCTTGCTTCTTTTGCAAAACGATTGATAGATAAAGGAACTCAATTTCCATGGTATGTAAGGCAACAGGCAGCTTTATACTTAATTACGAATGGAGATTATGGGTTTTCTATTGAAGAAGATGAAAAAGAATTAAGATTATATAACCTATTATATAATGCTGCTCTTTACCGTAAAAACAAAGATGTTAATATTGGGAATAGTCTTGCAACATCTCTGATTGCTCAGCAATTAAATCCCAATAAAGAAAAATATGCAACATGGCTCATTGATTGGATGAATGATTTAGATGATGATAAAAGTAAAAAATATATAATTCAATCATTGTTACTAAATCGACCTGATTTGCTTAAGAAAGTCCTTAAGGTAAATAAAGTCAAAGGCTCTGATTGGCTAGACTATTTACCAAAAAGCATTAAGTCTTATTTAATGATTAATGAAGATATGGACTTTAATTTTAATATAAAAGATCCTGTTCCATTAATAAAGGTTATTCTAAGTAAAAATAATCCATTTAAACAAGAAAACGCACTACTATTACTTACTCAAGCAATTTTAGAAAATCCCCTTACTTCTGAGAAATTAGATAAGGGAAGTGGAATAGCGGATATTATGGTTGAATGTAAAAACTGGAGTGAAATACAAAATCCCTCTTTTCGTGGATTAGAGGTACGGTGGAGTGAGAATAAAGAGCAGGATATCTATAATCTATACAAGTCCCCTACGTGGATTGAGGGGAAATATAAGTGGATGTATAACCTAGGTGCAATTTTAAGGGCCTGTATCACAGGCGACTATGACTTTACAACTAGTACTTTTATACAAAAAGAAGACATAGGGGTTTATAAAGGGTTAATTTCAACTTCGTATACTCGTAAATTTTCATTAATTAATCACGGTAGAGGTTTAGTGGAGGAACCAATCCCTATTACTCCTTGGCTTACTGAACTTTTATATAAGTTTCTAAGATGGCCAGGAATAAAATATAGGGATGTTAATATTGTAGATTGGAAAGATGTTAGTAAAGTTGGAGATCTGCGGATTATTATAGGTCAAAGACTACATCACCAAAAGGATTTATACGGTAAATTAACAAATACACCAGTCTATACAATTCCAGTTTCAAGAAACTCAAAAGGAGATAATTCAAAAATTCGATTTGCTGTAGTACAAACACTTCTTCCTCAGGTTAATGATTTTAATGAAAAGGATCCAACGAATTGGGATAAATTATATAGAGGAAGGCATAGGGATCACTTGGCTTCCATCTGTCATTTAATTAGTAAACAAGTAAAAGCAACTGCTTATGCAAGGAAACCTTTTGATGACATTGGTGATGAGGATTCATTTACCGGTGTAGATGTAATTGTATTTCCTGAATTATCTATAAATCCTGATGATATTGGAATATTACGTGGACTTTCTGATGAAACAAATGCACACATATTTGCTGGATTGACATTCTCAAAACCTACTTATTCATCAAAACCAATAAATCAGGGATTATGGCTTCTTAGATCAGAGACTTCCTCAGGTAGGGAGTTTAAATATGTATACCAAGGAAAACAGAATATGACAATACCGGAAAAGAAAATGGGGATCGAGCCCTACAGGCCATATCAGGTAATAATTGAATTAGAGAACAATGGAAAAGAACCTATTCGTTTAGCTGGGGCTATTTGCTATGATGCTACTGACTTAGCAGTTGCTGCTGATTTAAGAGATGTTTCAGATGTCTTTATTATTTCGGCATTGAACAAGGACATCCAAACGTTTGATAATATGGTTAGCTATTTACATTATCATATGTACCAACCTGTTATACTAGCTAATACTGGAGAATTTGGAGGTTCGACAGTTCAGGCACCATTTTCTAAGCATCAACGTACTATTGCTCATGTGCATGGAAACCAACAAATTGCCATTAGTATATTCGAGATAGATCCATCATTATTTAAACGCAGAACTTTACCTAAGCCACCTATTGAAATTAAGACCCCTCCTGCAGGATATAAAGGAAGGTATTAATTTAATTTTAATTATACTGATATAGAGTAGTATAGATAAAAATAAAATCCTCTCAAAAAAATTTTGAGGGGATTTTATATTTTCTAGTTAAGTGTCTGAGTTCAATATCACTAAATAGAAAGCCTACATTATCAAATAATTCATAGTTCATAGGTTAATAATTTTATCTAATATGATACACCTTACTATGTTAAAACCATGCCTTTTTATAGTTAACTTTAAGAAATATTAATTTATCTCCTTTATACATTGAGTTACAGATTGAATAAGACTAAAATAAAAAGTAAGTAAGAATTTTACAGAGGTGAATCCTGTGGAACTAAAAATGTTTTATCGTACACAGAGAGATTTGGCTGTTGATTTGAACAAGCTAGTCGATTCTTATTGGCAGGAAGAGATAAAAGAGAATGAGCTAATAGTTGGAATTAAAAACTTATATGAACATAATCAAGAAAAACTAATAAAAGACAATGAGTTCACAAAGGTCGTTCAGCAGCAATGCGGAAAGAGGCGTTTAGCAGTAGTGGGAAAGATACTGGAAATAAAATAGGAAAATAGTCTTGTCTGAAAGGTTTGATTGAATGACAATGGAATTAGAATATTCTTCAAGTTTGAATGGGGCATCCTTTTTACTTTTTGAGTTGAAACAGGTTATAAAGTTGAAACAACAGGGCTTAGCTAAAGATGAAATAAGAAAAAAAATAAAAGAAGAAAATCTGTTTCAATTTAATAATCAAGGGAGAATCAACAGAGCTTTACCTTCCGTTATGAAAAGGGCAGAAGCTATTGATGAAACACTTGCTGCTTTAATGTTAGAAGGTTCCATTGAAACGGGAAAAACCCTTAACCTATATGCCATTATGAAGACTGATTTGCTATTCTTTGAATTCATGGATGAGGTAATAGGGGAAAAGCTACATAATAATGACTATCTAATAGAAAAGAAGGACATTAATCTCTTCTTCACCTCTAAGGCGGAACAAAGTGAAAAGGTAGCCAGTTGGAGCGATATTAATATTGAAAAGTTAAAAAGGGCTTACATGCAAGTATTGTATGAAAGCGGAATGTTAAGAACCAGAAAAGGTAAAGAGTTAGACAGGCTAATCATTGATGAACAGATAAAGAATCATCTCACTCAAATTGGTGATGCTCGTTATATACGTGCAATGGGTGAGTAGGGGGTAAATATGTGGCAAATTTGAATGCAAGATTGGATCAGATAATACCGAAAATTAAAGAGGATAAGTTCATAGAGGGACGTGGCCTTGGCAATGAAATTAGCTTTTACGTATTTGACTACGAGCCGCAAGATGAACTTGTGGTAAGGGATTATATTAAGCATATTAAGAAAGAATTTTGTTATGAAGGATCGAACCGTAGAATTATTGAGTTTGATTTGTATAAGATGCTGTTAGAAATTACAAAGGATAAAAGGATCTTTGACCGAATCTTTGAAATGGAAGAACGTCAAGGAAAAGATCAATTGTTTAAAGCGATGACGACATTTGCTAAGCCAGAAGTGTTTCTAGGAAAAATTAAGGAACAAATGGGAGACTATAATGTGGTGTTCCTCACTGGAATAGGTAAGGTTTATCCATTTGTTCGTTCCCATAATATTTTAAATAACTTACAAGAAGTGTTGGACAATGTTCCTGTTATCATGTTTTTTCCTGGAAAATATGATGGGCAATCATTACAATTGTTTGGAAAATTTAAGGATGATAATTATTACCGAGCTTTTCGATTAGTCGATTAAAAGTGATAGGGGGAAATTAGATGATTATTAAAGATATGTTTCAAAAAGACATTGAACGTGATATTCGTGGAGTCATTAAAGTAGCTCAACAAGATGAAGATAATATTTATCAGGAATTGGACGAGTATGTTGTTACCCGTGAGCTGCAAAAACACCTTTCTAAGTTTTATGAGAATTATCAAAAAGGGATTAATGGTGTAACAGATAAGATGGGTGTTTGGATTTCTGGATTCTTTGGTTCTGGTAAATCACACTTTCTAAAGATCCTTGCTTACTTACTTGAAAATAAGAAGGTGAAAGGTAAACAAGCAATAGATTTCTTTCAAGAAAAAGTACAAGACCCTCTTGTATATGCGAATATGCAAAGAACGGCTGATGTGGAAACAGAAGTCATTCTGTTCAACATAGATTCAAAAGGTTCACTCGATAACAAATCAAAAGAAGACGCAATTCTCCGTGTCTTCATGAAGGTTTTTTATGAGCATCGTGGCTACTACGGAGATATACCTGGAGTAGCTGAGATGGAGAAGTACCTAGATAAACAGGGAGTCTATGAGGCGTTTAAAGCGGAATTTAGGTCTTTGGCTGGTGAAGCATGGGAAGAACGTCGTAATAGTTTTTACTTTGATGCAGATTTTGTCATTGGTGCCTTAACGAAAGTAACTGATATGACGGAAGAGTCTGCTCGAAATTGGTTTGAGAATGGTGTAAATAATTTCGAAATTAGTATCGAAAAGTTTGCGAAAGACGTAAATGAGTACATCAATAGTAAGGGGAAAAACTTTCACCTTATTTTCCTAGTGGATGAGATCGGCCAATACATCGGTGATAACCGTAGTTTGATGTTGAATTTGCAGACAGTGGCTGAAGACCTTGGAACCCACTGTAAGGGTAAGGTTTGGATTATGGTTACTTCTCAAGAGAGTATTGATAGCATAATTAAAGTTAAAGGTGATGACTTCTCCCGTATCCAAGGGCGATTCGATACAAGACTCTCTCTATCATCCATCTCGGTTGATGAAGTTATCAAAAAGCGTATCCTTTTGAAAAAGGATTTTGCTAATGACAAATTGAAGGTTCTTTATCCTGAAAAAAGTGCTATTTTAAAGAATCTAATTAGTTTCAGAGAAAGCACAGCGGATTTACGTGGGTTTGATAATGAACAGGAATTCGCAGATGTGTATCCTTTCATGCCTTATCAATTTAAGTTGTTACAAAACGTTTTTGAGCAAGTAAGGAAACATGGCTCTTCTGGTAAGCATTTATCTGAAGGGGAACGCTCCATGTTATCAGCATTTAAAGAAGCTGGTCTTCAATATAAGAATTCTGAAGAAGGTACACTTATACCTTTCTATGCCTTTTATGACACGATAAAGGAATTTTTGAATCCATCCATTTCAAGAGTTATCGAAGGTGCCTATGAAAATCCAGCCCTAAAAGATGATGATTTTAACATTGATCTATTAAAGGTTCTATTCATGATTAAATATGTAAAAGAACTGCCAGCAAATCTCGATAATATTGCTACTCTAATGGTTACTCATATTGATGAGGATAAGTTACAGCTTAAAGAGAAAATTAAAGTTTCTTTACGTAAGCTAATTTCCCAAACGTTGGTACAGAAAAATGGGGATAATTTTATCTTTTTAACAGATGACGAGCAAGACATTAACAGAGAAATCAAATCCCTAAATATAGATGAGGACATTGTTAAGCGGGAATTAGCAAACTATATTTTCCAAGACCTATATGATGAAAAGCGTTTCCGTTACAACAGTGAATACTCATTTGCCTACAATCAGAAAATGGATGAGAAAAACTATGGAAACCAAACATCCAATATAGGAATGCAAATTCTTTCTCCACTATCAGATCATTACCAAAAGTCCGAGCAAGAATTAATGATGATGACTTCGGGTAATGGGGAAATGATCATTAAACTTGGTGGTAATGAGGCCTATATCGAGGAAATTGGGGAAGCGTTGCGTATTGAGGAATTCCGTAAGAAAACGAATATTACGCAACTTCCTGAGAACATTCAAAATATCTTGAATAATAAACAAGCGGAAGTTCGTGAACGTAGAAGAAGGGTTCGTGAGCTTTTAGAGGATGCAATTAAAGATAGTGCCTTCTTTATTAATGGGGATAAGGTAGAAATTAAAGGAGCGACTGTTCGTGAGAAAATAAATGTTGCCTTTACGATGTTAGTCGATAATGTCTATACAAAACTCAGTTATGTAAAGAAACACTTAGATAATGAGAGGGCCTTAATTTCAATCCTTGCTTCAGATGATGAACAATTGTCTTTTGAAGAAACTTTGAAGGTAAATCCAAATGAGCTGGCAAAGCGTGAAGTGTCTGATTTTATCAGCTTACAAGACGACTTGAAAAAGCAGGTACGAATTAAAATTTTATTCGACCGTTTCGGAGATAAGCCATATGGTTGGAAGACGCTTGATATAGCAGGAATGATTGCACATTTATTAAAAGAACAACGTATTCGAATTCGGTATAATGCAGAATACTTGGAACCTGAAGATAATGTTAATACGCTTGTAACGATTTTTACAAAGACACAGGAAGCCGACAAAGCTATTGTGTTGAAGAGGGTAAAAGTTGACGAAAAATTAATTAAAACAGCTAAAAGTATTTGTAAGGATGTTTTTAATAAAACAGATTTAGCTGATGATGAAGATGGACTATTGAAGGACATTCGACTACTTGTTGAAAAACAGATAGACGAAATCAAGGGGTACAAAGCCCGTTATGAGGGTAGAAAGTATCCTGGTATGAGCTTACTTGACAAAGGATTAGAATACTTTGAGCAGTTCCACAGTGGCTTAGACAATGTATCTTATTTCAATAAGTTGAAGGAGTTAGAAGATGACTTACTTGATTGGGAAGAGGACATCGTCTATGTCAAAAGTTTCTTCGGTACTGATCAGAAAAAGATCTTTGATGATGGATTGGCAGCCTTACGAAAATATGATGAAAGTAAATCCTATTTGATGGGTGCAGAGGTAGAAGGATTTATTAATAAGCTCCAGTCTATTCTTCAGGATCCTATACCTTACAAAAAGATAAAGGACATTCCAGAGCTTATTCATGCAATGGATGAACAAATTAATAATGTCCTTAATGAGAAGAGAGAAAATGCTCATAAAAAACTAAAAGATGATAGTGATTACTTATCATTATTGACATCACAATATGGTGTATCCAATGAAACGAAAGAACGAGTAACTCGTTACTATCAAGAACTTAATGCTAATGTAAATACATTTACAGATATTTATAAAGTTGACGCAACAGTTTCTCAAAGCACCAGCTTCAAGGAAAAAATGGAGGGGCATATCGAGCGGGAAATTGCCGAATGGAAACGTAAAAAGGAAGAAGAACAAAGAAAACGTCCTGATGGTGAAGTAGTTGATCCTCCTATATCGCCTGTAGAGCCGACCATTCAAAAGCAACCAGTAAAAGTAACAAAGCTGGTTAATGTTAAAACATTAACTACAGAAGATGATGTCGATAAGTACATCAATGCTTTATCCAGTAAGCTAAAACAGATTATTAAAGAAAATAAACAAATTGAGTTTGTTGAGTAATGGGGTGAAATGGATGAATAAAACTGCACTCAAGACCTTTGCTACGAATGCACGAAGAGAGCTATTGAAAAAGGTCGAAGCAAGAGCAATGAAGATAGGAATTACAGAAGATAACATAAAAAAAGCAGACATTGAAAGCTCAGATGCCATCTTTATAGATGGCAGACAGCTTTCAAAGGAAGAAAAGATTCAAAGAGATAGGTTGATTGATCGCATTGGTCAAATTGGATTCAAGCGAGTTATGGAGGAGGTTGCCTATACTTGGTTTAACCGTTTCACTGCCTTACGCTTTATGGAGGTAAATGACTATTTACCAACTAAAGTAAGGGTGCTTTCTTCTGCTAATGCTGGTAGTACAGAGCCAGACATGATGAAAGAAGCATTATCATTAGATTTAGATTTAGATAAGGAATATGTCTATGAGCTAAAAATGAATAATAACTCAGAAGAACTATTCAAATATCTTATCATTAAGCATTGTAATGATCTGAATCGTTATATGCCATTTATGTTTGAAAGAATTGATGATTTTACTGAATTTTTGTTTCCAGAAGGACTTCTTGCAACGGATTCATTTGTTCGACAAATGACTGATACCGATGTAATACCTGAAGGTAATTGGAAGGAAATTGAAGTTATTGGATGGCTTTATCAATATTATATTGCAGAAGAAAAGGATCGAGTTTTTAAAGAAAAGAAGAAATATAAAGCGGAAGAGATTCCATTTGCGACACAATTATTTACACCAGACTGGATTGTCCGCTATATGGTGCAAAATTCACTTGGACGATACTGGGTAGAATCCCATCCTGAACACCGGGATCTACTAAATGATTGGGAATTATATTTAGAAAACGACCAGGAAGACTTTGAGGATAAAATTGCTCCTTATGTGAATAAGCATTTGAATGTGGAAGATATTAAGTGCTTTGACCCCGCAATGGGAAGTGGCCACATCCTTGTATACGCATTCGATGTCTTTTATGAGATATACAGTAAATGTGGCTATATGGAAAGGGAAATTCCTAGATTTATCATCGAAAACAACTTGTACGGGTTAGACATTGATGACCGGGCATATCAATTGGCTTGCTTCTCTATAGTAATGAAAGCAATGAAGTACAATCGGAGATTTTTGAGAAGCATAGAACGTGAAGGTTTAACACTTAATTTAGCATCAATACAAGAGACAAAAGGTTGGTCAGACGAAGATATAGAGTATATTGTAGGTGAGTCTAGTGGAAAGAATTTTAATTATGTAAAAGATTTTATAGAGCAATATGCGAACGGAAAAACATTTGGTTCTCTTATTAAAGTGAAGAATACAGATATTACTTTTTTGGAAGAAAGGTTAAATATAATAAAATCAAAGCCTGTTGAGAATTTATTTCAAACAGAAAAGAGAGAAAGGATATTATCAACACTTCCAAAATTAATTAAACAAACAGAAATAATGGGAAACAAATATGAAGTGGTAATATTAAATCCACCATATATGGGATCAGCCAGTATGAATAAGGATTTATCTGAGTTTTTAAAGTCATATTACCCTGATTCCAAATCTGATCTATTTGCTGCGTTTATGGAAATAGATAATTACATAAATGACAATGGTTTTTATGCTGCGATTAATCAGCATTCATGGATGTTTTTATCTAGTCTTGAAAAGTTAAGAGGAAAAATTATTAAAACTAAATTTATAGATACAATGTTGCATTTGGGGCCAAGAGCTTTTGAAGAAATTGGTGGAGAAGTTGTGCAATCAACTACGTTTGTCTTGAGAAATACCGAGCATTTGAAAGGAAATGGAATCTATTTAAGCCTTATTGATGAAGCAACAGCAATTAAAAAGAGAGAAAAGGCGATTGAGTCTATTAGATTAGAATCTGTTCCATATCTCTACAAATCAAATCAAAAGGATTTCACTAAAATACCAGGTAGTCCAATTGCATATTGGGTCTCAGAAAATGTATATCAAATATTTAATAATTACGAGTCCCTATATTCTTATACAACCTCTGCAAGTCAAAATGTAACAGGCAATAATAATAAATTTTTAAGGTTTCATTGGGAAGTTGACAAGGATAATATCGGAAGGGGAAATAGATGGATCTTTTACGCAAAAGGGGGAGGCTACAGAAAATGGTACGGTAATTTATTGGATGTAGTTGACTGGAGCTTAGAAGCTAGAGAAACTTATAGAACTGGTCATGCATCACAAATAATTCCAGAGGAATATTGGTATAAAAAAGGTATAACATGGGGGTTAATTACAACGGTATTGCCTAGTTTTAGGGTGCTACCCGAAGATAGTACCTTCGATAAGGGAGGGTCATCTATCTTCGTGAATAACCCTAAACTATATAATTATATTTTAGGCTTTTTAAACTCTAAGGTGTCAATTGAACTTATGAAATGTTTAAATGTAACCTTAAACTTTCAAGTTAGAGATGTTAGAAATTTGCCCTTAATAATAGAAAAACAAGAAACTGTAAATGAATTAATTGAACAAGTGATAAATTTAAGTAAAGAAAATTGGGATTCCTCTGAAACCTCTTGGGATTTTAAAAAGCACCCTTTAGTAAAATGCTCGTCTCCTGATTTAGAATCGGCATTTAAACATTGGGAAAAGTTAACTGAGTCTCAATTCAATCAGTTCAAATTAATAGAAGAAGATATTAATCGTATTTTTATTGGGCTTTATGGTTTGCAAGAAGAGATAACTCCTAATATTGAAGATAAAGAAGTATCTATTCATAAATCTGAATTAGAACGGGATATAAAAAGTTTCATTTCGTATGCAATTGGATGTTCCTTTGGTCGTTATTCGCTAGATGAAGAAGGCTTAATTTATGCTGGGGGAACATTTGAAAAGTTACGATATAAAACATTCCCAGTCGATCAAGACAATATATTATCAATACTACCTGGCTCCTATTTTGAGGATGATATTGTTTCGAGGTTCGTTGATTTTGTTCGAACAACTTTCGGTTTAGAAAACCTGAATAAGAATTTGGATTTTATAGCGTATGCTTTAGGCAGAAAAAAAGGTGAAACAGCAAAAGAAACGCTACGTCGGTATTTCTTAAATGACTTCTTTAAGGACCATGTTCAAATGTATAAAAAAAGGCCAATTTATTGGCTGTTTACATCAGGAAAAGAGAAGGCATTCAACTGTCTCATTTATATGCACCGCTATCATAAAACGACGTTATCTCGTATTCGGACAGATTATTTACATGATTATCAGATTCGTTTAGATGCTGAAAAGAAAGACTTACTTAATATCATTGAAGGGGATTCAACAGCAAAAGAGATAAGTAATGCCAAGAAAGAATTGAAATCCCTTGATAAGAAAATTGAAGAGCTGAAAGCATATGATGAGTTATTACACCATATGGCAGATATGCAAATTGAAATAGATTTAGATGATGGGGTTAAATTAAATTATGAAAAATTTAAAGGACTTGTTGCCAAAATTTAATTAACCCTAACGGAGATACATCAGTGTTTTGCTGATGTATCTTTACACTATAATGTAAATAGAAAGTAGGTGAAGGGAATGAACATAAATCAAATTGAGGCTGCGTTATCAGATATATTCAACGAGCCATTAAAAAGTGGGGAACAACGAAAGATTGTGTTCTGGGTGGATAAAGATAATGAGTTCATTGAGGACATTGAACATCTTACAGTTGATAAAGTAAAAGTTCACACGCTTACGGATTCTAACCAGTTTCAGACGAAATATTTGCTTGAAGAAGAGGATCCTATGTCCTCTTACTTGATTTATACAAATATGGAATTGGGTGTCGAAGACAACTGGTTAGCAGATACTGTTTTTTATTCAAAAACGTTCTATGCAGATCGAATTTCACTAATTTTAAGTGAGTTGAATATAGACCCATCACTTCGGGCAGTAATCAAAAAGTATGAACGTTTCTTTAATAATAAGGAGCGTTTTAGAAAGTTTTCGGCATTAAATATAGAAACTTATTCAGAGCAAATCATTGAACTTTCAATTATGAGTGTTTTATGTAACGTTAGAACACCCGATTTTGAAGAAGTTTTAAAGGCTGTGTTAATGGATACTCTGGATGACATTGAGAATAAATATCTTTCCCTTCTGAAGAAGTTTTTTGATATTGAAGTGTTCTGGAATTATGTTTCTAATCACTATGGTTATGAACGGGAGAAGAAGAGTCTAAAAACCTTGTTCATCCATCTAGCAGTAACGGCATTCAGTCAATCGGTTGGAGAAGAAAATCTAAATGAACTTAGTGATTTTATATCCAATCGAAATAAAACAAATGCAGTTGTGTTTATTGACCATTGGATGCACCATAAGACAGACTATGTGGTATTTGATGAATATGCTGAAATGGCTGAGCAAGAAATCCAACTTTCGAACATAATCAATAATTTGCAAATTGAAGTATTTAAACAGGCGGACATTTTTCCATATATCGACCGAGCGATTATCATTTACATAGCGAATGGATTAGTTACACAGCTTGAGGATTATGAAGAATACACGAAACTCATTAAATTGAGAAGAGCTAAGCATTACTATGATAAATTTGCTTCAATATATGAGGCACTTTACTATACTGTTAAAATTCATGAGTTTTATAAAGAACATCGTCAAGGGATCCCACAGGGACGGGCTATTGATTTGTACCAGGCATATGTAAATGACTATCATTTAATGGATACATATTACCGTAAGTTTTATGTGGCTTATGATGAAGAAAGTAATCATGATCTATTGAAAAAGTTAAAAATGCTGGTAGAAAATTTATACACGAATTGGTATATGGGTGAGTTGAGTTCCCATTGGTCAAAAGCAGTTGAATCCGAAATGACCCAAGATTGGTCTTTACCGGGTGTCAAAAATCAGCAAGACTTTTATTCTTCATTCATTGATTCTAAAGTTAGAAATGGGGAACGAGTTTTTGTTATTGTTTCGGATGCGATGCGTTATGAAATAGGTGTTGAGCTGGCCGAACGTCTTAACACCGAGACAATGGGTGTTTGTGATCTGGAAACATTACTCGGTGTTGTGCCTTCTATTACAAAACTTGGAATGCCTTCACTCCTACCACACAAAGAAATTGACATAGATACAAATGCTAGGGTCTTTGTTGATGGAAAAGGTTTTTCTGGTTTGGAAAATCGGAAAAAAATTATTGAATCAAAGGTGGCTGAAAGCATTGCTGTTCATTTTCAAGATGTACTAGCAATGAATAAAGCAGGAAGAAGAGAAACCTTTAAGGGTAAAAAGCTCATATACATCTATCACGATACGATTGATGCAATGGGAGATAAGGCTTCAACAGAAGTATATACATTTAATGCGGTGGAAACTTCATTAAACCAATTGTATGACTTGGTGAAAATCATCCGGGATGATCTAAGTGGAACGAATGTATATATTACGGCGGATCATGGTTTCCTTTACCAAAGGGATGAATTAGAGGAAAGTGATAAGATTGGTCAGGATTCAATAGATGCTATTGAGGTGAAACGTCGTTATATTCTTTCAAGAGAGGATCGTAATGTTTCAGGTCAATTGGCTATCAATCTGTCATCTATAATAAAAAACGAGCAGCAATTAACGGCATATTTGCCTAAAGCGACTCTTAGGAACAAAATGCAAGGTTCAGGTATTAATTTTGTTCATGGTGGTGCAAGTCTGCAGGAAGTTGTTGTTCCACTGTTAACATTTAAAAACAAACGAACAGGACAAAAAGGTGCAAAGGTAATTAAAAAGGTTGATATTAAACTTACGAATACAACTCGTAAGATAACGAATAGCATTTTCAACTTGGAGTTTTTCCAAACAGAAAAAGTGGAAGACAAGGTTATTCCTCGAACTGTTGTCATCTATATGGCTGATGAGGAGGGCAACGTATTATCTAATGAGGAAACGATTATTGGAGATCGTCCATTTGATAATCCTGCTGATCGTACTTTCAAAATAAGGTTTGTATTGAAGAACATTCCTTATGATCGAAATAAAACGTATTACCTGACTATTAGGGATACAGAGACAAGTGTTGTAGTGGAGAAAATACCGTTTAGCATCAACTTGGGTATTATCAGTGATTTTGACTTTTAAGAGGGAGGGGGACCGTGAGTGGAAGAAAATATGAATGAAGGATTAACTATTGATTTAGATAAAAAATTGAATGACGTTTTTGCCGGAAGAGTTGTACGTAAAGATTTAACCAATCTTATTAAAGCGGGAGCAAACGTCCCTATTTATGTGCTCGAGTATTTACTTGGAATGTATGCTGCAACTGATGATGAGGACAGTATTCGTGAAGGGCTAGAACGAGTGAAGAAGATTCTTTCAGAAAACTTTGTCCGTCCTGATGAGGCAGAGAAGATTAAATCACGTATACGGGAATATGGTCAATACTCTGTTATTGATAAGGTAACAGTGGCGTTAAATCCGAAGATTGATACTTACGAAGCCGAGTTCTCCAACCTAGGATTAAAAGGTGTTCCTATTTCATCCATGTATGTGAAAGAGTTTGATAAGCTCCTTGTCGGGGGCATATGGTGCATGGTCAAAATTGATTATTTTTATGACGAAGAGGTACGTAATTCTAATCCTTTTAATGTTAGTAGCTTACAGCCGATTCAAATGCCAAATATGGACATAGATGAGGTATTTGAAGGGAGAAAGAGCTTTACAAAAGACGAATGGATTGATGTATTAATACGCTCTATTGGAATGGAACCCACACAATTAGAAGAGCGGGTGAAGTGGCATTTGTTGCTACGTTTGGTTCCCCTTGTAGAAAACAACTACAATATGTGTGAACTCGGGCCACGTGGTACCGGGAAATCGCATGTCTATAAGGAACTATCACCGAATTCAATTCTCGTTTCGGGTGGACAAACAACCGTAGCAAATCTATTTTATAATATGTCTACGAGAAAAGTAGGCCTTGTCGGGATGTGGGACTGTGTTACTTTTGACGAGGTAGCTGGTATTCGCTTTAAAGATAAAGATGGCATTCAAATTATGAAGGACTACATGGCATCAGGTTCTTTTGCTAGAGGCAAAGAAGAAAAGAATGCCTCTGCTGCTATGGTATTTGTCGGTAATATCAATCAAAGTGTGGACACATTAATTAAAACATCACACTTGTTTGCACCATTCCCTGAAGAGATGGCAAATGATTCGGCATTCTTTGATCGGATGCACTATTATCTGCCTGGCTGGGAGATTCCTAAAATGCGTCCTGACTTAATCACCGAAAAATATGGATTTATTGTTGATTATCTTGCTGAGTTTTTCCGTGAAATGCGTAAACGTACATTTAGTGATGCAATAAATCGCTATTTCAAGCTAGGTAATAATTTAAACCAGCGTGATACGAATGCGGTAAAGAGAACTGTTTCGGGAATGTTGAAGCTCCTTTACCCACATGGAGAGTTCACAAAAGAAGAAGTCTGTGAGGTATTAGAGTATGCACTGGAAGGTCGCCGCCGTGTGAAGGAACAGTTAAAGAAAATTGGCGGAATGGAGTTTTATGATGTAATGTTCTCTTATATTGACAAGGAAACGTTAGAGGAACACTACGTTTCAGTTCCAGAACAAGGTGGAGGTAAACTTATTCCTGAAGGTATGGGTAAACCAGGACATGTTTACGTTGCTGGGCAAAGCCATTCAGGAATGATCGGTATTTATAAGCTCGAGAATCAAGTTGTTAGTGGGACTGGTAAATTTGATAAATCGGGTGTAGGCTCAAATCGAGATGCAAAAGAAAGCTTAGATACTGCATTTCGTTTCTTTACGGCTAATAGCAAAAGCATTAGTAATACAATTAGTACAAAAACGAAAGACTATCTTATGCACATAAGTGATTTGCAAGGTATTGGTTTGACAGATGAATTAGCCATTGCTGAACTGATAGGTCTTTGTTCAGGAGCATTAGATAAGCCAACACAGGAGAGTTTAGTCGTTATTGGTAATATGACAGTTGGGGGTACTATTTCTAAAGTTGAAGAGTTTGCTAATATATTACAGGTTTGTGTTGATGCTGGAGCTAAAAAGGTATTAATACCTGCAGCGTCGGTTATAGACTTGCAGACAGTTCCGCCGGATTTGTTGGTGAAAGTTCAACCGGTGTTTTATTCTGATTCGATAGATGCGGTGTTTAAGGCATTGGGTGTAAATTAATCTTAATAGTATACTTATTATTGGTCATCTTCAAACTAATAAATGGTTAAAGCAGTAAGGTTATTAACCTTACTGCTTTTCTCCATGTTTTTTGTATAGATTCTAGATTAATTAACCCAGTTTATTACGCGCGTAGATAGCTGCAATTGCAGGAAGCTGCAGTCCTTGCAAGTTAAAATCTTCTCCATTATATATAATAAGTTCATTGGCTTTCTTTAACTCGCCGATACCTGTAAAAATTACTAGTTTATTTTCAGAGATAAACTTTTCGGCTACGGTAAATAATCCCTTAAAATTAGGACTACTTGCGAAAAAGGCTTCTCCAAACTTTACTGTTAACTTATTTCTATTTCTTTCTATTTCTAATAAAATCGATGATTCTCTATAATATATATTAGTTGCATTACCAATAATTAGACGATGTTTACCAATATCCGATTGAGTGATTGTATCTACATAACGTTTAAGTATACTGGGTTCTCTAGATCTAACTTGTTCTTTAATATCATCTTCAACATCATTATTTGTAACTGGATTTATTGTTATACTATTTTGTCTACCCTGTGTTTTAGGTCTTCTTCTAGACAGTTTACGCTTTTCTCTTAGTACTTCAAGCTGTTGAGCAGTTAATCGTGATTGGCTAAAGGCTTCTTTTAAAGATCTTTTCTTGTGATCTTCCGAAAGGGATACATTGATGGTTTGTTCGGTATTTACACCTATTCTGCCTGGAACCCTTTCAAATTGATATATGCAATGTTCTGAATGGTTGTCATGTGGGTAAGTTTTAAAATGACTTGATTTAGATGTACTATTTACAAAAACTAACCTTGCATTACAATTTTCTGTCGTACAATACAAGTTTCCTTTTAATCTTGTAGAATATAGTATAGAGTCAATGTCTGAGGTGTGTAACTCTTTAACTTCATCATTATCTTTAAAAAGCGCTGAAGTAATACTTATAGCCAATTTACTCACCTCTCTCAATTTTCTAATTACTAATTAGATTCGACAAAATGGATTATATTTCCTTCTTTTATTTAAAAAAAATAGAATATTCAACTTGTACTTCTTTATGAAGGGGAAATGTTGTTTTCTTTACACATATTAAACACTAGACACCACCAATTAAATAAAGCTTATTTATGTAGTTTATTTACTTAAGAAGGAAATTTGATAAATTTGTTGAACTTAATTTATTATAAGAACCTTTTTGATTGGAGGAAATAAAATGAACCACCACTTCGACCGTCTACACTGCCCAAAATGCAAAAGACTCTATAAAATGAAAGACCAAGTCTTCCTAGATGAACTAAACACAGTCGTTCACCTAAAATGCTACAATCCATACACCATCTTTACTATTAAAGACCAAGGCACCTACAATGAAATCATGAAAAAATACGACTTCTTTAGCAAATTAGCCTCTAAGACCACTACTTAAATTTGATAGTAAGCTAGTTTTGTCCAATTGCTTAATCAATTCCCGCTTAGGTACTTCCACAATAACTTCAGTCCCGTTCTTAAATATAACTATGGATTGAGTGTCATCCAGCTTCTTTTTCACAATACTTTCCACATGTTGATAAAATAACCAACAACATTCCCAATCCAAAACAGCATGTGTCGGGAAGACAAAGATATTGCGGTAAACGCTAATTGGAATTGGTGCTTTTCTTTTGAATCCAGTGAGATGGGTAACCGATTCTCTTCTCCCTTCAAGCGAACTAAAATTATCCAAGCAACCCCTTTTGATAATCTCAAAAGGGGTTTTGGTTATGTGTAACGTCTGATTTACTTCGATTGCAATGGTATGGTAGTTTGGATGGCTTACAGGAATTAATGCCATGGTTTGTTCCGTTATTTCATAATGGGGAAGAATTGTACACATAACACTACTTGTCCTTCCTAATATCAATACCTCTGTCTTCCAATTCCTTTAATATATGGTCAAAAGCACGATTGATATCGATCCCTGCATTATATAATCGTAATAAGGTATCAATACGTGGCAATTTTTCTCCTCTTTCGATTTCACCAATATGTTCTGGACCAATTCCAGAATCCTGCGAAAATCCTTCTTGGGTCTTATCTTTTTCAATTACTCGATATGTTCTAATTTCATTACCGAATAGTTCAGATATGAATTTTAGCTGCTTTTTATCCACCTGGGCACGTCCCTTTTTGTACCCATTTTCATTGGATTACTAGCAACCGACCACAAACGAACGTATGGATTTTTACAGAAGATGGAAATTTAATTGTGTTTTTTTTTTTCGATTCAATAATAATTTCAAAAAACTACTTAACTTGCAAAACCCTTCCTAAAGTCTAATTTTGGGAACATTTTTTTCATCAAAATTTTATCTTCCTACTGGAAAATTTAATTTCTAGGTGAGTTTGGCAAAAGTTAGGCCATGTGACAACTTCCTATACGCATTCTATTCTTATGGTGCCGGCGCATTAATGCTTGTGAGAGGAGTGTAACATGGATAAGAAATTTACCTTTGAAGAAATCTTCAAGCAAAATGAAAACCGAATTCACTATCAAATTCACAAATTACAAATCAGAGATCCGCATAATGAGTTCTACGTAGAGGGACTTTATGCCATGTGGCTTGCCTATAAAAAATACCAGCCTGATAAAGGGCCACTTGCAACGTACTTTAACTTTGCCATCCGAAATCGCATGATTGATATGATTCGGAGTAAGTCTCGGGAACAGAAAATTACAGAAGCTTATATTCAGAAGGAAAGCATTGATAAGTATGATGGGAATCATTCGACAACTAGCCCTGCTCCAATATTATCTCTTAAGGGTATTGAGGTAGCGGATACGGAGCTCTGGGATGAAGTAAGGCGGATTCTCACTCCTAATCAGTGGAAGTGGGTCTATCATTATGTCCTTCATGGTTTATCCCTGAAGGAAATCGCTGAGCGAGAGGGGGTAAGTGTGGATGCGGTGAAGAGCTGGTCCAGGGAGGCAAGGAAGAAACTGCAGGCTTCCGATGTACTGAAAAGTTTTGAAAAATAGATAGGGTGGGGACTGACCCCACCCATTCATAGAAAGGAAGATACATAGATGAATTATATAAAAGAGATTAATGCATTTTATGAATCAAAGAGGTCTTCAGGCGGAGGTTGTTCCAGCATGGTTTACGGAGAGAAAGCGAAATAAGAAGGAGCCACGAGAGAATGTGCGGGACAATGCCGAAATGGATGCAGCAGAACTATTGAAGGAGTACTTGGCTTCAAGAGTATTGTAGTATAGCACCGTTTTCAGCAAGTGAGGAGGACTTCCAATGAGACAATATTGGATGACGATGATAAATGACAAACGAGCGTTGTTGAAATACATATTAAGAAATGGGGATGTAGTATTGAATGTGATAAAAGATAGGATTGCCACACTAGACGCATGGAAAATGCACCGAAGCAATTGATTCGGGTGCATTTGTTTTATAATTTATTTTAAGTTTCATCATCGACAGGCTCTAACCATTCTTGCGTACGTATAATAAGCGGCACAGGAGAATGAAGGGGAAGTAAGGTGGGATGAATTACTTTTCCTCGAAAGTCGTGATTCTACCTACAATTTACAAAATAATATTAATTTCGTAAGTATCTAATCCGATGATAAAGGTCTTATAATTGAATAGAGATTCTTAGGGAAAAACCCATCAAGTTTTTTTATACAGTATCCACATTCTAGAATCCGACGGACTATAGCTATTCCAATAGGGACGAATCCCGGTTGTCCCCACAGGCTCAAGTGTTCGTCGGTGTGTAAAAATAGATGGAAAATCATAAATTTATTTCACAATAAGTACCTTAAAGATATTGACATTGCAGCAGTATGACTTTATTATTAAGACACTACGTTAGTGAGTACTAACTACAATGCGCTGAATCGAACTGGGAAGGTAATTATGGAGGAGAAGATGATTATGGACAATAAAGCTAAATTGATGCACGCAGCAATTGACCTAATGGCTGAAAAAGGCTATAAAGGCGTATCTACGAAAGAAATTGCAGCAGTGGCAGGCGTCAGTGAGATGACATTGTTCCGTAATTTCGGGAGTAAGCAAAACCTCCTGGAAAAAGCAGTTGACCATTTTCATTATTCGATTGAAATGACCAAAATTTTTAGCGAGAAAGTGATATGGGACTTGAGAACGGACTTGCTCATGATTAGCCAAATGTATCATGAAATAATGGAGTGTAACCGAAAATTGTTCATCATTGTATTGAGCGATAATGAATTGGCTGAAGTCCGCGAAAAGGCACAGAAGCATCCTCGGAAACTGTTGGAGTTATTGACGAATTATTTCATAGACATGCAAAGAAAGAACAAACTGATTTCAACAGATGCGGAGATGCAAGCGATCACTTTCATGTGGATGAATTACGGAGCATTCATTTCGCAGTTGTTTGTTGGGTCTGAGATTACAAAAATATCCAAGCAAGATTTTATGAGATCAAGTATCGATTTGTTCGTCAGGGCGTTAAGCCCTTAATTTTTTGAAATATAGATAGTGAGTGGTAACTAACAAATTGATGGAGGTGTCACTATGAAACATCAGAATATTGAATCACGCAAGCTTGTTGGTCAAACGGTATCTGCAGGTTTCCAAGTCGGTGTAAGGAGGTCGTTCCCAATCTCACCAGAACACGTATGGTCGTTTCTAACCTCTCCCGAAGGGGTAAAATTGTGGATTGGGAACGTATCGTCTCTTGCATTTAACGAGGGAGAGATTTTTGCATCCGATGAGGGGATTTCGGGTCAGCTCAGGATAGTAAAGCCTTTTAGGCAGCTTCGCTTAAGGTGGAGCAAAAAGGATTGGGAGAAGCCGTCCACGCTGCAAATCCGGCTGCTATCTAATCATCCTAATCGAACAACGATCAGCTTCCATCAAGAAAATTTGGATCATCCGAACACGCGGGAACAAATGAAACTGCATTGGGAGGACGTTCTCAGTGCCATCAGGCAGAAAACAAGCAATGTCAATGATCAAGAGGAGATGGAGTATTATGAATAAGTTTAGTCATATCGATCTTAGAGTGAACCATTTAGAAAGTATCATGCCTTTTTATGAAAAACTTCTTCCTGAATTAGGGTTTACGCGTACCTTTCACAGCTTGAATTGGAAGGTATATGCTGCCGAAGGAGATTTGCCTAGTGCAGCTTATTTTGCGATTACAGAAGACCAAGAACATAAGCCTAATAAAAATATTATTGGATTCTGGGCGAATGATCAGGCTGAAGTCGATCATATTGCGAAACTGGTCAAGGAAAATGGCGGCACCATAAACGACGGTCCCCGGTTATTCCCGATTAGCCCAACTTATTACGCTGTCTATTTTGAAGATCCTTGCGGAAATAAATATGAATTGGTACATCGATTGAATTAGTTTTTGTAATGTTAAATTATACGCACTCAAGTCACTACGAATGTTGAATAATTCAAATGAGCATTGAGAAGCACAGTTCCCAATGCTCGTTTTTTTGCCTCCTATATTACTACGGCGAGCCTTATCATTAGTAAATGATGTTTTATTATAAGCGTTCTATTTAAATAAATAGAACGCTTTTCAAGTGTAATATTAATTCAAATCTACAAATTGATCCCCTATTAACAATTAATTAATGATAAAGATGTTAATTAGGTTGAGAATTAATGTAATAATCCTAACCGAAAGGCACAGGCAACCACTTGGGTCCTATTTTTTGCTTTTAGTTTAGTCATTAAACTGCTTACATAATCTCTCACCGTATACTCACTTAAAAACAATAATTCACCAATTGTTTTATTGTCATATCCTTCTGCAAGCAAATCAAGAATATTGGATTCCCTTTCAGTTAAATGAAGGTCTGAGGTTTTTGTTGCCGCTTCTCCTTTTCTTGATAAAAATAATCCAAGCCGTTTCCCCACTTGCTCGAGTAAAGCTAATTCCTCTTTCGAACAATCAAATTCTTCCCCTAGCTGATCAAAAGTAAGCCACCCAAACAATTGATTTTTATGGGTGAGCGGTAAAAAAATAATGGAAGACAGATTAAATAATTTGATATGCTCCTCTTTTATATAATTTTTAGGACTCTTTAAATAAATTGGTTTTGTTGAACTAAAAAGGATATTCTCCTCGTTTATTTGCCCTTTCATGCTCTGCACCTTTGGAAGTTCGGCACCTATAACACCATAGAATTGATTTGACCAGGGAATATAAGCGTAAAAAACACATCGTTTATAATGAAAATAATCTTCACACTTTTTTAATATATACGGTAAGTCTTGAGCTCCTGAAGAGCGAATCAGGAGCTTATTTAATTTGTCTAACATTTGGAGTCTTTTAAGTTCTCTATTTTCATGGGAATTTTTATTGGTGGTTTCTGAAAAACTCTCATCTGCCCATTTGTTATAACTCTGGACAAGGTAAGTAAAAATAGATAATAAAAACATTAATATAACAAAGATACGGTTATGTTTTATTTGAATCATTAATGTAATTAGCGACTTCTCGAAAAGCAGTTGAAACAGGTTAAAATTTTCCCTATTTAAAATAGACAACTGGGATTGAAGCCAAGTATCTAAGTGGTCCGCATAATCTTCCTTGCTAACTTCAATGTTAGGATTAGTTAATAGTTGTAAAAATGATTGCAGCAGTGCCTCAAGAATTTTTCGATCTGTCTCTGAAATGGAAGCTTCTAGATTTAGATAGGTATTGATATTTTCTTCAATCTGTTTGCTATGAATTTTGATAAACAATACAAATTGTTGAAACGTAATTTCTTCATACTTTTGAATTGGCTGATTCATAAGAAACTTCTTCTCCTTCAAACAAATGTATACTATAAATGGAGGGTGTTGACACTAATATTATACAGCATCTTGTAGGATAGTATTTCAAACTCAAAGGAGTAAGATGGATTTGTGACAAATAATTGAATCTTTTTTGGACGATAATAAATAAAAAAAAGATTCTTTGTTTATTTTAATTACATGATTTTTAAAATGAAAGGATGTGTGCTTGTTATAACCGGCGGAGGTAAAGACTTATTTCCTCTAGGACGTTTAGGATCTGTAGGGGATGTAGGAAACACTGTACTATTTCTTGCTTCGGATGAATCAGCTTTCACAACATTTACAGAATTTGTGATTGATGGTGGAGCCACAGCCAGATAAAGATTGGAAGAAGTCCAAAATATTGCCTGAATTCTAGATTGGAATGGAGAGATTCATATGAAATTAAAAGACAAAGTATCCATAGTAACCGGCGGAGCTAGCGGAATTGGTGAAGCAACTGTTCGCCTTTTTGCGAAAGAAGGAGCAAAAGTGGTCATTGCTGACTTTGCTGAACGAGGTAAAAACCTATCAGAAGAGTTAAATGCGAATGGATATGATACGTTATTTATTAAAACAGATGTAACAAAAGAAGAAGAAATCAAAAAGATGATTAATGAAACGGTGAATAAATACGGTAAATTAGATATTATTTATGCAAATGCTGGAGTCGCTGATGATGCACCAGCCCATGAATTATCCTATGACAAATGGAAACGGACCATTGATATTAATTTGTCAGGAGTGTTTCTTTCTGATAAATATGCGATTGAACAATTCCTTAAACAAGGCACAGGCGGTGTTATTGTTAACGCAGGTTCTATTCATAGTTTTGTTGCATTGCCAAATCCAACGGCCTATTCCTCTGCAAAAGGCGGGGTGAAGCTATTAACACAAAACTTATGTACGGCTTATGCAAAAGAGGGTATTCGAATTAACGCAGTCTGCCCTGGTTATATTGACACTCCTTTACTAACCAATGTTGATTCTCAAACTAAAGAATATTTAGCTTCTCTTCATCCACAAGGCAGATTAGGAAAACCTGAAGAAATAGCGAAGGCAGTTCTTTTCTTAGCAAGCGATGATGCTAGTTTTGTGAATGGTACAACACTTCTTGTTGATGGCGGCTATACTGCTAAGTAACAGAAGTTTTGACGGAAGTAGTAAAAAACCTCATTTAGATACGTCACGGTGAACCGTATAACAAATAGTGGTAAAGCAGAGGGTAGATGTAATTCTAGATAAAGAAGTATTAAAAAGTCTAATTTAAATTGAAGGAGACCATTCGTGTGATTTAGACGGTCTCCTTTTGATTTTCTTAAACTTGTATTTCACTCATTAATGCATGAGTATTATCTTCTGTATCTTTAAAAAATACCATCCATGTTTCAGTTTGTCCCATTTTCGTTACTAAATGGGGTTCATCGATAAAAATAACTTCTTTACTTACTAAGCGCTCATAAGTATCTTTAATATTACTTACTTGAAAATAAATAACCGAACTTGTATGAGCAAATTCCTCTTTTTCTGGAAGTGTTAACATGAGCCTCATGCCATCGCATTCAAAAAATGCCATACTATCCGTGTTAAATAATAGAGAGAGTCCTAGTTTATCTTTATAAAAATCCAGTGCCCTATTTATATCTTTTACAGGTATTCCAATTTGCCCAACATTATTAATCGTTGTAGTATCCATAATACATTTCTCCCTTCAAATTTCTTATTCCTAATAAGAATAAAGAATCTCCCTTATAATTTCTTATCCAATCTCACTTTTTTTCGATATTCTTTAGGAGATAAACCAACATGTTGCTTAAACATTTTACTAAAGGATACAGGGTTTTGAAATCCAAGTTCAAAGGTTATATCGGTCATATTATGGTCTAATTCTGCTAGTAATTGTTTTGCCTTTTGTATTCTAAATATTGAAATATGCTGATGGGGCGTTCTACCATAAATTTGAGAGTAAGTTCTTAGTAAATGGTTAGGAGATAAACAAGCTACTTTAGCAACTTCCTCTAGTTTTATCGGTTGATTAAAATAAGATCTAATATAATCGTGTGCTATACTTACCCTTCTATATAATTCTTCACGTGTAGAATTACGAATGGCATGTAATGATTTGATTTCTGTATATGTATTTAAGTGTTCATTTAAAATAGAATACATTATCTTATGGAATTGTTCCTCATAACCAACGGAATCAATATCAAGACTGGGTAATATCTGCATGAAATATTCCAGTTGATAAGATAGAATATTATTTTTATGATAGGTTTTTTCAAAAAAGCCAATTGAACTTGTATCTTTAAACGGATCGCTTAGAAGACGCTCATTTGTTTCTTTTAAGGAATGAAGGACTTCTTCTGCAAACCCATCTTTAAAGAAAAGACAAAAGGATTCTACAACTTTAGGTTCTTCAATTGAAATTGTGTATGTACCTTCATTGAGGAGTAGGTATCTACTCTCTTCAACAGCAAAGAAGCCTTTGTTAGTCTTATAATGGGCTTTACCATTAAAGAATGTTTTAATGGACAGTTGACCATTACCTTCCCAGTAAAACTGTTTACTTTTTGCATTCAAAACGAAATTGGTAGAATCATTTTTTGGCATAATACAATCTCCATAATAGATAACTTATTTTTCCATATAATTACTATACAATGGAATTTTAAATATGTTCATATATATTACCAATGCATTTGGATGAACCGTACCATAAGTAAATAAGGTTTAATGTTGGAAAAAATCAAAAGGCAAAAATAACAAGTTATGTAAAAAAGTTTGTCATTTTTTGCATTTATAAACCTTTACTTTATATTTTTTTATATGAGTCAGTCATATCCTTATTAGTTTAATGCATATTTAAATTTCGTCATCTTCTATTCGAGCTTTCCGCATCGATGATAGACTGAACCATAGTCCACAGAAAGTTAGTCCAGCTATCGAAATCCATAAAGCCGGTATGAAACCTAGTCCGTCAGCGAGGATACCTCCTAGTGGAGCGCCGATAACGACGGCACTACGGTTGATGGATCGCAGTGTGGCATTCATTCGACCTTGCAGGTGGGATGGTGTGACATACTGTCGATATCCCATCTCAAGAGGACCCTCGATTCCCATGGCAAAGCCGTACAATAGCTGCCCTACAACCACAAAAATGAGAGGTAAGTACTGCGATTCGGTGTTGCTAGCTGCTGGAGCAAGAGCCATCAATATAACTGCTGGACCATAGAGAATTCGTGAAAAAGCCATTGCACGCCCGACACCGAAGCGCACACCGGCTCGAGGAGATAGTGAGGTCCCTGCAACAGCACCAACACCTGCAGCGGCGAGGACATACCCAAGGAGTGAGGCATCGAAGCTAAGCTCAATCAAAACAATGGATACTAGGATCGTCATCGTCATGCTATGAAATAAAAACCAGGCGTGCGTGTTTAAAGCGAGTGTACGAAGGTATTGGTGTTGGTAGACCCATCGCAAACCTTCCTTGATTTGCTGACCAAGTGGTCCAGTCTTTACCTTTTTTAAGGGCTGGTGTTTAATCGATGCCATTAATAAACCTGAAAACAAATACGATAACGCATCAAAAAGAAGGGCAAATGGTGCACCAATTAATGAGACAAGTCCACCTCCAATAGCTGGACCACTCGTTTCCGCAACAGCTGAGCTTTGTTCTAACCGTGCATTTGCACGTGTTAATAATGGACGAGGAACTAATTGTGGCACAAAGGATTGGTAGGCACTATCATTAAAAAGAGACAAAGCACCAAAGAGCACCAGCAGGAACATTAGCCAGCCAATACTGATTACTCCGGTGATAGACAATAAGCAAATGAAGGTAAGTATAATGCCGCGCCCCATATCCGTTACCACCAATACAGTCTTTCGGTGAAAACGATCAACCAAAACCCCCGCTATTAATCCCAAAAGTACGTAAGGAAGCCATCTAGATGCTGAAACCCAGCCAACATGAATAGCACTGCCTCCCATATTATCAACCACTAATACCTGAAGAGCCAGGGTTGTAATATATGTGCCAAAGCTTGAAGTTGTCGATGCAATCCAAAAACGAACAAAGCTTTTGTGCTCTCTTAAATTCATCGGGGCTTCACCTCTTCTGCCAATTTATCCATCTTATAAATATAGTAATCTATTATCGACTTTCTTGCATCTAGCAGTCCGATGACAATCGCCTGATTGTTAAGCGGACGCAAGGTTTCGTACTGCTTCTTTTTATCGAGGTAATAGGTTTGCGACAATACTTCAATAGGTGTTCTTGCCACGATATCGGAACCGAAAATATATTCAGGATAGGGTGCATCTATAAAGTCAGCAAGTTTGTCTAATCTTCTGCAGCTAGTTCCAATGTCACCATCATTTCGGAATATTTGCTGGTGATATACCTGAGTATAAAAAAGGTTTCAAAACTCGAAAATAATGTTTACTATATGGAAGGTAGTATATGGACACACAAAAAACATACCCATAGCTTAAGTTATTAATAAACTGTCGTACGAAATGAAGGAGTATAACATGAGAAAACGCGGTATCACCGTTAAATTATTCGCTGTAACAGCTTTATTCTTTGTGGCGTTTTACGCCATGATTATGATATTTCAGCTAGTATTCTTTGATCGTTTTTATCAGCATCATAAAACGAAAGAAGCAGCAGAGCACTTACATCAATTAGTAGAAGTTTATGAGAAAAATTCCTGGAGCGAATCGGAACTGACAAAACAGACAATCGCATACATGAGGAAGACGAAAAGTCCGTTGACGATTGTAGATGCAGAAGGTTATCAGTTGGTACAGGATCCGTTTAATATCATGCTAGAAATAGGAGATGGCAAAGTTGTAGAAGTATCGCTTTCTATACTCGTCACCAATTACGGACAACAGATTCGAGCACTAAATATCACAAAGGGAGATACATTGACCGTAAGAGGTGAAGCAGATGCTAATGTTCCTTCAGTCATTTATCCATCTGTTATAACGAAGGATGAATCTAGTGTCGGTGAAGATCCGGTTGAGGGTGAAGTGACAATCGAAGGGAAAGTAAAAAGCATTTCCCTGCCTAAGGCTGGGATGATTGATCGTGGACTAGGAATTCTCTATGATGCGCTACTGGAATGGTTCCCGTTAGAGGATGAGCAGCTAAAGCAGCTTTCCAAAGGGGAAAGTCTGCAGTTGGATTGGATAGAATCATGGAGTGGCAAACATAATTTAGTACTGATTGAGCCATTTAAGAAAGATGGAGAAATGCAATATATGTTATCTGTCTCATCGCTTCAAGAAATCAAAGATACCAATGAAGCACTTCAACTATTTTATGTATATATCGGAATAGCGGGCTTCGTTCTCATCCTTTTGCTGTCGTTATTCTTCTCTCGTCTCGTTAGCAGACCACTGATTAAGCTCAATGAAATGGCGAAGAAAATGGTGCTTCTAGACTTCTCATCGACGAAGCCGATTAAGCAGAAGGATGAACTGGGGAGCCTTTCAAACAATATGCTTATCATGGCGCGAAATCTGGATGTTGCCTTAAATGACTTGAAACAAGCGAATGGAAAGTTGAAGCAGGATGTGGAAAGACGTGTGCAGATGGAAAAGGAGCAGCGGGAGTTTTTCGAGCATGCATCACATGAACTGAAGACACCGCTCAGTATTGTCAAAAGCTTCGCAGAGGGGCTGCAGGATGGTGTTAGTCCGGACAAGCAAGACCACTATGTAGAAGTGATTATAGAGGAGTCAGACAAGATGGAAGTGCTGATCAAAGATATGCTTGATTTGGCTAAGTTGGGGAACGGTGCAATTAAACTAAGAAAAACATCTTTTCTGCTCAGTGAAATGATTGAGGATTTAGCAGATAAACTATTTTGTATAGCAAAAGAGAAAAGAGTCGTAATTGAAATCATGCCAAAGAATGAACAGCATATATTGGCCGATTATGAGTGGCTGGAACGAGTCATGCAGAATCTTCTTATTAATGCGGTCCGGCACAGTGAGCCTGATTCTGTCATTGTGATTCGAATCGAATTAGATCAGGAGAGCGGAGACAGTGTGTTCAAAATTGAAAACAAAGGCACGCAAATACCAGAGGAGCAGCTGGATAAGATCTGGAGACGTTTCTATCGGACCGAATCTTCACGAAGCCGACTGACGGGCGGTACAGGATTAGGGTTGGCAATTGTTCAGCAAATACTAGATTTGCATGGATTTCAATACGGTGCGGAAAATATGCCTGACGGTGTGCGTTTCTATGTTCGTTTTAAGTAATAGGACTAATTGCTTATGAGGACACATGAAAGACATATAGTCTTGTTACTATATATACAAATTGGAAGGAAGATTCACGATGGGGAAGAAAGTGTTGCTTGTCGAGGATGAAGTGAGAATCAGAGAAGTTGTAGCTGATTATTTCAAACAGGACGACTGGGACGTGTATGAAACGGATAATGGCAGTAGTGCAATCGACTGGTTTGATGCCATTTATCCAGATTTAGTCATTCTCGATATCATGATGCCACAAATGGATGGATTTGCTGTTACCAAGCAGGTTCGAATGAGGTCTGGTGTACCAATTATTCTGCTGACAGCTAAATCCAGTGACGATGATAAAATTCATGGGTTTGAACTCGGGGCTGATGAGTATGTTACGAAGCCGTTTAGCCCAAGAGTGTTAGTAGCACGTGCTAATTCTTTAATGAAACGGGCAACGGAACAATACCTGCCGACTGGTCATATGCTCAGCTTCGGTGAGGCAATCGTAAATACGAAGTCCCATCAGCTTCAGCTTGAGGGACAACAAGTCGAATTGACGCCAAAGGAATATGAATTATTGGTGTTCCTGATTCAGCATAAAAATAATGTCCTTTCACGCGAAACAATTTTGAATCATGTATGGGGGCTGGACTTCGATGGTGATAGTCGAGTTGTTGATACACATATTAAAAAGCTGAGAGCTAAATTAAGCTGCGAATCACATCATATTCGTACTGTGATTGGGACCGGATATAAATTTGAATAAAAGGAAGAGAGAAGATGAATAAGCTCAAGCAACTTTATACAAACAATGGTGTTCGTTTTGTTTTACATACCTGTTTTTATCTTGCAATTCTTATTACCTTATTCTTGATATACGGCTTCCATACAGCCAATACAGGTAACTATATTTACAATGATTTCTAAATGGAGTAGATAAAATTATGAAACTTTTAACACAGATTGCACAGCATGCGGCAAGAAACCCCGAACAGATCGCATTTCGTACAGAGGACGAGGTGTTGAATTACAGAGTGCTATGGGACAGATCGAGCAGGTTAGCAAGTTTAATACATACTACCCAGCCCGAGCGGCAGACGCCTGTTGTTGTGTATGGTCATATGGGAATGGATATGCCAATTTCGTTCCTCGCCTGTGTACAGGCTGGTCACCCTTATATACCGGTAGATATATCCATCCCAATGGAGCGAGTTCGTCTTATCGTAGAAAAATCAGGTGCAGGATTGGTAATTAATACAACCGATAGCATGTTGGATTTTGATAATGTCACTGTTTTAGACGTGCAGGGACTGCAACTGGAACAAGAAGAACTTATTAGTGATGGTTACTGGGTTAAGCCTGATGAAGTCTTTTATATCATTTATACATCCGGAAGTACCGGAAATCCAAAGGGAGTGCAAATAGCCGCAGCAAATCTGCAGTCTTTTACCGATTGGATGACAGATGATTTTCCGTTAGGTCAAGGAAAGGTGTTCTTGAATCAAGCACCTTTTTCATTCGATTTGTCAGTAATGGACTTTTACCCAGCTCTACAGAGCGGGGGTACCATTCATGCATTGGAGAAGGCAGTAACCAATAAGCCGAAGATTATGTTTGAAAACTTGAGTCGTTCTGGATTACAAATATGGACGTCAACGCCATCCTTCGTGCAAATGTGTTTTCCAAATCCGGACTTTAATCAAAAGATGCTTCCTGAGCTTGAGGTATTTCTATTCTGTGGTGAAGTACTACCGTTAGCTGTAGCCAAAGAACTGAAAGAACGTTTCCCAAGAGCAAGGATTTTTAATACCTATGGGCCTACAGAAGCAACTGTTGCTGTGACGTCAATTGAAATTACGGAGGATTTGCTCGCTAAAGAGAAAGCACTGCCGGTCGGCTATCCAAAATCCGATATGAGCATTCTCGTTGTGGACGATTCAGGCAATCCGCTACCTGAAGGTGAAAAAGGGGAGCTTATCCTTGCGGGGCCAAGTGTGTCAAAAGGCTATCTAGGTGAACCGTTACTGACAGAAAATGCATTCGGCATGGTAAACGGAATGAACGCCTATCGTACCGGAGATGCCGGTATTATTCGGGACGGGTTGGTGTACTGCCAAGGCAGACTGGATTATCAAATCAAGCTGCATGGCTACCGGATGGAGCTGGAAGAGATTGAGTTCCATCTTAATCAGTCTGAGTATATTAAGGCTGCTATTATTATCCCTTATGCACCAAGCGAGGAAATTGAATACTTGATTGCGGCAGTAGTACCGGGGGATCATAAGTTTGAGAAGGAATACCAACTAACAGCTGCTATTCGAAAAGATCTTGCTTTGCGCTTGCCGGCATATATGATCCCGCGTAAATTCACGTATCATACTGCTATTCCAATGACGATGAATGGGAAAGCAGACCGTAAGAAAATGAAGGAAGAGGTATTCGCATGACCCCATATAGCTCTTTCCTTTTCTTTATTATTCTAGGTATCTTGCTACTGCCGACGATGATTCTTGGCGTAATGGGCAAGCGTCTGCGTTATTACAATGTATTCGTCACTATTGTTGTATTGGCTATCATATTTTCAGGAGGGAACGAAGGCTTCTTCTCGTTAGTAGTCTTCACCATCCTTCAGGTTGTACTGGTCAAAGGCTATATTACGTATCGACAAGCAAAGAATAGCAGTCTCGTATTCTATATCATTAGTTTTCTGTCGATTATGCCTTTGATTTTATCCAAGATTTTGCCTATTTTAGCCGTGGATAACTGGGCAAGCTTTCTGGGTATCTCCTATCTGACATTCCGAGCGGTCCAAATCATTATTGAAACAAGAGATGGATTGATTAAAGAGCAGCTCTCGATTTTTCAGCTTGTCAATTTTATGCTGTTTTACCCGACAATTTCATCAGGTCCGATTGATCGCTTCCGAAGGTTCCAAAAGGATGAAGAAAAGCGTTGGACACCAGAGGAGTACAAGGACCTGCTTTATAAAGGGATCAATAAGATTTTCATTGGATTTTTGTATAAATTTATTATTGGCTATAGCATCAATACGTATTTCATTGCAAATCTAGATTACATAGCGGATGGCAAGTTTACCAATAATCTGTTGTATATGTACAGCTATAGCTTGTACCTATTCTTCGACTTTGCCGGCTATACGGCGTTTGCAGTTGGAGTCAGTTATATAATGGGAATCCGTTCACCGGAGAACTTTAATAAGCCATTTATCAGCCGCAACATCAAGGATTTCTGGAACCGATGGCATATGTCACTATCGTTCTGGTTCCGGGATTATGTGTTCATGCGCTTCGTCTTTCTGATGAAGAAGAAAAAATGGATACAGAACAAAATGCTCGTTTCGAATTTAGGTTATATCCTGCTGTTCCTGCTGATGGGAGTATGGCATGGATTAGCGATTCAGTACATCGTATATGGTGCATATCACGCCTTGATGATGGCTGGATTTAATATCTTCGAGACCTGGAATAAAAAACATAAACGCTGGCCAACAGGAAGAGTAATGACAGTGGTGTCGATTGTCATCACTTTCCATGTCGTTTGTTTTGGCTTCTATCTGTTTTCCGGCAAACCATTTCAATAAAAGGGGAATATAAATATGGATTTTAAAGAAAAAGTATTACAAGTTATTGCAGAAGTTTGTGAAGATGATGTTGTGAAAGAAGAGCATGATTTGGATATATTTGAAGCAGGATTGATTGATTCATTTGCGACAGTGGAGTTACTTGTTCAATTTGAGGAGCAGCTTGATATTAATGTACCGATCACGGAGTTTGACCGAGATACATGGAATACACCAAATGCTATCGTTGATCGTCTGAATGAGCTGAAATAATGAAGAAGAAGTATCTGTTTGGACCAATCATTCTTGCATTGGTCCTGTTTTCCGGGGTCGTATTGGTACCCGAATCATGGCTGGCTAATTTAGTTCCAGCAGATCGTTTGGAGGAATCAGCTATAAGTCTGGAGCCAACTATGTTCCAAGGAACTTATTTGCAAGGTGAAATGCTCAAAAGTTCTACGTATGTTCCAATCTATGGTTCCTCTGAATTGTCGCGCTGGGACCCATTCCATCCATCGAATTATTTCGAAACGAATGAAGCTGCCTTTACACCTTATTTAGTAGGAAAAGGCGGAATGACCTCGATTATTCATAATTTAAACTTTGCAATGCATGCCGATCAATTGAAGAACAAGAAAATGGTTATCATCGTATCGCCGCAATGGTTTGTAAAGCATGGTACAGATGAGCAGCATTTTGCACCAAATTATTCTTCACTGCAAGCTTACCAGCTTCCTTTCAATAAGAAAGTGGATGAGCAAGTGAAACGAAAATTGATGCAACGTCTGATGACGTATGATGCGGTCAAGAACGATACGATTCTTTATCAGCTTTACGATGCTTATCTGAATGACGAAAAGGTTATGTTTAATATTTTTTCCGTTCCTGCAAGGGCTTATATATCCATACTTAAGAAAAAGGATATGTATTTCACCATTTTGAAAGATAAACCAACTAACCGTCATCAGTCAGATGAAGTGAAGGACAAGACATGGGAGGAACTGCGGGCACAAGCCGATACTTATGGCGAGAAACGGACACAGCATTCCAAATTTTATATTGATGACAACGTGTATAAGTATAGGAAGGACTACATCAAGAGAATGGAAGGAAAGAACAAAGATCATTCCTATGCAGAATCACTTGAGTACGAAGATTTCCAACTGATGCTTGATATTCTCAAGGAATCTGATGCTGAACCGCTTTTTGTTATTATCCCCGTGAATGGGGCGTATTATGACTACACAGGATTCCCTGAAAAAGGACGTCAAGACTACTACACTCGTATAAAGAAGCAGATTAATGATAGCGGCTTTACCTACGCCGATTATTCCGACCATGAATATGATCCTTATTTTATGCGTGATACGATTCATATTGGCTGGAAGGGCTGGGTTTATTTAGATGAGGATATGCAAAAGTTCCTCGAATAACACGAGGACGACTCACCTAATAGGTGGGGCACCTTCGTGTTACTGGCAATCGCACTTTTGCAAATAAGCATGAATTTACTACCAAAAAGTAAGGCATCTAAAATGGTTAAGCGAATGACTCAAATCTGGTATAATAAATTAGCTTTAGATAGGCAACTACCCATCAGATTTTAGTAGGTAGTTGTCTATCTTTTTATTTTGTAATTAGTTATATTCAGTCAAATTATCAAGAGACGGATGGGGGCTAATACATTACTGAGAAATAATAGCTTATTTATATAATTAGTACTTGTTGAGGGTCTAGATATTAAGGGTGCCTTTACATATCTAGTGTTATTGGTTGTGAAATAATGTTAATCGAAAACCTCACTTAGATAAGTTATGGTGAACCTAACCATATATAGTGTTAAAACAGTGGGTGGAATTAGTTTTGATAGTCGCTAGATTAATGACATGTTAAAATAGTTGTAGAAGAGATACTGTTTATTAACGGTATCTTTATTTTTTTGTTATAGGAAAGTAGGGGGTTTATGGAGATAATAGCATTTATTATAATCATTTTAGTCGCTTCCGTACTTCAAACGAGTACAGGATTTGGGTTTTCAATTTTGGCTACTCCATTTCTTCTATTAATATTTGAGCCAATTGAGGCAATTCAAATAAACTTAATATTGTCTTTAGTTATTTCTAGTGCATTAATAATGAAAATTAGAAAGGATATTGATTTTGGCATCCTTCGAAGATTTGTAGTAGGCGGTGTTACGGGTCTTCCCGTTGGAATTATAATCTTCTTGTTAGTTGATATAAATAGATTAAAGTTGGGAGTGAGCCTTATTATCTTATTATTAACAATAATGCTCATTCTTAAGTTCCGAATTAACCAGAATAAGAAGAAAGATTTAATTGTTGGTGGACTATCAGGTTCATTCACAACAAGTATAGGTATGCCTGGACCACCATTATTATTATATTTTTCAGGTACAGATACTCAGAAGGAAAAATTAAGAGGTACTACACTAGCCTTTTATTTATTTATATACTTTGTCAGTTTAATCATCCAAGTGACTTTTGCTGGAACAAATAAGACGATCTGGGTATCAAGTTTATGGGCCTTACCATTAGTATTTGTAGGATTGTATTTGGGACAACTCTTATTTAAAAGGATTAATCAAAATGCTTTTCGAATATTTACATATATAATCTTATTGTTTACAGGGATTTACTTGCTGATTGAGAGTTTGGGATAATAATATTCAATAAGGTATCTGTTCTACCACAAACAAAATGCTGAACCTTATCATAAGTAAATGAGGTTTTTCCTATATATACATGAGTATGTATTACAGGAATCGTATAATTTCATTGCACGAATAACTAAAATCAACGAGGGAAATATTTTTTGCAATAAAAAGAACAGCATCCTCTAACATTACATAGAGAATGCTGTTCTGTAATTAAAAATAATTAGATTAACATTAGTTGGAATGAAGAAAGTGATTGACCATGAACATAAATTAGCTCATTCCTCAAAACGCGTAGTCACTAACTTCAATACTCCCCTTTAATCACAAAAAACGATCCACGAATAGTCCCAGCCAGCTTAGACTTTTGCCTAGCAAACTTAAATTTCCCTTCTAACTCCTTTGGTACTTCCATCCCATCAGAAAGCTTAAAACCAACGGCGCGCTTCTTCGGGTCATCGACAGTATACATAACGTTGATTGCAAGACCATCCTCATAAAAGACGTAGGTCCATTTGATATTTTCCACTTGAAAACTTGATGTTTCTAAAGGATTGGCTGCAAACTCAAGATCACGTTCTTCCTTTAAAACTCTGTTCACGTACTCAAGGGTCTCCGGGCTTTCGCTAGCAGGTACTACTGTAAATTCATGCTTATATTTGTTCATAAAGTAGCGGGCTTCATTAGCACGTAAACCAGCAAGCGCTTCTGCTACTGGTGAAGACTCTAGACCAACAGTAGACACATTTTTAAAATCAACAATATAGGACATTACCATTACTCCTTTAATCGTTATTTTCGAACTACAGGAATCCACATTTCACCGTATACTAAACCGTCTCGCTGCTCCATTTCAACGGTTGCGTTTGGCCCACCAACATAGGCAACATCCTTTGCCTCTGGCAAAGCCTGACCAAAGGCAATACCAGTAAGTGTATTACTTAACTCTTCACCCGTCTTCCCTTCTCCTTTAACAACTAAGTATTCCCCTTTAGGAAATTGGATAACCCTTGTTGCCTCAGGTAAAGATTCCTCCGTCATGACACCAGCATAATACATCATCTTGTTATTCACGGCTTCGTTTACAGCAAAAATGTAGTCATTTTTGGCGAGTGATTTTAACGTGTCTATCCTTCCATCCTCGTTGACGGCTTGCCAAAAATCAGACTTTTCCTTGTTAATGCCGACATAATCTGTGTAGTCACTCTTAAGCTCCGTTCCAAATCCTAATACAGTAAAGCTCTCTTTCTCCTCTAAAGTGAAATTTGCCATTTAAAATTTCCTCCTTTTATTTAATTGATTTGTATTTCTTGTTGATGAGTTTATAATAACATTAAATCATGTCAAAAAATGACACTGTTTAGGAGGCCCCAATGAAAAAGGTTGAACGGATTAATACCATCATGCGATATATCAACAACAGAGCCCAATTTACCATTTCGGAAATCATGCGGGAATTTAACATCTCTCGTTCAACAGCTATTCGAGATATCAGAGAAATTGAAGCCATGGGGATGCCACTTGTAGCGGAGGTTGGAAGGGACGGGGGTTATTTCGTCATGAACAATTCCGTCTTGCCCACGGTTCAATTTACCGATAACGAAATTAAAGCCCTTTTCATTGCTTTTATGGCAACAAGAAATCAGCAGCTCCCTTATTTAAAGAGTCGTCAATCTTTAGCTGAGAAATTACTTGGCCTCATCTCGGAAAACCAGCAAGACTACCTTGTACTTTTAAATCAAATCTTACTTTTTGAAGGGACTAATCCCAATAATCCCGACCTACTTGATTTGTCAGACCTGCCCGATCCCATGTTAGAAAAACTCATCCAAGCGATTCTTTTAGATCGTTATTTATGGATTACTGTTAAAGAAGATAAGGTGATAAATTCTTACCCGATTTTTCTATTTCATCTTCATCATGAAAAAGGCTACTGGCTAATTGAAGGTTTTGACTTGGAGGAAGAAAAAAGGAGGATTTTCCCTGTCTACAATCTCACCGACGTCGAAGCATACCCTGTTAGAAAAAGATTGAGTAAGAAAAATATGCTAGAAAAACTAAGTAAGCAGGAGGAATTTAACCTGATCCTTGAACTTGGTCCAAAGGCAATTGCACAATTCAAAAAGTACCATCCTTTAAAAGTTTCCTTAGCCTATACCAATCCTTATCAAACAACAGCCATACTAAAAACGTTAATCAATGTTAATCATGTAGAAGAATTAGTAGAAATGACAAATTGGCTCCTCTTTCTAGGTGGGGACATCAAGGTGAGAGAAATGCCAAAAGAAGTTTTAGAAGGCTTGCAAGAGCGATTGTCCATATACTGACCAGCAGCAGACTCTGTTAGAATCAAAATAATTATGAGTCTTTGCTCACCGTCTCTGTACCGCTAAAAATACTAAGGTATTTGACTAAATCCAACAATTATTGGGTGCACATCCAGGGGGGGTTGTGTTTGCTGAATTTGTATGGAGATTAGAAGCTTCTGCGCCATAAGCTTTAATTATCCACATTAAAAAAAGAAGGAAGCACATGAGCTTCCTTCATCCAAAGTAATATTTATCCTGTAATGTCTGCCAATATATATGGAACTTTAATTAAAGTTCTAACCCATTTGTCTTAATTACATTCTGATACCAATAAAAGCTATCTTTTGGTATCCTACGTAGATCCTTTACATCGTTATCTGTTCGATTTACATAGACAAATCCGTACCGTTTTCTAAATCCACTTGTCGTACTTATCAAATCCATAAATGACCATGGGCAGAATCCAAATAATTGTACGCCATCATCGATAGCCAATCTACATTGTTCCAAGTGTTTACTTAGGTAGTCTATCCGATATTGATCGTGAACCTTTTCGTCATCGGATAAATGATCAACAGCACCCATTCCATTTTCGGTAATAATAATAGGTAAATGATAACGATCGTTTAACTCATTTAGGAGCGTTCGAAGACCAATAGGATCAATTTCCCAATCCCAATCGGTTTTTTCTAAATAAGGATTGGAACTTCCTTGATAAAGTCCTGGTAAAACCTCGAATTCCGTTTCTCCTTTATTTCCATCTGCATTAATGGCCATATCTTTAACTTCCATTGTGGAAGGAGCATATTTGACAACTCGTGATTGATAGTAATTAACTCCGATAAAGTCGGGTTTTGCGGATTGAAGTAACGCCATATCCCCTTCTTCAATGGTTGGATTGATTCCTTGTTCCTCCATGTATCTCCAGATATTCTTTCGATAACTTCCGTAAACATACAAATCTGTAAAAACATACGTACGGAAATCATCAGCTACTTTGGCAGCTTGTATATCTTCTGGTCGGCATGTTTCTGGATAATTAGGTGAAAGCCCAATAGCAGGTCCAATTTTAGCATCTGGGACCATTTCTCGGCATAGTTTAATAGCCTTCGCATGTGCCAGAGTCATAATATGATTCATTTCATACTTTTGCTTTTCCAAAGGGGTATCGTCTTCAAATTCCATTAGATATGGTAAAAGGAACATATTACTTTGTTCATTAATCGTAAACCAATATTTTACTTGCTCGCCAAGATGCTCAAATAAAACTTTACAAAAGTATACAAAGTCATCAAGTACTTTTCTTGAAGACCAACCGCCATACTCTTCTTGTAAACAAGCAGGTAGATCAAAATGATAGATAGTAACCAACGGTTCAATGTTATTAGCTTTCAATTCGTTAATAAGGTTTTTGTAAAAGTCTATTCCCTTTTGATTAACTTCGCCTCGCCCCTCAGGTAAAATCCGTGACCATGAAATAGAGAAACGGTAGGCAGTCATTCCTAATTCCTTCATTAGAGCAACATCTTCTTTGGATCTATGATAATGATCAGAGGCAACACTTGTATCTGCATAAGCAGGGTTAATATTTTTGTCTACGATAGATAGGGTTCTTCCATCTTCTAAATATCCACCTTCATATTGATACGCAGATGTTGCGGCTGACCAGAAAAAGTCATTAGGAAATGGATTGATAGTTTTATATCTCACGTAATACACTCCTCTACTCTGAATTAAAATGCCAGATTTCATCTATAAACCTGGCATCTTTACTTGTTACATATTCTTCTCTAGTTTTTGTAAACGTTCATCATATGCTTTAAATAGTTGTATTAATTGTTTGGCTGTGTTCCATTCACTCATAATGGTCATTAATGTGTCCTGTGCATGAGCAAATAATAGAGAAAAATCTATTTTCTCTCCACGAGCTTCCCCTTGGATAGTTTCCGTTTGGGCGGAATGAGCTAAAGAAATCTTCTTCTTTGCTTCTTTTAATTTAGTATCTGCCTCTTCGAAATCACTACTAGTAATACAAGATAATGCTTCATTAATAATCATTCTTGCATCACCAGCATTTAAAATGATTTGCATCGAAACCTCATTGATGTCTTTTTTTTCTGCAAAGTTTTCACTCATATTTACTTACCTCCAACAATTCGTCTATTGCTCTAGTTCCTTCTTAGTTTGTTGCATATCATAGACTCTGAAGAATGGGAACCAAATTAGCCATGATACGATTATAATCGCAACTAATAAGATTAAGCCTCTAAAGTCAGTGTTAATTAAATACGTTGATATCCCAGGTGGCATATACCAAAGTTGAAAAACTTTGGATGGAATAGTAACCATACCAAGGTTCAACACGACATAAGTGATTGCTGGTATGATTAGTCCGTTTAACCACATTGGAATCATTAAGATTGGGTTAAATGCAATAGGTGCACCAAAGACAACTGGTTCATTAATATTAAATAAAGATGGGACAATTGTTACCTTCCCTATCGCTTTCAATTGATTAGACTTAGCTAAGAGCAACATCATGATGACAAGAGGTAATGTTGTACCCATACCGCCAATCCAAACCCAAGCTGTTAGTGTTTCCATTGTGTTGATATTCACTGCATCAACAGCATTTGCTTCAATACCAGCTATCCAAATAGGAAATGCTATCGGATAGATGACCCAGGCACTAATACCGAATGAGTATAAAAATATACTAATAAAGGTAATCAATACAAAACCTGTAAAGCTTTGTCCAATTAAGGAAAGTGGTTCAAACACCTTCAAAATTAACAAGTAGAAATCCAATTCCAATTGGAAGGAGAACAACCATCCAAATAATAATAAGATGGTAATTGGAATGATCGTGTCAAACCATACGATAATGAAATCTGGAAGACTACTTGAATCTTTAAAGAAAGAGAACTTACTAAATAGGTACATAATTAAGCCAACAATAATACCGACAAATAAGGCAACGAACATCCCATTTCCGCCGAAACGCTCAAATGAGAATGTTATACCTCCATCAGCTGTAAAACTAGGCATTAATAGCATTAAAAATAAAGATAATCCTGTTAAACCTGAGATTACTTTTCTATCATTTTTCTTTTGTTTTTCCATTATATAGTAGGGTACTAAGAAAGCTATAAATACACTAATCAATCCAAAAGAAAAATTGCTTATTGGAGAAAAGTCAGGCATCCATGAGAAAAATTCATTCAATATAGATATTAATGTTACGAGAGATCCGACAAGGATTAAAGGTAATACAGCCATGATTGCATCTTGTATTCCTGAAACCCAAGGATTTCTAGTAAATTTATTTACTTTAGGGGCGAATTTTTCATTCATCCACTTTATTAAGGTATTCATATAACACCTCTCCCTTGTTTAAGTGCTTGTACGAGTTATTTTTCTTTTTTTAGTAGTTCTAAAATTAAATCTAATCCCTTATTTCCATCCAAAAGACCATATATAGATTGATCAATAATAGATGCTGGAATATGATATGGTTCAATTTTTTCTCTAATATCTGCTTCCATATATGCTAAGTGTGGACCAATCAATAGTGCATCGATTTCAGTTAAATATTCTTCAATTTCCGCTTCACTTCTTGCCTTTATATCAATGGAAATGTTTCTTTTCTTAGCAGCTTTTCTAATATTTTGAGCCATAAAACCACTAGAAGCTCCTCCACCACAAACTAATAGTACATTCATATTTGACATTATCTTTACCTCCATTAATTGTATTTTTAATTACAACTTGATTATCCTATGGTTAGTGTATATCACTCAAATAGAATTATTTCCTATTGATAGGAAACGTTTTCACTTTTTAATATATATAATAGGAAGTTATACTTAGGTCAGGAATGTTATTGGTGAATTGAGGAGTTATGTTGGAGGTCTTTATTAATGAATAAGAAAGAGAATTTATTGATTAGATTTTTATTTAAGATGAATGATTGGGTAAAGGCAGATATATTAGCTACGCAATTCGCTGTGACAACTAGAACAATTCGAAACTATGTAAATTCAATTAATGAAAAAATGGCCCCAGATGAATTAATCATCTCTTCTCAACATGGATATAAAATTAATGAATCCGTTTTTCATAAATATAATGAGGACTTTGTAAAGACTGAACCAAAGAAAGGGACACCGCAAGAACGTCTTGCTTACTTAATGAAACAAATCATATTAAATGCGGATGGTATTGATATATTTGATGTAAGTGAAAAGCTATTTGCTAGCATACCAACCATTGAAGGTGATTTGAAAAAAGCTAAAATGCTTCTAGAAAAGTTCAATTTATCATTCACTCGAACTGGGTATTCGATACAGTTAAATGGTTTAGAACAAGATAAACGAAAGTTAATGAGCTATATTTTTTATAATGAATCTAATAACCAATTATTAAGTTTGAATAATATCCAGGAAGCATTTGGATATGATCTAGAGAAGTTTAAAGAACAACTTATTACCATTTTAGCTAGGTACAATTTAGATGTGAACGAATATACGGTAGGAAATATTGTCCTTCATATCGTTATTGCAACCGACCGAATTAAAAATAATCGCATGATTCATGAGGAAGGCATTGTTTCTTTACATCAAAAAGAAGAATATAAAGCTGCCTTAGATATAGCCAAATTGATTGAAGCCCAATTTAATGTCAAGTTTGATAAGTCTGAACTCTATTATTTGACCATCCTATTGATTAGTAAAACAACATTATTGGATATCGATAGTTTAACTGCGGACAATCTTAATCAATACATTGAAGAAGAATACATTGATTTGGTTCATGATATTATTCATAAAATTAGTGAGTATTATTTAGTCGATATTTATGATGATGATTTTTTTATTAAATTTACATTGCATGTTCGAAATTTAATAAATAGAGCCCGACACAATTACTTATCAAGAAATCCTTTAACAAATCAAATAAAATCAGCCTATCCTTCCATCTATGATCTAGCAGTATTTATTTCAAACGAAATACAGAAGAAAGAACAAGTAACAATTAATGAGGATGAGATTGCTTATATTGCTTTCCATATTGGAGCATTTCTGGAACGGAAAAAAGGTTTAGAAAATAAAATGACATGCACGATTGTTTGTCCAAAGTATTATAATATGCATTTGGATATGGCAAAAAAAATAAAACGTACATTGGGAAAATATATTGAAGTTAATAGGGTTATAACAAGAATTGACACTGATTTACAAAAGATAGATTCTGATTTAATTATTACAGCAGTTGAGGTTCAAGGGAATCATCATGCTTCTGAAGTTATTCATGTTAATCCTATTCTCACGGAAGACGATCTAGAGAACATTCATCAAACAGTTGTTCAGTTGAAAAGAGCTAAATACCGAAACAATTTAAAAGAACAACTTTTCAACCTTTTTGATCCTCATTTGTTCCAACGTAATATCTATTTTGATAATGAGTTTAAAATGATTAGGTATATTGGTGAAAGGATGAATCAATTAGGGTTTATACAGGAAGAGTATATTGATGAAGTGATTGAGAGAGAAAAAATGTCATCTACGGCATTTAATAATAATGTGGCCGTACCACACTCCATGCAAATGAATGCAATTAGATCATCGATTTCCATTGTTCTAAATGAAAAGCCCTTAAAGTGGGGAAGCCATACGGTACAGATTATTGCCTTAATAGCAATTAATAAAAGTGAGCGAAAGGTATTTCGTGATATCTATGATAATTTTATTAGAATAATCTCTGAACCTGAAAATGTTCACTTATTATTGCAAAGCAAAAACTATGATTCATTTATTGATTCCCTTTTATCATTAATGGAAAAGTAGTTGCCTAATATTTTGTCAGTAAAAGTCCCCCTAAATGGTAAAATTAATAAACCATTAGGGGGATTTTTTATGCTTCGAAATAAACCAAAGCACTATCCATAAAATACTTTACGTTTTCACTGGTCTCGGACGGTTCTCATGCACCACTGTTGCAAAAAAATAGTGTCAGAACCATCCCATGCATCCCCCTAGAAAAGTGGAATAAATTTGAAAAACAATAATATTATCCTAATAGGAATTAAGTTTGATATTGGTAAATAACTGAAAACTAAAAAACTTAAGTCCAAAAATGAAGACAACTTGAGGAGTTGGTTGGGGTGAAGTTTTTACAAGCTAAATCTTGGATTCTATTGCTTCTCATTCAAGTCTTAATGCTAATCATAACTATTTCAGGTGAAAATGGACCAGTAGGTGAAGGTTCGGTCTTACATGCTTTTTTATCTAATGATCAAACTGAAGCAGGAGTTGAATTAAAGTTACGCGGATCATTGATAATAGGTATGTCTTTATTTGGCTTTGCTATTCTAACGAATGCATTTCGTAAAGGACAACGGTGGTCTTGGTATGTATGTTGGGTATATCCATTATACTTTCTACTTCATATCATTGGTTTCGGCACATTCATGCCTGATATTATCTTTTTATTACTATCATTAGTAGCACTATTGTTACCTTATAAATATTTTTTTAATGGGAAAAACGCTTCTTAATTGTGGTTCCAATAGGATGGGTTAATTATCTTAGGAATTTTAAATTACGTATCTGATCACTAATTAGATAGGATTATTAAGTTAGATAACGTCGAAGCATTTAAATAAGGCATCAGCTCTATCCCTATGTATCATAGATAATCTGGCATTCAAAAATTTCATGGAAATCATAATAGCATCATTCCTAACTAGAAGGAATGATGCTATTATGATTTTGTAGACATTGTATCTACTATTCTATGACTTATGTAGTAAATAAGATGGGGACCAGATGCAAGAGAAAGGAATTATACTAGTCTTTTATCGAGCCCCTCTGTATTACCCACATACATTAGCGTCAGTTTTAGAAGTGTTTTCATGGAAATTTAGATTAAAAAATAAAAAATCATTTATAAATTGATAGAAATCTAACCTAATCTGCATCTATATCTATAGAAGGGTTGAAAAGGGGTATGTAAATACATGAAAGCAGAGCTGGAGATCTTAGCTCCTTTTGAACAGGAGCATGACATTTTTTATGAGAAAAGATTCAATCAACAGCTAGTAGAAAAAGCCAGGAAAGGAGATCAGGAAGCATTTAGTGAGCTTGTTAGAATGCATCGGGCAAAAGCTCATGGCTGGGCATATTCGGTTACCAAAGATTCCTTTTTAGCCGAAGATATTGTCCAAGAAGCTTTATTTCGAGCCTTTTTAAAATTAGGAACACTATTAGAAACAGATAAATTTACACCTTGGTTACGGCAAATTGTTCGAAATCAGGCATTAATGAGTATTAGAAGCTCAAAGCCAATTAGACAAGAGCAACCATTTACATCTATTGGACCTTCTAAAAACCCTTCACCATCAGAAATAGATTGGGGAGATATGGATCAAATTCTCTTTTATCTCTCCCACACAGCTTCAGAGAAGAGCAAACAAGCAAATCCAGAAGAACATCTTATGCGCTTAAATGTAATTCAAGGAATCCGTTCTCTCTTGCACTGTTTAAGTTTTCGTGAAAGAAAAATATTTGAAGCGTATTTTTTTGACGATCTAAATCCATTTGAAATTGCAAAGCTTTTCGATACTACGAAAGCAAATGTTTACAACACTATTTCTCGTTCAAGAAAAAAGGTGCAAAGAGAAAGAATTCGTCTATGTATCCATGAGTATGTGCAAAAGAGAGCCAATTCGGGTCTTGCCAAAAGAAAAGTATTATCGAAGCCTGACATTTAAAAAAGGAGTAATGATATGAACGGACAAAAACTAAAAAAAGAAAATTGGACAGAAACCTGGACATCTGCAGCTGCAGCGGTTCATGGTTCCATCAAATATACGGATAAAAACTATTTAGATTTAGTGGATGTGATGGGATTAACTGGGCATGCTTTTCGGATCAATATTGATAAGAAAGAGATTAATGTTGCAGGCCCAACCTCCTTCCCAGGTGGTTATTTGTTGCGAAAGAATCTAACCAATCTAGGGTTTATAAGTAATTTAGCGGATCCAACAGTACCGGTACCACCTGATAAATTAGAACAAACCATTGCACTCATACAGGAATCTATAGACCGTGGGATCCCTGCTATCGTATTTGATTTATTTATACCAGAATTCGGGCTGATTTACGGGTATGACGATGAAGAGAAAGTATTCCACGCAAAAGATTCATCCAAGGATGGAGTTGTTAGCTATGAAGAGTTTGCGGACGCCAGGGGTGTCCTGTATACAACCACGGTTGGCGAAAGTCTCCCCCATTCTAAATATGAAATGCTCCGTATGGCACTGGAAACTATTCTAGATCACGCGCATGGACGGGAGTGGCAGGCCGTCTTTAAAGGCAAGTATGACATCGGATTAAAAGCGTATGATACATGGATTAAGGTAATGGAAAAACGTTGTGGGGACGCTAATGGAAATTCCTATAATATTCAAGTTGTTTCGGATGCTAGAGAGTTTGCCGCTAAGTTCTTACATAACTTGACGATTAAATGGGACGGAACAAATATTGTGGAAAGAGGAGTCCGAAAATTTGCGGGTGAGGCTGCGAAGCACTATGAGGAAGTGGCCAGTTATCTTGTTGAAATGAGGGAACTCTTCCCATTTCCTCATGGGGGCGATCCTTCCAGCAAGGAGAACGCTGAGCGCTCCATTGAACTGTTAAAACGAGCGAAAGAAGCAGAGAAAAAAGGGATTAAACAGTTAGAAATACTACTAGATTTTATGAAAAATTATTATGCGGAAAAATGGGTTAATTAATCTAGTGAGAATGAATTTTTGGAGGATACATGCTAGTTTAGTATATTGATATTTAAAAAAACAAACAATTTTTCCGTAATATATAAAAAAGTATGAGGGTGAGCTGTTAAAAATGAGTGAAAAACTATTAAGAGTTGGTACCACTTATATTCCGGTTTCAAATGTAGAACTTTCTTCAGAATGGTATGTGAACAAATTGGGGGCTGAATTGAGTTATGTAGATCAAGATAAGGCAATACTTAATTTTGCTAATCAAAGCATATTTCTTGTGAAATCTCAAGAAATTCAAAGCTCAAATTTTTATGATATTCATGGCGAGGAACGTTTTTCATTAACATTTGAAGTCGATGGGTTGAGTGCTTTAGAAACAATTCACAAAGATTTTATTAGTAAACAAATTAGAGTTGGAGAAATTGAAAGCAGAGGACATGCTGGAAGAAATTTTGTTTTTTATGACTTAAATGGCAATAAATTTGATGTTTGGAGCGAATTGAGTCCAATTTTTAAAGAAAAATACTTAATATCTAAATAAGACATATTGGCGTTCTTTTAAGTAGGATTTATTACTCTGAAACAGGTAAGGCGGTTAATTAGGGTTCATCAACAGATGCCGACCATACCAAACAAAGAGTAGATTGTAATAAATATAGTGGAAAAAATACAAGTTTGTGAAGAACTTCTCTTTTACTATAGGATGCAAAAGCAAACAAGGTAATCAGCATGGTACTGCACCTCAAAAGTTAGATTCTTACTCTAACTTTTGAGGTGCAGTACCCATTGATTGCCTTTTTTGTTACGAAAAATACAATGGAATTGTTGGAATATTATGTTAGTATTTAGGGTAGAAGTTAATAAGCTAACAGGGCAGTTTAAGGTAAAGAAAAAAACTATATTTAACCAATGGAGGGATTTTTATATGCAATACGGACCAAATCCTAATGCAATCTACCCAAACGAGGCAATTAAAAGCATTTGCTATATTAAAAACGTTGTAACACGCTCAAATATTATAGTTGGTGACTACACATATTATGATGACATAAATGGTGCTGAAAAGTTTGAAGAACATGTCACACATCACTATGAATTTATTGGAGATAAACTGATTATCGGAAAATTTTGCGCAATAGCAAAGGGTATTGAATTTATAATGAATGGTGCAAACCATAGAATGTCCAGTGTTACTACCTATCCATTTAACATTATGGGCCATGGTTGGGAGAAATCTACTCCAACACTGAAAGAGCTTCCCCTTAAAGGTGATACTGTAATTGGCAACGATGTGTGGATCGGTCAAAATGTCACCGTAATGCCTGGTGTGCATATTGGCGATGGAGCTATCATTGCAGCCAATTCAGTCGTTGCAAAAGATATTCCCCCATACCATATTGCAGGCGGCAATCCTTGCAAAATTATTAAGAAAAGATTTGATGATGAACTCATCAATTATCTCCTTTCCGTGAAATGGTGGGATTGGCCTGCTAATAAAATTTTTGAAAACCTTGAAGCCTTATGCAGTGGGGACCTGACAAAAATTAAAGAAATTAAATAGAGCATTACCAGTAATTTAAATGTGCCCTTTGTAAAGGACATTAAAAAAAAGGCGGAGAATAATATGCCTGTTTGCCAAAGTTGCGATAAAAAATGGACTTACAAACAAACGATTATAACTTTATTTAGATTAAAGTGCCCACACTGCGAAAAAAGACAATATGAGTCTGCTTCATCCAGACTGAGAAGTGGGACATTAACTCTTTTACCATTAGTAGTGGTATTACCTGTTAACGCTCTATTCGACTTTTCAGTAGGTACAGCACTTATTATTGGGATTGTTATTGTGTTAATAATTTTTGGTATATATCCTTTCATTCTTAAGTTATCCAGCAAAGAAGAACCTTATTGGTAGCATACAGGGTGCGAATGTTGATTAAGGAGTTGTCGGTGCGGCATCTCCTATTGTACTAAAGGAGCTGTTTAGCTAAATAAGGAATTAAATATTTTATTGGAGGTAAATGTTAAATAATATAGGGAAGGGAGGGTTAAGACATTGAGGAGCATAAAACTAACCTATATTGCTTTCTCATTGATTTTTTTAGGTTTATTGTTTGGGTGTTCTAGAGAAATTTCCCTTGAGGATGAAATCGAAAAAATTCTTGAGAGCAGTGAAGGTAAAGATTATGAAAGAGTTATCGATTATGACATTAAAGGTGAATTTATTGTTGTCATCTATAAAAGTAAAAGTAATGAACAATTGAATGTTGGATTTATCAGGTCAAATAATAGTGAGTTAGATTGGGAAACAGGTATGGGTGGTCCTGAATTAGCAGGAGGTTATTCGTTTATCTCATATCCATTAATTGTAAATATTATTATTCCAGAAGAACAAAATATTAAAGAAGTAAAAGTATTTGGAGAAACTGCCAAATTTGTACGGTTCTCTGATGATATTGAGTATTGGATTTCATTCACAGAAAAAACTCCAAGTAGCCTTGATGTGGAGTACTTAAAATAGGTGTATATATATTAAGCCTGCAAGTAAACCTCCTTTTTCTTAAACAACGGGTGCAATAGGTTAACTAGGTAATCCAAGTGGCATAGCCTTTTTCTTATGGTTAAAATTTCGTTTTTATTTTTGGAATATTATGTTAGTGTTTAGGTAGAAGTTATTAAGCTAACGGGGGTAGTTTAACACAAGATGAATTTTAAAAGATATAAAAGGAATGAATCAAATTATGGATATTAGAAAACCTAATGATTTGGAATTTGAAAAGGTATTAGAGCTTTCACCCCAAGCAGTATTTGATGGTACATTAGGTGAAGTAGAACCAACTAAAGAAAAAATTGACCAACTTGTTAAGCCACTTCTTGAGAAGGGTAGCTATTATTTAATAGCAGTTGAAGAAGAGAAAATAATGGGCTGGATTCTTTTAGGTGCAAGCAAGGACCAGTTTACTAATAAGATAAATGGTTTTATTTATGAACTATTTGTTGTAGATAAATTTCGGGGAAATGGAATTTCTAAAAAGTTAATGAGAGCTGGTATTGACCAACTAAGACAAGAGGGATACTCAGAAGTCCGTCTAAGTGTATTTGCAGAGAATCACGCAATTAAAGTGTATAAAGATTTAGGATTTAACATAAGAACAGTTACTATGACTTTGCCATTATAGGCAATAGAAAGTTTGGATAGATGCTTTTGGTACTCAAGCAACATCTTGATGTAAATCTCGATGCTTATAATATAACTCTGATATAGTGTTTCCTGAAAAGGATCACGAAGTGCTGCTTCTATTAACTTATCAACTTTTGAAGTTGCCCATTCCAACGAACGTCTTGGACAGTATTCATGAATGCTTTTATTTAGAATGTCTTTATCTGTCTCCAAAACATCCTTCGATGTTGGATGGTTTAATAGGGTAACTAAAGAAACAGTAGAATATAAGTCCCCAAAAACCCCACGATACTCAGGGAATACCTGATCTAACACAGAATGAAATTGTAATTTTGTTTGTACATATAAATTTGTAATATTTTCATGTTGTCTAGTAAGATTACGTAGATTTAGTAATTGTATTCCGCGTTTCTTTTGCGGCTCGAGTTCTTCCTTATAGTACAGCTCGCAGAGATGTCTAGCGTCAATTATGTCTGTCTTAACCTTTCGTAAACTAGAGCTCTTTGCCTTGTAAGAGATAAGAGGATTAACGATGATAGTTAAATATCCTTTTTTCTCTAAATACTGAGCAACTGGTGTGTGGTAATGTCCGGTTGATTCTAGTACGACAGGAGGTCGTAACCCAGTATTATTTTCAATCTCAATTAAAAAGTAGTGCAATTTATCTAGACCTTCCAAGGTATGCGGTACTTTAAAACTAGCTTTATAAGGCTTCTTCTTATCTAGGAAACCTTGAATCTGACTTGCTCCTTTAGCTACATCCCTACATCCAGACCAACTACTGGATTCGTGGATTATATCCTCCTAAGAAGTATTTGCCGGTACCCCTAATCCTTCTTGTAGTATCACAGCTTCGCTTGTTAAGCGGGATTCTCGCCCCAACCAGCCTCAATCATGTTTCTACAAGTAGGGGCGAACAGTTTAGCTGACGGGATCTATCTCCCACGGGCAGGAACGTTCTACCCCGGCTACACTTGTAATGATAAAACCATATAAAATAAGGTCAACCAGTAATTTAAATGTGCCCTTTGTAAAGGACATTAAAAAATGGGGGAGAATAATATGCCTATTTGCCATAGTTGCGATAAAAAATGGACGTACAAACAAACGATTATAACTTTATTTAGATTAAAGTGCCCACACTGTGAAAAAAGACAATATGAGTCTGCTTCATCCAGACTGAGAAGTGGGACATTAACTCTCTTAGCGTTAGTAGTGATATTACCTGTTAATGCTCTATTCGACTTTTCAGTAGGTACAGCACTTATTATTGGGATTTTTATTGTGTTAATAATTTTTGGTATATATCCTTTCATTCTTAAGTTGTCCAGCAAAGAAGAACCTTATTGGTAGCATACAAGTAATAATATAAAGGGTACGAATGTTGATTAAGGAGTTGTCGGTACGGCATCTCCTATTGTACTAAAGGGGGAGGTTCTTTTGAGAAAAAAACTGTTGATCGTGATTCTATTTAGTATGTTTTTTGTTATGGTAGCTTGTAAATCAGAAGAAACTGTTAAAGAAGAAAAATGGGAAGATAATAGCCCGACTTTTACTAGTGAGTATGGCGAAATGTTTGGTAAAGAAGGTAGTATTGGAATAATTGGTCCTAAAACTGTTACAGAAAATGGACAAAAGTGGATGTGGCATTTTTGGGGAACTAAGGATATATCCAACAAAGAGTGGGAAATAAAGGCATTCAAGCAAGACGAAGATGAACCGATAAATCCAATCAAGGTCAAAGATGAAATATTAACTTCTCGTGGTGATGACATTAATGGACACGCTCGTTCAGCAGTATTATTTACGTCATCAGGACTATGGAAGTTAAAGGTTTATATTGACGGTGAATTTTTCGATGAAATTATTGTAGATATTATTCAAGAATGATAGAAATAGTAGTTAAGCTCAGGTTGGTTGCTTTAGTTATACAACAGGGATTAACATAAGTGATAATTCTCTGCTTATTTTTTGTTTCACTAATTGGGCAGGATAGTGGAAGAACAAAGGGGGAGAAAGTTGTTTAAATGGTTACGGTCAAGCAAACTTTTAGTGATTATTATATTTGCAATAATTTTAATCTCAACATCCTATTATTTATTAACAACACAAATGGCAGGATATCATTATGTTAAATTTACTACTACTCAAATGGAGATAATCCCGAAAAATGTAGATTGGGATAACAGGGCTATTGGGCAATTATTCAAGATGAAGAACAGATAACTGAGGTGTTATCAGTAATTAGTGAATCAAAACCTTATACTGGCGACTCTTTAATATGCGAAATAAAAGATAGGGATATGAGGCTCTTAATTAGACGTAACTATAATGAGAATGTCTTATCCTGGGTGGTTTGTGAAGGAGAAGAAGCTACATATTTATTACCGCTATTAGTAGAAAAAAGAGATGATATTGTATATGAAACCGATACTAAGTTGATGCCAATGTTAGAGGAGCTTTTTGGGAGTTTAACTAATTAATTCAACAAACGGGTGCAATACTTAAAGAAGGTGATCCAACATGATATCGCCTTTTTCTTATAGTTAAAATATCATTCTTGTTTTTGAAATATTATGTTAGTGTTTAGGTAGAAGTTATTATGCTAAAGGGCAGTTTAGTTGAATAAGAAAAATATTGTTGTATAAATTCTGAAACCTTTAACCGGTTTAATCGTAAATGAAAGTAATTCGGATTAAAATAAGGAAGGGATCATAATGGTCATTCTCATATTATTAATTCTTATCGTATTGGTTGGGTTACTGTTCATTTACCATCAGGTTGAATTTAGAAAAGGAGAAGAAGCCTTTCCTGCAGCCGGTAAATTTATAACGGTAGATAATTGTAAATTGCATTACATTTCTGCAGGGAAAGGGCAACCCGTTGTGTTTCTTCATGGAGGGATGCTTTCTAGTAGGGATTTTAAAGCTGTCGTTCAATTAGCTGCTAAGCAAGGTTACCATGCAATAGCTTTTGACAGACCGGGATATGGATATAGCGAAAGACCCAAGGGCGTTAAAGTCACTCCAATTTTTCAAGCCCGTCTTATTTATAGAGCGTTAAAAGAACTTGGTATTGATCAGCCAATTATTTTAGTTGGACATTCATGGAGCGGGACGATGACTCTTTCTTATGCTATACAATTCCCAAAAGAGATTGCAGGAATTGTTACGTTGGCTGGGGCTATGTACAAAGAAGGTTATCCAGCAGAAAATGGCGATATATTATCTAAGGCAGTCACAACGCCTATCCTTGGAAATGTTATTTTGAATACCCTGTTAAAGACACCGTTAGCCAAAGGAATGGCATATTCCATGGTGAATGCAACATTCGTTCCTGAACAAGTTCCTGATAAATATGCTGAAGAGCTATACGCACTGGGGTTTCGTCCAAGCCATTTTAAAGCGAATCGGGAGGATGTCCTAGCCTTCCCTGTTACTTCGAAAGAACTAAGTGCAAAATACAAGACAATAACGATACCTACCATTATTGTAGTTGGTGAATTAGATCCATTCGGTACAATTGCACAAGCTGAGCGATTGAAGAACGATATTCCTCATGCTATATATAAACTTATCCCAAATATTGCACACATGATTCCTGAACTTCACCCTCAAACGGTTATAGAAAATATAAACGAGATCTCTAATATGAACAAAAAAACAGTATAATTGCCATTTTGACTTTTGCAGTTTATACCAGTAGAGGCACGATTGTTTAATAAGCGTCTCTTTTCTTATTCAATTAATTGGTGCAATAGTTGATTAGAGCAACGTGTTTTAATATGCGTTGCTCTTTAATATTCTAGAAGTATTTTCTATAAAACTCTTGCCGCAGTCTACCACTTAGTTCTGCATAAATCCTTGTAGTTTCACTTTTTTCGTGACCTAATAGGCTTTGAATAACTTAAAATTAAACTATGTTATTGTACTCCCTCAGATAGATTCAATTTACTCTCAAATGCTCGCTTATTCGCAGGATTTCATACCACTTTTCAGAACAATAACGGATGAATGGAATGAGTTCTAAAAATTAATGCTACATGAAGGCATGCGGGAATAGAGGAGTTTAAAACTCCAATTTTTTAAGATTATACTGCACGCATTCTCCACGCCGCCCCTGGAGGCTATCCTTCCCACGTCTCAACGGGTCTATTGCCCTCTCATTCCTTCGTCATGCCTATCCAAGGGGTGGAGGCCAGTTTTGCTAAAGGTATGGGTCAGTGCCCTTTTGTACAATAATTCCAGTACTCCGTGCTTTCTATGAGATCCTACGAATAAGCCAACATTCAATTAAAGTAACTTTCAAGGTTTCAGACATTAGTTAGATAGTAATTCATCTATGCAGCTAAAGGTGTAACGATTTGTACTCTCAGGGCAATAGGTTTCATTACGCTGGGCAATTCCTACTACTATTCTGGCAAACTTACCAATCAGTTTCATAATTGATTTCATTTTTTTCATCTTTTTTACTTTTACATTGTAGGCATGAATTTCTTTGAACTCGGGGTTATTCATCACAAGACACATGGTTGCTAGGTACAAGAATCGCCGCAGACGAGATCTACCTCTCTTAGAAATGATAATTTGTCCTTTCCATTTACCAGAGCTAGCCTCTACTAAATGTAATCCCGAATGTCGTAATAGAGAATTACCATGTGCGAACTGACTTAAATCACCAGTTTCACCTAAAATACGGCCTACCATAGTTGGAGTTAATCCTTTGATGCTAAGTAGTTTATCTGCGAAGGAGATACTTTCGAGTATTTCATCTACTTCCTTCTCAACTATTGCTAACTGGGATGTGGCCAGATCAAACTCTTCGATTAATTGTGTTAGGTGTAACTTATATGCATCATGAGCTTTATCATTACCAATGGAATGCTTAGCTAGGTGAATAAGAGCTTCAGCTTTTTTAATCCCAGGTTGACGCTTCATTACTGTTCTCCACCCTTTAACGATGTCTTGTGCTTCCATCGAACGTAATTCTTTTGGTGTAGGGAATAATCGGAGAGTGGCAATTGCTCCTTTACCTTTTAGGTCCTTAAAAACTTGTTTAAGCTCAGGGAAAACAACGTCAACCCAACGATTAATTTGGTTCGCTGCACTGACAAATCGTTTAACGATTCCATCTCTGTTAGACATGAGTACTCTTAGTTTTTCAAAAGCCTCAGTAGTTGGACGAATAAAGGAATAGTAACCATTTTTCACCATATCAGCGATAACTAGAGCGTCTTTCTTATCACTTTTAGATTGCGTATTATCTCTGTTTTCTTTATTCTTTTTCACAAGATGGGGATTAACAGTTACCACATCAATATCCTGATCATAAAGCCATTGAGATAGGTTTAGCCAATAATGACCTGTTGGTTCCATGCCAATGATTTCTGTATCAAGACCTTTAATGCTTTTTAAATGGTTTATCCATTTTAGTAGTCTATCAAATCCTTCTTCATTATTTTCGAAAGGTAGAGGATCACCGACCACAATACCACGAAAATTTACAGCTCGAGCCACATGCGTCTGTTGGGCACTATCTACACCAACAACCAAATGTTTATCAGAAATTCTTTCTATTAGTTGATTTTGTTTGTCTTGCATTTTAAACTTCATATAAGAGCTTCCTCCTTAGATAATGAGTTTTAGAGTGGTGTCTATACTCTCATCTTACTGAGGGGCTCTATTTTTATCAAACTTGAAATTAAGGCACTACAGGAATGCTAATGGAGCAGGTAAGTTGTAGAAGGAAAATATAATATATTGAGGTGATTAGATGAAATATACTTGCCCTTGCTGCGGGTATAAAACATTAGATGAAGAACCTCCTGGAACACACGATATATGTGGTATTTGTTTTTGGGAAGATGATAGTGTTCAATATGATGACCCTGATTATTTGGGTGGAGCAAATATCCCATCTTTAAGGGAAGCGCAGATAAATTATGTCTTATTTGGATCTTGTGAGAAAAGATGTATAGAGTTTGTAAGAAAACCAGATGAGAATGATGTGAAAGATCCTAACTGGAAACCATTGTAACTTGAAAAGTACGAGGTAGGAAAGTTGCAACTGTTATTCCACTTTTAGGGCAGGTTTATTAAACAAGGGAATACAAAAAGGATATAGAAATATAGTTTTAGGTAGGACATTATGACTGAAGATTTTATTGCGATGAAGTATTAAGTGGGAAAACTCAAGTTAATAAAGTGTTGGAGACTGAAAATGTATTAGCCTATTATCATACAAGACCGTTTTATCCAGTTCATATTATTGCAAATACCCAAGAAACATATCCCTTCTTTAATAACATTGGAACATAGTTATAAAGGAATTATTATTAGAACTAATGGGAGTAATAAAAAAAGTTGCAGAAACAATGCTACGGATAGAGCGAGAAAGTTAGCAATCATCACAAATTATTAATCATAGCCACAAAAAACCATACCTTGCACGTATGGTTTTTTTGTGTTAACAGAAACTCTGTAAAATTAGCTTGTTCTCTTTTTGTTAATGAGCCACCAGAAGCTAGGAGCTTCCCCAAGCTCAACCGAATGTATCTTCTCTATTATTTTAGTTTTAATTTCCTGTTCAAGATCCTCACGCTCTTGGTAGGAAGTATTGTTAAGGCTTTTCTTAATTTTAAATTCAAAGTCATTTATTATATTTTCTATATCTTTGTTTTTCCCTTTCATAATATCCCCCTAATAGTTGCTAGATTAATTGACCTTTTAGTTTTTTGAGTGCTTTTCTATGTTGGTTTGAAACATTCTGTGGACTGGTATCAAGTAGTAAAGCTATATCCTTTATAGGAAAATTATTAAGATAAATCAGCTCTAAAATATCTAGTTGGTTCGGAGTAAGTTCTTCTAATGCCAATAGTAGTTTGTCATTTTCTATATGGTCTTTCAAAGTTGAGCCATATGCACTTTCATAAGAATAAAGATCCTTTGATATTATAAGGCCTTTAGCGACAGTTTCATTTTCATTATCTGATGAAACGGACTGGTCAAGAGTTAAAAGATAGTTTCTATTAATCTTATTAATTTTCTTATCGAAATCAATACTAAAGAAGTGGATTAGTTTACTGATATACGATATTAGTTTCACCCTGTTATAGTGTTCTTTAAATGCTTTATCAACTTTCTCCTGATTTACTTCTGTTGAGTCAGAAACTGCTTCTTGAACGAGTTTATAATTATCATCATTTTCTAGGAAACTTGTAATAATGGGGTTATTAAGAACGCCTTTATTAATCTCCATAAATTCCTTCATTTTTATATCCTTTGTAGTCAAATAAACTACCCCCTTTTTGATTTTTCCCTCCTTATATAAAGAGATTAACTAACCTAATTATACACCAAAATACAGAACAAATGTTCTGTATTTTAGGAAATATTTATGCGGAATTAATCTTTCAATTTAAAACCAATTTCATTTTGTCTTGGTTTATTTTTAGCTGCGTCTATCACTTTAAATAGTCAATAGTTTTACTATATTCCAGTAAAAAAGGGGGAGAGAGCTTATGACAGGTATTGACCCACCTGTTTGGGTAGCGATTATCGGAAACTTTGGATTTCCTATAGCAATTACTGTTTATCTATTTGTTCGTTTTGAAAAGAAATTGGGAGAGTTAGAGAAAGTAATTACTAATTTATCCGAGGCAATCAATGAATTAACTATTAAAAAATAAATTAATTAGTGGTTTGTTTTTTTGTTTTAATTGCTCTTTCTATTAATAGATGTACATCAAAAACACAAACAATCAAAGGAGAGATTTTTATGACATTACGTACCAAAACTATGACAGTAGCCGAGGTAAAAGGACTACGTGATTCTCACAGATTAATTTGGGAAAACCTAGAGAAAAAATTAAAGGCGAATGAAATAAGAACTAGGCTAGATGCAATTGCATCCGTAGCAAGTATTTGGATAAAATTTATAGGTCCTTATGGAACTATTGCTGCCATTACCGACCTTTTACTTACTTTTCATCGCATAGATGAAATTCAAACTGCAATTAGTCACTTTAGAGGTGCAGAACAACAATTTAAACTAGTGTATGATAGACTTGTATATTCAGGGTATCGAGCAGCACAAGTTCAAATGGTCTGGGTTAAATATCCTCTCGTTTCTACTACTGGTGAATTTGTTGAAGGAAACAATGTTAATCCAGCTTTGGGATATAAAATTGTTAAACTTCAAAAATCAGACGGAAATTGGATCAACCCACCTATTGGTAGTTAATGTTAGAAATCTTTAAGCCTCTCATTATTTATGAGGGGCTTTTTTTGTGTGAAAAACCAATTGCTTATTTTTGTTAATTATCATAATATGAATTATATTAAGATTTAAAAGAAATATAGGTTGAAGTTACAACAAGATGAATGGAGTGATTCTTTGAACAAAAACAAAATTATATTTTTAATAGCTGGATTTTTGATGATTGCTGTCATTGTAATGGGTTATTTTAATTTTTCCTTCTCTTTACCTATTACATTTAAAGAAATGGTAGAAAAGCAAATTAGCCAAGATGAACAACTTGTTTTTACTAAAATAGATACGGGAAGAATTGCTTCCATAAGTATTGAAGTTCCTATTTCTGGCGAAGAAGAAGTCAGAATTGAGGATAAAGATGTAATTTCTACCTTACTTAATAATGAACTCCGTATCTATAATGGTGGAAGATATAAAGAGAGTAATGACGAGTTTGACCTATATGTTCGATTTTATGGCTCAACTCATAGATATACGATTGCTGAAGAGTATATAAAAACTGATGATGGCAATTACAAAGTTTTAGATGACCAAAATAGCCTTTTTGAATATCTTGAATCCTTATATGAGGAAAAATAAAATATATACTAAAAGTAAATCCTACCCCGATTCAGGAGTAGGATTTTATTTTCTAAGTAACTGCTAAAAGACTAGTTAGGATAAATCCTTTCTTTCCTTTCAAATATCCTAGTCAGTTCATTGTAGATAAATTCTTCCAAAATACTTCTAGATAGCTTTTTTAATTCTGCAGGAGTATATTCAACAATTTCCTCGTTGTTTATTTTGTATCTTTCATTATTGTTTTCTTTCCCCAAGTACTTTACATCTAAATGGTATTTGGAATACATTTATTTTTTTAGTTCCAAGAAGTCATTATTTAATTGATCGATAAGGTTATCCAGTAAATCCAGATATAGATTTCCAATTTTAAATTTCCGGAACCCAACTTGATCTTTCTTAAAAACTTTGATTGCCAAAGGCAAAGCCATATATCGATTTATAATTTGCTGAAATTGACAAATATTCTTTTCCTGTTTGGTTGCGGTGTGATTGTGTAATGAAGCAGTTACATAGAACCAAATAGACAATTCAATTTAGGGGGGAGATTTCGTTGAAACAGTTAACAAAATCATCAACAGACAAAGCATTATTCGGTGTTTGTGGAGGAATAGCAGATTTCTTTGGTATATCATCTTTTATAGTAAGATTAATATTCTTTTTTACTAATCCAGTTTCTTTTTGGGTATATATATTTCTTGCTTGGTCTTTAAAAGAAAAACATGCCCTATAAAAATTCAATCAACGGGTGCAATAGTTTAGCAAGACGATCATAATTGAACTGCACTCCCAATTGTTATATGCGTCTAACAATTGGGGTGCAGTTCAACATGGTCGCCTTTTTTAATGTTAAATTTCAACTTCGTTTTTGGAATATTATGTTAGTATTTAGACAGGTGTTATTATGCTACCGGGACAGGTTTGTGCATGAAAAGTTGGTGGATAAAATTTATGAAAATATTAGGATGCTTATCCTAAAAAGGGGAGGCATAACAGAAAGTGAAGATTATAAGGTTTAAAGAAGCTGATACAGAAGAGGTTGTTTCTTTGTTTTATGAAACAGTTCATTCCGTAAATTCAAAAGATTATTCCCAAGACCAATTGGATGCTTGGGCACCTAAAGATGAAAAAGAATCTAAAATGAAATCGTGGAAGGAATCATTGAGTCATCATATAACATTTGTCGCTAAAGTTAATGATAAAGTTGTTGGTTTTAGCGATTTAACACATACTGGGTACTTAGATAGATTGTTCGTTCATAAAGATTATCAAGGACAAGGTATAGCCACAGCTTTAATTGATATGCTTGAATCTGAGGCAAAGAAACTAAATCTTTTAGAAATTGATGTGGAAGCAAGTATTACAGCTAAGGCATTCTTTGAACATCGAGGCTACAAAATTGTTTGTTCACAAACTGTAGAACGTAAAGGTGTTGAATTGACTAATTTTAAAATGTTAAAAGAAATAAAGTAATTATTTTGTTTAATAACTGATTAGGAGTCGTCAAAATGATTGAACATAAAAAATTTCCGAATTTAGAAACAGATAGGTTGTTATTGCGAAATGTAAATAATGAAGATATTGATTTTATTTATAGGCTTTTTAGTGATGAGAGAGTATGTGAATTTTTATATGATGAAGAATTATTTATAAGTAGAAATGATGCAGTAGAGTTTGTTGAATGGAATAAAGATCCAGAAGAAAAGGGATATAATCGTTGGGTATTAGTCAAAAAAGGTGCTAACCAAGAACAAATTGGAACCTGTGGATATGACAATTGGGACAGAGTGAACAATATTGCAGAAATAGGCTATGATTTGTGGCACGAATATTGGGGACAAGGATATATGAAAGAGGCATTAATTAGTGCAATTAATAGTGGATTTAATCATATGAAATTGAATAGAATTAACGCTTATGTTGCTTTAGATAATGTCAACTCTATGAAGCTATTAGAAAAACTTGGGTTTGTAAATGAAGGAGTATATAGAGATAAGCATTTATTTAGGGGCAAATATTATGACCATTATTCCTTTTCTTTGTTAAGAAGAGATTGGAATCGATACTATTAAACTATGGATCTCAATTATTGTTGCAGTAGATAATAGGAGGTTTTTATGACAATAATTTGTTTGGAAGGTGCCAGTGCAGTAGGAAAAACAACTACTGCTAAAGAATTATCAAAGATTTCTAATACATATATTGTTCCTGAAGTAAACCTATTATTTGAACGTCCTAAAGATGAAACGAAGACATGGTACCTAGAACGTCAGTTAGACAGATGGCAAATAGCACGAGATAAACAAAGTGAATATGATATTGTAATTCTTGACGGTGATCTGTTTCAGCCATTAAGTTACAACTGGAGTTTTGATTTCAAAATATTTAACCAGAGTCTAGATTTTATTTATGAGTTTTATCGAAAAGAAATAAGTAAAGGAAGGATAAAATTTCCGGATAAATACTTTTATCTATACACTAGCCATCATAAACTTATATACCGTAAAGAAAATGATAAAACAAGGAAGAGAGGAAACTTTGAGAAACACTTAGAAATTATAGAACCACACAAAAGGTATTATGAAGCTCTAAATCAAATTAAACCACAGTTTGTTCATCTAATGGAGGCAAATAAAATAGAAGAAAATATAAAAGTAATCATGGATAATTTGCCTTTTTCTACACAAAACCACATTTCAGAAAATGTACTTGATCATATTGTGGAATGGTTAAAGAAAAACAAACCGTAACTTATACATTGTTGCTATGATTACTGAAAAAAAAGAATTAGTTTTAAAACCATTGAAAAAGTATTAAAAGTGTTTTTATTTTATCTTAAAGCTCCTTTCCTACATATAAAATTGCTTGAAGGTGACTGAACATGAAAAGTAGAATAAAAACAAAAATGATAAAGATACGCAGTGGGAATAGGGAAATTAGATTAAACGTAAAAATTGCAGATACTCAAAGGAAAATGGAAAAGGGCTTAATGTTTGTTGAAAGACTACCCGAAAATGAGGGGATGTTATTTGTGTTTTTAAGGAAAAGATATGGTGGCTTCACGATGAAAAACACATTAATTCCTTTATCTATTGCTTTTCTTGATTCAGATGGGGTAATTCTGAAAATACTAGATATGGAGCCTTGTAAGGAGAATATATGTCCGACCTATGATCCGAAACTTTCTTATCGATATGCAATTGAAGTGAATCTTGGATGGTTTGAAAAGAATCAAATCAAAGAAGGGGACTATGTACAGATTTATTGAATCATCTAAACTTGAAGTACTAGGGGTGAGGTGATTTTTTTAATAGATAGTGTATACAAAGTAAAAGGTGCTTTTGCACAATAGTAGGATTTTCATAATGTCGAGCTTTTCTACCTAAAGCAGAATGATAAAAGAAGAACAGTTCTGTCCGTTTATAATAGCAACTTGTTCTTCTCTTTAAACAATAAAGAAGTTACTAATTAACAGGTACAATAATTCGCAATAAGGGTTGCTAACCATATCACCAATGTACTTTCCATAATGGGTTTTTTATCATCAAATTTATAATTATTGCTTTTTAGTGATGTGAAAATATTATCATATGCTTATTGAATATCTTCTGCTGTATGGTAAATTCTATAGCATAATACCGAGGTGAAATCGTGAAATATACTTGTCCTTGCTGTGGTTATAAAACATTAGATGAAGAACCACCAAACACCTATGACATATGTGAAATTTGTTTTTGGGAAGATGATGGCTACCAATACAAATATCCTGATGAAACAGGTGCCAATTATGTTTCCTTTAGAGAAGCACAACAAAATTTTATTAAATTTGGAGCAAAAGGTAAAAAAAGTTTAAATTTTGTAAGACGTCCAAAAAAGTCAGATATGAAAGACACTAATTGGAAACCTTTATAAATGTATAAAGTTCTTCTTGTTTAACTTCGGGTGCTTTACTTCCAGAAGGGAGTAGCACCTATTACTAAACTATCTGGGCAGTTTAGTGCAAGAAAAGCTATTAATCTCTTCTTTAACTAAAAACATAGGTTTTTACAATGGAAATACCAGGGTAATTTGTATAGTATTTTAGCAATTACAACAGTTATAGTCGCTTTGCCAAAACTTTACTATTTTCATTGTCAAAAGCACAAAACGATGTATATCAATAAAAAAGCAAGTGAATTAATATGCTAATTCACTTGCTAAATGCATTGTTTATTCTTGTTTTGACCTCACAGCGGAACCGAGAAAATACGGGTGGCTTTTTATAATAGGTTCTTCTCCACTCTTCCATTCTTTATAACGACTTGGATATTATCATTATCCGCAAGAGAGTAAATATCCTCTAATGGATTTCCTTTTACCACTACGATGTCTGCAAGTTTACCCTGTTCAAGTGTTCCAACTTTATCTTCCCAACCTAAACATTCAGCTGCAGTTTTGGTGGAAGCGACAATCGTATCCATTGGTGACATGCCTGCATCTTTCATTAATCCAAGTTCACGTAGATTGGTACCGTGCTTCATAACGCCAGCGTCTGTACCCATCGCGATTTTTACACCGGCTTTATAGGCTTTGGTGAAACTTGCTTTATGTTGCTCGATAACTTCCCTGGATTTCTTTACTGCACTATCAGGCATTCCTACTTCAGCGGCATTTTCTAATACGGCAACAGGTGCTAATAACGTTGGTACCAAATATGTCCCATTCTCTAGCATAAGTTCGATGGCCTCATCATCTAAAAAGATACCATGCTCGATGGAATGGACTCCTGCTCTTATCGCATTTTTAATGCCTTCAGCTCCTTGAGCATGGGCCATGACCTTTACCCCTTTACGGAAACGCCCTTCTTCTACAATTACTTTTAATTCCTCTAGTGAAAACTGGGTGAATTCCGGGTGGTCGGTGGCACTTAATACGCCTCCAGTGGCATGTACTTTAATGACTTCTGCACCGGCACGTAACATTTCGCGTGTCTTTTTACGGACTTCTTCCACACCATCACATTTTCCACTTGGCATGCCCGGATAGTCTGAAGGTAAAAGATCCACTGTATTCCCTGATACGGTGTAACCATCACCGTGACCTCCTGTAATCGTAAGGGCATTGATGCTAAGTTGTAAACGTGGACCGGGAATCAAACCCTCTTCCACAGCTTTTTTTACCCCAAGGTCCGTGCCAAGTGCATCTCTAACCGACGTAATACCAGCATGTAATGTGTTTTTTAGGTAATTTGCAGCCTGGTAATACATGAATGAAAATGGTGTAGCGAGCCGCTCAGAAAGTGGTGCATATTCCATCATCATATGGACATGTGTATCAATCAGCCCTGGTAGAACGGTACCGCCTGCTGCATCAACAATAACCTCATCCCCAGTTGGTGAGTAGCCAGTTTCCGGACCGACATATACAATGCGCTCGTCCTCTGTGACAACAACTTGGCCCTTCTTTGCTTCTCCGCCATTACCATCAATTAATAGTCCATTTTTAATTAGTTGTTTACCCATGATTATTCCCCCATTTTGGTTTATTGTAGTTTTGTATTAATTCGCTTTAATTACAGTGTCTGTACTAAAACACCGGCGATGATAACCGATACGATGGTCACCGTTGTAAAACCACCGATAAGCATTGGTGCCAGTAACTCATTAAAAATCAATTTTTCCTCTTGTTTATTTCGACCGATACTTCTGGAAACTTCCTCACAAAGAATATAGTCTCCAGGAAATCCAAATAATGCCGTTAGGGCAACTGGCATACCTTTATAAGGGTGCCATTTTACTAATTTTGAAGTGATATATCCGCCGATAGACAGTCCAATCGTCCCAATGACTAGAATAGTGACAACACTTGGCAAGTTGCTTAATGCATCTTGAGGTGTTACTCCTGCCATCGTTCCCATAACTACAAAGATAATGCCAATCATAGTTAGGGAGAATGAGTTCGACTTTTCTAGTACTTTAGGTTCAAATAGACGAAGCTTAAGACCGACGATTCCGATAGCCAAACACCATAGACTATAATGGATTGGCGTTACCTCTCCAAGCGCAACCCCTATAGCAGCACCAACAAAAACAAAGAATAATTTCAATGTCATACTAGCTTTAACTGGATTCGACTCGGATTCTTCCGATGACTTACCGTTGAGTTCTTCATCCGTTGCCATCGGTACGAAGGTGCCATTATCGATATCCTTTTGCAGTTTTAAAGCGTATCTCCTCATAAAATTCAGCGCTATCGGCATCCCGAGGACACCTTGAAATGCTACAACTAATGCTGGGACGACAATAAGACTGGATAAGCCTATTTCAGCCAGCTTTTCTGATGTAACCAATAACGCAATAATTCCACCACTGATCGGGCCAACACCCGCAACAGCCGTCGGGTAGTCAAAAATAAGTGTTACAAACGTTAAAATTAAAATACATGATACAAGTAAGCCACCCAAAGAAATAAGTACTGCTTTGATTTGACTTTTCAACAAAGAAAACGGAATCATGGTACCCATATGTAAAATAGCGGGTCCAATAAGAATTGCCCCTAATGCTGCAAATTGAGACTTGTCTAAGATGTCCTCTGGTAGTAAGCCTGTCCAACCAACAATCATGAAACCTACCATTGCAGTGAGTAGCATTGGGATCCTTGCTCTGGATTTAATAGAAAGCCATTCCCCCAATGCAATAAATGCAAAAATAACTACAGTTGCGACAAGCGGATTATTTAGCATAAAGTACCTCCTCTTTAGGTGTTATAATAATAAATTTTTATAACTATAACATGTTGAAAACAACCTGTCTACATACTTTTCTTAATTGTCTAATAAATATCATTAATATGAAAACGCATACTATATTGATAAATAAGCATTCTGGTGAATGGAAAAAAATTTTCAGAAAGAGAGAATGGGTGATTTCCGGTCAAAGCGATTGAGAATCAATGTGGTATGATGTGAAGAAATTAAAAAGGGTCGGAATATTATTGACTATAGCAAATAATTGATTTAATATTCATAAATAAATAGTAATATAGGCCTATAAAATGTTCAGAAAGAACTTTATAACCATGAGAGGTGAATGTGAAAAAAGAATAGCATTCGGTTTAAGATTATGAATAAATACACTACCCTCAGCGAAGAAGAGCAACAGGATAAAGTTAATAATATTCTTATCGAAGTCAAAAAGGGAACCATTCTCCTCAGATAAGGAGATGTTCCCCGTAAATATTTTCTATGAAATGGAGTATTTTTTACAAAGTTACCCATTTATAAACTTGCCTTTTTTACTTTTAATCTTAGTATAAAAGGTAAATTCTAGATCGTCATTGACTTAAATCAATAAAGTATAGTAGTGATTAATCTGTTAGTCTCTCAACCTTAATAATCGTATTGGTTGCATCCAAATAAGTGAATCGATACTTCTCTCCTGCATATATTAGGAAACTCTCCCAATGGAGTGACATTTCACCTTCTTCGGTATCAATCAGTGCACCAGGTCCGGTATGATATCCACCTCTATAGACATCCGTAACGAGCAATTCCTTGACCTGCCATTCACCATTGGAATAATCCGCTAAATCGGAAATCCCCTTTGTTGTTTCACTAACACTAAATTTTACTAGAAATATGGTAATAATTAGCGTAATGATTCCAACAAATGTGAATGTAATGACCGATGATTTTTTGACCCTCTGTGGATTAAAGATGGTTATCACAAAGCAAAGATATAGAAAAAAAGAACAAAGGATTAAAGCGGCGGTATACAAAAAAGAGGTCCCAATGAAGTTTAGCACAAACGCTGTAAAGAGATCGCCCACAAAGAAATTGTAAGCTAAAAAAATGCTTCCGACTAATACCGTAATAACAGCAATGATTAAAAAACGAAAAATGATTCTTTCTCGTATTTTGTTCTTTTTTTCGTTTGCTTTATTTGGTTTCTTCCTCATAAACATCCTCCCTCATTCTTTTTTCGGTATGGTCCATTATCACTCGATAAGTTTTATTATCTTACGATTGAAAGTCATAAGAGGTTTCAAAGAAGGAAATTGGTGCTACTAAAAATATATAATTACCATGAATTGTTATAACTTTACAAACAATATGATTCTAGCATACGTTATAATAAAATAAAAAGTAAGACTATTTTAATTGTACATTCACAGATGGGAAAAGGAACAGCTATGATTAATAATGAATTAATACATCGAAGGAATGCAATATTAGTAAGTATAGCAAGTGTTTTTTATGTCATTCATATAACGATTAATAGTTTCATAGAGGGATTATCAAGTATCTTTCCGCCAGCTTTTTTGTTTGCAGGATTTTGCTTAACCCTCATACTATTGCTTCATAAAAAAGTAAACCCAACGCTTACAATGTATGTATTGGTAAGCTTTATGTATATCTATTTCTATTTTCTGCTAACTGATTCACCTTATTTCGTAAATTATCTATTTATGTGGTTAGGTCTTCCATTAAGTGCTATCTATCAAAATATGCGTGTAGTAATGCTTGCGGGTATGGCTTCCATTATTCTTACTTTTTATTCTTTCTTCTACCTTCATAATGAAATTTTTCCGAATGTAGGAAAGGAAGATTTTGTTTATCTGGTCTTGTTTGGCCTGTTTATTACAGTCTTTCTATTAATTTTCATTCATAAGGTAAGACTTGCAAACGGAAAGCTTCAGGAAATCGCTTATCGGGATCCTTTGACAGGGGCGGCGAATAGGTTATTACTAAAGGAGAAGTTCAAACTTATTAAAGATACAAACATTTCATCTATTGCACTGCTATTCATTGATCTAAATGGGTTTAAAAGAGTAAATGATACCTATGGACATGAAGTCGGCGATCAATTATTGGAGATGGTTGTATCAAGGATAAAAGGTGTGCTTAGAGGGACAGATTTACTTTGTCGATTAGGTGGCGATGAATTTGTAATTTTATTGTCTAATATTAATCGACCCGTTCCAGGAAGTATAGCAGAACGAATTCAACATGCACTGAAAGAGCCAATGGAAAAGAATCAACAAAAAATATACGTTTCAGCAAGTATTGGATGGTCCTACACAACAGATGTAGCACAAGCAGATTTAGATACTATGATTAGAGAAGCGGACAATGCCATGTATAGGGCAAAGGGAAGTAATTAAATTGGCTTTGAAATTTTACTGCTTTTAGACAAAGATAATAACAACTGCTGACAAACCCTTTTATTTCAGGGTTGTCAGCAGTCTAAAACTACCAACTATTTTACAGAAGAATCAAATTCCACTGAAGAACAGACCCTAAATAATTTTTAATTCTACTTATTTAGTCGGGTATTCATTAAAGAGGTTAGATCCATTAACCATTTAAATCATTTCTCTGCATTTCCCTTACTTGTTCCGAATGGAAAGGGGAACCTTCAACTTCATTCACTACACTAAATGGGTTACCATCTAAATCAAAAAAGTCAAAGAATTTCATGTCACCAAAAGTATCGATATCGGTAGTTAGTATACCGTTATTTTTAAAGTGTTGATGTGCAGTTTCAATATCATCAACGACGAAATTAAAATAGGAATTCTTCTGGTCTCCCTTGATAATAAACTCAGTAGGCTGTGGGTCTACGACTTTTACCAATGCTAATTGTGCTGAACCAGTTGGAAAGTAAAAGCCAGCACCATCTTCCCATCTATCAATTTTTTTAACACCTAGTAACTTTTCATACCAATCAATCGATTTTTCAATATCTGTTACTGGAATAAATATACTGCCAATTTTAAACATAATTTTCCTCCTTCAAATGAAATTCTTATGTATAACGTATATAATGGTGTAAAAGTTACATAAAAATAAAAATAAAAATTAAGTAAAAGGTGCAAAGTATGGTTTTTGAAAATTTAGACTATGAGATAAATAAACTATATAAATATTGTTTAAAGTTATCAAGGTCTCCTTGGTTGGCTGAAGATTTAGTACAGGAAACGATGCTAAAGGTTTATAACTTAAAACATGCAGAGCCAAATAGAGAGTTTACATTCTCTTTTCTGTGCACTGTGGCTAAAAACCTTTTTATTGATGAGAAAAGAAAAAATAAAGAAAGTATTCATTTTAATGAGGACTTATATCGTGTGGATGGTGATTCTATAGAATATTATAGTTTAATTGAAATCTTACTTACCACCTTACCTTTAAAACAATCTATGCTTATTACCTTGAAGGATGTATTCGGGTATTCTTCAAAAGAAATAGCAGCAATGTTAAGGGTAAGTAATGAATCAATTAAGACTGCACTTCATCGTTCTAGGAAGAAACTTAAATCAATCAATGATATGGATAGGAAGGTTCTTATTCCTAATCAAGAGATTATTTTAGCATTAACAAGAGCAATACAAGAATCGAACCCTATGAAAATATTTTTTTATTATCGACTATTAGAATCACAAAATTTTAAAATAAGAAGAAGTTTTGAGCAATCCGTATTCCATATTATAGACCCAGATGGAAATATATTAGAAGTGACATCTTAGTAATTTTCAACTTAACTTACAATTAACTATAAGTGCATAAACATTGACACGAAATGTATAAAATAATTTTAAACCAGAATGACCCCTGAAATTGACATGAGAGGATGGTTAAAATGAATACCGATCAAAAAGTTTACACGAGCCTCACCCAAAAAGAGAAAGCTATATCATTTCTAAAACTTGTAGCTTCGGGGAACGTTCATGAAGCATATCAACGTTATATAGGACCTAATTTTTTTCACCACAATCCATTTTTTCCTGGTGATAGAGAAGCACTCATGCTAGCGATGGAGGAGGATGCAGCCAATAATCCTCATAAAGTTCTTGAGGTCAAGATCGCTATCGAGGAGAAAGAGATTGTTACGATTTACTCTCATGTGAAGCAGAATCCTGAGGATCTTGGGGTCGCTGTTGTCCATATCTTCCGTTTCCAAGATGAACAAATTGTTGAACTATGGGATGTAGGTCAATCTATACCAGAAGATTCCCTTAATGAAAATGGTATGTTTTAACAATCTAGTAAAAATGTTGGAATGTAAAAAAGCATCTTACATCTTTAACGATGGAAGATGCTTTTTAACTGTTTTTTCTTTTACCCTGATAAGCTCTCGTAGTAAGAAGAGCTACAATTAAAATAAATTCACCTATATTACTTAACGCACCTGTATGAAAAATATGAATCATAGGTACAATACCCATCAGTAAAACGCCCGTAAAATACCATGGCCATTTTTGCTTCCACCAAACCAAAATGGACGTAATTAATAATGTAATTGATACTCCTATGATCATGATAGGATATGCATCACCGACTTTTTTATAGCTTAAGACATCATAAACCCAAGTAGGTTTTAAGGTGATATCCCAAGTAACTGTAATTATCTCTATAATTATCAAGCCTAATGTAAATGCTAGTACAAGCCCTAGAACGAGTTTTCGTTTCGCCCATTGTACATTTGCGTTTATTAAAAAGTGCCAGGCCAACAGAATGAGTAAAGGGGTAACAAGGGCATGCAACCAATATCGAGCTTCATTGAGCCCTCGAAGTAACTCCCCTTCTCCTATGTATTTTCCAAGTGCTAAGATTCCGTTATCATAGGTTAGAGCTAGAATAACAATTAGTAGTATATTTCCGATGCTATACCAACTATGTTGCATAGCTGTACGGATGCCGAGCAGAAAAAGAATTACGTAAGCTATGGTAAGCAATACATAGATAATGGGGTCCATAATCCATTGCCCTCCTTCCTTACTATTATCCCCAATTAAAGAAAACTGAGCCATGGGTCAAGTCCTCTGGCTCATTAAGCGGAGGCACCTGTCCCCATTTTTTGTAGTCATGATTGAGTACTTATAGGTCCCTTCTAATCATATTCTTATAAAAGAAAACGATAAGAAGGAGGTCAAATTAATTGGAAAAAGTTACGGTTCGTTTACGTCCATTAGTTAGCAGGTTAAATATACCTACGGTGATCAAAACAACGATCTTACCGGGTGACTTCATGGAAAGAATAGTTATTGCAACCCAGGTCGGGGAGATTTTTCACATTGGAAATGGAGAGATTAGAACTTTCTTAGATATACGCAATCGCATCATAGAACTAGGCACTAATGGTGGATATGACGAGAGGGGATTATTGGGGCTGGCATTTCATCCGGAATTTTATTACAACGGCTTGTTTTACCTACATTACTCTGTAGCTGGATCACAAGGTCCAGGTGCTCTTGCTGAACCTTTTCAGCCTAACCCATGCGATCCTAGTACATTAAATCTAAGTTGGGAAAATAGAGAGACGCAATATGATCATATTGATACAGTTGAGGAATGGGTTGTACCTTCTAATGGCGGACCACAAAGGCGTCGGACATTGCTTAACTTAAGAAGACCATTTGCTAATCATAATGGTGTAAATAGCCTAAACTTTTCACCGGAAACCGGGAGACTTGTATTAACTACTGGAGATGGTGGATCGGGTTATGACCCATATAACCTAGCACAGGATAATATGGAGATTGCTGGAAAGATAATTGAAATTGATGTGAATAGAAATATAACTTTCCATAATCCTCCTATTGTTACACGTTTTAATGAACTCCCCAAAACCATACAAGAAACCCTCACCGTAATAGTCAAAGGCGTTCGCAATATACCGGGCATCTCCTTTCAAAGGGTTAATAATCAATATATAAAATATGTTGGGAATGTTGGTCAAGACTTGGTAGAGTCCATCTTTTCTTTCAAAAATTATAAGTCAGTACCAGTAACGCAGCTTCTACAAGCCACTTCCGGAAGTTCTAATCTGAAACAAGAAGGATTGATTAATCTGGGTTGGCGAGGATGGGAAGGTGCTTTTCCTACTCCAATTATAAGAGACTGCGAGAATCAGTCGGATTTGGATGAGAAAACAATCGCTTATTACAAAGAGGCAGTGGCGCTTTCAGGGAACCGTCTTCAGCCATTAACGAGTTATTTTCATCAAGATGCCAGACCTGATAAGTTTGCGGGTACTGCCCTTACAGGTGTTCAAGCCTATATGGGAAATGAAATCCCAGGTTTATCTGGCAGCGTTGTGTTTACTGATGGGGCTAAGAAGGAATCCCAACCACAGGTTCGAGGAGCTTTAGGATATACCACCGTGAGATCAAATGGCCAACATAATGATTTTCATGAAATTCAAGTGGACTATGACTTTGGGGCTGGGTCCGCTTATTATGTTAGTTTAGGAACGAATTGGAATCAAAGCCGATTATATTTAGGGGTATATGGCTCTATAAACGTGACAGATTTTAATCAAGGTACCCTTTTCGAGATAGTCCCCTAGACTGATTGATTGGTAGGATTATTCGATGATAATGATTTTTATTCGTTTTAAAATGAGTAAAGCCATTTCAACCCATAACCAGCTATAAAGGAAAGTAAATAGGAAGATACCTCCCGTTGTATGAATTGAAAAGGAATCAGAGCCGACAGGACCTAAAATCGGAAAGCGAAAAATAAACAGCAAACTTATAATTCCAATCGTTAAAAGGACGGAGCCTGCAGCGATAATACTTATCCTTTTCCTAAAAAAGTGAAAGGATGCTCCAATGCCAAGTCCTAATAATCCTGTTGTAAAGGGGAATATAATAAGTTCCGTTGGCTGAAGGACGAATAACAACGTTATAGTTAGAATGTAGGACATGAAGCCAACCGGAATGGAAAACATGGAACACAACAGAATAGGTCCAGTTGCAAGTGGACTTATGAAATAACCTATCCCAGGTAAATAGCCACCAGTAGCCTGGAAAATAGCAGCAAAGCAAGCAAAAATAGAAACTAATAGGAGCTTTTTTGTTCGCTTATAGTTATGGAATGTAACTTGAAATAAACGAACCTCTTCCGAAATAGGTCTCAGAAAATACACATCTCCACCTCCAATAGATAATACATACATTACCATCGTATTTATATTCTATTAGAGGTGGGAATCATTCATGATGGTCCTAAAGATATAAGTAAAATCATGGCGAACTCAGTAAATGTTAGAAAGGAAAATCACGAGTACATAGGTAGCAGCAATTCTACATAGATAGGTAGATTGAAGTATTGGGATGGGAATTGATCAGGATTGAGATAATGCTAGGAGGGGCGAAGGGGTGTGTGGAAAGATGGTAAGGGCCCTCCATTGAGGACTCATTCTTTGGAATTGCGGCCATGTGGGGAATCTTCTAGAATTAATTACCTGATTATTATCATTATGATAAATTAAAACGTAAAGTGAGCAAACAACCTGTTCACCATCAAAGGGACACCATTTGGGTAGGTAAAATTATTATCCCGTTTTCGGAATATTATGTTAGTATCTAAATAGAAATATTTATCTTAGAAGGATCAGAATCCCACTTGTTCCACGGCACCAGGAAAATGGAAAAAGAATTTTCATACTTTGTTTAAAAAAGATTAGGGAGGCTAATTATGGCATATGTTTCAATCTATACTGTCGGTAGGCTGAATCACCCTATTGAACACCCTGCCTCACGTGAATTTTACCATGTGGGAAAAAATGTATATCGTCAGGCAAATAATTCAGGTCTTATTGAGGTATTTTCTCCTAACCGAGTTCCTTTTCCTGAAGATGCTGTAAAGGGTAATGGTCCTCCCATTCTTACACTAACCGTATGGAATAGCCTTCCATCCTTATATCGCTTTACCTATTCCGAACAGCATTCGCAAGCCTTACGGGATAAAAGCAAATGGATCGAGCCATATCCAGAGAAACGCCAGTCCTATGTAATTTGGTGGGTCGATAAGGTAAAGGATGTCTCATGGCAGGAGGCATTTAAGCGATATAACTATTATATTCAGCATGGTTCCACTGCCTATGCATTTGATTTTAAACGCGCATTTGATGAAAACGGGGAAATATTCTTGATGAAATAGTATAATCTTAGCTTATGAAATGAAAGGTGGCATACGATGAAACAACTTTATATTAAACAAAAGGTATTCAGTCTAAGTGAAAAATTTACTGTGAAGGATCAAACGGAGAACGATGTTTATTTCGTAGAGGGTAGCTTTTTGAAGGTCCCTAAGACATTCTCCATAATGAATACAACAAGAGAAGAAGTTGCTTTTATCACGAAAAAGGTATTTAGCTTTTTACCGAAGTTTTTGGTTGAGGTAAATGGCCAAGAAGTGTTAACCATTAAGAAGGAGTTTTCCTTTTTAAAAGCTCGTTATACGATTGATGCTGTTGGAATAGAAGTACAAGGTAATTGGTGGGATATGGACTTTCAAGTTTTACAGCACGGTGAAGTCGTTGGGAAGGTGAGTAAGGAATGGTTCACTTGGGGTGATAGCTATAAGGTTCAGGTATTTGATGAAGCGATGGAGACTATCGTTATAGCGGTTGTGGTCGCCATTGATTGTGTGAAGGATGATGAAGCTAATGCAGCGACTTCCTCTATAACAACAACTTAAGTTTCCTCTTGAATAAGATTCCAACCAAGTTAAGCTTCAGTGTGGTCTATTTTAGGTTGGCGACAAAGCATGGAATACTTCACCTTGGAAGATAACCGAACAATGTATAAGAAAAGCTATTAGCCCATTATCCAGATAGGGAGAATGGGATTTATATTTATATTATTAGGTCCTATAATTTATTAGACTTGAATCTAAAAAGTTGTGGGATGTTGGAGATGAAGGTGGTTATAAATTGGTTGAAACAGCTGGAATTGGAAAGGGGTATTCTATGATTTCTGAACTAAATAAGAACGAGTTTTATAGATGCAAAAGTTTAATAAATCAGCATGGTCAATTAGAAGTTAAAGCAGTAGTAGAAGGTATTAATCCAGGTCGTATCTTTGTTGATAATATCACTTCTCCTAATTCTGGACTAGTTTGGTTAGGTAATAATGATGGATTTCTCTTTATTGGAAATGAAGAAAATGAGTCGTTTAATAGCCAAATTAATCATTTCATTGATACCGTGATCATACCAGATGCAAAAAAGGTCGGATTAAATTGGTTCGAAGCAATTGGTAATCACGCAAAATGGAATAAGGTTATAGAGAAGATATTTGAACATCGTAAATTAGGAAGCTGGAATCAGAAAGTGTATATGCTACCAGATGAGGGCTATAAAGCTAAGAATGAACCTGTCATAGAACAAGGGTATAGAGTTATGGAAATCGATAAAGCTCTCTATGAAAATACTAAAAACGAAATTAATAATATTACATTCTTACACGCCCAAATTTTAGAGTATTGGTCTTCCCCTGATGATTTTATGAGTAATGGAATTGGTTATTGTATGGTACACAACAAAGAAATTATTAGTATTTGCTTTTCAGGTTTCGTGGTTGAGAATGTACATTGTATAAATATTGAAACGGAAGAGGCTCATCGTGGGAAAAAACTAGCGCAAAAGTTAGCCCATATGTATGTCAAAGATTGTTTGGAGAATGATCGTGTACCGTATTGGGACTGTATGGAAGGTAATAAGCCTTCTATTGCAATTGCGGAAAACATAGGGTTAACCAATGTATTTAATTATATAGGATATGAGTTTTCATTTGATTAAAGTGATTCTAAATCTAATTAGTCTGGATCTTTCTTCTTCTAATAATTAAGAGTTTATTGATTTATAAAAAGTGGGTGTTCCTTATGAGTTAAAAATGGCTAGAATGGGCGAGAAGGATTCAATCATTATCACAAGCAGGATTAACCTTTACAAAAGATGTTTATGACATCGAACGGTATGAAGAACTGCGAAACATAAGTGCAGAGATTATAAAAGAACATTCTGGATTGGAAATGCAAGTTGTTAAGGATTTATTTACTCATGATACAGGTTACCAAACCCCAAAGATAGATGTACGTGGGGCTGTATTTAGAGATAATAAAATTCTAATAGACATAAGTATGTTAGTATGAGCAGAATATTCCAAGTGGGGCTTCAGCAGTATCCGATAAATTGAAATATACAAATAAGTTAGGGGAGTAGGACAAGCTCTAAAGATAAGAGGAGATAGATAGGATGCCATATTTGCAAAAGGTAGAGGCAATTGAAGAGGAAGTATTACATAATCTTATTCAGTTTTATATATATGAATTCAGTAAATACATTCCTAGTATAAGAGTGGAACATAATGGTGCATACAAGCCATTTAATTTAGAAAAATATTGGATACAGAATAACTTCCATGCTTATTTCGTTAAGGAAGAAACTGAATTAATTGGATTTGCACTTGTGGAAAGCGCAATAGAAACAAGCCCAAACACAATAGAAGAGTTTTTTATTATGGCTAAATATCGTGGTAAGGGCTACGGTAAGAAGATTGCCAAAGAATTGTTTTCAATGTTTCCTGGTAATTGGGAAATTACTCAAATTGAAAATAACAGGCCAGCACATGCTTTTTGGCAAGGGTTGATAAATGACATTACGAATGGCAAATTTATAGAACGTTTTGAAGAAGGGAAGTACATTCAAGAGTTTAATATAAGTTAAACCTTTTGAATATAGCACCCATAAAATATAGTAGGTTATATATAAATAGATTACCTGAATAGGAGAGAATGTAAAAGTGGAAAATAAAGCTCGAATAGTTATTACGCTTATATGTAGTGTGTTAATATTTGCAGCTGGTTTATTAAGAATCCTATCTGAATCATCATCTTCACCAACTTCTATGGTTGTAGCATATGTATTCTTAATCACCGGATTAATCGGAGTTGTTGCAAACAGTATAGTACTTAGAAAGGTATTAGCTAAATGACTAGAAGGACTTTTCTAAATGGAAATGGCCTAGTTCGATGTGTGAACTAGGCCATCATAATTCTTATTTTGTATAATTATCAAAGTACCCCTGAATATAAATCATCGGCGTTCCCTTGTCTCCACTACCAGAAGTCAAATCGGATAAAGAACCGATTAAATCTGTTAATTTACGGGGGGTTGTACCCTGTGCTTCCATTGCGCCAACAAGGTCTTCATTTTTATTCTGAATGTATTCAGAAATGGCTTTTTTAAGCTCTTCTCCACGAAGATGAGCAAAGTTGTTATCCGCTAAATATTTTAACTTCACTTCATTCGGAGTACCTTCAAGCCCTGCGGTGTAAGCGGGTGATACTACTGGATCTGCTAGTTCCCAGATTTTTCCGACTGGATCTTTGAAAGCTCCATCACCATAAACCATCACTTCAACTGTTTTTCCGGTTACTTCTTTTAATTTTGCTTGAATACCATCCACAATTGGTTGGCATTCATTTGGGAATAATTTTACGCTTTCTTCTGTTGATTTATTGGATCCAAGTAGACCGTAATCTTTGTTAAAGCCACTACCATTGATGGACTCTGTAAGGATATCATCAAGTCCGAAAACTTTTTCTGCCCCACTACTGGTCAGAATGCGCTTTGTTCTGAATCGAGAGTGAATATCACAGGTTAATACATTCTTTGTATAGTCCAAAATGGTTTTTGCATTATTGGAGAAGATAACTTCACAAGTAGCACCTTCTGCTTCAATTAATTCTTTATAGTATTCGATATAATCCACACCTGTAAATGGATGTGTTTTATGACCGAAATGCTTACGGAAGTCAGCTTCTGACAATACATCAGTCCATGGATTAATTCCTTTTATATCAAGCTCATCAATGTCAACTAAATGATTACCCACTTCATCAGATGGGTAGCTTAACATTAGGACAATACGCTTTGTCCCTCTTGCAATACCTTTTAATATGTTTGAAAAGCGGTTACGACTAAGGATTGGGAAAATGACACCAACAGTATCTTCACCGAACTTTGCTTTTACATCTGTTGCAATATCATCAATGGATGCGTAGTTTCCTTGTGCACGAGCGACAACTGATTCTGTTATGGTTACAATATCGCGATCCTCAATGGAATAGCCTTCCTTTTCTGCTGTATGTAATACCGTATTTACTACTATTTCTTCAATATTATCTCCAGTATTAATGATTGGTCCGCGTAGTCCGCGTACGACTGTTCCAACTAATCTTTCCAACATTATCTCTCCTCAAATAAGAGTATACTTCCTAATGGGTATTATTTATTGAACCCTTTGTTACTATACCTCGTTCATTGCTATAAGTAAAATTAATATTTATAATATCTGATATAAGGAGTGATTATATGGTTGGGAAATTGGATTTATATCGTATATTTAATGCAGTAAGCAAGAATAAAAGTTTTTCCAAGGCAGCAATCGAACTATATATGACACAACCTGCAGTAAGTCAAGCAATCTCAAGACTGGAGAAGGAATTAGATATACAATTGTTCAACCGAACATCGAGGGGCGTTGAATTAACTGTTGAAGGTAAACTATTACATGAACATGTAACAACAGCACTGGGAATGATTCAAGTTGCAGAAGATAAACTTTCAGAGTTTAAAACATTACAAACGGGACAATTACGTATTGGGGTTGGGGATACCATTTCTCGTTACTTTTTATTGCCCTATTTAGAGGAGTTTCATCAAGCATACCCAGGGATTACGTTAAATATCTTAAATAGAACCACATCTGAAATCATCAAGTTGATAAAATCCGGTAAAGCAGAGGTAGGGATATGTAATTTACCAGTAGAGGACGACCAACTCCAAGTAATACCATGTAAAGAAATCCAAGATACGTTTGTCTGTGGAGAGAAGTATAAAGAAATCGCGGAAACACCAATAAGTTTAAATCATTTAATGAAACTTCCATTGATTTTCTTAGAGAGGAAATCAAATTCACGTATGTTTGTGGAGAATTTCCTGAAAGAAAGGGGATATCATGTATCACCTGTATTTGAGCTCGGGTCCTATGACTTGGTCCTGGAATTCACCAAAATAAACTTAGGTATTTCGTGTGTAATTAAAGAGTTTGCCAAGGAGTACTTGGAGAGAGGGGATCTTTACGAGGTTCGATTAGAAGAGGAGATTCCCAAAAGGAGTATCGGTATATGCTATTTAAAACATGTGCCATTATCACGTGCGGCTAGGAAATTTGTAGAACAAATTAAGACCTTCTAAATTTAATGAAACTACTTTATAATTTGTGAGATCCAATCCTTGTATAAGCCTAAAGTAGCACGACTACAGCCATGGTTTTATCGTCCTTTGTCCTCATAATCACTACTTTATCCTTATATTACAAGTAAAAATATTGTGTTAGAATGTTACCAGTTTGTAATAATGGAGGTTGGGAAATATTGGGCAGAATATGGATGCTTCTTGTCACCATGATGCTAGCAGTACTGATTGTTAGTGGTTGCGGAAATGATAAGGAAGAAGCAAAGGCAGATGAGAAAGAAAATGTCTCAGAAGAGAAAAATGAAGAAGTAGAGAAGGAAGAAGAACAGGAAGAATCGGAGACAGAAGAGGTAGAAAAAACAGAAGAAGCTGTAGAAACGAATGCAAGTGATTTTTCAGAATTAATTACGTATATGGAAAACGAAACACAAGGAACAGCAAAGGTTCTCTATGAGAACAAGGAACCACAGGTACATAATATGGATGGTGTGACGGTATCTTTAGATGCCTACACCCTAGTTGAGTTAAATGATTTCCATACAGATTTTAGTATTCCTTTTAATGATGAGACTAATGGTGGTGTCATTGTTGCACAATATACGGTGACAAATGAATTGGACAAGGATGTTTATTATATGCCTGCTTTCTATTTGTCATTCACAGGTGCAGAGAAGGATTATAATAACTATAGAGATTTACTACCTGAAGAAGATCAATTACCAGTAAAATTATCACCATCAAATGATTACGTGCTTAAAGCTGGTGAATCTGTAACAGGTTACTACACATACCCGTTTGGTAAAACACACCTAAAAACAGCATTGGAAGTATCAACTGTAGCGGTAGATGTTCCTGCAGCCCAAGCGGTTAAGGGCGACTTTGGAAACCCAATTGGGTCAGATGGCCAGTTTACATTGAGTTTAAATGAAGCTGGTGCGGAAAAAGTTGCAGCTAATGAGGCTTTTTATAAGGATAAGGTTACAGTAGATGATATGGGTGAAAAGAAAATGCTGAAGGAAGAGTCAGGTATCGGTAAAAGTGAACAATTAGGTGATGTTACCGTTACGTTAGACGGATATCAGTTTACAGAATTTACTCCGAATGAAGTAGAAGCTCCACGTTTTACAGATTGGACGAATGGAATTGTACTCTTAACCGTTAAGTTCAACCTTGATAACAAAGGATCTGATGCTATTGGATTATCATCCATGAGCTCTACGCTTACTGTTAATGATGGTGCTCAGTACATGTTCGATCAAGGGATGTTACTAGATTATAGCTATGATGACCTAATCGATGCAGGAGAGTCTGGTGAGTATCTACAAATCTACGTATTGGACAAAGAGCAATATGAAAAGATTTGGAAGGATAAATCTTTTGAAATCGAGTTTGGACCAATTAAAGCTCAAGATGCAACAGATCTTTCTAAAGGGAAAACGGCAATTTTTGAGTTTTAGTTTATAAAGATTAAAGACTTATAGATTGATAAAGTTTACATGATAAATTGGAAAAAAAGAACAGGGGAACTGATTGGGTAGAACTTAATCGGCTCTCCTGTTTTGTTCTATTTAATGCACTCCACGTGTTAGTTTACTAGTTTTTCACTCTGGATTGGCTCCGGTTTTTTACCGAACTTTGCTACCATGACTCCGACTAACGTACCAATTAGTGCTGGGACAACCCATTCTAACCCAACTGCGGCTAGGGGTAATGAAGAGCGTAAAACTTCTACCGGTCCCAATTTTAAACCAAAGGCGTTTAACCCACTAATCACTGCAAATACACCTGCAAATGATAGTGCACTTACATAGACAATTCGCAAACTTTTAAAAAGATTATGGAAGAAGGTTAGTACGATTAAGACAATGGTTAACGGATAAGCTGTTGTTAAGAACGGGACTGAGATTTTTAGGATTTGAGCTAGACCCATATTAGTAAGTGTAAAACCAATAAGTGTCGTGACTAAGACAACGGTTTTATAAGTTGCTTTCGGAATAAGATTGGAAAAGTATTGTCCACAAGCGGATGTTAATCCAACAACGGTCGTAAAACAAGCAAGTGTAAATATTAAGCCTATTAATACCGTACCACTTTGTCCAAATAAATTAGAAGATACAGCTGAAAGAATTTGTGTACCATTTACAAAATCACCTTTGGTAGCCATTTTTGCGCCAACAATACCAAGAGATACGTAGACTGCAGCGAGTAGTGTCCCAGCGATTAGAGCTGCTTTTAACATGTACCCTTTTAATCGCTTTTCATCAGAAACCCCACGCTGACGAATTGCAGTTAATATTACGATTCCAAAGGCAAGCGCTGCTAAGGCATCCATCGTGTTATACCCCTCTAAAAATCCTTTAAAGAACGCTCCAGATTCATATTCTCCAGCCGGTGCCTGGAAGTTTCCATCTAGTTTGAGGAAACCAACTACACAAAGAATGACCATTGCAACGAGCAAGATTGGGGTGATAAAACGCCCGAGATATCTTTCCAAATTGGTAGGATTTAAGCTAATTAGATAAACAAGTAAAAAGAATACAACGGAAAATAGCAATAAAACAAGCGTCGTATTCGGAGAACCGTTAACAAATGGCATTACCCCCATTTCAAAGGCTACATTCGCGTTTCTCGGGATGGCTAAAAACGGTCCGATAGAAAGATAGACAACAACCATAAAGATGGTACTAAACACAGGATGCACTCGGTTTCCAATTGCTTGAATGCCACCCTTTACACGGGCTATAGCAAATAGAACAATTAACGGCAGTCCCACAGCAGTAAGTACAAAGCCAGCCATCGCTAACCAAAATGATGTTCCAGACTGAGCACCTAAGAATGGTGGAAAAATTAGATTCCCAGCTCCAAAAAACATGGAAAATAACATTAGACCGATAAAAAGTGAATCAAATTTGCGCATAAGTATCTCTCCTTTTTGTTATGTAAAATAAAAAAACTCGCCCCTTAAAAAAGGGGCGAGTTTGCGCTCGCGTTACCACCCTAATTCCACAGTAGAAAATAAAAAACTGCAGATCTCAGTCAACGTACTATCATACGTGTTCCGTTGTAACGGCGGACAACCCGTCAAAGCTTACTAGTTTTCGGCTTTGCATCTCAGAGATGATTTTCGGATAGGGTCTGAACACCGTCTTTCACCAAGCAACGGCTCTCTTTGGATCAGGTCTCCTAACTTACTGCTCTCGTCATCGATTTATATATTAAACGTAATTTATCAGATAAAAATAACTCTGTCAATCATTTTTTGTAATTTACTTAAAATAATAAATAGTAGATAGAAACTGTGCGGTAACTTAATATTTATGTCTAAGCACCTTTCCCGCTACGGAAATATACTCCGCTTTCACTTCCAGCACAGGGGCGACATCTGCTCGAAAAGACCTCGGAGTGTCTTCTTTACCGCTTGGCGGTAGGTGAGCCTCTTCGCTCTTACGTACTGCGGGGTTTTCACCTATGCCTATCCTCCCGCAGGAGTCTCCGTGTATTTCCTACGCTAGTATAGAATGAATTATACGAAAACATGTGATTTCCAAAAATATAATCTAAAAACTAGCTTTAATTAGAAAATCCAAACTAGCGCAGGTAGAATACGTAGACTCCTGCGGGAATAGCACGTGTCCGAAGACCCCGCAGCGGTGGTTTGTCCGCGAGGAGGCTGAGGCCGTGCCCGCGGAAAGCGGAGTATTCTGCCGGAGCGGTAACATAGCGCTTCACTACTCTATTTTAAATATGGAAAAAACAATAGTAGTTATCGCGCAGTACCAATGGCAACAAACTGTAGTATTAATAAATCAATTTTAAAAAATCTAACTTTTTTGCATTTATCTATTGAACAACACGTTACGTGTTGTTTTATACTAATGGAAATGATGAAGGAGTGAGGAAAGTGTACACAATCGGAAAATTGTCTAAAAACACAGGAGTGACTGTCAGGACGTTAGATTATTACGATGAAATCGGCTTACTTAATCCATCATCCAAAACAGAAGGAGGGCACCGTTTATATAGTGAGGATGATGTTATGCAGCTCGAACGTGTCTTAGCATTAAAGTATATGGGCTTTTCATTAGACAAAATCAAAGAGATATTAGGAACTAAAGCATTAAATTGGCAAGAGTCTATTCAACAACAATTAGATATGGTAAAGCGTGAGCAAGAGAGATTGAAGATGTTGGAGCAAGCGCTACTGGGTGTATCCTATTCTATTGAATTTGAGGAAGAAGTCAATTGGCCCATTATTTACCGTGTCATTCAATTTTATCATCAAGATCCAGAAGAAGTCTTTCAGGAATACAATCATCACCTTAATATGGAAGAAATTCAAAAGTTGGCAGATATCAATGCAAAAATGACAGAAGAAGACATTCATAAATGGATGGAGGCTATTTATGATATTAAAAGACACATCCATATTGACCCGAGGTCAGAACAGGCACTGGAGCTTGCACAGCGTTGGTTGAACCAAGCAGAAAAGATGTTTGAAGGTGACGAGGAGTTTATGGAAGATTTATGGGAACCCCTACAAGACTTGCAGGAAGGTATTGCTTTTTACCCAATGGATAAAGAGGTTGTTGGATTTTTACAGCGCGTATCTGAAGCGCATAAGGAGGCAAAGTAATGGTACTTGATGTAAAGAATGTGACAAAGAACTTCCGTGGAAAGGGCAAAACAAACGTAATTGCTAATGACAACATCACTTTTCATATTAACGAGGGTGAGATATTCGGACTACTTGGTCAAAATGGAGCTGGAAAAACAACATTGGTTAATCAAATTGTAGGGTTAATCACGCCGGATCACGGGGAAATCAATTTACTTGGTAAATCAGTTAAGGAATATCCTGAACGTGCACGGTCCATTTGTTCTGTTCAACCACAGTCTCAAGTCCCACTTGGGTTTTTGACTCCTAGGCAAGCAGTATCCATTATGGGGAAGATGCGTGCAGGAAAAAACTATGACCCGAAGCGGCTGGATATGCTATTTGAATCACTGGGAATGGGGGAGTGGGCAGATAAGGAAGGGGAGAAACTCTCAGGGGGTGCACGGAGGCTAGCTGCTTTTTGTATGGCGGTTATTGTTCCAGGTCAGTTGGTAATTCTGGATGAACCAACAAATGATGTCGATCCGGTGAGGAGGCGCTATCTTTGGGAAGTTATTCGTAACTTAACAAAGGTTGGTACTTCGGTAATTTTAGTGACCCATAATGTCCTAGAGGCAGAGAAGGCTGTGGACCGAGTGGCAATCGTTCATAAGGGAAAAATTGTAAAACAAGGTACCCCATCAGAGATAAAGAGTTCCGTGAACAATCAAATGCGAATGGAACTGAATGTAAATAAAACGGAGAAGTTGGTTGTTCCAGAATGGGCGCTTACTTCACATCAGAATGGAATGCGATGGATTTTCCAAGTTGAATCATCCCATGTATCATCTGCAATTGAATGGGCTAGTGGAGAAGTAAACATGGGGAATGTAGTCGATTATTCCTTATCCCCAACAACCATAGAGGATGCTTATATTGAATTAACTTCTAATAAGGTGGTGGTTTCCTCATGAGTATTTTAAGTGAGTTCAAGTATGTTTTTCAGATGCAATTTTTGCGAAGTGCTGGCTTTCTTGTCTTTATGGCGTTGATTCAAATCCTGATATCCATAGGGATTGTAATTGGTTTTACCTATCTAATACCTACTCCTGATAAACAATCCATCCTCTTTTTAGCAACTGGTGCTCCAACAATAATATTAATTTTTACAGGATTGGTTATTCTGCCCCAACAGGTTGGGACATCTAAATCAGATGGGTATATGGAATTTATGCGAACATGGCCTGTTAAGCGTTCGACTATTCTAGGTGCTGATACATCGATATGGTTATTGATCACCATCCCAGGCATTGTAGTTGCTTCTGTAGTTGCGCATCTTATGTTTAGTCCTGGATATGATGTGTCCTGGACAGTAGTTCCTGCTCTTCTTATGATAGCCTTGACCTCCATTGGAGTAGGATATGGGTTCTCGTATCTATTGTCACCAACAACTTCCTTAGCCTTATCACAAGTGATTGTTTTCGGGGCTCTCATGTTTTCACCAGTCAATTTTCCCATGGACAGACTGCCAGAATGGCTACAAGCAGTTCATGAGATTCTACCAATCTATTCCATGGCAGAAGTAATGCGTGCTTCGTTAGCGGCTTCGACTTTTGATGCTTCGATGGGAAATTATATTAATTTACTAATTTGGTGTGTATTGGGGTATGGGGGTGCAATTTTTATCTTAAATAGGAAATAATTCCATTAGGTCTAAAATTTGAACGCCAATGACCGTGTTAATAAGCCTAAAAATTCATTCCATAACGTAAAGTGAACCCAAATAATCCTCCTTTTTACTCTAGCATCTTGATTTTTTCTATATAAGTTCTATAATAGCCTCGGAGACCATTATTAATAATTGATAAAAAGATTGATATAATCCGAAAATCGGGGGATAAACATGGCATTCACAATGAGCAAAACACGTATTGAAAAAGATTTTTTAGGAGAAAAAGAGGTTCCAATAGATGCATATTACGGAATTCAAACGTTACGGGCTGTTGAGAACTTTCCAATCACAGGGTACCGAATTCATGAAGAATTAATTAAAGCAATGGCCATTGTGAAGAAATCCGCAGCCCTTGCTAATATGAACGATAAGCGCCTTTATTCTGAAGTCGGCAATGCAATAGTTCAGGGAGCAAGTGAATTAATCGAAGGGCAATGGCATGATCAAATTATTGTCGACCCAATCCAAGGTGGAGCGGGAACTTCGATTAATATGAATATAAACGAAGTGATTGCTAATCGCGCTATCGAAATACTTGGGAAAGAAAAAGGAGATTACTCCATTTGCAGCCCAAATACACATGTTAATATGTCACAATCAACCAATGATGCATTTCCTTCTGCTATTCATATCGCGACACTTAACTTATTGGAAAAATTATTACTAACAATGGATGAAATGCAACATGTATTCCGGCAGAAGGCGATGGAGTTTAGCGATGTCATTAAGATGGGGCGCACCCATCTACAGGATGCGGTACCGATTAGACTAGGGCAGGAGTTTGAGGCATACAGCCGTGTTATCGCACGTGATATCAAACGTATTAAACAATCCCGTCAGCATTTGTATGAACTAAACATGGGGGCAACGGCCGTAGGAACCGGACTAAATGCAGAACCTCATTATATTGAAATGGTGATAAACTATCTTGCAGATATTAGTGGTTTGCCTTTAACCGGTGCGGAACACCTTGTTGATGCTACGCAAAACACAGATGCTTACACTGAAGTATCTTCTGCATTAAAAATTTGTATGATGAATATGTCAAAAATTGCAAATGATCTACGTCTAATGGCATCTGGTCCAAGAGCGGGACTAGGTGAAATTTCATTACCAGCTAGACAACCAGGTTCTTCCATTATGCCTGGTAAAGTTAACCCGGTTATGCCTGAACTTATTAATCAGGTTGCATTCCAGGTTATAGGAAATGACCACACCATTGGTCTTGCTTCTGAAGCGGGGCAGTTGGAGTTAAATGTCATGGAGCCTGTTTTGGTATTTAATTTACTACAATCCATTAGTGTGATGAATAATGCATTCCGTACGTTTACAGATCATTGTGTAAGAGGCATTGCAGCAAACGAAGAAAGATTAAAAGAATATGTAGAAAAGAGTGTTGGTGTAATTACAGCAGTCAATCCGCATATTGGATATGAACGAGCTGCGCAAATTGCTTCAGAAGCTATTAAAAGTGGAGTACCTGTCAGGGAATTATGTCTGAAATATGGTGTTCTGACAGAAGATGAGTTGAATTTAATCTTAGATCCATTCGAGATGACACATCCTGGTATAGCTGGTAACGGACTGCTTGAAGGGAAATAACCGATTCATTATGTAATATTAAATAGTTTGTAAGAAATGCTGGAAACAGGGACTGCCACTTATCTTAAATGGATAAGTGGCAGTCTTTTCTTAAAATAATAATGTTATAATTCTAGCGTTATCGGGGAATCTCCCTTATTATTCATAAGTCGAATTTGAGTTGGCTCAATTTGAAGAATGATTAGATTCGGATCTTCAGGGCCACTAAACCAAACAGCCATATGGTCGTTCCAAAGTTTATTTTTAAGTTCTGTATCTTCTTTAATTGTAACGGTACCCGCGTAATCCACGTAGGAATCTCCATAACCTTCTCCATCATATCCAATTAAAATGTGTGTATGAGGGTTTTCTGCAAGTTCCTCCGCTTTATCCGTGTCTTTACTGGTCGGAGTATACAGTACTAAATCTTCATTGTAAAAGGTCATATATCGCACGTGTGGCTTGTTTCCCTTTACGGTTGCCATTACCCCCGCTTTGTCACTTGCTAGGATATCCTCAATTGATTTCCTTACCTCAAGTTGTTCCATATATCCATCTCCTTCATTCCACATTTGTTATTCTGAAAATTAATCGTACTAGAATAGCATTCCAATCTTATTATGAAATAAAAAGAGGCTAATATACTAAAAATTTATTTTTTCAAAGCTACATAACAGGTGCTATTGCCTTATAGAGCCAAAGCATCTGTCCCCATGCCATCCGTGGCATCAGATTAGTAATAGGAAAATAATTCTGCTAAACTATTTATATGATATAATGAAATCAGAAAAGATGTATTACTAGGTTACATCCTTTGGTTTTATAAAGGAAACCTGCATCGTTTTCTGCACTTCTAGAAGATAGGGATGGGGAAAATGGGCAACAAAGAAAATAAAACAGATGTTATTTTAATTGGTGCCGGTATCATGAGTGCAACATTAGGTTCTCTCTTGAAAGAATTAGTACCGGACTGGAATATTACTGTATTTGAACAATTGGATAAACCTGGAGAAGAAAGTTCTAATGAATGGAATAACGCAGGAACGGGGCATGCTGCACTATGTGAGCTTAACTATACACCAGAAAAAGCCGATGGAACGATCGATATTACAAAAGCAATAAATGTAAACGAACAGTTTCAACTTTCTAGACAGTTCTGGTCTTATCTTGTGAATAAAGATTTAATTAACAATCCACAAGACTTTGTTATGCCGTTACCTCACATGAGTTTAGTTCATGGAGAAAAGAATGTTTCCTTTTTGAAGAAACGATTTGAAGCGCTATCAATGAATCCTTTATTTGAAGGAATGGAGTTTTCCGATGATCCGGAGAAACTAAAAGAATGGATTCCGATCATCATGGACGGACGAACTTCTGATGAGCCGATAGCAGCAACAAAGATTGAGTCAGGAACAGATGTTAACTTCGGTGCGTTAACACGTACGTTGTTTAACCATTTAGAAAATCAAAACGTAACCATTAACTATAAGCATAGTGTAAAAAACATGAGACGTACGGATGACGGTTCATGGGAATTAAAAGTAAAAAATATTGAAAGCGGAACCGTTGAGCGCCATATAGCGAAATTTGTATTTCTTGGTGCTGGTGGTGGAAGCTTACATCTACTACAAAAGTCAGGGATCCCGGAAGGAAAGGGAATTGGTGGCTTTCCTGTTAGTGGACTATTCATGGTTTGTAATAATCCAGAAGTGGTGGAACAACATCAAGCTAAGGTCTATGGGAAGGCAAAGGTTGGTGCTCCACCGATGTCTGTACCACATCTTGACACTAGATATATCGATAATAAGAAGTCCTTACTATTTGGACCATATGCTGGGTTTTCACCTAAGTTCTTAAAAACGGGATCATACCTGGATTTATTCCTTTCTGTAAAATTGCATAATGTCATTAATATGATTGGTGCTGGTTTAAAGAATCTTGGACTTACTAAATATCTGATTCAACAGGTTCTTTTATCCAAAGAAAAGCGTATGGAAGAATTACGTGAATTTATCCCGAATGCTAAGAGCGAAGATTGGGATATTGTTGTTGCAGGTCAACGTGTTCAGGTGATAAAAGAAACAGATGCTGGCGGAAAAGGTACACTTCAGTTCGGCACAGAAGTTGTAAATGCTGGGGACGGCTCAGTTGCTGCATTATTAGGTGCTTCGCCAGGTGCATCAACTGCTGTTCACGTTATGCTTGATGTATTATCAAGGTGCTTCCCTGAACGAATGGATGAATGGGAACCGAAAATAAAAGAAATGGTCCCTTCTTATGGTGTATCACTTACCGAAGATCCAGAGCTTGCTCGAGAAGTTCATACGTCAACTGCTCAAGCTCTAAAATTAACGAATGTATATCAGGAAGTTTAAATCATATGTGATAGAATGGTAACTCTAATTTTACGGAGTTACCATTTTTTTATGGGTTAAACCCTACTAGGTAGAAAATAACTACTATTCCTTATAATTCCTATGAAATGAAATTAGTTTATTCTTATATTCAGAAATAATAAATTATTATCGTGTATTATGTTATACTTGTACCATATGTGATTCTTGATTTATCAAACGATTTGGGGGATTGTTACATGAATGCAATAGAAACAAAAATGGACTTAATGAAACGAACAAAAAAAGGTATTGCTATGTTTTACGTTGGTACAATATTTTGGCTACTAATGGGAGTTCTAAGTTTTATTGATATGCACATTAATCTATTAGGATTATTCCATTTGATAGGAATAGGGATGCTCTTTCCTTTAGGGTTTCTCGTTTCAAATCTGTTAAAAATTGATTTCGTTGCTAAGGATAACCCGTTATCTAATATAGCTGGAGTTATTGGGGGAATGCAGATTCTATTTGCACCAATTTTAATTCTTGTATACATGGAAAAAATCGAGTGGTTACCATTTGTTATTGCGGTATTAACTGGTGCACACTTCTTACCATTCAGTGCATTATACAATAGTAAAGGATTCGTTTTTCAATCTATAGCTGTCGTAGTTTTCGCTTCCGTAATAGGTTTTGCATTTATGGATCATGTTTATACGATTTTACCATTTGGTTTGAGTGTTATTTATTTAGTCACTAGTATTTTGTTAACAAGTGAAAATAAGAAATTAACAGAGGAAACCGCATAACTATATTAAACAAAAAGACCTTAGCAAAAGACTTGCTAAGGTCTTTTATTTTTTTGTGAAGAATACACTCATGAAAAAGAGTGGAAACAAATATAATGACAACATCGTTAATTAATGACAATTGAATAGAGTAGAAGAATACCTTGAATATCATTCTAAGACATAATTAAAATTGGAGGAAGTAGCAATGACTATAGGTCTTACTATCATCTTATTACTAGTATTGTTTTTACCATTCCTTGTGAAACCAATAGAGCAAAACCTCGAGCCATTTTTATTTGTAATGGGTTTGCTGGCAGCGGTTGTCAGTGGAGTTTTTCATGTTGAATTACTTGTTCAGGCAATGAAAGACCCAATATTCATTACAATAACAGTTCTTGTTGCAGGGCTTCTATTTAAGTGGTTAAAAAATCCAATTGAAAACAAAATGTTGAAGGTTAGCAATAATATGGACATCCGTTTATTTCTAGCGTTAATCATTGTTATTTTAGGTTTGTTATCTAGTATGATTACAGCAATTATTGCTGCCATTGTGCTTGTGTCGATTGTAAGTATACTGAAGCTTGATAGGAAGACTGAGATTCAAACGGTGATTTTAGCTTGTTTTTCGATAGGCTTAGGTGCGGTTTTAACACCAATTGGTGAACCATTAGCAACGATTACAACGAGTAAGCTACAGAAGGACTTTTTCTATCTGTTTCAATTAATCGGTTTTGAAGTAGTATTTGCTGTTGTCGCAATTGGATGGATTGCCTTTTTTACGTTAAAACCACAAAAAAATAAGAATAGCTTAGAAGGGAATAATGAAGCAGAAAGTTATATGGAAATTCTTATTCGTTCCTTTAAAATCTATTTATTTGTAATGGGATTAACATTGCTTGGTGCAGGCTATGAGCCACTGGTAAATGGCTATTTACTTGATTTACAACCAGGGGTACTTTACTGGATTAATATGATTTCGGCTGTATTGGATAATGCGACATTAGCTGCTGCAGAAATTAGTCCAGTAATGAGCACAGAAACAATTCGATTCTTACTTTTAGGGTTAATTATTAGTGGTGGAATGCTAATCCCTGGAAATATACCCAACATCATTTCAGCTAATAAACTGGGTATAACCAGTAGAGAATGGGCAAGATTTGGTGTACCTTTTGGTTTAATGGTGATGGTTTTGTTTTTTGTATATTTGGTTGTTATAGGATAAATTTATTAACTTCAGTTAGTTGAATCCTATTGATAATCAACCGCATCCATATGCTTATGATTACTAGAGGGAAAGAATGAAACAAATATATGCTTATGAGAAAATAGAAGACTAAGAATAGTTAAAACCAGGGCATCCAGAATCGACAAGTATATGCAGCAAATTCTTGATGGAAAGGGATTACATGATTAAAATGTTCGTTAGAAATTTATCAATGAACTAATCATGCGAATCGAGTCAAAAAAACTAATATAACCCACCTGGCAAATGCGGGTGCACGGGCCAGGTGGGTTATCTATTTAACAACTAATACTGGACAATCCGCCTCATCTATTACTTTTTTACTCACACTACCTGTCACAAGCTTTTTTAACCCACTTAAACCACGGTTCCCCATGATAATCAGATCTATATCATGTTGGTTGACATATCCTATTATTCTATCTGCTGGTTTCCCTACTAATACTTCATAGTCTGCTTTAACGATGTTAGAAAGTCGCGATTTCGCGTCGGCGATCTTTTTTTCAGGTTTATCTTCTTGTAAGTGTATGTTTTCTTCTTCATGATAAACTCCATCACCAGGTTTTGGCACTACACCGACATAAGTGCTGGTATAATATAATCCTGGATTTTCATTTGATGCAACAGCTCGTGGTTTAACGCTTGTCTCTGTAGAGGGGTCATGTACAAAAGCTACAGTTAGATGTGCACCACTTACCTTTGATAAATTTTCGGCTGTCTTTAGGGCAGAGATACTCGATTCTGATCCATCATAAGCTAATAAAATGTTATTAAATCCTTCCACGTTTATCTACTCCTTCCTGAGTTTCGTGTATTAAGGATTTACTTTTCTATTCACTTTTAATGGATCAAATAAACATGAATGAGGATTAAAGTTGCGTGACAAAAATATTACAAGATAGAATCTGGGCCATAATAAAGGGCATTGGAATATTCCAATGCCTTAGACTTTAGACTTTTCTTAAGCTATTTCCACCATTCATCATAAATGGACACGGCCACATTTCGTTTATGTCTTGAATTCATGTATAATGTTTCGATTCTTTCTTTGCTCGTTTGAGGAACTTCTTTACCTTCTAGATATTGATCAATTTCTTCGTAGGTCACACCTAATGCAACTTCATCAGGTAAAGCAGGTTTATTTTCTTCTAAGTCAGCAGTCGGAGTTTTTTGATAAAGATGTTCTGGACACCCGAGTTCCTTTAGTAATTGTTTTCCCTGACTTTTATTTAACCCGTATAGTGGTATTAAATCACACCCGCCATCACCATGCTTCGTGAAAAAGCCAGTTACAGCCTCACTAGCATGGTCTGTTCCGATGACAAAACAATTATGGGCTCCACCAATACTGTATTGCACTTTCATTCTTTCACGGGCCTTTTCATTGCCTTTTAGAAAATCACTAATGGCAACACCGGCATCATTTAGCGAAGCAACACTGGCATCGACTGCATTTTTAATATTGACTGTTAAGACTTTACTTGGGTTGATAAATTCAATTGCATCTTGACAATCTTCTTCATCAAACTGCTCTCCATAAGGAAGGCGAACACCGATAAAATGATAGCCTCCTGGTGTGGATTCATTTAATTCATCCACGGCTAATTGGGCTAGCTTTCCAGCTAATGTAGAATCTTGTCCACCGGAAATTCCCAAAACATAGCCCTTTGAAAAGCTATTTTTAAGTAAATATTGCTTTAAAAAATCAACTCGGTTTCTAATTTCCTCTTTCGCGTCAATATTAGGTTTTACTTTTAATTCTTTTATAATAGTTTCCTGCAAGTTGCTCATAAAGATACCCCCTTGTATAGTGTTATAGTAAATATTTTCTATTATTTTGTCTACTTTCTAATATTGTTACGAACACGTTCAATCTTTTTCATTTTGTTTTCCCATGTTTTCGTACTTAGGTCAACAGGGTATTCCTCCGGATTAATGGTACGCTTATATTCATCCCATAACAACTCTAATTGTTTTTCTGCGTAGTCTTGTATATCCGTTAAACTTGGCGTTTGGTAAACTAATTGACCATCCTGAAAAATAGTATGATGTAATTCAATTGCTTCAAAACAGGTGACAAACTTACTTATATATGTGTGAATTGGGTGGAACATTTTTAGTCGTTCCTCTTGATTTGGATCTTCATTTTCAAGGGTAATATAATCCCCTTCAGAACGGTGATTGGTTGTATTGATGATACGATATACTTTCTTTTTTCCTGGGGTTGTCAATTTCTCCGGATTACCAGAAATTTTTATGGTATCTTCCAATTCTCCTTCTTCATTTTCAATGGCAACTAATTTATAGACAGCACCCAAAGCAGGTTGGTCGAAGGCAGTTATTAGTTTTGTACCTACCCCGTAAACGTCAATCTTAGCTCCTTGGGTATGAAGACTAGCGATTGTTGATTCATCTAAGTCGTTTGATGCATAAATCTTTGCGTCCTTAAATCCTGCTTGGTCTAACATTTTTCTCGTTTCTTTAGAGAGGTAGGCAAGGTCCCCGCTATCAAGACGAACACCTAGAAATTTAATCTTGTCTTTAAATTCTTTTGCTACCCGAATTGCATTTGGTACACCTGATTTTAAAGTATCATACGTATCAACTAAGAAGACACAATTTTGATGACGTTCTGCATATTTTTTGAACGCTACATACTCATCTTGATAGGCTTGAACCATCGCATGTGAATGGGTTCCGGCAACTGGGATTCCAAATAATTTTCCAGCTCTAACATTACTGGTGGCGTGGAATCCACCTATGAACGCTGCACGAGTACCCCAGATTGCTGCGTCTAATTCCTGTGCTCTTCTTGAACCAAACTCCATAAGAGTTTTATCCATCGCTAGATGCTTAATACGTGAGGCCTTTGTTGCAATTAACGTTTGGTAATTAATAATATTTAAAAGAGCTGTTTCGAGTAGTTGGGCCTCTACTAACGTTGCCTCTACACGAAGAAGCGGCTCATTCCCAAACACAATTTCCCCTTCTTGCATGGATTTGATAGAACCGGTGAAACGTATCGTTTTTAAATAATCAAGAAAGTCTTCTTTATAACCTAGCTCTGCTAAATAGCGAATGTCGGTTTCACTAAACTTAAAGTCTTGGATAAATTTAATGACCCTTTCTAATCCGGCAAAAACAGCATAACCATTTCCAAATGGTAACTTGCGAAAATATAAGTCAAATACTGCGCGACGTTCGTGGACATTGTCAGCCCAGTAAGTTTCAGCCATATTGATTTGATATAGATCAGTATGAAGGGCTAGACTATCATCCATATAGTTCATGACAAAAAACCTCCTAAAGTGGGTGTTTTTTTATTCTTTCCTATTTTTGCATTTAAACAACAGGTTAATCTGATTCGATTGAAGAGCCTTACTTTATATTATAAGCAAATCCCTTCGGAAGGACCAAGAGGAGTTTCAAAGAAAATAATATGGAGAAGTTCAGAACCTGTCTATAGGAAGCCATCCTATAGAAGAGAGGAGATGAGGGTATGAATTCATTTTGTCCGGAGGTTTGGCCAAAGCTGGGAGGAGACCAAACGTTTATCCATTGTTATTGGAAGATATCCAGTTTGTTGCATAGCAGTTTAAAAAAACAGACATCATAACAAGGAAAATGATGTCTGTTTTGATTTCCTTTTATTGCGCAATGATTACAATACTATTCAGTGACTCTTTATGACTACCTGGTTGATTCATTAATTCATAATAACTATTAATCAGTGTTTGAATTCTAATGGGTGATTGATTAAATTCAGTTCGTATACTATTCGCATAGTCTTTTTCCCAATATCCATCTTGAAGATAAGATGCATCTACGGATTGTTCTTTATCAATGGAAAAGCCTGCATCCATAAGTAGTTTTCGAATTTGCGCTTTATGGAATAAATTTTGGATATTCCCGTCATTATTCACAAATGAGGAATATAGGGACAAAATTGTAGCTGCACAGAAATGACTACGTTGTGAATCTCGAGTAAAATCAAGATCCCACTCCGCAAAACAAATTCTGTTTGCCACCTGCTTTATTTTTTTGAAGTAGTTTATGAGATATTCTGGTTGCTGAAAGTACCATGATGAATGGGATAACACCACGACATCAAATTTCTTTTTAACCTCATATTTGGCAAAATCGGTTCCAAAGTGAAAAGTTATTCTTTGACCTAGTTCTGACTGCTTAAGAATATCTGTCGCTTGTCCCAAAGTTAATGGTGCTCCATATTCTGGACTTGCGATATCAATGGCAACAACATGCCCGTTTTCTCCAACAGCATCTGCAAGAGCAACAGTTGTGTCACCTTGGCCACAACCAATTTCTAATACACTCATGCCCTTTTTTAATTCAAAGGCATCCACCAAATCCAAACGATGCTGAAGCTGGACTTGTTGTATTTTGTCATCACTAAATAAATCGTATTTTCCAATAAAAGTAGCTGTTTTTTCATTTATATTTAATGATTTCAATGTCCGTTCCCTCTCACAATTTAATTGAATAGTGTATACGTGAGGAGGTTTATATTGGTCTCCTCATTACTAAAGTTTAATGTAAGAATACCATCAATTCATCGACTCCTTAGTTAGATAATTTCAAGTCTATCATTTGTGAAGTTGTATGTATATTGTAAATTTTTATAGAATTGATCAGAAAGCATTATGATATAGATTCCTCGATTTTTCAATTGAAATTTTGATTCAAAGGTGATAATATAACGATAATTTAACCATTTGGAGGTATGAAAAATGAGAACTGTCACGTTAACAGATATATATAAACATCCAATAGCACAGAAATATGTAAGACGTTCCGGAATGGCGCATGCGATTGCTGTAGCTCATCATGCCTTTAACCTGGCAATTAAGTACGATGTTAATCCGGATCTAGCAGCAAAGGCTGGTTTTTTGCATGATATTGGACATTATGAGTGGTATAGCGAAGGAGAATGGGATTACGGGCTTTACCGTGATTATGATATTCATCCGATTAAAGGGGCAGAACGAGCTCATAAGTTGCTTGTGCGTTTAGGTGAAGATAAACATGCTGCAAAAGAGATTGCGCACGCGGTGCTTTTTCATACTGACTCTGCTCTTCCAAAGGGGGATTTTCAATTATCTCCATTGCAAAAAGTAGTGCATTTAGCTGATGAATCGGACAAACAACCTGGAGATTTCCATCATTATCGAAGCAGTGATAAACAAAAAGAACTTTCCCTAATTCAAGAACTTGATCAAAAAATTGATCAATATTTTTCCCTTCCTAAATAGAATTAAAGTTAGTGACTTCCCTAATTCTTCTGTTTTAAGGCTGTAGAAACAGCCTCAAGTACATATCCTCCCCTAGGTAAACTTCTCTTAAAAATATAAAAAGTCCCTCATTTTTGATAATGCATTATACTTCTATAAATCTTTTATAGGATGTAACTGGGCTAAATTAGTATGGAGCGTTAATGGATTAAAATCGAAAAAAGCCGATGGATAAATAAAACGAACAGCTGGAGTAGTATTGTCATAAAAATACCGATTCTGGAGAGAAAATACGGATGATGCCGGGTTTAAAATATAAAATGATCGGTGGTCCTTGAAGGCAGAAAAACGTGGACCAACATTATTTCAATACCATTCCTTTTGAAGAAAAATTTCCCAGATTTTGCTTTGGCAATTGCTAAAGCTCGTTATTGGAATCGATTACAAATTTAGCTAATGATAGGGAGCCCAACTGGGCTGCCTATCTTATTTATCTCTATAATATTTCAACCCAATCTGGGATTTCTAATGAACAAAGGATATCCAGCTCCTGTACTCGCTTGTCAGTATATGAGCTAACAGATCGTAATTCATCATCTATGATTGCGGGGTGTGTCATTACTTCAACTGATTGAACATCTAAATCTTGTAGATTTCCAAAGATATTTTCTTCAATCCCTTTACCATAGAAATCAAGATATAGTGTATCTGTTAACAAAAGATTAGGATAGTCACTAAATGAATCCACATATCGAACTGGAACATTGTATTCTTGTGCTAGCTTCACAACAACTTCTTTAAGTGGTTCCCACCCATGTACATGATGATGACTATCAATATGGTCAAGCTTTAAGCCTGTTGCTAGAAAGGCCTCGATTTGTGCCCGCCACTCTTTTTCTACATCCTCGATATTTGGGAAATCCATATCCAAATAATTACTTTTGTATTTGAAGTTTCCGTTTGCGTCAAGTAAATTTGGAACTTGATTTGAAATAGGTTTTCCCCAAGTTAAAACAAGATGAATACCCACTTTTAAAGATGGATAATTTCTTGCCTGTCCAACTGCATATTCAAAAGCCTTTCCATTTACCATTAAGGTTGTTGAACCAACAACGCCTTTGGTGTGTGCTTGGATGATTCCGTCTGTCACACCTTTTGTTAAACCAAAGTCGTCCGCATTGAAAAGTACCTTCATGTTATATTCCTCCAGTTTATTAATTAATATCATGTTGTTATTTTTGAATCTCAGTTAATTAAGAGGATAATTTCTTTCAATCATAAAGTTTGTTTTATCACCACGGAAATAGGATCTGGAAAATTCAATCGTGTTTCCATTGTGATCTTCAGCAATTGTTTCAATATAGAAACATGGTAATCCTTCCTTACACTCCAGACGATTGCTGACATTTTCATCAGCCAGAGTTATTTCTATATGCTCCGTTGTTTTTCCAATCTGAACATTAAAAGTATCCTTTAATGCCGCATATAAGGAGGTTTCTGCGTGGTTCTTCGTAATACCGGGGGCAATATCCCATGGTATATAGGCAATTTCATATTGTGTTGGCTCACCACTTGCTTTCCGGACCCTCTCTATTTTTTGTATCGGTGCATTAAGTGTCACCCCTAAAGAGCTCACTAGTTTTTCGTTGGCCGGGATAACATTTATTGCAAGTAATGATATTTCCGCTTTTTTTCCCTGTACAGCTACCTGGTCACTGTACCTCTTCACAGTATTGGAAAGGGTTTGCTTCAACTTTTGGTCGGCTACGTATGTCCCTTTGCCTTGTTTTCTTACCAGGTAACCTTCTAAGGTCAGCTGGTTTAAGGCCGCACGTATCGTCGTTCTACTTACATTAAAATCTTTACAAAGTTCTAATTCTGGTGGTATTTGCTCACCCTTTTTGTATTGATTAGACTTAATCCTATCAAGTAGCTCTTCTTTTATATATGCGTGTAAAGATTGATTTTTTTCCATTGTTTGTCTCCTTGGTCATTCCTATATAAAGTGTACAACACAGTACAAATAATGACAATATAAAACAAATGTTATTACAATATAGAAAAATATCTTTAAAATGTATAGACAACTAAATAATTGTATGATACATTTTGATTAAAGGTTACAACAAAGTTTTTGTTAGCCATAAAATAAAAACGTTTTCATTTAAGGAACGAGGTGCGCCTGAATAGTATCCTAAGGCACTCTGTTTTAATATGAACATCTAAGGAGAGACCTGTAATGACGTTAAAAGTAGTAGTAATCGGTGGGGGATCAAGTTATACACCAGAAATTATCGAAGGAATGATTCGCCGTCATGATAGTTTTCCAGTAACAGACATAGTGCTAGTTGATATTGAGGATGGAAAAGAAAAGCTAGAAATCATTGGTGAACTAGCAAAACGAATGATAGAAAAATCCGGAAAACCTATTAGTCTATCATGGACGTTGGATCGAAAGAAAGCGCTACAACATGCTGATTTTGTATCAACACAAATCCGTGTTGGTGGATTAAAGGCCCGTGCAATAGATGAACGTATTCCGCTAAGTCATGGTTTTATTGGCCAAGAAACAAATGGTGCAGGAGGTGTCTTTAAAGCTTTTCGTACGATACCAGTATTAATGGACATCGCAGAGGATATTCATAATATTTGCCCCGATGCTTGGATGATTAACTTTACGAACCCGGCGGGTATGGTAACAGAGGCTCTATTAAAACACTCCAAGCATAAAAAGGTAATTGGTGTATGTAATATTCCGTTTAACATGCGTCATTCTGTGGCAGAAATACTAAATGTTTCACCAGATGATGTACAAATAGAATTTGTTGGTATGAATCATTTTGTTTTTGGTAAAAAAGTATTCGTCAAAGGTATTGACCGAACAGAAGAGGTTTTAGCAAAACTAGTAAATGATAATCTTGATTACTCGCCTGCAAATATTGTAAACCTTGGCTGGTCAAGAACATTTATTGAATCAACAAGTCTTCTTCCAAACCCTTACCATCAATATTATTTCCAAACAAAAGATGTACTGGAAAAAGATCTGAAAGCCTATGAGGAGCACGGAATTAGAGCAGAGGTTGTACAAAAGCTGGAGGAATCATTATTTGAAATTTATAAAAACCCAGAACTCTATGAGAAACCAAAGGAGTTGGAACAACGAGGTGGAGCATTTTACAGTGATGTTGCATGTAGATTAATGGATTCCATCTATAACAATAAAGAAGATATTCAAACTGTAAACACGTTCAATAACGGTACTATATCTGACTTGCCAGATGACTCAGTTATTGAGGCTAACTGTGTCATCACTAAAGATGGACCGAAACCAATTGCAATAGGTTCTCTACCATACGCTATAAAAGGAATTGTTCAACAAATGAAAGCATTTGAAGAACTAGTTATTCATGCGGCAGTTACAGGTAATTACAATGATGCATACTTGGCTTTTGTTATGAATCCGCTAATTGCTGATGAGAAACTTAGCAAAGTAGTATTGGATGAGCTTTTAGAAGCACATAAAGAGTTTTTACCACAATTTTAATTTTTAGGGGGATAATGTTGAAATGAATAATAAATTCATGCAAAAATTTATTGAAATTGCTGGTCGAATTGGGTCGCAGCGCCATCTAGTGGCAATTCGTGATGGGTTTGTAGCTATCATGCCATTAATCATTGTAGGGTCGTTGGCAGTATTAATTAATAACTTTCCGCCATTTGGTAGCTTTAATTTAGTATCTATAATGAATGGAATCTTTGGGGAAGGAAATTGGCAAGAAGTTGGTGGATCAATTTGGAATGGAACATTTGCTGTCCTAGGTTTATTGGTTGCCTTTTCTATCGCTTATAACCTTGCTAAATCCTATGAAGTTGATGGATTAGCTGCAGGTTTGCTTTCCGCAGCAGCATATATTATGCTAGTTCCAGTTACAGAAGACTGGGGTCTAAACTTTGCTTGGTTAGGTGCACAAGGTTTATTTGTAGCAATTATTTTATCGTTGGTTGTAACCGAGTTGTTCCGAGTGTTAGTTAAATCCAAATTTACAATCAAAATGCCTGAAGGGGTTCCAGATGGTGTTGCAAAGTCATTTAAAGCATTAATACCATCCATTCTAATCTTGATTTTAGTTGGATTATTCCAAGCATTAATGAATGTATTTGCTGAAATGAGTATTTTCGAAGTTATCTTTAATGCTATTCAAAAGCCATTACAAGGATTGAGTAACACATTACCAGCTGCGATTATTATTGCATTCCTTAACCACTTATTATGGTTCTTTGGTTTGCATGGAACAAACATTTTAGGTTCAGTAATCGAGCCAATTTATTTACCATTAATTGAGAAGAACGCAGACCTTTTCGCAAGTGGCATGTCAGCATTTGATGTACCATATATTGTAACGAAGCCATTCCTTGATTCTTACGTCTTCATGGGTGGTTCAGGTACTACCATTGCATTAATCGTTGCAATATTTATTGTTGTTCGTAATGAACAGAAACATCCGTACCGAGAAGTTGCAAAACTATCTGCACCTGCAGGATTGTTCAACATTAATGAACCTGTAATATTTGGTTTACCAATTGTTTTAAACCCAGTAATGCTAATACCATTTATTTTGATACCAGTTACATTAACAATTATTTCCTACCTTGCTATTTCTACAGGACTGGTACCAAAAACAGTAGCAATCTTACCATGGACAACGCCACCAATTTTAAGTGGTTACCTAGTTTCAGGTGGTAGCTGGCGTGGAATTGCCTTACAAATATTTAACATTGCACTTGCTGTAATCATGTATATCCCATTTGTTATGGCAGGAGTAAGAACACTAAAACAGAAAATGGGAGGCCAATAAAAATGGCAGAAACAACTGAAGAACTACAAATGCTTTCATTCAACATTATTCTGCATGCCGGAAATGCTCGTTCATTTGCGATGGAGGCCATTATGCTTGCAAAAGAATATAACTTTCAAGAAGCACGTAAAAAGATTGAAGAAGCAGAAAAAGAATTTAATGAAGCACATCATATCCAAACTAAGCTCCTGCAGGAAGAAGCAAGTGGTAACCAAAGTCAAGTTACTGTGATTCTTGTTCATGCGCAGGATCACTTAATGACCTCTATGGCGGTTAAAGATTTAGCTAATGAAATGATTGACATGTATGAAAAAATGCAACAATTGGAGGGACAAAAGTAATGAAAATAATCTTAGTATGTTCAGCAGGTATGTCCACATCCATGCTCGTAAAAAAAATGCGAGCTGCAGCTGATGAGCAAAATCTAGAAGCTGAAATTGAAGCAGTGCCAGAATCGCAATTAAAGAACAGTCTTGAAGGACTCGATGTTGTCCTAATCGGCCCACAAGTTCGCTATCTTGAGAAAAAAATTAGAGAACAAGTAGAACCTAAAGGGATTAAGGTTGATGTTATCGATTCGATGGCATATGGTATGATTCAAGGAGATAAGGTATTAAGCCAAGCAATTGAATTGAATAATAAATAGTACTAAAATTTATGATCAAAAAAGGCTTGTGAAAATGCACAAGCCTTTTTGCGTTTAAAAACTATTTAAATAAGCTTTTCTTCACGCACCTGTAATCGTCTTTTACGTCTTATTTCAGCAGTGTGGAATAATTGTTTTTCCTGATCTGTCTCCGGTTTCACATTAGGAATGGGAGTGGGGTTTCCATCATCATCAACTGCAACCATTGTTAGTATAGCTGTGGTGGTTATCGTCCTATCCCTTGTCTTTATACTTTGGCACTCTACCTTTACATAGACCTCCATGGAAGTTCTTCCAGTTGACACAACAACACCCTCCAAATGTAAAATATCTCCTACTTTTGCAGATGAAAGGAAATTAACGGTATCGATTGATGCCGTCACTACTACCCGATTACTGTGCTTCATTGCTGTAATTGCCGCGATCTCATCAATGTAAGATAAAACCGTACCTCCAAAAATCGTTTCTAAATGATTGGTATCTGGAGGCAATACTAGTTTTGTCTGACTGGTCCTGGAAATACTTGTGGGTAGTCTTTCTTCCATTAAAATTCCTCTTTTCTAATCGTTATTTATCTTCAAAAAGAGAGAGAGGAAATGAATACATACAAAAAAAGCCATCACAGATGGATGGATTAATACAAGAGAACATAACAATACAACAGATGAACAGTTGCTATGATGGATTCCCTTGATATACCTCCCCAACTCCCGAAGAAGATATTACGCTTTAATATTGGCAGGTCTCCTGACTCATGCTTTCGTCTACTCTAATCCCTTCCCATTCTGAGAACAGTGGATATGATTATTTCGTCAGCATTTACAGTTGCGGGTACAGCTCTGGAATTTCACCAGATTCCCTATTAAGTCTTAAAAAAAACACCAATATTAATGGTAGTAAAGCTATTTAATTAACATTACATGCTCCACTATAATCAATATAAGATATTTTGACAAATTAATGGATTGTTATATTTAATTAACTACTCCTCTGAATAACATACAAGAGACCCGGAAAAACTACCGTAAAAGGAGGTTTTAAACTTGAAGAAATTCTTATTGCTGTTATTCTTAATCATTCCAACTTTCTCTCTTGCAGCATGTGGAGATGATGAACTTCCTGAAGAAGGGGAAGACATTGAAGAAATTGAGGAAGAGGATGAAATTGGTGATGGCGAGATAGATGATGAATAAAGTACATTGATCGTTATGAGGGCAACACTCTAGTGAGTGTTGCTTTTTTTGTGAGAATAGGTTGTTCTTCCAAAAGAGATAATAAGTTGAAGAATAAGAGAAGGAGAAATCATAGTGGATCCACAAGTATTTATATTACTATTATCGATGGTAGTAGCTGCCGTTTTACTTTTGGTATTCGTACCGAAATCAAAAGTGATTGATGCGAATATTACATTTTTGTTTATGCAGGCTCAATCTTGGTTATATGGTACGTTGGTGAGCCAATATAATTTAATCTTATACCCAGTTAGAATATTGGAAAGAGCTTATATTTCAAATTTTGCTTTTGAATATGTTGTCTTCCCTACTATTGCAGTTCTTTATAATCTTTATTTTCCAAGGGCAAAAAGGTTGCTCGTTAAGCTGTTTTATATTGTCTTATATCCAACACTTATTACTCTCCTTGAAGTATGGCTTGAAAAAACAACAGAATTAATTGTCTACAAACATTGGGCATGGTATTGGTCATGGATTACGATGCTGATTACATTAAATATTGCCTTGTTCTATTACAATTGGTTTGTGGAAAAAGCGAAAAAAAACTAATATTTTTGACTTTATGATTTAGTTTCCTTACAATTTCTTTATATAAGCAAATAATTAAAATAAGGATGATGAATGTGAAAAAGGTTGGAGTATTAGTTGGTAGTTTGCGAAAAGAATCCTTTTCGAAGAAGCTAGCACAAAATGTGGCGATGTTATTTCCTGAGGGATATGAATTGGAAATGGTTGAAATTGGAAACATCCCATTCTATAACCAGGATTTTGATGACGAGGACAATTTGCCAGCAGAAATAGGCGAATTTCGTAATAAAATTGCAGAGCTCGATGCCTTCTTATTAATAACACCCGAATATAACCGTTCTGTTCCCGCTGTGTTAAAAAATGCGCTAGATACTGCATCTCGCCCTATGACAGATAATAAATGGAGTGGCAAGCCGGCAGCAATTATTAGTCAATCTCCAGGAGGATTGGGTGGTTTTGGAGCTAATCAACATTTGCGTCAAACACTTACATGCTTAAATGTGCCAGTACTTCAACAGCCGGAGGCGTACATAGGTAATGTTGCAACACTTCTGAATGAAAATGGTGAAATTACAAATGAAGGTACGGTTGAATTCCTGACAAAGTTTGTAAATAAGTTTGTAGATTTAATAGAGAAATATTAAGCAGAAATCACCCTTCGTTGCCTTGGTAACAACAATGAAGGGTGATTTTATATTGCATTGGGAAACTATAAAAATTCGGGTACTCTGAGCCCAAGAGTGGGCAGGGAAACCAGTTAGCTGATATTTATTTATCCAATACTTGGAGTTCTTCCATCTTCTCTATCACTAATGGATAAAAATACTTCTTCGCACTATCCGTAGAATTTCCTCCAAAAAAGCTTGTTCCCGGGCAGGATTTTACGTCATTATTATTGGCATCATCCAATACCCGATCTTTTGTTTTATAATGCCACCAATGATGATAGGTGATTGTATCTAACGAAGGGGTTAAACCAAATTTTAAACATAGTAATGCAGTGATGTACACAATCGTTTCTTCTTGCTCCTTTGTCATAACGTCATGACCAATATCAAAGTTTCCAATATTCTCTATCGCAATTCCATGTTTATTGGCCTTAGGACCAATCGAGCCTTCCGGTGCAATGTTTAAAGGTCTAGACACAGCAACTTTTCCATCAGGGAAGGTTGTAATGTTTTGAGCAATATTATCCCAACCCATTGTTTTCATGTGGTGATTTTGCATGCTATTTAATAATTGAAAATGATTATTTCCGTGAAAGTTTTTGTAAGATGGTTTCCAAGTATGATGTTGCTGAATTAGATGGATTTCTCTAGGAATCTGTTGGTTAAATAACCAATCCTTAAATTCCTCCTTGTTCATCAGAATATGCTGGCCTTCCATTGTCATTTTCTTTGGTTTGATGGTTAAGATTTGACCTGGATATAAATTGTGAGAAGTAAGGTTATTCGTTTCCTTTATGATTTGTACTGTAGAGTGGTGGGCTAGAGCAATTTCCTGTAGGGTATCTCTTGGTAACACTTCATAAGTTACTGGAACTCGTAGCTTTTGACCCTTAATTAAAGAATCAGATTGTAGTCCATTGGCTATTTTTAAATCATGAGTGGTGATATTATACCGTTTGGCAATGCTAGGTAACGTATCACCAGTTTGTACCACATAAAGATTGGATAGGGTAGTTTCAACGGCTTTAGTAGGATAGGTTATTATACATAACATGAAAGTAAATAATAGGATAAAACTACATTTCTTTTTCATCAGTCATTTCCTTTCATCATTCTTATTATTAGTCTCAAGTGAAATCCGGTTTCTATACACAAAAAAAGATTTTTTCATTGGAACTGTTTATTGATTTAAAGTCATGATTAATACCAGATTTTCACTGATGAATTTCAAATTGCAATAGGTTTTGTTAAAATAATATATACTAAGTTAGCAACACCGAGAGTTTTCGATACATTCGTACTTTAAAAAGCTAACAAGAAGATATTTGGGGGAGAAGAATATGGAAAAGGTATTACGTGAAGTGCATTTGGAAGGTTGTTTTAATTTCCGTGAATTAGGTGGTTACAAGACTAGTGATGGACGTAGTGTAAAAAGTGGAATTCTATTTCGTTCAGGAAATTTAAGTAGATTAACAGAACTAGATATAGCAACTATAGGTAAATTGGGTATAAAAAATATTTGTGATTTACGCGATGATGATGAGATTGGAAAACACCCAGACCCAGTCCTTAAAGGTGCTATGTGGAATCATATTCCAATGATTAATGATGAAAAAGCTGTAAGGCAAGTTGGAGATTTAAGTCATTTCGAAAGCAAGTTAATAAATAGTAAGCCTGGTGAAATGCTAGTCAATTTAAACCAAGATTTAGTAGCCAATACAACTGCCTTTGCAAAAATCTTTAGAGTATTACTAAATGAGCCAGGCAAGCCAATGCTTTTCCATTGCATGGCTGGTAAAGATCGAACAGGTGCTGTCGCTGCACTTTTATTAAGTACAATTGGTGTTCCTCTTGATATTATTGAAGAAGATTATTTGTACACGAATAATACATTAGATGCCATGCAAGAAGGTTTTAATGCAATTGGGTATACAATGCCAGATTACATTGATAAAGAGGTTGTCCAGGCCATGTATGAGGCACGCGTTGAATACATAAGAGCATTTTTTAACGAGATTGAACGAGTGTACGGAAGTGTAGAGTCATACCTGTTAAACGGAATTGGACTTGAAAAGGAAGATATTAATTTACTTAGAAGTCATTTACTTGATTAATAAAATTAAAAGGAGGGCATCCGTGTAGATGTCCTCCTTTATTCTAGTTTATTTATTCATTAAGCTATGTCCTCGGCCATAGAACAAATAAATCATTAATCCAACTAAAAACCAAATTCCGGATGCTATCAAGGTATCAACGGAAAGTTGTGTGATTAAAAAGATACATGATATAAACGATAAAATTGGTATGAAAGGAAATAGCGGTACTTTAAACCCGCCACTTGGTAGTTGCTTATCCTTTCTTAGAAAAATCACACCAATGGACACGATCGTAAACGCAAGCAAAGTCCCCATATTCGTCATTTCAGCCAGTTTAGCTAATGGTAGTAAGCCTGCACAAAGAGCAATTAGAATAGAAAAAACCCAAGTGCTCATGACTGGAGAATTGTTACTATTTAGGCGACTCATGCTTTTTGGTAATAATTGATCACGGCCAAGCGCAAACAGTAATCTTGTTCCTCCATAAAGTAATACAAGAATTACGGTCATCATCCCTGCAATAGCTCCAAGTGATATAAATCCAGCTACCCAGTTCTGATTTACCATTTCCATTGCAAAACTAACAGGGTCACTGACATTTAACTCCGTATAAGAAACCATACCTGTTAATACAAGTGAAACAGCTACGTAAAGTGTTGTACAAATTAATAAGGAACCAATTATCCCAATTGGCATTGCCTTTTGTGGATTCTTTACCTCTTCCGCAGCGGAAGAAACAGCATCAAATCCAAGATATGCAAAGAATACAAGTGCGGCTCCAGTAAATACACCATCCCATCCAAACGGTAAAAAGGGTTCCCAGTTAGTTGGCTTTACATAAAACACACCGACTATAATAAACAGCAATATAACACTAATTTTTATAAATACCATAATCTTGTTTAACCGATTTGAACCTTGTAATCCAAACGAAAGTAAGAAAGCTAGTAATAGTACAATTACAATAGCAGGGAGATTGATATAAGTTCCCTCTGTTGGATTAAAAGGACCTGTCACCGCATGTGGTATAGCAATATGAAATCCCTCTAATAAAGAAACAAAGTAAGCAGACCATCCTGTTGCAACCGAAGCTGCAGCTAGTCCATATTCCAATACTAATGCCCATGCCACAATCCACGCAACGACTTCTCCGAATACAGAATAGCTATACGTATAGGCGCTTCCCGTTATTGGGATGGAAGACGCAAATTCGGAGTAACACATTGCGGCTAATGAACAAACAATCGCCGCGATAATAAACGAATAAATAATTGCGGGACCAGAATGTAGCGCAGCAACCGTCCCAGGTAGAATGAAAATACCGGTTCCTATGATAGCTCCAACCCCAAGCATTACTAAATCAAATGCTCCCAATGTTCGACGGAGTTGTATGCTGTCTTTTTTGTTTAGCATGTCATGAATGTCTTTTTTTCTAAGTCTGTTCACACTAAAACCTCTTTTATTTTTCGTTATGTACATTTAGTTTATGTAAAATTACTAATATCTCTCACCAAAATGTTTACAGATAAACATCTTTTCATTATACCAAATAGAAAATGGGGCACAAGATTAGATTGTACCCCATTAGGTTTAATACCTCTGTATTATCTATCCAACCACGAATGGATTAGTGATTGATTTTGACCTCTAGCAAAGACATCAATCCGATTAGGATTCCAAGAAACCGCTGCAGGCGCAGACGTTAGTGTGCCGCCAAGATTCTCCCAGTTTCCCCAACGTGTCCCGTTCCAGGTACGTTTGTAGAGTCGATTTCCAGTACCACGAGCAAATACATCTAATTGATTTGCGCGGCGAGAAGAAACTGCTGGTGCACTAGTTAATGTACCTCCTAGACTTTCCCAATCACTCCACCTATTCCCGTTCCACCACTTATGAATTAAATCATTGTTTTGGCCTCTAGCAAAGACGTCAATGCGATTTGGACCCCAAGAGACTGCGGCAGGCTCAGAGTTTAGATTTCCTCCAAGATCTTCCCAATCTAACCAGCGAGATCCGTTCCATGTTTTCATATAAAGACGATTTCCAGTACCACGCACAAACACATCTAGTTGATTAGTACGACGTGAAGAAACTGCTGGGCCACTGGTTAAGACACCACCAAGGCTTTCCCAATCATTCCAACGGGAGCCATCCCACCACTTGTGATATAGCGTATTATCTGTACTGCGAACAAATACATCAATTCGATTTGGTCCCCAAGAAACAGCGGCAGGAGGACTTGTTAAGACACCACCAAGGCTTTCCCAATCATTCCAGCGAGAGCCATCCCACCATTTGTGATAAAGCATATTATCTGTACCCCTAGCAAACACATCTAAACGATTCGGCTGCCATGAAGCAACAGTTGGTGCAGAAGTAAGAACGCCACCTAAGTCTTCCCAATTGGACCAACCTTGCCCTGGACCAGGCTGACCACCCCCACCTTTTAGTTGATCTAGTGTGATTTGAATAACCCTTCTTAGTACGCGGTCTGCAACATTTTGAGAAACATTATGTTGTCTGAATAACAAGTTAAACCATGGAACCTGTCTTTGGAATTGGTTATAGATTTGATTAGCGTTTTGGTTGGCATTGGCTTGATTTACCACATAGTTCACGACAAAGAAAAAGACATATTCTGTAATTTGCCTATTCATCCCTGCATCTTCAAGTTCCCTATATAAATTGTTATGTTGGGAACGAATGGTTTGTAGAATTTGTTGAACACTTGGCTGTTGCCTATCCATATATAACGGTTGCCCGTAATACTGTACTGGTACAAACTGTGGAAAATAGTACTGATAATAAAACATCTGCATTCCTCCGCTTTTTAACTAGAATATGCTGGGGAGTATGAATTGGAAGCAATAAATAAGCCTATTTCCTGGAAAAGAAAGTAGGCAATTATGGAGTTCCTCATATTTACCGAACCTAAATTAAGCTGATTGCTTTTTTATAGAAAAAAGTAATGTAATGGTTATTTAGTTCATAGTTTTTTTAGGACAAGTATTTTTTAAAAGACAAAACAGAATGAGGTGAGGAACTTCGTTGGAATTTGTAGAGCCTTTTGTTAAGATATTGATGATTAATTTGATATTGAGTGGTGATAATGCGGTAGTTATCGCAATGGCAAGTCGTAACTTACCATCCAACTTAAAGAAAAAGGCAATTGCCTGGGGAACGGTTGGGGCTGTAGTATTCCGTATTGTATTTACGGTAATAGTCATGTATTTATTAAAATTACCATATATCCATTTAATAGGGGGAATCCTACTGTTATTGGTGGCATATAAGCTTCTAGTAGATAAAGAACCGGAAGATAGCCAAATGAAAGTTGGTAATTCCTTGAAAGAAGCAATTGTTATTATTATTTTGGCAGATATGCTGATGAGCTTAGATAATGTATTGGGAATTGTAGCGGTATCCAATAACAATATGCTATTAGTTATCATAGGTATCATTTTAAGTATCCCAATCATGCTATTTGCTAGCCAATTTATATTAAAGATCATGGAAACATACTCGTTTGTTGTCTATATAGGTTCAGCACTATTAGCTTGGACAGCTGGGGAAATGATCGTAAAAGAACCATTTATACAACTTATTTTCGCTTCAAATCCGTTCACGGAAACAGCCATGTTAATTGGGTTGATTATTGCTACCCTAACAATCGGTGGGTTTCAAAGGAAGTATCGGTAAAGCTTTATACAAGGGGGTCTTCATGAACGTGAAGGGAAATTGTAAAATTACTATTGTACAAATGGAAACAATGAAATATAGTACAGATATAACTAACTAAAAGGAGTTACCCCATATGAAATTACGTGTATCAGCGGTACAATACCACTTAGAAAAAATAAATAGTTTTGAAGACTTCGCAGCTCAAGTAACTCATTATGTTCGAACTGCTAAAGAATATGATTCCGAATTCGTTCTTTTCCCGGAGTTCTTTACAACACAGTTACTATCTATCACAGGAGAAACGGTTGGACTAGTTGATGAATTACCTAACTTTACAGAACAATATATAGACTTGTTTAAAGGATTAGCAAAGGAAACGGGAATGCATATTATTGGTGGAACCCATGTAATAGAAAAAGCAGAGAAATTATATAACACTGCCCATCTATTTTATCCAGATGGCCGTGTGGCGGAACAACCTAAACTTCATATGACACCAACAGAGAAAAAAGATTGGAACATTACCCCAGGCGAATCCATTCAGATTTTTGAGACAGATAAAGGAAAAATTGCTTTGTTAACATGCTATGACATGGAATTTCCAGAAATTGTAAGGGTGGTACGTGGTATGGGGGCTGATGTTATCTTTGCGCCGTCTTGTACAGATGACCTTCATGGTTTTAACCGTGTGCGCTATACATGCCATGCTCGAACAATTGAAAATCAGGTATATGTTGTAACAACAGGTACGGTTGGAGCTCTACGTAATGTTGACTTTATGAGAGCGAATTATGGTCAGGCTGCAGTCATCACGCCAAATGATATTCCATTTCCGAAAAACGGAATTTTAATGGAAGGCGAATTTAACCATGATATGATTATCACAGCTGATCTAGATTTGTCGCTACTATATAAAGTAAGAGAAGAAGGATCGGTAACAACTTGGACCGATAGACGCCTAGATTTATATCCCGACCTTAGTAAATAAGAAGGGAAGGAGACCTTATGCTTTATAAAAAGCAAGTCTACCTTAGAAGCGATGAAGGTTTTGTAGATGCATTAGTAAGGAATTACGGGCGGGAAGACTTTAATGAATTAATACAAATTCAGGCGGAAAGCTTTCCTCCTCCTTTTCCATCGGAGCTGTGGTGGAGCAAGGAACAACTGGATAATCATGTGACCCTATTTCCTGATGGTGCATTATGTGTGGAAGTGAGTGGTGTTCTAGCAGGATCTATGACAGGGGTAATTGTGGAATTCGATCCTGCCAATCCTATTCATACATGGGAAGACATTACAAATGATGGGTATATACGTAATCATAATCCACATGGAAACACATTGTATGTAGTCGACATTTGTATTCGACCAACTTTTCGTAAATTAGCTCTGGGTAAATTACTGATGCAGTCGATGTATGAAGTTGTGATTCATAAAGGATTAGAGAGATTACTTGGTGGTGGTAGGATGCCTGGTTACCATAAACATGCTAATACCTTATCGGCCGAAGCCTATTTAGAACAAGTGGTAGGCGGTAAGTTAAAGGATCCGGTACTTTCATTCTTATTAAATGTGGGAAGAATGCCAATCGGTGTAATCCCAAATTACTTGGAGGATGAGGAATCCTTGAATTATGCTGTTTTGATGGAATGGAAAAATCCATTTATGACTTTGTAGCTTAGTAGAAGGAAGGGGAAATTGTGGAAGCCTTTATGCATGGCGTTATATTAGCTTTTGGTCTAATCCTTCCTTTAGGGATACAAAATGTGTTTATTTTTAACCAGGGTGCCATACATTCTAGGCTAATAAAGGCTTTACCGGCTGTCGTTACGGCAGCAATATGTGATACTATACTGATTTCCTTGGCTATAGCTGGGGTTTCTGTAATTGTTCTCCGTATTGATGGTATCGGCCTGGCATTATCCTGGGCAGGTTTTTTCTTTTTACTGTATATGGGATGGGTTATGTGGAAAAGTAATCCGAATAGGGATCGAACGGACCGAGACCGATATTCAACGAAACGTCAAATTACTTTTGCGGCATCGGTTTCGCTATTAAATCCACATGCCATTTTAGATACGATTGGTGTAATCGGAACAAATTCCATCGCATATGAAGGTTTTGAGAAGCTGATATTTGCTGTTTCTTGTATTTTGATATCCTGGATTTGGTTCTTCAGTCTTGCTTTAGTGGGGAGCCGACTTGGGAAAATAGGAAATTCCGATAAGTTACTGAAAAGACTAAATCAAGTATCGGCTATTATTATTTGGGTAATGGCGGTGTATATGGGATATCAAATAGTTGATGCGGACCTATTTTGATTAGAAAAGCCTTCCCCATGGAAGGCTTTTTGTTTTCTGTGCTACTATTCTTGATCTTCTTCTTGATCTTCTTGAACATCTCCTGTTTCTTGTTGTTCCGTTGAATCCTCATCTGATGCTGGTTCTTCTGGATCTTCTGTACAAGCCGCTAAAAGTCCTGTTGATAGAATCAGAATGAAAATAGTCAATAATAACTTTTTTAACTTCACCTTGATCACCTCATGATTTTTATTTTGTACATCTTTAATTGTATAGACTCATTGTTAAGAGGTTATAAACTTAAGGTAAAATTACTATCTGAATATTTTGTCGTATTGTAAGTAATTTGAGCTATTTTTTATAAATATGTGGGTCAGAGGTCATGTTTGCTTCATTCAGAGAAAGCTCACTAATTGCACAATCAAAAAAACGCCCTTTTGGAAAAGGACGTTTCAATGGTTATATCAAGATTATTCACCTAAATCAACATTATGGTAGACCTGTTGAACATCTTCAAGATCTTCTAAAACATCAACTAACTTTTCAAACTGTGCCTTGGATTCCTCATCTAATTCTACCTCGTTTTGAGGAAGCATAGTTAATTCAGCAACGGTAAACTCTGTAATGCCAACATTTTGAAAAGCTTCTTGTACAGCATGGTATTGGTCTGGTTCTGCATATACAATTACGGTTTCATCTTCTTCTAATACATCACGAACATCAACATCAGCTTCCATTAAAAGCTCAAGAACTTCATCAGCAGTTTTGCCTTCTACACCAAATACTGCAGTAGCATCAAACATATAAGCAACAGATCCACTTACACCCATGTTACCACCATTTTTACCGAAGGCAGCACGTACTTCAGATGCCGTTCTGTTAACGTTATTTGTTAATGTATCGACAATAAGCATTGCACCGTTTGGACCAAATCCTTCATATCGAAGCTCATCATAGTTTTCGTCGTCTCCACCTTTGGCTTTGTCAATAGCCTTCTCGATAATGTGCTTAGGAACACTATATGTTTTCGCACGTTCTAAAACAACCTTCAATGCTTGGTTAGCTTCTGGATCTGGTTCCCCTTGTTTAGCAGCAACATAAATCTCGCGACCAAACTTAGCATAAATGCGACTAGTATTCTTATCCTTTTCTGCTTTTTTATCTTTAATATTATTCCATTTACGTCCCATAAAAGAACATCTCACTTTCTTAACCTTAGTCTGACTGAATCTTATTATTAAAAACAATGGAGTATCAACTGATTGACTATACTATTATACAACATTTTAGGCGGATTTTCTCGAGAAATTTTGGATGGGTGATGGATCATAATGGGTCTTTTGTAAGGGAGTTTTTATTAGGGATGTTGACAGGGCTACTCATCTCGATTTTAGATAAGAAATAAACTAAAAACATTATGACTAGCCATTCATCTTCTTTAAAAGAGAAAAATTAACTCTAAAAGTAATGATAGATACAATATCTGGACAGCCCTCCGCCTAAAGTTCTCGGCATCTCGACATGAAGTCTTGCATAAGCTATATAAACCGCGTCCAAGATGGAGGGAAAGATAACATGGATATTCTTAACAGGGTGAAGAGCTTTCGTGAAGAGGAGAATCGTTTGAAGTGGGAAGGTACATTCGCGGAGTACCTGGACATCATAAAGGAAAGACCTGAGGTTGCCCAGACTGCTCATTCGCGAGTATATAATATGATTAAAGCAGCTGGTGTTAAGGAAAGAAATGGTCGAAAGATGTATGAGTTCTTTGGTGAAGAAATATTTGGATTAGAAGAGGCTATTGAGCGACTTGTTGAAGAATACTTTCATCCTGCTGCAAAGCGACTAGATGTAAGAAAACGTATTCTATTATTAATGGGCCCGGTTAGTGGTGGTAAATCTACCATTGTAACCATGCTAAAACGCGGTTTGGAAAAATATTCGCGAACGGATGAGGGTGCTGTTTACGCGATTAAGGGTTGTCCAATGCATGAGGATCCACTCCATTTAATACCACATCATTTACGGGATGACTTTTTCCAGGAATATGGTATTCGGATAGAAGGTAGTCTATCCCCGCTAAATACGATGCGTCTGGAGTCGGAGTATGGAGGACGCGTGGAAGATGTTAAGGTAGAGCGTATTTTTCTTTCGGAGGATAAGCGTGTTGGAATCGGAACCTTTAGTCCATCTGATCCGAAGTCCCAGGATATTGCAGACCTGACAGGTAGTATTGATTTTTCAACGATAGCAGAATATGGATCGGAGTCAGATCCGAGAGCATATCGATTTGATGGAGAATTAAATAAGGCAAACCGCGGTATGATGGAGTTTCAGGAAATGTTGAAGTGTGATGAGAAGTTCTTATGGCATTTGTTGTCCCTTACACAAGAGGGAAATTTTAAAGCGGGTAGGTTCGCGCTCATCTCAGCCGACGAGCTAATCGTTGCGCATACAAACGAGTCAGAATACCGATCTTTTATATCTAATAAGAAAAATGAGGCACTGCATTCCAGAATAATAGTGATGCCAATCCCATATAACCTAAGAGTAAGTGAAGAAGAACGTATCTATAAAAAAATGATTAATCAAAGTGATATAGCACATGTCCATATTGCGCCACATGCTCTACGTGTTGCCGCCATATTCTCTGTATTAACGAGATTAGAAGATTCTAAGAAACAGGGCATGGATTTGCTTAAGAAAATGCGTCTTTACGATGGTGAGAGTGTTGAAGGGTATAACCAGGTTGATGTGGAAGATTTAAAGCAAGAGTTCCCAACAGAAGGTATGGATGGGATAGATCCTCGTTATGTGATCAACCGTATATCATCTGCTATTATTCGAAAAGAAGTGCCATCCATTAATGCGCTTGATGTATTACGTTCCTTAAAAGAAGGGCTTGCACAGCATGCATCGATTTCAGACGAAGATAAGGAAACCTATATGAATTATATTTCCATTGCAAGAAAAGAGTATGATGAAATTGCTAAGAAGGAAGTTCAAAAAGCGTTTGTCTACTCCTATGAAGAATCTGCAAAGTCCCTAATGGATAATTATCTAGATAATGTGGAGGCTTACTGTAATAAAAACAAGCTCAGAGATCCATTAACTGGTGAAGAATTGAATCCAGATGAAAAGCTAATGCGTTCAATTGAAGAGCAAATAGGTATTTCCGAAAATGCAAAACGTTCTTTCCGAGAAGAAATCCTAATTCGTATTTCTGCCTATGCAAGAAAAGGCAAGCGGTTTGATTATAACTCACACGATAGGCTGCGTGAGGCAATTCAGAAGAAGTTATTTGCAGATCTAAAGGATGTTGTGAAAATAACAACCTCTTCCAAGACACCAGATGAATCACAACTAAAGAAAATTAATGAGGTAATTGCTAGATTGATAGATGAATATGGGTATAATTCGGTATCGGCGAATGAACTTCTAAGATATGTTGGAAGTTTGCTGAATCGATAATTATACGTTGGATATGGTAACAAGGTTGGCTAGAAGCTAGTCTTGTTACCTTTTTTTAATCTATTACATTTAATAAATTGCAATAATATGCGCCCAACTGCATATTATAGAGAAAAGTATCGAAATATTCTCAGGAATGATTCGATACTTATGCAGATAGGACTGTGGACCGTAAACCCAATCTGCATAAGTGCGACTAAGGCATTCGCTAAAAACATGCGAACGCCAAGTCTTCTAATAATACAAATGAACAGGAGGGGATGTTATGCAGGAAGGTAAACAGAACTTTGTCATCTCCGAGGAAAACTGGTCCCTCCATCGCAAAGGCTTTCAAGACCAACAACGCCATATGGATAAAGTAAAGGAAGCCATTAAAAATAATTTACCTGATTTAATTAGTGAAGAAAGTATCGTGATGTCTAACGGGCGAGATGTAATCAAAATTCCGATCCGCTCATTAGATGAATACAAAATTCGATACAACTACAACAAGTCTAAGCATGTAGGGCAAGGTAATGGAGATAGTAAAGTAGGAGATGTAGTAGGAAAAGATCCGAACGCAAAAGGTCAAGGAAGGCAAGGTCCTGGCGATGGAAAGAAGGCAGGCGATCAGCCTGGCAACGACTACTATGAAGCTGAGGTATCGTTAGAAAAGTTAGAGGAAGCCCTATTTAAGGAATTAGAATTACCCAATTTAAAGGAAAAAGAGAAATCAGAGATCATAACAGAAAAAATTGAGTTTAATGATGTGCGGAAAAAAGGCTTAATGGGGAATATTGACAAAAAACGCACGATATTAACTGCTTTGAAACGAAATGCACGAGAAGGTAACCCCGGAATAACACCGATCTATAATGATGATTTACGTTTTAAAACATGGAATGAAGTAATCAGACCAGAATCGAAGGCAGTAGTACTTGCAATGATGGATACGAGTGCTTCAATGGGATCTTTTGAAAAGTATATGGCAAGAAGCTTTTTTTTCTGGATGACTCGATTTTTAAAAACAAAATATGAACATGTAGATATTGCATTTATTGCTCATCATACAGAGGCAAAGGAAGTAACCGAGGAAGAATTCTTTACCAAGGGTGAAAGTGGTGGAACCATTTGCTCATCTGCATACGCAAAGGCGATTGAATTGATTGATTCTAGCTATAATCCCGCCCGTTATAATATTTATCCTTTTCACTTTTCAGATGGGGAAAATATCACCTCTGACAATCCGAAATGTATCCGCCTCGTCAATGAAATTATGAATGTTTCCAATATGTTTGGCTATGCTGAGGTTAATATTTATAACCGCCACTCCACATTAATGCGTGCCTATAACACGATTGAAAATCCAAAGTTCCGCCACTATGTTTTAAAAGAAAAAAGAGATGTGTATCACGCGATGAAGAGCTTTTTTCAGCGTGATGTAATGACGTTCTAGAATTTATGAATCCCCTAAGAATGAAGAACTTAGGGGATTTTTCTATTTCCGTAATAAATTCAAAACTTAGATTGTAATGACTCGGAAAAAATACATAAAATTAGTAGACTTAAATACCAGTTAAATTTTTTGGGGGCTATTTTTCATATTTTATTATTTTTGATACTTTTTCTTTGCTTCCTCTAAAATTTTACAGAAATTGGATCATTTACTTTTTGTGTATGAGCTAGTCCAAGCGCATGACCAACTTCATGAGCTGCAATTTCAATTCTTTCTGTTGTCGTTGCATCAACTCTCCATTTTTTATAAAGGGTAATAATTTCTGATGTTCTATTGTAAGTACCATATGTGTCACCAGAATAAAAATCTAAATACTCGACTATAACCTCTGCTCCCAAATGTGAAACTTCTTTTGTAAATTGAATTTCAGGTGTATCATTCCAAGCTGTAATACCTACTCTTATCTCAGATCTATTTGTACTGGTAAAATTTCCCGAAGCACCTTGTATATAATAATACGCGTCCTTTGGATTACTAATTTTTTCACCATTAAACTGGTAAGCGCTTGCGTCAATAGGTAAAATTAATAGAAATAGAGCAATTATACTTAAAGTCTGCATTCCTTTTCTCATAAATTGTTTTCTCCCTTCATTTTTTAGATATATATGTGAACATTCATAGGTGATTTTACTTAATTTAAATCATTTTGAATATTTATAATTAAATGGCAACATAGATAACCAAGTAACAGGAGGTTTTTTTATGAAAAAATTTATTTTTATCATTATTTCAAGTCTATTACTAATAGGGGGGTGTAGTGAAGATGATAGAAACAAAGAAAAATATGATTCATCAATTAATCAGGTAGTTATACTAGAGAACAAAAGATTGCAAAAAGAAAATAACCTTTCGGAAGAAGAAATTCTAAAAAGAGAAGAGATTGGAATTATTGTTTATGATAGCGGTAAATATATTAGGCTCCTATACAAGTTCAATTCTGGGGATATTATATATGAATTTGATCAAGAAAAAGAAAACTATAAACCTTTTCATGGTGACCTTAGTAATTTAGACGATGTGTTTGACGAGGCTGATTACGTAGAAAACGTAGGGTTAAAATAAATATAAAAAAACCCTCTGCATCCTGAAAATCAGAATGTAGAGGGATTAATTTAGCCAAAGAATAGATTGGTCAAACCAAAAATATTCTATTGATTATCACTCAGATACCCAATTTATTATACTATTCTCTTTATCTTCATATATCCTATAAAACATTGGAGTACCTTCTTTAATTGCTTCATCTGTTATTGCTCTTACCTTCATTTTGTCTGAATTAATAAATGGTTTTAATGGTCTTAAATAATTCAACTCCTCTGTCACAATAATAATCCGTTCAGAAAATGGTTTCCATTTCAAAAACATCATTAAATCGTTCATATTTCTTCTGGTTGCATAGACATAAAAATCATTTCCATTTATTTTCAAACTTGCAATAAATGGTGAAGGAGAAGGATTAATCTTCACACCATCAAATAAGGTACAGAGCTGAAAGAAAGCCATTCTGTTTAAAACATCTTCTGTATCATACTCCACCCAATAATTTCCAATGAACTTCGGCATTATCTTGTTTGCACCTGATTTTCCAATTGTATAAATAGGAATAATTTTATCCTTCGTCTTGATTTCATGGCGAACAATCAAATGACGAGCTTCCATCCGTTTAATTCTTTGCTTATCTAAATTAAATAGCCTTCTTAATTGCAACCCTCCAATTACACCAACACTAGCAATTGCCTCTAATGCTCTTTGCTCTTTTTCTGATTGCGTTTCATAAGGTCTGTCGTATTTTTCATTAGAGGCTATTCTTTTCCAATTCAGATTCCAAGAGTGTTGATTGTAAGAGAAAGGGCTGATGAATGTTTTCTTGTCCATTGTCTCTGCCCCTTGTTGCATTATAAAACTCTCACTATTTTAGTGCGAATTTGCTCTTTTTCTAAGTCTACACCTATTACTCTCACTAATACTTTGTCGCCTTTTTGTACATTTTGGAATTTTAAATGTGGTGCTAGGGAGTCTACGCCATCTTCCAAATTGACGAAAATTCCATAATTTTGAACACCTGAAACTTTTCCTACATATTCCCCATTCTTTTGGTAGCGTGTAGAACAGTCAGGGAATGGATTCTTTAATAAAGGTTTTGCTGATACTTTAACCTCTTTACTTTCAGAATCAATTTCCATTACTTGAACTTTGATATGATCCCCTGATTTATACATATCTCTCAAATCATCAACCCAACCATAAGTAAGGTCAAATACAGGGATATGAACATCAATTCCACCAATATCTCCAACGATATGACCTTGATGAACTTCTCTTGCTGCACAGTAAATGTGAAAGCCAACATCAATTTTTCGTAATGTAATTTCAGCCATATGTTCCTTTGCCTGTTTACGAGAAGCAATAAAGATATTATCATCTTTCGAATATTGAAGTACCTTAAATGCTATTTTCTTCCCTGATAAAGCACGAAACTTATTAACTGCTTGTTTATCCTCTGGATCAATACCTGATTCAAATAATGGAATTAACCCTTTAATATTACCCATTCGGATTTTCTATTAATTAAGTACTTTATTTTATTTACATAAATTCAAGAAAAAATACACATTTTTCAATTAATTAGTTATTAATACCTATCCAAAATATTACTAATTGTCCATTCTTTGTATAGAATCTTGTAGTAATATAACCATAATACATCTAGATTTAGACATTTTTGTTGTATTTTGGTGTTTTATAAGAGAAAAGGGGGTAGAGAGATGAAGTTAAAAAGAAAATGGAGGAAAAGTACTAATTATATTTCTGTTTGCTTATTGATATTATTAGTAATTTTTAATAGCGTTTTTCCTTCAATAGCGTTATTAACTCCAGCGAAAGAAGTATTTGCAGAAGATGTAAAAGTAACTAATGCAAATAGTAATTGGCTAACTTACAAATTTGATGAATTTTCCAATAATAATTTCAATCAATTATTTACTGCAAACGGTTCCGCAGGAGTTCCTGAAGGGTCGGATTTTATCCGGTTGACACCAGCAGAACAAGTGCAAACTGGAGCGGTTTTTAATAATGAAAAGATTTGTCCTGTAAACAATTATTCATTTAGTACAGCCTTTTCATTTATGATGAGTAACCCAAGTGCAGAAGGACCAAGTGATGGAATGACATTTACGCTTCAAACAGGTACAACTAGTCAACTAGTACCCGGTGGGAGCTTGGGATACTATGGTCTTTCACCTAGTTTTACGATTAAATATGATACGTTTCTAAATGACGTTTATAATGACCCCTCTTCAAACTACATTGGAATCGCACAAAATGGGGAGCTAGTAAATAAGGATGGTTGGTATACAGATTTGAATCAGTATAATGCTGAAAATGGGACCAACTTTGTTTTATCTAACGGGACCATGTATTATACGTGGATTGACTATGATAGTTCTGCTCAAAATGTTCAGGTTCATCTAGGTACTTCCCCAGACAGAGCTAGTGCAAATAAAGTATTAGATGTAAATGGCATTGATCTTAGTACAATATTTGGTGGTCAGCCTATCCATGCCGGTTTTACCGGTTCTACAGGATCCCCGAATTATGAGAATCATGATATTCATAGCTGGTATTTTGTAAATAACTATGCACCTATTACTACACTTAATCCACAAAATGACTATAAACAAGCACCGAGTAGTGTGGCGTTAACTACGGAGCCTACTAGTGATCCGGGTGTATATAATGTTACTGCAACCTTGACAGATTCATTAGGTAATCCGGTTTCAGGTGCATTTCCGGACTCTTTTGCGACTTCTAGTGGAGAGTTAACCGGGCCAAACGGAGAGCCTTTAACGGACTTAGTGTCAGATGCAGAAGGAAACATCCATGCCGTGTTGGTTAATGCGGATCATTCGACAGATGTAACGGTATCAGCAAGCGTCAATTGTATCGAGGTTTCTGAAACGATTCCGGCTTCTGAGCAGCCACCGGAAGTTGAGGACCCACCGGTAGTTGAAGAACCACCAGCAGGGTCTTGTCCCACACCTGTAGCTCTGTTTAATGGTAGTTTTGAAGAGCCACCTGGACCGGGTTCGATGAATGGCACGTTTGGATACTATGAGTATGAAGTGCCAGGGTGGAATACCACTGATGATACCGGAGGAGTAAAGTGGATTGAAATATGGGATTACAAAGAAGGATACCCTGAAGGAGTAGTGGGCTTATATCCAGCTCCACCGGATGGAAATCGCTATGCAGAGTTAAATGCAAGTGGAAACGGTATGTTATACCAAGATGTGCAGACAACACCAGGTCAGACTATTTATTGGAGACTATCGCATAAAGGTCTTACCGGAGTTGATACGATGCAGCTTCGTATTGGTCCAGTAACAGATAATCCTTTTGATACCTCAGTAATTGAACAGATGTCTGATGGTAATACAGCATGGGGCACCTATACAGGAACCTATACTGTTCCGGCTGGACAAACCTCGACTAGGTTTGGTTTTGAAGCTGTATCTACTGCAAATGGATCTATAGGACACGGTAATCATATTGATGATATCTTCCTTGGAACAGAGCCGTGTATTGTCGCGGATAAAACAGTTGCACCAGAGGGAGAGGTCTATGCTGGACAAGAGTTAACCTATGAAGTAACCATTAAGAACCAAGGCGGAGACATTGCAGCAGGTACGACTTTTGAAGACGTAATTCCAGTAGGTACAGAATATGTACCAGGTTCACTAAAAATAATAGCTGGTCCTGGAACTGGGGACCTCACAGATGAAGTAGGCGATGATGCTGGCCGGTTCGATGGTGAGAAAGTCATCATTGAGTTAGGAGATTTGCCAAATACAACGAATTTACCTGACGGAATTACAGTTCAGTTTAAAGTAAGAGCATTGGACACGGATACCGAAAGCGTGGTTTCCAACAAAGCATTAATCAACTATGACAATCTATTAACTAATGAGAGTGAAACGACTGAGACAAATGAGACAACTACCACAGTACTACCGAGAGAAGAAATTAATGCCTGTGCGGCACCAGTGGCACTAATAAATGGTAGTTTTGAAGAGCCGGCCCATTCTCCAGAATATCCTACAGGACCGGGTTATTTTAGTATTGATCAGTCCTTTGTTCCAGGATGGCAAACAACAGATTCAACCGGGCGAATGGAAATTTTCAACAAAAGCTTAATGGATAAAATAACTCCTGGTTCGTATGAAGATCAACAGGGGCTAAAAAATGAGGTCATCCACGGGAAACAATTTGCTGAGTTAAATAGTAAAGAGCCTGCGCAGCTGTACCAAGACGTTGAAACGACTCCGGGACAGGTTATTTACTGGCGCTTAGCTCATAAAGGTAGGCTTGGTGACGATACAATGGCTGTGAAAATTGGATCTGCCGAGGTCGCTCCGAGAAATCTTTCAACTATTGAGGAAATTACCACAGGTAAAGATACGTGGCAATATTATTCAGGAATGTACACGGTACCTGCAGATCAAATAGTGACACGTTTTGGATTTGAATCCATTTTTGCAGCTGGTGGAAATCCAGCGGCAGGGAATTTCTTAGATGACATTTTCCTTGGAACCGAACCTTGTGTTGTTGCAGAAAAAACTGTTTCACCGGAGGGTGAAGTCTTTGCAGGTCAGGAATTAACCTATGAAATAACCGTCCAAAACAACGGTGGAGACATTGCGGCAAGTACCGTTGTCGAAGACGCAATTCCTGCAGGTACGGAATATGTACCAGGTTCATTAAAAATAATCGATGGACCAGGTGCTGGTGATTTAACAGATCAAGCTGGTGACGATGCAGGTCATTATGATCAAGAAAATAATAAAGTAATTATTGAGTTAGGAGATTTACCTAACACGAATGATTTACCAGATGGAATTACAATTCAGTTTAAAGTAATGGCAATTGACACGGATACCGAAAGCGTGGTTTCTAACAAAGCATTAATCAACTATGAGAATCTATTAACTAATGAAAGTGAAACAACCGAAACAAATGAAACAACGAGTACAATTCTACCGAGGGAAGAAATAAATGCATGCCTTAATCCAGTAGCTCTGGTTAATGGTAGCTTTGAAGATCCCGTAGTAGTTGGAAGTGAATATAGCATTGATAATGGTAGCTATGTCTATGGACTTTTTCCTCAAGATGTAGTTCCTGGATGGAAAACGACAGCAAGTGATGGTTTGATTGAACTATGGGATGAAAGTGTTGCTAACCATCCTTTTAAAGGGATAGTCGGCGGAGTTCCGGATGGAAAGCAAGTCGCTGAATTGAATGCCAATGAGGCAAGTGCATTATATCAAGATGTCAGCACAACACCAGGACAAACGATTTATTGGCGTTTAAAACATCAAGGAGGGGCTGACGTCGATACAATGGTAGTGAAAATTGGATCGGCAGACTTATCCCCCGACCAATTACCAGTAGTAGCTTCATTAGAAACTGGACCAGACGAATGGAAACAGTACTCAGGTATCTATACTGTACCATTTGGGCAAACAGCAACAAGATTCTCATTTGAATCAACCGATTTAAATGATCCTTATATGGGGAATATCTTAGATGATATATTTCTCGGTACAGAGCCTTGTGTTGTTGGTGAAAAGTCTGTATCCCCAAATGACAGTGTTTATGCTGGAGATGAGCTAACGTATGAAGTGACAATGAAAAATCATGGTGGAGATGTTGCGGCGAATACCATCTTTGAAGATGCTATTCCTACAGGTACCGAATATGTACCAGGTTCATTGAAAATCATTGATGGGCCAGGTGCAGGAGATTTAACGGATCAAGCAGGTGACGATGCAGGTCGATACGATGAGGAAAATAATAAAGTGATCATTGAATTAGGTGATTTGCCTAATACAAACGAATTACCAGATGGGGTTACCGTACAATTTAAGGTAAGAGCGTTAGTAGATGATACCATCAGTGAAATTACGAATAAGGCACAAATTGGCTATGACAATCTATTAACCAATGAAAGTGAAACAACAGAATCCAATGAGACAACTACAGGGCTTACGTATCATAGTCCGGTGTTAGACTCGCAAAAAGAAGCAGAGATAGCGCAAAAAGCGGAAGGGAACACCGATCTGGAACACCCGGAAGTAGGTGATACACTTCTTTATACGATACAAACACGTAATACAATTACAAACAGTCTTGTTAAAAATCTTATCATCCACGATTCTATTCCAGAAGGATTGGAATATGTCCCAGGAAGTTTAATAGTAGACAATCAGGCTGTTACTGATGAAGAAGGTGACGATGCTGGTCACATTCTGAATGGTCAAGTGGTTGGACAATTGGGTGATATAACCGATACGGAATGGCATACAGTAACCTTCCAAGTCATAGTTGGGGAAGGTCAAGCAAGTCAAGATATTATCAACACTGCAATAGTGGATGGGGATAATGTCGATACGCCAGACGAACCAGAGCATGAATTGTTAGTCTATCCGAGATATCCAGCACTAGAATCGGAGAAAACATCTAGCATCGTAGAAAAAGGAGAAGGTAATTCGAACGTGGAAGCTTATCAAGTAGGCGATACGATAGAATATACCATTCGAGCGCGGAATACCGTAAAGGAAAGTCTATTGACCAATTTTAGAATTACGGATGTGTTACCAGAAGGACTTACTCTTGTAGAAGGCAGCTTGGAAGCGAGCAATGGTGGAACAGCTGATTTCACGAACGGTGCCATCACAGCAAACTTCGGGGATGTACAGGATATAGAATGGCGTACTGTTACATTCCAAGCTACGATTGATTCTGGTCAAGTTGGAAATATACTTCGAAATGTCGCAACGGTAGAAGGTGACAATCTCGACGAACCAGATTATCCGGAAAACGAATATACTGTGGAACCTAGAGAACCTGTATTGGAGTCAGATAAGACCTTTGTTTTGACAGAAAAAGCAGTAGGAAATACAGATGAAACACATCCAGAAGTTGGAGATACATTAACCTATATTATTTTGACACGTAACTCGATAACGGATAGCTTAATCGAAAATCTTACCATTCGTGATCATATTCCAGAAGGATTGGAATATATCCCAGGTACTATAGAAGTAGACGGAGAAATTGTCACTGACGAAGATGATAGCGATGTCGGTCACAATCTGAATGGTGAAGTCGTTGGACAATTTGGCGATATTACAGACACGGAATGGCACACGCTTTCCTTCCAAGTCATCGTTGGGGAAGGACAAGCAAGTAAAGATATTATCAACAAGGCAAAGGTTGATGGGGATAATGTCGATACGCCAGATGAACCAGAGCATGAATTGCTAGTCTATCCAAGGTATCCAGCATTAGAATCGGAAAAAACATCTAGCATCTTAGAAAAAGGAGAAGGCAATTCGAACGCGGAAGCTTATCAAGTAGGCGATACCGTTGAATACATCATTCGGGCAAGGAATACTGTAAAAGAAAGTCTAGTAACTAACTTTGGAATAACGGATGTATTACCAACAGGACTTACTTTTGTAGAAGGAAGTCTTGAAGTTAGTCATGAAGGTACTGGTGAGTATACTAACGGTACTATTACTGCGAACTTTGGTGATGTATCGGATACCGAATGGCGTACTGTAACGTTCCAAGCAATCATTGATTCCGGTCAAGTTGGAAATACACTGCAAAATATCGCTACAGTAGACGGTGACAATTTAGAAGTTCCAGATAAACCGGAAAATGAAATAATAGTAGAACCTAGAGTTCCAGCTTTAGAA
>NZ_CBYO010000021.1 GCF_000577245.1 Paucisalibacillus algeriensis
CCTATTATGCCTGCAAGCGTTGGACACTCTTATTCTATCAGGAGGTTATTTTTATACACAAACCTCATTTTCTTTCATTACAGGAATGCTGCCCCATTAGCACAATAACTGATTGTTCATCTTTCACTATTGCACCCGTAAGTTAAAATATCATTAATATCATTAGACCAATCTTATAACCAAGACCTGTTTGCCAAATGAATAATAATATTACCATAATAAGAAACCAAGAAATTCGCCAAATCTTCTTGGGTCGTACAAATTGAAGGAAATATAAGATACCCCAGATGACATATGAAAGCCCAGATGCAAAATACGTTTCGGAACCTGCTGCGTTTGCTAAATAAAGCCCCAAATAAAGCTATTGCGTTCAACGCTATTAACATAAACAAAAAGATAAAGTTATTTATAAGAAACACTTTTTTATTCAAGTTTCTTATAAATAAGATGGATGCCATTATTACTAATAAACCTATAAATATGAAAGGAATAGCGAGAGAAGTAATAGTTCCACCGTCATCATTTATCATCAGTATAATGCCAAATGCAGTCACCCCAGCACCAATAAAAGCCAGTATTTTTCCCATTTTAGACAATTTATTATAAACACCTACCTTATAATAATTATCACCTTATTATAAAGTCTTCTAAACTGACTCACTTTTAAGTACAGTAATTCTACATATAATCATTAAAGCCCTCTTCAACACTCCCGCCTTTATACTTCAACCCAAAGGGTGCGATCTCCTTCTTGAAGAAACGCACCTTCACAAACTTTTGATTTAAGACAATTTTAACCCATTAAAAATCAAAGCTAACTTTAATCACCTAACGTATTTATAAATTTAATTAAAGACGTAGGTACATACCTTTCTTTTCTATAAATGAATATTGTTTTAACTAGTCCATATTCATTCGGAATTGAATGCTGTCTAAGGGTTCCTTCTTGTATATGCTTTGCAACCACACTCAGTGGTAGCATACTTAGACCAAGTCCAGAACATACACAACCAATGATTGCATCTAGGGTGCCAAATTCCATTATTTTATTTGGAATTATCCTCTCTTGCTGTAACCATTGTTCAAGCTTTTCCCGATAAGAACATCCAGTACGGAATACAAGCATTGTCCTTGTTTGAATATCTTTAATAGAAGAAATAGGTGGATGTTTTGTATCAGTTATTAGTACCAATTCCTCTTCAAATACTTCCTTTTGAACCAGTTCAGGGTGCTTAATAGGTCCGGCTACAAATGCTCCATCAAGTTCATACTGAAGAACCCCTTGAATATTTTCTTCCGTAGAACCTGTTTTTAATGTTAGATCAACTTCAGGAAAGTCTTTATGATACTTTGAAAGTACGCTTGGTAATCGAACTGCTGCTGTTGTTTCCATTGAACCAATAATTAACGGACCTTTAGGTGTTTGATCATCAGTCATCATATTTTGAGTTTCTTCAATAAGAACGAATATTTTTTCTGCATACTTTAGCAACAAGCTTCCTTTGGCTGTTAATGCAGTTCCGCGATTATGTCTATAGAAAAGAGTTGTTTGAAGATCCGATTCCAACTGCTGTATTTTCATTGTGATATTTGACTGTGCATATTGAAGTTCTCTTGCTGCTTGAGAAATACTTCCCATTTTAGCAACAGTCTGAAAAATTTTCAATGTATGCAAATCCATTGTATTCCTCCCCCGCCTTTCATTTAGCCATCTAATTAACTGATAGCAACTATTATTATTATGTATTATTCAATATACCAAAAAACATATATGCTTTAAATAGATTAACTTTTTGGAGGTTTTCATTTGAAGAAGCAAACTTATCATTTTTTAATAGGGGGAATGTTGTCTTTAGTCATTGCTATGGGGATTGGAAGATTTGCATATACTCCCATTCTTCCACTTATGCAAAAAGAACTTTCTTTTTCAAATACAATAGCTGGCTATATAGCATCAAGTAATTACGCAGGATATTTGCTTGGGGCAATTTTGGCAGGTTCCTTTCCTTTTAAGAAGTATAGAACCATTTTGTTAAGAATAAGTCTAATCATCACAATTTTATCCACTGCACTCATGGGTCTCGCATACTCTATTTTACTTTGGAATGTACTTCGCTTTCTATCAGGAATTTCTAGTGCTTATGTATTGGTCATAGCCTCCGGTATTGTGTTAGATAAGCTTGCTACTATAAGCAAAACCAATTGGTCTGGCTTATTCTATGGAGGGGTAGGTCTTGGAATCTTTTTATCCAGTCTACTTATTCCGAGTTTAAACCATTTATTTCAGTGGAAAGGAACTTGGATAGGACTAGCTGTTGTCAGTGGAATCCTTACTTTCTTCGTATGGATCTGGCTAGATGAAAAAACCAACCCTGATGAGTTGAAAACTAAACAAAAAACTTTTACACAAGATCCCTCCAATAAAGGACTCTTATTGTTGAACATTGCCTATGGTTTAGAAGGATTAGGTTATATAGTTACAGGAACGTTTATCGTATCTATCGCTGAAAACACCTCATCCTTTCAGAATGGTGCTACCTTAGTTTGGATGATGGTTGGATTGGCTGCAATTCCATCCTGTCTCATCTGGACTTTTCTTTCTAAAAAATGGGGTTATGTTAATTCATTAGTGTTTGCAATGACTTTGCAAGCCTTTGGTATAGCAATGCCAGCTTTATGGGGCTCACAATCTAGTTTTATTATTAGTGCAATATTGTTTGGAGCTACGTTTATGGGTATCACTACAATTGCTATGACATTGGGACAACAAATGAATCCATCTAATAGTAGTCGTACTATTGGCACACTTACAGCTATTTATGCTATTGGACAGTTAATAGGTCCAATACTTGCTGAAGCCTTAACATCTTTCACTCATAATTTTAATTCAGCATTGATAGGAGCAGCTAGTGTCATTTTAATTGGAGCAGGGATAATTTTATTTGGAATTCAATTTAAGAGAGAATATCACTAATCAATACAATAAAAGAATGTATTTAAAATCACGAGGTGAGATTTATGCTAAAGAATGAAATGACAGAAATTTTACAAATTCAGTATCCGATTATACAAGCTCCTATGGCTGGCGGAGTAACAACTTCTATATTAGTAGCCGAGGTTTCAAATTCTGGAGGTCTAGGAATGATTGGTGCAGGTTATATGACACCTACCCAAATGCGAGAACAAATTAAAGAAATAAAACAGTTAACATCAAACCCTTTTGGTATAAATCTATTTGTTCCCGATGAATATGATGTTATAGAGGAAGAAGTAAAATCAGTTAACGAGATATTAAACCCTATTCGGGAGCAACTGAATTTACCTGGAAAAGATAGGTTTGAAATTCCTAATTTTAATACTGTTTTTGAAACATTTATTGACCAAATAATGGTTGTAATTGAAGAGAAGGTTCCTATTTGTTCCTTTACATTTGGCATTCCTTCTAAGAAAGTAATTGCTGAATTTAAAAAAAATAACATAACTTTAGTGGGAACGGCTACTACTGTTAGAGAAGCAATTGAAAATGAAAAAGCAGGGATGGATATTGTTGTTGTTCAAGGTAGTGAAGCTGGTGGACATCGTGGGAACTTTATCGATGGGTATCAGGAGAGTTTAGTGGGTTTAATGTCACTTATCCCACAGGTTGTTGACAATGTAAATATTCCTGTTATTTCTGCTGGAGGAATTATGGACGGAAGAGGGTTAATGGCTTCTTTTTGTTTAGGGGCGAAGGGTGTACAAATGGGTACGGCTTTCTTGACTTGTATTGAAAGTGGAGCACATAAGGTACATAAAGAGGCTATACTTAATTCTACCGAAGACAATACTATATTAACTCGTTCATTTTCTGGTAAATGGGCAAGAGGAATAAAAAATAAATTTATTTTAGAAATGCAGAGGCACGAAAGATTTATACCAGATTTCCCTGTTCATAATATACTAACCCAAGATATTAGGAAGACTTCTAGTGATCAAAATAATCTAGATTTTGTGTCACTTTGGTCTGGTCAAAGCCCAAGGTTAGCTAAAAGTCAAACAGTTGAATCATTAATTAAAAATATTATTGTAGAAGCAAATAAAATAAATTTAGATATACAAAGGTTGTACTAACTCATTGCTCTTATGTAGAACTCATTTCAATCTAAATTTCTATAGGTTTTTGTAAGGTCAACCAAATATTTCTAGTTGACCTTTTTTATAAGGTTTTACTAAAAGTAGACAGGGTAGCACAGTAACGCATATTGTGTTATTCAACTAACCTGCCCCGTTAGCACAGGAGTTTTACTATACATAATATTCTGGATGTTTATCCCAAAAATAAAGACCATCAATTTGATGATCCTTATTTAACACTTGCACCCATTAGCAAGATAAGAAAAAAATTCTCACTCTTTTCTAAAATATTTATTTACATTGTCGATACTTTACAAGTGTTAGTTGTTCCCACTCTTTATACAGTTTCTCTTTCGTAAGTATCTTCCAAGGGTTAAATATCGTTTGCCCATGTTTATTGAAATATAATCCTTCCCCAATATAATAAGCTGCATGTTGAATAATAGCATTTTCATCTTTCCAAATAACAATGTTCCCTTGGTGTAGTCCTTCATCTAGAAACTCCTCATAATGGTACTGTTTCAATTTTTCAAGAAATGTTTTTTGATGTATCCATTCATAAATAAACCACTCTTGTTTCCCTTTTGAAATAGCAAATAAAACTGCTGCTAAACAATTTGCACCTTGAAGATGACTAAAAGTATTGGCAAATGGTTTTAGAAAACTAGGTAAGGACTTTGGTAATTCCTCACATTCCCCCTCATTCCACCATTCATTAACCATAGTTGTAAGTAACTGCTCTTTAAATGACTCCTCAAGCTTTTCCCACATGGAACGCTGAATGACAACGTGCTCATTCACCAAATAACTTGAAGGTATTTTATCTATCTCCTGTATATATGTAATCGATAGTACTAGCCCTCTTTCACTTTCCACTTGTGAATTTAAAATTAATCGTTTTTTCTCTTCAGATATGCCTTCAATCCATTCTTTTTCAGCAATTATTACGTATTGAGCGTTCTTTATATTCCAGTACTCATAACCATTTACATAATTTAATTGTCGATACGTACTGTGTTTATAAAACTCATCTATTGGCATTAATAACACATCTGTAAAGTCAATTTCATGATTAAGATGTTCTTTAGAAAGAAAAAATAAATCTCTATCAGGCACATAACTTTCCATCCATGATAGTAGGACTTCTTTTGTCGGTTTAATTATCACTATGTATTCCTCCAACTTGAATTTTACTGCTGATTGTTTGAATCAGTCTACCTAAGTAAACTAGTTGTACTTCTCCAAAACATACCTGCTTATTTATATTAAACTGCTACATTAGCTCAAGATCTTATCTTTGATATTAACATAATTTACAAATAATAAATAATTTTTCCAAAATAAAAAGGCAATCATTTTCAATGATCACCTTCTTTAACTATTGGACCGGTTAGTGGAGTAGGGTTATTTACTTATGGTATCAAACAACTCCACATCTACATTTTCAACATCATTCCAACTATAAAACTTTTCTAAATGCCACTTTTCTTTTAACCTTGTATAGTTGTTAGCATGAATCCATTTATGTAATTCGTCATAAGAGTTCATTATTTTCTTATTTTCCCCTTTATGTCTTGTTACAGCATACATTTGAGATGGGACTGTTAGTGTTACCATATCAGGTGGAATATCCTCAAACTCCTTTACTTCAACACAAACCCAATAACCATCTTTATCGACAGTTTCATTTTCAACAACAAACGCACCATATTGTTGCAATGGATTGACAACGTGTTTAATTTCACTAATACGCTCACTTAAATGAGATGATGCTTTAGGAATTTCAACTACATATTGGTCACCTGGACACAAAACTCGAAAACCCACTAACTTTAGTTCATCAAGTTCTTTTATAGTATTATTCAATTCTTTTGTTTCTGACATTGTACTTCCTCCTTCTACATAACTATTTCTACAACGACACTTAGAAACCTTCCTCTTTCACTAACCTAACCTTTAATATAATTAATTCTATAAAAATAGCGTTAATCCTTCTTGAATTATTGCACCCGTTTGTTGAAGGAAAGATTATGAGTTTCCTTTGTTAATTAGAATATACAAATCACTTAACGCACCTAAAATAAAACCCGATAACATTTCTGTAATTGGTGGCAAGGGTGCTTAATAAAGTAATGCACATTGTTACTTTATTAAATAAAGTTATTCACAGGAATCTTTGTACGTAACAAAAAATGGTGTCAATAATGAACCAACAAAAAATATTAAGAGTGCTATTCCAAGAGTTACAAGAATGTTGCTAAACTGTGAAAGGAAATTACCGAATATTAACATTGGTAAAATGGTTAATGAAACAAATACGAATCTACCAGGAATTGTTATCTTATGTTTAGCTCCACAGTCGTCACATTTAATTGGTTTATAATTCCACCAGAAAGATTTGTAAATTTTATTCCAACTAAATTGTGCATTGCAGTTTTCACATTTTTGCAAAATAGCCCCCCTAATAATAGTTTTCGCTCTCTATCTTAGGTTATATGCTTACGTCATTAAAGCACCTTTTAATTGAAGAACATAAATGCTGAAAAATACAAAACAATATAGCTAATATACAAATATAATAGCCTTAAATTAAAACACAGACAGAAGTTCATAAAAGCCTTAGATATCTTTTGGATAACTAAAGACACAACAAAAACGATTAATAACGTAAATACAATTTGTAAATAAAGTTTATTTAGCAAGTTACTAAATGTAGGGACTAATCCGAGGATGATTCCACATATAGCAAAGTACAAAAAAATTTCATATGGTTTTAAATCAATTGTCTTACTCGATAGTATCCCCCCCTATAAAATCAAAGTAGTTTCTATTCTTCATCTAAACTGCCCCGTTATCACAACATCCCTATAGTTAAATATTAACACAATATTCAAATAATGCCAGGAAATTAAAGACCATCACATTTGATGATTCCTTATAGAACAATTCCACCCGTTAATCTAAGTACATTTCTTTACAATCTTTCCTTCACATAACAAAAAAAGCCACCTGGATTTGGTAGCCTTATCTGTATCTCTCAACTCTTTTTTTAGTAAATTACTATTTTTCCATTACTGCAAAATAGTTTTCTTCATTATCTGCAAAGTTAAATACTCTACCAGATGGCATATTTACAATCTCTCCGACCGTAATTTCTTTATTTACTAAGTTACTGTATAATTGATCGAAGTCATCCGTGAAAAACATTAAAGAAGGAGTATCGAGATTTAATCCAGGAGACATTTTAGAGATGAAATCCTTGTTGTGCAGAATGAGGCTTGTTTCTACACCTTTTTTAGGAGCAATTTCAATCCATCTCAATCCCTCATTGTTGTTCTCTTCAGCTATTACAGTAAAGCCTAATTTTTCTTTCCAGAATTTCACTGCCTCATCTTGATCATTTACATACAACATTATTTGACCGACTTTACTAAACATATTCCTTTCACTCCCTTATAAGAATACTGTTATTACTTTCTATCATTTATATTCTATGTTGGGAGGTTAAAATCCTTCTTCAATTAACCTGCCCATTAACGAAGCAGAAAATAAACAGGAATTATCATTAATGACGATCCCTGTTGTATTTAGCTATTGCACCCTTTAGCACAATAACTAACTAATAGGACATTATTTATACTTTAAATCTTTTTTTAAGTAATAATGTTTAAAATCTCTACCTACATCATCTAAACTTCCGAATACCTGATAACCATTCTTTTTATAGAAATCCAATGCTTGGAAACTCAAAGTATCTACTTTTATAAAATCACATTCTTTTTCCAAAGCTATTTTCTCAAGCTCTGATAATAATTTAGTTCCATACCCGGATTTTCTTATATCCTCATCTATCATAAAAGTATGAATCTCCAACCAATTCCAACACACCTCACTAAGGATTCCACCACGAACAGTACCGTTATCATCCTTAAGAAATAGACAGATTTCTTCATATCTACCTCCCAAATCTTTTGGAAAGTGCTCCAAGTTAAATCTGTAAAGTTCATTATCAATATGTTGTTTATCCTTATTATTTAATTCTTTACTAATATAAAGTGTCATTTTACACTTCTCCTATTATATCTTTTAATATTATAATTCTGGTAAAAATTATCTAACTCCTTCTTGTTTCACTAAACTGCCCCGATAGTTAAATAACGGGTGCATCATTCTTATTCAGGTAACGCTCCCTTTTGTTCAATTAGTATTTAGATAATCTAAGACAATATCAACTCTTTCATTGACTGAATAATCACCTTCAATTTTTAATATTGGACAAGATAAGTCTGCCATCCAATTTTCGTGTAAAGATTTACTTCTAACTTCGAATCCTGCACTATCATATAAAGATGCCCACTCTAAAAATGTTTTCGATTGTTCATATTTGCTACCACCAGCTACTATTTCATTTCCATAACGCTGAATTTCCCTCTGTTGTAACCTTTCAAGCCTTATATCTTGTGGAATCCATAAGAAGATAACAAGGTCAAAATGACATTTAAAGTTATCACCCCAACCACACACTGCACCAGAAAGAATATAGTCTTCATAAAGTGATAAATCTTTTTCAAGCATACGTCTTCTTTCAGGTACTTCCCTTTGTTTAGTGAATTTAGTTGTCCAAAAATAATCATCGGTATCAAGGTATGTATGCGGCAAAACCTTTGATAATGAAGAGCCAAGTGTTGAAGTTCCAGATCCCGAAGCTCCCATTATATGAATTCGTTTTTTCATTTTTTCTCCTCCTTAGATACTTTTTCGTAACATAAAATTCACTATGCTTCTTCCACTCTTCTGCCCCATTAGTAAAAGAAGCAGTTAATCATATTTAACTAACGCACCCAGTTTATCCAATAAGAATTACTTTGAATTTATATAATAAATTAGATTATCAGTCCATTCGTCAAATTCATAAATAAATCCTTTTCTTATACATTCAAACTGCATTCCAACACTTTCTGCTAATTTTATCGAAGGAGTATTATCGATATTAATGTGTGCTTCTATTCGATGATAATTTAGTTTTTCAAAAGCAAGAACTATTGCTGCTTTAACAGCTTCCTTTCCATAACCTTTTCTCCAAGAGTGGTTATGAATCGTATAACCAAATCTAGCCCATTGAAATTCATCCCTCATAATCGTAGAGAAATCTATTGCACCCAAGTGAGCATTATCTTCTTTTCGAAAAATTCCAAATACATAAACCTTGTCATCTGAAGCCATCTGTTGATGGTTTTTTATCAATTCTTCAAACCATTTTTCAGTACAAATGCTCATATCTACTTTACCGTCGTCATATTTGTGCTGTGAAGGCATTCTTTTATTATATTGAGTTAACCAATTTAAATAATCTTCATTATTATATGGTCTGATTATTAATCTTTCTGTCTCTGTATTGTAGTTAAACATCCTCAAACAAAACACCCCATACTCCCATTTGTGCATTGGTGATATCACTATAAATTTCTATAACCGTATACACTCCGCCCTTAATAAAATGCAATCTAAGCTTTTAATCTTTCACCATAATTCTCACAATCCTTATTGAACTAAACTGTTCCTTTAGTTAAGGGACTTGATATTCAAAATATTAAATAATATTCTAACATAAAGTGGTATCAATCCTTCATTTTTTATATGGCAACTAAAATAACACCCCTAATGGCATGGTGACAATATCTATTGTCACGAAGCTATTAAGGGTGCTAATTACTATGCTATTAGATGGGCTAATTCATTTGTCACTTGCAATGTTCCCCCATGAAACCTGAACTACTTACTTTTTTGATAATCGCATTTATAAAACCTGGAACTAGTTAGATAAGAAGTAGTATACCTATAGCTTTTCAGCTAACTCTTTTATTACTTTCTTCGATTCAGATGCAAATTCTACTGATGCATCATAATAGTCTTGACCACTATTCAAAACTGAAAAATCACCAATTTGAATCTTTAATAATGTATTTCCATTTGAGTCTTCTAATTGATACAGATATGCAATGTCGCCTTCAGTAACTTTTTCTTCCCAATTCGATGAGTATAAGGCAATTTTCAATTCCTTCATTTCTTCTGCCTTTATAATGGTTGTAACAGTCTGTCCACCGTTCGGATGTTCCCAAACCACTTTACTTCCCTTCCCCATAGGATCACTAGGATAATTCTCTGGAAGTTCATCCCACTGAGCGACATATTTCGGATTAGTAAGAACCTCCCATACGGTTGAAGGAGATGCCTCAATAAGCACTTCATCTTTTACAATCAGTTTTTCGGTCATTAGATTTCCCTCCAAAATAATGATGTATCATTGTAATTACCTAAAACCGACCTGTCACAATAGTAAAACAGGTCCATCTTTCCTACTCTAAGTAACGCACCCAATACAAATAAACAAATTATTCTCTACTAGGTAAAATGAATGTAATTTGTTCCATCCCTGGTAAAAAGCCAAAATTATAATACAGGGACTCAGCCGAATTTCCTACGGTTACAAAGAGACGAACAACTTCATATTTTTCTGTCAGAGTAGTTAAAGAATATTTTAAAAGATTTGAAGCTATTCCTCTTCCCCTATATCCTTTATCAACCACAATGTTTGATATCAACGGTAGGTCTTCCCACATAGATATTAAACATGCTCCAACCAATTGATTATTATGTTTATCTAGGACAAGACAAGAGGATCTTTGTAACAATTCTTCGGTGTTATACTTGAAGTAATACTCTAAGTCAGATCTTTGTTGTTCGATTGTATTATCCGCTGGATAGCCAATACTGTCAGCCCCTAAATAACCTTTGTAGAAAAGCTGTGTTATTTCTTCTAAGTTATCAACTGTTGGCGTTTCTATAATAAAATCATTTTCCCAATTAATCATTTCGAAATTCTCGGTTGGCCTAATCATAATGCGCCTAGTCTCAATCGGTTGAAATCCCCATCGTAAAAAATGTTCAGACTGATAGGATAATACTCCCATTACTTCAATTGGCTTTGTTGGATCGGATAATTCTATCATATATTTTTTTAAACTTCCTACTACACGATACATATCTGTAAATGGAGGTTCTAAGAAAAAAGACCATAACAAATTTGATTCTAAGCATACCCCACCTATACGCTTTCCACTCAATAATATCCAATAGGAAGGAATATCATCACTAAAAATAGCTACACGTCTTTCCCAACTTTGTCTAAAAAATACATTCTCTCTATAAGTAGTATAATGAATTGCAAAGTCTTTCGGATTAGCTTGCATTAGGCTGAATTCGTTGTCCAGTTTACTATACATGATATCCCTACTTACAATTTTAAATTTTGGATAGCTACTCAAAAACAGCTTTTTCTATTAACTGGTTTAGTTGATACAATTTACATAATATATTTAGTAAACCAAGCTATATATTTTGCTCCCCATATGAATAAAAATTGGGCAAGTATTGTACCTAATAGCCTTGACGTTACCATCATTAACGACATACTTTTCAGTTTATTATAACTTCCTCTTTGATTTACAACATCGTCTGCTATTACAGATATTTTCGGATCAATAAAAATAACTAATAGTATGGTTGCTATCCCATTTATTAAACCTGATGCCATAATAGCAGTAGAGGCTCTTTCTGGAGCTAATAAAGCTGCATATAGTGCAGATAATACTCCGATGGTATAGATTGCAGTTATTACCATATTTACACAGAATAATTTGATTGGAATATCCTTAACACTTGTATTCTGTAAGTATGAAAACTTAGGCAAACTAAAATGTGTTATGCCGCGCTTTATGTAATGTAAGGAAAATATCCTTTTCATTAAGGAGGGAACAGACCCTTTCTCCTCTGACAAATGTATGATAGCTCTTGAAAATAAAGCTATAAAAGTAGGGAGAAGAATAATTCCAAATATTGTTCCAACTGTGGATGCACCAATGAGAATTCGAAATTGAGCTTCGACAAACTCTAGAGCATTTTCCTTTGGAGCAGTATCAATTAGACTACCAGTGAAAGGTTGTTGCATCATATTCGCTAGTCTAGAAACGATAACCATTATGTTAAAAAGAGATAGTGCTGATACAATCATTTTAACTCTTGCACCAGACAACCTCACAGCGTAAGCTAACGTTTCTATTGAATGAATGATAAAAATAAACAATGCTATAAATAATAGTTTTTCAGTAATAAACTCCATGTAATTACCTGCTTTTTCATCTGAATTTAATAACCCCTTGTAATAATACCATATATCCTTATTTTCACATTAACGAGTTCTTCTGGCACAATAGAAGCCAAAATCAATAACTCCATCTCTCGTTAAGACACCCGTTCTCTCATTATGGTGAGGTATTAATATTCCATCTTAGGTTACTCTAAACCTGAGGTGATTCATGTGCTTCAGAAATCGTTACTTTCCATTGTTCTTGTTTTCTTCCTTTTTAATTTATCCGTGGTCATTGCTCAGGGTAATAATAATATCGAGATAATGGATATTGAAGAAAATAAGGTAATTAAAAAAACACCAACAAATCCAAACATACAATTAGAAACGGAAAAAATCATTCAAGAAATCGATGGTATCGTTAAAGCATTCAAGCCAATTCCAGAAAAAGGTTATATGATTAAAATCCCCTTAGAGCCATCTTATCAGTTAGAAAACAAATGGATTAATGCTTTAATTGATGAGGTTATCTTTATTATTCCTGAAACAGGAAAACCGTTCTTACTTATATTTGACGATGAAAACAATTCTTACTTTTTTACATTCCAAATAAAAATTGATAAGTTATTAAAAACATTAGATTTTCCCATTTGAAAGACCTTTTGTGGTCTTTTTTTGTTGAACTCTTACACCTTTAAGTTCAACAAATACAGTTTTGTAATTTGAGTAACAACTCTTCTTTATTAACAATAAAGTCCTTAATGGAATGAACAGCAGAATATGAATAACCACCTGTGTTTGCTAATAGACATTCATCATAAATCAAACTAATATTTAACTGTTTTTTAGGTTCTATTTCATTTTTCCTTAAGTAATTAGTTAATTCATCATATAAATGATTACTTGGATCATCAATTGATCTTTCTACAGAAAAACTCCCTGCAAGACTACTCCACCACACTCGGAATCCTTTGTAAATTTCATTATAAATCTTTAAACTATCTGAATTATGGATGAGGAGTTTTTTGTAAAATAAATAACTCTCCTCATGAAATATCTTGATATCTATACTATTACCTTCGTCCCTTGATATTCTGTTTAAAACGTCATCCCACAGTTCTTTAAATTGCATTTCAAAGTTAGCGTTAAACATAATCATTTCCGAAAAATAAGGGAATTTTAATTGTTCTTCTCTTTGTTTTTGATTGAGATAAATATTTTGCAAGTAAATTAAATAGTTTAGAACATATGGCGTATCTATTCTCATAATTAATGAATTATCCATATACACGTACTCCTTTTGTAACAATTACAAATTCTAAACTGAATTTCCTTATTATATAATTCCTGTTCCTTTAGCTAAACTATCTCTTAGCCTCATACTATTGACCCAATAGTTTTATTACTTCTCTAAAATTATATAGTCCTTTGTTTTGGAAGTTGGTATCTTGTATTCGTTCGCAAAGTTAAATAAAATCGGTATATATTTCTTCTGGATAGAAGTTTGTAATTCTAAAGCTAAACCCTTGCTTATTTCTTACAATTACACATTTCTTTCCCCTACCAACACGCTTAAACCTTATACCATCATTTTGATTAGAGAGAACCTCTTTTTGTATATTGTTAGGATCAGAACACGTATTATAAATGTCAATGAGCCAGCTCCAACTTTTAACTTAAGATTCATCGATACTGTCATAATAAGAAAGATAGAATAAGGTATTAGAAAGTAATACAATTGGGGATTACCTCTACTAGCAAATAATCCTCCGATGAGCAAAAATAATAATAGCGTTCTTTGTGGTGTCGCATGATAAATCATTCTCCCACCCCTGACCTAATTAATTTTCCTGCTCCATTAGCGTAATATCTCATACTTTAACATTAACGTAATATTCTGGAATTGATATTTGGATTTTGTGAAAAGAAATGGCGACCTTCTTTATGAATTGCACCTTTTAGTTAAACAACTTCTTTCTTATTGATTGAACTATTATTTGTATTTACGCAAATACTCTTTTTCCAAAATACTGAAGAAATATTGGTCAAGCCATTTGTTTTGCCAAAAAAGCTCTTCCTTAAAAATAGCTTCCCTTGTCATACCGATATCTTCCATCAAAGCAGCTGAGCGAGTATTTTGTGAATTACACATTCCAACTACTTTATGTGCATCTAACTTTTCAAAAGCACATTTAAGTAATAGTTTAGCCGCTTCTCTTCCATAACCTTCTCCCGAATATTCAGGAATTATCGCAAAACCAACTTCCCAGCTTTTCCTAAATTCACTATAACTCCATATTTGAGCTAAACCAATTGGAGTTTTACTACTATCTGCTAGTGTAACAATAAAATCATAACTTCTTACACTTTCTTTTTCTTCAATTTTATGTAAATATTTCTCACGCACTACAATTTCATTCGATTGTACATATTCCTCAAAATACCATAGGTTCTTATCACATTCTATCCTGCAAATAAAATCTAAATCATTGATTGATACTTTAGACAACAATACTTTTTCTCCAGAAAGCTCCATTTCCACTTCCCCTTAAGTTAAACAACTTCTATTCTTAGCATTAACCTATTGCCAAATAGTTTTATTACTTCACTAATATCATATAGTCTTTTGTTTTGGAAGTTGGAATCTTGTATTCGTTTGCAAAATTAAATAAATCGTTATATTCCAACTTGATCACCTTCTTATATTAGTGCAGCCATTAGTTAAATAGTGGCATTATTCAGCACCGATCTAAAAACCATCCTTGTACGTTATTAATGCAACCTTATTTCCATCCTTCTCAAATATCTTTTTAGAACCTAATCTGTCTATCTCTTTCCAACCGAATAATTTCAAGTGTTGAACACAAAGGCTATTTCCCCCTTACTAAACTAACCTGCTCCGATAGTTTAATAATAACTTCTATCTAAATACTAACATAATATTCCGAAAACAAAATTAGAATTTACCCACAAATAAAGGTGATCTCATTTGGATCACCTAACTATTGCACCCTATAGTTGAGGAAGCTATTAAGTAAAGATATGGTGTAAGTAATCTGCGTGACCTCGTATAAGCTCAACTTCATCCTTTGATGAAATCCAAAAATAATGGAATGTTAGTCCGTCCTCATCTCCTCCACCTGTTGGCTGGTAATCCCACTCATCTGGAGCATCCGATACATTTATCTTGTAAAAAAATCTATTATGTATAGCACCATCATCATTTTCCCAATTATCTTCTGCAATTAAATTCTCAATTACAAAATCCTTCAATCCTGTCTCTTCTTCAATTTCTCTAATAACTGCATAATAAGTATCTTCTTGATCATTCACTGTACCTTTAGGTATTTGAATTCCGGCTTCAGGAATGGGATGTTTAAAAACCAATACTTGCCTTTTTCCATTCTTTATCCTGGTTACGTAGCCATATGCTTTTTTAATTGAACTCAACCCAACACCTCCTCAATTATTTTAAACTTCTTCAACTCTGCCCCTATTATAAATTCGACAAAAAAGGTGCTACTCCTTCTTTAAGGAATGCACCCGATATTTTACGTGTAACTCTTAAGAAGTGTAATTTTTTTAGAACTATTAATACTCATTACAGACAATAAACAACAAGAACAGTAATAATAACCTTATCCATTAAACTCCAAAAGTCTCCTCCACTAACAATGTACCATTGGATTCATCAGCTTTAATTGTAATGGACAAAATCTACCTTTACCACAAATAAGTGACATGTTGGCAGCCGACAGAGATTAATTATATAATACGTATTTAGTTCTACTACAGGACTTACAGACTATCTGAAAAAATTGTTAGAATTCGAAATCAAATTAACTTCTGAGGATACAGAATAAACCCATCTTGCATGGGTTAATTTTTTTGTGAAAAAAGAGCCTCCAACGATAATTTCCTAGGAGGCTTTATATGGTCTAATCCTTATTCAATTGATTTTTTAAGTATAGGGTCTTTGCAACTTTTTAATTCTTTTCTAAGTCTATCTATTTGACTGATAAATAGTTGCAACTCAAATTTATTTACCATATAACTCATTTCTTCAAAGTTATTATGAAGGATTTTAACGAAAGATTAATTTATTCTAATAGTCATGTTAGAGAATAAATTATAATGCTCAGCAGTTGGAAAACCTGGATTTAATTCGATACTCCAAGTTTTTTAATAAATATTGTTAGCCAGTAGGATAAATATACAACTCCAAGGTCTAAAAGAAATACATATATCTCATTCATACCTCTGTTAAAATCTACTAAGCCCATTAATCTCTCTAAAGATAAAAATCCAAATGAAAATACAGCGCTAAGAAGGATTGTATAAATGTAAAAGTTTTTATTATGATTTAAGCAATATTGATACACTAGCATAAAACCTACAGGAAGGACAGATGAGGTTATACTAAAAGCAAACGGTAATATAGGAATTATAAAGTATTGATGCACGAACAAAGTAGAAGAGCCTAATACTATATCTACGTAAGTCCACAACATATGTACAGATAGGCCAAAGAATAATATTTCAAACATCTTGGTTCGATCTATAGCAAAATATAATATAAATAAGGGTGTAATTAATAATAATACTACAAACCAGAATTGCCAGGAATCTATACTGGAGAATTCTTTCCAATAGGAAATTAGTGAAGAATCTAACCCAAGACTTCTTTCATAAATATCAATCCAAAATTGGTTTTTATCCACCTGGTATCCTCCTATTGCTGGTCGAGCACCTAATATATAAATATCTTGCTACAAAGAAAATAATCTATACTGTGTGTTTTAACACTAAATTATAAATATATCTTGCAGGAATTTATTTTTTTGATCACAATAAGAACAAACGTTCCGTAAGGTTATTCTGTTATGAAGGGTTTATTCCAACGCTCCATTAATAACAAAGAGAAGATTATTATCTTTTATATTGATAATAAGAACCAGGTAACTCAACGTTATGTTCGTGTGTGAATAGCATGAATGACGCTTATATGGTGGCTTTTTGTTATTGGATGGTTTCTAAGGAACGCAATTAGTTCGTTTGCTATAACTATTCTTTTATCACCCAATATTGTCACCATTCTTCTATATCTTTTTGAATTAACCTGCCAAGTAAGTACAAGAACTTACTTAATATAAACACAATATTCAAAATATTTAACCCCGAAAATATAGACTAGAAATGTAGATGATCCTTTATTTTCTTGCACCCTATAGTTAAATAAGAAGAACGAAAATCCCAGTATCAGAAATGTTTTGTCTTACAGAATGACTTTTTTATAAATAAGTCTAAAATCATGTTCCTAGTGTAAAAGTTCTTTCCCGCAATAGTGAATGATTGCTTAGTGTAACGCTATTAAAAATAGATTTTCTACAGTCTGTCACTCAGTGAAGATAGCAAGATTCTCCAGTGTGGATTTTAAACCTGTGTCGTGATCCTCCTTTCGTACCCCTTCAGGTACGTTTTCACAAATGATAGTGACCTTTGTGCCTTCTGAAACAGCTTCAAAGTACCACGTCTGTATCATCTCACCTGAAAACGCTGGATTATCCGAATCGAATTTTACTGATTGCACAATTTTCTTGTCTGGAACCAACTCTAAAAACACCCCTCTGGATACATCAGTGTTTTCCGAAGTTTTTCCAGAGGTTGAGTGCTCTAATTCGTACGTTAGGGTCATACAATAATGTCCACCTTTGCGAGGTTCAAACATGTCAATATGACCCGACATTCCTTTAGGCGGAAGCCATAAAACTAATAATTCTGGATTCAAGAATGCCTGATAGATGGTTTGTGGTGATGCCAGAATCACTCTTGAAGCAGAGTCTATTCTTCCATTAGTTGAACAATTTGTCATAATAAAACTCCTTTTCTTTTTAAAGTTTATTACTTATGAATCTTAATTGTTTCTTCCAATATGCTCAATATTCATTTTTTAACGTTCCCTTCTTAAACTCTTCTGCCCCTTTTGTACTAACTCAACCGTTTGTTGTATATTGTTTTATTTATATATGTTTTAAGAAGTAGAGTGTTAAATCGTCATCATTAGCACATTGAGCATATTGCTCTAACTTTTGTCCTCTATACCACACTCCTGAACCATCGGGGATAAACCCCCTTTCAACATACATTCTTTGAGCGAATCCATATCCGTAATGTAAACCTACTGCAAGTGATACATAGTCACTGTCCCGATAGTTTAATAACTTCTATATAAATACTAACACAATATTCAAAATACTTGATTAGAATTTTAACCCAAATAAATAAGTTGACCCAGTTGGATCAACTTATTTAATAATTGCATCCTATAGTTAAAGAGCAATATCCTAGTCCAATCATTTATTCAACTGCCAGTAAAGCATATCGTTATCGTTTTTTATCATTGTCATATTTAGTTTCTCTAACACTTTAATTGAAGGGGTATTATCCTCAAGACATTCAGCTATTATTTTATTTACCGAATCAGAGTTAAATGCCCACTCAATGATACATTTTAACGCTTCTGTTGCATAACCCTTATTTTGTTCTGTAGATGTAATACCATAACCAACTTCAACTGAATTTTCATTGTCAGGCTTACCTTTAAACCCTATATCCCCAATTATATTATTAGTTTGTTTATCAATAACAAGCCAAACACCCCACCCTAAAGCAGATGCATCTTTTTTTAATTCCTCAAGATACATTCCAATATGAGGTCCAAGTTTGTATCCTTTTGTAGAATAAGTTAATAATGCCTCATCCGTACAAGGGGTAAGTGTAAGTCTTTCTGTTTGCAGCACCAAATTCATTTTTTCTCCTTTTCTAATTTCATCAATTTAATAACATTTCATAATGTTGTTTAACTATCCTTCCCCGTTAGCTGAACAAGGTGGCACAAGTCCAATGATAAGAAGGATAATAAAAGAGAATCTTATATTATTTTAATAGCCTTATAATAAACATGCAGATTTTCTCTTTCATGGACACACCAGTTAACAGTTTGTTGTATTTGCTTTTTATTAAACTAACAATTAGTTTCTTCGCCTTTAACTATTTTACCGCTTTGGTCATCTATATAATAAGTGCCAAAATTACAATCTGGAATAATTTACCACTTAACTACATACTCGCCCCTTTTATGACTTACCGATATAATTTTAACTTCATCTATCGCACCAGAATGGTTTTCAATAGCAATTGACTCTGCTTCTTCTTTTGTTATTTTTGGACTCGCACTTCCACAGCCAGTGACGAGATAAAGTATAAGGAAGAGTAAAATAATAAAACTATTTTTTTTCATTTCCTAACCTCCTTCATACACCGACACCAGTTTAAAATTTTATTATTTCTATGAAATTGTATATTTAAATATTAGTTCTCCATTTGGGTCTCTTTCATTCATAAATTTAAATCCTAAACTTTTATACAAGTTATAAGCTGCTCTATTTTCCTCTACGATACTTAAATATATAATTTTCACTCCATACTCTTTCGAAACAACATCAATAAGTTTCATCATTGCAATTCTTCCAAAGCCTTTGCCTTGATATTTTTCATCTATCATTATTCTATCGATCCAAGTATCCTTATTAGGTCCAAACGAACCATACATAGCAAATCCAACAATTTCTTCATCATCATATATTGCTACTGGATGCCACTCAGAATATGTATTAGCTTCTTTTAAACATGCATCTACTGTTTCGATAAAATTTTCTTGTCCAGGTTTTAATTTTATATTTCTAACAATTGATTCATTAGAATCATCAATATCTCTAAAATGCACATTACTCATCTTAATATCCATACTCCCCTAATTGAAAAATGTTTTTGAACTATCCTGCCCTGTTCAAGAACTCTATACTTCAATACTAACATAATATTTCAAAAGCAATATCGTGTTATTCTCAATAAATAAAGGCGATTATTCCTATAGATCATCTTGTTTAACTATTGCACCCTTTAATGTGGCTTTATATTAAACTAAACTACATTTTACGAAATAAGGTATAAATAATGATATTAGCAAAATCAAGACGAATATTGATGTAATTAAAACTACTACCCCCATAAAGATGGATGACAATGACAGAAAGTTTTTTATCACTAGAGCTAATTGTCCTGCTAGCATAATAGTAAGTATCGAGATAAATAAAGGTGTAGTTATTTCGTGGTTAGATTTGCATTTACTACATTGTGTAGACTTTTGAGGAAACCATAATGATGTATAGATTTTTTTCCACTCAAGATGGTGGTTACACGAATTACATTTTGGTGTCTTCATATTAACCTCCTGTAACTTCGAAAAGATATTAAATCTCCTTGTTAACTACAATACTTTTAAACATTATAGTAGCTGTCAAATCAGCCTCTTCTTCTTTCGTTAAATCACCCATTTGTTTAAGAAGGGTAATTATTTTTAAATAACAGAATAACCCCTAATAAAAGTACAATACTTATCAGAATATAAACTGAAACTGGTTCTAAGTATTCTCCGTAGCCATTAGAAAATAATATTGCTTCAGCAATATTAGATAATAGGATGACCACAGCAAATGTTAGCAAGGATAGTCCTACTAAAATCGTTCCAATATTTCTCACTTTCTAATTCCCCCAAACAAGTTTTTTATTTTATCTTCAAAGGCACGAGTAATAATCCTATTGAGCAATCGCATCCGTTAATACAATATTTTGTTTTTCTTACTCCACATCTTTTATTTTTATTTTTATCAGTTTTGACATAATCAAATGAACCACCGAAATAGTAAGTATATAGTCTCTATATACTTCATTTGTCCCTCCAAAAAGCGAGACAACAGTACTGAAAAATTCCAAACGAAAATATAAGTAAAGCAAGAACATAATACTTAAATTTTAGTTCCATTTTATTTCCCACTCATTAAACCGACCTGCCCCGTTATCTTGATAACTTCTATCTAAATACTAAATAATATTCTAAAAATAATATTAGGAATTTAACCATAAAAACACACCCCAAAGTTAGATTGTGTCTACCAATGGGGGTGCAGTACACATATTTAACACTCTCGCCCTAATGCAGTAGACCGTTCTGCACATCTATGCTTTCCGGACAGTCCTATTTTACCCAGTTCTCCTTCACTCAATTTAAAATAGAGACCTTGCATAAAGAAATTAAAACAATTAAGTCATAGCCATTCACCAGAACTAGAGCGTCTCATCCAATTTCTGAATCTTTGAGTGGGAAATTAAAAAAACATTGCCTAAAACGTCAATTTTGTCTCCCTTTACACGTAAAGCGCAATCTTTGTTCGACGCATAAATATTTATTTCTTCCGATAGGAGAGATAGTTCGCTTTGAACCATTGCAATGTTATTTTCAAGATCAAAATGAGACAGGACGGAAAAATTGTCAAGACCGATTCCTTCGTAAACAGAGCTCATTTCAACTTTATATCCAAAGTTTTTCGAGCATAACCATTTAGCGGACATATTGATTGCACCAGCGCTTGCCCCCATCACAACGGCACTGCTTTTTTTAATCGAATCCGATAATTTATATTCCATCAAAAATCCATTTTGTTTAAGAGTATTCCCCCCTAACAAGAAAATGACTGAAGCATTTTGAATTATCGTTTGGGCATCTTCCTTCTGTACGCGATAATTAATTAAATGATATTCATCAAATATAATGCCAGCCTGGTCAAGCCACGAGCGTTCAGTAGCACCATCATCTTCATAAATAGATGGATTCGAGCTAATCATAGCAAGCGATTTTCTATCAGTTATATCCCCCTGTAACACCCTGCCCAGATTTTCTGGAAAAAAATGGTTAAACCAACCTAAATAATAATGCGTTTTCATAAGTACCCCCATAGAAAATGTAAATAACCTTTATTCCTTTCGTCACTCATTCTGTTTTCTTGTCACCTATATAGTGCTCTCAATATGGCCCAATTGTTGAACACAAGTTAAACAACGCTTTTCAACTAAACTGCTCCAATAGTTTAATACCTTCCACTTAATACTAACATAATATTCCAAAAACTAGATTAGAATTTTAAGGTGACCCAGTTGGATTACCTTAATTAACTATTGCACTCTCTAGTTTAATTAGAAATGATACGTTTTTCTTCCAATTGGCTATTTCTCTTTTCGAGTTCCTCGATTTTTTTACTGGAATTTATGCCGGCATTAATTACTTTTTTAATGACAATGAAAATCAGAAAACCTATTAAGAATAGAATTACTAATAGAATTACTAAACTTAGTAAAAAACCGGTCAGATGAAAGTTAGACATAGACTTATTTTTCATTTCAGAAAAATCTGCACGTTAGTCATAAACAACTAAATACTAACATAATATTCCAAAAATAAAAGGCGTTCTTGAACAATCACCTTGTTAAACGATTGCAACCGTTAGTGGAAGAAAGCTATTTATTTCAATACTCCATACTCTCTATTACCTCTCCATTTTTGTCATAGCCATATGCTACATCTATTTTACTCAATATATTTCTGGGGTCTAGATTGGCTGGTGTCTCTGACATAAAGGTATTGTTTATAGCTTTAACTTCTTGTACCTCTCCATTATCATAATGTATAACAAACTTTTCGACCTGATGAACTTCAGACGAAATTGCACCGTATATAATATCTCCTGCTCCATCAAAGTATTTGTATTGTATATAAAAAGGCAACCCACTATCAAACGCAAATGTCATACCTTAACTCTGTTTATTACCATAGAAATACTTTCCTTCTTTATACTCATACGTGCCTATTACATGTTGATCATGGTCTAAATAATAAACAAGTTGTTTTTCATTATCTTGATTTACTACATCAATAGGTGTATCCCATTGACTCTGAACAGCCTCTTCAAGTGTATCGTGTCCCATAATACTACATCCGATTAGCACTATAACAATAAATAAAAATACTAAATAACTCTTTTTCCTTTTTATCCCCCAATACCTAATAAGCATAAGTTATGTTTTCCAAGAACCTTATTCAACAAAACTGCCCCATTAACACAATATTTTATAGTTAGATAATAACATAACAATCTAAATATTAATCCCCCAAAAAAAAGACCATCATCATGATGATCTTTTAGAATGTCAGCAATTACCACTTAAGGCGAGGATACAACGATTTAACGGTGTTGCCACTATGTATCTAAACAATTAACTTACTTAGTTTCAGGTATTAGAAAGCATTCAACGTCAAAGAAAAATAGCAGCTATGAACGACTTGATTATTCGACATAATCCATAGAAAATTCTGAAACTTATGATACAATTAGATTAACTAAATTTGCGATATAACATATTATCTTATTCAACTATTGGGCAGGTTAGTTGAGTCCAGATTGATCTTTGTTCAGCAATCGGGCCTTATTGTTTAACATGTGAATTGGAGGATTTTTTATGGGGGCAAAAGTGGAGTTAAAAAAAGCTGTTGATTTTTTTGTTCGAGGTGAGTTTTACTGTAGCCGTCAACCTGCGAGCCAGTTACTTGATTACAATTCTATAAAACATCTTGCATTTGGTACAACTGTCGGCGGCAGAACTGATGAGTTTTTCGTTTATAATGCAAATCCTGCTCCCGTTATAGAAACCATAAATAAACAAGGCACCAAAAAAGACTATTGGCTTACTGTATTTTCTGATGAAAAACCGTATAGTTATGATGCGCAGGGATATACCTTAAAAAGTACAGAATTTCTTATGATTTTAAAACTGGATAGCTGGTCTTTTGAAATAGAAAACAAGATCATAAAGCGTGTCAATACCGAGGAAGAAGCTCGGCGCATCAATCATTTTTTCGATAAGACTGTGATCGATCTTACAAAATTAGATGTTCCAAATTTACATTATTACGTTGGTGAGGAAAACGGGTATCCAGCATCTCATGGAAGCTATTTACTATTAGATAATAAGGTATGTTTTTTGGATAATGTATTTACTTCAAAAATTCATAGGGGCAAAGGAATGGCTAAGGCACTTTGCCGAAAAATGCTTATTGATGCCAAGCAGGAAGGCGCTGTCAAGAGTATACTTGCTTCCAGTCAAATGGGGCATCCTTTATACCTAAAATTGGGTTATCAAGATGTATCAAAAATGTGGGTGTTTGAGAAGCAATCCTAATCAAAAGTGCACGATGTTTTTAAAAAATCTCTTCACTTCTCCTGCGAAATGATGCAATTGATGAAAAAGTAGCAGTTGTTTATTTATTGTCGGGCAGTGCATTAGTTGAAGAAAATTATAATACGAATTAGAACTTCCAAATAATTGGAAGTTCTAATTTCTTATATAATATCAACATTAAACTTTAACAGAGCCTTTATAAATAATAGTTATGAATGCCAAAATAAAAAATGATATTGATAATATGTTAGTAAAAGTATAATAATTAACTAATAAATACTTTCCAACAACCAATGACAGAGCTCCCGCCAATAAATATGATATAAAATTAACAACTTTAGTATTTTTAAGTTGTAATACGTGTTTTGGAATCTTAACAATAGCAATAACACCCAATAAAATTAACAAGTTAGCTAAAACTACCCCATAAATGCAACTCATTTTGCCACTTTCTTACATATATTTCACCATAAAAACCATCAGTTCTTGTTTCACTAACCTGCTCCGTAGTTACTTCTATCTAAAGACTAACATAATATTCCAAAAATAACATATAAAATTTAACCACAAAAAAAGCGAACTTCTTGGATCATCTTCTTTAAATATTGCACCTGTTTGTTGAACAAGAAAGAACGCTTACCTTGAAAAAGTTTACAGCAAAACGAAAAGAAAGCTTACAATATTATTTCACTTTCGAAGTTTATTGCTAAAAAAGTCTGCTTGCTAAAATAATTAGGCTACTCTTCTAATTGAAGAATAGCACACCATTTCAAAGCAATATTCCTATAGATGAACAAGAAAAAAGAGCGTCTAAGCAGCTCAACAATCTTCAAGTAGACTGCCCGGTTACATCAATAACTCTACAATCTAAGCAAGAAATTAACTTTCTTTTTTTCTTTATTTCAAATTAATACCAATAAATGTAAGTGAAGCAATTAAGGCTAAAAAACTCGATATGAAAAATCCAACTGCATATGATGAGATACCTTCTTCTGGTACTCTATCATTTATTTCAACACCTAAAAAATATACTCCGATACCATCTCCGTCGACATTTGTTCCAAGTGACCTTAAATCTAATCCCTTGTTTAACAATAAAACTCCAAATAAAATTAGAACACAAACAATAAACCACCGACCTATTTTATTCATTTGTCGCTCACTCCTTAACTAAATTTTATCTCATCAACTGATATACCTTTATTAAACTCTTCTGCCCCGATAGCAAATTAACCTGGAACCAATTCACTAACCCACCCGTTAGCACAATAAGAAATTTGTTTTAAGCTGTTATAATAGCTAAGAAAGTAGAAGTAATACCAATTAAAAGTAATCCCCACATTACAAATTTTTTACCCTATGTCACTTTCAAAGTACAAATAAACAAACCCTACATAAATAACAGTGGGGCAATTGAAAAAAATGATATACCTGATATTAGCTTTTCGGTTGTGTAATCACCAAAGATAAAATGCAGAATAGTTACTGGATAGGATATTAAAGCAATCAAATAATGAAGTTTTTTTGTATCCATCTAACTCTCCCTTTTCACATCTTTTTCAAGTAACCTGCTCCTTTAGTAAAAAAGATGGCTACTAAAGACGAACTGTTTATTATATTAAAGTATCAATACTTAAATTGAAGTAACTACTATTCATTAGCTTTATCCTTCGTTTTTTTAATAAACATCATTATTCCTGATACAATAAGTACCCCTATGAGAAATCCTACAATTATACTAGCCAAAAGTTGCCAATCGACCTCTTCATTTCTCCATAAACTCATTATGAATACTGTTAAAATTACACCAACAATCCACGTTATACAAAATTTCAATGTATTTTTCACTATTTCTCCTCCAAATATTTGATGTGATTTTTATCTTATAAAAGAATTAGGCTTCTGTTACATTTCAATATTTATTCTTACTCCACTAACCTGCTCAGTTAGTTGAACAAGCACCTTCACTTCTATTACAAAACAACATTCGAACTGCGAACTATAAATAACTGAAATAAACATAATTAATATTTCGAAATTTCTTATTGTATAGTTTGGATTATGTTATACTTTTCCTTAGTGTAACAAGGAGGTACAAGTACAATGGTAAAAAGATAATAAGAGAAAATCTTAATATTATTTTAATAACCTTAGAATAAACATGTAGATTTTCTCTTTCATAGAATGAATATATAGAAAAGGGGAAAAATAACATGTTAAATAAATTAAGTGACACTACTTATTATTTATCTAATCAAGGTGATAGAGAACGACCAACATTAGGACTGGTATGTGGTGACCGATATAGTCTAATAATAGATTCTGGTAATTCTCCTCAGCATGCTCAGGACTTTTTACTAGAAATCGAGAACCTAAATGTACCACCCGTTAAATATGTTGTTATTACCCATGCACATTGGGATCATTTTCTAGGAATGAATGAATTTGATGCTACTGTTATAGTTAATAGTCAAACAAACGAAATTATAAAAGAATGGCAAAGTTTATCCTACGATGATAGTTCACTACAAAAGTATGTGACTACTAATCTAATGAGTGCTATGTGTATGAAGATTATACAGACTGATATGCCAAACAGGGACAGTTTTAAGATAAAATCTCCAGATGTAATCTTTGAGAATACACTAACTATTGATTTAGGTAATAAAATCTGCATTCTAGAAAGTATCAAAAGTACTCATACAGATGACTCTACTATCATTTATATTCCTGATGAAAAAGTTGTTTTTTTAGGTGATTGTGCTTATGGTACAACCACAAATTCTTTATTTCATTACAAGCAATCATTGTTATTGCCTATGATTGAAGACATTCAAAAATATGATGCAGAAATGTTCCTACTTGGTCATGAATCTATCTGTGATTTAAATGAAATGAATATATATTGGGAAGAGTTAACAACAGCAAGTCAAGTTGTAAAGTCCAACTCACTAGAAAATGCGATAGAGGCCTTTAAGGCAGAAAATAAAAGGGATCCTAATGATAATGAATTATTTTTCATAAAAGCATTTGTTAATGACCATATTATTCAGTCACAATAATTCTATATAATACAGATATAAACAGTAGCCATCTCATTAAAAATTGATATGAGGTGGCTTTTAATTAGTTGAAACATTGATAAGTGCTTTTCAGCTAAACTGCCCAGTTACATTAAGTATAATTTTTTACAAATCTAAATTCTATTGATACCACTTAGGTTTTAATCTACTGAAGTAATCATGATCATCTAAAAACATATAAACTTTATCTAACATCTCATTCATGTTGTTTGGGGTAGTTTTTATAGTCCATACAACAGTAGAAAAAACACACATTGCTAGGTAAAGTGAATACAATCTCCAAAACTCTTCATCCGGTTCCTTATTATTAAAGTAACCTTTAATTTGACCTATTGAAAAAGGAATGCTAACCTCTCGGCTGAAAATGCCAATCTTTAGAAACTCATGAAAAGGATCTCCCCAATCATACCTGTTAAAGTCTATAACTCCAGCGAACTTCTTATTATTTACAATGATATTACCAAGGTGAAAATCATCATGTTGAAATAAGTTCGGGCGTTGTTTCATGAGTTGAATATTTTCATCAATAAAATTCATTATTTTATGGTCATTTCTAATCTTTACTCCACATACTAAGTAAGCATCTATATATTTCTTATGCTTTTCTACTTTCCTTGAATACCACGAAGAAATATGATCTGGAGCAGGTAATTGATGCATTTTCCTTAATTCTTTTCCCGCTTCCATACCAATATTAAATTGTTCTAGTTCCGAGTATTTTGTGATTTCATCTTCGGCATCCTTACCATCAATATATGTCGTGATCATATATCCTCGATTCCCTACCTCACCAATTGACATCGGCCGCGAACATGTAACCTGATAATGCTGCATCCTTTCCATAATAGAGTACTCTGTTTTCCTTGATTCCAATTCTTCTAAATTAAACATCCGAAGTAATAACTTATTGTTGCCATCTTGCATATGTATTAGATATTTTTCATCTGAGGAAAACCCCTTTTTAATTTCAATAACTTCTCTACAATTACTTATTAAAGGAATTTGTTTTATTAGAGTTTTACTCACACTCTCGCCCCTGTCATTAATTTTTGAGATCAAATTAGTAATCTAATTTTTGATTAAATCTATCAAAGACACTATATTTCTCTCTTTTACTAAACAGCCCCAGTAAAGCCCAACAACTAAGTTGACTTACTTCGATTTAAAATAAATAATTTCAGGGTCTCCTGCATCCAAGTTTTCAATAATTCCGCTTTGTACGAAACCGTTTGCTATAAAGACTTTTTGCATGGCTTTGTTAGATTGGTTAGTAGATGAAAATACTTTTTCGGTAGGTGATATATTAATAAAATAATCCATCAAAGATGTTGCATACCCTTTACGTCTTACTTTCGGTAAAACTATTATCAATGAGATAAAACTACAATTAAAGAAATTGGTATCATAAATTAAAAATCCAACAATTTTGCCTTGTTGTTTGACAACTATACACCTATTTTCTTCTACTGCTTTTTCAATAAAACCCCGTCTACTATCATTGTTTATAACTTCTCTATCAACTGTAACAATACTTTCGACATCTTCTAATTGAGGTTTCAACACATTTTTTAAATTCAAATCAACCACCCTTTTAGTCTTGGAAATCTATGAGATACTTATTTATCTATTTGTTTGGCAAAAGATAAAGTGATCATCAGGACTCCAAACATGTTGATCATCAGCAATATATCCACGCAGCCATAACACGCCATTAATATTTCTTAGGTAAAAGCCTTTCGGAAAATCATCGTCTTCACTTACTATCTCTGATGCAATTGTGATGGAACCAAAAGGAGCTTGATTTTGTTGTGATAGATTCCTTGTATTTCCATCAGGTTGGTCTAGATATTTTAGTCTAAGGTGAGGTCCAAGTTCCAGCGGACACAACTCCAATCCAAGTTCGCTGGACCGTTTAAAAATACGAGGTAATGTAGATCCATCAGGATATCCCAGGTCTCTTATGGTTAGTTCAACGGTCTTCAGTGTGTATGTTGTTTCTGAAGTAGTAAATCTTTCATCCGATAAGAGTGTCTCTCCATACTCATTTAGCATGATAGAGTTTTGTTCCATTTTTTGAAAAAGCTCAAATTTCGTTAACCCACCAACTTCTATGGTTCTAGTAATAGCTGGACAATCAGGGTATATTCGCATTTTAGTCACTCCTAATAAAATCGGTTACTTTTATACTACCATAATATTCTAATAATAATTTCTTAAGAAAAAGACGATCTTAATTTTTTTGATCGCCTTTCTAATTCTACCAAACTAGGGCTCATCCCCCGAAGTCAGATTATTGTCGGGCCACATAGAAAAACGCCTATCAAAGATAGACGTTTTATGCGTATATAATTGTGGCGTAGGACCATGTGGTTCACATGCACATGTATTGCGTTGTCCTTCGTCTTACACAATTCAGCTCATCGCTAGATTAGTATAGCATTATTTCCACCACTATACTAGATGTATTTTACTTCCAGAAAGCTAAATTTTTTATTCTAGCTTGTCTTATTTCTCAACCTCGTGCATACATTTTTCTTGAGGTGAAAAAATTGAGACAAACATCGATAGACAAAATGCATATTTTTCTGGTTATGTTCTTCATGAGTCTGGTTATGAGTATTCAAGCACCTATTTTTGCACCATATGCAGCAAAGTTAGGAGCATCAAGTGTATTGATTGGGATCATACTCAGTCTGGCATCTTTCACGAATTTGACAGGAAACCTAATTGCTGGTCCATTGGTGGATCGGTTTGGGAAAAAAGTATTTATTACACTACCAATCTTTGTTTCGGGGATTTTATTTATTGCCCATGCACTTGCTTCCAGTTCTACAAGTTTACTAGTCCTTCGTGCACTTAATGGCTTTTCCTTAGCATTTTTAATTCCTGCTGCTTTAGCTTTATTGTCAGGTTATGCGAAGAATAGTCAACAACAAGGAAAGAACATGGCCATTAATGGCATTCTTGGAACGATTGCTAGTATTGTTGCCCCAATAGTTGGTGGACTCTTAGGAGCAGCCATCGGCTACGCGAATACCTATTATGTAATCGGAACTTCTTTACTATTGATTGGAATGTATACCACATACTTTTTGAAGGAAAAAGAGAATACGATTGTGGTTCAGAAGCACACAAAGCCGTTAAGCTTTATACAGGTTATCCAAAACCCTCATCTTAAAATTGTGTTTCTAACGGGATTTGCCTTGATGTATATTCACGGTGTTATTATTTATGAAGTCCCATATCTCGCTGTGGAACAGGGACTTTCTACGGCCACTACTGGAGTTTTGTTCAGCTTCTTTGGAGTTGGAACATTTTTCTCCTTATCTTTATTTTTCATTAACCGCTTCGATCCGATAAAAAGGCTAATCGTTGGCTTGTTTGGAATGTGTATCAGTTTGTTCGCCATATTTAGTGGCCTAGTTGCCTTGCCATTCTTGTTACTCTTTATAGGTTTCTTCTTTGGAATTATGATGCCTGCCATGGCGACTGCCATTACTGATGCTATCTCAAGTGAAGGGCATGGTCGAGCATTTGGTGTTATGTCTGCGGTATATTCAGTTGGAATGATTGCCAGTTCGTTTATTACTGGGGTAGTTCGGGATGTTGTATCGCCTTATTTTATCGCATTTCTTATTGGGATGCTTACCCTTACGTTAATTGGATATGCTAGGCTCCAAAATAGGACGTCCACTGTTTCTCAGGCACCGTATCATTATTCATGATCTATGGTTTGAAAGTATGAGGGTAGATTTTTTCTTCTGGGTTCTTGCCCACTTTGAAAAATTCAAGAAAAAATTCAACATAGATTATGCCACCTAACGCAGTTTGGATTCGATTGTATTAGTGAGAAGGATTTCTTCCATTCTCGAAGAAATCTAGTCAACACATTAAGGAAAATTCAAGTTAAACATGCAGGACCGGTAATGTTTTAGTTGCATTAGATATTAGTAAATTCAAACCCTCGATATGGGGGTTTGAATTCTTTTTTCGTTAGTGACGTCTAAATTATCTAAAATGAATGCAAGTTGTGTGAGATACTCCCATTCTTCATTTCAACCCTAATCTTCACTCCAAATGATGTATAAAAACCAAAACTCAGAAATTACCTCTCGTGATCTAATTGTTCCTTAAAATATACTAGTAACCCCCAAAGGAATTCTCCTTTGGGGGTTACTAAATTATTCGGCAGTAACGTCTAACTTATCCAAAATAAATGCATAACATGCCGCCGCTTCCTTCAAATGATTAAAGCGGCCCGAGGCACCAAAATGCCCGGCACCCATGTTCGTTTTCAGGACAAGGGTATTGTCATCAGTTTTCAATTCTCTCAGGCGTGCGACCCACTTGGCCGGTTCCCAATAAGCGACCCGAGGATCGTTCAGACCAGTTGTGACATACATATGCGGATAGTCTTTTCTTTCCACATTGTCATATGGGCTATAGGACTTCATATAGAAATAGTCCTCGCGTTGTTGCGGATTGCCCCATTCGTCCCATTCCAAAGTGGTAAGTGGAATGGTGGTATCAAGCATCGTTGTAACCACATCGACAAACGGTACTGCTGGAACAATAACCTGAAACAGCTCGCCTGCCATGTTGGCCACTGCTCCCACAAGCAAGCCACCAGCACTACCTCCACGGGCTGCCATTTGACTTGAGGTTGTATAGCCTTGCTCAATAAGATACTTCGCAATATCGATAAAGTCGGTAAACGTGTTTCGTTTTTCCTGCATTTTTCCTTCTTCATACCAATGTCGTCCCATTTCCGAACCGCCACGAACTTGTGCAGTGACAAATACGATTCCTTTGTCTAAGAGCGGGAGACGATATGGATCAAAATGTGGATCGCTGTTTGCACCATACGATCCATACCCAGTTAGAATTAACGGTGCTGGCCCCCGATTGAGTGCGTCTTCCCGATAGACAACCGTCATCGGTACATTGGTTCCATCCTCGGCTGTCGCCCACAAATGTTCTTGACGATAGTTGGATCGATCATATTCCCCACTAACAGGAGCTACTTGCAAACAATGCTTCTCGCCAGTTTCCAGATTCAGCCCAAAAGTTGTTTTCGGAGTAAGCAACGACTGGTATTGGATTAATACTTCGGATGTATTATAGCTTTGATTGGATGAGATGGAAACCGTGTAAAGGGGCTCATCCCAGTTAACCTTCTCCAATTCACCATCCTGCAGTACCCAGATTTGCGTTAAACCCTCTTCTCTTCCTCCGACAAAGAGCGTATCACGAAACGGGTACAAGCTTTGCAGATAGCGTTTCTCATTATACGCAATGACATTTACCCGTGATTGAAGGTCTTCGAGTGAACATCGGAGCAGCTGAAAGTTTAATGCTCCTTCATTGGTCAATATCAGTAGATTATCTCCCCAATGTTCTACATCATATTCTATTCCGACACGACGCTCATCTACTAGCTGTATCGGGGATAACGGAGCATCCGTATCGATCAGATGGATTTCACTTGTCGTTGTCGATCTCGAATGAACAAAAATAAATTTTTCGCTTTGCGATTTTGTTATGAATAATGTAAAGGTCGTGTCTTTTTCTTCCAATATGAGCTCATCAGTACTCACGTCAGTTCCCAAACGATGGCGCCATAATCTGTACGGTCTTTGACTCTCATCAACTGTAATGTAAAAAATGTATTCACCGCACCGACTCCATTCCAAACTGCCATATAAATAGACATCCGGAATCTGATCCTGCAAGAGCTCTCCCGTTGCAATGTCCTTCACATAGGCCGTATATCGGTCCGTGCCATCCCGATTCTCCAAATATGCAAGACGATTGTGGTCAGTACTCATTCGTCTAACCGTTACACTTAAATAGTCACCCTCAACTGCCAATTTATTTAGATCAAGCACCACTTCCTCTTGTACTTGAGGTAGAAGATCGCGGCTATTTGCCTGTTTTCGTGCATAGATTGGATATTGTTTGTCTTTGTCCATACGGGAATAGTAGAAGTATGGTCCATGCTGTACCGGCACTTGTACTTCTGAATCCGGAACACGGTCAACCATGCTTTGATAAATTTGTTCGGTTTGTTCCTCTAGCGGGAGCATGATGTCATCGTAATACCCGTTTTCATCTTCTAGATACTGGATGACCTCCGGATTGGTACGGTCCCGCAGCCAATAGTAATCATCTTCACGCACATCACCATGCAATTCATGGGGATGAGGAATGCGTTTCGCTATAGGTGGTTTCATAAGTTCCACTCCTTCCTCTCTATGTATTAATTTCGTGACTTGGTCCGTTAAATCCTCTTTTTTTCTAAAATTTTGACAAGAAACGATCGTAATCTACATATTCATTAAAATAAAATTCCTTATGTCTGCATCTATCAACCTGCATAACGCGATATAATTTTAAATAGATTCTTAATATGAAATAATACAACTAATCGATGAACGTTTAAGGAGCGTGTTTATCCATGATAATTATTCATGATGTGATTCAAGCAAGAGAAAACATTTCTGATATTACCCATGAAACACCTATCTTACATTCCTCCCAACTTAGTGATATTTGTGGGAATAAGATGTATTTTAAGGCCGAGCATTTACAAAAGACCGGTTCTTTTAAAATTCGTGGGGCAACCAATCGAGTAAAGCGTGCGGTCAATGACAGGGCGACATTCATCACTGCTGCTTCCAGTGGGAATCATGGGCAGGCGGTTGCTTATATTGCAAATAAGCTAGGCGTTCCAGCTACTATTGTTGTTCCCGTTGATGCCAATGAGAGCAAACTAAATGCGATAAAAGCATTTGGAGGAATGATTGAAAAGTGTGGGACCACATCAGCAGAAAGGCTACCAAGAGCCAAGGAGCTGGCAACCGAACATAATGGTGTCTTTACTCCTCCCTATGACGATCTATTTGTCATGGCAGGACAGGGTACGATTGGGTTAGAAATATTGGAGCAATTAGAGGATACAGATGTTATTGTGGTTCCAATTGGAGGTGGCGGATTAATCTCCGGAATACTCACGGCCATTAAACAAAAGAAACCAAAAATAAAAGTGATTGGCGTAGAACCAGAGACAGCAAATGATACCTATCTTTCGTTACGTAATGGGAAAATAACTTCCATACCAGCAACAACAACTATTGCCGATGGACTTAGAACTAGTCAGCCTGGAAATTTAACATTTCCTATCGTTCAAAAATACTTGGATGATCTTGTCCTTGTTTCGGAGGAAGAGATTAAGTTGGCACAGTCCTTTGTCTTGGAACGAATGAAGCAGCTCATTGAACCATCCAGTGCCGTAACCGTTGCAGCAGCGATGAGTAGAAAATTAGGTGTCGAGGATAAAAATGTAGTCTGTGTGTTTTCTGGTGGAAATGTGTATATTAGGAATTTAGCAAGCACCATTAGTTGAAGACAAAAACAAATAGAAGAAGGATTTTGAAACTATAATAAAGAGCGAGAAGTCATTAGATGAACTTCTCGCTCTATTGGTATGTTAAAGTAATATAAATAATTTCATTCTAACCTATTACAAAACTACAGGATAAGAAGCACGAACCCTTTCATCCATATCCCCATGTTGATAATCTCTCAATCTACCTTCATAGACCAATTCAAAGTCTGCTGAACCAAGTAAATCATTTGGTTGAACCAAACAAACATCTTTATCAAAATTTATCGCATTACTTTCCTTCAAAACAGATGCGACAAATTGAGAACAGAAGAAGGCATTTTTTCTCTTAATCGGCTTTTTTACCATGACACCTAATAACCCGATCAAATTATAACGATAATAATCCTTATTGGCAGCAATTAGTTGTATAAATCGATTCATCATTTGCAGATCTTCTTCTGTTACTGTTAACGAATAAATAGCACAATCGGCTTGTCTAAATAAGGCAGATTGCATATCCTCTCTAACAAACCCACCAATAAAGGGATTTTTCGGTGTTTTTCTACCAAAACTATAGACTTCCTTTAAATCAGCATCAAACGAGATGGAGGCATGATTATAGGGTTTCTTCGTATAGGACTTTATCAATCTTGTAAATGCAGTTCCTGTATCTGTTAAAAGAATATAAATCTTCTTTTCTCCAACCATTGTCCCCACCTCAGATTCTTTAGTATAGTATAGGATTAAAATTATTTACTCTGGATGTCTTCGTCACTTCTATATTCTAAAAGATCCCCAGGCTGACAATCTAACGCTTTGCAAATTCCTTCTAAAGTCGATAACCGGATTGCTTTAGCTTTGCCATTTTTCAAGATAGATAGATTCGCCATCGTGATTCCGACTCTCTCAGAAAGTTCCGTTACGCTCATTTTCCGTTTTGCTAACATTACATCGATATTGATAATAATTGCCATTGTTTTCACCTCAGACCGTTAAATCGTTTTCTGACTTGATGTTGATTGCTTCTTGTAATAGCTTTTGGAGAACAGCAGCAAAGACTGCAATCACCAAGGAAGCAAATATAGGTATCGCTCCGATTATGATAAGACCTGGGGCATCGTCAAGTTCTGCTACGATATAAACAAATGGAATAATTACAACGTACACAATACTGAATATAATAGCACTATACTTTATTTTGGTTAAAGCAGCAACAGAAATTTGAGAGAAAGCTTGATTTCTGTCTATATAGTTCAATAGTTTAAACGCCTGATAAAATGCCATATAAAACGGTATTACGGAAACATACATACCGATAATAATTGGATATAGGATATGAGCAAAATCTGGATTTACTGGATGATTCACTAACCAATTCCCCCCAACAACGCACAATACAAGAACTGGAATACTTACGATAATAAGAGCTAATTTTAAAAAGAGGGTTGAACCTCGTTTCATATAAAACACCTCACACATGACTAGTTTACGAAATTTATTTTAACAGGTGATTTATCGTTTTGCAATAAATTTTTATTAACTTTCACTGAAATTATATTGCGAATTTTATCCAAGAACATTTTGCATTTAATACTTGGTTTGTCTTTATGATTTAATTTAAGTTACCATGTTGGCTAAAACACTTCAGTACGGAATGAAAGTTGTTCCCATCAAAAAAGAACCCACTCTGAACTAATGTTCAAAATGAATTCCTTCTTAATTAATTGGTCCTATTCTTTTTCAACCAGCTATTTGTGCGAATACTCTTTCATAAGCATCATAGATTTTGTCTGCTTCAACTGGCATGTTAAGCTCATACTTATACTTTTTAAAATGTAAAATCATTTCATAGAAGGAAATAAGTAAGGTTATAATCGACTTCGGAATCCTCTCCCAGGAGCTTATTTCATTGGTAACACGCTCTAATTCCAGGAATATTTTTTCAAACTGTTCTTTATCCATCCCTTTTCCTTGTTCCAACTGAACGAAAAAACCATTATTTTCATCAATCGCTTTAACTAAATTTCGAATTAAACTCTCCTGATCGTGCTCTTGTATACCCTCACTCGCAAGGAACTGCTCTCTCACTGTCTTAAATTGTTCTGCCGCTTCTTTTATCCGATCCTTTTCCTCATCCATGTAATTATCGGAAAACAGATAGAGTTCAGCATAGATTTCTATTATGGTAAGAACTGCTTCCTCTGGTATAGAGTCTTCCTTTTCCCACCATGTACTTAGCTCACTGAGGGCTTGGATACATTTCTCATATTCATCGTGGTCTAGGCCATTGCCCATACGAAGTTCCGTAAGCATATTTATTTCTGACTCGATAAATGCCTCCATCAATAACGACTCGTTCATTCCGTCAAACACTCCTATTTCGATTCTCCAGGACCAATTTCACCCAAAAATTCTGAAGGTCTACCAAGAAGGGTGATGGCTTCTTTTGGAATGGAATACTCAATCAACAATTCCTGGGATTTGTTCGCATAATTCCTTACCCTCTGCCAAGGTTTTCCTGCTTTACTTACTAGGTATTTGTCCTGAGTTTCCGGATCTGTTAAATCATAATACTTATTCGTCACCTTATTCAAATCAATTTGTACAATTCTGAGATCCTGAGAGCTATTTCCATCATTAATATTCTTCGTTGCATTTTCGTACGCTACCTGAAAGCTCTTTGTTGTTGAAATATATTTTGAGCCTTTAAAATCCGGCCGACTTCCATTGTTGACATGACCCGCTATCGTGATTTCTTCTCTTTCGGGTGCTTTTGCAAAAATGCCCTTTTCTGGGTCTTCATCCTCTCGTATTACGCGGTATACGATATTTTCCTTGGGTTCAAGAGGAATATCCTTTATATCCTCTAAATATTCTTCAGCCTTATCGAATGTATCATTGAGATTGCTTATTCCTTCCTCTTCACTCGCATCCCCAGTAAATACTGCTATCGATTCATCAATAGATCCAATTAGGTCGCCTATAAACTCAAATAAATCGCCAAAGGCTTCTTTGACCCCATCTATCGCATCATCAATGTTCTCCCACAAGCCATCGAACCAATTTGTGATATCTTCTAAAAATCCCTCGTCAGCATCCTCGACCACCAAGTCTGTAGAAGCTATATCCGTATAGTTCGATTCTCCAAATGCCTGATGTGGCTGAAAAAATGGAATCAGAAAAAATGCTATTAATATACTTAGTAGAAATGGATATTTTAACCCTTTCAATTAACTCCCCTCCTGTATCAATAAATCTAAAAATTTTAAGGACGTAAAATATGTAGTTTGTTTCTTCAGATTTTATAAACAAAAATTTACTGTAGGGTCAATATACTAAATTATTATCCATTTATAGTACATGAGGAAGGGTATTTGGAATCATTTTTATACTTCATTTTTTCATATTGTAAGCATGGCCCCTCTTTCATCAAATGTTGAATCAGGATTAAAAGCGACCTCCCATACATTATTTTCTGGGTCTGCAAAAGAAGCAGTACGCCCACCCCAAAATGCATCATCTGGTTCACTAAATATAGTCCCACCTATGTTTTTAACCTGTTTAATGGTTAAATCAACTTGCACCGGTTCGTCCACATTAATTGAAAAAGTAACACCTTTAAATACATTTTTTGATGTAATAATTTCTAATCCGGTATCATTTGCTAAATTTTTCAATTGGTTAGAGTGATAATAATACTCCAACTGTTTTATACACGGCATAATCCTCATAACCATGGTCTGTTTCTTCCCACTCTAAGTCATGATAGAATTTGCGAACAAGTGGTAAATCAAAACATCCTATAGTTATTAAACTAACCCTTTGAAGAACCATCTTTTATCCTCCTACTTAACAATTTATCTACAATTAAAGGTACTTCCTCCAAATCTTTCACTATAAAATCTGCTTTAACGTTCTCCCTTTGATAATCTCTTTTCCATATACCTTTCATGCCTACACTCTGAGCAGCCTTTACATCATTTTCCGGATGGTCTCCAACAAATATACTTTCAGACGGTAAAACGCTAAGTTTATCTAAGGCAATTTGGAATATTTGAGGTTCAGGTTTTTTTGTTCCTTCCCACTCAGATATAAGAATTGCTTTAAAGTATTTTTCAATACCTAATGCTTTAATATTATCCATTTGAAACTGCCCTTTTCCATTAGTAATCATTCCAAGAATTATATTTCTATTCCTTAATTCCTCCAATGTACTAATAAGGTTAGAAAAAGGAACACAATTATCTTTAAATTGATTGATATAGTCTTGAAGTAATTCATCCCACGTCAAACCTGTAATGTCAAATTCATCAACTAACTGTTGATACACTTCATCCTTCCAAACATAACCCCTATTATCTAGTTCAATAAATCTTGTTATGTAATTATCCTTTGGAATATGATTTAACCATTTATTTAGTCGCTGATATTGCCTTTCAATAAAAACCTTTACTGACGCATCTCTGTTTAATAAAGTTCCATCTAAGTCAAATACAACAGCTTTTATCATATTCTATCACTCCCTGAAGATGATCCATTAGTTAAAAAGACCGCTGTATTAGCTATCTCGTTGTTGTGTTAAAGCACCTGTTAGCATGTAATCTTTAATAAGTAGATCTCTGCTTTATATAGCATCCATTTTTTGCTTTTGTGCCTCTATATAGTTATATACTTTTACTATATCTTTGTCATAGTCGTTTTCGATTTCAAAATACGTAACACCTGCTTCTAAACATTTGCTTTTAAATTCTTCATGTTCCTGGATTAGTTCCGCTATCGTTCTTTCTTCTGGCCAATTACGGCTTTCTATTGCATTTCTATAGTTTACTATTTTTGATGTGAAGTTTTCTTGAATATAATTTGTTGAAAAACCTAAGAAAACCGGAATAATTTTTTTGGAGTACTTGCTGTTAAAGTCTCTCATATAGTATGGCAATATATAGCATCCTTCCATAATGATATGTTGATTATTCTCGATATTCGTCATGATAATCCCTTTTACTATAGGCCACAGTTTATCTCCAATCACTTCAGTACTATCTAGTGGTGTAAACCCACAATTCTTATCCCCCCTATACAAGCCCATTTTTAAATGATCAATAGATAGATAAGGAATTTTATATTTTTCTAGTAAATTTTGTGCCATCAAGGTTTTTCCAGTACTACCTACAGCACTAATTAAAATAACCATATAGTACTCCCTTTCAATTTATTTGGTATTTAACCGGTACTTATTTCTCTATCTGCTCCGTTAACATAATAACTTCTATTTAAATACTAACATAATATTCCAAAAGTAATATTAGATTTTTATAATAAGAAAAAGGCGACCAAATTTGATCCCCTTGTAACGATTGCACCAGTTAACAATACAGTGTTATTGTTTTTTTAGTTTCACACTATAAAACCTCATTGCTTTTGGAACACCTTCTATTTCAAAAACCCCATTCATGATTAAATGTCTTACTCTGTACTCCACATACACATCACCGATGTATTGGTCTAAATATCCAATAACCTCACCAATAAGACGTGCTGATTTCATAAATCCATTATTCTTTCGCTCTTTATGTAGCTTTTTAGCTTTATTGATTATATAGTCATCATAATACGTTGCATCTACACTCTTTATTGTTTTATTTTCCCATACTCTTAGAACCTCTTGTGTGGAAGATAACTCTATCCAATCCTCCTCCAACTTTTTACGTTGCTTAGGACTTACCGGGGAAACCTTTCTACTTTTCTCATAAATTAACCTAATTTTTTCAATTACAATTTCTCCAGTGTGTAACGGGTAAAAATCAGAATCTGGTATTTCGAATTGACTTTTAAATTGTTGAGTTGTATTCATTAAGAAAATATCGTTATGTTGATCTTTTAATAAATATAGAACATATCTTAAGGCAGTCTGTTCGTGAGAGTTTTCCCCAGCCCAAATAATAATCGGTGTATTATTAGGAATAGCGTTAATCAGTGAAGTAGTATTATGGAAATTATGTTGGTATTCATCTATATAACTATCATCATAAATTAGATGATTCTTTATCCACTCATACCTTTGATTAAGCCCCACCTTTTCATGCAATTGCCAAACTGGACCAATTGAAAACAAATCTGAGAATGAAATAACCTTTTCTTCGGCTTGTAATTCCATATCTTTTAATGCTGTTTTTAAACTTCCAGATGCTGAATCACCAAAGAGAATATGTACAACCTTATAGTTTTTATTATTTTTTATATCAGTTTGGTTTCTTTTATAATTTAGAAAATCACTATATGTTTTTTTCAAGTCAGCCACAAATTGCACATCAGTATATTGCTCTGTTTCATTATGCATATTGATTCGCAAAAGAAATTGAAATAAAAGTGACCTCACCTCGTCATCAGGAGAATTCTTAAGGATTCTTTTTAATTCATCAATCAATTTATTACCCCCTTTTAGGTTATATTACCACAAAAATTTAGTACATCTTATTAAACACAAAAGGAGCTGCTTCTATAGATAGCACCTCCTTCTATATCTTCTTTTTATGCGAATCAGAAAATTCTTTATTTAACTTATGAATAATGGTATTCTACAAATGAAAATGTTTCCAAAAGGAGGATCTGTTTTGACAACCACAATAAATAATAGAACCATTATGAATGAGGTTACCATTAATGCCCCGTTACAATTAGTTTGGTACGCTTGGACAATCTCTGAACGAGTTTCAGAATGGTTCGCACCTGAATCAGTCGTAGAAGCTATAGAAGGTGGGGCTTATGAACTTTATTTTATACCTGGAAATAAAACTGGAATGAATACCAAAGGTTGCAAGATTACTAAACTTGTAGCTGAAAAAGAATTACGATTCACTTGGAAAGGCCCAGATCAATTTGAATCTATAATGAATAGTGATAATGAATTAACTACTGTAAATGTTAGTTTTGAATCAGTTGATCCAAAAACTTCAAAAGTTATTGTTGAACATACAGGATTTAAAGAAGATGATCAATGGAAAGAAGCATTTGAATGGCATCAGATGGCTTGGTCAGGAGTTCTAAGTAGCTTAAAGTCGGCTCTTGAAAAAGGTGAAGGCAATTTATGTTGCCAACCTATAGATTAAAATAGACTGCACGAAACCATCTATTTGTCTCAATTTTAATAGATGGTTTTCATATTTCTGCGCTTACTTGGGTAAATTTAATTAACCTGTCTCTTAGTACAATCACAATTTCAATTACCTATTATTTTCCCAATATTCTTCAGCCTCGTATAGATGGCTCAATACCTCTTTTGCAATATCCTCATATATATTTTCAGATTCACCTTCGACGTCGTACCTAAACCATTGACCATCATTATCTTTCAACCTAAACCTATTACTTAAGTCATGTGCAGTCACTTTATTAGGTGGTACTTTCTCCCCCCAAGAATGAATAAACCCTTCTGGTGAACATACCCCTATTTCAATAACAAATCCTCCACCATACCTATCAAATTGGAATGTAATTAAATCTATTTTGTCCTTACAGATTCTGCGGAAATGAGGAAAAGATCCTCTAAACCCCCGATCCCTTAATTCTGAAACTACGATCTTCTTTAATTCTGAGATCATTTTGTCTCTTTCGTATGACACCTTACCACCTCTTCTTATAATTCTTCATTTCTAATACTCACCATTACTGAACTAACCTGTCCCTTTACTTTTCCATTTCCTTCACATACTCTATGTTCATTTTACCAAATCCTCTTTAAACTCATATAAATAAACATACAAATAATTATTGTTGTTTCACTTTCATAGATATAGCACAAATTAATTTACATTTTGGGGTACTTTTTATCATACAAATTTAGTTGATTATTGCATTAATGCCTTTATCAATAAAAAAATGACTATCAAATTACCATACAATTTGATAGTCATTTTAAATTGGTCTTTTATTGTTTGCAAAAGGTAGCGGGACCCGTTTTCTTTACATGTTCAAAATGGATTCCTTCTATATATAACTATTATTGAGCTGTGTAGCCACCATCAACAATTAGAGAGTTACCAGTCATGAAGCTAGAATCATCGCTAGCCATGTATAATACGGCTTTTGCCATTTCTTCTGGTTTACCTAGACGCTTCATTGGTGTCGCGTTTGTAAGGAATTCTCGATCAGTTTCCCCTAGGATTGGTGTTTCGATAAATCCTGGGCAAAGTGCGTTTACACGAATATTACGTTCTGCATATTCTAGTCCAAGAGAACGAGTTAAGTTAATTACACCAGCTTTTGCTGCATTGTATGCTGCACTACCAGGCGCTCCAACCCATCCATACATGGATGCTGTATTGACGATGACACCACCATCAGCTTTCAAGAATTCTTTGATCGCACCTTGAGCAACTAAGAATACGCCATCTAAGTCAGCTTCTACTGTTTTTCTCCACTCTACATAGGTTAATTCTTCTGTTGGTTTTACGTTACCAATACCTGCATTATTGAATAGAATATCTACTTTACCAAATGTAGATAATGTTGTTTCATAAATATTTTTAACATCTTCTTCACTCGTAACATCCGCTTTTACGAATACAGCTTCTGTACCTTCTGCTTTTATTTCTGCTTCAAATGCCGCACCTTTTTCTTCATTAAAATCTACTAAGACTAATTTTGCCCCTTCGGCAGCAAATAAACGCGCTGTTGCAGCACCAATACCAGATACTCCACCAGTGATGACTGCTACTTTATCTTGTAATTTACCCATTTGTCTATTCCCCCTGTTATAATATATAGGATAGCCTATTATTCTTGAAAAGATTTACATCCATATTGTAGTACCAATTTTGGGGTAATCCAATCATTAAAAAAACAGGAATGTCTACTTAATAGACACATCATACATGTCTGTCTATCACATACAATTTTAGTTTCACAAAAAGTTTATAATTGGAGGGACCTAGATGGTGGAAAGTGTTACAACTCCGCGAAGAAATCGTACAAAAGAACATTTACAACTAGCTCTCATTGATTTGATTAAAGAGAAAGGTTTCCAAGCTGTTACCGTTAAAGACATAGTAAACCATTCCCAATACAATCGAAGTACCTTCTATATCCATTACCAGGATAAATTTTATCTAGCAAAGGATTTACTAGACTCCATGCTTAAGGGGTTAGAAGAAGCTGTTGCTAAACCATTTGAAAGGATTAGAAAAGTAAACACCGTAAAGCTAAATGCCAGATCCTTTGAGTTCGTTTCTTATATTTATGAAAATCGTAACTTTTTTGAGTTGATAACCTATCAAGATACGATTCCAGAATTGCATACGAAATTTCCGCAAACTATCTTGAAAATCTATCAGGAAAAGTTTCAATTTAAAACCATTAATAACATACCAGTGGACATGGATTTCTTCACACGATACACCGCTTATGGCTTTTACGGTCTTTTGTCTCATTGGATTGCTACCGGTTTTGCCGCAACTCAGGAGGAATTTATTGATGAGGTGATTAAGTTGGCCCGGACTCATATGGCAGTGGTTCGGTATGTTGGGGATATGTAGTGCTATGGGTAAATTATCTAATGAAAGTTCGTCCCATCTTTTTTAATAATTGTCATTGGATTTGGAAAGGAGATACCATTTCGGGGATGTACTACTTAGTTCCAGCGAAAAAATGAAGGGGAAGGTTACTGTTGCTTAATTCTTCCCCTATAATTCTAGTAATCTAAGCTTCACTATATACCGTTTACTAGAGTATTAAAGCCAGCTTATCATTTCTAATTTCGGGAGTGACAGCTACCGCTTTTCGTACTATTTTTCTTCCATTACCTTTTCTAATAACTGCTTCAACACATGTACGGCCATGACACAGTCGTCTAGTGAAGTCCATTCTTTAGGATTATGACTAATTCCTTCTTTACTTCTAGCAAATATCATGGCTGCAGGTATTCGTTCACCTAATATCATAGCATCATGCCCGGCTCCACTTGGAATAAAAGTTGGGGTAATACCAAGTTTATTTACAACATCGGCTAACCTTTCCTGTAAGTCCCGTTTTATTGGTAAAGGCTTTATCTTTGTATTGAGATTCCACTTTGCTTGTAGTCCTCTTTGCTCTGCAACACTTTCTGCCTTTTGACAAATTAGTTCTACAAGTTGATCACGAGTTCTTTCATTAATATCTCGAATATCAACGATAAGCTCTACCTTCTGGGCGATTACATTAACACCATTAGGATGAACGTTTAGTTTTCCTACTGTTGCTACAGCTGTTTCGCTAACCTTGCTCGGTAAAGATTCGATTTCACTAACAAATATCCCCGCTGCAATTACAGGATCTTTACGACTACCCATTGGTGTGTTTCCAGCATGCCCGGCTTTTCCTTCAAATGTCACTTCAAGCCATGCAGGACCTGCAATGCCGTTCACAATACCAACCGGACGGTCAAATTTTTCGAGCACCTCTCCCTGTTCGATATGAACCTCTGCAAAGAATTGCATATCCTTTTCCACACTTGCAGGTTGGAGAAATTCCTCTCGGCTACTTCCATATTCATGAATTACTTCATCGAAGGATTTTCCCTCCGCATCAATATATGTATCTAGAACTTCATTCGATAAATTTCCCATAAACGCATCACTGCCTGTAATTCCAGCATTGAACCGCGACCCCTCTTCGTCTGAAAAGATAGCGACCTCATAGGATACTGGCGGAATATATCCCGTCTCCTTCCATGCCTCTGCAACTTCCAATGCTGCAAGAACACCTAAAACCCCATCAAAATTGCCACCACTCGGAACAGTGTCCAAGTGGGAGCCAGACATGACAATTGGACCTTCACTTTTCCCCTTTAATCGTCCAAATACATTCCCTGCACCATCTGTAGTTACTTCAAGACCTGCTTCCGTCATCCATTTACTAACTATTTCTTTTGCATGCTTCTCCTCAGGTGAATAACCAATTCGAGTAACTCCACCATTTTCCCCGGCTCCAATTTTGGAAAGTTCATGTAGTCTAGATGCTAATCTTTTTCCATTTATACCAGAATGGTCTAACTGTGTATTGTAGCCGGCTAGTAGTTTATCGTAAAGTACCATGATCCTATCCCCTTTCTCGGCAAATGTTGCTTTCTGAATGTTGTCAACCATTACTACATTCTATCATAGACGTAGAACAATTGGAGAGTCCGAGCAAGAGTATACATCAACCTATACTATCTATTATTCTTTTTCCATAAGAGTTCATTCAAGGGTTAATCTGGGGCAAGAAATCTTGCCCCATGCATATTACTTAACCTTCGCCTTTAACTGCTCAAACAACTTCTCCACGGTACCAATTCCTACATTACGATATTTTGCTAATGTTACTAGTTCCTGTGGTAGCTGTCCCACATATTCAATTCCAAATTCATTCAATTGTCTTAATAGGCTTGGTATACCATCAAATTCATTCTTATCCAGTGAAACTTGCGATAATTTTTCGGTAACGATAATGTAATCCTCTTTGTAGAAGAGAAATAGTTCTCCAGGTCTTATTAGCTTAATTTCACGGCGCTTTTTCTCTTCTTTTATAAAAATCTTTAGTTCTTCAAATAGATTCTTATCATTTGTTTCGTTATATCGCTTCACATACGTATGCAGTCCCTCTATATTCTCCGGCAATTCACTCATGATACGTGCTTGTTGTTCACCGCCAAGGCGAATCAAAAATAACTCTGATTTTTCAAATCGCTGTGGTAATAAGAAAGCATCCCTTAAAAAATGCGGAACATTAATCGAATCTGTTCCGTAATAAATGGTTCTAATCGTTGTCATTCCAGGAGTTACATTTTCCTCTTCTGAAAAATTCTCTACTTCCTGAATCGTAGCAGCAACTTCCGCTTCTTCAGGAGTTTGCATTAAGAATTTCTGAAAGGAGTTTTTAAATAATTTTTCCATATTTTCAAAGCGTATTTGCAACTCAGCCATATCATACGATTCTTGAATACTTGGCTCTGGATCATGATAGTCCGGGGTCTTCATCTCCAGTGGTCCATAAACCTCTACATACCAGGAAACAATTGTATGTAATGCTTCCCATGACAGTAATGCTTCCGAATATCGAAATGGACGCACATCATGTGCAGCTAGATTTCCGTTTTTTCGAACTACATGAAGGGCATCTCTTACTTCTGATGTGATGATTCCCTGTTCATCTAGATTATCTAGCTTTTCTATTAAAGAAGTATATATTTGGAAAGAAATATGCTCGGTAACTAATACTTTATCGATAATTGCCTCCATGAATGTTCGGGCATGTGTAAGCATGGTACGTGGACTTGTAAAAATACTATGTTCTAACTCGCGTGCAATAGTTGCTAATTCTTTTGATACTGGTTCTAAAAATTTATAAAAATAGGTTTGTCTAGTCAACATAATCTCTCCTATTAAACGAAATAAACAAAGTTCTATTTTACTAGAATAATTGGAAAAAGCATATTACTATTTTTGGTTTTAACTGGTTAAGTGCAGTAGAAGGTAGCGACAGGGTTGTCTTCTCTATATTTCGGAAGAAAAAACTGGTAAGTTATCAGATGAACAAATGACGAGAGATAAGTTATATAATAAGAGTACTAGCTAGGTAGCACTAAAGCATCTTTTAATAGAATGATAGATGATATAATGCCATAACGAAAAGCCGAGACCACTTATGGATTTCGGCTTTTCGTTATAGTAGTGCTTTATTTATTCATACATTGTTAATTTCCCATTTAGTATCCCTATTAAATTAATACCCAGGATAGAATGGGTAATAAGGGTATGGTGTGTAGTACGGGTAAAGGAATAGTCTAGTAAGCAGACCAAATGGGAATTGTTGTCGACGGTACCTACGAAATCTTCTTCTACGTGGCCGGCCATAATCATCATAGTCATCGTAGCCATAGTCAAATCCAAATTGTCTAGTATCTCTAATTTCCCCCATTTGTTGCGGATCAATATCTTCAGGAATTAACATGGTTACGCCATTTTCGTCCATCCCTTCGATAATACCATCAAACTGTGACCCATCATTCATTTGTGCGATTACATGGAAGTTCATATACTGTTTACATTGCCCTTTTATATCGCGTTCCAAATCCTGAAAGTCTCCTTGTATTTGTTGATTCATTGGATTATGTTGAAACATTAGAACCCTCTCCTTTCTATTCACCATTAGGGTATTCGTCTAGCTTGGGCTATGTTTGGGCGATTTGAGGAAATCTTTGTAAAAGGGTCAGTCCCCACTAGTCGAGGTCTGACCCTTTTCGATGGGACTATTCTTTTGTTTTTACGTACGAGAATCCACTTTGAAATTACGTAATAAATTTACTAAATTTAAAACATTCTCTAAACTTATTGTTTGTTTTATCCTATAAAAACATGCTATGATTCCTTTTAAATATTAATTGGAAAGGATGAGATATTATGTCATTAGAAAGTGTTAAAGCCCATTTTAAACAGTGGAATCGCGAGCACGATATTATGGAGTTTGATACCTCTAGTGCCACGGTTCAAGAGGCTGCAGATACAATTGGGGTAAAACCAGCCCAAATTGCAAAGACCCTATCGTTTAGAGGAGAAGGAGACAAAGCTATCTTGGTTGTTGCTGCTGGTGATGCAAAAGTTGATAATAAAAAATTCCGTCAAACATTTAACTTCAAGGCACGTATGCTGTCACCAGATGAGGTACTTGAACAAACAGGGCATCCCATTGGTGGCGTTTGTCCATTCGGTTTGGCAAATAGTTTGGATGTCTATCTGGATGTCTCAATGGAACGTTTTGATAAAGTTTTTCCAGCCTGTGGGAGCACCCATTCAGCAATCGAATTGACCTGTGATGAGTTATTTAACTATTCAGTTGCAAAGGAATGGGTAGATGTTTGCAGAGGATGGGAAGTACCCCCGTCTGAGGCTGAAACTGTTTCAAGTGATCAAGCTTGATACTAAGGGGAAGGTTTTTCTCTAACCCTTCCCACTTACCTCGATCAAACTAATCTGACTCTGATTCAAAAACCGAACCGGATACCCAGTAGTTCCAAGCCCACTATCAATATACAAATACTGCTCCTGCTCAAATTCGAATACCCCTTTATCCAACACAGGAAAATAACTATTATCTGGGCCTACAATGGCACCAATAAGCGGGAATCTTACTTGCCCACCATGTGTATGACCACTCAGAATCAAGTCAGCTGGAATTGAAGCATAATTTTCCACGACACTAGGAGAATGGGATAGTAATATTGTAAACCTATCTTTATTTACTCCATCAAAAGCCTGGCCAAGATCTTCATGATTAGTTGATTCATTATCGATTCCCACGATGTTAATAATCGAATTACCTATTGTAATCTGGGTGTTATGGTTTCTTAGAAGTGTGACCCCACGTTCATGTAGCCCCATTAAAAATACCTCTACATTTTCATTTCCCATTTCATGGTTACCCGTAACATAGAAAACATTTTGGTTCACGTTTACGATCTCCGTAACGAACGAAAACATATTGGTAAAATCCTCTGTTCCTCTATTGATTAAATCCCCAGTTAAGACAACAATGTCAGCATTTGACTCTTTCACCGCTGCAACCAATTTCTTATTATGATGACCAAACACCTTATTATGTACATCTGTTAATTGTAAAATAGAGATTTTAGCATCTGAAGGAATCTTTCTCGTCCGAAATGGAACAGAATTGATTTTGAAAATATTCGTATCGACATAGGCTTTCACCAGTGAACTGAGAAGCAAAACACCAGATCCCCAAAGAAAGTACTTGGAGGTTAATGCCTTCTTTTTCTTCTTTCCTAATATATGACGCATGAAATTCCATCCCATCCTATAGAATCTTCGACCAACATCACCATAAATTTGTAACGTATACAAAGAATTCATCATATTATCTTGGTATTTTTCAATCATTATAGCAGAGGTTTCATACATAGCGATAACATCTAGTGCCTTTAAAAATAGATAATCCAATAGAATGACTCCTATGTTAAGAAGGTATGAGCCTTTCTTCACAATTAGTAGTGAGAGTAGCTTTTATCTTTAATGATTTATTATGAAGTTGTAACTTTTTGGAGAAACTAATCCTAAAAAGGAGGAAAATGATGATGAAAAAAATTTTGTTCTTACTATATTTAATGGCAATCGTACTAGTCCTTCAAGGATGTAATAATGATGAGGATAATGTAACAGATCCTCCTAACAATGCACCTGTTGAGAATAATGACGATACCTCGGGCGATAATCAGGACGGACAAGACGAGCCATTGTTTAATTTCACTAGTTTTGATTTAGATATTGATTACGAGGACAATAAAGAAATTGATGTGGATTATGAAAATGAAAACGATGGTATGGAGGCTGAGTTTAAAGATACCGTTAACGATGAGCGTTTAAGCGGTGATGAAGCATTCGATAAGCTAAGACCGATATTTGAAGAATTAACATTTGACCAAAATACAGAAAATGAAACTGTAATATCGGAAGTATTATCAGCATTTGACCTAAATAACGAATTTACGAAATTGGAACTAGAGGTAAAGTTTACGGATGGAACTGAGAAGGAGTATAACCAATAGGTTAACTTCGGGTATTTCAGGTTGTAATTCATGATTTTGCTAGTAAAGTCGAGATGAAATGGTGACTAGAGCCTTCCCATTCTTCATTTCATAACAAATCCGAGTCCAAAATGAAGAATAGGCCCAAGCCATAATAAAAGGTACCACTCCACCAGGTCTGGTACCTTCATTTTTATTTTTCTAACAACCAATTTATATCTCCAGGTCATCTTCCTTAATCATTTGTTGTACCTTCTCTATTTCCTCATCCGGAACAATTAAATAAATCACATCGTCGATTGTCTCTTTACTCCCATCCAGCACATACTGTGTTACATTATTCTGTACTCCTGTATAATTTTGTAACAGATATTCGATATTATTAAAATCGAGATTGGTTGTTACATTATCTCCTAGAAAATCCGCGAAAGTTTCTAGTTTATTAATCGTAATCGAAGTTGTTCCTTTTTGAATGATGGCCCCAAAGATTTCATCCTGAATGGCTGTAAAATCTATTTCATCTCCCTGGTAACTAGCGAGCATTTCAACATACCGGTATGCTTGTGTACCACTTAAGTGAAGCTCTCCAGGTGTTAATTTAATGTTTGCCTCTTCTATTTCAATGTCTAGTTCATTATTTATCGTGATTCCACCAAGTCCGTCGATTAGTTCTGTTACCCCAGCAAGGTTCAGCTGAACATAATAATCTAGTTCTAAATCTAGTAAATTTTCAACGGATTCAATTGCCATATCAGCTCCACCATAAGAATAGGCGTTATTTATTTTATTTATTTTGTCCTCTGTCTCTTTTCCGACCATCACAGCACGCGTATCCCTTGGAATAGTGATTAGATTCATGGATCCTGTCTTAGGATTCAAGGATATGACGAGGAGTGTTTCTGCTGTCCCTTTCCCCCCATATTGCTTGTTTATTCCCAAAAGCAGGAAATTGACTGGCTCCTTCTTAACGATTTTCTTCTCTGATTGAATTTGATTAATGGATGGTAGTGGTTGATACATTTGCGCATTAATCGTTTCCTTTACGCCATTGTATATACTAAGCACATAACCACCTACAAAGAAGATTATTAGAAGTACCACTCCTAGAATTATTTTAGACCAAATACGTTTTGGTTTTATTTCCAATTGCTGTGATTTAGACATATTAACTACCCACCCAATGTTTGAAAATTCAAAACAACTATTTTATATTATAGCACTATCATGCTATAATTTCTTCCATTTTTAATACAAAAGAGTGCTAGGGTCTAATCCCAGCACTCAAGGTGTAGTTAAATTGTTGGGCACAAGGATTTCTTTAATCTGTTCAACATGCCGTTGTTCATGCAATGGGACTGCCTCCACCCATTGATGTAAAGGGAGTAAACCAAAGGCAGGGTGCACTACTGATTTTTCCTTTAATACTGCTGAATCTTCTAGACTATTAATAGTTTCTAATAACTGTTTTCTGGCGTTAGTTAATATCTCTACTATTTCCTGAACCTCAAAAGGTCCTCCACCAGGTTCTACAACTTTGGGGGCCGAAAATTTCTTTGAACGATTTAGCATGTAGCTGATATCCTTTGGATCTGTCTTCGTATCTTTTTCTTCTTTTAAGCCCCACTTCACCGCCTTCACGGTTGCTAATTCTACTAAAGCTAAATGATGGCATATCTGGCCAATACTCCAATGATCTTCACTGTCCTTTGCATTAAGTTCTCCATTATTTAATCCCTCGACCAGATTGAACAGCTCTTCACGTGTTTCCTGAAAGTTATACGTAATAATACTTCCCATCATAATCCCCCTCTATGGTATCAAAATAACAACCTTTCCTTGAGAAAGCCCTTCTTCAAAATACATGAAAAAATCAGGAACTTCTCGTAATGGATACCTTATATCAATAATTGATTCACTTTCCCCGCTTTGATTAACTCATTCAACAACTTTTACCTATTGCACTGAATGGATGAAACTTTTTCTACCCCGTTATACAAACCAATGGCCCAAAAAGCATTGTTTCGTATAACTGGCTAGTGGAACCTCCTACATGAACAAATATTCCATTAGTGGTGAGAATATGCTTATAAGTTGAAATATAGTGGGAGCCATCCACGGAAAAAATCAGGTCAATCATACAATTGTCCAGACTAGTTATCTTTTCTTTTTCATAGCCCCTCACATTCTCTTAGCCAAGCTAATCTAATAACATTTTTTGTATATAAAAATGGGCAATCAATTTACATAAATTTGATAGTCCATTTCAATTACTATTTTAAAGTTTGCTATTGGTAGAGTTACATTTGATAGGACTTAAAAGCCTATTAAACTGAATAACTATCTCTGACATAACTATTTACATACCACTTTCAAATGTATTCCTTACCAGTAAGCTAGTTTGTAAATGCATAAACACTGCTCGGGTTAACGTAAGAACTAGGGGAATTCACTATTACATACACTTTATTTTCAATAAATGTTTATTAATGATGGAATCTAGGATGGTAGGGTTCAATGATTTGTACTCTAAACTCACAATGCTTATTTTTAACTACTAATTTAACACCTGAATTGGTTTAGTATTTTAGCTGTCCCTAGATTAGTGGACGTCAATTAATAATATGCAAGTATAGTTCAACAATAAGTGGATTAGTAGGAAGTATGGGGGACGGTTCTTTTATTCAAAAAGGACCGTCCCATTTTTCTCCCAGCATTACCCCAAGCTATAATTGGGGCTTCCAGGATATAAGCAGCCTATTTATGAGTAAACCCAATCCAGCTCCCGCGTTATGGGATGATGATGTTTTTTGACCATTTTTTAGTACTAATCTAATTTTAGGTGTTTACTAGTAACTCTTTTATTCACCTTGTGGTAATAGCCTGTATTAAGCCTATTTATTAGTATATTTGTAGCCATTAATATAACCACCTCATATGATGTTATGGAATTTAAATACTAGAACTTTAAGAAAGGAAAGGTGTTTTATGTCAAGAAACATTAAAACAATCAGAGGTCAACAAGTCGACCCTAATCCGGTTGGTCCTGAATGTATAAGTGTAACCAAAATTTACGACTGGGTCACATTAACCAATCGCGAAAGAACAAATGTCACTATTCCACCAGAATGCCTAGAACAAATTGAAGCCTGCCGCGCAGAGGGGAATACCGTTACCGCTTCTTGTTCAGAAGTGTTAGATAGTAGGAGTTGTGATTTAGTTGGAGCGGTACCTACTGATATTGGAGTACCCGGAGCACAGATTGTGACTTTAGCATTTCAAGTTCAAGTTAGGGTAGAATTCTTATGTAATGGGGCTACTTTACCAGGATGTAGTTTTGTAACTCCTGTTAACTATGTAGAGGATGTCATTCTATGCTTCCCTGAGGGTACAGAAATCAACTGCTACATCTATCAAGTACAATGTAATGTGTTGTTGAATCAAATGTTAGGAAATGTTGTTGTACTCGATGTTGTTCTTTGCCCATCAGTTCGTGTAGAGGCAGACGTTGCATTAGAAGTTCAAGCTAGATTTTGTGGTTCTCGTGAAATTATTCCAATTGAAGAACAAGAAGTTGATTGTCCTTATCCATCATTTCCACCTCAGTGTCCAACATTCTTCCCAGCTCCAACAACTGTCGTTCAAGGTGCTGCCGAATATACCGGAACGGCTACCATTAGCTATATCGAAGGCGCAGATGCAGCAGGTGGCGTAGCAGCAAGACAGGTGTTTACAACAACTCCAACTGGAGAACTTAATTTCACGGCATTGATTGGGGATGAATGTAGACTTACCGAAAGCAATATCGTAGTTGAATTCCTTGATACACCAGGTCCAACACCAACAGGCACAATTGATGATGAACGAGATCAAAGCTTTACATTTAGAGCTACAGAATTTAATCAGCCAACACCTGTAGGAACTAACGGACTAACCATAACAGGAAACGGAATATTCTCACCTTCAAGGGGAGTGAGTGAAAACGCAACATTTACTCTTAGAATGACAGATTCAGACCCTGTTGGTGACAGTGTGACTTTAACGATTACAAGTGCAACAGCTATCGTTACAATTGCTCTAAATGAGGCTACGTATTTAGGGCTTGAAGTAGACGTTGAACCTTGTAACAGCTTTTAAATAGAAGATAGTGTCTCCATGATTAATTTATGTCATACCAGGAAAAGTGCTTTCTTCTTCCTGGTTTTTATTTGAAAGAAATAGATTGCGAGTCTATTGATGAATTAAAAGAATATTCATTGTAAATTGTATTATAATCCAAGACACTTGAAGGCGAAATGGATAAAAGGAGATGGTTAAAGATGAGTAATAGTAAGTTAACAAAAAAAGTAAGAAAAAAATTAGGAATGTCCAAAATTAAACCGCATAAAAGTCCAAGAGTAAAACCCGCTAAAGTCAATGTTCAATCTCCCATTAAAAAAGGTTGTTGCGGAAAAAGCAGCTAATATCTTTATAAGGCAAAACACTATTTTTTTAACAAATCAGGTTTACAATCAAATAATCTACCATTGTAGGAAGGAATCTCCTTTAGAGGCTTGTGGTATATTATCCGGAAGGGACGGTATAATTTGCACCGTGTGGCCTATGAGAAATATAGATCAGAGTGCGGTCTCCTTTTCCATGTCGAGGAACGAAATTAACAATGTATTCAATTCGATCAAGAAAAAGAATGAAATTGTTTTGGCTATTTACCATTCACATCCTACTGCACCTGCTATTCCCTCTAGAGGAGATATTCAATATAACAATTACCCCGAGTTAAGCCATGTAATTGTTTCCTTACAACATAAAGTTCCGGATATTAAAGCTTATCAGATGGTACAAAATCAGGTAAACTCTCTAATTATCAAACTGAAATAGCAATAAAATACTTTCCGGGGTATGTAGAAGATCATTTCTGTACCCCGGACTTAGATATATTAATCTGAACTACCTAACCTCTATTTAATAATAACGATATCTTATTATTTGCTGGTATCTCCAGGCCATGCTCAGCATAGAAAATGAAGGCTTCAACTTTAATATTTTTGTCTTCCTCAAGACTCTTTACAGTAAATTGGATATTTGGCAATTGAATATTATCGCCAGGGTCGGTATAAATTTCATGGACGGGGCAAACCCAAATTTCACCTTTTTCATCCGCTTCATGTTGCCAATTCTCGTTCATATAACGCCAACCTTTTGGTCCATCTGCTGTTTGAATTCCTTGTGTTTGTATGGTATTAGGTTGCAGAATTTGACTAATAATACCAACGCTCCCTGCAGGGGTCATTCGAAAACATATAATAGGGTTTTTTAAAGATTCTAATCCAGTATTTTTAATAGTTAAGTTTCCAAATATTTTAGGACTTTTACTATTTGATTGGTCTATCAATATATGATAGTCAAAGAATGCCTCAGCATTTAAGCGATTCTCTTGTCTAATAGCTATTTCACGCTGAGATGATGACTCATCAGCAGAGGTGTCAATTATATTATTTGATTGATCAATTTCTTTTTCTTCGTTTTCAGTTTCATAATCTATGTTTTCTATTTCGTCCTCTACTAGATTTGTTTGTTTATCTAACTCTCCTATATGGCGGTTGTCTGATTGTCTTAATCCTTTCAAATATACTTCAAACGGAAAAATAGATAATGGTGTTAAATGATAACTCTTCTGAAGCTTACTAATTAAGCCAATCGAGAGGATAAATGCTACATTTTCACCTATGTTTTCCCAAAAGGTTTCCTTCATAGCTTCTGGATACATAACATGTACCTTCACGGTTTGATAGTCTTTAGTATTATCTATCTTGTTTATATTAAACTTTATATTCAACTTCTGGCATTCTACCTTTATATTTTTAATCCATTCAGCGTCTACGTCCCCTTTATAATAGTAGATTTCCAATATAGGCTGATTTATATACTGTATTTGACTGGCGGTAACGGAAAGAGTGAGATCAGCCTGTTCAGGTTTGTTATATTCCGAATCAGCTAAGTGAACACCACAACTCATTAAGCTTTTTCCGATATATCGAAGCAGTTGATCCTCAAATTCTTCCCTGCGTAACGTATTTTGTAATGATTGATCTTTTATTAATAGAATGCTCTTATTATATAAACCAGGAAGTAAGTTAATCCTTCCATCCGTCCTATTCATTTCTATTTGATAGCCTAACTCAAGAAAACAATAATAAAAAACCGGAATTGCTTCTTCAGGTATGGAACATATTCTACTTTCTCCTAGATAAAGTTCCATTCTTTTCACCTCCAATGAATATGATAAATACTTTATCTTAAACATAATCATTTTATGATAAGGTATCTCCAAATGTTAATAAATCACGGGTCTTTTCTGGACACAGGCAGCCGTCACCGTTTAGCATATATAAGCATATTTTAAGAAGGATACTACATTCATAAAATATCTAAGGGCTTGGGCAAATGGCATGGCATATTTGTATTATTATCATATTAATAATATTAAAGGATGTGATTTAAATGTTAGGAAATATAAATGTTAGAATAATGGAGCTGATTAAGCTATGAAACATGATAATAATGGTAATCTCACTTCTGATCAAATGGAGCAAATGATTAGCAATTTAAAAGCTGAGGTAGAAAATTTTAAAAGAGAAACAGAAAGATATAAGAAGGAATATGACAAGATCAACGAAATCAGTAATAAGAATATTCAAATTGAGAAAAGACTTCGGAATAAATCAAATATCATATCAAAACTAGAAGAATCCAATGCAAGTCTAGTATTGGAAAATGAGTTACAACGAAGAAGATTGAAGAAGATTGAAAGAAATCAATCAAAAATACAACAATTATATGAAAAACTGGAAAGCAAACCTCATAAACGTCGTAATGAAAAGGCAGAAAAACCTAACCAAGAAATAGAAAGTCTAAAATCCCTTTTAATAGAAAAAGAGCAAGCTTTCCAACAGGAATTGGAGCAATTTCAGGAAAAGGAAAAGTTCTACAAACAGGAACTCCAACAGTTACATGAATCTGTTGACCGCTTTAAAGAGAAAGAGCAGCAGCTTACTCAAGAGATTTCCCGTCTTCAAGCAATCCCGAATGAGAAAGAGAAATCTTACGAACAAGAACTTCAACTGTTACGTGATAAGGCAAATCGCTTTAAGGAAAAGGAACACCTGCTTACTCAAGAAATTACCAATCTAAAATCAATCCTGAACGAGAAAGAGGGGTCTTATGAGCAAGAACTTCAACAATTACAAGATAAGGCTAATCGCTTTAAGGAAAAGGAAAACCGGCTTATCACAGAAATCACCAATCTAAAAGTAACCCTAAATGAGAAAGAGGGTTCTAATATACAAGAACTCCAACTATTACGAGATAAGGCTAACCAATTTAAGGAAAAGGAACACGGTCTTACTCAAGAAATTACCGACCTAAAAGCAGTCCTAAATGAGAAAGAGGAATCTTATAAGCAAGAACTCCAACTATTACGTGATGAGGCTAATCGATTTAAGAAAAAGGAAAATCTGCTTACCCAAGAAATTACCGATCTAAAAGCAGTCCTACATGAGAAGAAGGAATCTTATAAGCAAGAACTCCAACTATTACGAGATGAGGCTAATCGCTTTAGGAAAAAGGAAAATCTGCTTACTCAAGAAATTACCGACCTAAAAGCAGTCCTAAATGAGAAAGAGGAATCTTATAAGCAAGAACTCCAACTATTACGAGGTACCGCTGATCGTTTCAAGGAAAAGGAACATCATTTTAATCAAAAAATAAAAAAATTAATTAATGAAAAAGAGAATTATAAAAAGGAAGTGGAACAATTAAATCAAGAAAGGATTGAAAAGAGCGAATCGGTTAGGAAACAGGTAGGTGAATTAAAAGCTGTCATAGAGAACACACAACGTCAGCTAGAGGAGTATAAACAGGAAAAAATCAAGCTATCGAAAGAGGCTGAGCAACTTAATTTGAAGTTGAAAGAACATGAAAATATGAATAAACAATTAGAAGTATCGTTTAAAAATACCAATCCAAAAAACAATCCATCTAAAAAAGATGCTAATGAAGTTCCAAAATTTCAATTTCCTTACGATTTAATTAAACAAAAACAAAATAATATTAAGGTTCAAGAAAATATACAAAGTCATCATTTAAATAAAGAACATCCAAATCCAACTAATAAATGGCAAAAATTAACCTCAAATACTGAGGCATCCACTTTTAAAAACATTCATGCAAACAAACCTCCTTCTTTATTAATACCTCACTATCATACAAAAACCGGTGATATTCCAAATATAAACCATCCTTTTCCCGGTGGTACAACAGTTGACCCATTTAAAAATCTAAGGAGGTAAATTATCTCGTGAAGGTTTCCATCATTTTCCCCGTAAAAAATGAGGGGCAAAACCTTAAAAATACGTTGGATTCCCTGTTTGCCCAAAAAACTAACTATTCTCTTGAAGTCATTGTTATCAATGATGCCTCAGAAGATCAGTGCTGTGACTTTTTAGCAAATTACAATAAAAATAATGATATAACTCTCATTCAAACAGAAGGAATCGGTGCAGCGAATGCACGAAATTTAGGTGCCTCCAATGCTTTGGGAGACTACCTTATTTTTTGCGATGCACATCTTATATTCCAAGACTGGTGGCTTGATCATCTTTTGGAACCACTACTAGCTGGCAAAACTGATGCTGTTTCTCCTACTATCGGGGCATTTGATAATGACCAATTCTTTGGTTTTGGGCAAACCCTTAACCCAAACCTTAGTATTAAATGGAACACCATAAAAGATGAGGTCAGTGAAGTTGCCATCTTGCCTGGTGCTTGTTTGGCAGTTAGCAAGAAAGTGTTCGAGAAAGTTGGTGGATTTGAAAAGGGCTTTGAAACATGGGGGCATGAAGATGTAGAATTCTCCATTAAATTATGGTTATTTGGTTATCGATGTCATGTTGTACCAACTGTCAAGGTACTTCATTTATTCAGAAAGCAGCACCCCTATAAGGTTCAATACGATGACTTCTACCACAATATCCTTAAATTAGCCTATTCCCACTTTGATTTGAAAAGAATCCAAAAGTGTAAAAGGTTAATTATTAATTCTAAAGTTAGAGATATTGAAAGACGTGTGTTAGAAAATGGTGCATTAGAACAAAGAAGAGATTATTTCAAGAGACGAAAAAGATCAGATGACTGGTATTTTAAAAAGTTTGGGATTGATTTTTGATAATGGTGCTTCATGAAATAAGCTCAGGATTCAGGAGGAAATGGCATGAATATTTTATTTGTCTATTATCTCCCAAGCGGGGGAGTAGAAACGTTAAACCGGCAACGAGCAATTGCATTAAAAAACAGAGGAATTAATTGTGACTTTTTGTATTATCAAAAAAAGCGAGATTTAGTCAATCACCATGAAGGACGCATCTTTATAACAAATATTGACAGTGAAATTCAACATATAATCCGGGATGGAAATTATACTGCTATTGTTATAACATCTGATTTTCAGGGACTTTCAAGATTTAGAAACTTAGGCTACAATGGTGTATTAATTTATGAAATTCAGGGTCTAGGGAAAGAGGAAACCGCCAAAATCGAGCTACCAAAGATATCATCATTCATTTCTAAAAACGCAGATGCCATATTAGTCTCGAAAACACCACATATCCTCTCTATTCTTAAAACCATTCCAGACTTACCTCCACTATTTGTCATGAATAATTGTATAGACACAGAACATTTTGGTTATCGATATGAAAAGTCAGGCAAAAACCCTATAATAGCTTGGATCGGCAGGATTGAAGAAAATAAAAATTGGCATGAATTTTTGCAAATTGGACATAAGCTAATTCATGAATACAATCCTAATATTCAATTATATCTCTTTGAGGACCCAACTTTGTCTTTGCCTCAAGAAAGAGAAAAATTCTATAAGGTTTTAAAAACACTTAACTTAGAAAATAACATCAATCTTCTCTCCAATATCCCCCATGAAGAAATGCCCAAGTTTTTTTCCATTGTTGGAGACTCAGGAGGTTTCTTATGTTCCACCTCAATTACGGAGGGCTTTGGCTATGCCATTGTTGAAGCCATGAGCTGTAAATGCCCAGTCTTGTCAACTAAATCAGATGGTGTTAGTAATTCCATTATTCATAACCTAACCGGTAAGTATTATAATCTTGGAAATATTTCAGAGGCATTTATAGAAGCAGAGGAATTAATGTCCAATAACAATTTAAGAAATCATATCCGTACAGAAGCAGTCCTTCATGTAAGGAAGGAATTTAGTATGGATACTTATGGTTCGGAATTTAGGAAGATGATGAGTGTTTTAACTAAACAATCGTAAGTAGCACGAAAAGTAGTTAAAAGCAGCGTTGATTTCTAATCTTCAATCAACGTTGCTTTTACTCTTTTGGCTGTTTTTATAAAAGAATGATTTTAATTACATAATTGATAGAAAGTGTGCTGTAACTACTGCCAAATACCCCTTTCATAACGAATGGAGTGCTAGGATACAGCTTCGGCAGAATACTCCGCTTTCCGCGGGAGGCTGAGGCCGTGCCCACGGAAAGGTAGATACTGGGAGGTATTTTCGAGCAGATATCGCCCCTGGCTGGAAGTGAAAACGGGGTGTATTTCCGTAACGGGTATGTTGCTCAACCATAAATGTCTTGTTACCGATAGTTCCGATCAACCGAGAAAATAATAGCAAATCGGACAATCTCTTACAATCCTATTAGATACTTAAAATTTTCAGCTAATGCCCTAAATTCCTCTATCTGTAAAAGCGTTTCGGATTCTTTTTCTGCAAGTGCTAGATTAATGGGACTGCCTTCAGCAAGATTCTTCTTTTCTTCTCCTGTCCATAGTTTTTTCGCTATAGACTCCTGCATATAAGAATAAAGTTCTTTAAAGTTTTGAAATTTACTTGGGTATTTTTCTTCTAATGTTAGAAAGGAGTTTAGTAGATTGTTTAACGGATATAATTCAATTCCTACAAAATTTAAAGCAAATATTCTCATTTCAATTTCTTGATATTTATTAAACATTCTTACAAAGTTTCTTACCGCATCGATAGAATTCGATGTTGCCACAGGATGTTCTTGGTGAAAGCTAATTAAATCTTTATGATTTAGGAACGAATACCCTTTTTTATAGAATCGGTACCCCATTTCATTATCATCCCATCCATAGCCCGGGAACTCTTCAAATAACCCGACTTCCTGAAAACCTGTAGCTCTGACCGAAACGTTCCCAGTACAAAAGAGAATCCACGGAAAGTGAAATCCTTTTAGGTCATTCCCGTAGTATTTAAATAAATTATCTCGATAGATTTGGACAAATGGCTTTTCAAATGAATAATGGGTATAGGATTGATCTAACACATTTTCTTTCGTTAAAAACGTGAAAGTTTTGTTACCTTTTATAATCTCTTGAAGGTTATAACGGTTATGTTGATTGTTTCGGAGTATCTGTACGAGAAGTTTCATTTGAACCTGATTAAAACCAGGATGAAACTTTGTATAGACTCCATGTAGTACTAAACTGCCGCTAACAACTAATCGGTCATTCTGCAGATGAGCACGATAATGGTGGTCAATAAAGTCCGGTTTGACCAAGATTTCAGCATCCAGAAATATTATTACTTCCCCGGTAGCTACCTTAAGTCCTAAATTCCTCATATTTGGCCGGCCTATATTTACATTTGACCGTATATAGGTTAACGAAAAGGAAAAAGGATGTTCCTTAACCATATTGAATGTGTTATCCCCTGAACCATCATCACAAATAATAACCTCGAAATTGTTTTTATGAAAAGTCTGACTCTCTAGGGAATAAAGGGTTAATAGTATTTCCTCATATTTATTGTAGGTTGGCATAATAATGGTAACTTTTGGAGAAAAGATATTGCCTTTTTTGTATGTTCCTCCATTTAAAAAATTTTTGCCCCATACTACCTTTCCGTCATATCCTTGACTATCCTCTTCTAAATGAAGAATCTGATTATGAGTTAGACCTTCATTCCATAATTTAATGGACCGGACTTTACCACGAAAGGTTTCCCCTTTTTCATTACCTCCTATCATTCCAGAAGGATACACATTCTGAAATGGACTTGGATTACCTTCTGCTATAAGCCTACCATTAATATATAATAATGGTTTTTTATTTGTGTACACGAGGACCAAATCAACCCAAGTTGAGACATCAACATGAGCTACTAATATAGTATGATATTCTATTCCGTCGTACTCGATAATCCTAATTTCATGGCCATTCATGACTATCCCAGCGCCAGAGGAGCCTTCTTCAACAAATTCTGGTGCAATTAGAAAGGAGAACGTATCCTTTTCTATTGTAGGCTCCGGCAAAATGATGCATTGGTAGGAAAAGTTGTTCTTACATTCTTTGCCGATTCGGTAAAATGAAATGTACTCCTCCCCTTTAAAAGTAAAAGGATGATTAAACATCAGCCTCTCTCCTCAACTTTGAAATTAATAAATCTAGTTCTTTGCTATATTTATCTCTTACATGATAGAATTCTTTCATCTGTTCTTTGTAATGAATTTTTGTTCCCATATTCCTGTGAACTCTATAATTGGTCAATGTCGAATGTAGGTAATGAATGGGAAAATGGCATGAAGTCCTAATCCAATAATCATAATCTTGTACAAACTTAAGTGTTATATCAAAATCTCCTACGCTTTCCCAAACTTTTCTGGACATCATCACGGTACACCCATTGATTGGACAAAAGCTTTTCATCGTTTCCACAATTTCTAGTGGATTAGCAAACACTTTTCCTACATTATAATTGGTAATTAGACCATTTTCGTTAATGTGATTAAAATTGGTAAAACATATTTCAAGTTGATTTTCAAGCATGTACTCGAGTTGTACTTCAATTTTTCGATCATCAAAAAGATCATCTGAACTAAGCCAGGCAACAAAATCACCATTTGCATGTTTTAAGCCTTGGTTTAAAGCTGATGCAACCCCTTGGTTTGATTGTTCTATATAAGTTATTTTTGAAAGATAAGGATCTAATAGATTTTTATATTCTTCTGTAGACCCATCATTTACTAGAATAATTTCTATCTGCTTATAGGTTTGTCGTAGAACGCTGTTTATTGCTTGGCTGATAAAGGCACAGTTATAAAAGGGAATCATGACGGTAACCAGAGGACTATTATTTTTCAATTCCAAAACTCCTTTCACAAACTATTCATCTTATATCCGTATATCTCAAAATCCTTTTTATAAATACTGTTAACTAAAGATAGGGTTTCCTCATTATAGAAGCTCTCATAAGTTGGAATCTGTTTATATTTGTCGAATGTGTCGATGACGACTGCAAAGTTTGCAAAGTTCCCTTGTAGTTTCATCTTCTCAGAATAGTGATGGGAGGATTTGGACAATTGAGAGATATCCAAAGTTTTCAAATCATATTTTCTTTCTATTTGTTTGATTTGAGTTGACAATTGTTCTAGATAAATATAATTCTGAACAAAATTCTCTTCACCATCTAGATATTGGGGATTGAAGTGATCATCAATTACTCCTGGGTAATCTCTGACATAAATCAAAAATTGTTTGAATGAAATTCCTTTACTGCTGGCCTTATCACCATAGAAAAACTCCCGAATTTGCTCCCATTCCCTTTCCCAGTTAGGTACGCCTTTTGTTGTGGGAAGGATTAGAAATTGGCTGACAGCCCTTTTATAGGGATCACGAACAAGTTTGTAGGAATCCTTTTGACCAGAGAGAATATGTTCAGTAAGCTCTTTTGAATAGGGATCCTTCTTATAAACCTGAGATTCATAGTAATGTATCCATGGGTTAAATTTCATTGCTTCTTCCAGTAATCCTAACTGTTCAAAAAACCATTTTAATAAAGTCGTACATCCACTTTTCTGACTCCAATAGAGAATAATCGGAAAGTCTTTATGGTAATTAGGCAACCTGGTTTTTATTATATTCTTTAGTAATACTTCTTTGTTCAATTACCCCAGCTCCTATTTACTAATTATTTTTAATGTCTTCTCAACTTAATTTACGGTAAAAGTTAAGAATATCTGATAATGATTGATTAAACGATATTTGAGGGCTCCAACCAAGTTGGGAAATTTTTTCAGGGTTACCTTTGAAAACATCGCTCGCTTTATTACTTTGTGCACGCACTGTAAATTCAACTTTTGAAAGTTGGCTGAGAAATTGAATAACGTCCTCTAAGGAAAGGGTAACGCCTGAAGCAATTTCATATTCTTCCCCACTTTTTCCGAATCGAAAAAGAAAATCATATCCCCTCACAGCATCTCTGACATCTAGATAGTCCCTTCTTGCATTTAAATTAGAGACTTCTATTATGCTCTCTTCTTTCATTTGTTCCATTCCAGCCACTTTTTTAGCTAGAATGGAACAAATCCCGTTTGATATTCCTGGTCCAATAAGGTTTGAAGGTTTAGCTATTATAATATTCACTTTGTAAAGGGATTCCCACGCTTGAGCGATGATACTTTGAAGTGTTTTACTGAGACTATAGGGGTGAGTTAGGGTGTCAATATCTTGTGGGTTATATTGTAATACTGATCCTACAGTAATCATTTTACAGTCTGGATTTGCGTGTCGTATTGCTTCAACTAAATATAAGGTTGATAGTGCGTTGGTTTCGACTGTTTGGATTGGTTCTTTCCAGGAAGTGCCTACGTGATTTTTTGCGGCTAAATGAAGTACATAATCTGGCTTCAATTGCTTGACTACATCATCCACTTCTTCTTTTTTTACCAAATTGCAAGGAATGGTTGAACCAATATCAAGATCATCAGCAAGGGACCTTACAACTCCAATTACCTCATAGCCACTTTTCTCGAAGTACTGGCAGGCATGCCTTCCTGTAAAACCTGCAGCTCCAGTAATTAAAAGCTTAGGACGGCTCTTCATTATCATTCATCCATTCTTTAAGTTCCAATAACATACTTTCGTAATTAGGGAGGTGATGAACAAAATCTTTTCTAGTATTCTTTATCGTTCGATCCAAAACAATTTGGGAATGAGGGGTGATTTCAACATCTTCCTTTTTGAAGATAATCTGAATGAGCTTTAATAAATCGAGCTTTGAGATTTTTTCCTCCATTCCTAAATGGTAAAGACCTGTAACCTCTGCTTTCATAAGACTCTCAACTGCCTTCGCTAGTTCAAGGGTTGTAACTCCATTCCAATAAACTCTTTCGTAACCATAAATTTGACCTTTTTGCCTCATAAACCATAAGAATAAGCCTATTCCGTCTTCTTTTAACTCGGGACCAATGATGGAGGTTCGGATGGTTAAATGTTTATCATCAATTACCTCACCCGCCTTTTTTGTTTGGGAGTAAACAGAGGTACCATCAGGGGGGGCATTTTCGGTATAACTTCCTTTTTTACCGGAAAATACACAATCAGTACTGATGTGAATCAACTTACCGTTGTGCCTTTCTGCTAGTTTTGCTAGCTGATGAGGTAGAATGCTATTAATTTGGAAAGCTAATTGTGGATTATCCTCTGCCTTTTGGTTAAGTAGCCCAATACAATTGATGATGATATCAGGCTCTAACCCTTCTATCGTTTCTTCTAGCTTTGCTTGATTGGTTACATCTAAATAAATTGCATCCTGATCCTTTGGATTCCTAGATGTATAGTAAACCGTGTATTCTGGCTTTCTTTGAAAATATGAAACCAGTATGTGCCCTGCCATTCCTTTTCCGCCCAAAATCAGAAGCTTCATTTATAGGAACCTACCTTTCATAAGCATCGTTCTAATTTCTTCTCTGCTCATCAATTCCTTGCTGGAATTATAGTTATGAAGATTAGAAGGTTTATAATTTGCATATTTTTCACTTATTCCTTTAATGTCAATGGATGGCAATATAACAAAATACTCTTCATCATAGGCAATCGTATTTTTGCTTTCATATTCTGAAAGCAGCAGTTCATGGATTTTTTCACCTGGACGAACACCTAGTATTTCAATATCGACTTGTTCCTTCCCTGCATCCTCAATTAGAACTTTTGCTAAATCAATTATTTTGCAGGCTGGCATCTTCATGACAAAAATTTCCCCACCTACACTTTCGCGTGTAGCTTTAAATACTAGTTTAATAGCTTCTTCTAGCGTTAAAAAGAATCGCGTCATATTAATATCTGTTATACCAATTTTCCCTTTATCTTGGATTTGTTTTTTAAATACATGAATAACGCTACCGTTAGTCCCCAATACATTTCCTCCGCGGATACAAACAAACCTTGTTTTCGTAGCTAACGTATTGGCGTGAATAATCAGTCTTTCACCCATTGCTTTTGACAATCCGTAAAAATTAGATGGGTTTGATGCCTTGTCAGTTGATATATATACGACCGTATTTACGTTACATGCGATAGCCGCATCAATGACATTCTGAGTTCCATTGACATTTGTTTTCAACGCTTCCAGTGGCTGATTTTCGCATACCGGCACATGCTTTAGTGCAGCTAAGTGGAAAACATAATCAACACCTTGACTAGCATCTATTAATTCTTCTTTTTCTCTTATGTCACCGATAATGAAATTCAATAATGGATTACTATCAAACTCCTGCTTCATTGTAAATTGATTCGATTCATTTCGAGAAAAAATTCTAATTTCTTTTGGACTGTATTCAAGCAATTGCCTCACTAATTCATATCCCCAAGAACCGGTTCCACCTGTAACTAAAATAATTTTATTTTTAAACATATTCCATTCCTCCGAATATCACTTTAATTACTCGATCTGAAACATTATTGTATTGATAACCCTCTGGTATTTCCCAAGTAGTTGGCATATTAAGCATGACATCTACACAATCTAGCATTCTTTTAGCATGAATACCTGATACAACATTACTTCCGCATTCTACCGTTTCAGGACGTTCAGTAGTCTTTCGAATAGTAACAGCAGGTACATGAAATAAACAACATTCTTCTTGAACTGTTCCGCTGTCTGTTAAGACACATAATGCATTTTTTTCAAGTTTTACAAAATCAAAAAAACCAAATGGTTCGTAGAATTCAACTTTTGGATGCATTTTCATAAACGATGACTGGTCAATACGCGACCTGGTTCTTGGGTGGATACTACATATAATTCGTTTCTGGTAGGTTTCAGCTATCTTATTGATACCTTTCATAATTTCCTTCAGTCTTGATTCATGATCTACATTTTCTGCACGGTGTACAGTTAATAAGAAATAATCTTCTTTTTTAAGACCTAATTGTTCAAGAATGCTGCTATTTTCAATTTCTTCATGATAATATTGCAGAATCTCATTGATGGGATTTCCAGAAATAATAATTCGATGACTGGCTATACCTTCCTTTAATAGATTTTCTTTACTTTGGGGTGTATATGGGAGATTAAAGCTGGATATTGCATCAATAACTTTTCGGTTTTTTTCTTCAGGTACCTCTAAATCAAAGCATCTATTGCCAGCTTCCATATGAATGACAGGAATACCCATCCGTTCTACTAGAATGGAACTTAACCCGCTGTTTGTATCACCTAAGACAAGAACTTTATCGGGTTTCTCTTTCAAAAGAATTTTCTCTAACCCTATATAGATAGCTGATAATTGCTCTCCTAACGTATGCTGTTCGTTAAGAATTATAAAATCCGGTTTGCGTAATTTTAACTCCTTGAAAAACAAATCACTTAAACTCTCGGTGAAGTTTTGACCAGTATGAACGAGTATATGCTTATCAGCAAGTTTATCTAGTTTTTTAATAATGATGCTTAACCTTATGATTTCCGGTCTAGTTCCTAGAATTGTCATTATTTTCATAAACAAAGCTCCTAATCATTTTTTAGTGTCATTATGTTACATACCTTATGCTCCAATGGTTTTAATGGTTTAGGCAAATCTTTTATTTTCGTAAAAAGACTGTATAAATTGATTGAAATAACTAGAATAAATAGGTGTCACATAAGGCAACTACAATATACAAACAAGATAAATCGTCATACAGTATAGGGACGCGAGAAAATATAACCCTTAATTGGAATGGTTCATTCATATTAGTAATTTCATAATCTAATAGTTAGGGTATTTTCTATTAACAAAAAATAAAGGATGATATATATGCCAGACAATAATAGTGATGGTAATATCTTTTACCAGCCATCAACCATTACAAAAGAAGACAGACAAACATTACACGGACATAAAAGTGTCATGTTATGGTTTACAGGTCTATCGGGATCTGGAAAATCTACGATTGCAGATAGACTTCAATATGAATTAATTAATAGGGAAATAAGTGTTTATATTTTGGATGGAGATAATCTTAGAAGAGGCATCAATAAAAATCTATCATTTTCTGTTGAGGACCGAAGAGAAAATAATAGAATAACAGCAGAAATTGGTAAAATTTTGGTTGATGCAGGATTGGTGGTCATAGCGGCACTAATTTCACCATTTGAAGAGGATAGACAAAATGCGAGAGCTATTTTTAATTCTAATGAATTTATTGAGGTATATGTGAAGTGTACCCTTGAGGAATGTGAGAAGCGTGATCCAAAGGGCCTCTATAATAAAGCCCGAAAAGGAGAAATCAAAAAGTTCACAGGAATCGACCAAGCTTACGAAGAACCAAAAAACCCTGATATAACCATAGATACAAGTGAACTATCAATAGAACAATCTGTACAAAAGCTAGTCTCATTTTTATTTAATAAAGTTGGACTAAACCAGATTTGAAAGGTGGATTCGATTTGACACTCATTAAACCTCATGGTGGATTACTCGTAAACAGAGTTGATTTTAATTTTAATATGAAAGATGTTGATAAAGAGGTTGAAATAGATGCGATGGCTCTCTCCGACTTAGAATTAATTTCTAATGGTACGTATAGCCCATTAAACGGATTTATGAGAGAAAAGGATTATCTATCTGTGCTAGATAGAATGAGGTTAGCGAATGGAGTGGTTTGGACCATTCCCATTACACTTCCTGTACCGGAAGTTATCGCAGACACGCTAAAAATAGGTGAAACAATTAAACTAAAGTGTCAGGATGAAATTTATGGAATAATACAGCTCGAAGAAATTTATAAAGTCGATAAGGATTTAGAAGCTAAAGCTGTTTACTTAACAACAGATTCCAATCATCCAGGTGTTAGAAAACTTATGGACCGTCCAAATATTTATTTAGCCGGCCCTATTACACTAGTAAAAACTCCACCGAATATCCCTGAATTTAGTCATGACTATAAAACCCCACTAGAAACAAGAAATACATTTCATCATAATAATTGGAAAACGGTGGTAGGATTTCAGACAAGAAACCCCATCCACCGAGCTCATGAATATATACAGAAAACTGCTTTAGAAACCGTCGATGGATTATTCATCAATCCTTTAGTAGGAGAAACAAAGTCTGATGATATTCCTGCAGTCATTAGAATGAACAGTTATAAAATTTTATTAAAAAAATATTATCCGAAAGACCGTGTATTTCTATCAGTATTTCCTGCTGCGATGCGTTATGCAGGGCCAAGAGAAGCTGTTTTCCATGCTCTCGTCCGGCAAAATTACGGTTGCTCCCATTTCATAGTCGGTCGGGACCATGCAGGAGTCGGTAATTATTATGGCACCTATGATGCACAGCAGATCTTTACTAATTTTCATCCAAACGAAATTGAAATTAAAATTTTACCTTTTGAACATAGTTTTTATTGCAAAGTCTGTGATAACATGGCCACTGCTAAGACTTGTCCCCATCCTGCAAAATTTCATTTGCATCTTTCCGGTACAAAGGTTAGGGAAATGCTGCGAAATGGTACTTTGCCCCCGCCTCAATTTAGTCGGCCGGAAGTAGTCGAATTGTTACGTTCAGAATTAAATCAATATTAGTGAGAACTTAATTCAAAAAGTGGGATCGATACCTTGTTTTTATTCGAACTAATTATTAATTGGAAGGGGGTGGAAAAATGGCTAATTTGGTTTCTGTCGGTTCTAGTGTGCCTTCAAATGGTAATGCACCTTTTGAGGTCAATGTAACTGATACACCTGTTAGGCTTGCCGCTTTCGGTATAAATGTACCGAACAGTCCTAATAGAGTATTCCTAAATGCAACTATCGGTGTTCAGGCAACAATACTGAATCCTACATTAGTATTTCAAGTGGTCCGTAATAATTCAGAAGTTATTGCAACTATTAGAGAACAAGTGATTGCTACACTGAACCAAATCCAAAATGTATCTTTCAATGCTGTAGATACTAATGCACCTCCTGGGTACCATGGATATTCCGTCACAGTTGCCGTAGAAGGGCTACTTGCAGATGCAGTAGTAACTGGGCCAGTTATATTTTCAGGAGAATCCTATACGTTTTAATAAAATAAAGACAGCATGTGGTTACTCCTTGCTGTCTTCCTATTTTTCTATCCAATAAAATTTACTCAAGTTTTTAAAAAGGAGGATTTAAATAGATGAAAAAGACTGAACTGGTTATGACTAACGTGTTAGATAATATGGATGATTATGAGCAATTAGGAGTTGTAATTGTCTTAGACAATAGGTGTAAGGCTACCCATGTTTCGGAACTATGTCCGTTACAAACTACAGATGAACCCACTTATCATTTAAAAGAGTTAAAGCAGATAACTGGCAGATTCTGCTCGAAAACCATTCGTCACCTTATGGAACATAATGATGTGAAATATATTTGTCCTGATTATACAGTTCGTTCCAATCTCAATGTGGCAACAGCGACAATTGGTTCAAAATATGCAAATAATTCCCATGGTCTTACAGGAAATGGAATTACAGTTTCAGTAATTGATACAGGAATCTTTCCACACTATGATTTAACATATCCATCAAACCGAATTGTTGGATTTCAGGATTTTATCAATAGCCGAACTGCCCCCTATGATGATAATGGACATGGAACCCATGTTGCAGGAGCTATTGCTGGAAATGGCTCCGCATCAGGCGGAAATTACAGTGGAGTTGCACCAGATGCGAATGTTGTTGGAGTGAAGGTTCTAGATAGTCAAGGTAATGGTCTGTTATCCAATGTAATTGCAGGAATCAATTGGTCAATAGAAAATCGTTCTAGGCTCGGAATTCGGATTATAAATCTTTCGCTTGGTGCAACCCCAACAACTTCCTATGTCAATGACCCTCTTGCCATTGCATGCGAGAAAGCATGGCGTGCAGGTATTGTTGTAGTAGCAGCTGCAGGAAATTCGGGCCCCCTAGGAACGATTGACACTCCCGGATATGATCCCATTATCCTAACAGTTGGCGCTACAAACGATAGAAATACATTCAATATACAAGATGATACTCCCGGTGAATACACAAGTAGCAAACCGACAGTAGATGGGTTCATTAAGCCTGATATTGCCGTGCCTGGGACAAACATTACATCCTTGCTATCGCCAAACTCTACAATTGCCTTTCAGCATCCACAAAATAGAGTAGGCCCCCACTATTTCACTCTAACAGGAACATCAATGGCCACTGGAATGGTTTCTGGAATTGTAGCGCTATTACTACAAGCCTCACCTCCTTATACACCAGATACAGTTAAAGTCCGTCTCATGGAATCTAGCAAATTCCTAACCCCTCAGTTTACAGGCTATTCATTAGTAACATCGTTGTTTAACATGACTAGGAATTACCATTAAGTAGATTAGACTTATAATTGTAATACGATAACAAGGTTTAGATCATTTGGTCCAAAGCGAGAAGATTAATTGTATACAAAAAAAAAAGCGAAGGATCTACGAGTTCCTTTGCTTTTTCTATTTACGGATTGTTTTTACTAATCGTTCAAGAAAAGATACATACATATGTAAGACCAAACAAAAACAGAGATTCCTATGAAACAATCTTGACCTGTTGTGATATTAATGCTCTTACACTGTAGTAATAATCGGTCCTTCCTTCGTAACAATAATTGTATGTTCATATTGAGCGACAAAACTTTCATCGGTTAGATAGGTCCATCCATCTACTTCAGATAGAAATACCTCCTCTTCCAATGTAGAGATAAAAGGCTCAAAAGCAATGACCATACCTTCTTCTAAGATTTCGTCATCCCATCGAGAGAAGTAATTGAAAATATGATCTGGCGCTTCATGAATAGCTCGCCCAACACCGTGGCCAGTAAGATTCTTAATGACTGTTAAGCCATGCTTTTTCGCAACATTTTGTACAGCTTTCCCAAGAGCACTTGTTTTCGAACCTGGTTTTACCTTCTCTAATCCTGCGTCAAATGCTTCTTTAGCAACGTCACATATTTTCTGCAAAATTTCCTCTCCCTTCCCAACAACGAAGGAAATTCCTGTATCTGCGAAATAACCGTTTTTAGAACCTGAAACATCAATATTGACTAGATCCCCTTCATGAATAGTTCGTCCCCCTGGAATGCCGTGTGCTACTTCTTCATTCACACTAATACACGTAATCCCTGGAAAATCATATTCTCCTTTTGGGGCAGATTGAGCTCCTGCCTTTTCAAACATCTTGGCAGCAATTTCATCGAGTTCTTTTGTAGTAATACCTGGTTTAGTACATTGAACTAATTCATCCCGAATTGCTCCACAAATTTTACCAATTTCTTTCAATCCATTAAAATCCTCTTCAGTCTTTACAATCATCGTAGTTCCTCACTTTTAATGTATTTTCTATTATGCTGTTTTCATAAAGTTTGTTTTTTTATCTTCTGCATTGATAGATACAGTGCGGTAACCATTTAAATATTAGTGAAGCTCAAAACTACCGCTCCGGCAGAATACTCCGCTTTCCGTGGGCGGCTGGTGAGCCTCCTCGCGCTTACGCACTGCGAGGTCTTTTCGAGCAGATGTCGCCCCTGTGCTGGAAGTGAAAGCGGAGTGTATTTCAGAAGCGGGTATGATACGCTAACAGAAATGTAAATTACCGCATAGTTTTGATCAATTGTATGAGAAACAATAATCTTATAGAAAACAGTCTTCTATTATCTTTCCATATTATATTCTAGCATAGTAAAAGTGCCAATTTCTTTTTAACGGAAATCGGCACTTCGCTTATTCACTATATGTTTAGCGTGATGCTTTTGGAGGTTGACACACTTCACACTTACGTTGGTTGTTATTTTTAAATTTCGTAAATGTTTTTTCAAAGTTACTGCCACATGCACATTTAAATAGTAACTTTTGAGAAAAACCGTGATATTCTGTCGTTAGCAACTTACTATCCGAATTGCTCTCCACAAATTCTTTAATTTTACCAATTGTCCATCGTTTATTCATTCTCTTACACCTCCATAATTTATCGATAGGCGGAGGCTTTTTTTGGCATCCGTTCTATAAAAAGTAAATGTCTTTATTACCTTAAGTTCCTAATTATAACATGAGCTGGTACACAATTAAACAAATGGAAGGTATCTTATTCAACTAACTGCTGGTAGGTAATAACATGCCCCCATCCTTACTTAGCAATCCTATAAGGCAAAGTAGATTGCTTTCGTCTATCTTTCCACCAATAGTACATCCATAATGAAAATGAATGAATGGTAATTCCAACTAAATATCCGCCAATGACATCGCTTAGATAATGCTCATGTAGAAAAATTTGGCCGAAACCACACAATACAATTCCTATTAGGAGTAGTATTGTTAAGGTAATGGTGTATTGGTTCTTAGGATAGGATTTCCGTATCAACCAAATTATAAAACCAAAGAGCAATAAACTTTTCACCGCATGCCCACTTGGGAAGCTAAAGGAAATAATATCCCTACCAAAACCCCAGAAATCGATATACTCCACATCTCCGGGACGGTCCTTTTGAATGATAATCTTTAAGCAAAACGTAATAATAATTCCAGAAGACATCATCAGTATATATAGTATAATTTCTTGGATTTTCTTTTTCCATAATAGAAATGCTATCATCAATATGGATGAAATAGCTAGGGTTTCTGTATCACCAAGTATTGTAAACATTCTCCAGAAAACATCTGTCATTGGGTTAGAGAATGAATAGGACCATTGGTTGAATAGGAAATCTATCCTTTTTATAACATCTTGTTGTATCAGTAAAACACAACATAACGAAAATAAAAAGGCGATTATGCAAAGTCGCTTATATGTCACCTGACTCACTTCTCCCCCTTCTTTTGTTTATCTTTCTTTCTTTTGTATTCCTTCCACTCATTTTTTATGAGGATAACGTACTGTACCTTATTACTTTAATACTCTTTTGTTTTTAATAAAGTTTCACTTTTATCTTTATCGAAATTGAAACTGCAAGTATGTGCATAACATTCAAACATAAAAAGGTACCAATCCACTAGGACTGATACCTCGATTACCTTTTATCTAAATAGATCCAAAAATAGATCCCAGAATCCTTTTTCTTCTTCCACAGGCTTTTCGACAGTTTCTGGCACTTCATACTGAATGCTTTTTGTTTTAAAGACAAACTGTACGGAATTTACCTTTTCATTTTTATTGGAAACAAATGATACGGCTTCGAAATCTGATTTATCATACTCTCCTAGCATTCCATCAATTTCTTCTGTCATTTGTTCTGGTAGATTACTAGTTGACTCATGTAGCTTAGTTGTTCCGTCATGAAGTTCGCTTACACCATTCTCGAGCTCACTCGTTCCTCCAGACAATTCCGTTATTCCATTGTGAAGTTCTTGATAAGAGTCAGACAAAGTGCTCACGCCATCTGTATATCCTACTAAACCAGAATGGAATACTTTATAGCTAGCTGCCATTTCTGCAATTCCTTCTTGCAATGCTACTATGCCGTCCATATCATTTTCTTCTAAAGAAGAAGAAAGCTCATCAGCCATTCTATCTACATTATTAGCCATATCTCTTAGTGATTCAATCACAGGTACAAGCTGTTCATTTAGTGTCTTATAGCCTGGTCCAACCGTTGCATAGGTTCCTTTTGCAGTTTTTGCTGCTTTATAGGTTTCAACTAGTTTCTGAACAACTTCTGGATTTGCATCACTTGCTTTTAATTCATTGATTTCTTTATCGGTAATGTCATACGCCGGGATTGCTTTCATCGCGTTATCTAATTGAAGGTAAAGATCTTCGTAGTTCTGCTTAAGTATTTCCAATCCGGAAGCTGTTTCACGAAGACCAGCAGATAACTGCGTAAGTCCTCCCATTAAATCCTGTATACCATTTAAACCCGGTCCCTCTGTATTGTTAAGGGAGTTATTCAACATTTCCAATGCTTTATTTATTTCTTTTGAACCACTAATCAGTTCACCAGAAGACTCATCAAGTGCTACGATGCCATTTTGATATTGCTTCGACCCGTTTACTAATTCCGTAACACCGTTATTTAATTCAGAAACCCCATTATTTAATTCTCCGACACCATCATTTATTTCCGCAATCGCATCCGATAATGTGGTAATATCACCAGTCATTTCGTCCATATCCGGTGCCTCAATAGGCATGGATGATGGAATTCCAGTGAAGTTAATGCCATCTAATTCAAAGCCAACAACATCCGCTTCTAATACTAGTTCCGCTGCATCTTTCGGCATGACCGTATACGTTACTTGCTTATTCTTTCCAGCGTTCGCAATCATTCCGTCTTCTGCTTTGATGTTGCTAAAAACTTCTGAATTAAGGGCTAGGGAAATTTGCAATAAATAATTTTCAATAAACACTGGGTTAGCCTGCTCATTGGCAGAAGTCTCCATACGTATTTGTACGTGACCATCTTTTCCAGCTAGTTCCTCTGGAGAAATTTTCGTTCCATCTAAGAAATAGGAAACAGAAACCTCCCAAGGAAGTGATGCTTCATTGATATTTCCTTGATAATAAAATTTGCCCTCCGATGCAGTGAATTGAACCTCATTGTCTGTTTGTTCTAGTTCATCTAAGTCGGTTAGGTTCTTCAAGTTGGAATAGGTGCCATAATCGGTAACTGTTCCAGCTTTAGTAATATCAAATGAATTCACGACATAAATTTCTTGTTTTTCCCCACTTGCATCTAATGTTGCATATACGACTTCATCCTTAGAAGCAATTTTACCGTCACCTTGAACTTTATCGTTCTCTGAGTTGCTGTCATTTGTATTAGCAGTTACAAGAAATGACGGCAACACAAGGATAACAGCCATTAATACAAATAGTATCTTTTTCATACTCCTCATCATCATTTCTCCTTATAGTAATTTGCTTTCCATGTTGTTTTATCGATGATCTTATCAAATACTACTAGCATAGCTGGTAATAAGAATACGACCATAATAAATGCCAATAACGCTCCTCTTCCAAGTAATAATCCGATGGATGATACGATTGGATTCGAGGAAGTAATCCAAAGAATAAAACCAACACTTGATAAAATAGAAGCCGAAATAGCAATCGAAAATATCTTCTCATCAAGTGTTACCATGATTGCTTTTAAAGCAGGCATTTCTTTTCGGTTTTCTTTATATGCTTCGGTCAACAGAATCGCATAGTCCACCGTTGCTGCAAGCTGTACCGTACTGACAATTAAATAGCCTACAAACACCAAGGAGGAATTTGTAAAGTATGGAACCGATAAGTTAATCCATACGGCTGACTGGATTGTAAGAAGCAGAACGAGCGGGAACGTGATTGATTTAAAGGTAATCAATAGGACGAAGGCAATTGTAACAACTGTTAGTACATTAACAATCGAATTATCCTTTTGAACGACATTCTTAATATCATACAATGTTACGGCTTCTCCAAGTGAGTAGACCTCATCACCATAATATCCTTCTGCAATTTCTTGAACTTCTTCAATAAAACCAAAAGCCACATCACCCTCTGCTTCCGTATTCGTTTGCAGAATGATTCGACTATAATTGTCTGAATAAAACTGCTCCGTTACGGACGCATCTACATACTCTGGAGGAATGGCGGCGCCGACTGTGTTGACGTAAGAGAGAACACTCTTTACGGGCTTAAGACCCTCTAATTCTTGAACTAAATTCTCTTCTTTTCCTAGGTCCCCTTTTGGTACAAGTAATACCATTTGAGTACTCTTTCCAAATACTTCTTCAATTTTTACAATATCACTACCGGCACGTGTTGATTCCGGTTGCTCACCAATACCATAGATAAAGTTGGTTTGTCCTTGTGCTAAAAATGCCGGAACAATAAGAATCAATACGAACAGTAGCGCTGGTATTTTAACCTTTACAACCCGCTTCCCAATATTTTTAAACGCAGGAAGTAATGGTTTATGCTGTGTTTTATCAATCCATTTGTAAAACATTAGTGTCAGTGCTGGTAGAAAGACCATAACACTGATAAAGCTTAAGACTATTCCTTTTACTAGATTTAGCCCTAAATCCGAACCAATCTCAAATTCCATAAACGATAAAGCGATAAATCCAAAGAAGGTAGTTGATGCACTGGCAATAATTGCTGGGAAGGACCGCTTCATCGCCAGTCGCATTGCTTCTTTAGGGTCAGCCACTTTTTGTCGGTAATCGGAGAAGCTATGCAAGAGAAATATCGCATAGTCTAATGAAACTGCAAGCTGTAAAATCGGTGCAACTGATTGGGTTACAAAGGAAACTTCTCCGAGAAATATATTAGTTCCAAGGTTAATGAGGACCGATACACCTATTGCAGTTAAAAAGAATACCGGTTCAATCCAAGAATTGGTAGATAGAATTAAAATCAGGATGATAATCGGTACTAATAATGCTGCCGCATACATTGTTTCCGTTACAGCCATATTTTGTTGGGTAGCGGTATTCAGTGCTTCCCCAGAGATGGCACCATCTTCACCAATCAACTCATAAATGGCATCTGTTGCCTTTACTTCTTCCCCAGAAGCAATGCTGAAGGTAAATAAAGCACTATTATCTTTATAATACGATTCAACTGTGTCCTTATCTGCCATTTCAATAGGTGTTTTTATATCGATGGCATCATCTAACCAGGTAACATTAGAAACACCGGGAATTGAATCCAATTTATCTTTAAAGCTGAGTGCTTCTTGTATCGTCACATCGTTTATCATGACTCTAGTATTCGGAACAGAGCCATCAAATTCCTGTTCCATCAGTTCCATTGCTGTTGTCGATGGAGCATCCTCTGGTAAATAATCAACCATATTGTAATTAACAGAGACGCCAAATTGCGCAATGACACTGATTAATGTAACTAGAATAAAGGAAATCACGATGGGCTTTTTATGTTTTATGATCTGTGCTGCAATATCTATCATCATTCACCCTTTCTAAAGAACAGCGTAAGGCGCCTGTTTTGCGACGTACGGACTAGACTGAGTCGTAGGAGATAAAGGAAACATGCTCACTTCTACGGGGTATGTCGACGTTGGCCTCAAAGGCCTTTAGTCGAGTTTCCTCTAACTTCTAAGTCGATGTTGACTTTCACCACAAGGGTATAAGTGGACTAAGCTTCATGTATCCATTCGGCAAGCCTTCTTTATCGTACGGAGGTGAGGGAAGTCTCGCTAGTCGCTGGCGCCTGGAGCTAGACATTCTTGCCTAAACAAAAAATCCACTATATTATTATATAAAACACGGTGTTGTTTTTACAACAAACAGTTTTGTAAAATAAGTACGTTTCCCAACACATTTTACAACCATGTTGGGTTACTAAGATTGCAGGAGGAATTTGCCATGACTTCCGATAAAATAGACAGACGAAAGAAATATACACGAATGGTGCTGAAGGATAGTTTGTTGAAGTTATTGAAAGAAAAGCCGCTTTCTTCGATTACGGTTAAAGAAATATGTGAGATTGCCGATGTGAATCGTTCTACCTTTTATGCCCATTACACAGACCAATATGCCTTACTCACGCAAATTGAAGACGAGCTAATTGACGATTTGAAGCGATATTTGAGTGAGTTAAATGTACAAGAAGAAGATGAAGCAATTCATATGGTGGAACGAGTATTGACCTATTTTGCTACAAAGCATGAGGAATGCCAGACACTATTGAACGAAAGTGGTGATTCTTCTTTCCACAGAAAAGTCATGGATGTTGCCCAAGGGTTTATTATGAAGAGTTGGATGGAAATATACGAATTTGACAAAGAAAAGTTAGCATATATAAGCTCCTTTATTGTCAGTGGCAGTGTTCAAGTAATCAAAATGTGGATGGAGAATGGGATGACACAATCTCCAAAGGAAATGGCAACGCTAATTAATAATCTGGTTAATAAAGACATGTATAGCATCCGATAAGATAAATAAGATTTGAGCATAAGAATCAACAAAACGCATAAATTTATTGGTGTCTCCAATTTGTATGCAAATTTATGTTTTTTTAATCAGTCCATTAAAGTCATAAAATTATTAATTAACAACACTAATAGAGACATCAATTCATATGTGAATTGATGTCTCTATTAGTCTACAATCTAAAGTTTTCTCTCCATCGAACCCGCTATAATATAAAAAATACCTTTTTAAATCAATTATTAACTACCCATTTTACGGCGGGTCATACTTGGTTTCTTCGCGAGTTGGCTTTTCATATGCTTTGCTGATCCATTGCCACGCATGGTGTTTGTATTGTTTGCTTGCGCCTCTTTTTTCCGTTCCAACTGCTGTTGTACAATTTCTCTGGTACTAAGCTTCTTTTTCTCGGACATGGTCTTTTTCTCCTTTTTGTTCGTTATTCCTTTATTATATTAATTTTTGTTACTTATAGCTATCTTTATTTGTTCAAGGTTTATGGTGCACATACTCTAATTCTATAAATGCTAGATCGGATGTCAGCTTCAACACCTCCTCATGTTCAGTTATAGAAACCGCTTTTTGCTACTTTTACTAAAGAACCCTTTTATTTTAGGTGCAGTATTTTACAATCTTTATTACTTATTGTAGAAGGAAGCCTTCATCTTGATGAATCGTTTGCTTAAGATATAATTACCATGAATCCTTATCTAAATAAATGCAAAAATTTTTTAAAGAATTGATGTGAATACGATAAAGATGCATCGAGAATGTTCTACCATACTATTCCAACTTTGTTTTGATATTTTAATACTCTTCTTCCTTTTATACACTCTTTATATTGAGAAAATTTATATCTTCCTCCATAACGTTATATTTCTTTAATTCCTCAATTTTTTCTTATCCATTTATCATTAATCTAAAACACTGCATAGATCCCCATCGCGAGGATGAGATTATTCATAGGTTGTTTTATAAATCGCCTTCCACCGACAATATCGCTAAACAGAATCTCTTTCTACAATGTGATAAGGTATTTTTACTTTTTCTCTTGATTTCTTTATCGCAAGACTACAGGCTTGTTCGCCGACTTTCATTAACTGGTGATCCACTGTAGAAATCCCCATACCGACACCTATTGGTTGATTTTCTTGACCAATGATTGCCAAATCGGTAGGGATTTTCAATTGTTGAGACTTAGCATATAAATAAATACCACCAGCAACCTCATCTCCATTCGCATAGATAGCGGTTGGTCTTTCCGGTAAAAGCAGGAATTGCCCAGCTACCTCGTATCCGTCTTCTAAGCAGGAACAACCTGTAATATGATATTCAGGTTGAAGTTCACCAAAGATTTCATTATAAGCACCAATCATTTGCTTTGTGCTATTGCTTTCTAGCCTAGCTGTTGTGAAAGCAACCACTTGATGCCCTTTGTTTTTTAAAAATCGAAAAGCATCTAGATATGAAGAATAACGGTCCATGTAAGAACATCCAATCTCCTTGTGATTCGTATATTCACAAGATACGATTGAACCATAATCACTATACGGAATGATCGTTTCCCAATCATTTGCCCTTGAAGCGATAATGATGCCATCATACAGCTTGCTTTTTAATTTTTGTAAATACTCTACTTCCTTTTCTTTACTATAATTTGAAGGAAGCACCGTAATTGAAAAATCATTCTCTAATGCCTTGTTCAAAATACCATTTAATAATTGATCAAATGCAGGATTGTTGTTATATGGGAGAATAACGCCTATTGTTCTTGTTTCTCCTCGTACTAAATCAATCGCATTTTTATTGGGAGTGTAGTTCATTTCTTGAATTACTTTAAGAACAGACTCCCTTTTATCTTTAGCAATATACTTATAATTGTTAAGCACCCTAGAAACAGTGGAGACGGATACACCTGCCATTTTTGCAATATCGTTAATATTTGTCATCACATACCTCCATATAGGTATTCAAGGAAACCTACACATTAACATTCAATATCTGAAATTCTCTTATTAAGTTATGGGGATTTCCATCATATGCCCACCTTACCGTAATCCTGTGTTCCCCTACAACAAGTGTAGAATGTTCAATATCTATCATTTCTTCTTCAAACCAGAAAGATTTTTCGATATTTATTAGTTTATTACTTACTAAATATAATCTTTTATTCGTTAAAAACAATTCTCCAAAGTATATATTTTGCATTCCATCAAAAATTTCCAATAACCCTGTAAGGGTAGTTAGTACATATTCATCTTGCTGAAGGATCATTTTTTTGTTCATCTTTCCTCTCCCTTTCGTTGAAAAATTAGCTTATTTTCAATCTAATTTATGAAATGCATTTCAAGTCAAGAGAAAAAATCAAACTAAATTTCTCAATGTTAGAAGATTAAACTTTTGAGTAAAAATGATGATATCTATTCATAAACTAACTTTGCAAGGGGGTAATCACCTGTCAATTACTGATACATTTTATATCAGTCAGTGGTAAATAGTATGTCAACGTTGGTACATTTTCTTAGCTGTAAAAAGCGATTAACTATTTTTATTCTATTCATTTCCCAATATCCCATATACAACGTGGTCAAGATAATGATCATAAAACCATTCTGCTTATTTAATCCTTCCTGTTAGTCCCATATCTTTATAGAAAACATTATCAAAACTTCAAAATCTACAGTAAAAAAAATTAAGATCATCACTTCTGATGATCCTTTATTGTACTCTTTTACATATCTTGAGTTGTTCTTCCTTTATCCTTTTTAAAAATACCGATCAGCAAAAGAATAAGCCCTGTGAGGAATAAAAATGGAAATACATATAACATAAGCAATGCTGCAAAACCACTTCCCTCATAAATCGCATAATTCAATCCAATGGAGTAAGCCAAGGGTGCGGAAATTACTAACATAATAGCAACACCCCATATCTGGTATTTTCTTTTTTTAACCTTGCCCACACTGAGTAAATAAGCTATGGCAACGCTTAACAAAGTAATTAAATAACCTAAATAAATCTTAGCATCCAGTGTAAAGCTACTCGGTTCTAATAGATTTCTTAACCAATTGATGATTAGAAAAGCCAATGGAATGAAAAGGATTATCGATATAGCAACTCGTGTGTTTTTGCTCATATTACCATCCCCTCTTTTAAAATCTTATTTTTTTTAAAATGACCCATTAATAATCTCTACACAAAAAGGTGTTTCTCCTTCTTTGAGGAAAGCACCATTTTGTTGAACAAGAAATGTTAATTATTATTAGAGTTATGTTTAGTTAATAGTTTTCTTACTTCTCGAGTTAATGTAGCACCGCCTCCATCATCATTAGAAAGAGCGATGAATATGTACCCATTATCTGGGTATATATCTAATCGATTACTCACACCAGGGAATCCTCCATCATGTCCAATAATTTGCTGGTAGTTAATTCTCTCAACAAAAAATCCATACCCATATCCTAAAGTTGAAATTTCGTCAGAATATATTTTTTCTTTTTGTGTTATGATTTTGTTTGTCTGTTTAACGCTCATTAGTCGATTTTCTAATAATCCTTTAGAAAATCGCCACAAATCTTTTACAGTTGAATAGCCACCACCTGCTGGTGATCCATTTGAACGTATTGATAGATTATCTGTCTTTTCTTCTTGAAACGAACCATCAAATTGAAAGTTAGTATATCCAATAGCTAATTGGACATCGCCATCTGTTACGCAGGTATCAGTATCATTCATACCCAATGGATGAAATATGTGTCTTTTTATATATTCAAAGTAACTTAGATTTGTAAGATTTTCTATAATCAATCCTAATAAAATATAACCTCCATTACTATACTGAAAGCGAGTTCCCGGTTCAAATTGTAGTCTATCTTCTACAAATAATGGAAGGTAGTCCGATACCTTTTTTAGGCTGGCTCTCTTTTCTAAAAACTTTGTATTAAAAAAATCTCCTACACCTGAAGAATGAGTTAATAAGTGGTGAATTGTAACCTTACTATAAGGGAAGTCAGGGATATACTGACTAACTGAATCATGAAACGACAATTTCTTTTCTTCTTCTAAAATTGCTATAGCTACACTTGTAAACATCTTATTCATTGAAGCTAAATCAAATTTCGTATTAGCGGAATTTAAGATTCCCTGTTCTTTATTTGCAAGCCCAAATGCTTGATTATATAGTATATTTTCTTTGTCAGCTAATAATACGGCACCTGAAAATCTATCCTTCTCAGCTAAATCTTTAACATAATTATTAAGTTGAATGACAATTTCTTGTTCATAATTTATTAATGGATTCATTATACCCCTCACATTTAAATGACTTGTTTATATCTACCTATTAAACTATAGCACTCGATTGTTGAAGAAGAGTCAAGTACAATTAGCTTAATTTCTCTATGAACATCTCTGCTTCATTTAATCCATTCCATAAACATCATAAGGTTATTCTAAATGATCACTGAATAACTCTTTTTATATATGATGGTTTCTCAAAAGGTAAGTTAAGAATCTAAATACTCAAATGTACTTTCACTTATATTTGACAATCCATTCTACCTTCCAGAAATCTTTTTTATAAATTCACTTTCTTTTTACACTACCCGCATCGTTAGTTGAAATACCTAATATTCTAAATACCGTATCTATTTTAACATAAATATTCAATTAATAGCGTTCCTCAACAATTCACTCCAAAGAGGCGTAAGATAATAAATCACAATAAGGTACCTTTATAAAAATACCTCCGTTCCTATTTGAGAACAGAGGGTGAAGAGATTATCTAATTTTCTAATTCTTCTACTTGCAAAAAGTCGTTAGTGTGATGTACCACGATTCAAGTAAAGCAAAGATGGAATATAAAACAATGGATAAATTAACAAATAGAGATTCGGTATCCACCACATAAGGTCAAAGTCAAGCTTTATAATCCAAAAAACAATAGCCTGTAATCCAGAACAAAAAGTTAATGTAAGTGATAATAACGCAAAGGATTTCCATTTCATGTTTTTTTCTCTATGTAGATAGAGACTTATAAGACCAGTTACAGAAATCAAAATATCAAGTGGGAAAAAAGACCAATTCCAGATTACTAATAATTCATTTTGATAATCTTGATATAGATATTCTTTTGGGATTAATTCTAATAAAGTTACTACCCAATAAATAATAAAACCAATATCTGTTAGTAGAAAAAAAACTCTTAAAGATTTACTCATACCACAGCCTCCAACTAATCGTGAAACAAATATTATAGAATATTAATCTTTCAAGCGCTGTTATGGCGTAACTTTCCCATTTTTAAACCATATCTCTTTGTTCACTTAAAGTATTATTACTATACTGTTGTTGTTCTCCAAGATTAAGTCCAATAACGCCGAGAATGATTAATATAATAGAAATTACTCTAACAACTGAAAGGTTATCAGAAAAGAAGAAAATCCCTATGATTACGACTAAGGCCGTCCCTACTCCAGACCAAATGGCATAGGCTACACTAACTTCAATACCTTTTAAAGCGAAATTCAGGAGGGACAAGCTTAACAGATAGAATACGAGAAGCATGATAGAAGGGCCAACTTTACTAAATCCAGAAGATAATTTCATAGATATCGTACCGCCAACCTCGGCTAATATTGCCAGAAAAAGTAGAAGCCAATGCATTTTTCATCAACCTTCTTCCTGTTTAAGTATTCCTTGCAAAAGGATATCAACCATTTCCTTCAATGTTTCTAAAAGGGTAGTATTATTTTCTTTTGGAAATGAATGATCCAACAAGCGATAAAGTCCACCGATATAAATATCAATAAAAATTATCGAGTTAAAGGGTCGAATTTTCCCAGTTGATATTCCCTCATTGATTAAAGAAATGATACCTTCCCATTGCTCATTAATAAATTCATCAAGAATTTCCCATTGTTTAGGATAATATCGTTGAAGTTCCTCTAGATGACTTAGTTGAGTAAATTGAAAATTAGCAGGAATCAGAATGAGACATTTTTTAAGTTTTTCTAAATTATCTAAAGATGGGTCACCTAGAATTTCTTTTTCTTTTACCTTTAATTCGTAGATTGCTTGATTTAAAATATCACTAATTAGTTCATCCTTTGAAGGATAGTACTCATATAGCGTTTTGGTACTTACGCCGAGTCGTCTTGCTAACTCCCCCATAGTAAACCGAAATCCTTTTCTTTCAAATTCTCTCCGTGATCTGTCTAATATTTTTTCTTTCAATACCTTCACCTCAGTATAGGAAAATAAAAAAAATGATATTTTTTCCACATTTTCCTATTAATGATATATTGAATTTACTAAACTGTCAATTTTTTATTAATAAACACATGATAATTTATCTCCAAAGGAATAAAAAGGGTTAGTTTCTATACATTGTTTAGAAACTAACCCTTTTTATATGCATTTAGTTCCGCAACATTAAATCCTTCTTATACTAAATTGTTCCAGCTAGTTGAAGTACCCGCATAATTCATTTATTTTTAGAAATGCTGCCTTGATAGTTAATTAATCTATTAAAGGAAAACACCTACCTAGTGTTAAGATTCCCACTCTTTTTCTTAGAGCTTAATCCTTCTTGGATTAAGCTTCTATTCTTCCAGCCAACCCAAAAGACCCACCTTAAAGTTGAAAAATGCTTATTTGCTAAACATTAGAATAACGATTTGATAGTTTCTTTTTGTGCGACTGAAACACTTCTTCTAGTTGGATATTATACTTGTTGGCAATTACGATTAAATTACCTAGTACATCACCTAACTCTTCGGTTAAATCCTGTTTTTGTTCCTCATACGAACCTCTAATTTCATCTGGCCTATCTCTACCAATCTCTAGAGCTCTTATAGCTCGTGCAACCTCGCCTGTTTCTTCAGCAAGAAAGCCAATACGAATAAATATGTCTAGCTCAGACCAGCCCCTACCTTCATAATATTCCTTTATCCATTGCTGAAATTCAGTTACATTCATACTCATCTGACCTCCAATTCAATACTTAAGTTTAACAAAAAAATGAAAGTTTTGTATAATCTTTAATAGTGTGACTTTCTAGGAGGCGATAATTTGAAAAAGTTAGCAGTATTTTGTGGTTCGAGTAACGGGGCATCTGATATATATATAGAAGGTGCAAAAAAACTTGGTAAAGAACTCGCAAGCCGAAATATTGCACTTGTTTACGGTGGAGCGAGTGTTGGTATAATGGGTGCTGTTGCAGATTCAGTACTGAATGAAGGTGGATACGTAATTGGGGTTATGCCAAGTTTTTTAGATAATAGAGAGATAGCTCATAAAAACTTGTCAGAGCTAATCATTGTAGACTCAATGCATGAAAGAAAAGCGAAAATGGCAGATCTTGCTGATGGATTTATAGCATTACCTGGCGGACCAGGAACTATGGAAGAATTTTTTGAAGTTTTTACATGGGGGCAGTTAGGTTTACATAAAAAGCCTTGTGGCCTACTAAATATAGATAATTACTTTGATTTGTTGATTAATTTCTTTAGCCATATGAATAGAAAAGAATTTCTTCAAGAGAAATACCTATCAATGCTAATGAATGATTCTGAGCCTGCGTCTTTAATAGAACAATTTCAATCCTATACTCCACCTTCAGTAAAAACCTATATTAAAGCCACTCAAACTTAATTATTTTAGAAAGAAACCATCATATATATTAGATGGTTTCTTATTGAACTATTCTGGGCCCCGTTAGTTTCATAACACTATCTAAATAATTACATAATAATCTAATAATATTATTAGCATCTTGACAAAAGAAAAGGTAATCCTCTTTAATCACCTTCTTAAACTATTGTACCAGTTAGTTGAATTAGGATTATTTATCATAATTAATAAGGCAACCCACTATTGAAACTATTAAACCTAAAATAGAAATTCCAAACCCTATTATTGTTCCACTTGAATATCCAAGTCCCGTTGAACTATATACTGATATAATTGCAATACCAAAAAGTATAATTGCTATTCCTAAAAGAATAACTTTCATATATTATCACCTCGTCACTTTTCAACAATTAAGCCCTTTAACAAAAGATATTGCCCTTGTTGTGCTAACGCACCCGTTAATGCAATAGGAATTGAACTTCTATTAGCTAGTTTAGTTCAAGAAGAATTTATAATAATGGAAGAATATCAGAGAAATCGATAAATTCTAGTTCAGTCTCTGCTTCTGCTTTCGAACGATAAACGGTAATTTTATTATAGGGTTTCATGTTGTCTTGCCATGTTCCTATATTACTCAGAAAATCTATTTCGTTTTCAGAAATTATAAAGCACTCTAAATCCCTATTGATATAACAAATTGGTGCGTCACTTTCCGAATCACACTGTTGGTAAACAGTTCCGATAAATCCTCCTTTACTATCTTTTGCCATAATATCTATATGTGGAACCGTAAAAAACTCTAAATGTGGAATATCATCGTCAAAGATAAATTGAATATCATAATCGCTAGCATATTTTTGATACTCTTCATTTTTATATTGAGCACTCATAGGAAAAATTGTTGTCCCTGCTAGTATTACTTCAGTTTCTTCTATATTTACACCTATGGCTCCAATTAATTCTGTTCTATCTAGATAAACTTTTCGCATATAACCCCCGGTTTAATCTTATTTTAAAGTAAATACTCATTACTTTTGTGATTTCTTATTCAACTAAATTGCCCCGTTAGTTGAAGAACTCAAATTTCATAATTATCTATATTCAGTTTATCATAAATAACTAAGAACCTATCCTTTTCAACAATGTATTACTAATAGGCTGTGATAGTAGTGTTATTTAGCATGCGAAAAGGGATGCAAACTGCACCCCTTTTATTGATGTTTATTTATCTTTTGCAATACAAAACTGTCCTTCTATTATTTTGACATTTTTGTTATATCCCACCCGCGTCACAATCAACTATTCAATGACAATCTGCCTTACTTCTTCGACCTCGTTCGAAACAACCTTCAACTCCACCACACCACTCTGCAAAGCTGTTAACTCTCTAGTATCCAGATCAAATGTTGCAGCATACATGCCAGAGTTCTTTGCACGGTCTAGCACCTCACCCTTACCAATAAACACGGTATCACTGCCTTTCCATGTAACAGATGCCGGATAGCTCAGTGGGAAGGTTAAATTTCCAACTTGATGACCTTCTGCCGAAACGGTTACCTTCTCACCTACTGCAATTGTCTCTGGAGCATCAATCGAAATCCCCTCCAAGATTGGACGTACTTCTGCTTGAATCCATTCCGCACCTTTTGCCTTACTTGGAGAAGCCGCATATTCAGGACCAAAAGCTTTTTCTGGAATAGGTGTTGGGTCTACACCGAACATCGTCCAAGAATAGAATCCACCATTCGTTGGCGATCCATATGGTGATTTACCTGCAGAACCTGTTACCATATATGGCACACCTTCTACTCGTTCCAGGTTAACTGTATGGGCATGACCACTAACATAAATCGCACCTTTTCCACTTGAAGTCTCACGGAACTCCGTCAACCAGTCTTCGATTAACTCCGCTTCCTTTCGGTCAGAAAACTGACTATTTTTCGTTGGTAGTGGATCACGCGTTGGATGATGTCCAAGTACGACCACATTTTTCACTTGTGGGTTCGTAGCTGCATCCATTAACGATTCCTTTAACTCAATTAACTGATCAAAATCGCTAGTTCTTAAGCTTCCTGTTGAAGAATCTAGTAAAATAAACCGTGTTCCTTTATGGTCAAAGGTATATCGATTTTCACCAAATACCTTTAAGAAATTATCTAATGAACCGCTTCCTACAATCTCATGATTTCCTGGTGTATAGTAGATTGGAAATGCATCACCAACTTCTTCCTCTAATACTTGTTTTGCAAATACAAAGTCCTCTTCCCACGCTGTATCAACTAAATCGCCATTAATGACAAGAAACTCTGGATTTGCTGCCAGTATTTCCCGTAGTGCTTTACGAGCCATTTGCACTTGTGGACTATTTGGTGTTTGAGCAACAAATTGGGAATCATTTAGCACAGCAAATTTCCAGCGGTCCTTTCCAAACCCTTCATTTTGAATAACTAACTGATCAGGAGTTACCTCTTTTACCCCTATCCCATCAATTTCTGGTGGTACTTTTACCGTTAAATCATCAAAGATAAGAGAGCCAGTATATTGATCATTACGATTTGTTTCTACTGGGTAGATTCGCCATAATTTCACCGGATATTGGATACCCTCTGGTAATGTCGTCTCTACATACTCCCAGCCTGTCCAATCCACGGCATTTGCAAGTGACAATGTATATCTAGTACCAGATGCATCTTCAATTACCGTACGAAGCCACGCACCATTTCCATCCCCATGTACCCATAAACCAATATTTTGTACATCACCTGGTAGTTCAATCATCGGCGACGCCTGCAGGTATGCCGCACGAGTAGCGGTTGTTGTCGAGTAATCATAGCTTAACTGAATCCCATTACCCGTTCTTCCTTCTACTAGCTCCATAGAGGCACCTACAGCTGCTGGATATTTGGTAAAGTCCCAATCATCTTTCGTCTCAAATTCTGAAATATTTACTGTCGTAAGACCAACCGTTACTGGAAGTTGAACAACTTTATCCTGAACGGTTACTGTGATAGTGGTTGCCCCACCATCCTGTACCGGAATAACCGTGAAGCTACCGTCTTCATTTTCATCCACATTAATAACTGCTTCATCAAACTCCAGTGTCACATCACGTGGCTCAATAGGTGCCGAGTAGCCATCCTTATCATATCCAGTTACAGAAAAATAACTAGTTGTACCCATCTCAAGACCGATATATGCCTGAGAAGTTTCAATTCGATCTAATGAACCGAGCACCATTATCTCCGTTTGGCCTTTTGAAGATCTTACTTGTGCTTGTGCCACTGCTTTACCAGACTTCTCTGCGTAGAACACCCCATTTTCTTCAAATGACCCAACATTTGCTGGGAGGGCCTTCCACTTAATATCATTAACAGCCACTGGTGAATACTTCTCATCGTACCCTCTGCCAATAAAACTTCTTGTTAAACCAGGGAATACACGATTACTATGCGCATCCTCCATCACGGTTTCCACTGCAAAACCCGTTAATACACCACTTCCCTCTTCCACAAAAATTCCAATTCCATTAGGTACAGAACGCTCTGTACCGTCAGAAGGATTATTCACTACTTCCGTATCGGATTTTCCCGGCATTCGTGCTACCATGCTAGACGACCCACCACCATCGATGTTCAATGCCCGATACGCACCATATTCCTTCATTAACTCGCCTAATTCCTTAAATGTCATCCCACGACTATCGGTCTGACGTCCATCTACTACGACTAAAATCATTGTTTTTCCGTCTTCAGAATAACCAATCGCTGTACGAGGAGCTGTTGTAGTGTCATCTAACCCTTTTGGAACAGTGCCATTATCGACTAATACAACATTCCCACCAATAGCAAAATTCATCATGGAATCTCCGTCCACTCTCGGTGCATAGGAAACAGCTACCTCATCACCAATAGATAGTTCTTGTAGCTTTGTTGCGCCTGTTTCACGGCCAACCAGTACAAAGCTATCTGCAGCAATTACACCGTTACCAGCCTGATTAGATGTGGAAACCACGACGCCATCCTGAACAAACACTTCATACACATTGCTTGCACCTGGTCGCTGAGCTTGTCCCCAAACAGAGGTGTATAGGCCGATGCCATCCGCTGGAATACTAGATTGATTGAGAGCGGCTAGCTCCACACTACCAGAAGGTAATTGAATGGATCCTTCTAAGAAAATATTCGAGATTTTTCCTAGTCCATTTTCATCCACCCCCGCAGTCAGCGTATGGGAACCTTGTGGCCCTTTCAGCAGACTACCATTTTGTATCATGGTACCAGATGGTGCCTTCGTATTATTAATATCAAAAAAGTCCCCATTCACACCAGCAACTGCACCAGTCTGCTTAGCCATTTCGGAAACTGGCAATGCCTTTGTAATGAAACCCGGATACAATAAGTCCGCTGATACCGCATCATGCCCTAAATTGATAGTCATTACTTCCCCATTTAACCAACCACGAGCATCAAACCGTTCAAATGTAGAAAGTTCCATCCCTGGACCAATCTTAGTCGTTTCCTCATTTGCTAGAATTGTCTTCCCACTTGGACCAACTGTCACAATTGGTTCAAACTTGTTGGATGAAGCTGATCTTGCTTCTGCAATCGGATTTTTCTCTGCTTGTACAACAGGAGAAAATGCTGAGACCGCAAGTACCCCAACTAACAAACTACTAACCCATTTTCGATTCATCAAAAACGCCTCCCTCTCTATTAATCTAAACCTTTACCCTTATTGTATTAATAGTCTGAAAACAACAACACACATCGATTGAACCAAATATTCAACAATACGTGACACTGTATGATAACGTGCTAATTCTCCTTACCTAAGCATTAAGGACTGTTTGACAACAAACAACAAAACTCCTCCTTCCTACTACTTCTATCTTTGATACTAGCAAATGAGTATTAATTCAATTTAAACTTTTATAGGATAATAGAACGATTTAAGTGATAGGTAGGTAGTCCTTGTGTGACCGAATTGTTTTAATCTTGTTTCTAGAAGTAGCTTATAAAGGGGAGTTGCTGATTTCGCAATACGATTAATGAAGAATCTTTTCAGCCACAGCAATTGTGAAGATATATTGGAAGATAAATAAATTTGGTGGATAAATTATCTATTATATCAAAAAGCCTGCGGATTTCTTTCAAATCCGCAGGCTAATAGTCATTTTTCTAGGCAATTACGGTTCTATGCGCTTCAATTCCATTAATCATTTTTAAGGGGTACTATCTTTCAACCCTGGGCGAATCGATAGTAAATTAAAATAAATGTTGCAAGAACGAAGATGAAGTTCAAGAATACAAAGATGACCTGATCAATGATGGACTTATGTATTCGAATTGGTGGGTTATAAAACGAAACCCCCTCTATGATAAAGATAAGTAACACAATATGAATCATGAAGTGTCCTATAATTTCCGTATAACCAAACAGCATTGTCGTGGAGAAAAAGATTAATGTCAAAACAAATGCTAGTATTCGATTCAATACACCAACAACTAATAAATATCCAACTACAAATTCGATAAATGCTGCTAAAACGATGAATGCTTCTGGTGGAAATCCAAACGTTGGAACGCCATGATTATGAATAATATCTAAACTCATCGAAGGATAGACCCATTTTTCTACCGCAACCCAGCAAAGTGAAAGCCCTGTTCCTAAATAAAGAAAAGGGAATCCCCACTTTTCTAACTTTGTTTTTCCTATAAATAATACGAAAATAATGGCCAAGTAAAATCCATAATCAAGCATATGAAAGATGCCGACATCATTTACAACATTAATAAATAGAATTAGCACTAAAAATGCTCCCACTTTTGTAGCATAGTGGATAGGGATCAATAGCAGGATAATAGCTGCCCAAACTACTATGTACTCCCATGTTTCTACTAGCTCGAACTCAGGTGCAAAAAGTGTATGGGAGAAAACCTGAATGATTAATGCTAATGCTGTTCCATATTTTAATATATATCTTGAATAAACTCGGTAATTATCTAGCTTCTTATCAATTTTCTTCGCAAAAGGGATCTCCATAATTTTAGGGAGTAGTTGAGGCAAAACACCTAATAACACCGAAACGAGCAACGCAACGAACATAAAGAAGGGAGAGAGAATATTTTCTATCGAATCTTTTTGTGGTTCTACTTCTGTAAACCATTTTACATGAGCCTGCGTAGTTAATGGAATTAGTATAAGGAAAATTAATAGTAATGCTGGTAGAATCCTCTGTTTTATTTTCATTTATAAACCTCCGTCCAAAATTACTTATTTTATTCTTTACTGAATCCCTATTACTATTCAGGTGCAAACATTAAGGATTTTCACCTATCTACCACTTCTATCACTATTTTTAAGAATAAATATGAACCAGACTTCTATGAGTTGTAGGAAGGAAATCTTAAACAACGAATAAGAAATTATTCGCTAACAAAATATAAGCATATTCATTATCAATCATCCATATCAAGGGGCTGCCTAGATGAAGATACGGTTTGGCTATGTAGCGAATGCACTTGGCTTATGGGATGCAAGTCCTTCTAAGACCTTAAACTTCGCACGATACTCCAAGCTTCCTAAGGAGGAACGTTTGGATAACCTTAAGTCTGTTACCGCTCAAAATTTACATCATACGAAACGAATAATTTGCTACAATATCGCCCATGAAATAGACCTATACCGCTTTTCAAGTATGCTTGTCCCACTCGCTACCCACCCTGAGGTCAACTGGGATTATGTTACACCGTTTAAAGAGGAATGGAGAGAACTAGGAAGGTTAATAAAAAAATATCAAATCCGCACAAGCTTCCATCCAGGGCAGTATACGCTTTTTACTAGCCCACGAAAAGAGGTTACCATGAATGCGGTAAAGGATATGGAATATCATTACCGGATGCTAGAAGCGATGTATATCCTCGATACCTCGATCATGAACATCCATATTGGTGGGGCTTATGGTGATAAAAAGCAGACATTAGAACGATTCCATGAAAATTTAAAAGAGCTACCAGATGAGGTTCAGTATTATATGACATTAGAAAATGATGATAAAACTTACGATGTGAAGGAAACGTTAGAAGCCTGCGAGAAGGAGCAGATTCCGATGATTCTCGATTATCATCATTATATGGCGAATAAAGGGGAAGTCGAGCTTGAGAATTACTTAGAGCGAATTTATAACACGTGGAACCATCGAGATATCCCACCAAAAGTTCATATTTCTTCACCAAAGTCAGCATCTGCCTTTCGTTCCCATGCTGACTATGTTGATTTGGTATTTATACTACCTTTTTTAAAGATAGCGAAAGAGTTGAACTGGGATTTTGACATCATGATTGAGGCAAAGCAGAAGAATCTTGCCATGCATCAGTTGGTGGAAGTCATTGCTAAGATTCGTGGTGTAAAACGGTTATCTGGAGCTTCTGTAGAATATTAATCATTAGAGGTGAATAATCATGACACTTGTCCGGCTAGGCTATGTCGCCATGAGTATGGAATTAAAACATGCATCTCCATCACAAACGATGACCTTTGCGCAATTTCAAAAACTATCGGACCGTGATGCAGCCATTCGAAAGTTGGAACGAATTTCACTCTCGAACTTACATAATACATTACGATTGTTAAAGCACAATGTAGCTTCCGAAATACATTTTTACCGGCTAACCTCACGACTAATTCCGTTAGCAAATCACGAAGAATTACCCGATTGGGATTATATAAAACCTTTAAAGAAGTCACTTCGAGAAATAGGGGATTTTATCAAGAAGCATGATTTAAGGGTGGACTTTCATCCAGATCATTTTGTTCTGCTGAATTCTACCAAGAATGAGGTTTTTAAAAACTCCCTCCTAACGTTAAAGATGCATTATCTTATTCTAAAAGGAATGGGAATTGATCCTACTCATCGGGCTGTCATGCATGTTGGTGGAAACTATAAAGATACGGAAAAATCATTAGAGCAATTTGTGGATGCATGGATGGATGTTCCAAAAGGGATTCAAAAGATGATTATGTTAGAAAATGATGATACGTCTTTCACATTAGAGGACACGCTCTATCTTAGTCAAAAGCTTAATATCCCACTTGTCTTCGATTATCACCATCATCTTGCCTATCATCAAGATCCGAATTGGCAACAGCATTGGGAGCGTGTTGTACAAACCTGGGAACATTCTCCACTTCCAACTAAAATGCACATATCCAGTCCAAAAAACGAGAAAGAATTCCGCCATCATGCTGATTTTGTCGATATTAATATGTTCTTCACCTTTCTAAACGAAATAAAGGGGTCAGTCCCTCAACTGGATTGCATGATTGAGGCAAAGCAAAAGGATGAGGCCCTATTTCGATTGATGAAGGAAGTGAAACGTCGGGATGATGTGACCATCGTGGATGGTTCTTCATTTTATATCAAATAAGTCAGTAAACAATTTTGTATCTCTCACATATATGGTAAGGTAATCTAGAAGGAGAACGATACATCCGCTCTCCTTCTTTTGGAGTATTAGAATGGAGTGCTACGACAATGATAAAACATGTTATTTTTGATTTTGATGGAACACTTGTGGATTCCTTAGAAATTTTAGTTTCGAGTTGGAACTCCCTCACGAAGAAATATAATTTAAAAGAGATACACCCTTCAGATGTTGAAATCCTCAAGAAACTTTCTCTCAAGCAACGAATTAAACGATTAGATTTTTCTATATATAAGGTGCCGATTATTGCACCAAAACTATATAGCTTATACAATAAATCATTACATGAACTGAGACTATTCGATGGCATTAAAGACATGCTGTACCAACTTGATAATAAAGGTTATCAAACTAGCATTATTTCTTCTAATTCTCGGGAAAATATCCTAAGCTTTTTAAAGCGGAATGATATAACCAGTATAGATAACGTTCTTTGTTCTAGTAGTATTCTAGGTAAAGATAAATTACTAAATCGATATCTTCGAGAACATAACCTGAATCCCTCCGAAGTAATCTATGTTGGCGATGAACAAAGAGACATTCTAGCTTGTCAGAAAACCGGAGTAAAGATTATCTGGGTTGGTTGGGGTTACGATTCTATTGAAGTGGTAGAAAAAGAGAAACCAGACTATCAGGTGTCTGCACCTAGCGAAATATTGGACCTCATATAAGTTCATTATTCAATGATCAGAATATGTTGAGGAGAATCCTTGATTGACCCGATAGTTTAATAAGGGGATTTGGCTTCATGTAGAAAGTTTGCACTAGCCCACTTACCCTCACTCTTAAACAACCTGCATACTTCCTCACGGTCGGTCGGCGGTTCTTCTATCCAATTAAGTAATGTACGAATAGTTGATTCTTTATCTGGGAAGTGATGAATAAAGACTTCCGACTGCTCGTGGAGTCGTGTCGTCCAAATCTGTGAACGTACCATTACCATTGAATAATACGTCCGAATTAGTTTACGAGCAAAGCCTTGTGTAAATGTTTTAAAATCTTCATTAGAATCTGTTTCTAACCTCTTTAACGTCCTATTAAGTGCTTCATGAATATCACCATTAAAACGAATTGCTATCTCTGATGTAAGTTTATACGGACCAAATCGGTCTCCTATATCCTCTCCATACACACAAACACAGAGCTCCTTAAGAAATGCGTTTTCGTAATAATTGGAAGGGTCGATCGTATAGTCGTAATATGCTACAGCGATACCAACTTCTCGCACTAAAAATTGATACTTCTGAGACAGATCTCCAGCAAGTTTCTTTAATTCCGTTAACTTACCAGAGCTAAGTTTGGTATCGAACATGGCAATAAGGTCTAAATCAGATTTTTTTGCAATCGCTTCTCCTCTGGCTACGCTACCGTAAACATAAACACTATGCAAATGAAGATGAAATAGACTTTTCAGACTCTCGATAGATTCTCGAATGCAAGGCACATAGACATCATCAATTTTGTTTTTGTGAACATCACTTACAATAAACCCTTCAGAGTCTAGACCATAACCTTTATTTAAATACCCCATTTCTATTACCTCCCTTTTCTCTTCCTTGAAGTTGATCCTTTAAAGTTTATACATATTCTAAAGCTATTGAGATTAATTATTTATTTTTACCTCTCCAAAAGTAATTTTCATGCTAGGGGAGTATACTAAAGAGGAATCCATGTTAAATACTTGTGAAAACAGAAGTTCAGCCTCAAACTGTTCCTGGGCTTCCTGCAACGCAACCCCACGTTTTATCAAACTTTCAATAAACTGATCTTTATTTACAGGATTTCCACCTATCCCTTCTCCTTTTATCGAATAAAATAAGTTTTCCTTATCCTGTTGATTCTTATCGGGATGAAGGAAGTTAACCTTATCACTGACTCTGCACTCAATGTTCTTTACGCCCAATTTAGATAGGTATTGTGGTACTTTCACTCCAATATTTCCATCATTTCCATTTCTAGCTGTACTCTCTTCGAATAACCTCTGAAGAATACTAAGTGGAACGATTTGTGATTGTTTATACCCATAAAAGAATAAATTCTACATAGTATTTTTTCTTTAGATTCTTCATTACGAAGGAACACATTAAAAAGATTCAATTAATCGTACTTTTTATGTAACTGACCCATTAGCCAAACAAAAAACAGGGAATTATCACTTATGACGATCCCTATTGTACTTATTGCACTCGTTTGTTTAAGTCTAGTTATCACTTTTCATTTTCTTCTTATTTTATTAATTAGCTCCATATATTGTAAATCTCCGTAACCTATGCTTGGAAAAAGTTCAAACAACCTATTGATTAATTCTTTTGTTGTTAGATCTTTATTTTTATTAATATATTTGACCACTGCATTATCTTGGTTTAGCATATCTAAATATATATTTATTGCTTGATACATAACCGGAATAAGTTCATTAGATGGTTTAGTATGATGAATCAACACCTCTTTATATACTGAATAGTAATGTCCTAATTTGAGTTCGGTTTGATTAACTTTAAATTCATCTTCTCTGAAGCTATTTAAGAACACTTTCCCCTCATAACCGGACTGTTCTAGATAGGAAAGTATGGTAAGTAAGTTCATTTGGCAAAACATGTCTTCACCAAACCATAATACAATGCATTTGTACTCTTTATTAAAAAGATTGGCTAAAGGAGCAATAACCTTTTCAATATATCCATCTATTGATTCATGATGACCTTTAGCTCGAATAGTTATAAATTCTTTATCAAATATTTGGTCAGTAGTAGCATGCACACACATAGCTTCATTAAATGGAGCATAATCAGAATCACCCATTAATCTGTTATTTTTAAACTCCTCATACATAACCTGACCATTTAAGATATGTAATACGTCTTTGTCAAACAACTCACTTCTATCATGGCGTAGCTTTTCAACTTCGATTTTTTTAGAAATATTCATTTTATACCATTCCACATTTTTATTAATAGTGAGTTTAACAACTGACTGAACAGGAAACTTGTTAACTTGATATTCTCTGGGATTGATGCCAAAAACATTTTTAAATGCTCTACTATATGCTTCTTGTGATGAATAATCATAATCAAATGCAATATCGATAATTTTCTTATTGTTTGCCAAGTCTTCCGTAGATAAATATAATCTTCTCAGAAGAATATAGCGCCTAATACTTATTCCTGTTACTTGGTGAAACTTAAATGAACAGTAATAAGGGGAATATCCCATGTAATTTGATAGTTCATCCAATGAAAACTTATTTTTTAGATTTGCTTCAATCCAATCAATCATAAGTTGTATTTGTTCATTCATATGTCCCACTCCTACATTAAATAATATGTGGAATTAGTTTATATTTCTTGATATTTGTTGTGTTATATCAATCTAGTATCTTGAATCTAATCCGATTAATTATTGGTTCCTCCAGTTTTACGTTCATTACCCCTTTTAAAATTTCCAGTAATCTTTGCCATTATTAATTGTGCTTCCTTTGTATTATTCGCAACTCTAATTCGCTTTAGAAATTTCTCTGCTTCTTTTCCTTTTAAGATTTTTACCTGTCTACCATTATAATCCAAAAAGACTGTATTACCTTTTGTTACTCGGTAATTAAAAGGTTCGTCATCTAAACGATTTCTCTTATCGATGTTATTCATATTTCCTTTCATCCTTATCAAATTTAATATTTTTGATTTTAAGTGCTATAGATGAGCTCTAATAAAACTCTCATGCTACTCCCCTATTTTTATCACCTGTTGTTTTACGAAAGTAATTCGATAGCTTAATAACTTCCACCTCCATAGTAACATAATATTCCGAATATATTGTTGAAATATTTGGACCAATAAAATAAGGCGACCCCAATTGGATCACCCTATTCAACTATTGCACTCGTTCGTTGAAGAATGAATTAATCTTCAACTACTTGAATCAAATCATTATGTATAGTAACAAAATATGCTTCTAATAATTCCGCCAATTCCTCATTAAGCTTGTAATATTCTCCGTTCGCTTTTTCAATGAGATTATAAAATTCTTCTTCTTCAATTTCATCATTTTCCAGGGAATTGTAAAGGCTCCACATCTTTTGACAATACTTTTTCTCAATCAAAGCATAATTATGGGCACCAATTTTCTCAAGGATTCCGATTAATTCATCCAAGTAATTGTCTATTCCAATCTCTTTAATATACCAACCAAACCACGTAAATAAGCTTTCGTGCCCCCCACTTTCAAGTTCAGAATAGTATTGATAGACAATGAATGCTTCATGTAAATTTTTATCTTCAGATGATATATTATACCGACTTAATACAGCAATAACTGCATTCCATATATCCGTATTGCTCATTAAATCTTTTCTTTTCATTTTTGGTTTCAAAGCATTCCCTCCTACTAGGCACACCTAATATTTAATGTATTTTATCATTTCTTCTTTATCTCTAGTGATTTAATGCAGCAAACTCTGTGTTCTAAACAAGATGGCTTTAAATGATCTTCTACCTCTAGATATTCTTTTAGTTTCTCCGTAGTCAACAGAAACTTTGATATCCGTCGTACTCCAATCAATAAATATACCCAGACTAAATTCCACCTGTTTTTTCTAAAAAATTGCATACAGAATCTCTGGAAATCAGAATAGGATCAGAAGAAAAAAAGCATGTTTCATTACGTCCTTCCATTAACACTGAACGTAAAATACTGATATAGTTTTCTGCCATCTTTTTTTTGGGCAGGTGTATGGTGGTCAAAGGCGGCATGGAAAAAGCTGAAAGAGGATTATCATCGAAACCAATAACACTTATATCATCCGGTATATTAAGATTGCATCTTCTCCCCTCTATATACAACTTCCTTCCACAATACTGCTCCAATAGTACAATTACAGATTGTTCTTTCACTAACGCACCAGTTTGTTTAAGTACATTATTTCACAATCTTTATTGCTTGATTTTGTTACGCAGAAGGGGCTTCCATATCTTTTGGAAGCTTCCTTCTTGTACATTTGATTCTTATTTAGGAATTATTGGAACCCAAAGTTCGTTTCTAGGATTATGCTTTGGTGGATAATAACATTCTATGCAAGGTATATCAGCAAGTTCATAACCAGAGGTTGGAACCCACTCTGTGTATAATCGCTTCCAAGCATTCACGATACCGGGAAATACAGCCCAGGTCCTGTGAGCAATAGAGAGCGTTTCCATATCACCTGGGACCTCTTCATCATATCGAACACCCATAAAGTATGTAAATTCTTCATCAATAATGGCTGCCTCTTTTCCACAAACTCCCAATAGACTTTCAAGTGTACATTTTGGTTCTTCCCAAGACATATCAATCAATTGTTGCATAAATCCATCTTTTTTAGCACTACTCCAAAGCGTAGGTATTGTTTTAAAGGCTCTACTAGTTTTGACTACCTTACCTTTTCCTATTAATTTTAAATCAAAATCAAGATTCTCAATCCGATACTCCATTTCGGTATCCCCTTTTATCGAAATTTGAAAGGAAATTCTTGGAAAGGCTTTTAATTGTACCCCTTGATTACGAGCGTCCGAAGGTTTAATTCCATGTGTCTTTTTAAAAGCACGGGAAAACGAATCAGCAGACTCATAGCCATATTTAAAAGCTAAGTCTATAATTCGTATGTCACTTTTTTGAATTTCAAATGCAGCAAGAGTTAATCGTCTCCGCCTGATATATTCAGATAGAGATATACCCGAAATAGCTGAAAACATTCTTGGAAAGTGATACTCGGAACTATGAGCTACTTGTGCAAGTTTTTTATAATCTATATCCTCCTCTAGGTTATTTTCAATGTAATCCAAAGCATTATTCATTCTTTCTATCCAATCCATTTTCCTCTCCTTTCATTTATTCAATTTATAGGAAAAAGTATTTATTTATCCGACATTTCATGCACATATATGTCGGAATTAATTCATTCCCACTGACTTAATTCTGTTACCTTTGAGAAAAAATTCCTCGTTAGGCTAACCTGCCCCTTTCGTATTATAAGGTTAACCAGAAATTACTGGTTGACCTTATTTCATATGGTCTTATCATTACAATTGTAGCCGGGGTAGAACGTCCCTGCCCGT
>NZ_CBYO010000022.1 GCF_000577245.1 Paucisalibacillus algeriensis
AGCACGCTAGCTTTTAGAATTTCTTTTAAAATAGAAAAAACAGGGTTGTTTTTTCTTACATACTGGTTGTTTTGTTCAGTTTTCAAGGAGCAAAATTAAGAAGTTCTATTTTTGAGTCAACTCTTATATTATATCTAACTAACAAGTTGTTGTCAATAGTTTTTTGCAAGAGTTTTTTGCACACTCACTAATTTAAATGAGCAACGTTTAATAATGTATCATAGTAATCTATGAAGTGTCAATAACTTTTTTAGCAATCCTATTCCTTAAACAATAAAAGGTGCTTTCTTAAGGCAGGAATCCAATCATACAACCATAATAACAAACTGTCAATATACTATTCGAATTTCATTTTGGTTAATTACACCAGGTAAACCATCTGCATCCAGGTTTACAGTGTAGCCATTCTCATTATACGCTAGAACAAAACTAAGCCATGCAACATTACAGATTATTGCATGGCTTAGAGCTAAGCTTAATAAACCTATTTTCTTTTCCTTCTATTACCACAACCACAACCAGATCGTTTTCTTCTCTTACCTTGTGGTTTTGGCGAGGACGCATTCGCTTCTCTTTTTTGCTTAGTCATTTATACTGTCCTCCTTCTACTAACAAAATTATTCTACTAAACGCTGTACAATGGATTCACATATACCTGCAGCCCCAGCAACTGCTAGCAATGTTATCAATACACTACTTCCAGTAGGCCAAATCATTGTTAATCCCAATAAAAGAGCCGTGCACCAGATACCAGTACACCAAAAACAACTTAATAATTCACCAATCCAATATTGTAAACCCTTCCCTTTAATTTCAATATAGGTAAACATATTTCCATCAGAATCTGTCTCTTCTATTTCATCATGAAAAGGCCTGCGCATAAAATTGGTAATCTTATCAAATACAACTAGTCTTGTTAAGCGAAAAGAGGCTAATATTAATAACACAAATTCCAACCATCCATTAATCATTTGCTTCATCCTTATGATAATTTCTCTTTAAGGGAAGATTTACTATATTAATATTGTTATAGAAATAGTATATTTTTCACATTCATATGTGACACTGATATTTACCTAGTTGATGCGGTATTAAAAAACTCTTGTTTATATTTCTGCAAAATTGAATGAAATCACACGATTAGTTTGAGGATTATAAACAACATTACCCCTTATTTTGAGTTCTTCTTGTTGTTGATGAAGAATAAAATCAAAAGTTTCTTTTATTCTAGTTGGTGAGATTTCTGTTTTTCCGACAGATTTATAATCAGTTACTTCAAAATCCGGATGGCCAACCTGAACTAATTCAAGTAAATATTTCCCCCATCTTTCCTCTTCTAATTCTGGCGATAAGGTTATTTCCACATTTATAACTCCTTGATTTAAGTTAGCGCCTAAAGCCTCGAATGCTCTACGGTGCAAATTAATACGATTTTGAGGATATCCTCTTACTTCATCTACAACAGTTACAATAACCTCTCTTCCAGTTACAGGATTCCTTACCTTTAATGACTCACCACATTGATACCTGGTGTTTTCACCAACAGCAACTGTCATAAACTGATTAGTGGACCAAGGTAGCCCGCATTTTGTAACTTGACCTCCAGATGTCCATGTTGCTTGCCCCTTAATAACTTGTTGACGTTCCTTATCCGCTAAATTTAAATAACGATTATTAACCATTGGGTAATATGGATAAACTGGATAAGGGTAGTATCTATATTCCGAAATATAAGGATTATAATAATACATATCGTTTCCCCCTAAATGTAAAATGTTTCCCATAGCTTGTTAGTTTAGCTATTGTTATAGTCCTGTATTACAAGAATATGAATTCAGATGGTTGACCTGTTACATTTAAGGAAAACATAATTTCATATAGACAAATATAAAAACATGGAAAGGGAGTTTACTATGAGCGAACAAACTATTTTTATAAAAGAAGCAACTTCAGAACCAGGTATTTTAAAAGTAGAAGAAATTCTGAATCAGCTATATGGAATAGAGCGAGTATTAGTGGATACCGATGATGGAGAGGTCAAAGTAGAATTCGATGAAAAGGCTATTTCAAAAGAACGAATTGTAACAACTTTAATAGAGAACAATTTTACCATTTTACAATAGCTGCTTCGAAGGCTTGATTGTAGATCTTAGTTCGTCTAAAATGCTTACCATGTTCATAGAGGTTGGGGAGTCTACATTTATTAACAACTTTAGGGAAACACTTCACATCCCCTTAATAACTACAATAATTATAAGAAACCTTACATTAAAAGCAGTGTAGCATAGATGCTACACTGCTTTTTACTTATCACGCTAAAATTTCTTGAAGATTATTTCTATCTATGTATTTTTGAGCATAGGAACATTCTGCTACTATCTTTACTCCCTCTTGCCTTGCATAACTTATAACCTTGTCTACAAGCTGACCTGCCATACCTTGTCCTCTTAGTTCATCCGATACATAGGTATGGTCGACAACTAGATTACCGTTGGAATCTTTTTGATAGGTGATTTCAGCTTTTGGGTTCACTTCATCTTTACCTATAAAAAATTTAGCTTGACCTTGTTTGATTTCTGTCATTCCGCCACCCCTAATCATATTTTTTTCATATACATCACATTTCATTATACGCAACTTATTAGTCTTTCAGTAGTTTGTAACCCTCCATTAAATACTGAACGAATTCTTCATCTCGCACTAACCATGTCTGATAATTTCTTTTTAAATACTTTTCCCCGTCTTCAAAGCTTGAAAAAGATATCGTTGATTTACTGTGACTTACTTCTAACACCCAAGAACTTTCCTCTTTACACAATAAATAATATTTATCTTCCTTAGAACGGTAAAGGGAACCAAAAGGATTTGCTTTTATATTGTAACGATTTCTTCTAGCGTCTTCTCTGAGGGGTTCAAGAAGAAAGGACTCTTCAACAAATTGCTTGTATACTTCGTCAATCATAGTGCATCCAGAAGCCTTTGCATGACCTCCGCCACCATATTTACTGGCAATTTCAGATACATCAACATTATCATGAATCGTACGGAAGCCAATACGTCTCCCCCCCATATTGACGATTGCAATGTAATCTAAATGTGGGTAGTCTTTTCCTAATTCGTTTCCAAGTTCTGAATGATACATTTCCGCGTATACTACTCCTGCATAAAAATTATCAATTTTATGTTGAATCAGTTCCCTTCTCTTTCTTTGAATGTAGCGCTCCATTTTATTGTCTTCCATCTCAAGAATCTTTTTTTCAAATTCATTGAAGTGAAAATGCTCATTTTCTTGTAGACGTCGCAACATATTTTCTTCAAACTCATCAATAGAGACTAGATAAAATAATGAGTTTAAACGATGCGCTTCATAATTTTCATTTTTCTCCCATTCCCACGTGTCATATTGCCTTACCAACTCCACAAATTGTTCAATGGCTGGTTTTGAAGTTAAAAAGTCATACTGTACAAGATATTCATACAGGAGAGAAGTCGCAGAATTTAAATTACCATTTTCATTTTCAACTACAACATGCCCCCATTCATAATCATTGAAATGCAACGCTGTTTTATGATGGTCAATTAATTGCAGATTTCCTCCATCTTGATAAAATTTTGCTAGTCTTTTCTCATTTTCTTCATGTACCGATAAATCAGTGATGAACAAAAATGTATCCATATCTTTTTGATCAAGAAACCAAGAAACTTCTTTATCTAGCCCACCAACAGAGTTATATCGGACATTCACTTCTTTTCCAAATGCAAGTTTTGCTAATATTCCACAGCCAACACCATCTAAATCATTATGCGAAAGTAATTTATACATGTTCTCACCTCTGATGCTAGTATGCATAATGAAGTACAAAAATATAATACCTAATATAGAATGAAAAAATGAAGTAGGGAGAAAATACTATAAAATAATTCTGGTCAGAGAGGAGTAATTCTTATCAGGCATTTATCATCTTTCATATTAAAACTTATATTAACTACTTTAGTACTTTGGGTAGTTTTAGGGATATTTTTCGATGTTAATTTTACCGATATTTTACTAACCAGCTTTATACTAAGTTCAGTTTCATACATTGCCGATGTTTTTGTCTTACCCAATGTATCTAATTTCTGGGCAACTATTGGTGATTTTGGTATAGCCTTAGTAGGAATCTGGCTAATCGGACAAGTATTATTTGAAGGTAATTTCTCTCTAGCAGATGCATCACTTATATCCGCTGGTATTATTGCAGTATGTGAAATCTTTTATCATCGTTATATGAAGACCAAAGTAATCAATGATAAAGAGTATACTCCTATGAGGGATAATACCATCTCGAATCGTATGCAAACAGAGTTTAGTTCGGAGTTAGATGAAGATCAAGAAAGGTGAATAGGCTCCCAGTTGGTAGTCTTATAAAGTGCCATAGCACATTTTTCAATACTTCCATATCAGTCCACGAGGATTTCAGTTCTTCCCCATATGATAATAGTGATACTGATATAAGGAGGGGAATATAATGGGATATGGTGGAGGAAAAAATAACGACTTCGCATTAATTGTTGTTCTGTTTATCCTACTAATTATTGTAGGAACAGCTTTTGTAAACAGCTACTAATAAGTTGAAAAACTAGCGCATTGTCTAGCACTATAACAAATGCGTTAGTTTTTCTAATACTATTGGTTAGTGACTATTAATCAATTCCTATCAAAATTTTATACCTTCCTAACGGTAAAATGCCAGGATATCGGTCATTCCGATACCTGGCATTCGTATTTTACTGTAAACCTTCTAAAATTATTTCTATTTCTGTCATAAGTTCTGCTGCTTTTTGCCATTCTCCCTGTGAAAGTGCTGATTGATATGCATCGAATAGTTCAGATACTTCCACTAAAGTATCCTCTGCATTCATAATAGGATCAGTATCTTCCCCATCCTCTGTTGTGTCATCAGGTTCAACTAGCTGACCATCATCTTTTGGCTTACTATCTGGGTCAACCAGTTCGAGTATACGTGCTAACGCTTTTTCAAAGCTCTCTTCCATTACAATATAGTCACTATAAGCCACAACTACTTGTTTCACTTCTGGAAGAGACGTTTCATTGGAAGATTCAATATAAATAGGTTCTACATACAATATTGTATCTTCAATCGGAATTGCTAATAAATTACCGCGAATAACTTCAGATCCACCCTGTGACCAAAGATTTAACTGCTGAGAAATTACACTATCCTGATTAATTCGGTTTTCAATTTGTTGTGGTCCATAAACATTTTTCTGTTTAGGGAAACGATAAACAAACATTTCACCATATTGATCCCCATCATTCCTAACACCCATCCAAGCAATCATATTCTGCCTATTTCTTGGTGTAAATGGTTGCATTAAAATGAATTCCTCATCTTCATAATCAGGCAATTTCATTGTTACAAAATAAGGATCCATTTCCACATCTTCATTATAGTACTTTTCAGTAGGAATCTCCCATACATCCTCACGGTTATAGAACACCTCTAAATTAGACATATGATATGTTCCGTAAATAGACGACTGAACCTTAAATAACATTTCTGGATAACGGAAATGTGCTCGAATATCTTCAGGAATTTCCTCTTCAAAAAGACTCGGGAACATATTTTGATAGGTTTGTAATAGTGGATCACTAGAGTCCACTACATAAAAGTCTAACGCTCCAGTATAAGCATCAACCACAACTTTTACCGAGTTACGAATATAGTTTTCTCCGCTATCAGAATATGGTTCAGCGTATGGATAATGTTCTTCTGTTAAATAAGCATCAATCATCCATGCTAAGCTACCATCTTCTCGAATAAAGATATACGGGTCTTCATCATAAGTGAAAAATGGCGCGATTCTTTCTACACGGTCCATAATATTTCGTGTATGCAGCAATAAACTTTCATCCGTAATTTGATCAGAAACTAACAAACGGAAATTTGTTGTATCTATTGCAAATAGCAAGCGGTTCAACCCTGTCATAGGAATACCAATTTCCGCTTCGTAACGAGAGGTAGCATTGTCACCACCTTGTGGATAATCGAATTCTTCTTTCTTACTATTAACCACTATCTCATCATAAGACTCTTCACCAAAATATATTTGCGGTCGATTAACGTCCATAACACCTTGTGGTGGTAAATTATTTAACATGTACTTAGGTTGTCCCTGAGGTGTCACTTGGTTTACATGACTCATTACAACTCCATAACCGTGTGTATATCGTAGATTGAGGTTTTCCCATGTTTTTGCTTGATCAGATAAATCTTCTGTTTTCAATTCTCTTGCGCTTATGAACACTTGCTCATAATCTCCATCAATCTGATAACGATCTATATCAACATCATTAAATGTGTAGTAAGGTCTGATAGTTTGAGTTTGATCATACACATCTTCGAGAGGTCTTACATCATTTATACGGACATTTTCAATAGTCTTCATATTTCTATCAATCATTGCCGTATCTAATGTGTCATTAACAGGATGCTCTTGTTCCTCTATTCCTGAAAGTTTATAAGCCGCCCTTGTATATTCTAAGTTATGTGCTAAATAGGGCTGTTCTTTAGAAAATTCATTTGGTGATACAACAAAGCTTTGAACAACAACACTTGCAACTTGACCAACAATAACAAGTACAACGTAAGCAACAATCGGCATTGCCATGGAAAGGATTTTTCCACGATTCATAGATACAATCATCCAAATGGTTCCAATGACTGCCACGACTGCCAATACATAGGCTTTAGGAATATTGATTAATTGGTCTGTATAGCTTAGACCATAAACAGCGCTTTCTTGAAAAATATTAACCTTATTAGTAAGAATTGTTTCATATGGTGCTAATAGATGTAAGCCCGCAAGTAGCAAACCAACAAATCCTAATGTTATACCCAAATGGATTTGTGCTTTTCTACTTTTACGGTATATACCAAATACAGAATAAAACCCTGCTTCTAGTAAGAAAAAGAAAATAGCTAAACTTAATAGTAGATTAAGGATGATTTTCAATACTGGTAAGGTATACATATAAAAAGAGATATCCATGTTAAAATATGGATCTGCAATATCAAAGGAAGCCTGATTTAAGAACTTTAATAAAGGTTCCCAACCTATTCCCTGAACGAGTGCGCTTCCAAATAATCCAATCACAATAGATACACCAAAAATAATAAAACTACTTTTCTTTTTTTCTAAAATAATTGGCGGTAACTGCTCTTGTTTCAAATGACTTATATAAGTACTGCGAACCCAGAAAAATGTTATAGCTGATAATACTAAGAAAACAATAAAGCCAATTCCAGCTAGCAATACCTTACTTCCAAGAATAGTTGTAAATATATCACGAAAACCTAAACTATCCATCCAAATAAAGTCGGTTATAAAACTAACAGACAAAGCACCGACAATAACTAAAAGAATAATGACTAAAAGTGTAATAGATTTTGCTTTTGACATTCTTGGTTTCTTTTTAGAAGTATTATTCTCAAAAACAGTAAAATCCAAAGTTGTTCCTCCTAATATAAAGTTTTAACAGGGTTAATTTCCCTAGCTAATCATAACAGATTAAAGGGCTGTTTCACTATTATTACGATATAATTACTAATAAGTTTCATTTTTTATTTGAAAACCATATCCTTCACTCAGGTTGTACTATTTACTCCACTATCATCCTATCCAATATCACGGGTACTATTTCATTAGTAAATGAAAAGTGGTACGCTAAATGTAATATTTGAGGAAAGGAAAATAATATGGAAAGAACTTTAACACCTCTACCTAAAAGTTTCTATATAAAGCCAACTTTAATATTAGCAAAAGAACTCTTGGGTTGTATTTTGGTAAAAGTAACGGAGGAAGGTATCACGTCAGGAGTTATCGTTGAAACAGAAGCTTATCTTGGAGCTGCTGATCGAGCTGCACATAGCTTTCAAAATCGACGTACAAAACGTACGGAAATCATGTTTCACGAACCTGGCTTAGTTTATACATATCAAATGCATACCCATTGTTTGGTTAATGTAGTCACAGGGAGAACGGGAACTCCAGAAGCCGTACTAATTCGAGCTGTAGAGCCATTTAGTGGTATCGAATTAATGTTGAAGAGAAGACCTGTTTCAAATATCAAGAATCTTACAAGTGGTCCTGGCAAACTAACAAAAGCATTAGGTATTACTATGGATGACTATGGAAAACCGTTTTATAATTCATCATTGTTTATTGCTGAAGGAAAACAACCAACATCCATTGAGGAAGGAACAAGAATAGGAATTGATAATTCCGGTGAAGCAAAAGACTACCCCTATCGTTTTTGGGTTCCAGGTAACCCATTTGTTTCACGATGACTTGTCTTTTTCTTCGTCCTACAAGGAAGTTAAACATAACAGAACATTCTGAAGGGGGATAAATATGCTAACCCATTTTAATGAATACGGCCGAGCTAAAATGGTTGATATTTCAAACAAAGAAGACACTGTTCGAACAGCTATTGCTAGGTCAAGTATCCAAATGAGTAATCAAGTATATGATGCAATCCAAAATCAAAGGATAAAAAAGGGAGATGTACTCTCTGTAGCACAAGTTGCTGGAATTATGGCAGCGAAGCAAACATCTTCACTAATTCCAATGTGTCACCCAATCCCAATTAGCGGTGTGAACATTACATTTCAATGGAAAGAGCTAACTGACATTATCGAATTAGTAATACAGACTGAAGTCAAGACTGTTGGAAGTACTGGCGTTGAAATGGAAGCATTAACCGCTGCTTCCATTTCAGCTTTGACTATTTATGACATGTGTAAAGCTGTTGATAAAAGTATGGTTATTGGATCCACCTATTTACTAGAAAAAAGTGGTGGTAAGACTGGGGATTATAATAGGAACGGTTGATAGAAACTGTGCGGTAACTAGGGATTTATGGCTGAGCAACATACCCGATCCGGAAATACACTCCGCTTTCATTTCCAGTACAAGGGCAACATCTGCTCGATAATACCTTCGCAGTATCTACCTTGCCACGGGAACGGCCTTAGCACGGGTACTACTTAAATATGCTTGCACCGAGGAATACTCTTCGGAGCGTTACCAGAAGACGCAAGTGATCTTTTGCGAGGTCTTCGGACACGTGCTAATACGGCAGGAGTCTCCGTATTCTGCCAGCGCTAGTTTAGTTTTCTATTTTTAGAAAGTTGTTAAATTATAATTATTAGATAAAAGTGCTGTTAATTTATTCGCTCTGTTCTAGCGAAGGAAATACACGGAGACTCCTGCGGGAGGATAGGCTTCGGTGAGACCCCGCAGTGCGTAAGCGCGAGGAGGCTCACCAGCCGCCCGCGGAAAGCGGAGTGTATTTCCGTAGCGGGTCAGGTGCTCTAACAAAATTCCTATTACTGCACAGTTACTATCAGTTATGTAATTACAACAATCTTCCAGAAAATAGCCAAACAAAGAAAGGCATTCATTTAGAATACGAATGCCTTTCTTTGTTAACCTATCACCTATAATAAATCCTTTGTAACTTCCCTAACTGCATGTCCAAGTTCATTCAATATCAATTTCTCCATTGCTAATTCTACCGCTCCACGAGAACCTGGAGTAGAAAAAACAATTTTGTTATTTATGACACCAGCTATGGCCCGTGATAACATACTCGCAGAACCAATATCTAGTTGATAGCTTAGCATTCGGAATAATTCCCCAAAACCAGGAATTTGCTTATCAAACATCGGCAGAATGGCTTCAACGGTCACATCACGAGAAGAAATCCCCGTACCTCCATTGATAAGAACGGCTTCCACATCACTACTTGAAGTTACACCTTTTACAGTTTCCTGTATTATTGTTTTCTCATCCGGAATGATGTTATATTGAAGAACCATATGGCCATTGCTTTCCAGAAATTCTATCATCAATTTCCCACTTTTATCTGTTTCCTTTGTTCGTGTATCACTTACAGTAATAACAGCACACTTTACGGAGTGCTTAGCATGCTGTCGATGATTCTTTAACATGTTCTCCCTCCTAAATGTCTTTCTCTTCATACCTCCGTAAATCATCTTGATAATTAATATTTCGAAATGGTTTTTCATGTTCAATTTCGATAAATTTAACTTCGCTTTTTATGAATAATTGTTTTGGAGAAAGTTCATGATACATAAGTTGGTTTTTTATTCTTTCCTTCATCGATCGGTGGAAAACGGAAATGAGCGGCTGCATATTCCCTCTTACGATTGGAACGACAGCCTCTATTCCAACTTCTATGTTCTCTAGAAGGGTTTTAAAGACAGATTCTTCCATAAACGGTACGTCAATAGGTGAAATAAGATACCACTCCGCTTTGACAGATTCCATCCCAGAATAAATACCTGCAAGTGGTCCAAGTCCAGCATACGATGGATTATCAATAATTAGTTTAAGATTGGGAGCTTTATGCTCAAATCTATTTACTATATCAATATTAGAGACTAAAACAATCGACTCTACAAAAGGATTCATCACGTTAATGGAATACTGATAAAATGGAATTCCTTTCATTAATGCAAAAGCTTTTGGTGTACCGTATCGTCTTGATTGTCCACCCGCTAATATTATTCCAACAATTTTTCGATTCATCTTACACCGCCTAGCAAATAATGGTGTTGATATAACCATTCACAAATACTCCTTGTATTCTCCCTATCAAACACAGGTCTATCATTATCTTCTATATGTATATCACTAGACTTTATAACCCCGATAATATTTTTAAGGCTAGTTAACATAGATAAATCATCCTGATTTTGAAGAAGAACTAACTTGGGATATGTTAGTTCCTTAAATCCTTCTAATAATAGTAGTTCCATATTTAAATGCTGATAGATAGCAAGCATATCTGCAACCTCCCACTTTTTTATATGAGAAAGTTGAAATATATTTTCACCTACTACTCCTGCAATAGTGGAACCAGCTTTTTGATGTTGATCACTATCTGTGCGATCAATCCCAATTGGTGTTCCTCCATGACCATGATTCTTGAGTGACCCTACCTTAATACCTTTACTAGTAAAATAACGAATTATTTCAATTGAAACAGTTGTTTTTCCACTATTTTTAAAACCAACTACCTGTAGAATCTTCATTTCTTATCCGCCACTAACAGGAGGAATGAGGGCAACTACATCCCCACTGAAGAGAATATCATCTGGGAAAGCATATTCTTCATTTACTGCTGTCATAACATGGTCAATTTGAGGCAGTTTGTATATTGTTTTTAGTTTTTCCTTTAATTCTAAAACAGATATATTAGAAGCTTCAACTTCAATCTTTTCCTTACCTGTTGATTCTTGAAGTTGGGCAAAAAGTAGAACTGTAATCACTCTAAATCCTCCTTTGCAAATACAGATAGTTCTCCATGTGGATAGGGCACTTTTTCTAATTGGTCACCAATCCAAGTTTCTCCATCTTCCCAATGCTCTTTTTTCCAAATTGGAACAATTTCTTTAATTCGTTCTATCGCATATTCATTTGCTTCATATGCAGCCTTTCGATGTGGAGAAGATACAACAATTGCAACAGCCACTTCTGAGATGTAAAGTCTACCAATTCGATGAGTAATAGCAACTTCTGTATTTTCCCATTTCTCATTTATCTCTTTTCCTATTTGTGATAACATCTTTACCGCCATTGGTTTATAGGCTTGATATTCTAGGTAAAGCGTTCTTCTACCCTTTGTCCATTCTCGAACCGTTCCGAGAAAGGTAGTTATAGCACCTGCTTCCCTTCTCGTAACCTTTTCAATCAATTCTTCTATCTGAATAGGCTCATCTACAATATTGAACATGACTTTATCCATGGCGCATACTCCTTCGTGTATTGATATCCTTTTGTACGAAGGCATCAAAGGTTGAACCTTCTTGGTCTTCTAATAAAATAACTGTAACTTCCATTCCTGCTTCATATCCCCTAGTCCCTCCAGGAAGTTTAATTAAAATATCTGTTTGACCAAGAGAAGAAACTACATTAGATTTATCTAGGCCAACTGGATTGGCTACTAATCTTCCATTATCAAATCCTAAATGTCCCCTAACAAAACGATCGAATGGATTTGCCTTTTTAAAATCAGATCCTAAAATAGCAATCTCTTTCTTCTGGAATGGAGTTTTATTATGTAAAAACTCCCGAATAATGGGTCTAGTATAAAGTTCAAATCCTACATAGCATGCTGAAGGATTACCCGATAAACCAAATAAAAGCCCACCATTTAACTCAGCAACCGTTGTTACACTTCCCGGACGCATTGCAATTTTATTAAATAAAACATTTGCACCTAATTGTTCATATATAGCTGGTAGATAATCATAGTCTCCTACCGATACACCCCCAGTTGTAATCAGAATATCCACTTTACCTATTGCTTCTGATACCTGCTTAAAGCACATTTCAAAATCATCACTAAACTGACCTAAATAAATAGGTTTTCCACCAGCACGTTCCACTTGAGCATACACCATATAGGCATTACTATTACGAATTTTACCTGGTTCTAGTGGTTGGTCCACCTCTAGTAATTCACTACCGGTAGCAATAATTCCTACTTTAGGTTTTGTGCTAACGGGAACTTTTTTATAACCAAATGTGGCAAGTAGTGCAATAATTCCTGGATTTATGTAGGTACCTTTCGAAACTAGAACGGTTCCTTTTTTGGTATCTTCACCGGTAAAGGATATGTTTTCCCCAACTTTAGAACTCCGCTTCAATTCAAAGTAAGGTTTTCCGTCTATCTTTAATTCATTTGCTAATTCCAACATTACTACCGTGTCACAAGAATCCGGGATCTGAGCACCAGTCATAATCCTTACTGCTTGCCTCTCCCCTACATTACCTTCGAAAACGCTACCCGCCCCTATCTCTCCAATTACTTCAAACGCAATTGGATTATTTCTTGAGGCTATCTCGGTATCTTTGGCACGAACAGCAAAACCATCATATGGTGAGCGGTCAAAAAAAGGCACATCATGGTCAGCAATTAATTCAGATCCAAGAAAATGCCCATAGGAATCTTCAATAGGAACAAATTGAACACTCCCGCTTTTTTTATATTTCATCACTCGTTCAATTGCCTCGATTACTTTGATAGGTTTCCTTCTTTCAACCATGTTGCTTCCTCCCTATCCGACTAGTTGATAATAAATATTTCTAGCTATTTCAGTAGAATCGGTTCCATGAATTAGGACCCGGCCATCACGAAAAATTACAACACGATACTCCTCATAATTTAGCGATAGTAAAAATTCATTTTGATTAACAATTCCAATGGTTCTAAGACGCTCTGCTAATTCTTCTAAATGAACTTCTCGATTTGCCCTAATCTGAACAGTATTTCTTCCACAAAGTACTTCCATTTTTGTTTGTGCTTCAAATGTAAGCTTTGGGTATACTGGGTTTTCTCCGCAAGTTGGACATGTATCTTTTTTTGAGCGGTCCATATTAATGGTATGATAAAGATTATTCCATAAATCAAATGTTACAAGTTTTGTACGTAAAGCTTCAAAGTCCTCTACCAATATCTTCAACGCCTCAACCTGCTGATGAGCAACAACCATTTGAACGGTTGGAGCGATAATCCCTACTGAATCACAGGTTGCACCACTTACTGGTGTTACATCAAGTAAGCATTGTAAACACGGGGTTTTACCAGGTAGAATAGTGTAGCTCATTCCAGTGCTTCCTACACAGGATCCAAAAATCCACGGCACATGATATTGATGGATTAAATCATTGGTAATGAACCGAATATCAAAATTATCGGTGGCATCGATTACCAAATCGACACCTTGTAGGAGTGGTACTAAATTTGTACTCGTTCCATCCATCACATAGCTCCTAATGTCCACAGATGAATTTATCTTTTGTAGATGCGCTTTTGCTGCGATTACTTTGGGTATTTGCTCTATGCAATCTTGTTCGAAAAAAAGCTGTTGTCTTTGTAGATTACTAGCTTCCACATAATCACGATCGACGATGGATAGCTTGCCAATCCCTGCCCGGACTAAACTTTCAGCATTAGCTGTTCCTAATGCACCACAGCCAATAATAAGCACGTGTTTTTGTGAAATCTTTTCTTGTCCACTTTCTCCAATTGGTTTAAATAAAGACTGTCTGGAGTATCTGTCTTTCATTATTGTTCCCTCTCTATCTAGAAGTCTATTAGCCACCTATATAGGACATTTCAATTCTATCTTTATTTTTTGCTGATTCTTCTGTTCTCTCATCGGAGTAACGATCTTCTCTTTTGTTCCAAATGGCAATAATTTGCTGTTCTACTTCAACATCGTTCACTCCAGAGCGAAGAAGTTCTTTAAAATCAAAGCCCTTTGCAGCAAAAAGACAGGTATAAAGCTTACCATCAGCTGCAATTCGCGCCCTTGTACAAGTAGAACAAAACGATTCTGAAACAGATGTAATAAAGCCAACCTCCGTATCTGTTCCCTTATAACGGTAGCGCTTTGCGACTTCTCCAAAATGATTGGGGTCAACTGACCCTAATTCAAAATGCTGGGATAATTCATTTAAAATATGCTTTTTTGTTACTACCTTACTAAAATCCCATTCGTTTGTTTTTCCAACATCCATAAATTCAATATAACGTAGTGTTACTCCTTTATCCTTGAAGAAGCGAGCCATCGGAATAACTTCTTGCTCGTTCATTCCTTTTTTAACAACCATGTTTACTTTCACTTGTAATCCAACATCTAATGCTTTATCAATACCTTTCAGAACCCTTTCCGTACTAATACCACTATCATTTATAGATTGAAATAATGTATTATCCAAAGCATCCAAACTAACATTAATCCGCTTTAATCCTGCAGCTTTTAAATCCCAAGCCATTTTCTCTAATAAGGTGGCATTTGTAGTTAATCCAACATCTTCTAAACCAGAGATAGCAGATAATTTTCTAATCAAATCTGGCAAATTTCTTCGTAATAACGGTTCTCCACCGGTTAAACGAATCTTTTTTACACCTAACTTAACAAACGCTTTTGCCAGTCTCTCAATCTCTTCAAAGGTGAGTAAATGATCTTTTGGTAAAAATGGATAATCCCGACCAAATATCTCTTTTGGCATACAATATGTACAACGGAAATTACAGCGATCTGTTACAGAAATCCGTAAATCCTGTAAGGGCCGACCAAATTTATCTGTTATTTTCATGTTGACAGCCTCCTTAATAGATAACTTAACAACTAACCTATGATTTGGAGCTGTATTTCATCACCAAATACAGCTCCAAATAAGCAAACTATTTTGTACAAGAATCCATATTGGCTTCCACAATCCGATACGAATGCGTATAGACATTCATTTTATTCTCTCTAGCAAAACCAATAACGGTAATACCGAGGTCATTTGCTAAATTTAGAGCTAAGTCTGTCGGTGCCGATTTGGATAGTAAAATACCGACACCAATTTTGGATATTTTTAATAATACTTCTGATGAAATTCGTCCACTAAATACAATCAGTTTATCCTTTAGCAGGATTTTTTGTTGTAATACCGTCCCATACACTTTATCCAATGCATTATGCCTACCGATATCAGTTCTTACTTCCATTAACCCGTCTGAAGTAGCCAGTGCTGCATTATGAACGCCACCAGTTCGTCTAAATTGAACTGACCGAGTTTGTAGTTCTTGCATTAAATTATAGCATTGTTCAACAGAAATAAGAAACTTGCTTGTAATCGTTTTAGCTGTTCTAACATCACTCTTAAAATAAAATTGTCTACTTTTTCCACAACATGATCCAACAAAACGTTTGGAATGATATATATTTTCCTTATCTATTTCTCGGTATAATTCCACGTAAGCAAAGCCCTTATTTTCATCAATTGCAATGTTTTTGATTTCTTTATAAAATCGAATAATTCCCTCTGAAGCAAGAAAACCTATCACAAGTTCTTCTAGATTGGTCGGCGAACAAACAATAGTGGCAAATTCATCCCCATTTAAAATGATGGTAAGAGGAAATTCTTCAACGATTTCCTCTTCCACTCTTATGGCATCCTTTCCATGAAAACGGATGATTTCAAAAGGTTCTTTTCTTATATCACTCATACTCTCACCTTCTAGTGTAGTTCCATCTCTAGCTCTTCCACACGTTTTTCTACATACTTTGTATCCTTGTGGGCATAATAGGTTTCCGCTTTTTCTATGATAACAGCAGTGTTATATTCCGGTATTCCTGCAAAACCTTCATAAACACCTTTGGGAATTAGGGAATTTCCTTCTGGCCAATGAACTTCTACATTTCCTGTCTTTACGGGTACAAATTTCGCACGACCAGTAAATGTTCCATACTGATTAAATGCAATTATCGCGTCGCCTTCTTTAATATTTAATTCTTTTGCATCTCTTTCATTTAGGAGGAGATCATAGCGATCTGCTGCATTAAATGGGTCCTTATCATCGTAAATCATCGAATTGAACTGCTTACCTCGTCTAGTAGTTACATAGAAATGGCCTTCAGGTTTGCGGAGTTCTGGAATTTCTACAGTTATTAGATTACCTCTCCCGTCTGGTGTTGGGCATATTCCATCCTCACACAGCCACGCTCCACCCCATTGGAATAAATCACCTTTATTTCTTAAGTTCTGAATTCCGTCATAGTTTGGTGCAGTTTTAGCAATTTCTTCTCGGATTTCATTTGCATTCTTAAAGTCTATTAAGTCTTTTTGTTCTGGTTTTACTCGTTTAGCTAAATCAATATAAATTTCCCACTCTGCTCTTGCTTCTTCCATTCTAGGACCCTTGATTTCTGGTGAGAAATATACCATTCTTTCCGTTGAGGTAGATGTTCCTCCACCAGGCTGTTCATATCTCGTCATTGCAGGAAGTACAAGTACTGCTTCCTTTGCATCCAGTAGAGTAGAAGTATTCAAAATGATGTCTTGATGTACGCGCAACTCAATATTTTCTAAGGCTTCTGCTACAAAATCAGGGTCTGGCATTGTTTCGAGGAAGTTACCACCTGACATATAATAGAGTTTCAATTTACGTTCATGTTCTTCTGGTAAAAGTGCATTTTCTAGTGAGACACCTACAATATCACCTTGCCATTCTGGAATTTCGAAGCCCCAGACCGCTTCCACCCGCTTCCTATTTTCCACATCCAATCCACCACCTGGTAAGGAGAATGGATCTGCCCCCATTTCACCTGAACCTTGGACACCTGAATGCCCACGAATTGGCATTAAACCACAATGCTCTCTCCCAAGAAATCCTCTTAACAATGCTAAATTCGCTACTTGTGATATATTATCCGTTCCAAAGCGATGCTGTGTTAGTCCCATTGACCAAACAAACACTGCCGATTTAGAATTAGCTAGTAATCTAGCTAATTCTAGCATACGATCCCTAGAAATACCGGACGATTTTTCTAATTGCTCCCATTGATAAGCCGAAAGCTTTTCTCTTAATTCTTCAAGTCCATTAACATGCTTCTTAATAAATTCATGGTCTAGTGCTGAACCAGGTTGTTCCGCTTCCATTTCAAACCAGTGCTTCATTACCCCATGCATAAAGGCAATATCGCCACCAATATTCACCTGGTAAAAATCATCCGCTATTTTTGTTCCGAATAAAGCAGATTCTGCAATAGAGGGTACCCAGTATTTATCCATTGCTGGCTCATGATATGGATTAATAATAATAATCTTCGTCCCTTTTCGTTTTGCTGCATACATATATTTCGTTGAAACAGGTTGATTATTAGCAGCTACCGACCCCCAGAATACTAAGACATCTGTCCCAATCCAGTCTTTATAATTACATGTGGAAGCTCCTACTCCAATGGAACGACTTAAAGCTGTTTTGGATGGGGAGTGACAGATTCTAGATGCGTTATCAACATTATTAATTCCTAGAAAACGGGAAACTTTTCCTAGTGTGTAGTAAACTTCATTTGTTATTCCTCGAGATGTTGTATAAAAGGCTGCTTGCTTAGGATCAATCGATTTTAACTTTTCTGCAACTATATTTATTGCCTTATCCCAAGTAATACGAGTAAACTTACGGTCTCCTGGTTTTCTAATTAAAGGATATGGAATTCTCCCCAATTGTCTTAGCTCTGTACTTTTCATTTTGCGAAGATCCCCAATGTCTCCGTGTAAGATATTTTCTTTAATTGGTCCTATTGTATTGAGACGTAATACATTAAGTCTAGTTGTGCAAACATGTGGACCTGTTAACGTTTGGTCTTTAAGACCTGATACCCCTAGTGCACACCCGTCACAAACACCTTGTGTAAGAATACGTGTGGCATAAGGTAAATTATCCTTATTTTCCCAAAAAACTCTCATGGTGTCTCGAATATGGTGTGGTTTAACTTTTCCTAAACCAAAAGGAACCTTACTAACCCAAAGCTTTGGATCGGGCTTCTTTGGTAATTTAATCGGGCCAGTATGTTTTGTTTTTCCCATTCCCTTCCCCTCCTAACAAATACAATTAACCTTTTGTACTGCATATGCTTTTAAAGCCATATTTTCATTATATTCTGTCATTAATTGTACCACGAAACCGCTTACACTCCAATGATAAATCTTTATCATTGAGATTCTTTCTGTTGTTATATGTAAACATATTTAAATAAGCTTTTATAACCATAGAAAATGGGATAATTTCACCTAACTTTCAATAAAAAAAGCCCTTTTATAGGACTTTGCTTACTTTCTATAATGGATTATCAATAAAGAACGTTAGTACTTTTGCTTCATTTTCATCAACAGGAATAAATAAATGTGGCTTTGAGCCTTGAAAACATGCACTATCTCCCTTTTCCATGAAATACTTTCTCCCATCATACGAGAGATATATCGAACCTTCCAAGACAAAAATAAATTCGTCTTGAGAATGTGTATAGGAATCTTCCCTTAAATTTAGATTTTTTGGAGTAACATGCACAATGGTTGGTTCAAAGCCAGATAATGAAGATCGGTTAGCAAGCAACTCGTACGAATATCCCATATTTTCATCTCCAATTCTTGCTCTTCTATTATCTTTTGGTAAAAATACCAAGTCCTGTTCTTCCCGATCATCAATTAACCATGAGAGAGAAACTTCAAGTGCTTCACTTATTTTAGAAAGAGTGGCAACTGCTGATGCTGTTTGACCATTCTCTATTTTGGATAACATACTTTTTGAAATACCTGATAGATCAGCAACCTGTTGTTGGGTTAGTTTTTTACGCAAACGCATTTCTTTTATTTTTTTTCCGATTGTTTCAAGATTAATTGTATTTCTCCCCTCTCTGGTTGACGAACAATATTTCTTTTATAATAGATTAGTGATATAAAAATAGTCAAGATACGTTACTTAGTTGTTAATTAACTTTTACTTGAGGTTTCTCCAACACCGATACATATAAAATACGGAAACCACCAGCTCATAATTTCACCTGCCAGAATAAACGATAGATGAATAACAATCCAAAGTTAAACGAAAAGTGGATACTTTCTACCTACATACACTAGTATTAAAAAAGATAAATAGAACTAGTTGCAAAACAAGGATTAACGTAACCATAATTAATTGGATAGTCGTTTTTTCTTGTCTAATTGCTTCAATATCATTATGTTTTTTATTCACCAATGGCTTGGTTTTGTTAAATTACTTGGTATTTTAGTATGTGCATCTCCAACTGCAGAATTGATTTGTGACTGTGTAAGAAAGAGTACTGTTGCCAAGTTAGCTCCTCTTAAATCTGCATCCCTAAGGTCCGCACCAATAAGATCAGCCTTTCTCAAGTCACTCTGACGTAGATCTGATGCTATCATTAGTTTTCCTCGTAAATCTTCCCCTTGTAAGTTTAATCCTCTTAAGTTTGCTCCTATGTAGTCTGAATTCTTCTGTATTCTATTCTTTTTTCTTTTTATTACAATATCAGCTCTATAGGCTTTGCTTGAATTTATTAACAACTTGTTGACTTTATTTCGGTGTGCTGTGATATCTAGTTCTAAAATTTCTTTTGGATTTTTTTCGGTTAGCTCAACGGTTTCTTCGAACATTTTTTGTAAGCTATCATGGAACGATTCAGTCTCCTTTAAAGTTAGTGTCTGTTGAAGATACCAAAGAATTTCATGTAGTTGATGAACAAGCGGAAATACAGCAAACATCTCATCAGCATGTTGGGCATTCTCTCGCCATTCTTTACCATGGTATATAGTCTGCGAAACATGTTGTCCAGCCCCAAAACACTCATATGATACACAACCACGAAATCCTTTCTCTCTCAATGTGTCATGTATTGAACACAAATTATTCGAACATAAGTTTTGGCAAGGTACTCCCCCGTCCTTGTCGAAAGGAAAATCCGCTGATTTTCCATACGGCAATGCAACACAACACAACCCAAAGCAATTTTTACAATCTGAGTTTAGATTCTTATTCATGATTAAACACTTCCTGTTTTTATCAATATAATGTATATAAAAAGCAGCATACTAATAGTTACCATTTATTTTAACACAAACATTCAGAATCCCATGTAATATCATTAAAGAATACATACTTTTAGGTGCAATTAGAAATAAAAACGACTACAAGCAATGGTACTGCGCCCAAAAATTAGAATAAAAAATCTATTTTTGGGGAATCACCACCAATTTTGTAGTCATTTTAAGATTCTTATAGTATCAACAATAATTAAGGATATTGTTATAATTCAATAAACCTATCACTTAAGCCGTTCCTTCTATATAGGCTAATGAACGACTCGGAAGCTTTTTTCCTAATTTATTTTGAATAAAGATAGAAGCATCTTGAATCTTTTTATCTTTAATCCCGGTGCAAATTCCTAATCCATGCAACAAATATAAAACATCATTTGTAGCTACATTCCCAGCAGCACCTGGTGCATAAGGACAGCCACCAAGCCCTCCAATGGATGTATCAAATCTAGTAATACCGTAGTTTAAGGCAGTCATTATATTTGCAATTGCCATTCCTCTTGTATCGTGAAAGTGCATAATAATTTTTTCTTTAGGGAATCGCTTAAGAATTTCTTCTAGTAGCATTTCAACTTGTGAAGGGACTGCAGAACCTATAGTATCTCCAAGTGAAATATCGTCAACCCCATCCGCGATCAATTGGTCAAACACGCGCAATACTTGATTGGGATTAATTCTTCCCTCAAATGGACAGTCAAAAACTGTAGACACATACCCAGTCACTTTTTTCCCTTCTTTCTTTGCCTCTGTGATTACTTGTTTCAATACCGGATATGTTTCCACAATTGACTTATTAATGTTATTTTGGTTATGTGTTTCACTAGCTGACATAAAAACAGATGCGCCATCAATTCCTGCTTCTAATGCATTCTCAAGTCCTCTCATGTTGGGGACAAGTGCAGAATATAATACATTTGGATTTCGCTTTATCCTCTTTCCTACTTCCTTGGCATCAGCTAAGGCTCGGATCCATTTCGGATTAACAAAAGAAGAATACTCAATTTCCTTTATTCCCGTGTTCGAAAGCATATCAATCCATGCTACTTTATCATCGGTTGAAATAAATTGTTTCTCATTTTGTAAACCATCACGTGGTCCAACTTCTTTTAACGTCACTAAATCTGGCCATTTTCCCACGAATTTCCCTCCTTACCTTTGTATTCATTCCATCAAACCTCTGAAGAATGCGCTTTCGCCAGTATAGAAAAAAATTTATATTATACAATATGAAAATAAGTATAGAATCGTTTATTTAAGCTTATTCAATTTAGTGTCACCTTATTCAACTTTGTTGAATTTAGTTTAACGAAGTACCACCGTATTGTCAACTGTATGAATCATTTAACAATACACGACTACCCGTCCTCAACATTCCTATTTAACTTATGGAACCAATTACTCAACTATGCAAACTCAAAATGAATATAGTATTATAGGAAAGTGCCTAACCGCCTTCGCAGAATTGCAATGGGTGACAGACGCTCAAAATTATGTGAATTTTATTTTGGAGAGGAATTATTTATGACCATTAAAGACGAAGTTTCAAAACGAAAGACGTTTGCAATTATATCTCACCCGGATGCTGGGAAAACAACACTAACAGAAAAACTATTACTATATGGAAACCTAATACGTTCTGCAGGTACTGTAAAAGGTAAAAAATCTGGAAAATTTGCTACCTCAGATTGGATGGAAATCGAGAAACAACGTGGTATTTCTGTTACATCCAGTGTTATGAATTTCCCTTACAAGGATTTTCATGTAAATATTCTCGATACCCCTGGACATGAGGACTTTAGTGAGGACACCTATCGTACATTAACTGCTGTTGATAGTGTGGTCATGATTATTGATTCCGTTAAGGGAATTGAAGCCCAAACAATTAAGTTATTTAAAGTATGTCGTATGCGGGGTATTCCTATTTTTACTTTTATAAATAAATTAGACCGTGAAGGTAGAGAGCCTCTTGAACTATTAGAGGAAATAGAAGAAGTTTTAGAAATTGAAACCTACCCAATGAACTGGCCAGTAGGTATGGGAAAACGGTTCCGTGGAATTTTTGACCGTGCCAATGAACAATTTATTAAATTTAATGGAAACGAAGAAGAAACACATATCCCATATGACGAGTTGGATAACCCAGATTATCAAGATATTACGAATTCACTTGAGTTTAGTGCAGCAAAAGAGGAACTCGAATTATTAGATGAAGCTGGTGACCAATTTTCAATGGAAGCTGTAATAAACGGGGAACAAACACCCGTATTTTTTGGAAGTGCATTAGCTCCTTTCGGTGTACATGACTTTTTTGATACCTTTATTACACTTGCACCAACTCCAGGTCCACGTAGATCAACTGAAGGTGTTGTTACACCATCCGACTCGAACTTCTCGGGTTTTATCTTTAAAATTCAAGCTAATATGAATCCAGCCCACCGTGACAGAATTGCATTTGTTCGGATATGCTCTGGTAAATTTGAGCGAGGAATGAGTGTGAAACTATCTCGTACCGGAAAAACATTTAAACTTTCTCAATCACAACAAATTGTTGCCTCATCACGAGATACAATTGATGAAGCATACGCAGGGGATATAATAGGAATTTATGATCCAAACGCTTACCAAATAGGCGATACTTTATTAGAGGGAAAAACAGACTTTGAGTTTGATGAACTTCCAAAATTCCCACCTGAGCTATTTAAAAAAGTAATGGCAAAAAATGTTATGAAATCCAAGCAGTTTAAAAAAGGAATTGAACAGCTCGTACAGGAGGGTGCGATTCAATTATTTAAAGACAAACGGACTGAATCCTACATTATAGGAGCAGTCGGTGAACTTCAATATGAAGTATTTAAATACCGGATGGAAAATGAATACAACGTGGAAGTAATGTTCGAATCTATTGGTGAAAGAATTCCACGTTGGTTGAAAACAGAACAAGTAAAAGAATCATTATTTGATGACCGTAATTTGCTAGTTCGAGACCGTGAAGACAATTATCTCGTTCTTTTCCGAAATGAATTTGCCTTGAATTGGTTTAGAGATAACCATAAAGACATTGAGTTAATTGATTTATTTGAGATAAATTCCTATGGACAGGTCAAATAAGTTAAGCAAATGGAGCAAGGCTTCTAGCCCTGCTCCATATTACTTTTCCAATGATTGTAAAACTCCTGTACGCTTGAATAACGTTTGTTTCTATCCTTTTCAACTGCTTTAAGTGCTACATCGTATAAATACCTCGACGCTTCCCATTTGTCAAAGGAACGGTTTAATTCACCACCAAATAATCCAAAGCAGATAGCCCCCATATTAAACACATTGGTTCTTTCATCTATGATTGCATGACGTTCAAACTCTTCCGGAGACATGAATCGAGAAGATCCCCACATTCGTCCCATCTGGTTATAAAAAGGTTTCTTTTGATACAAATCGATATCACAGATTTTAATTAGATTATTTTTAAAATCATATAAGATACTACCATCATAGAAATCAATCGCAACATAGTTATTCTCTTCAACATGAACATGAAAATCAAAGATAGTATTCATTGCTTCTAATCGATACTTTAAGGGCAATTTTCTAAATCTAAAATAAGGTGAATCAGGATGTTCATATTTATAAGGTGGTGGGAATTCCCAATGATTATGCAACGTTTCTCCATCGAACCAATCAAAAAGGAGAGCAAATCCATCTTCTGTCTCAAAACAATCCAGTAAATCAACCAAATGTGGGTGTTTTAAGTCAGAATATAATCGCACTGATTTTTTTAAATGACGGATTGCAATGTCAGGTTCTACCGCTGAATTTTTCGTCTTTGCTCCAGCATATTTTATAAAACGTCTTTTACCATTGATTTCAATACCAAAGCAAATATTACCAGAATCCTGCTGGTCAAATACTGAAAATACCTTTCCAATTCTCTCTAACCAAGAAAAGTCTTGATCCTCTTTCAATTCTAATTTAATACTATTAATCATTTTCTTTATCATCCTTAATCTTACCTTTACTATTTCTTATTTGCTTCAATCATGTAAACTATGGTTGAGAACAAAAATCCTACCCCTAGTCCTATGAACAATCCTGCAACTAAATTTTCCATTGCCATTCCAATCCCTATGCCAATAAACAAACCTGCAGGAACCAACATATTATTTCTATGATTCATTTGATTCTCCCCTTTACCGCTTTTCATAATCTTCTATTATATTAACATAATTTACTTCTCTTTTTACCGAGGTTCTAAGAAATTTATGTCAATTATTATCCACTTGGCTTACTACGTTTTATTTTTATGGGCACGCTAAGCGAGAGTATACGTCTATGTTAGGAGTGATTATGTGAATCTTTATTCCGAGTTAACAAATAATTATATTTCTGGTGAATGGAGAGATGGAACTGGTAATACTGAACTAAAAGTAGATAACCCATATAGCGGCGAACTGATAGGTCAAATTAAAACTGCAAGTATTGATGATATTAATAAAGCATATGAATCCGCCAAAGAAGCACAAAAAAAATGGCAAAAAGTTAATCCTTTTGAAAGGTCACAAATAATGGAAAAAGCAGTCCAACTCTTTGAATCGAGACGAGAAGAACTGGTAGATATACTAATCAAAGAAAGCGGTTCTTCTCATCTTAAGGCAAATGTTGAGGTTGATTTTGTTATTGCAATTACAAAAGAATCTGCTTCATTTCCATTACGCATGGGCGGGGAAATTATCCCTTCACTCGTAGCCGGTAAAGAAAATAGAATTTACCGTAAACCGGTAGGGGTTGTTGGCGTTATTGGACCATTTAACTTTCCAATGTACTTAGCTCAGCGTTCAGTTGCACCAGCGCTTGCAACAGGTAATGGTGTTGTGTTAAAACCAGATAGTCAAACACCTGTTTCAGGTGGGACTATCTTAGCAAAAGTAATGGAAGATGCCGGTGTTCCTAAAGGCTTATTTAATGTTGTTGTTCCAAACCGTAAAGAAGTTGGCGACATTATGATAGAACACCCGATTCCTAGAGTTATATCGTTCACTGGTTCAACAGGCGTCGGTCGCCATATCGGGGAAATTTGTGGTCGATTAATTAAAAAGTCAATTCTCGAACTCGGTGGAAATAATGCATTGCTAGTTCTTGAGGATGCCGATATAGATCGCGCAGTTAATTCCGCTCTTTTTGGAAAGTTTATGCATAACGGACAAATTTGTATGTCTCTTAACAGAATTGTAGTTCATGAAAAGCTACATGATAAGTTTCTAGAGAGATTTGTAACTCTCGCAAAGAAGATCAAAGTAGGAAATCCTGAGGAAAAAAATACATTGATTGGACCACTCATAAACAAAAAATCAATAGAAGCTATCTTAAGTCATATCGAGAAAGCAAAATCACAAGGGGCATCAGTTGTATTAGAAGGTAAAGTTGAAGGAAATGTCATGCACCCATATATATTAACCGGAAATAATGATGTTGCAACTGCCCAAAATGAAATGTTCGGTCCTGTAGCAACCATTATCAAGGCAAGGAGTGATCAAGAGGCAATCGATATTGCAAATGATACGCAATATGGATTAAGTGGTGCCGTTCACGCTGGAACTGTGGAACGTGGTGTGGAAGTTGCAAAGCAAATAGTAACCGGTATGGTGCACGTTAATGACCAAAGTGTTAATGATGAGCCTCTTATAGCATTCGGCGGAGAAAAAGACTCTGGTATCGGCCGCTTTGGTGGTATTCGATCACTTCATGAATTTACAACGGAACAATGGATATCTACACAAAGTGATGAACGAGAAAGCCCATTCCATGTAAATTATTTAGAATAAAGCATATTGTAATCCGAAAGTACTCACGATTAATTAGTTGAGACTGGGATATAACTTTTAATTATAAAGTAGTGCTAAAACCCGCTCTAGAAAAGTACAGCGCTCTCATCAAGGAGTCTGCGTATTTTTCCGATGCTAGTACAGAGCATTGTTCAAGTTTTTAACTTACCTTATAGTTTTTGGTTATGTCCCAGCCCTTTTGATTAAGTGCTTTTTAAATCTATAACTGGATTTATTAAACTTTCGAATCCATCTATTTGGCACTCCACGATGTCCCCATCCGAAATCTTAATTGCCCCAGGTGTTCCAGTTGAAATAATATCCCCTGGCCTCAATGTCATTACTTCTGAATGAAATGATACTAATTCCCAAGGTTTAAAGGTCATATTATCTACTTTATTTTTACGATGCACTTCCCCATTTATGACAGTGGAAACATGAAGTTTTAACACATCCTCCACTTCATCTTCGGTAATCAAATGCGGACCAAAACTAAAAAACGTATCAAAGCTTTTAGCTCGTGTAAGATACCGAGGATTTTTTTCCAAAATATCCTCTGCGGTCATGTCTATAATGGTTGTAAATCCAGCAATCACGCTGGGAGCTTCTTCAGGTGAAACATTCTTACATTCTTTTCCGATGATAATTCCTAATTCTGCTTCAGCAGTCGTACGGTGTGATTGATGTGGTACTTTTATTGGATCACCTGGTCCAATTATTGTTGTATCAGGTTTCATAAAACTTGCTGGTTCTGTATTCGGAGCTATTTCATTTAAGTCTGAAGCGTGATCTACGTAGTTCAACCCGATTCCCCATATTTTTCCTGGGTTACGGTATAGAGGTCGGTATTTGCCTTCATGATGAGGGATTAAATCTAGTGATGCATGTAATAATATCATTTCTTCTTTTTCTCTGATAAATTGGTTTAATTCTTCCAGTTTTTGCTGTGTAATTAGATCGAAAAGACTAGTTGGCCATCTATGACCTAACCGTTCATTTAATAGTTTTACAGGTAACAAACCTTCAAAAAAAACAATACCTGCCTGTTCTTCCCCATTTAATAATATAGTTGCTAATTTCATATACTCTCTCCTTTACAAAGACGATATTTTATTAGTTAGGTTGCCATTTTCAAATAGAAATTCAAACTTTCTAGTAACAGAATAATTAACATTAGGCAATACTTTCTTTAAAGCCGATTCAGATACAATTACTCTGCTTAGATGTAATGTATTAGGAATTTGCACAATTCTTACATCTTCCTTATCAACCCCTGGTCCAAGGCTTAACAGCGCATGTTCTATTGCATCCTCTTCAGTTGGATAAATAAACGGAAACATCGCTCTTCGCAAAAAAGTACTTGTAATACTATTCATATAAGTTGCGTATCTATCCACCTTAGAAAAAAGCTTTTCCGTTGTAAAATCAGCTAGACCTATACCTTGTGCATTTCCATGGGATTGATCAGCTAAATCGAGAACAGCAATCCTTTTCACTTTCGGTTTCTTTGGATCCGGCATACCATCAATACGCAAACGCCCAATTATTGTAGGATCCATACCAGTTCCACTGTAACATTTCCCCATTTCCTCGACAATTAATAAATCGATTTCATCAACGGGGAATGATGGCATTAAGCTTTTGGATATTTCCAATAGTTTAGCTTCCTCATGGTGCCAATTTTCTATCGATACACCTTGGATTATAGAAGTTTGGTCATAACTATCTTCAACAATAGCAAGTCCCATACATATTGGGCTATTATCTATCGCATACTTAGAGCCTTTGATGATATTATCTTCCATATTTTCGGCTCCTTGGATATGGATATAACTAGCTCCTCTTTGTTTTCCCATCCCTACTGTAACCATTTTACTTAATCCACTTTCAATCTTTCCACTAAAGGCTGTATGTGACTTAATTCGGTTTACAACTAAAATAGCATCAGCAAAATAGGCTATCTTATCCATATAAACAGGTAAATTATCGTTAACCGTACCTAGTTTAATAACCTCCATCGATGACCGAATTGGTACTCCTAATGCTTCTTCCGTAATGCCAAGTTGTTTTAAGACTTCAACTTGTCCCTCAGCCGTTGCTCCACCGTGACTTCCCATTGCAGGTAAAATAAAGGGGTGCAATTTTTTGCCTTTAAGATAATTAACGATCTCTCTTAAAATTAGTACGATATTATCTATTCCTCTACTTCCAGCAGTAATGGCTACTTTAGCCTTTGGTGGTAATGCATTGAGTTGACAATTTCTCGCAAGTTCTAGCCATATAACCTCTTTCAAATTTATGAGCTTGGAAGACTTGAACTTGATCTCCAATTCATAAACATTCACGTATATTCCCCCTGACCAAATGAGCAAGCTCACTCAACAGTATACATCAAATGTTCAAAATATTCATTACATAAAATAAAACAATCCTACAATCAATATATGCTGGTTTGTCTTCATCAATTTTTTTTGCTCCAGTGGTTATATTTATCTAACAAAACTATACCTTTGAAGAAATAGCAAAATTAGAATTACACTTTTTGCGTATTTGTTTTGTTCTAGGGAATGATAGATATCGGAGGTGTTTTTGTGGAAAAAGAATATCGTGAATACCGCACTGGACAGGGTGTTCCTGTTACAGGTTCTTATATTTGCCAATCTGGCGAAAAAACGAGTTTAAACCAAAATGATACGTTCCCACAATGTCCCATAAGCGGGCAAGATACCTACTGGAAGCATGACAATGATAAATAATACAAAAAAAACTTTGTCTCATCTGACAAAGTTTTTTTATAAAATTATACTATCTCATTTCCATTCATAACCTCTTTAGCCCATATTAAAGACTTTTTATATAGATCATTATACTTATCCGCATTTAATCCAAGTTCTTTCACTAATTGATCCGCTATACTCCACTCTCCTTTTTCCGCAGCAAAAACTAAGTTTTTTACTGGTGTCAAGGAAGTCTCCATACCAAGTAACGTATTTTTAATCTCCTGGTCTAGTGGTAGCTCTTGTAAGATCTCTTCTAATGGCTTCTTAAAGATGGGTTCCACAAGCGAAAATAACCCCATCAAAAACATGCTAGCGCTTTCTTTTCCTTTACCAATATATAATGAAATTAGTTCGCTTGCTTTTGCCCTAGTTAAACAAAGCTTAATTACTTCGTCAATTATTGGATCTGTTCTTTCAAGTTGCTCACGAAATGATAGTACATACACCCATTTTCTTAATTCAATTAACCCTAACAAGACAATAGCCTGTTTAATAGATTTAATCTTATAAACAAGACCTATGACTGGTGAGTTCAGTAGTCGCAATAACTTATAAGATAAGGAAACATCTGATTCAATAATGTTGCTTATCCTATCAATATCTGGTTCTTCTTTAGATAGTTCAGAAATAATGATATATAAATTGTGGTTAAGCACTGGAATATCTTTTGTTGAAAGAATAACTGGTTTACTAAAAAAATAGCCTTGGAAAAAGGAGTATCCATCTTTCAGACACCGCTCAAACTCTTCCCTTGTCTCCACTTTCTCTGCCAAAAAGACAATATTTCTATTTTGCAATTTATTCATGATTCTTAATTGTTCAGAACGACTTGTTTTTTGGATATCAATTTTAATAATATCAGCGAGTGAAATTAGTTTACTAGTATTGTTATCTCCTTCTGCTAATTCGAAATCATCTAAAGCAATTTTATAGCCTTGTCCTTTTAAAATCCTGCAGTTTTCAATCACTTTCTCTGTAGGTCTTACCGTTTCCAAAATCTCAATCACTATTAATTTTGGTTGCAAAAATGTTGGTACTGTATCTTCTAATAGGGTTTCTGTAAAGTTAACAAAACAGGGCTTCCCCTCAGATAGTTCATCAATACCAATCTGCAAAAAACTATTTATTACTTCAGAGGTGGCTTGATCACTGTCAACGCTAGTGTATAGATTGTCATGTTTATTATTTCGATACAGTAATTCATAAGCAAATACTTCTTGATTTTTTGTTAGAATAGGTTGCCTAGCAACAAAAATTTCCACAATCCCACCTCAATTTTACTGATAATATAGTAAAATAATACCATGTTTTTTGTGAAAAAGGGAAATTAGCATGAAAATTTTCATAAAAAATTAGAATAAAACGAGTTTGGTGAATAACACTACAATTTTCATTTAAAAATAATTCTCTTGACATTCTTTTTTATTTATTTTAAGATTTGGTTTAACTTAATGATGGAAATGCATTGAACTATTCTAGTAGCTTTAACATTCTTGACAAATAGAGACTTGGTGGTTGCTGCAAACCAAGCAAGGTGTAAAGTGAATTACAAATAGGGAGCTGATTTTTTCCGGTTTCGGCCGTTATCTATTTAAGTGAGTAGAGCAATCTACTAATTAGGGTGGTACCACGGAGCTTTCGTCCCTTCTTTTGAGGACGAAGGCTTTTTTATATTTATTTCAAATATCCGGCACAAATAAAACTTCATATTACTAAAAGCGATGAACTATTCTAGTAGTTTTACATTACTTGTAATCAGAGACCTGATGGTTGGTGCAAATCAGGCGAGTATGTAAAGCGAATTACAAATAGGGAGCTGATTTTCCCGGTTTTAACCGTTATCTATTTGAGTGAGTAGAGCAATCTACTAATCAGGGTGGTACCACGGAGCTTTCGTCCCTTCTTTTTGAGGGATGGAGGCTTTTTTTGTTTTACCAAAAATTGAGGAGGGTGTTTTAACATGAAAAAGGAATTGTCAGTTAGTCTTGCTTTATTTCCGATTTTTACAATTATTATTACCGCATCATTATCAGTGTTTATTTGGAGTGCTGGAATGCACTTCCCTTTGATTTTTGGAATTATTGCTGCAGGACTTATATCATATTTATGTGGGTGGAAATGGGATGAAATTCAAACCATGATGGTAAACGGTGTTAGTAGGGCACTACCTGCAGTATTTATTCTATTAATCATCGGAACCATTATAGGGTCTTGGATAGCAAGTGGTGTAATACCAACGATCATCTACTATGGACTTACAATTATTAAACCAGAAATCTTTGTTCCTATTGTTGCATTGGTTACGGGTATTGTTGCTGTTACACTTGGTAGCTCGTTTACTTCTATTGCAACTATAGGACTCGCATTCATGGTTATCGGAGAAGGTCTTGGTTTTCCAGCGGGACTTGTTGCCGGTGCAGTCATTTCTGGAGCTTTTTTTGGTGATAAGCTGTCTCCTGTTTCCGATACAACTAATGTAGCACCAGCAATGGCTGATACAGATTTATTTAGCCATGTAAAACACATGCTCTGGGATACGCTCCCTGCTTTTGCTATTTCACTTATTCTATTTTGGATTGTGAGCAATACCGATTCTGGTAATGGGATCACAGATGAAACAACTATTACAAATATTAAAAATGGTTTAGATACTATTTTTGTTATTCATCCACTCCTGTTATTAATGCCGATACTTACTGTCGTACTTATGATTAAACGATTACCTGCTATACCAACACTTATTACAGTCAGTTTATTAGGTGCCCTTTTAGCAGTTACAATTCAGGGAATATCCGTATCAACTATAATCCAAACCATGACTAGTGGATTTTCAGGAGAATCTAATGTTCCTGCAATCAACTCCTTATTAAATCGCGGAGGTTTAACATCGATGTTAGGAACCATTGCTATGTTAATACTGGCAACTGCTCTTGGTGGCGTATTGGAGAGTTCTGGAGCATTTCATGTGTTAACGAGAAAAATCATGATGAAGGTTAGAAAAACAGGATCTTTAATAGCTTCAACGGTGTTGGCAACTTTTATGATTGCATTCGCAACTGGAGCTCAGTTTTTAGCTATTATCCTACCTGCTAGAACTTTCGTTGATAAGTATAAAGACATGGGAATCGATACAAAAAATCTATCACGTGCGGTCGAATCCGCAGGCACAGTCGGCATTAATTTAGTACCTTGGGGAGTTCCGGCAGTATTCGCAGCAGGTATTTTCGGGCTAAATCCAGGAGAATTTATTCCTTATTCGTTCTTTGCATTCCTGGTACCTTTAATCAATATATTATTTGGATTCACTGGATGGACGATATCAAAGAAAGACTATAAGAAGGAATCACTATTAGGTAAAGGAGAGCAAGTATTATGAGTAAAGTTATCCTATCTATCATTGGAACCGCACAAGATGGCGGTCTTCCGCATCCAAATTGTTTTTGTGAGAATTGTAAGTGTGCGATAAAAGATCCGAATTTCAGACGTACAGCTTCAGCTCTTGCGATTGTCTTACCCCAAGAGAAAGAGTGGCATTTAATTGACGCTACACCTGATTTAAAAGAACAAATGGGGAAGGTTCAATTGAAGTATCACCTTGAGGGCAAAATAATGCGGAACATCTTTCTTACTCATGCCCATATGGGGCATCTACCTGGTCTATTACTGTTAGGAAAAGAAGGAATCAATTCGAAACATGTTCCTGTATTTGCTGGAACTAAAATGAAAAACTTACTTGTCAATAACGCTCCTTGGAGTCTTTTGACAAAGCTCAGTAATATATTAATTAAGGAATTAAAAAATAATGAACCGATACATGTTGATAGTTTATTTACTGTCACACCTATATTAGTCCCGCATCGTAATGAATTTTCTGAGACGTTCGCTTTTTGGATCAACGGACCAAATAAGAGAGTGCTGTATATACCTGATATTGATCAATGGGAGGAATGGGATCTAGATATTGTTGAAGCTTGTAAAAAAGCAGACATTTGCTTGTTAGATGGTACTTTTCATTCTCCTAAGGATTTAAGCCATATAAAGCGCGATATTGGAGAAATTCCACACCCATTAATGACAACAACAATGGAAAAGCTTCAACATTTAACATCGCAAACAACTATATATTTTACCCATTTAAATCATTCAAACCCAACCATTGATCCAGATGGGCAAGAGAGAAAAGAACTCTTAAAAAGAGGTTTTTTTATTGCGGAGGATGGTTTAGAAATTATAATTTAGAAAAAATAATAATCGAACTGCCTTTTTGAAAATACGTTGGGCAGTTCGATAGGTTATTTTAAAATATTTGCATCTCGAAACTTAAATTCGGTTTGTTGGGTTCCATCTGTAATAACTAAAACATCAACTTGATCAGTTGATTTACTTAATTTGGCAGTAATATGGTATTCTTTCCAATCACTAGTTAATAGAATCATTGGTGAACTGTGTTCTTTTATATACTTACCATTTGCATCCATTTCCACTAGCTTTATAAAAACAGAACCTTTCCCTTCTATACTAACTTGAAAGGTTATCTTATCATCGGTATTAATTTCCTCAGGAGTAAAAACAAACCCTTCCCCTGTCCCCTCACCTTTTGTCCTAACTATAAAAGTTGCCTGTTCTACTTCCTCAACTGTTGCCCCAACACCGAAATATTTAGTTTTTGTTTCCTCAAAGGCAAAAGTAGGTGTGCTAAACATTAGTACAATAACTATTGGTATCAAAGAAACCAACCATTTTCTCATGTTATTCACTCCTCTATTTTATCGATGCTTCGGACCTATTTTAAATAGGGTGAAATATTATCTATGACGTGTTGTAGGTTATTTGCTTGTTTTGTATACATTTCTTTAGCTGCCGGGTTTTGAGTTTGTAGGGCGTAACTCTCAAAATCAGCCTGTAGCTTTTTTAGAGTTGACGCAATTAATGGCCGCTGCTTTATAGGTTCTCGTTTAAGATTATCCGCGTACAAATCAACATACACATTTCCTTTTGAATCAATTTGTGCTAGAAAAACATCATTAATCTCGAATGCTCCTTGCTTCAATACTTCAGCAACAAGCCATTCATGTGTGTAACCTAATCGATTTAGACTATTTTTCATGACCTGACCATCAGAAATGACGATAGTTGGTCCATGATCTGATTCAACAGGTACACCTAGCTGTTCTGATGTAACAGGCTGCTTAACTGACTTCAATAGAACACTTAACTGTCCATTTGTTTCCAAAACTGCCATTTCTACATCTGCAATATTAAAGACATTCTTTTCTCGTAATAGCAACATTAGTTCTTCGACGGCTAATTGATTTTTCTTTAAATTTCGTTCCAAAATCATTCCTTTTTCTATAAGCAAATCGGCTTTTCCATCTGTCAGTTGATGAAACCATTTTGACTTTAACCCTATAAACCCTAGAATTAGTGGAATGAACCCCCATACCATAAGCGCAATCAAGCCATTTGATATCTTAATATTTTGATCAACAGCCATACTTGCAGCAATTGACCCTATCGTAATTCCTACGCAGTAATCAAAGAACGTTAAATGGGAGATTTGTTTTTTTCCCATTATTCGAGCCAATATGAGCAACAATAAAAACGCAATGAATGAACGAGTTATTGTCAGTAAAAACTCAGGCATATGCCCATCCTCCAAACTATTAGGGAACTAGGCATTCGCTTTAGTTAAACGAGGCCATAGTTGTATTTATACGGGCGATAGAAATTGGTACTTTTAAATCTGCTAAGTAAAAATATGTAAGCATTTTATAGTATTGGACAATCTAGAAATAACATGCAAATACGGAGGATGTTTATGTTTAAAAAAACGATTACTATTTTCCTTTTATCTTTTATGTTTCTTGCAGGATGTACAGAGCCAATCGGAGGTGATTATTTTTTTGATAAAATACAGTCTTTGGAGGTGGAATTAAATAAAGAAGATTGGCATAATGCTAATTTACTACTAAAGGATATGAAGAATTTATATAAAAAGAACGATTGGAAGCTACAACTATTAGGTGATGAAGCAGAATACGAGGGTATGAACGAAGCGATATCGAGACTTTCCGCAGCCATTAAAAGCGAAGACTCTAAACAAGCACTTCTTGAATTAGCATCCATAAGGGCTTACCTGGAAGAAATATATTCTATGTAAGCAAAAAAACGAGGCTACCCTTTAGCAGATTGGGCAAGCCTCAGATTTATTTACTCGTAGTTTTGTTACTTTCTTTCAGTCTTACAAAACGCTCTAATTTATTTAATTCAAAAAACAATTCAATGATACTATTAGCTATCGGGAAAACTATCGCCCATTTGGAAAACTCTGCGCCCTGTAACTCATCAATTAAATTATTAATGGTTACTTGCATCGCTGCTTTGGTTTCCTTTTGTAAATCCTTATCTAGAATTATTTTATCTTCGTATAAAAGCAAGATATTTTCACTATAGGCGTTTATCTCAAGAACTAATTTTTTAATCAGTTGTGACTTGTTGCTTGGCATTACTTCAATTTCATTAAAGTTCTTTTCTAACTCACGAATTAGAGTATGTTTCTTACTTAAAACTTGGATCATATGCTTATAAATAATAATGTTTCGGAAAAAGCTTAGACGTTTCCGAATAAACAATCGATTACGCTCATCGGAAATAATCCCATAATAATTCTTAGCATCATTTATCAATTTTTCTGCATCTTGATCCTCTGCTTTCATTTGTGGTACATTCATTGTTTTGTTAGAAATAACACGTAATATAAAATTAGTTTGATCATTAGCTTTTTTAATCATATTAAATAGTATCTTCTTGTGATCTGGAGGCATAACTAAAGCATTAATGACAAATGCAGCTAAAACCCCGATTGTAACAAGTGACAAACGCTCAAGGATGTAAAGATAATTAATACCATTATCCCCACCTAGCATCATGGTAATAATTGTTAAAACTGTTAAACTTACAGTCTTGTTAAGTCCTAGTTTTATATTTATAGCAATTGAGATGATTACAACAGCCCCAACAGAAAGAGGGTGACTTCCTAGTAAAAAGAATCCTCCTAAAGCGAAAATAATACCTATACTGTTGGAAAAAACAACTTCTTTGATATAGGCATAAGACCGCATGATAGAAGGTTGCATGGCGAGTACAGCAGCAATTGCTGCTACAATCTCTAAATCTAGATTAAGTATATCTGTTAATAGTAGAGTCAAAGCAACCGCAAGACCCGTCTTTACCATACGCGGGCCAATATTAACTTCCATGATTTGCACCTCATGTACTTTGAAATAATCTAACAAGATAGACTTATTATAGTGACTCCCACCGGAAAATTCAATCACTTCTTTCTATAAACTTTCGACAAAAGGTCTTTATGAACAATTTCATACAAGTTCTTTTTGAGAAATTTTAAAAGGCACAGTAGCTTAATAGCTATCTGCGCCTTTTTACTGGTAAGGATAAGCTTAGTTCTTTCCTTTTGCTTTACCCTTTCCATTTCCTGGACCATTGTTGCCTTTATCTTTACCCTTACCTTTGCCAGGGTGATTGTCTTCTTCATCACCACTACCATCAGTAATATTTAATTTACCAGTAGCTTGTGCTCGAGATTCATTACCGAAGTCATCCGCTGCAATGACTTCAATAACTGCTCCTTCTGCTTCAATTCCACCTGGTACTGTCCAATATGCAACATAGTGACCTTCCGTTGTTTCAACCATTGGAAGCTCTGTTACATTGGAAGTTTTCATATTTGTTAAAGGCATATGAACAACAAATGATGTGTCTAATCCAGATTCACTGTCGAAAGTAATCATTACTGTCTCACCTGCTTGAAGCTCTTTGTCCTCAGTTGGTGTTACATTTTCGATTTCCGGAGCAGTGAAGTCCGCTTCTACCGTTACCACCTTAGTTGTCACATTACCAGCAGCATCAGTTGCAACTACTTCTATCGTATTTTCACCTTCATCAAGTAAAATGCGTTTCGAGAATAGTCCTGCTTCAACTGAAGCTTCCTGGCCATTAACTGTTAGGGAAGCAAGATTAACATCAGCTACTGTACCTTGAACAGTTAATGTTTCACGATTTGTTCGGTCACCATCTTTAAGATTTGCGAGAGTTACCTCTGGTGCAATGGTGTCAAGAGTAACTGTTACAGTTTCAGATTCAGTAGCTTCTTCACCGTTAACCATTGTTACTGCTTGGAGCTCATTTTCACCTTCTGCTAATTCGATATCAAAGCTAAATGCTCCATCATCACCAACATCAGCTGTTCCAACTTCTGCACCATTGTTTAATAGGCTCAGAGTTGTGGAATGAGACGCAGTACCTTCAACAGTTACTGCAGCTTCGTTTGTGAATTCACCATTAGTTGGAGAAGTGATGACTGGGTCCCCGACTCCATATGCAACACGTGCACGGATCATATAATTACCTTCAGCTGTTGGAGATTTTGACCAAGCTCCACCAACTAATTGATAACTTCTTCCAGCATTTGCACTGCTTTCATCAGTTGCTAATCCTGGTGCATTAGGATTGGCGATTGTCTGAATATAAACCATATAGAAGTCGCCATTTACTTGAATGTTATGTTCACTTAAATCAACAACTGTTGGCTGATTCAAGTCGCGAATTGCTTCTGCTTCAATCGGTCCTGCTAATTTTTCTCCAGGCATTCCATCTTCACCAGCACTCCAAACTTCTACCGCAAATCCTGTTCCACCTGGAACTGGCCAGTCAGTACCATGGAATTGGAACACACCATCCGTAACAATTGCTTGTTCTTTTCCTTCTGGAAGAGACATTTTAACTGCCCATCCATTACCTGCATCATAGAATGCACGAGCATTTTCAGCTGTTCCATCGTCATATCCAATTTCTCCACCAGGAATAGAAAAGAATGGTTCTAAAGCAATATCTAATGACTTATCTTCATCAAATGTTACCTCAAGCTCTTGTCCATAGTAATCTTGAGCAAGAACCTTAATAGTATATGTTCCTTCATAAGCTGTTATAGAGAAGTTTCCGTTCTCATCTGTTTGAACCGGTTCAACGTTAGCATCTTCAACAAGTAATAGTGTAGCTCCCGCAATAGGGTTACCAGACTTTTCACTTGTTACAGTACCAGACACGGTAGCTTTCGGTAGTTCTTCAAGTACAAAATTTGCTGTGGCTGTTTCATCTTCAACAACCGTTACACTTTGTTGCTGTGAAGCAAAACCATACGTTTCTGCAACTAATGTGTAGTCACCAGATGGAAGTGTTAATGCATACGAACCATCTTGTGGGTTTGTCGAAACAGAACGCCCATTTTCTAATACAGAAACAGTAGCTCCTAATGGCAATCCACTAACTTGATTAGCTGCAGGATTTAAGGATGCAGCATCTTCTTTAGTAGGTTGGGCTACAATATTTTTAGAATCACTAGACTTCTCTAATGCTGCTTCTTTTTCTTTTTCAGCTGCATCATCTTGCTTACTAATTTTACTGCTTGCTGGATTGTTAGCAAGATTTAAAGATGTATCTGATAATGCAACATCATCAATATACCATCCAAGTTTTGACACGCTACCATCAGAGTATCCATAGAAACCAACGTATACAGATTGGCCAGCATAATCTGATAGATTTACTTCAGCATCTTGCCATTCCATTGCACTTCCGTGGAATTCTGCTACAGTTGCCCATTCAACCATATCTGTTGAAATTACTACTTGACCATAATCCCATGCTCTACCAGTAGAAGATTGCTCGAATTCATGCCAACTCTTGAACTGCAAGAATGCTCCTTCTTCAGGTATACTTACAACCGGCATCACTAAAGTGCCGTCCATACTAGCTGGGTATTCTCCACCTAGATTAGTAGCATAAACATTCACACCAGAAACTGCTTCATTCGGTCCTGAAGTTGGTTCACCTAGTGCCCAAACGTTATTACCACCAATTAGATTCCAGCCTTGTGGATTATTTTCAAAGTCTTCTGAGTATCCTACTGAAATACCGTCACTTAGAGTAAGCGAGTACTCTTCACTTTCAACTGTATTTCCAGCATAATCACTAACAACCCATTTGTAAGTGAAAGTATCTCCAGAAAGGTGTTCGCCTGGAACTAGAACAGAGAAGCTTCCTTCTAAATCACTGCCAGATTCAAGTTCAGCTTCTAATTCTTGCCACTCACCATTTCCATCTAAGAAGTTAAGAGTAGCTCCACCAACTAGTAGATCATCTTGAACAGTGACACTTATGCTTAATGGCATGCCTTGATAAGCAAGTCCTGGTGGTGTATGTTCAAATGTTGGAGGTACTTCATCATTACTATATTGAGATGCATTTGTTAGTGCAACATCATCAATATACCAACCATCTCTTGTTACACTACCATCAGAGTACGTATAGAAACCGATATATACACGTTGGCCTTGGTAGTCTCGTAAATCAGCTTCGATATTACTCCATCCATTAGAAGCCCCTACAAATTCATCTAGTGTTGTCCAATTTTCTAAATCTGTAGATATTACTAAGTTACCATAATCATAAGCTCTACCAGTTGAACTAATTTCAAAGTTATGCCAGCTCTTAAATTGTAAGTAAGAATCTTCATCAGCTGGTACATCAATAGGAGGCATTACTAAGTGTGCATCCATACTACTTGCATATGGACCTGCTAAATTTGTAGCAAACAAGTTTTCGCCTGAATACGCTTCACCAGGACCAGATTCTGGAGTACCCCACTCCCAAACGTTGTTAGATCCAAGATGTTGCCAGCCAACTGGATTTGCTTCGAAGTCATCAAAGTAACCATTAGTAATACCTGGTTTTACTTCAATGTTGTATTCATCACTACTTACTTCGTTATTACCAAAATCGTTAATAACCCAGTTATAAGTAAACGTGCCAACTTCTAACATGTCAGCTGGAACTGTAATTTCATAATCTCCAGCTTTGAAATTACCTGAAACACGCTTAGCATCTAATAATTGATCACCAACTTGCAATTGTACAGATGTAATACTTACATTGTCACTTACACTTACGCTCAACTCTAAATCTAGACCAGCATAAGTTTCAGTCGGAGCAACATGCTCAAACACAGGCGCTTCTGTGTCTTCCCCATCCATCGTTACTTGACCTTGAACGGAACCCAGACCATCTGCAACAGTTGATACTGCTGCAAAAGCATCGACAATACCATGTCCGTAACCATTATTTGGGCTTTCAGGATATTCAGCATCTGTTCTCGGATTGGCTGTATCTATCAATAATTGTTCAATGTCATCGACAGATAAGCTAGAATTAGCTGATCTCAATAATGCCACTACTCCCGCTACTGCTGGAGTTGCCATAGAAGTTCCGTTATAACTAGCATAGCTACCACCTGGTACAGATGAACGTACTGCCACTCCTGGTGCAGAAACTTCTGGCTTTATTTCACCATACGGAGATGGGCCTCTTAAGGAGAAGTTAGCTAGCATATCATTACTATCTGTTGCACCTACGGCAAATGATTCAGGATAGTTTGCAGGAGTTGCAACTGAACCAGGACCACCAGGATTAAATAATGTTGTATTACCTGCTGCAAAAGCTGGGAAAATACCCGCAGCACGCCAACCAATTACAACATCTTGATACCACTCATCAATACCTGAGCCACCACCCCAAGAGTTGTTAACGACATCTGGTGCTTTTGTATAGTCTCCACCTGGCTCCATAATCCAATCTGCAGCGGCTAATAGGTCAGCATCATATGCACCATCTGCCGTGAATGCTTGTACAGCAATCCACTTTGCACCAGGTGCCACACCAACTTGGTTCGCCCCATTAGGCTCACTACCAACCATAGTACCCATAGTATGTGTTCCATGACCATCAATATCGTATGGACTAGTTTGTCCATTTACCGGGTCAAAAAAGCTGTAAGTATGATCAACGGCACCAGTTGCAGCGTTGTAACCACGATACTTTTCTTTTAGTGCTGGATGCTCCCACTCAACTCCAGTATCGATATTCGCTACAACAGTACCTGCTCCATCAATTCCCAATCCCCAAACAGCTGGAGCATTTACTCTGTCAACACTCCACTCAATGTTTTGTGGTTGGGCCTTTGGAGCTTCTTCCGCTGCAAACCCTTTAAATAATTGACGTTTTTCGTTTGGTAAAATCTTTTCTACTTCTGGGAAACTAGCAATCTTTTCCGCTACTTCTTTAGTAGCAGTAACTGCCATACCATTTACTACATAAAATTCTTTAATGTCCTTAGCATTTCCATTTTTAACTTCTTCTTCTAAATACTTTGTTACATTTTGTTGTGATGAAATAGCTGTTGCCTTTAGTTCGGAGATTACTGCCGAACGTTGAACTAACTCTTGATTATAAGCTGAAAGTTTCGCATTTTGAGCTTTTGCAAGGGATTCCTTTGCAATCTTCATTGGATCAGCTTTTTCTTTAAACTTAATTAAAAATGTGACTTCCTCATCTTTTTCAAAATCACTCATTAAGTCATTTGCCATTTTAGCTTTTACAACCTCTTTAGAATTTACTAAAGAAGTATGTGGTGAAGCATTAGGCTGTGCACCAGCAAACGCCGGTATGAATAATGAGAAAACCATTAAGATTGTAGCAATAATACTAAACCTTCTTGCCAGTCTTCTTCTCTTCAAGAATATTCCTCCCCCAACAAATTTTGATAAACAAAAAAACCACACTTGCCTCCTTTCTTAACAAAGTAAGAACATGTCTGGTTTCTAAGATGCTAGTCTAGTTGTTGTAATCAACTATAAGCTATCGAGATTGTCATATTCTGTCGAATTTTGCAACGGTTTTCAGAATATTTACAAAATGAATATTTATTCCTAAGCCGTTACATTTCTCAATTGAGTCCAAAGAATTATTTTTTATCGTAATACCTCTCATATTTATAGGATTTATATAGACTTTATCTATATAGTTCCAACCCACCACACCCTAACTTTCCCATGGAAGGAAAGAAAAATAATGAAAAAGTCATGCATGAAATTGGATTAATATGCACTAATGACATAATTCCATTTAATTCTACTTTATATTTCGTAAAATCAATTCAAAAGTCTCAAAATATATTCTTCATAACACTACTTATTCCTCATTTTATTCCGACCCTAGAAATTCCTAAATGAATATATTAATTTTACGTAAAAAAAGAAAAAGCTCTCGTTGAACTTTTTCTTTTTAATTTATAGGTTAAATATTATTCCCATTAGCGAATATATGATAATGGTTGAGAACATCACAGTCATATATAAAAGTGAATAAATAAATAAGGTTTTTGCCCATTTCTTTGAATTATCTTGACGAAAAGCAACAACACTAATAATTAGCCATAATCCTCCAAGAAGCAAACCAACTAGCATTAGACCTATACTTAATGAACCTAACAAAAAACTTGCCAACATCATAATAATTAAGTAAATATTAGTTTGATAATATGTTCTCTTAATACCTTTTACAACCGGAAGCATAGGAACGTTGGCGGCTTTATAATCATCATGTCTACGAATTGCAATCGCATAAAAATGAGGCATCTGCCACAGAATTGCGATAACAAAAAGACCAAGTAGAGCAGGGTGTGAAATATCCGGGTAAACTGCTGCCCATCCAATTAATGGAGGTACAGCACCAGACAGACTTCCAATTTCTGTATTCCAAATAGTTCTTCTTTTTGTCCACATTGTGTAAGGAACAACATATAAGAATAACCCTAAAAAACCTAAGAAAGCAGCAACCCAAGTCGTTAAGGCTAAGCTTCCCACACCTAATACAGTCATGATAATCCCTAGCCAAAGAGTCATTTTAAAACTAACATCACCTGTTACAGTTGGTCTTACTTTAGTTCTTTCCATAATCATATCAATATCTCGATCATATAAGTTGTTAAATGCACCCGCTGCTGCAATGATTAAAGCAGTACCTAGTGTAGCAAAAATCATTTCAGGTATTTTATCGGTAAGGTCATAATCATATGTAAACATTGCTAATGTTAAGCCCGCAAACATAGGAACAAGATTGGATTTAACAATTCCAATTTTAACCGTTTTTTCTAAAGTTGATTTAATTTCCTTGAATTTACTCATGTTCCGTAAAAATTTCCCTTCTTATAGCCCGCATTTATTAAGACTATTTTCCCTTATTGTACTTATACTATTGTATCATTTCTTGTCATTTTTTTCTCGAGTAAATATCAACAATTGTTGAACATTAGAAAACAACCACTAATTTTGTAAAAAACATATATTATGATTGTTCTTCACTATAACCTTTTCTCCATACTATAAAAATACTTTTCCTCAAAATATCTTTCATCATATTTTGAAAATCCTACTGACTTCCAGAACTCCAATGCTTTGGAATTGGTAGCATGAACGGCAATTTGAATTATATCCACTTGATTATTCCTCATTATATTTTCATATTTTATGTATGTATCTCTTGCATAACCAAGTCCTTGATATTTTTTATCAATTATTAATAAACTTAACCAAGGTCTTCCGGCTCGTGGGCTAGACATACCATATTCAATAATTCCAATATCTTTAGAATCTAGTTGTACTATGTATCTTTCTAATTTCATAGTTGCCGCTTCTTCATACTGAAGCTCAATGTCCTTAGTAACTAAATATTTCTTGTCATAGGCAATTTGGTTATATTCTATATTAGAATTAAATATTTTCTTATCGATTTTTTGTTGTTCTATGTCTATCTTTTTAACAAAAGAAATCATTAATTATCCCCTACCATTAATCAATTTCTATTTATAATACTCTTTTAGCATCCTTTGATAACGTTCTTACTCCCTTTAAATATTCCGTCATATTGTGTTCATCGTAATGTAAGTAGTCAAAAGATAAACGTTTGGCCACCTCTGTTGCCAACACTCTAAACAAATCACAAGCGATAAATACTGCTTCCCAAGTATTTTCATAATCACTATCTGAGTAGGTTTTTCGATACATGTCCCAATACTTAATTGGCAAAAGGTTCTCAAAATAATTTCCCATTTTTCCTGGTGACACTTCAAATTCATGTTGCAATCCAATCCACCAAGAAACCATCTGATTTAGACCTGGACGTATATTTAATTCGAACATCTGTTTTGCATAGGGGAGTTCTTCACGCCAAATTCCTTTGGCGACATTCTGCATACCCCACCAGAAGTTATTACACGTACTAAAATACTGATCTTCTTTTGGCATTGTCGTCCAGTAATCCTTATCGCTTGCCGGGGAGATTTCAGGTAAACATACGTCCTTATCTAATAAAGGAGTAGTTAGACTATCAGATTTATATGTAGCAAACATGTAATCCTTAGATTTCAAATGTAAGTCTATGCGGTTCCCATCTGTAAACAACATCAAATATCCATAATTTTAATTCAAATCAACTTTACATCCAAGTGACTTGTCCATTTTCTCTGGTTCCTGCAGCATTAATAAATCCCCAAACTGATTTATCCAATTGCTATCATCAATAAAAGAATTAACATCTGTCACAACATAAACGATATCATAATCTTGGAATATCTTTTGGTACATTAGGATTTGTCCTAGAACCATTCATGTATACTGCTCTTATTCGCTTATCTTCTTTTGCTACATGTAGAATTACATCAAACATCTCTCTTTCTGAACGCATTCTTATCCACTCTTCTCTACCATGAACTGAATGACTTATATGAATATTTAGCGTTTGTATTCTATCATTATACTATTTTATCTAGCAAACCGATAGAAGATACCATGGTATTTTAATGCGCACCTATGAGCAAAAAAAGTCAAACAGTTCCTCATTTGGAAATCTTTTCTGAAAAAAGCAGGATTTTAGTCCTAATATCTAGAAATATACGGGTAACAGTTTTTGCATGAAGCAAGGTAGGGGGTATCATCCAATGTACAACAAATCTTCTTTATTTAAAAAATAAGAAGAAGAGAGGAAATATCATATGAAAAAAGCATTACTCGTAATAGATGTACAAAATGGAATAGTTAATTTTAAAGATTTTACACAAGAACTCGAATTAATTGAACATACAATTAAAGATTTCAAAGAAGCTAACAATCCTGTAATTTTTGTTCAGCATTTTGACAAGCAGGATGAAAATCCACTACATCGTGACTTAGAAGGATCGAATATATACCCTAAATTAAAGGTTTATGCGGATTATGTTGTGGAAAAAGACTCACCTAGTGCCTTTTTCAAAACAAATCTTAGTAGTTTACTAAACGATTTAGGTGTTGAACAACTTTTCATCACTGGATTTAATACAGAGTTTTGCTGTATGTATACAGCTATATCAGCATATGACAGAGGGTATAAGGTTACTTTTATCGAAAATGCCACTGGAAGTGTAAATGAAGGTGAAACCTATGAAATGCAAGACTTAGATATCCGAGATTTCGTCGGAACAGTTCTTCATTGGTCAGGTGCAATTGAAGTGTTAGATTTTGAGGAATACAAAGAAGTTTATCAAATTGTCAAAGGAAAATAATAACAAAAAAACTCTTCTCACAATGAGAAGAGTTTTCTTGTTATTATAATTTAGTAACGTTAGCTGCTTGTGGTCCACGGTTACCTTCAGTGATTTCGAAAGAAACTTGTTGACCTTCTTCTAGAGTTTTGAAACCTTCGTCTTGAATTGCTGAGAAGTGTACGAATACATCGTCTCCACCTTCAACTTCGATAAATCCAAAACCTTTTTCTGCGTTAAACCATTTTACTGAACCTTTGTTCATCTAAAAAACCTCCATGTGCTAATGCACAAATATTACTAATTTCAGTTCAAGATAATAATTCAAGACGAAGATAACCACTAGAAAGTTATTACATAAATCTTGTATTGCTAACACGAACATCAATGAGTTAATCATAGTATAACACGATATTACGTTAAAAGATACCTGTTTTTTAAAAAAGTATTTTCTAACCAGTAATCACATATCTACAAATCTGAAATCTCAATACATCATTTAGTGGGATTCCCTATTTGTTTGTTAGAGCTAGATGGGAGTAATTCTAACAGTCTTTGAATGAATAGTACAGATACGATTCATTATATCTTCATAGCTTTCATCCCTTATAAAAACATGTAATATTACACTCACTCGTTTATATTCGAGATAAATTCATTCAAGTATTCACTTATGGCCTTATAATGAGTCCAATGAAGATAGTGGTGTCCATCAAATGTTTTGATGGTACTAGATGTATTCTTAGTTAATTGTGTTTGATAAAAAGTAATATTGTTTTTTCCATTATCAGTCAGCTCATCTTCTTTTGTAGTAAAAAATAAGACTGGTAAATTAGATGGGAACGCCATAGACTTTGTTTTCTCTATATTATGTTCTATCTCATTTGCTTCATCCATTACGTTCTTGTTATATCCCTTCCAAGCGGTTATAGCTTTCATCATATGTAAGTTATCTTCGGAATATGTGCCACTTTCTGCTATCGGTACAATGTCTTCTTCAAGTACGTATGTTGCCAACCTTGTAATCCCTGTTACTGCCACAAACCGTAAAATTCCCGGTGGTGATGAAGGTGTTTCATCAAAATACTCTGTAGCCTTGGGTAGTGTAGCATCAATTCCTATGATTGCACTGACTTCATCAGGATATTGATTAGCAAAGTACATACTATATATTCCAGAAATGGAATGGGCCATGAGAGTATAAGGTTCATCGATATTAGATTTTTGAAGTGCCAATCGAATCTCTTCCACAATATTTTCCACTGTTCTTTTCTTGTCAGTTATTTCACTCCAACCATAACCAAATGGTTCAACAACCACTACCTGGTGATGTTTTGCCATTTCGTCAATTAAAGGCTCAAAATCTAACATAGGTGCTGGAGTCCCTAATCCACTTAATAATACAATTGGGTTGTCCCCCTTTCCTTTGGTATAAACATGCATGTTCTTACCGTCTACTTCTACGAGTTCACCTATTGGAGAATATTTCTTTTTTTCAAAGGCTGTCATGACGTGGTGAAAAGATACCCATAAGGCGAAAATACTAATAATACACAATATACAGTTTCTAATAAATATCCATAGCTTCTTTTTCTTCATGTTCTCTCTCCTATATGCATGACCGGTAAAAAACTATACAGCTTTTTGTCGGAAGTAGATATAACCTCCAATAAAAAACAATAGAAAACTACCACCAACTACAGTTATCAGTTGTTCCCATGGAATGAAAAAAACATTATTGGAATCTTCGCCAACATTCATCATAAGAACTGGCTGTGCCCAAGGATAATATGCTCCGAACTTTTCCGAATTGATCGCTAAGATTGTTGGAAGCGTAAAAATAACATTTACCGCAAAAGGTGCAGCAAAGCTTTTAAATAACAGAGACATCCATAGTTGCAATGCAACTAGTGGAAACGTCGCAATCCAACCACCTAATATACTTTTCCACACTATATCCATTGGAAAAGAATCAGTATAACCATGGATTACCCCAACTGAAAATACAGATCCAAGGTATAATAGTTGAATAGCCAAAACTAAAAATATCAAAAGTAAATACTTTGTTATAAACACCTTTCCTCTAGTTACTGGTAAAGACAACAGTTGTTTCCAACCTCCCGCTTGATGTTCATACCTGCAAACAGTAGCAGCAAGAACCCCTGTTATTAATGGCAGAAATAATAACGCATAGGTCAAATTCATCATTAGCAATGATCCACCCCATTGGTTTACTTCATCTGGAAAAACATTATCATTCCCTAATAAACCAATTAGTAAGCCAATTAAGGGACCAGCAAATAAAATATATATGACATTTGATTTTCTTAATTTAAACCATTCTGATTGTAATAAGCTAAACAACTACTTCACATCCCTTCTTATAAAATCAAGCATTCCAAATAAATAGATACCTAAACCAACCACTAATCCCATACACACATTTAATAATGGTTCATCCCACTGGTTATCCAAAGAAGGCCATTTCCAAATCAACCAATCTGGTAAAAAGTAGGCCATATATGACATGATAACCCCAAATACTCCGATTGTTATGGGAAACCCTTGATTTTGAAAAACTAAAGCTATCCACAACTGTAAGCCGAGAATTGGTAATGCCGCAAATAAAGGGTAAAAACAATATCTAATTAGGTCTAAATATGGAATCTCTCCCCCTAAACCTAATAAAACACCAAAACCTAAAGAAAATACAGTTAGTAGACAAGTTGCAAATACCAATAATAATCCTATAGTCGTATATTTGGATAAATAGACACTCCACTTTGAAACTGGTAATGCAATTAATTGCTTCCAAGCATTTGTCTCATTTTCAATACTTGCCATAAATGATGCCAATATCACAATACCGAGAATTAGAGCAAAAGGTGTAAATGCACTTACATTTCGCACATAATAAAACCAGCTAAAGGTATCCTGTTGGATGAACCAATCTTTTCGTAAACCATAGTTAACCATCTGTAACGCTACAACACCGAAGGGACCTAAAATTGCTAAAAACCAAATTCCTTTTCTTCTTATTTTCATAAAGTCAGTACGGATGAGTTTTCCAATCATATCACTCTCTCCTCTGCGGTCATTTGTAGGAAAGTATCCTCAAGCGAACGTTTTTCTTCCTCAACTCGATATATAGAAAAACCATTCTCTACAAGTAAACGCACAACAGTGGCTACATTCTCATCATTCTGTTCCAACATGGAAATGGTATCCTCAGAAAAATCCGCTTTTATTCCACTCGAAATCAAAAAGCGCCATACCTTCTCGCAATCGTCCACTTTAAATGAGATTTTATTTTGTGATTGCTTCCGCATTACATCAATTGAATCTTGAAAGATCAACTTCCCTTTAGAAATAATCCCTACATTATTTGCAATCTGGTCAATCTCTGATAGTAAGTGACTCGAAATTAAGATTGTCATTCCTTCTTCAACAGATAAACTCTTTATTAAATTCCGGATTTCAATTATTCCCGATGGATCTAATCCATTAGTCGGTTCATCTAGAATCAATAATTCCGGACTATTCAATAGGGAAGCAGCTATTCCCAATCTTTGTTTCATTCCAAGAGAAAATCCTTTAACTTTTTTATTTGCCACATCTAAAAGACTAACAATCTCTAACACTTCATCTATTCGTTTCTTTGAGATTCCATAAATCTTCCGTAATGCTTCCAAATTTTCATAGGCCGTTAAATGGGGATAGTAGGACGGATTTTCAACTAGTGATCCCACTTTTTTCAAAACCTCAATGCGTTCTCTTTTTAAATCCTTTCCAAATATTTGTATCGTTCCTAATGTTGGACGCATTAAACCTAACAACATACGTATTGTAGTTGTTTTCCCTGCACCATTTGGACCTAAAAAACCATAAATTTCACCTTTTGGAATTTTTAAATCTAAAGCCTCTACTGCATATTCTTTTCCAAATCTTTTTGTTATTTTTTTTGTTTCAACAATATATTCCATTTTTAATCACCTCTATTTTAAGGATAAAATCATAAGGTTAAAACTGCGTTAGAGGTTAGTTTAAATTTTGTTTAAAAAAGAAGCAGAAAGAGGTAGTCAATTCCCTCTATCTGCTTCTATCAATTATTATAAACTTATTAATTCAATTCCGGACTCTATCGATATCGAATAATTCGAATTAACGTACCTTCAATACTTGACTCTGCTTCCCAGTCTAATTCCATCCCTTTAACCATCATATCAACAATAGTTAATCCAATTTCAGCACCTTTCTCATGTGATTCCCGTGTCAATCCCGGACCATGATCTGTAATTATAATTGCATCATATTGTTCATACGATTCTGTTTTTATGCCAATGTATTTTCCACTTTTAGCGTGACGTAATACATTTTGAAAAATATTATCCAATATTCTTCCCATCCAGATAGGGTCTATCTTCCATCTTCCCAGCGATTCCAATGAAACATTTATATCAAACGCTTCTTTCTCAAAAGCTGGGTACCAGGTTGCTGCGGACTCCCTTATAAAACGGGTTATATCTATTTCACTTGGTTCGTATTTATACTTACTTGCCATTAATAATGTGTAAGACATCAAATTTTCAATCAAACGGTCAATATTAGCAATAGATATTTCTATCGCCCGAACCGCTTTTCTTCCCTCTTCTGTTAATTTTTCCTGCGTAATAGTATAAGATTGTGCACGAATCTTTGTTAAGGGCGTTCTAAGGTCGTGCGATAAGTTGGCAATTAACTCTCTTCTAAGTTGTTCTTCCTTTTGCTCACGTATTCGACTATCACGTAGCTCATCTACCATTTGATTATAGGATTTTTCAAGTTCACCAATCTCATCTTCCTTTTTAATTTCTAGCTTTATCGGTAACCCATCAACATCTCGTATACCCATGGTATCTTGAAACTTCAATAATCGTTTCTGGATACTTCTAAAAAACAAGAACGAAACAACAATAAACAAAAGCACAAATACAAATACTCCTACTAATATTAAACTACCAAATCTTTCAGATGCCTGTAATATTGGTGGATCAAAGGTAGTTCTCGAAATTTCAAGAACGATAAAGCCATCCGATTCACTATTTTCAAGAAAGGCAATAACCGTAAATGGATCCCCATCGTATCGCTCCTTTATAAATGAAGCAGTATATACCGAAGTCCACTTATTAGGTAGTTCTATCGTAGCATCTATTTCTACTACTAGTTTCCCCTCTCCATCAATCCAGAACATACCTGCTTCAGGATATTTTTCTTTCCACTTTTTGAAGAGATTATTAATATTTACTTCATTAACTTGATCAATATTGTTAGCATCCTCATGCCATTTGTTTTCAACTTTACTAGCATCAATATCTTCATCTTCATGCATATTAAATCCAAAAATCGCTACAGATCCAACTAGCAAATAAGCAAGCTGAATAACTATGATAGCAATAATAATGATGAGCATATATTTTGCTAGAAGTGAGTGCATAAATCGTTTCATAGTTTCACCCGATATCCTATACCACGAATTGTTTCAATAATAGTTGGGTTAGCAGGATTTAATTCAATTTTTTCTCGCAGATACCGGATGTGTACCATTAAGGTTTTATCACCTTCCATATATTGTTCACCCCATACACCTTCATACAACTGTTCCTTCGTTAATATTTGATTAAGGTGCTTTAAGAAAAATTGGAATAAATGATATTGTTTCCCTGTCAATTGAATTTCTTCTTGTGTATCCTTATGAACGATTCGACCATCCCTTGTATGGACAAGCAAATGTTGGAGTTCCATCTCTTCATCTTGTTTTTGATATCGTCTAAGTAATACATCAACACGTGCAGCAAGCTCATCCGGGTGGAAAGGCTTGGTTAAATAATCATCTGCAAAATCAAGTCCCTCAATTTTATCTTCAACAGAAGTCCTAGCAGAAAGCATTAGTATAGGCAAATCATATTGGTCTTTTTTAATTCTTCTTCCAATTGAAAAACCATCTAAGCCGGGAAGCATTACATCTAAAATCACCACATCAGCTGTTGAAATATGCTCATCAATACCTTCCCCTGATGTTAGCCAATGGACCTGATGTCCGCGCCCCGTTAAATCTTTCAATACCCATTGCCCAATATCTCTTTCATCTTCTATGTACAAAACCCTTGCCAATTTTGTTCAACCTCTCTTTCGGGGCCAATTAACTATTCTTCAATATAAATAGTTATTCTTTATTGCTGGTCAATTATCCCCCTCTTTTAATAGTTACATTCTCTTAAAAATCTATCAATCTATTCGATGTGACATAAAATATTTCTTTTATCACAAAAAAACTCGCTCAATTTCAAGCGAGTTTCCATTTATTCTGCATCGTATACTTGTTTCATGGTCTTTATCTTACCTAGCAGCTCCGCTTCACGATGGGAAAGCATAATTAGTAGATCACCATGTGTTTCGACATGACCGTGTGGTACTTTAAATTTTACTTCGGATTTCCAAAATAGCTCGTCAAAGTTATTAATTCTATTTTGTTGTTCCTGTAAATGCCCCATTAATTCTTTAAGAACTGGTGCCTCTGTGGTCCAATCTGTAATTTTTACATCAGAACTAAAAAGTTCTCGATACTGATCAGGCAATTTAAAAGAATTTTTGTTAACAAATAATAATTTTTCGTTCATCAATAGCGAATTTCCTATAAACCAACGAATTGTATTATCAAAGTATTTTGATTCACGGTCGACTATCTCTTCATCCAACTCACTAATAAAAGTAAGTAAAGATGTTCTGGTAAGGTTAAATTGTTTTAAAACTGACATTTATTATCCTCCTTCTAACAATAATTAGTATAAAGGAATCCAGCAACAAATAAAAGAGATGTGTCCATTCCTTAGATTGAAACACATCTCTTTAGAAAGTACTATTGAATTGTAATTTTCACTCTACGAACTCCCCATTTTAGAGCTTCAGCTCGACTGGGTACGAAAACGTCAATTTTATTACCTTTTATCGCTGACCCAGTATCACCAGCTATTGCATAACCATAGCCTTCTACATAAACAACTGAACCTAACGGAATCACAGACGGATCAACAGCAATTACCTTAGAATCTGGATTTTCCTTCAAATCAATTCCAGTATGGGTAATTCCCGAACACCCTTTACAGTTTGCCGTATATGCAGTAGCGGTTACAGTTAATGTTTTTCCTGCTACATGTTTTATTGGCTTTTGACTTTGATTTGACTCAGTAGTTTCAGTTGATTCTTTCGCCAATAGTGCAAGTTCTCGTTCTCTTTTTTTTCTTGCTTCTTCGGCAGCAATTTGTTTCTTGACATCTGATTCTACACGAGCAAGACTACTATCTTCCTTTTTTAACTTCTCAATTATAGCTAATAGGTCATTTTGCTTTGTTTGTAAAGAGTCTCTTCTAGCTTCATTTTGTTGTTTTTGCTCCTCAACAAGTGCTAGTGTCTGTTCTTGTTCAAGCTTCATTTCATTCAAATTATCAAGTTTATCTAATGAAAGCAATTTTTTCTCTTCCACAGATTTTATGTCCGTTTCTAAATTCTTAATCAGATCTGTATCAGATTGTGTTATTGTATTTACCATGGTAATTCTACTTATAAAATCACTAAAACTTTGTGCTCCAAACAACACTTCTAGATAATTAATAGAACCTCCTGATTTTTGATAAGAAGACATTCTCTCTTTTAAGATTTCCTGCCTTTTCTCAATATCAGCTTCTAATTCCTTAATTTCTTCTTGCAGTTTACCTATTTCAACAATCGTATTCGTAATCTTTCCTTCAGTTCGATCTATTAATTCTTGATTATTGGCAATTTCCTCAATCACCTGATTAATCTCATTATTTATTTCCTCTATTTCAGCCATAATAGATTCTATTTGTGATTGTGCTCCTGAAAGATTTTCCTGGATTTGATTACGCTGCTCTTTAATATCCTGTAACTTATCCTTTTCTGCTGCAAAGACTTGAATACTACCAAATATACTTCCGAAAATAATTGAAATAGCTAAGGTAATTACAGTTAATCTTCTCAACTTTTTCCCCTGCTTTCTTTGTATCTACTATTAATACGTCAACTCTATCCAGAGAAATTATACCATTACTAGATTTCGTCCACTTTAGTATCAGATTACAAGTTTATTTCATAAATTAGTAGCAGCCACTAATTTAGCTACTAGTTAATAAAAAATTACAAATTTACATGACAACGAAAAGAGATATGGTAAAATTCACTTAGAAGAGTAGTATTAAACGGGGGAAAAGTATGAATATAATGGTTTCTATTAATTTATATGTACTACTAATAGTTGTTATTGCCACTGCTTTATTTTTAACCCTTCAATCTATTTGGAAAACAGACGAACCAATTATTGTTTATTTATTGTCGTTAATATCTACCCAACTATTAATTAACTCATTCGGAGAATTAAAAAAGGATTGACCACTTACGGTCAATCCTTTTGTTCCTTTAAAATCCGGTTCCGTCAACTGCTGAGTCTATTACTTCTTGTGGTACTTCAATCTTATCAATAGTATTGATATTACTATACTTAGAATTAACGTTTTGAACGATTTCGACTGTCTCACCTTCAACAATCATGGACATTTCCATATCTAATTTATAGTTTTTTAACTCAAATGTTTCATTATCAATAACCATCTCTATATATAGTTTCTTAATTTCCATATCTTCCATGACTTGTGAAAAGTCACCCATTTGAGCTGTTAAATCTTCAGGTAAATAATCATCAAGCATTTCTTGTGATAGCTTCTTAAAACCCTCTCCATCCGCAGATAATTGATAAACAAATGAATTATCATTTTCTTCAAAATCAAAATCCTCTACATATTTCTCCAACATTTTAAGTTGCTCCGAAACATCCGGTTGATTCGCTGTTAATGTATCAATTGGGAGAAATGAACTATCAGCCTTTATCCATTGTTCTGTCATTGATTCAAAGATATACATTTCATTATCGACATAATAAATTTCGGTATCCATTTCAATTGGCATTCCTGCTCCAAATCCTTCTCCTTCCATCGTCATGGACATTGTTCCTTTTTGGTGCATTGCTACCGGATCAATAATCATAGAACCGGTCATGTCACTGTCAATTACGACCTTCCCTTCTTTAACCATTGATATTTCTTGATTTAACCTCATACTAACTTCAGCACTTTCCATATTTCCAGCCGCTTCTAACGCCTTTGTGTAAACATCTTCAGCATTCTCGCTACATGCTGCAAGCCCAAAAGCTAGGATTATTATGGTGACAATAAACAACAACTTTTTCAAAATGTCATCCCCTTATTTGTTTTACTTTTATTTACGACAATTACTTATGTAAGGTTTCAAGTTTGCAATGATTTCCGATTTTTGATTATTAAGTACCATACTCATAACAAAAATGTTATTACTCAATAGTTCATAAGTCTTACTCACAAACCAAATGAAAGGGAAGAAAACCTCCTTTGAAGTTTTCTTCCCTTTCTTACAACACATCATTAATATTCTGCTGTGCTTCTTGTACTTGTTGTCTGATATCGTGCAATGATTCAAACGCCTGCTGGAATTGTGGGTTTTCTGTAGCTTCAGTTCCAGCTTGATTTTGCACATTTCGGAGTTCATTTTCCATCTGGTTTAGAGCGTTTTCAGCTTGCTCAAGGATTTGTAAATTCTGTCCACCTGCTTGAAGTACCGCCTGTTGTGCTTCTTTTAACATTTTACTTGCCTGTTGTAATTTTTCATGTAAATTTACATAAGCCATTAAATAACCTCCGTTACCTGCAATTTCAAACAAAACACTATCTATATTGTTCCAAACATCCATATAAATATGTGTCAAATTTCAATTGTCACTTGTCATATGAAGGTAAAATGACCACTGATTTTATTTCAGGGTCATTTAGGTAGTATTTAATATAAACTCATTGGCAGTGCATCATCTTTTCGGCTTTATCCCATCTTACACTATATCCAGCACCTCTGGAACAGAACACAGATGACGATGTATACATAGGATCCGAATCTTTGTCATAACCAATTGACTCCACTACCTCTAGTTCATTATGACAAATATCATAGCCCGCAAAATCTAGAGAAATACTTCCTTTCCCTTTTGTAAAAGAGGCAAGTGTAGTTGTATATTCCATAAAAGTTGATACCGGTACTTTACCCGTAATTATGACTCTATCGCCATCTATAATCGGTGTTTCAAATTTCCCATGGGCAGTTTGGATGTCCGTTAATACTCTTCCCATTTGATCCATATCCACTTTGATTTTAAATTGATAATATGGTTCCAATAATCTATTATTAGCTTTTTCTAACCCTTGACGTATTGCCCTAAATGTCGCTTCTCGAAAATCACCACCATGTGTATGTCTATTGTGGTCCCTTCCAGTTAGCAGTGTAATCGTAACATCTGTTAACCCAGAACCAGTTAATAATCCATGGTGCTCCCGTTCATAAATATGCTGCTTGACCAAATTTTGTAGGCCTATAGATAAGTGATCCGTATGACAAATGCTTTTAAATTGGATACCACTGTTACGTGGTGCTGGTTCAATCTTTAGATGAACTTCAGCATAATGCTTTAGTGGTTCGAAATGACCATATCCAGTTACACTAGTTTCTACTGTTTCCTTATAGATAATCTCGGGTTTATCGAATTCTATCTGTAAACCGAATCGTCCCAAAACAACCTGCTTCAAAACTTCTAGCTGAATAGCTCCCATCACGTGGATATGGATTTGCTGTAACTGCTCTTCCCAGGTAACTTTTAAGGAAGGATCCTCCGAATCCAATATAGTAAAGTATTTTAAAGCTTCCTTCACATTAACTAGAGGTCCAAAGACTACCCTTGAACGAAGAGTAGGTATCATTTCAAAGCTTCGTTTCTCAAATAATGTGCCAACCCCATCACCGGTTGCAGCTTTTGCCAATCCTGTAACAGCGAAAAGTTCACCCGCATATACTTGTTGAACTGTTTCAAAGTGATTCCCGTTATAAGTTCTTATTTGTGTTATTTTTTCAGTAACCTTGTTATCCGCATCTCCATAAGCTACTTCATCACGGATATTCAAAGTCCCGCTTAATGCTTTAATAAATGTCATCCTTGTACCAGTTTCATCATAACGGATTTTATACACCCGTCCCGAAAATCCCTCTTTCTCGTTATAATTAGTTGTGGTTAGATAATCGAACTTATCTATAAAATCCTCTATTCCAATATCTTGTAATGCTGAACCAGATATACAAGGGAATAGGTTACACTCCCGAATCATAGTTTGCATTGTTTCAACCCACAAGTTATGGTTAAAACCTTGAGCCATATAGTAGTCAAAAAGCTTTTCATCTCGTTCAGCTACAAAATCGATTATTTCCTCATCAAATGAATTTTTAATAGCGCAGGAATTAATATTCAGAACGTCTCCGGTTAAATTATTCCGTATTTCTTTTAATACCTTCTCAACATTCCCTCCAGTTCTATCGGTTTTATTGATAAAGAAGAAAGTTGGAACATGGTGTTTTTTCAACAATTTCCAGACCGTTTCGGTATGACCTTCAATACCCTCTACCGCACTAATAATAATGATGGCAAAATCCATTACTTGAATAGCCCGTTCCATCTCTGGTGAAAAATCGACGTGTCCGGGAGTATCAATTAGGTAATATGTAGAATCTTTATAATGAAATATTGCTTGATCAGCAAAAACAGTTATTCCTCTTTGCTTTTCAATTTCATGATTATCTAGAAACGCACTCTGATGGTCTACCCTACCTCTCTTACGAATTGTTTTTGTATGAAAAAGTAATTGCTCGGAAAATGTTGTTTTACCAGCATCAACATGTGCTAGAATCCCAATTGTTTTCTTCATTTTTTGTTCTCCCTATAATATAGACTCTAAAAAATATTATATCAGATTCCCAATTATACAAAGTTGATAAAAACAAAATACAAGCTAAAATTTAAAAAGAATCTGGTGTTGTACCAGATTCTCCTAAAAACCGTATTCTGCTTCCTTTTCTTTCCTAATACTATCATATGTTTTAGTTAGCGTTACTAGATCATCAACTAACCGTTCCAAACGAAAGATGACATCATCGTTGGTAATTTCTTTTCGATAAAAATCTTGTTCTTCTAAAAATACATAGGTTTGAACGATTTGCGCCTTCATGTATGCTAATATTGGTTTTAATTGTTGTTCCGCAACTAAATAATGTTTTGGTGAACCAGCTGTCACTACGAACCCAACTACTTTATCTAAAAAAGCTTTTTGGGGTAATAAATCAAATATATTCTTCAATGGAGCCGGAATAGAAGCTTGAAAAACAGGAGTACCAATAAGAACTGCATCAGCTTCCATAATGGTTTGTGTTACATATCCAGTGTCACCATCATACTCCAAGTAGTTACGGCCATCACTAAATTGTATATTAAAATCGGCTAAATCAATTAATGTAATTTCGATATCCGGATATTTTTCAGTTATTATATTGATCGTACGCTCCATCGCTGTTCTTGTTTTTGATCCAACTATAGACCCGGATAGGCCAACAATCTTCATGCATGCTCCCCCTATTTCATTCGCGTATGTTTCTTTATTTCAGGTAATACCTTTGTTCCTATTATATCAATATTACGCTTTAATTTATCAAACGAAACTCCACCAAAGTCCATTTGCGCAATATAACGTTGATTTCCGAAAACCTCATGTTGATATAATATTTTTTCGATAACTAAATCTGGGCTACCAATATTCATCACATCTTGTGGATGTGCACCTTGTGCAAAATGTTGTTTGGGAAAGCCACTACCATTGGTTAATTTCATACCTTCATTAATATAAGAATAGGTTTCCGCCTGAGCTGCCTGAGTTGTATCCGCAACATAAAAAAAGCCTGCTGTTGCAATTGGAAGCTCATCTGGATTATGTCCATTCCGTTTTGCTGCTTCCCGATAATAGTCTATTGAACGTTTAAAACTCGAAACCGGCCCACCTAGCATCGCTAGAAACATCGGTACTCCAGCATATCCTGCTTTGATAGCACTTGCAGGGGGACCACCGACTGCACGCCAAATTGGTAATGTACCATGGAGTGGTCTTGGAATCACTTTAGCATTATTTAATGATGCCCTAAAATTCCCTTCCCAATTAACAACTTCTTCTTGATTTATTTTCAACAACAACTCAAATTTCTCTTCAAAAAGCTCTTCATAATCCCTAAGATCGTATCCCAATAGGTCGAATACCCCCACTCTGGATGCACGACCAGCAATAATTTCAGCTCGTCCATTCGAAATTAAATCAATCGTTGCAAAATCTTCGTATACACGTACTGGATCTAATGTACTAACAATAGTTGAAGAACTAGCAACTTTAATTTTATCTGTGGCCTGAGCAATCGCCCCTAAGATCACTGTGTGAGCTTGGGTAGTAAAATATTCTTGGTGACTTTCCCCAACACTAAAAAAATCAATGCCCGCTTGTTCAGCCATTTTAGCTAACTCTATAATTTCCTTTATACGTTGCTGGTTAGAAATACGCTCTCCTGTATGTGGATCAGCTATATGATCACCTAATGTATATAAACCAAATTCTAACCCTGAATTTGGTTTAATACGATATTTTTCCATAAAAAAACTCCTCCGTTCTGTCTACCTCTTCTAAACTTGGAGTAACCCCGAGATTAATTCTCATTTAATAGTACACTAAACATTTCGTGTTAAGCTAATATCCTGCCTATATAACACATCATAAAAAAAGCTCTTAAGAAATTTCCTCCTTAAAAGCTACTTTCTTTTCTTCCCTCTTACTACTACCACCAATAGATAGTATCGTCACAAAGACTAGCATTATAAAAACACCGACTAATTGAACAGCTTGGAGCATTGTTCCAAACCATACTACTGATATGATCATTGCTGTTAATGGCTCCACACTTGACAATATACTTGTTTCAACAGGCGATATATAACGCATACTGGATAGGAAAAGGACAAAGGCAATTGTACCTAATACAATCATCGAAATAATCATAAATAGGATTTCAATTTGTGTAAGAATTAACCACTCTTTTGAATTCCAAATTTGAATGGAAGTCCCTAATAGAATTCCACCAATTAACATTGCCCACCCAACAATTACGAGTATACTTAATTCCTTCATAAGCCGAGCTGGATACAATGTATAAAATGAAAAGGCAACGCCTACCGCCAATCCCCATAGGAGTGCATTTTTACTAACAAGTAATGAATCGAGTGAACCATTAGTCATTAACAAAAACAATCCAATCAATGTTCCAATAATACCAATCACCTGAAATCCCGGTGGGAATTTCTTAATTGTTAGCGATACCCATATTGTTATGAAAATCGGTGCAGAAAATTGTAGTAATGTTGCAACAACCGCATTACTAACGTTGATTGCACCAACGAATGTAAATTGAACACCTAACATCCCAAAAACACTAAATATAATTAGTTGATATCTCCAAGAAGGGGCTTTCCAAACAGACACTATGTCTTTTTTTCTTATAAGAAGAAAGAATAATAAAAACAAACCCGCTATGGTTAATCGAATGGTTAATAAAAAAGAAACTGTTATACTCGTTGTCTCTAAGATTCTTTCAATTAGTGGACCTGTCGCACCCCAGAACATGGAACCAATAATAATCATAATAATCCCTTTAATTCTATGCATGTTGGTAACCCCTTCTCCCACATTAAATCATTATATAAATATAGCATTTGATTCAATAAACAGGAAGAAGAAATATAACATTATAAAAAAACTGGGCTGTTTTCTGAAATATTGTTGTTAATTACATAATTGGTAGAAACTGCGCGATAACAACTATCAAATATCCCTTTCTTAACGAATGTAGTGATATGATACCGCTCCGGCAGAATACTCCGCTTTCCGTAGCGGGTATGTTGCTCTAACAAAATTCCTAGTACCACACAGTTTCTACCAACCATGAAAAAATACAAAATCATTTCGATAACAGCCCAAAACTAAAAGAAACCAAACCATGTACCAATTGCTGCGCCAATATAATTTCCGATAATATAGCCAAGTGTACCAACAATTAATATTGGTGCAACAAGTTTACTCCACCCTTTTGAAATAGCCATTGCAGCAGCAGTAGTTGGTCCCCCAATATTGGCATTGCTCGCTAGGATAATTTCTTCTAATTTAAATTTAAATAATCTACCGAACCCAAACGAAATAACCATATTTAAACCAACCATGATAAATACTAATACAAATAATAATGGTGCATTTTGTAAGATGACCGGAAGGGAAGCCGGAACACCAATCACAACAAAGAAAATATAAATAAGGTATGTCCCAATCTCTTGCGCTCCATTAATCCTCTCAAAAAAACGAGAAAATAATGTTACAGCAAGTAAGGTTACCGTTGTAAGCATTAAATAATTATCACCTAGAATTCCATTCAGTGTATTTAAAATGACATTTATATTTTCCCCCGATGGTATCAACTGATTAAAGATTTCTGCTAACTTAAAAGAAACAGCAACAAGTGCAAATGCGGAACCAACCGCAAGTCCTATATCTTTTAATGATATTTCTTTACCCTTCCAATAAGAAGCCGCTAAATTTTGTGTGTCGGAATAATTTTCAACAAGCTCCTGATGAGGAGCATGATATCGTTTGCGGAAGAAGGCTAATGTAGGAATAACCATTAATACCAAGAAATATAAAGCCATCATTAGGTTATCGGCAACAACCGTTGCAGATACCAATTCACCAGGAGTTTCAAAACGAGCAGATAATGCAGCAAGGTTTACACTACCACCTATATAAGAACCCGTCATCATCCCAACAACCTTGTATAAATCTGGTATAAAGTCTTTTAATACAAAGAAACCAACAATTGCCCCTACTACCGTCCCGATTGAACTAATGAGAAAGATCAGTAACAGTCGACCACTTTCATTCCATATCTTTAATATATTGGATTGAAATAGTAAAAGTGGTATTGCAAGAGGTACGACATAACTCCAAACCGTGTCATACACAGGAGATTCCGTTGGGATGACATTAAAGTTGGCGAGGAGCATAGCACCTACAAGTGCAATTATTGCACCAGATACCTTCGAAGCCCATTTGTATTTCTGCTCCAAATATATACTAACTGCTGCCCATCCAGCTAAAAAAGCCCAAAGAATCCATGTATCATCCGGTTGAACTATTGCATAAATCATGATAACTCTCCTTAAAATAAATTATATTGATAAATTATAGCGCATATACATTTCTTCTGCTATTCTGTCCTGTAACATTAATAAAAAAAAACAAAAAAGGGGTCAGTTATTAAAACCGCCCCCTTTCAATTAACTATAACGACTAATCACACTTCTTAATTCTTCCGCAATAAATGCAGGGCCTCGTTCAAGGTCGGTTCTTGAAAAGGATACCTTTACAAAATTCTCATCCATATCCAGTGCTTCAGCAAAAAGTCCACCAAGACCTTTTGCTCGACGGTCAATCTGAAGAATAACCTCTACACGGTCTTCTTGCATAAAAAATATAGCTTCTAACTCATCTAAATCTCTGCGAAACTCGTTACTCGGATAAAACTCAAATTCTTGAACATAGCGATGCCTCCGTGAATACTCCATTTCAACTTTTCGCAAATGAAATCCAAGGACGTTAGTCAGTGCATCTAACACAGTTTTCATAAATGGATGTGGTAAGACTCTAACAAAATCTTTATCAGTAGGATCGATTGCACTTGGCACGTCCAATCCAGTTTGTACCCATACCTTTGTTCTTCCGAGTGTTGGTGGTGTATGTACAGGCATTCTAAATTGAAAATCTACTTCCTTTGATTCACCTTCACGAATAGAAAAAGACTCCCCAACCACAAACGATCCTAAAGTCACTTTTTCATAAACCTTCCTATCATCCTTCTCGCGAACAGCTTCCGTCATAACAAACAAATTAATTTTATCGATTTGTTGCTCTGATCCTCCACCTTGGATCACTACTTTTCCACGTACTTCCTCGCCTGGCAGAATCTGATCACTAACTAGTTGTGTGTCTACCTTTGCACTACCAATTCCAACACTTGCTAATAACTTCTTAAACATTCCTATGCCCCCTCTATTAAATTTTATTAAAATTCTTAATTCCATAATACAAAATAATCTTTCTTATAAACACCCACCAATAAAAAAATAGGTAGTTCAGCCTATAAGCTAAACCACCTATTTTTATTAATTTTCTTTAATTTCTTTACGATTTTTCTTAAAAATTTTCGATAAAATCTCATAAACGATCGGAACAATGATTAAGGTTAAGAGGGTTGAACTTGCTAATCCACCAATAACCGTAATTGCAAGACCTTTTGAAATCAAACCTCCACCAGCATTACCAAATAACATAGGTATTAAGGCACCTATTGTTGCAATTGCTGTCATAAGAATTGGACGAAGTCTTGTAGCACCTGCTTCCAGTATTGCCTCACGCATTTCCATTCCCTCATGCTCCATATGGATAATACGATCAACAAGTACAATTGCATTCGTTACAACTATACCAATTAACATAAGTAAGCCCATCATTACTGTAACCGAAATCGTTTCGCCTGCAATTAATAGTCCAACAAATGAACCGATTACTGCAAACGGTAATGAGAATAAAATCGCAAAAGGTGCAAGACCTTCTCCAAATGTTACAACAAGTATAAAGTAAACGATTAGCACAGCTGCAAGCATTGCAAAACCGAGCTGTGTGAATGTTTCTTCCATATCAGCGGTTACACCAGCAACTCCTGTAGTTACCCCTTTAGGAAACTCCAATTCACTAATACCTTCCTCAATTTCTGCTGAAGCCTTCGAAATATCATCTCCAATTATTGTTCCAGAAACAGATGCATAGTACTCACCTTCACTACGTGCAAGTGTATTCAAGGTCGTACCTTCCTCTACTTCAACAAGCTCAGAAAGTGGCATTGTTGTTCCTAATGCTGTCATTACGTCCGTTTCTAATAATTCATCAATTGATTTCGGCTCTTGAATTTGCTCATCGTGCTTAACAATTACATTTAGACTATTACCATCTTTTTCAATTGTTGTTAAAACCTCTTCAGAACGATTTGGATTTAGCAACATAGCAATTTGACCGGTTGTTAAACCGTATTGTAATAGTTCTTCTTGGTCAACCTTAAATGTATATTCTACAAAAGATTCTTCCTTACTCGATGATACATCTTCTAATCCTTCATTTTCATTCATAACTTCTTCTACCATCGAAACAGCTTCATTTAGCTTATCTAAGTCTTCACTATAAAGTGTATAGCTTATCTCATTCGAAGAAAATGCCATGGCAGAGAAATTCTGACTCTTCCATTCCCCAGATTGCCCAATGCTAAAGACATATTCCTCAATTTCTTCACGAACTTCTGGGAAATCCTCTGTATCCGGGTCGAAGATTAAGTACATTAATGCACCGCCTCCACCAACCATCATGGAAGCTTGTGGGTCATTTTCTGAAATTGATAATTGGACAATGTCAATATCTTCGCGTTTTAACATTTCCTCTTCGACTTCTGATACATTCTCTAACGTTTCTTCTGGCAGTTCACCTGTCTCAGGGGTGTATGTCAGATACATTACTTTCTCTTCTTCACTACCTAAGAAACTAAAACCAATAAATGGCATCAAAGCTAAGCTTCCAATTAACATAATAATCGCTAATGCAGATGTAATGATCTTATGGTTTAAAGTCCAGCGTAAGACCCCTTTATACCAAGTCGCTAATTTACCTGTCTCTTTATGTTTGATTTCCTGCTTCTGACTATATAGTTTCTTTTTAAATAAGAAATGTGATAATGCAGGAACGATGGTTATCGCAACAAGCAATGATCCACCTAAAGCAAATGTCATGGTAAGAGCAAACGGTAAGAATAATTCACCAACCATGCCGCCAACAAAAATTAGTGGCGCAAAGACGGCAACCGTTACTAAAGTAGAAGAAGCGATTGGCTTAAACATCTCAAGTGTCGCTTCACGAACTAGAGCACGACCATTCAGCTTTTCTTCACGTAAATGTAATCGCCTATATATATTTTCAACTACAACAATGGAGTCATCTATAACTCGCCCAATGGCGACTGTTATTGCACCAAGAGTCATGATATTAAGTGTAATATCCATCCAGTTTAATAGCATTAATGCTATAAAAATAGAAACCGGAATAGATATAATGGAAATAATGGTTGATTTAAAATCACGCAAGAATAGTAGGATGATGAGAACTGCAATCAATCCACCAAAGACAGCTTTTTCTACCATGGTAGCAACTGATTTCTCAATAGGTTGACCTTGGTCAAGGGAGATGTCAACAACCAGCCCTTCAATGTTTGCTTCTTCTTCCTTCATTAAATCTTTTACTTCATTTACAACATCAACCGTATTTGCTTCTTGTCCTTTGACAATTTGAATTGCAATCGCATTTTCCCCATTGGTTCGAGAAACTGATTGAACCTTCCCGATGACCTCAACTGAAGCGATATCACTTAGTTTTACAAAAGGAAGTGGCTGTGTTTCAGAAGGAGTAACTGGAATTAACATATCCTTTAAATCATTCTCTGACATGAACTTCCCATCAATTGCTACAGCTTGCTCTCCTTCTTCAAATTCATAAAGACCTAAAGAGATTGCCATATCACTTGCTTGAATCATTTGCTTAACATCATCTTCTGTTAAACCAAGTTCTGTCAATCTCTCTTCATCATATCGTAATTCTATTTCCTCAATATGCTGACCGGTAATCGTAGCGGACGCTACCCCTTCTAGTTTTTCTAAATTTGGAACGATAATTTCTTCAACTGTAGAAGTTAATTCTACAATATCCTCAGTGTCACTACTTATACTCAGAGCAACAACTGGCATCATGTCCATACTTATGGATGTAATTGTAGGTTCCTGTGCATTCTCAGGGAGCGTCACATTGTCAAGAGCAGACTCTAGAGCTCGTTTTGCCTCGTCCATATCAATTCCATAATCATACTCAACTTGAATACTAGCCATATTGGCATACGAATTTGAATAAACTGCCTTAACATCTTCTAAACTTTCGACAGCTTTTTCTATTGGAATAGAAACCTCTTCCATAACCCTTTCTGGCGTTGCACCAGGATACACACCAGATACCATTAAATATGGAATAGAGATATCCGGTATCATTTCAGTCTTCATTCGTGAACCTGAATAAATACCCGAAACAATAATGATAATCGTTAAAAGCCAAACTGCTAGCTTGTTTTTAACTACAAAATTTACAAAACCTTTCACATTTACACCTACCTTAATTTGACATTACAAACTCATTTCTCTATACTAATGACTAATCAGTCATTTTGTCAACTGATTACAAGAAAAATTAGGAGAAAATTTACAATGAGTAAAAAACAATTAATCATGGATAAATCACTTGAACTTTTTGCTAATCAAGGATTTGAAGCAACATCAGTCCAACAAATAACAGACTATTGCGGAATCTCGAAGGGTGCTTTTTATCTATCATTCAAATCAAAGGACGAGCTTATTGTTGCGCTAATCGATCACTTTATGCAGCAGTTAACAGTTGACATTGACTTATCGGTCAGAACCACAAAATCTGATGATATCTTATATTACTTTTACCATACTACCTTTCAAGCATTCCTAAAGCATGCAAACTTTGTAAAATTACTCATGAAGGAACAAACTCATTCTCTAAATGATGAGTTATTAACTAAAATGCGTTATTATGATCGTAAAACAGATCAAACGATTCTGACCATGATTGAAAAAGTCTATGGTGAAGCTATAAATAAAGTTAAATATGATTTGATCTTTGCAATTAAAGGATTAATTAATGGTTATTCTAGCTACTTACTCTTCAATCGGATGGAATTTGATGTAGATTTAATTTCTAGATCATTAGTTGAGAAAACAGATACCCTTGCAAGGAGTATTACCATACCTTTTATTACGGAAGACTATGGAAATATGTTTCAACAATTTCATGATGAAAAAGTTTCAGAGGATGACCTTTACCACTTAATTGAAGAAACAATCGATGAACTAGGGGAATCAATTGAAAAAGAGTCTCTAATATTATTAAAGGAACAAATTCGAACTCCAACATATCATCACGCTATTGTAATAGGATTAATTGAAAACATTAAAAATCACTCACAATACAAATGGTTAACCTATTTACTAACAAAACACTTCGACTTTTAATTATCAAACGACACTTCAACACAGATTGAGGTGTTTTTTACTATTCCCTCTCAGTCTCCAGACGGATACAAAACCCGCCTCAAGTTGAATATCACTTAACTCTAATATGTTGTATAATAAATTCAGACAAATTAAACAAAAATATTAGGGGGGATTTTATGTTAAATAAGGCACTCTTGGAAGATGTGCTCTCTGCAGCACTGACTACTGGTGGCGATTTTTCAGAAGTGTTTGTAGAAGACCGCTTCACAAATCGAATGAGCCTACAAAGTACTAAGTTGGAAAAAAGTTTATCTGGACGAGACTTCGGGGTTGGAATTCGATTATTCAAAGGTCTAAATAGTATTTATGCCTATACAAATGACTTTTCAAAAGAAGGACTTCTGCAGGCTGCAAATGCAGCAGCACAAGCTATTCAAGGAAAAGCTGATAAAGCAATCATATTACCATTAATGAAACAGAATTTAAATGCGATACACCCTATTCATCTTATGCCAAATAGTGTAGATAAAACTCGTAAACTTCAAGTCTTACGTCAGGCAGATCAAATTGTTCGCGACTACCACTCTTCCATTTCACAAGCCATAATTAGTTTGCTAGAAGAAGAGCAGCATGTACTTATCGCCAATTCTGAAGGTACATATGTAGAAGATACGCGTGTAAGAAGTCGGTTAACAATAAATGCAATTTCATCAAATGACCATGATATGCAAACTGGTTTTTACGGACCGGGGAGACATCAAGGATTTGAGTTTATAGAAGATTTAAATCTTGAACATTACGCGAAGGAAGCTGCTCGTATTGCAGTAACCATGCTAAACGCAGATCCTGCACCAAGTGGTAAGTTTCCTGTTGTCATCGACAATGAATTTGGTGGTGTTATTTTCCACGAAGCCTGCGGACACGGTTTAGAAGCTGCAGCTGTTGCAAAAGAAAATTCTGTATTTGCCAATAAAGTTGGTGAACAAGTTGCTTCAGAACTAGTAACTTATATTGATGATGGAACCATTAAAAACGAATGGGGTTCTATCAATATAGATGATGAAGGTGAAGAAGCACGTAAAAATGTACTAATCGAAAATGGTATTTTAAAAGGTTATCTGATTGATAAATTTAATGCACGCAGAATGAATACAGAATCAACAGGTTCTGGAAGGCGTGAATCTTATAAGTTTGCCCCTACATCAAGAATGACAAATACTTACATTGCACCTGGTAAATCAACACCAGAAGAAATTATCGCCAATACTGAGTATGGAATTTACGCTAAGTATATGGGTGGTGGTTCTGTTAACCCAGCAACCGGAGATTATAACTTTGCCGTTAATGAAGCTTATCTTGTTAAGGATGGAAAGATTGATAAACCTATACGCGGTGCTACATTAATCGGAAATGGGGCTAAAACCATTCAGAAAGTAGATATGGTCGGAAACAATCTTGGCCATGGTGCTGGTATGTGTGGAGCTTCTAGTGGAAGTATCCCTGTTAATGTTGGGCAACCGATGTTACGTGTTAGTGAGATTACTGTTGGCGGAAAGGAGGCAAATTAAATGGATTTACTTACGTTTCGTGATCAACTTTTTGTTGAAGGTGAAAAATTAGGCTTTTCTGAGTTAGAACTTTATTATGAAAAACAGTCCGGATTTGGATGCCAAATTTTTAAAGGTGAAATAGACGATTACCGTTCCTCGACCGTCATTGGAGTATCTGTTCGAGGTCTTTATAACGGTAAAATGGGCTATGCCTATACGGAGAAACTAGACGAGGAATCTGTTTCATTTCTCTTAGATAATATCAAGGAAAATTCAAAACTAATTGAAGATGATCCACAGGAATTATTTGAAGGAAATGCCAACTATGAAAAACTAGATTTTTATTCTGCTACACTTACAGAAATATCTATTGAAGAAAAAATTGAATTTCTTAAAGAAGTTGAAAAGAAAATCTATGAGTATGATCACAGGGTTGTTCAAACCGATTATGCTGCTATTCAAGATCAATTAGTTGAAAAAGCCTTATTTAATAATAAAGGCCTTGCTTTACAAGACCGTAATAACTTTCTATTTGTTGTATTTTCAGTAGTGGTCAAAGAAGACGAAGAGATTAAGTCTGATTTTTATTTTAAGTTAACAAAAGACTTGAAATCCTTAGACACTGATGAAATTGCAAAGGAAGCTGTTGAGAAGAGTTTAAGCCATTTAGGTGGAAAATCGTATCCAAACAAAACGTATCCAATTATTCTAAAAGGGCAAGCAGCATCCAGTCTGTTAGCTACTTTCTCACCTTCTTTTTCAGCAAAATCTGTTCAGGATAATCAGTCTCGCCTTAAAGAGAAGCTCGAACAAAAAATAGCTTCAAATGTCGTTACTCTACTCGATAACCCACATTTACCAGATGGGATTCGTAGTGGAACTTTTGATTCAGAAGGTGTCCCAACAAAACAATTAACCGTTGTAAAAGATGGTGTCTTAAAGACTTATTTTCATAACTTAAAAACTGCTGAAAAAGACGGAGTTGAGTCAACTGGCCACGGACATAAATCTTCCTATAAAGACTCAGTTGGCGTAAGTCCATCGAATTTCTATGTTGTACCAGGTATAGAATCGTACGAGGAATTATACGGTGATCTTGAAGAAGGAATTATTATCACTAGCCTAGCAGGCCTTCATTCTGGTGCAAATCCAATTTCAGGGGACTTCTCGTTAGCCGCCGATGGTTTTTATGTGAAAGATGGCAAAATTGTTAGCCCAACAAATCAAATGACGATAGCAGGTAATTTCTTTGAAGTTATGCAAGATGTAGAAAAAGTAGGAACTGATCTAGAATTTTCTCCAATGGATTATTATGGATACATCGGCTCCCCTTCACTGAAAATAAAAGGATTAGCTGTTACAGTTGACTAATAATAGGTAGCCTAGTTAGGCTACCTATTCTGGTTCACATAATATTCCAATCCATCTTTGCTTCTTTCAAGAAATTTATAATCAACTAAATACCTTCTAATGATCGCAAAATCAGAATAAAAGGCTTTTATCACTTCATTTACCTCTTTCTCCGTATACACCTTTTCTAAATCAAAACTCTCTACTATATATTCTAGGATTATGAACTTTCTTTTTTCCTTACTTGGAAACGTATCAAGTTTACCTTCCTTAAGATATGCTTTTAAGACTTTTTCCCTTTCTTCATTTGTAATATCATGTTTTATTGCCATCTTTTTCCCCCACTTAAGCTATTTTTAAGGGATTGCCCATTCCAAATCATCTTCTTGAAGCATCTGATATAATCTGTTGTTCCCCACAACTTGAAAAGAGTCCATTTCCCCGTAAACAATAATGATAGATTTTTCATAAACAGTTAATCTAAAATCTATATCGCCTTTTAAATTTAATTCATAATAACTGTCTTTATTCCTAATATTTACATCCCTTACTCGAAGCTGTTCAGCTGACAATTCAGATAATAATTTAGTAATCGTTTCTTTATCTTCTATTACAACTTCTCGCTTCTTTTCCATAATATTTAGAATATCCCTTGCTTTTTCATTCCAAGAATGATTTATGACCTCAACTTGTTGGATGGATTCAGGATTAAGTGATTCTATTTCCTTCACAACTACTTTATAAGGTGCCAATGATTGATGAACAAAGAAAATAGAGCCAACAAAAAGCACTAGTACGCCTATTGTCAATACTAGGGTGAGCAGATACTCTTTTTCTTCCCTCTCATATTTGTATTCCATGGTTGTTCGAAAGCCAAACAATATAACTGCATAACCCAAAAACAAGTAAATTTCTGCTGATGTATACGTAATGTAAACCAATACTATTAGAATAACAAATCCAATAAATAGAGTTCGCTCAACCCATTTATGTGTTTTGCTATAATACCTTAGTGGAGCGAAATCCTGTTCAATATCGAATTTTTTCTTTAAATATGTATTTATTATAAAAATAATCACCAAAACAGTAATTACGAAGATATTCATCTCATACCTCCCATCTATTTCTGAATCTTAGTAATAGTTTATCATAGGAGGTTGAACATGGCTAAAAGTTTGAAAAATGGTAATATAAGTACAAGTAAATTAGAAAAAGGTGAATTTATGGTGACGATTACAGAAGGATTTGTTCCAGTAACAGGAGGGAAGGTTTGGTATCAACGGCATGATTATAATACGAAAAATGCACCAGTCATTGTTCTACATGGTGGGCCTGGTTCATCTCACTGGTCACTGCAAGGTTTGAAGGAATTAGCTGATATTAGACCGGTTATTTTATATGATCAATTGGGTTGTGGAAAATCAGATCGCCCAAAAGATCCCACCCTCTGGAACATTGAACGATTTGTAGAAGAAGTGAAGCAATTAAAGGATGGTCTTGGTTTAAATGAATTTCACCTCTTAGGTCATTCCTGGGGTACAACACTTGCAGCAGCTTATTATCTTAAGCACCCGGAAGGAGTTAAAAGCATAATTTTTTCTAGTCCATGTTTAAGTGCACCTAAATGGGCTGATGATCAAAAACAAAATCTAAGGAATCTTCCAATAAAAATTCAACAAACCATTGAAGAATGCGAGGAAAATGGTAATACTGATTCTCAAGCATACAAAGAGGCTACTAAAATCTTTAACAACCATTTTGTTTGTCGTTTACCAGAATCAGAAAGACCAGCCTTCCTGAAAGAAGGATCTAAGTATAGAAACTCTGAAATCTATAATATGATGTGGGGTGCATCGGAATTTGATGTTGCTGGTAACTTAAAGAACTTTGATTGTACACAGGAACTTCATAAGATTGCAGTACCTACTTTATATACTTGTGGCAGATATGATGAGGCTACACCTGAATCCACAGAATATTTTAGTAGATTAACACCTAACAGTAAATTTCACGTTTTTGAAAAAAGTGCCCATATGCCATATATTGAAGAAAATGATAAATTCATGAAGGTCATGAAAGATTTTTTATCTTTAGATACAATTCATTAAAAAGAAAGCAAGCCACTCTAATGATAAAGAGATGGGTCTAGTAAATTAAACTAGTTCCATCTCTTCTTAAAACACTTCATCCTTCTAAAGATTACAATATTCAATATATGTCTATTACCACTGTAATCTTCCTCAGGTATTCACAGGAGCAGAAATCAAATTGTGCATCTTATTTTGCTAAATAAGTAACTAACCCCGGCAACCAATCTTGAAGATTTGTAAATTCATATCCTATTTTTGCTGCTCTCTCATTACTTAATGTCCATGTTTCCTTAATAGCATATGGAGACTCTAACTGCTCATTGGTTGTTACTCCTAGCTCATTCCCTGTCTTATCTGATATCAATTTCACCAACTCTCCCATTGTTATAAAACCATTTGCACATACATTAATAGGACCTGTAAAATCGATATCTGCAACCCACGATAAAAACTCCCCTGCTTCCTTTTGATGAACAAAACACATTTCGGCTTCAAGATTTGGGAAATATACCTTTTTTCCTTCTTTTGCACTCATTACATAATGTAATAACCTCTCTGTATAATCATGCTCACCAAGTACAATAGGAATCCTCATTGCCACAACCGGAAAATCTGTTTTTTGGAAAAAGTATGCTTCCGCTTGTCTTTTCCCCTCTTGATATGAAACCTCTTGACGGTCTACCATTTTTAAATCGTATGTATAAGGATCAAATACTTCTTCAGCCATATTCACTCCGTAATCATAGACTGATAATGTTGACGTGAATACATAGCGTTGGATTTTTCCTTCTAGCGTACTAGCAATAATCTCCGCGTCTTTGGAAGAAAAACATAACTGATCAAACACTACATCCCATTCCTTATCTTTAACAGCATTCTCTACTGATGGTTTGTCAAATCTATCAACTTTTATACGTTCCACCTTGTTGCCAAATGGATCTCGACTATTTTGTCTAGTAGCAATTGTTACTTTAACCCCTTTTGCTAATAGTGCCTCTACCAGATTTACACCGAAAAATCTAGTACCACCAAATACCAATGCTGTTTTCATAAAGAATCTCTCCCTTTTGTTTCTTTATATTTTATCATGTATGAATTATAAAATAACTATATAATATTTGGCATCCATCAATATATTTATTTCACCGATCCAACAGGTTGTCCAATTGATAAATAAAAAAACTCCATAAGATTCAGGAGTTTAACTTACTTTTCTACTTCTAAACAGTTGAACGGAAGATTGCTGTTTTAATGTTTCAAGCTTTTTGCTTTTCTTCCCAGTTAGATTACTAGCATAGGCATATTGTCTCAATTCCTTCATCTTTTCTTCCACTAACATTCTATTTATATCATAATACATGTTGTTTCCTCCCTCGATTTTCTTACTATTATCATACTCACTTTGAATAATATTAACCTCGGGACCGCGACCGATTTTTCCACACAAAAAAACCCTACTATTACTGTAGGGATTTTCAGACTAAAGACTGAAACCAAGCCATTAGTTACATATTTTCTACCGGTACTTGCTGTTCTACATTACTTTTTCTTCCTTGCAATGATTGCTGTATGATAAACATACCTAGAACGATAATAAGTAATACAGCACAACATATATATAACACTTGGAAGTTAAACATTGCAACAATCATTCCTAGCACATAAGATCCTGTTGCAATTCCAATGTCCCAGAAAATATAGAATGTAGCTGTTGCGTGACCACTTCGACCTGGTCCACCAGCTTGAATACACATGGTTTGGAAGCTTGGTAGTAAAGATCCACTTCCTAAGCCAATAATACCAGCTGCAACAAGGAACATCCACGGAGAATTCGTAAATCCTAGTATTACTAAACCAATACTAAAGATTAGAAGACATGGAATAATTACATATTTTGGTCCTTTCACATCAAATAATTGACCTAGGGATGGACGAGCTAATATCATAACCACCGCAAAGACAACGAAGAAATAGCTCGCAACACTTGCTAAATTGTTTGTCTCTGCAAATACACTAACATACGATAGGATGCTAGAATATGAAATACCAACAAATAAACTAATGAATGCAATAGGTAATGCCTTCACTTCTACTAACTTATGGATTGAAAACTTCTTCTCTATCACTTTTGTAGCCGGGTAAGCTATTTTTGGTACCTTTACTTGTATCGCACACACGAGACTGATTAATATAATGAAACTTACAAGAATAAATAGTAGTTTAAACGAAATAAATTGAATTAGTGTTAAGCCCAAAAACGGGCCTACTACCATTGCAATGTTTGTCGCCATTGCAAAGTAACCAAGCCCAGCACCTTTTCTTTCATTTGGAACAACATCAGCGGCAATGGCACTAACTACAGTAGTTAAGACACCAAAAGAAAGTCCATGAAGGAATCTAAGAATCATTAACCCCATAAAACTATCAATCATAAAATAAAAAAACATGGTACCTGTAAACAAGCCCGTGCTCCACATTAACGTTCTTTTCTTACCTGCTTTTTCGATTAGATTACCAGAGATTGGTCTCATGATAATGGCGGCAATTAGCATAATCGTTACCACTAAACCGCCCTCTGCTTCTGTGCCACCTATTTCCTTCATTACATATATTGGTAGCGTTGTAAGTAATGTATAAAATCCAATAAATACAATAAATTGAACCAATGAAATATTAATAAAATCCTTTGTCCAGATTATACCTTTTTGATGATTCATGCTGTTATTTCCCCTTTATTCCAACTTTTGTAGTAACTTAAGTAATATTTCTTTTTCCTGTTCCGATAAGTTGAAGAGTACTTTCTCTTCATGAATGGAAAAAGTATTTTCAATTTCCTTATATTTATCTTTTGCCTCTGTCGTTAGTTCAATGTAACGCTCGCGACGGTCTTGTCCTTCCACTCTTCTAATCCACCTATTTTCTTCCATTCGCTTTACGGTACGTGTTATGGTTGGAGCATTTACATGGAAATAATTCATGATCTCCTTTTGAGTTTTCGTGCCATTTTTATATAAATAGTACATAATGGACCATTGTGAATTATATAAGCCGTGTTGCTGTAAACTTTCATTTAATTTTTTGTTTATATACCGAACGCGTTGATTCAATAAATGGAGCAAATCTTGATTTAACATGCCAACCCCCAAATAGTTACCTAGGTAATTATTTTGCAATAGTAATTATACTACACTTTTTCCCTACTTTTGTAAAGGTGTTTTTTATTAACGAATGCATTGTATCTTGTTCAACAAAACTAGTCCTTTTTCTCGACACAATGTGACAAACTTTATAAGGATTGTCTGATATTATGGTGAAAATAATGAATAAATAGAGTTGGGAGAGGCGACATGGAGAGAATTTTTGGACCTTTTAGAATGGATATAGACTTTTCTGATAGACAACAATCGATTATTGCTGAACAAAAGCAGGATGACCTTTGTTTTTATCGTTTTATTGGTGGGAATCCAAGTGAGATACAAGAGCTACCGAAAAAGCTCCAATCACTGAGGGAACGAAAACCCCTTCTAATTGGCGTCTTTCGGTTTCCATTTCGATTTGAGGGCAAGAGAAGACAAATGACAGCTAGGGAACAGTACTATATTATGAAGGAATTCTGTGATGCGGTGATTTTCTTTGAAAGTGATGGACTAATGGAAACTATTGATCCTACAACACCAATTCATGAAGCAAGAGAAGTATTTGATACAATTGAGGAACTCACAATCAAAGCATTAAGAGAAATGATTGATGAAACAGGTAAAGTAAATATAGATTATCAAGATATTAAATCATTTATATATCAAAAAAGAGGCCCATTGTTCTTACACACTATTGAAGGAAGAAATTTTGATGAACCATTAAAACATTTAATTCAGACACCATATTTACCAAAGGATTTTACGGAAGCAGAGCAACTTATTATTAATATTGGATACACACGAGATGTAGATATGGAAACATTTAGGCAAATAAATTTACGATTAAATGATTTATTCGATAAAGCTGAGTTATTTAAAATAGGTTCCTATTTTATGGACGAGCCCGGTCAGCGATTTATAATCACAATGCTTGTAAATGGGCTGAAAGACCCGGTTGAGATGCCGGAAGCTGTAATAAAAAAGCCTTCTAGCAAATATAAGAATTTTATTCGGAAGTGGTTAGTTGAGAATCGTTAAGTTGCTAAAATGTAGATACAGGACTCATTCTTGATATAATATATTACTACTATCAGTCCTTTAGTATATTATTAAATGTACCCAAAATCCTTATACATTTTTTTGTTCATAACCGTTCAAACTAATGTTCAAGGAGGGATTCTTAAAATGAAAGACAAAAAGAAAAAGCACAAAAGTAAAAAGGAACTTAACGATATGAAAGGTAAAGAAAGATATCCTAAAAACAGACAATAACATGGATGGGCAGTTCCTCAATAGAAGTGGACTGTCCATTTGCTTGTAAGTTTTATTATTATGGGTTTTACCACTCCAGGAATAGACACTCTCGGAGAAGGAAAACTACTAGGATTTAATGCGCTCTTGGCATATGGCTCTACATTAGTTGACGAATTAATTGTTTATTTGTAGCGAAATCACTTTAACCATCATTTTTAAACGGACAAGCGTTAAAATCTTTTGCTGATCCTAGTGAAGGTTCCTCGTAATGTTACAGGTGATGGCGCGCAATTACATCCATTGTCAATACAGTTTACAAAAGATGATTAAAAAAATCTTTGTGGAAAATTTTCTGCAAAAAGTGACACTTCTCTCCTAAAAGCGGGACTTTAGAGGGGACTGTCACTTTTTTCTATGATATAATTTCCATATAAAACTCTAATCCCCTATAAAGGAGATGTGACATGGTCCAACAGGTTAGCGAATTTTTTGAAGACTTTGGATATATAGGGATATTTATACATTCTTTCATCGATGCAATTATTTTCCCTATTCCCGCATTTTTTACCCAAGTTTCTCTCAGTATGTTAGACCCTCATTCTGCAATTTGGCTAGCAACTGTTGGTTATATTGCCTGTTTATTAGGTACCCCTGTTGGTTATTTAATAGGAAAAAAACTAGGAGAACCAGTTTTACATAAATTTCTGAAACCCAAATGGGTTGAAAAAGCAACTGAATCCTTTACTCGCAATGGAGAGGCAGCAATTCTAATCGGCGCTTTTACACCAATCCCTTTTAAGGTTTTTACTATTCTATCAGGTTGTTTTCATTATTCTGTTTGGAAATTAATCGGATATGCTGCAATCGGACGAGCTGTTAAATTTTATGTGGTAGGCATAGCTTTTTACTTATTTGGCCAAGCATCCGAAGAGTTTGTTACACAATATCTTACTTATTTCATGGCAGGAATAGCGGTTATACTGTTAGCCCTTTTTTATTTTAAAAAGAAGCTAGTTAAAAAGAAGAAGCAACGACCAGAAAGACAAGAAAACGTTGTAGGATAATAGAAAAAAAGGCAGGATATTCCATTCCAGCCTTTTTTTGATGCACTATTACTTTTCACTTACTGCTTTTACTAACCTAAATACCTGACTAGTTACAAATCTTAAGTTTGCATATGTCGTTGGAGTATCCATCGCCTCTCTGATTGACATTGGTCTATTAACAATTGAAAAGCAAGCTGTCAGGCCATTATTATTCAATGAAAGATTTTCTTGCTCTATTCCACCGGCTAGTACTATTACTGGAATGTTAAAGGATGAAGCCATTTGTACAATACCACTTGGGGCTTTTCCCATGGATGTTTGGCTGTCTAGCATTCCCTCACCAGTGACAACCACATCTACTCCTATGAGCTTTGTTTCTATATCAAAAACATTCAAAATCAGCTCAATACCAGGCTTTAATATCCCGTTGAGAAACCCAGAAAATGCAGCACCAAGACCGCCAGCCGCTCCAGCACCCTCTATATTTTGTATATCTTTCCCCATATCGCGTGACACTATCGAAGCAAACTTGCTTAAACCAGCGTCTAATTGTTTGACCATCTCCGGAGTAGCTCCTTTTTGAGGTCCAAAAATATATGCGGCACCATTTTCCCCATATAGAAAATTCCGTACATCACATGCAACATGAAAGGTACAGTCCTTCAGAAGTGGGTGAACATTCCCGACCCTAATGCTTTCAATTGATGCTAGTTCCCGACCACCAAATGATACCGCTTCGCCATTTCTATCTAGAAAACAAAAACCAAGTGCTTGAAGCATCCCAACACCCGCATCATTTGTTTAACTCCCCCCCAGTCCTATAATAAATTCTCTGCATCCATTTACCATTGCGTCCATGATAAGCTCACCAACGCCGTATGTCGTGGTGATCATAGGATTCATTTCATCTTTCGATAATAATGGAAGTCCACAGGCAGCAGCTACCTCAATATAGGCTGTGTTACCATCCTTGGAAGTTCCATAGGAAGCTTTAACCTTCTCTCCTAATGGACCAACAACCTCCTTCTCCATTATCCGGCCACCAGTAGCACATACTAGCGCTTCTACAGTTCCTTCTCCACCATCGGCAAGTGGCATTGTAAGGATATCAGCATTCAGATAGACCTCTCTTATCCCATCTGATATAGCTTCACTGCCATGCATAGATGATATGCTACCTTTAAATGAGTCAATTGCAATAAGTATTCTCATGAAACAGCACCCCTAAAATATACGTAAGTACAAAGGAATTGTCCTCTATACCAATAATATTACATTAGGAATGAAGTTAAGAGTACATGTTTTGCTAATAGTATCCCCATATTACCATTGAATTTAAAGGCACCCTTACCAAATTTAAAACAATTCTAATTTCCTTATGTAACCTCAGTCCGAATGAATGGAGTAATGTAATACATCTGCTTCTTTATCCCATTCAACTGAAACATGTATTTCCTCTCCTTTACTATTTTTCACAACAAAACTAGGATCACCATGTTCCCCTGCTATTTTTAACTGCTCTTCAAATATTTGTGTCACATCCTCGCCTAATAGATCATTTAATTGTTGAATTGTTTGTTCCTGGTTAAGATTATTCATCTGGTTTTCTCCTTACATTATGTTTTAAACAGATCATTTTTTAACTAATAATTTAATCGGGGCTAGATCTCACTAGTCCCCGGATTGATTACTTTTCTTCTTTTAGTCCTTCTTCTGCAAGTTGCTCAAAGGACTTTACTTTTCCATGTGGATTGTTAGCATTTTTACGGGCTCTATTTTGTCTTTCTTTTTCTCTATTTGAGCGAGTCATTGTTGTTATTCTCCTTTTATCTTAATTATCCCTGATTATTAGCTCGTGCCTTCTTTGCTTTTTCTTTATGTGCTTGATTTGCTTTTGCACTGCCGAATTCCTTTGAAAATTCTGTATCCTGTTTAGCTGAATCAAAGCCTTTTTTATTCTTTTGATCTGGGTCATTTTTCTTATTTCTTTTTGCCATAGCTTTCCCTCCTTTTTCTTTAGTATGGAATAGGAGTTCTTAACTATGCTATTTTTTCCACGTAAAAAAAAGGCGATAAATACATCGCCTATAAAACCTATTACTCCCCTAATATTTCTCGAGTCTTATTTAATATCTCTTCATCCTTTAGCCTGAATTTAAACTCTACTCGACGCGATGCTTCTGCACTATACTTCCCATTTTCATCTGTGCGAAAGTCTGTAAAAGATTTGCTGTTTACTGTCAATTTCTCCTCAAGATGTTGTTGAATGTTTTTATAAGGAAATTCATCACCAAGAATGTATGAAGCAACACTGTAAGCACGATCCTGGGCTAGCTCCAAATTATATAAGTACCCCCCGCTTCTATCTGTATGTCCTTCTATAATAATCTCGGCAACATATTCTTCATAGCCACTACCAAGAAGTACATCTAAATACTTCGGGACAAATTCATCCAAGAAATGATAGGATTCAGGTTTTAGATTAGCCTGATCAAATTCAAATAAGATGTCCGTTTCAAATATGATAGCCCCTGTCTTTTCATCGACTGTAATTCCAGTGCCACTGAATTCTTCTTTTAGGTCATTAACAAGTTGAACACGAACCCCCATAATTTGATCAATTGTCCGCTTCATTTCCTCAATTTGGAATGACTTAATCACCATCATTACAATGAAAATCAATATGAAGCATAATAATATTACGGTTAATACATCTGTAAAGGATGGCCAAAAATGTCCCTCATCGCTTTCTCTTTTAAATAGTCTCTGATATTTAGTATCCATTTGGGTTCATCCCTATTCCGTTTTGCCTCGCTGGACCTTGGGTACTAACCACACTCATCTGTCGAATAAGTGCTTGCATCTCTCTCCCCAATTCTTGAAGCATTCGCTGGGTATATTGTGAATTACTTTGTTGAATCTGTTCTGTTATCCTACGAATTTCCACGAATTCGCGCTTCATATTTTCATTTGTTTGGTCCATTGAACCAGAGATACTTCGAACTACTTGGTCCATTCTGTTTCCGAATGAACCTTCTAAGTTAGAAACATAATTGGACAGTGTATCTTTTAAGATACTAACACTCGCTTCGATTTGATTTTCCCTATGGTTAAAGCCTTGGTTCATCTGCGATATTTTGGAGTCGAGCTCTTGCATTAACTGGCTATTTTTAATACTAACTTGTTCAAAGGTTTTGGTTACATCTCGTAATTGTCTTTCAAATTGCATGGATTCGGTTGTATGTTCTTTCAAGTGGTTACTAAATGTTCGATTAAAATGTTTTAATTCCTCAAAACGGTCTGCTAGTAGATGCTTATATTCATTTTGGGTTTGATTAATAATTTGCAATGCTTCTGGTAGATCAGAGATAGTTTCCCCTAGCCGGTCAAAATCTCTTGATAACTCTCCTAGATAATTGGTGATGCCACCCATTTTAGAAGATAAATCACTGCCAAAAATATTTTTCAATTCATTATTATTGCTCTCCATTCTTTTTACTAATTGATTACTTTGATTAATAATCTGACTAAAAGAGTCAGAAATTCCTTTTTGGCCTTGAAGAATGGATGAAGTGAAATCTTTTAGTTCTGAAACGGAACCTTCAAATCGCTCTAGGGTTTTCTTTTGTATCTCCGATAAGTCCTTCACCTTTTCAAATGTTCCTTCTACCGTTTGAACCATACGTTCATTTTTTTCATCAATATTCTTAAAATAGGCAAATAAGGAATTAAAATTTTCATTCAAACGGGACGTTCCCTCACCAAACCCAATTGTTACTTCCTTCATATCATCAAATAGAATATGAAACTCTTTTAAATTTTGGGAAAGGCCGTCATTAAAGTGAGCTAAATCTTTAGCAGACTGCTGAAGACCGGTAGTATATTCCTGAAAACCTTCAAATGCTTTCTCAATGCTACCCAAGGATCGTTGATTGGTTTCTTGAAGATTCACGATAGATTGATTAATCATCTCCGAAACATGAATTAATCTATTTAAACTATTTTCTTCGTTTCCTTCTAAACTAGATTCAACTTTTAGCATAATTTCTGTCAGCATGTGCTCTGTATTCATTGTTTTTAATAAAATGGTCATTACTAAAGAAAATCCCATCCCTACAATACTTGTATAAAACGCTACATCAATTCCAGTTAGTACTGCTGCGATATTCTCAACCAGTTGGTCTCCAGTTGAATTGATACTCCCCAAGGAAATAGTTAAACCAATAAAAGTACCAAGAACCCCAATTAAAATAAAAACGGATACTGTCACTTGAATCATTTTAATTAAGTTAATAACAGGAAACCCGAATAGACGCCAGCTCGAAAATCTCTCTTGAACAAAAGTTTCTACGGCAACCGGGTCATTCTGTTGCTTTTTTTCGTATTGATTTCGGAATGAATTCAGTGGTTCAATATCCAGTCGATCCGTATCATTCACGTAATTTCTAACCTTCTTCAACTTTGTATACAGTGCGAGGTGAACAAATAATGTAATCACAAACCCCAAAAAGAGTACCATAAATATAAGTTCAATTAATGGACTCGATAAAATCGCTTCCGCCTTTTCCTCCGAAGTAAATATTTCCAGAATAGATTGCACCACAATAACCGCCCCCAACAATAAAGATTCAATAGTACATCCTATTCAAGAAACAACTAAAACATGCTTATTAGGTGCCTGTCACCCCCCGGGCTTTGCAATATTCTGTCGAATGAGTTGGAAAAATTGGCACAAAAAAGCTACCATTAAAGGTAGCCTTTATTGGAAAAATATAATTTCAGATTTTATTACATCTGTTAACTGAAGAATCCCATAATATTAATATGGGAGTGCTCTTTTGTCCATTGGTGATCCGGGATTAAACAGTAGAGTCTTTTTAACATACCGAACCAAAGGAATATGGGAATGACCGAAGACAATAATATCAAAGGACTCATCTTGAAACGTCTCCTGTGCGCGTTTCTCCGTTGTCTTTTTCTCGCCATGGCCATGAAAAATACCTATCTCATATCCATTGACTTCAAAGACATCCTTTTCAGGAAAACGTTCGTAGAACTCCAATCTCCAGCATGAATAATTAAATCTGCTGCCCTGCATTCCTTTAATAGTTGATCTGGTAATACCTTTCCTCTTTTTGATATTTGTGTATCTGAAGTTAATACAATTTTCATATTGCTTCTACTAACCTATTCATCAATTCATCAGGATGGATTAACTTCTCACCACCACCTTGGGCAATTACATCATTTCCCCCACCTTTACCATTAATAGTTGGTAAAACTTGCTTAATCAATTGATTCATACTTACGGAAGTGCCCTTTCCGCGACCACATACCAATTGCAGTTTTTCGTCTGTTTCATTTACCAATAAGACAATAATCATATCAGACTTGGATGTAATATTTTTGGCTAATTGCTGAAGCTCAGCAATTGGTCGATTAACAAATACTTCTTTTATTAGCTTGTATTGTTGTTTTCTTTCAGACTGTGCAGTAAGAGATTCCGCCTCGTATTCAATAAGCTGTTGTTTTAAATGTGTTATTATTTTTTCTAATTGCTTAGTACCCTCTAGAATTCGCTTTGATGTTTCTACCAATTGTTCTTGAGGAGAACTTAATAATGCAGATAGATTTTGTATCACCTTGTGTTTTTTATGTAGCTGGGTACGAACCCTTCTACCACAGACAAAAAATACTCGTACATGATTCTTTTGCTTCTCCCAATGTAGTATTTCAATTGAACCAACTTGTCCTGTTGCTATTGGATGTGTGCCACCACAACCGTTATAATCAAAATCTGGTATTATCACTAGGCGGATATTTTCTGAAACTGACACTTCTTTTCTAAGCTTGTAGTTAGATAATTCCTCTTGATTAACCCATCTCGTTTCAATAGGGTGGTTCTCGATAATGATAATATTAGCTATTTTTTCCACTTCGTATGCTTCTTCTTCTGTAAGGTTTTCTATAGCTATATCAATAGAGCAAAGTTCTTTTCCCATATGAAAACTCACTGTTTTATAACCAAATTCCTCTTCAAAAGCAGCAGACAGAATATGTTGACCGGCGTGCTGCTGCATATGGTCCATCCGTCTCTCCCAATGGATTTCACCAACACACTCAGAACCTACTTCCATTGATCCCGAAATATAATGTCTTATTTCTCCATTAATTTCTTCTACATCAATAACTTCCATGTCATTTAATGTGCCAGTGTCATGAGGTTGCCCACCACCAGTAGGATAAAAGGCTGTTTGATCCAAGATAACATAAAATCTTCCCTTTTCATCAATTTGGGCATTAAGAATATGTGCTGTAAATCGCCCAAGGTATTGGTCTTGATAATATAACTTTTCTGTTTGCATAGATACACACCCATCTAGTTTTAAACTATAATTCTAATATTAATATACCTTCCAATGATGATGATTAAAAGCTTCTAGACTTTGTAATCATTTTATACCAAAAAAAAGTAACCCTAAATGGATCACTTCTACTATTCAGAATCAAGCATGTTTATTTATATTCACCTGGCGAGGGTATGGACTTTCAATACCATTAAGATCAAGCGCTTCTTTTATCGCTTTTCTTAGATTACGTTCCACTCCCCATTGTTCACCATTTTTTGTTTTCCCAATGACACGAAGTACAATATCAGATGAACCAAAAGCTTGTACCCCAATAACATTTGGCCCCTCAACTATAGCTTCATCACGAGCAGCTCGTTCACATACTTCTTCTAGTATTTGTGTGGCCTTATCAATATTTGTATCATATGGAATACTAATATCCACAAGAGCCTGCATATTTCCCCGGGAATGATTGCTGACATTAGTAATTTCACGATTTGGTACAAAGTGAAGTGTTCCATCAAAGCCCCTTAATTTCGTAGTACGAAGCCCAACTTCTTCAACCACACCATCTTTTCCAGCAACTGTTACATAGTCACCAACATCGATTTGTTGCTCTAATAAAATAAAAAAACCAGTAACAACATCACTTACTAAACCTTGTGCACCAAAACCGATGGCAAGACCCACAATCCCTGCACCAGCTAATAATGTTGTAATATCAAAGTTGAAGATAGAAAATACAAAGCCTACAAATATAAATAACAAGAAATAAGCAAAAATATTTCTAGATATAGACTCAAGCGTCATTGCCCTTCCGGTTGACATCTCTTTCTTCTTCCGATTAAAGACTCTTTCTATAGCACTGTTTCCAATAGACTTAACTATAAAATAGACAATAACAATTGCTATTAATTTCAAGGCAATAATACCTATCTCCATCAATAATTCTGCCCAATCAATCTTTTCTAACCAATCTACCATATAAACACCTCTAGTACTAAAATCTAGTAGTCATAATATAACATACAGAAAACCATAGAAAAAAGACTACTATTATTAGCATTACCCAAAATCTATTAATCTAAAACAAATATTTTGTCAGAAACAGTCAGAATCCAGGCACGATTTGTATAGTGCCTGGATTCTCTTATATCTTTGGGTAGTATTGTTGATAATTCGGATTTGTGTAGTATGGTGGCCTTTGCCCAATCTTAGGTAGCTTAAACTTTTGGTTTCCATATGTGATCATTACCTTTTTATCAGATTGATTGATTAGTAACAGCTTTATCTCAGGATTATAATAATAGTCCATCTGATTAACCTCCTTTTATTTCTCTTTCATATTGTATTCTATTCTCCTATTGGATGGGACTGTTAGATGATGAGTATTCTAGGCACACAATTACCTAAAACGAATAATGTATCTTAGGAAATTAAGGAGAGGAGGATTAATATATATGTTTAAGGGTAATCCCAATCCAGATGAGTATCCTATGTATCCAAACTACGGGGAGATAACACAATATAAAGAGGTCCCTATCACTGTGCCTGAGCAAAGACAATATCGACAACCAGGTGTAGAAGGGTTAATGGTGCCAAGGCCAATTATTGAAAATCCAAACTATAAAGGTACTGGAAAATTAAAAGGTAAAGTAGCATTAATATCTGGTGGTGATAGTGGTATAGGTGCAGCTGCAGCTATTGCTTTTGCCAAAGAAGGTGCAGATGTTTCAATTTCTTATTTCGATGAACATGAAGACGCAAATCGGACAAAAGCTAGAATAGAAGAAATTGGTAGGCGTTGTTTACTTTTACCAGGAGATCTTCGTGAAAAGAAACAATGTGTAGAAATTGTGATGAAGACTTTGCGAACCTTTGGGGATTTACACATACTCTGCAATCATGTTGGAATTCAGTTCCAACAAAAGAGCTTACTAGATATTTCTGATGAGCAGTTTGATGATACATTTAAGCTCAATGTTTATTCACATTTTTATACGACACGTGAGGCTCTAAAATACATGAAAGAAGGTAGTTCCATTATAAACACGACCTCTGTTGTTACTTTTGCTGGTAATGATCAATTAATTGATTATACAGCTACAAAAGGAGCAAACGTTGGATTCACAAGAGCTCTAGCAAGAAATTTAGGGGATAAGGGCATTCGTGTTAATGCCGTAGCACCAGGGAGAATTTGGACACCATTGATTCCATCAAGTCTTTCAGCTGATCAGGTCACACAAGTGGATAATTTAATGCACCGTCAAGGCCAACCATTTGAATTAGCACCAACCTTTGTTTATCTAGCCTCTGATGATTCGCGATTTGTTACGGGGCAGGTTTTACATGTTAATGGAGGGGAAGTATTTGGATAAACCGGTGCCCAAGGCGCCGGTTTTTCTTCACACTTTTATACATTTATCTCAGCTTGCTTGCTTCCAGAATTTGCGAATAGTTTCCACTAATTCATCCATTGAACAATCCAGAATTTTAACTGGGATATTCACTTGAGTATCCAGAAGACCTTTGTTCATACGGTTTAACATTTTCTTAAATGAACTAGACCTTTCAACAATTAATTCAGGATCCAGTGTATAAATGCCCAAATAAGTCTGCCCACTAAAGCTTACAAAATCCACATCAGCAATTTCATCCCATTTTACAAGTCCCGCACCGATATAGGTAGATTGATCTATAATGCCTTCCTGATTAACAATCAGTGCCGGTTTTCGTTTAAACATACTTATTACATAATAAACCATACATAACCCAAAGAAAGTAAACCCCAAAGCCCCTGCTATAATAAGTTTAAAGCTATCGCTACCATTTTCAGTGAATCCAATTATTAATAGAAGTCCGCTTACAGCCACAAATATGAAACAAAGGATTCCATACAAAATCTGCTTACCCCTTTTAGCATAAATAACTAGTTGATTCATATTACTATTCTCCTTTCCCATTAATAAGTATATCTTTTGCACTATAACCTACAAGGGCAAAAAGTCCTTTTGTGATTTAGGACTATAGTTTTATAATGACACAATTAAGGAGTTAGCCTAAATATCCCCTCAATTTGATAGATATTCATTAAGAATTCTGCGATGACTACCGACCATTTTACCTGGTAGTTCATTCGGGTAGAAAAAATCAAACGTAATAGATTCTGATTCATCAATATTCAAATCACCTTCAAATTCATCCGTGTGATAAGCCACTGTTACAACGTAAAACTGATCACCATTTTCAGCCACAACCATATCCTTACCAGAATCAACATTAATCAACTGAAGTTTACCAATGGATAGACCTGTTTCCTCAAATACTTCTCTCCTAGCCACATCTTCGGTTGACTCCCCGAGCTCCATTAATCCACCTGGAATTCCCCATACTCCATTTGGAAACCTTCTTTGCTGTAAGAGAATCCTTCCTTTTTTATCGGTAATAACAGCAACAGCACCAACAAATATAAGTTGCCTATGCCCAACCAATGCCCTTAAATTTTCTATGTAACCCATATTGTTGCTTCCCCCTATTTTCCAATAGCCTTCTTCACTGCCCACATTTGATGTTTGAAAATGAATTGCCTCTCCATATCATCTATATGTACCCATTCCATAACGTGGTCCACTTCGGTAGGATTTTGTACTTTTTCCCCAAGTTCTGCTAAATAAAAAAATCCATCACTTAAAATAAACTCATTTTTGCTTGAGATAAAGTAATACTGTGCTGTACCTATAAATGAGCGAACAGTCAAACTATATCCTGTTTCCTCCATCATTTCCCTCTCTATACAAACTTGATCACTTTCATTTTCTTCTATTCCACCACCAGGTAGAAAATTATAGCCTTTATTATGTACAGTAAGAACTCTATCTTTTGAGGAATTAAATATAATAGCATATGCGCATTTTCTTAATTTGTATTCTTGATTTTCAACTAGTTTTCCAAACGCAGGTTTCATAATATCAACTCCCCCAAAACATCAATATGTAACTTTCTTTATTATATACTTAACGCCAAAAGAAGCGCCAAAATTTGGCGCTTCTTTTACTACACTTATTAGATTAATTCATTAAATAATAGACCTTCATCTAAATCAATTACCTTCAAACGATTAGTAGATTTCACAAATACAGATTTATACTCTTCTTTTCCATCTTTATTAAGGAATAAAAGAACACGTTTCTCAGAATTATCTGTTACAATTTGAACTTCTAAAGTATCTTCACCAATTAGTTCCATAACTTTATGGCCTTCTGAATAGGAAGTCACGTCTTCAGTTTGTAGAGGCGGCTTATTTGATTCTAGTTGTTTTTTTAGTACATCACCAGTTATTGCATCTATCCTTACTTCCGCTTTTCCATTACTTGTTTTTAATTCTAATTCATAACCATATTGCCCATCATATTCATCAAGTTCCATTTCAACTACAGTTCCTTCAACAACACTCTCTGCAATTTCAATTGCTTGAAGCTCAGAGATAAGATTAGCAATTACAGCTTGCTTCATCCCTGCATCCTCCACATCATCATCATTTGATTCCTCTTCAATTGATAAAACCTCTCCAGTATATGCATCTATGTAGATGTCATATTCCATTTCACTATTTCCTACCTCTACCTCATATAGTTGTTTACCGGCTTCTTTTTCTAATTCAATTGATTCAATATGGCCTTCAACTTCTGCCATAACAATTTTTTCTACCTCTTTTATAGAAATAACCTTATTTTCTGAAACAATCTGTTCGTTACCCTTATTAGAATCAGCAGCTGTTACCGTTACCCCTGTTATTATTAACCCTCCAGCAATAACTCCGATAATTAATTTGTTTTTCATGCTTGTTTCCTCCTTAATGACTATATCTATACTATAAACATCAATTCTTAAAGAATTATAATAGCAACATTAGAATTTGATGAGAAAAGTAAAAATCCCTCGCTTTTATATAGCGAGGGATTCAGTATTATTTTTTACCATCATTTAATTCCATTGCTTCTTCAGGACTAGACATAATCGTTGAATTCTTATATTTCAACCCAACATCCCGGTCCGACTCTACTCGTCTACTTTTCTTTAATTTTTTTTCCTGACGATCTTTACCCAAAATAACACCTCCTAGTAGTAAGATGCTTTGTTTAAGATGAATTATACTAATTAATAAGTTGACAAATCCGATTGTTATAATAAAATTAATTTTAAAATAATTAGAGTGTTAGAGGTAGACAATGTATAGTATAGAGGCAAGAAAACATATCTTAACAAAACAATTAAAAAAATAAAAAACTCTGATTTGGTAGCGGAAATTATCCAAATTGGATCTGGTGTAGTTGGATTTAGCGATGTATACTCAGACATTGATTTAATGATTGCAACTTCTGAAATCGAAAATGCTGAAACTACCAAAGACTTTGTTTATCAAGTCCTTAGTGAATTTCATCCAGTATACATAAAAGAAAAACAATTTAGTAATGATATTTTTCTCCTAATAGCTATCCTAGAAAATAATCTGGAATTCAATGTGTCTATTGCCTAAGGAATTATTATTTGTACGGTCACCACTATGGAAGGTGCTTGTGGGTAAAACTGGATCAGTATTGGAAAAGATGAATCATGAAAATGAGGAGTTTAATAAGCAATCTGCAAAATATGATGTAGCTATAGATAAACCATTCGAGTTTGTTTATTGTGCGGTAAGTTTAGATAAAGCCATGAAGAGAAATAACCTAAGTTATGCAGTAAAGATGTTAGAAACGATGAGGACCTATACACTAATAGTTCAAGCATTGAACGAAGATAAAAAAATTCATCAGTTTAAAGCTTATGATACATTAGATCCTTCCTTTGTAGAAGCTTTTCTTTCCACATATCCAAAACAAGTAACAAGTGAAGATTTAGTTGTTTCTGCCCGAAAATTATATAAAGTATTCTCTGAAACTATAAAAAGAGCTCATTATTTTCTATGGATACTGGCCTCGAAAAACTTATGAATTCGGTACTTATAGATAGTCATAGCGCAAAAAGTTAATGACCACCCTCAAAGGGTGGTCATCCTTACATTCCCAGATAATTTAAAATCGCATCACGTATAAACTTGGTTCCACCATCCACTACTTTGTCATAATAAGCAGCAAAACGTTCATCGGCAACATACATTTCAGCAAGTCCTGCATGTGCTTCTTTTGAATAACTGGTCCATGAATACATAAGCCATTCCTTATGCTTTTCAGCAAGTTCTACAGCTTCAGGTGATGTCGGGTCCCCCGTGGCGTATGCCTTTTCTAATAACTCAAAAACTTCTTCCCCCAGTTTGGTCATATGATCATAATCCTCTTGGGACATTCCTCTTAATTTTGCATTACTTGCATCAATCGTAGCATCACCGTATTTTTCTCGGATTTCTTTCCCATATTTCTTTTCATTATCTTCAATTAGCTTTTCTTTAAATCCTTCAAATTTTTCACTATCTTGCATAGGTTTTCCTCCTTCAATACTGGCAATCGTCTTTTCCACCGTTGCCATTATTTTGTCAAGACGGGATCGTTTTTCTTTGAGTTTTTCATAATGGCTTTTTAATGCTTCACTACGGTCAAAACTAGGTTGATTCATAATCTCGAAAATATCCTCAAGACTAACTTCCAACTCTCTGTAAAACAAAATTTGTTGGAGTTGATCTACTTCCTTTTGCCCATATATACGATAACCAGACGAATTAATTCTAGCCGGCTTCAATAATCCGATTTGGTCGTAATATCGGAGCGTGCGGCCGCTTACTCCAGACATACGGGCTAATATTTTTACAGTGTATTCCATTGTTTCACCCTCCTGACAATTCTTATCATAAACCTTTACGCAACGTAAAGGTCAAGGGGAAAATTAAAAAAATATGAAAAAAGTGCACTTCTAAAGTGCACCTTAAGATTCCTTCACTATTTTAGGTTTACCTGCGTTGAGTAAAACCTTACTTCCAATCAAGAAAAATCCTGCAACAAACATTAGTAATCCTGAGCCTATTAGTAGCCATTCAATAGAAATGATATCTGCAACAGGTCCAAAAATCAACATACCTAATGGCATCATAGATGTTGAAATCATACCAACAACTCCAAAAACTCTTCCCAGATATTCTGGTTCAACTTTTTCTTGAAGTAAGGTAGTTGCCGGTGTACTAAATATCGGCATCGTTACACCTGTAATCGCCATGAGTACTAAATAAATTGTAAAATTTGGGATTACACCTAGTCCAAATGTTAGTATGGCAAATAAGAAACTCCCTAAAGCCATTGTATGAATTTTATTCTTATAACCACCCCAGGTGGCAATCACAACTCCACCTATCATCATTCCGATGGAAAACGCAACCTCAATTGCGGTTAGTCGCCAAACATCATCACCAAAACTCCGCGTTACCTGTAAAGGGGTTAAAAAAGATGGAACAGCTGCCAGAATAAAGAATAGAGCAAAGAAAAGGAAGAATTTCTTTAAGAATTCATGATTATTAATATAAATAAATCCTTTCTTTAAATCTGCAAGGTAGCTAACCTGTTCATCCTCTGTTACCTTCTTATGTGCTGGTATATGAAGCATTGTTAGGAATATAATAATCGCAATAGCCGCAGTAATAACGTCAATGAAAAAGATAATTTCAATTGACGCTAGGCCCAACAAAGCCCCACTAGCCATTGGTGCTAAGAGCATAACCAAAGCTTGAATACTTCCATTTGCGCCATTCACTTTTGTAAGCTTATCCTCCGGGACAAACTGTGGCAAGATTGCTCCAACTGCAGGAGTTTGAATTCCAGTACCCAATGCCCGCACAGCAGCAATTAAAAACATTAGCCACAATGATTCAAAGCCCATCAAAAAAAAGATTGCCAAGATTAGTGTTACAAAAGCAATGGAAGCATCCGATATTATAATTAGCTTCTTGCGGTCATACCGATCTGCCCAAACACCAGCAAACGGTGAAAGGATAAATGTAGGGATAAATCCACACAAAATATAAATCGTCATCATGATTCCAGACTGTGTATTTAATACCACATACCACATAATCGCATATTGAACTAATGATGATCCAAATAGCGAAATGGATTGACTTCCCAGAAAAAGAATACTGTTTCTTTTCCATTGTTGCATGATTGACTCATTCGTATTCCCCATTATGTCACGCCCTATTCCATTTTCTTCTATTTATTTATACACTAAAACCATCTTTAACACAATCGCTGATATTCATTGAAAATTATGGTTACCATATTTCTACAAAAAAACTAATCTGAAAGAGAAAAATCGCACTGACAAGTTCAATGCGATTTACATGAGACGTGCTGTAGGAATTATCTATTTCTCTAGTTCTTCCAGTTGCTTGATCAGTCCATCCAGCCTCTTTTTCTTTTTACTAGAATCTATGCTTTCATCCGATTCTATCAATTCTATTAGCTTTTCTACACTACTTTTTTGGATAGATAGGTCCTCTAATTCTTCTCCTAGAGCTAATGCTTTCTCGGGCTCATTTACTTCCAAATAACTTCTTGCTGCTAACCATTTAGCCCTATCACTATCTTTAATTTGCTCATATCGGTCAATAACACCTTCATAGTCTTTATTTATCCATGCTTGCTCAATAGTAATGTTAGGATCGTCCGTCTCAAAACTTAATAACTTATTATTGGCTTCCACATTATTTAATGCTACTAATTTATTAATGACCGTTTTATAGTGTTCCTTATCTATCTCAATTGCTTTTACTAATGAATCAGGATTATCTGAGCCAAGGTATAAACTTGTCAATAATTCCTCTCCTTCTTCCGGAAGAGTATCCATTAATTCAAGAACTGATATGGCCTCCTCTGTTTCCCCAATAAACGACAACCTATAGGCTTCATTTAGTTTATTGGATTCAGATAACAGATTGTTAAGTTCTTCTTTCTCCTTATTTAGTTCTTTTTCTTTTTCCGAGAAGGAAGACTCCATTTCACTTGAAGTATCTGTTAAAGGAATTATTTGCGTGACATATAAGAAGATTAAGCCACATAGGAAACCTAATAACATACCAGACAACAAGGATATATGTTTCCCTCTTTTCTTCACCTTTTCTTTTTTAGGCTCTGACACGTTTAAATTATTACTTTCAGTTATTTCTTTATCTACTTTGAGTTCGCTATTTTGGATGATAAATTCAATTTCTTTTAGCGTATGTGCTTGATTTAGTTTTGTTATGAACGACTCATCTCTTGTTTCAAGAGCTTGATTTTCTGCAAGATAAGGAGAATATCCAGTAAATAAATAAACAGCTAGTTCTTTCATTTCTTTTAAGAGTTGTTTTTCATTGAATTCGTTTGGGGGAAGAGCATGTCTAATTCCGCGATGTACTAATTTGATATCTCCTTGCTCATTTACATACACATTCTTAGGATGTAAAGTTGTTGTAAATTGAGTTCCTACAAGTCTATTAAGATTTGACACATTCCTGATAATGTTAATCTTTAAGTCAATAGTAGCATTGCTAAGTGTTTGTACATTTTGATACATATGATTCCGTTTAAAATATAACTTTACCGATTTTTCATCCACGATAGCATGTTGGCAAGGAAAGAAAAGTTCATCTGGTCTTTTTAATTCATCTAACTGTTCAGCCGCTTTTAACTTAGTTTGTTCACTAGGGATTTCGAAAACAATCATTTCTCCGTTATCGTGTAACGTATTAAATTCTAGATTATAATCATCCTTCAACATATAGCCCCCCTTTGTCCCCTACTTAGATCATTAGTAAGAAAATAGCTAATAAAATCATAATAATTAGTGCTGTAATCCCTAAATATTTAAGTAATTTGGGCTTTCGTTTCGCTATCTCTTCAGAAGCCCTAGCCAATAGCCTTTTTGCCTCTTCAGCATCTTGTATACGCTTATCAGGCTCTAATTCTACTAATTGGTTAATACATTTTTCTAGACTAGTAGGAAGTCTTTTTACGAAATGTGAGATTGGCTTTTGTACGACATAGACATATTTCCCTCCAGATAACATGTAATAAAGTAACGATCCGAGAGAAAATAAATCTGTTCGTTCGTCTGTCTGTTTTTGTTCAAACTGTTCTGGCGCTGCAAAGCCCACAGTTCCAATCTTTACGGTGTCCTCCATTTTACCATTTTGAAATTTTCTTGATATCCCAAAATCAATTAATCTGATATTACCATCGTTCCCTAGGATAATATTTCCTGGCTTAATATCACGATATATAATTGGTTCTGTTCGATGATGGAGATAAGTTAATATGTCACAAAGCTGTATCCCTATATTTATTACTTGATCAATTGAGATTTGGTAATCATTTGACAATAAATAGTCTGATAAAACCGTACCCTCGGCGTATTCCATGACAAGATAGATATAATCAGATGAAGAAAAGAAATCAATCATTTTCGGTATATTAGGATGATTTAATTGGATAAGTATGAGTGTTTCATCAACCAATTTTGAAGCTAATTTATTACCCTTTTTAACTACTTTGACTGCTCTTAGTCGGCCTGTATCATGGATATCCTCAACAAGATATACGTCTGACATACCCCCAGAGGCAATATGTGTTAAAACCATATATTTTTCTTCTAATATATCTTTCCTATTAATTATGATGCCGTGCTTACTCATCTTATTTCTCCCTGTTGATCTGTTGTCATTAAAATATATGGCATTCGCCAAGCCTCCTGATCAAATACCTTTGTTTCCGCTAAATAGGACAGAGCTAAATTAAGCTTTCCTATCCATTAATGTTAGCCACCAAGCACTTTTATTCTTACTGCTATCTTGATATTGCAGATCTCTCACAAGCATAAGAGTTACATTATCATGAGCATGAGAGAAGTTTGAGAAGTTTATTAAATAATCGCATACAGCTTGATAATTTCCATACTCTTTTTCTAAATTCAGTATCATATTCTTAATTTCTTCATTCGAGAATAACGAATAGAAACCATCACTACATAATAAAAACACATCGTCCGTGCGGTAACTTCCTAGTGTTGAATAGGGATGGATTTCTTCTCCAATTCCCAGACACTGTAATAGAACATTACGCTTTGGATGATTTCTTGCTTCTTCTCTTGTTAATTTTCCTTCTCTAACTTGTTTTTCTACCCATGAATGATCTTCTGTTAATTGATGAAGTTCGGGCTCTCTTTCTAGAATCTCTGTTTGTTCATGGAATAAATGTTGTGGTATCTGTTGAACAAACTCTTCTATCCTCTGACTTAAATCCTTCATTTGATAAACCCTACTATCACCAACATGTACAATTCCATAATTCCCGTTATAAAGGACAAGTAATGAAAGTGTAGTTCCCATTTTTTTATCTATATTCTTCCCAGCTTGAATAATAGCTTTATTGATTTGTAAGAATAACTTTTGGACTTCCTTTACAACTTGAGTGGTGACGTTTCTTCTTTTTAATACCTTATCTATACGTCTTTCCCACCACTCATCAATAGCAGTAATAGCAAGACGGCTGGCGGTATCACCAACTTGATAACCACCCATGCCGTCTGCTACAACAAATAACGCTATCTCATTATCCTTATTATCTTTGCGAAATCTTATTAAATAGGAATCTTCATTTCTAGTTTTTCGGGTACCTTGATGTGTTGCAATACCTGTATGCCAATTTTTGCTCATTCAGATGAACTCCATTTAAACGTATAGTTTGCTTTACCCAATACAAATTCATCATTCTCATTTAGCGCATAAACTTTATAAGGTACCAATGTATTTCCATTTAACTTTGTTCCATTTTTCGAACCTAAATCTTTTATCCCATAACTAGTAGAATCAACCCTAATAATCTCTGCATGAATTCTAGAAACACCTGTTGCCTCATCTGTAAAATGTACGGAATCTGCATTTCTACCAATTAAGAAATTCCTATTATTAATTACAATTGTTTTGACCTTCCCATCGTCTCCAGTTCGGTGTAGTAGTGCTAACACTTCATCTTTCTCTTGAAAATCAAGGTTAGCTTCATCTTCTAATAACACGGTGTCATCTGAATCAACCGTTAACAAGGTTGTATCCATAGAAGCAGCCACACCTGGTTCAGGGGAATAGAAGTCTTGGAAACTAGATGAAGCGACTCTACTTTGTTGTGTTGGCACTTGATTATATGTTCTTTCCACTGGTTGAGGTGGTGTTTGATTATATACAGTTGGTCTTACTGCCATATTTGGTTGTTGTGGTTGTGATTGAGGTGCTTGCTGTCTATGCATAGTTGTATTTTTTCCTTCATCCACATTTTCACCAGCAACCGGTATTTCAATTGGAGTTACACCTGGTCGCCAAAATTTTGCAAAGACAATTAAAGCAACAACGATTAGAACCGATACACCACCACATATACCAAGAATGACAGTGGTTGGATTCGAGTCATATAATTTCCAGGTCAGTGCTAAAGCAAGTGCTGCACCTGCAAACATATATACTTTTTGCCTTGAAGTTAACGGCGGGAGTTTCTTTTTAACTTTTTTCTTAGATTTCTTTTGGCTCCGTGGCACAACATCATCATAATTCGGATCTGTGGTCTGCTGTCCAGACTTTAGTCCTTGATTTGCTTTAACGGGACCCTGTGTTGAGGTTGCTGATCCATCCATAGCCATTCCAGCATTAGTTGTGTTATAAGAGTCATACGATTGGAATTGGTTTACATTGGAACGTAAAGAGATTAATTCTAGGAATAATTTCTTTAGTCCGGTAAGACTAAAGGAAGAATTCTTAATATAGTTTAAGATACTCTTAAACTCATTTCCTTGTAGCCCTTCTACCTCACCAGCAATATCGGTTAGCAATTGCTTCATTTCATCTGCTAAAGATGTATTCTTCTTTAAATCCTTAATCGGTAAGTATACCAAGGAAACATCACTTGCATTTTCTCCAACATAAATTAGGTCAGATCGTAATACAAAATTCTCTTGGTTAAGCATGTATGAACTACTATCTTCTAAAGCCTTAATAATAGACAAGAATAATTGGTAATAATCATTCATACTGGTACTGTTATTTCTAAAATAGGATGTAACCTTATTTTTGGAATTGATGTTAAAATGAAGTCTTGTAGTTAAATCAATATTCTCAACTGTCATGGCTAGTAAGTGCGGAATCCTGTTCGATTGCATCATTTTCAATTGAACAGAATTTAAGTTATTGGCAGATAATTTCTGTCCATCTTTCTCTTTAAACACGATGGATTGACCATTTTGATGTACATATTCAAATGTTAAATTATAGATAGTCCCCATTATTTTCCTCCTATATATGAAACTTGTGTGGTATGGTTAGCTATAAGCGTAAAACATATAATAATAGGTGAGTACAACTGCTGGTATCACTGCATACATAAAGGGGAATCGTGTGCTTTTTGTTGTTTTAAATTCTTCTAATCTACTAAGGTCCTTTGACAATATGGAACCTACAAAAGCAAAAAAGGCACTTGTCATTTTCTGTAGGAAGGTTCTTGTAAATAGTAATATGACGATTCCAAGTAAACCAGCAACAATAATAGAATACATCATCATATATAACACGATTTGAACTCCAACTATCGCTCCAATTCCCGCAAACAGCTTTACATCCCCTGCTCCTATTGCCTTAAAAATATATAGTACTAGAAATATTGCCCCAGCTACCAGTAGTCCCAAGAAGGAGAAGATTAACCCATCAATTCCCCCACTAACCATATGAAATATAATACCTACTAGCATTCCTCCAGCAGTTAACCAATTGGGAATCTTATGATACTTGACGTCATAAATGAGTGCGATGATTAAATAAACAAACAACAAATAATCTTGAACTTGGAGCATCTTTACCCTCCGATCAGGATATGGATTTTCGTACAAAACTATGATCCATTCCATACTCTTTCAAAAGCAGTCTTTTTTAATACAATTTCCTTATCCACAAATGGGATAGATAAATCAAACCTGTATTCCACATTAACTTCTAGATAAGCATCTGTACCACCTACTAAGCTCGGAATCTCTACATTTGTAACTTTTAAATTAGATTCGTCAAAAAAATTCCATCCACCGGTTGCCTCCCTAAACTTATCCTGGACAGTAGGTTCGATAATACCCTTCAAATTACTTTCAAAAAAATTTTCAATAGCACCTTGATAATCAATTCCTAAAAAATTCAAACCTTCTTTTACCAATGCCATTCCCTCAGTAATGTTCACATTACTTGCATCTTCAATTGTTTGAATTTTATTATTAATAAAGCTTGTTGCACCATCCTTTGCAACCTGAACTGGATAAGCGTAAGCCACCACAAGCTCAGTTGTTTCTGAAGCTGCTTTATACAGTGCCATATCTGCTACAGCGAGGCGTATAAACATCGTTAAAAATATAATAAAAAACAAGAAAAATGGTAGAATCATAGCAGCTTCTAATGTTATACTCCCATCTTCTTTCCTTAGATGTTTTATGATCATCACCTCTTTCTTGTACCTTTTTTACATACTATTTAGCTTCATCAGCTGTAAAATGAAACGTTAACTTATTTAAATAATCTCGTTTATAACCAAAATATAGAATATAACTATCGGAACGATGATCCGCGTCTATTAGCATCTCACCGGTAAGTTCTTCTCCTGGTTCAATGGTTCCTAGATCAAAAAATGCGTCTTTAAATAATTTGATTCTATTCGCAATCCCGATCAAATCACTACGACCTGTCACGGCATCATTCTTTATCTGAGCCAGGTTATCTCCATCTACTAACACTGGATACTCGACTCCTTGTTTTGAAATCCCGATATCTCCATGATTTTTAACAGTGAAATTTGCTAGTACATAAACTCGATCAGGATGAGCTCTAGATGCTGCTGCATCACCGTCAATTTCATCTACCACTTTTACAGAGTTTAGTGTTATTTCTAAGATATTTTTATTTCCTATATCAACGGTATAGCCAGTATCTCCAATTTTTAGTTCATATTGATCTTTTATTTCAATTGGTTCTGTGTTAGCATTTTCTATCAAATCTTTTGGGACTGCCGAAGCTGCACCACCACATCCAATTAATAAGGTTGAAACAATTGCTAATATGCCTAAGATTAAAAATTTTCTTTTCACTGTTATTTGATGTCCTTCCTTTTAATAGGTTGATAGATTGGTAGTATTTAATTTGCTTCACTGGCCTTAATTGTCCAAATTACCTGGTTACTACTTCCAGCCGCTACGTTTCCCGGATTTTTTCTAAAATAGTATTCTTCTGCATCATAAACGAATGTAATAAATTTACCTTCCATTTCTTCATTAGGTTCTAATTTCCCAGATAATTTTTCAAAGCCATCAAAAAACTCTGATCCATCCGAAAAGCCACTTCCCTCAAGATTTTCAGTTACTTCCAGTGAATAAATAATATCTTCTACATTTTGAGTTTCCTCACTAGTATTTTTAACAATAAAATCTAATATAATAAATCTATCTAAATCAGATTCTTCTCCATTAATCTCATCTTCCAATTTTGCTGAAACAAGTGTAACATCATACGTCCCTAATGTTGTGTCAAATGTCCCTGTATCACCAATTCCTAAATCAAGTTGATCGTCTACTTTTACATCAAAAACTCCATTTGAATTTTCATCATCATTACCACAAGCTGTTAACACAACTGATAGTGCAAACATGACTATAATACTTATCATTTTTTTCTTCATGTTCTACCTCCTCTTTAATTAATCTGCGTAGATTATTCTTCTTAAAAATAATTGTTATAATCTACTATAAAAAACCGTTATGTAATACTGTGTAACTATGCAGCATATATAATTTAAATTTATAATAGGTTTTATGGTTTTAACTAGCGGGCGTCGTCAGCTTTAATTGTCCAGATAACTTGGTTACTACTGCCTCCAGTTATATTACCGGTGTCCTTTTTAAAATAATACTCTTCAGCAGTATAAACATCTGTAATAAATTGACCTGATTTCTCTTCTCCAGCACCCAATATACCTACAAATTTTTCAATACTATCAAAATCTTCTGCACCATCATAGGAGTTAGAACCATCTAAATCACTTGAAACCCCCATTGATTCCATTATCTCTTCAATATTAATTTCGTTTTCACTTAAATTCTTAATAGTAATCTCAAGTAAAATTAATTCATCCAGTAGGGTTTCTTCTCCGTCAAATTCAGCACCTAAAAGTTTTGCACTATTTAATGTCATTTCGTATGTACCTAGCGTTGTCTCAATAGTACCTGTATCACCAATCTCCAAATCAAGTTGATCATCTACTTTGAGTTCAAAAACTCCACTAGATTCTTCTTCCTCAGTTGTTTCATCTCCTTTATCAGAAACAGCGTCAGCAGTATCATCCTCTTGTTGCTCTGTATTATCTAATGAGGATTCTTCAAGTGCACTGTCTGTACCAGCATTACTACACGCAGCTAACAACATTGAAAATGTAAACACTATGGTAATCATTATTGTATTCTTCATGTTTTACCACCTCTTTAGTTCATCCTAAAGGGACTTTAAGAATAAATAACTACTAAAATATTTAAGAACTTATATGTATGTATTGCAGTATAGTCATTTTATAAACAACTACACTGCATTGTTTATGTTGATTTTCATATTACTTGTATTAAAATTTTTATTGGGCTTCTTCAGCTTTAATTGTCCATATAACTTGGTTACTACTTCCTGCCGCAACGTTACCTGGGGTTTTTCTGAAATAATACTCATCAGAATCAAGAACAAAAGCTAGAAATTTCCCTTCAATTTCCTCATTGGGCTCTAATGGACCTGACAATCTTTCAAAACCTTCAAAGTACTCCGATGCATCTGAATAACCACTTGCCTCAAGCATATCGGTAACCTCTAATGAATATATAATATCTTCAACATTCTGGGTTTCCTGACTTGTATTTTTCACAATAAAATCCAATATGATAAATCTATCTAAATCAGATGCTTCCCCATTAATCTCATCTTCCAACTTAGCAGAAACAAGAGTAACATCATATGTGCCTAGTGTTGTGTCAAAGGTACCAGTATCACCTAACCCTAAATCTAGTTGATCCTCAACATTTACTTCAAATACTCCACTGTTAGAGCCTTCACTATCATCCGATTCACTTTCCTCAACTGGGTCCGATACTCCATTACTTTTATCTTCCAGCTTTTCAGAATTATCTTCTTCCCCAACATCATCATTAGTAGTATTTGTGTTACCATCATCACTACAAGCTACTATTAATATAGAAAGTAGAAACATCACTACTATCAGCATCATTTTCTTCTTCATGAAATACCACCTCTGTAATTTTGTTAATACGAATAATTAACTTTTTTTTCTATATAAAACTTATTTCCTTCTACTCTACCATTAATGACGTTAGTTGATTCTAGTATATCGATTATTTGGGGTAAGAACCATAGGTCTACTGTTGCAGTTGCATTAGCAGAAACATAAGTTGATTTCTGTCTCAAATCCTGATTAGTTCCATTATGAAGTACAGCCATCAATCGTTCAAACTTGCTCCCTTCTGGATGAGCAAATAGGAATAATCTTAGATGATCTTTATAAGTCATCATAGGCCTCGGTTTACCAGGCCATAACTGAATAGGATTTCCATTAGTTATTCTAGTCATATCAACTGCAGTCTGTTTAAATGCGAAACCTAAAGCATAAGCCCAAATAAACGGTCCAAACCCACGAGCCTCTGGTCTCATAAATCCAGCCGCTAGATTAATAGCAAATCGCACAGCAAATATTTCAGATAAAGCTGCTAAATAATTAGCTCCATAAGTTTCTAATCCGTATATGATATATTCCACCTGATTATTATCAAAGGAGTATGCGGCACTTCCATTAGCTGAAAAGTCATGACTCTTAAAGCGCATCAGAATGTATTCATTAATATATACCTCATCCCTCGCTGATAGAAGCAAATTACCTAGATTCTTAAATAATGTATCAACAAAATTCAACGCTTCTTCAGCAGTGTCATCACGGTCCTCCATGGAAAATTCTCTATTATTTGCCACAATTGCTTCACCATATTCATTTGCTAATCTGCCAAGTTCTGATAATAATTCTGTATCAGATATACCACCAGTTATTTGATCTTGGATATCATCCAATTGGTCTTTATTTTCTTCCATACCTTCATCAGCAGTCTCTTCTTCTTCTTCAATTTTTTCCTCGTTGTCTTTATATTCTTTTCTACCATCAGCTAGAATCGCTAATGCCTCTTCTAACTTACCTAGGCCATCATTTTGATAGGTCTTGATATCCTCTACCGCTCCCTGAACATTTCTATGCGAAGTATTAAAATCTGATTCTACATATGATTTAAATAACTTCAGCTTATTTAGTAGAGCATTTGATTCGACACCACTATTTGTTATTTTTCTCTGAGCCTGCTCGACTGCATCTTTTAAATTAGTAAACATTTCTTCTGGATATATATAGTCATCCAAGCTTCCCGCAGTATTCTCAGCTATTGTGCTTTCTCCTAAGTCTTCACTAATACTTTTAGCATCATCATAATCATTACCTGATTCATGATTATCAAGTGCATGCTGCATATCATCATTAATTCCCTCAGCACCAATAATGAGCTCTAATGCTTCGTCTAATTTAGGAACAATAGTCTCTGTTTCCTCTATTAAATCATTTAATAGATTAAGTGAATTCTGTTTAAATTGGGATGTTTTATTTTTTAGATCTTCTATTTCATCTTCTATTTCCTTACGTTCATCACGATCGAGGTCACCATTTAGTTGTCCTTCAAGAGTTTCAATTCTATCCAAGTCTTCATTGTATTTATTGTGGTATTGGAAAATATCATATGTTACAGAAACATTAGGATAACTGGACCTACTTGATTCGGCCTCCACTCTACCTCTCATATTTTCTAATATCGTTTTAGCTTCCTTCAGCAATTTTTCTACTTCATCTAACATTTCTTCACGAGATTTTGCTAGTTCATTTAACTGCTTAGAAATTTTTGCGTAATCGGAAGCTTGCTCCACTTGTTCAGATACTGATAAGAATCCTTGAATTATTGCTTCTCCCACTTCAACAGGTGCCTTATACTTCATTTCCTCAAGAATTTGATATTTTAAAATATCCTTATTAGCTAAGCTTCTTTCCAGATGTATATCTAAAGAGATTTCCCCCTCAACCGGTGTAAGATTGAGGAAATCAAAATGATCTCCCTCACCAGTTGAGAGGTTCTTAGCAAATACTTCTTTAAATATGGCCTCTGCCTTGCCTTGGTCCCCTTCGAAACCAAAGAGACCTTTATTTTGTAAGGATGTATTATACGACGACATCGTTGAGCGTAATGCTGTTTTTGCTGCTTCTTCGGTTTGCCGTTCCGCAATCATTATTCGTGCGTAATCAATTAGAACAGCATTGAATAACAATAGAAGTAAAGCAATGATAATCAAGTAAATGGAAACAGCACCATTTTCATTGATAATAAGCTTATGCCAAATTCTTTTGAATATCTGCTTCACCCATACCTCCCCCTCCCAATTCCAATAAGTTAACTGCCCCCATCATTCCTATTGAAAAATGGAATATATTTCCCCGCATGTGTTTTGAACTTTTCAAATCCATATAGAAGAAAGTCAGTATTTCGGATAATCTCTGTTTGTTCCACAACAGGGTGTCTTGCAGTTGCGCCAACTTTATTTATCCCAAATATATCTGCCATTACGTCGGGAAGGGCGAGGTCTTTATCTAGTGAAACAACAATTTCTTGGACAAGTACCCCATTTTCAAAACTTACATCTCCAGCATACTCTCCAACTCTATTCTTTTTCCTACTCACTGCACCACTATCTTCAACTGCTATCCCGAATTGACCAAAAAAGTTATTATTAGTAATTCTCCAATACAAACCATCATCATTCTTTGTTACATAATCAGACTGATCCATTTCTCCTGTAACAATATCCATCGTACTGCTTCCCCATGTTTGTGCCATGCGGGAAGCAATTTGATTGGCTTTATATTGAAGGGTAACTTTTTCATAGATTACTAAACTAAAAAATACAAACAAAAGAACAATAATGAGAAGAATTGGAAAGATAATACTAGCTTCTAATGTAAAACTACCTTCATTCTCTTTCCTAAATCGACCAATCATTTTTCTCATTCAAATCTTCCTTTATTGTCCGCCTGGATTAAAATTATCAATATTTGAATTACCAAAGTTTAATAATTTATCAATCCATTGCATAATTGTTTTTCTAAATAATAAAGCAATGGCAACAATTACTGCGATGATCAATAAAATTTCTAGTGTTTGCAACCCCTCTTCATCTTTCCAAAACTTTGACATAAAATTCTTTACTTTCTCCATCCTTTTTTCCTCCTAATAGTTAAGTAATTTATTAATTTTATAGATAACCTGAATTACATAATTGTAATTGCAGGATAACCAACAATTATCATGACAGCCACAAAGATCAACACAAGTGGAAACACCAATTTGGATGATGCCTCTTCTCCTTTGGTTTTGGAGATATTCTTTCTTTTTTCCCATAATTCACGTGAGATTTCTCGTAAAGCTAGAATTAAATCATTTCCACCTTTTCGATAGTTAAGTAGAATAGTTGTCGTAAACATAGATATCTCCTGAATTCCACACTTCTTGTTTAAATCGTTTAATACTTGGTGAAATGGTTCATTACTAACCATCTTGTTAACTGCTTCGGTTAACTCCGTAATTAGCGGAGAATTCGGATCTGTCGCAGTTGTTACACATCGTAATAGCGCTTGTTGCACTGTTTCTCCAGCATTAATCAATAGAATTAATTTATTCACTACTTCTGGTAGCTCCATGAGGATTTTGTCTTTTCTCTCTTTTTCCTGACTTGCAAGTTTTTTCACCATGGCATACGGAAGTGCTATGGTAAAGAACAAACCTGTAACAAAAATGGTCGTGTCACCATCAGCTAATGCCGAAAATAACAAAGATCCTATCAAACATAATAATACAATTGATATTAATTGCGCGAAGTACATACGCGTATGCTGTAAAGCAGTTCTATTTCCATACAAACTAATCATCTTCTGTTGAATTTTAGCAATTTGACTATAAAAGCGTTCCATTATCTTAAATTTATCTAGGATGTACAAGGATATCGGTGCGAGAAACAATAATGGATAGATCCCTTTAAATTGCTCAATGACCATTTCGTATCGCTTTCCAACCACAATATATAAGATAATAAGTATGATTAATAGAACGATAGCTGGAATAAGATAGTAAATCATTGCTTGATCACACCTTAATGTTCATAATTTTTTGACTTAGCCAGTAAGCAAAAATCAATATAATAAGACAAACTGTCATTACTATTGGTCCATTCGTTGACCATTTGTACATCGGTGCTAGGTAATCACCAGCACTGTATTTTAAGAGTAATATCATACCTAAAGGTGCAACACTTAGAATCCTCGACTCAAATCGCTTTTGAGCTACCATAACGGCTACTTCTTGTTGGATATCAATTTTTTCACTAATAATATCAGATGTTCTTCGAATAACCTCGACTAAGTTACCACCCGTTCTTTTACAAGTAATAAAAACATTAGCAAAGTTAATAATGTCTTCAATATCGGAACGTAAACTAAAGTCCCGAATTGCATTCTCAACAGTTTCCCCATTTTCAATTCGGCGGTTAATGATTTCAAACTCACGGATGATATACGTATTGGGGTCTGGATAAAGTAAATATAAATCAGCAACAACTTCTTTTAAACTATTCTCTATGGATCTACCAGCTGCAAGAGAGGTTGACAAGGAGCCAATTGCCTCTTTAAATTGGACCTTTAATTTTTCCTTACGCTGCTCTAATAGTGTTTTCTTTTGAATCCTCGGGTAAAACAATCCTAAACTAGCAATTATCCCGGCCACGATAAAACTCTCATAAAATAAATAACCAATGGCGAAGAAAACCCCACCTGATACAATGGCATAAAAAACATATTCTTTAATGGTTAATCGATAAACCGAGTAATCAACAAGATGGGTCTCTATTTCTCGATTTGATTTCTCATTTACCTTATCCAAGAAGTGTTGCTTTTTAAGTAATTCGAGCTCCGTATCTGGTTTAAGACTCTTTATTGCTTCAGGTTCCTGCGTCAACAACTTCTCTTTCTTCTTTCGATTAGCAACAACAAAAACATATGTAATGATGAGACCTAATAATATGATTAAAATAACTATATCAGTCATTTCATCCCCGCCTCTTCCACTTTTCCTACTGTAATACCTGCTAATTGTGCTTTTGACTTATTCCGTATCTGATTTCCAGTAGATACTAATTTACCGATTATTTTTCCATTTTCTGTTTCGCCTTCTTCCACAAATTCATACAATGGATTCAGTTCTACATCCCCATCTACAACATCTAACACTTCACTAATTGCAACTACCTTCCTGGTGTTATCACGTAAGCGCATTAAATGAATCATGATTTCTACTGCCGAACTAATTTGTTTACGAATAACTCCCACAGGAAGCTCTGCACCGTTAAGTACCATCGTTTCTAATCGACTTAACATATCCTTCGTTGAGTTAGCGTGACCGGTTGATAAGGAGCCATCGTGTCCAGTGTTCATTGCCTGTAGCATATCTAATGCCTCAGCTCCACGAACCTCACCGACAATTATTCGGTCTGGTCTCATCCGTAAAGATGCTTTAATCAAATCACGAATGGTGATCTCACCTTTTCCCTCGGTGTTTGCATTTCTTGTCTCTAGACTCACCAAGTTAGGAACATTTTTAATTTGTAACTCCGCAGAGTCCTCAATGGTAATAATACGCTCATGAGTAGGAATGAAATTTGACAGTACATTTAGGAAAGTTGTCTTCCCTGACCCTGTACCCCCACTAATAAAAATATTGTACTTTGATACTACTAGCTTCTGTAAAAAGTCAGCCGCTTCTTGTGATATCGATTGATAAGCGATTAAATCATCAATGGTTAGTGGATGAGCTGGAAACTTACGAATTGTCATAACCGGTCCCTTTAATGCAATTGGCGGTAGTACGACGTTTACACGGGAGCCATCACTTAATCTAGCATCAACAATCGGTGAAGATTCGTTTACAACACGGTTTACTCTCGAAACAATTGCCTGGATTATATCCTCCAGTTTTTGTTCACTTTCAAACTTAATATCTACCTGCGAAATTCCACCATCACGCTCAATAAATACTTCTTTATGATTATTAACCATAATCTCCGTTATGGATTTATCATCAATTAACGGTTGTAGAACGTCATAGCCACGAAATGCATTAAAAATCCGTTCTACCAGATACTTAATATCATTAGATTTCAACTTTTCTTCTTTCGCTAAATCAAAAACAGCAGCTTCTACATATTCAATTAACTCTTCATTAGAAATGGAGTGCATTAAATCAAGTGTTTCCCGTAATTGTTTAATTAAGGTTTTGACAATTTTGTCATAATCCACTGTGTAGCACTCCTTCCTGTTCTGGCATAATCAATTTTCTAATGATCATTTGAATTTCTCGATTGAAATCATCGTTGCCTAATAACTCAGCCTTGGATTGAAACTGAATCCAGTTCTGTATAAATGGTAGGTATCCTTCAACAGAGAGTTCTGCCTCATTGTAATCACCAATCAAGTTGCCATTATACTTATTAACAATGATTGACATTTTATCCTTTACAACATTTTCTTTTCCAAATATCCTAAGCTCTTCATCTAAAAATGCTTTCGTTTTCAAAAGTCCTAGATGGTCATTACTAACAGGCCACAAAATAATGTCGGATTCTTTCATTGCTGTAATATTTCTCTCATGAATGGAACTATCTAAATCCATGATAATGTAATCATATGATCCAATTTCTAATAGCCCATTTAAGATCCTCTCAATCTCTCCGCTGGTTAACTCCAACATTTCCTGAGCATTGATTTCAACATCAAAGAAATCAACCATTGCTTGTGTATCATACTTTTTAAGCTTTTCAATTTTAGAAAGAAGTTGATTACTTGCTGTCTTCGCATAGTAGAAAATTTGTAGAGAAGAATCGCCCTGATCATCAGTTAAAAATAACTTGGTTGTATTAAATGTTTCTAAGTTTAGATAGAAGACTTTTGCGTCATTTAAGGATATTTGCTTTGCTAGGTTTACTGCCACAGTAGTTTTTCCAGTCCCGCCTACAGGGGAATAAACGGAGATAATCTTTGTTTGACTATTTCTCATTAATAACTTCCCTGCATCCTCGTTATTCTCATAATATAAACCTAAAATATCTCCAACAAGTTGGTCTAATCGTTGGTAGCGATAAATAGAAGATAGAGATTGATTATTAGTAGCCAGTGAATCATCTTCTAATAATATGACGAGCATTTCATTTAACCGCGGAATATCAGTTTGATACATCTCAGAACTAATTAATAAGATATCAACCATATCACCTTGCTCAATGTAAGACTTTAATGTATCCATACTAGAAAAGTACGAAACCATAAATTGACTGCTTGATTTAGAATTTCGAATGAATGCTGCTAACGATTCTAAATAATCTCTATTACTATCTGCGATTACAATGCGAATCTTCTTCAATGTATAACACCACCGTAAAATTGTAATAAACTTTTAACCTTCCATAAATTTTACTAAATTTTAATGTAAAATAAATAGGAATACCCAAAAACAGTAATTAGTACCTATTTTCTCTATGTAAATACCCTTAATTAGAGATATTCGAATTAATCACAGGATAAAAGCCGAACATAAGTAAAAATAATTTTATCATTGTTCGCTTATTGCTTATTTATACTTAGATAAAATTGTCGAAAAATGACATTAGATTTGTTCTGGGGTTATTTGGTATTATTTCAACTTTTCCCACCTTTTAGCAGTAAGTACAATATCCCTAGTACTTTAGTATGAAAAACAGCAAACATTAACATAAATGCAACCTATTTGTAATATAACCGTAATATTTTTTCGCCAAAATTTTACTTTATTTTATGAAGTTCATACCAATTTTAGTTAAAAAGTTACATTTGATTTTTCTGTATTTATGCTACGATTAGTAGTACGAGTATTTTGATAATTAGGGGTGAAGGTCAATTGAAATGTAACCATTGTAAACACAAGCTATCATCTAAAGACATAAAGTTTTGTCCAGAATGCGGTAATGAAATTGAAATAAAATCTAGTAAAAAAAGACCAAGAAAAATTATTTGGGGCGTATCTCTCAGTCTATTAGTTATAATTTCCATGATCACTTTATACGTTATAGGCGATAAGAAATTTGATCCAACACTTAAACTAAATGCTTTCGAAACAGCAATAACAAGTGGAGATCGAACAACTCTGGCAGAGATATTAGTACCATTTAAAGATTCCTTTGAAATTAATGAAGAAAATGTAACAAAGTTAATTGAGTTTTATCAAGAAAATCCAGCAGAATTCCAATCAACCTTAGAGAAATTAAAAAATGAATTGGATGGTCAACCATCTGACACTAGCAACTATGCGACAATTCAATTTGAAAAGGATGGTAAGAATTGGCTAGTTTTTGACAATTATAAGTTAGTTGTCGTACCTGCCTTCATTGAGGTTGTCACTCCGGATAATGGTATTGATATATTGATAGATGGTGAAAAGGTAGATACAACAGGTGAAGAGGGATTCCATCAAAAAACTTATGGGCCTTATATGCCAGGTAAGTATGATGTAAAGGCATTGTTTGATATTAATTATGCTTCTACAGAATTAAGCCAAGAAACAACGCTATTTAATATGGACTCAAATTCTACAAAACATGAGATGGACCTTAGTGTAGGGACAATTCGTATTATTTCCACTTTCGAAGAGGATGCTACACTAGTTGTAAATGATAACAAAACAGATATTATCATCAACAAAGGAAATCAAATTGTTGGCCCCTTTCCACTTGACCAAAATCTGGAGATGCATTTAGAGAAAGAAATGCCATGGGAAACTGTTATTAGTGATTCAATAACCGTATCTGAGGCAGAATCTGAATATAGCATTCAAAAAGTTCTTACCGTTTCAGAAGAGGAAGTAGATAAAATTATCACCATTATTAATGATGTTTTTACTACATATACTGAAGCTGTCACCAAACGTGATGCGTCCATATTAGAGAACCATATTACTGATAACTTTAAAGAAAAATTAGAGGAACAAATTACGAAAGTTGAAAAGGATGTTCCAGATTATGAAGGTAAATTGTTAAAATCACAATATCGAGTAAATTGGATTGAGGACCCAGCATATAAAGAGGATCTCGGGGTATATGAATTCGATATTGATGTCATGTTCACCTATTATGAACCAAATGGGAGTCTTGGAAGATTGTTCGAAGGAGATAACGAACATGAATATGAACGGGGCCTAAATGTTGTATTGCTTTATAATGAAGAGGAAAATGACTGGTTTGTCGACCGCTATACGATGGAGCATTTCTTTGTTTATGATGAAGACCCTTTATATGAATTTGATTAAGTTGGTAAGTGCTATGGTTGTTGATGCCAACCATAGCACTATTTACTACTTTAAACCTTTTAGTGCTTTCCGCACCTCACCAGTTGCTCGTAAAACACCTAACACTTTTAAGCTTTTAACAGACTTCCTTATTAATTCTGCGTCAACATTATCATCAAATACTAGCATCCCAACCACTTTAATATCTAACATTTTTCCTGATTCAATTACTTTCTCAAGATTACTGCGTGTATAATACGTTACACCAATAGTAAACGTTTTATCCAATATGATTTTATCCACAATAGTAGCATGTTCTGAAAGTTGATTACGAATAGCATTTTTAATAAAATCTGTTCGATTAGAATAAAACCCTTGCTCCACCATCAAGTCTATTTTCCCTAAATCTACCACATTTAAATTTACCGTGACTTTTTCTGTATCCGCCATCCAAATCCCACCTCTATTATTTTCTACATTTTTACATATACTCTCAACACCTTCCATTTGGATGGCGAGTCGAAATCAACAAAAAAGACAAAACCTCTTTCTATTAGGTTTTGTCTCTTCTTCTATTTACGCAATTACATTTGGTCCTCTTGAGTTGGTCCCATTACTCCAGGGACCTTAAGTCCTGCTTGTCTTAAGAGTACAGTCATTTGTCCACGGTGATGGGTTTGATGATCAATCATAGAGCGCAACAATGACCCTCTAGGTACTTTCCCTGCGAAGCTATCTACCGCTTCAACGAATTGCTCGTCCGTCCACTTTTCAACTTCTTGCTTCAATTGTTCCGATGCTTGACGATACGCAAGAACAATCTCAGTTGCACGAGAAGGAACATCATTAGGACCTCCTGCAGCTTCTACTTTCAGACCAACTTGACCACCAAAAAATGCAAGAGAAGTTGCTAAATGCCATCCTAGCCAACCAAGTGTATTATGTCCCTCCGTAATTGCTTGGTCTAACTTGTCATCAGTTAATGCTTCAAGTACCTTAAGTGTTCCCTGTGAAGCAATAGTCCACTCTTGTAAAAAATCTTCTTTCATTCGATACATATGTATACCCCTTTCGTCTACATTTATAATCATTTTATCCAATTTTACGATTAATTGCACTGGACATGCATATATATTACTAATCAGAATCAATAAAGGAGAAATTATATGAAACCAAAGCTAGCCATTCTTGGGGCAATTTTAGTTCTAGGGCTGACTGCCCTATTAGACAAATCATCTAATACTAGCACAGATTCCATGTACTATGAACGTGACAATGAGGAATCGGTTGATGCAGATGCACAGTATGTCCAACGCGCTACGTCATACTCCTATGAATTTTTATTAGATGAAATGAAGGAAGTAAATGAAAACATTGTAGAAACATACAGAGAGTATCAAATTCATAAAGATTCAGATGGAAATATTATTTCTAAAATACCTACTTCCAATTATCAATACTTAAAATATAAAAAAGAATAAGATGGGTTAACTAATTATCAGTACAGTTTACCCCTTTTTAATAGAACACATGAACTCAAGTTTCAGTTGATTTCATGTGTTTATTTTCTTCGTTTAATTTCATTTATCCTTAAATGGACCAGAATACCGCAATGGCTCCCTCGCCAGCATGAACTGCTAAAGAAGAACTTATTTCCCCAATAACTATTTCAAGATCAGGCACTTCGGATTGGATTAATGTTTTTAATGCGTTTGCTTTGTCAGGTGCATTTGCATTAGCAATGGCAATTTTCTTAACTGTGTACTCCTTACAGGATTCTATTACTAATTCTACTATTCTACGAGTTGCTCTCTTTTCGGAACGTATTCTTTCCCCTAACCCTAATTCACCGTTTCCACTAATAGATAGAATCGGTTTAATCTGTAAAAGATTACCTATCACAAAGGAAGCTCCAGACATTCTACCTCCTTTAAATAGCTGCTCCAATGTATCCAACAATATTAAATTCTTTTGTCCAGTTACTTTCTCGCGTAGTATATTAGCAATCTCATGACTATCAAGTCCCTGCTCAGCTAATTCTAATCCTCTTTCTAATAAACTAGTAATCGCAAAGGAAAGGGAAAGGGAATCAATAATCTCAACATCTAAACCAACTTGATCCATGGCAGCTTTTGAACTAGAAAGTGTACCACTTAATTTCGAGGAAACATGAATTGCAATGACTTGTTCATATTCTTCTTTTAATCTTTCATATATTTCTACAAACCTCCCGACATTTGGTTGAGAGGTCTTAGGTACTTCTTTATTCGTACGAATCATTTCATATAATTCTTTAGTAGTTAGATCAATTGTGTCCTCATATTCCTTACCTTCTGAAATAATTACAATCGGGGCTATATAAACATCTGGATGTGTTTTTAAATAATCTGTTAAGTATGCCGTGGTATCTGTTACAAAAGCTATTTTTTTGTTAGCCAATTTAAGCTCACCTCTCTATTCGTTCATTTATAGAATAATTATACAATTAAACAAAAATTATACCAAGTATTAATAACTGGTACTAACTTTAAAAATTATCAATTATTTATTTTATAAACAATTAGTATTTGGCATATGTAAAGCTAGATAAGGTATTGATGCAATAGAGTACTAAAAAAATGGGTGTCTTTGAAAATACAAATTAAAATTTCCCCTATCGCTTTTTCAAGATGAAACGTATAATAAGAAAGAATGTACCATAGAAGGAAAAGGTGTTATGAATTATGAGTTTACTAACAGTTAAAAATTTAAGTCACGGCTTTGGTGACCGCGCAATCTTTGAAAATGTATCTTTCCGATTGTTACAAGGTGAACATATAGGATTGATTGGGGCAAATGGTGAAGGTAAGTCGACTTTTATGAATATTATTATTGGTAATTTAGAGCCAGATGCTGGGAACGTTACATGGGCAAAACATGTACGAGTTGGTTATTTAGACCAACATGCTGTTCTAAAAGAAGGATTGTCTATTCGTGATGTTTTACGGACTGCATTTCAGTATTTATATGATTTGGAAGAGGAAATGAATCATCTTTTTGCAAAAATGGGTGATGCCGATCCCGAAGAGTTAGAAAAGTTATTAGAAGACACAGGCAGAATGCAGGATGCTTTATCAAATAATGACTTCTACACGATTGATGCTAAAGTGGAAGAAGTGGGTAATGGCCTTGGTTTAAATGATTTCGGACTTGACCGTGATGTGCATGATTTAAGTGGTGGTCAGCGTACAAAGGTTCTTTTAGCAAAACTACTTTTGGAAAAGCCAGAGATATTACTCCTAGACGAGCCGACTAACTATTTGGATGTTGAGCATATTGAATGGTTAAAAGGGTATCTACAGAATTATGATCATGCTTTTATTTTGGTATCTCACGACATTCCATTTTTGAATAGTGTTGTAAACCTAATTTATCATGTAGAATACCAAGAGCTAACAAGATATCCTGGTGACTATGATGAATTCTTACGTTTACATGAGCTTAAAAAACAACAACAAGTAGCAGCATTTAAGAAGCAACAGAAAGAAATTGCAAATTTAAAAGACTTCGTTGCTCGAAATAAGGCTAATGCCGCAACAGCTAGAATGGCCCAATCACGTCAGAAGAAATTGGATAAAATGAACGTTATTGAACTAGATGCTGAAAAGCCGAAGCCAGAATTTCAATTCAAACAAGCACGTACACCGGGTAAATTCTTATTTGAAACGAAGGATCTTGTAATTGGTTATGATGAGCCATTATCTCGTCCACTAAATTTAGTGATGGAACGTGGTCAGAAGATTGCTTTATATGGAGCAAATGGAATTGGAAAAACAACCTTATTGAAAAGTATCTTAGGTGAAATCCCCCCTATTTCGGGTTCAGTACAACTAGGAGAACATCTCCATATTGGTTATTTTGAACAGGAAATTAAAACAGAGACTACAAACACTTGTATTGAAGAAGTATGGGAAGAGTTCCCTCATTTTACACAGTATGAGATACGAGCTGCTTTGGCAAAATGTGGACTGACCACGAAACATATTGAAAGTAAGGTTCAAGTGTTAAGTGGTGGAGAAAAAGCCAAAGTACGCTTATGTAAATTAATAAACAACGAGACTAACTTGCTGGTACTCGATGAACCTACAAACCACTTAGATCAAGATGCAAAAGACGAGTTAAAACGGGCTTTGATAGAATATAAGGGCAGTGTACTTCTGATTTCACATGAACCAGAATTTTATGTTGGTGTTGTAACAGATGTTTGGAATTGCGAGAATTGGACGACTAAAATGTTTTAATTAAAAGAATGCCATTACGCTGGCATTCTTTTTTTATGGATGCCACTGATATACTTCTAAATCTATTTGATCGTGAATTCCTACTTCCACCCCTTCTGCTTCAAGGTTTAGGATTTGTTCATTGTATGAAGCCTCATCTTTCATGGCTACTTGTCCTTTTGCATTAATAACTCTATGCCAAGGAAGTTGATATTTTTTACTCATGGAATGGAGAATTCTTACTACCTGTCGTGCTGCTCTTGGGTTTCCTGCTAGTCTGCCAATTTGTCCATATGTCATTACTCTCCCCTTAGGGATGTTTTGAATGATGTTAATTACTCTTTCTGTGAATGGTGTCAATTAGATTTCCTCCGGTTAGCCTAGTGGGATATCTTTATATGTCATGTACTGGTAAGGTTTATTTTCCCGATAAATTCTAATAAAATCAACTGTAAAAGTTGGATAAGGCGTGAGTTGCTCTTGAGCATAATTAGCCATATCTAGTAATTCTTCATGGGTAAGTCCAAAAAATACTTTTCCTAATGTCATATGAGCCACAAAGTTTTCCGCTTCAAAATATTGTTGGATTTGTTTTTTTGAGGGGTTTACAACATTTACAATCAGATTATGGATCTCAACTAGATCACTAGAATCACAACTTAAATAAAGTATATCGTTTTCCCCAAAAAATTTTGGTTCCTTTAATTGAATAGTAAAAGCCTTAAAATTACTACATACTTTTATGATATCTTCTATCCACTCTAAGTTTTCTGTTAAACCACTCTGAGCTTTTAAAGTAATATGTGGCTCTACTACTTGATGAATAGTGTTATTTTTCCATTGTTTCTGGAACCGTATAATTTTATTTTTAAACTCTTCAGGAGGTACAACTCCGATAAAGTATTGCATAGTTATTCACCCCTATTAGCACATTTGCTTACTTTGTTGGCTTTGCCCAAATTAGAATGGCAATTCCAGACCAAAATCGTTCTACCTTTTCAATTTGAAGCTGCGATTCTTCAATAAGTTTTACCATATTACGGTTACAATGACATCCAGAGATTCTCTTATAAATCGGGTCTACAATCTTTTGCGTTAACGATAACAAGGGATTTGTGCTAAGACCATGTTCCAAAAACAAAACACTTCCATCTTTACGGCACCATGTATTGAATTGATTTAGTGTCTCAATTGGATTGGGATAACTGCATAAAGTGAGTGTTGATACTATAGTATCATAGAAATTGGGAGCAAGTTGTAATGAGTTAATATCTTGTGTGATAAATGTTGCATTAATGTGATGTTGCTGAGCTGACTTTATTGCACTTTTTATCATCTCTGAACTAAAATCAACCCCCGTGATTTCAGTGACCTTGTCTTTATCATAGTATGGAAAATTGGCTCCAACGCTGACTCCAGCTTCCAATACAGTTCCATATGCATCCTTAATTATTCTTTTTCTCCAAGAAGTAATTGTTGGATGATCACGATTTTTTTCGTACACGGTTACCTGCTTAGTATACTTTTCAATTAGCTTCTCTTGTTTCATAATTGAACTCCTTATTTGTGTCATCTGTTAGGTGGATATGTTTTTTGTTACCTACTTTACCATATTATAACAACAACCTTTATTATATTATTGATTTACATTAACAAATGAACAATAAAAAACGAGCAAAGAGTATCTTTGCCCATTTAAATTCATTTTTCAATTTATTCAATACCCTCAACTCTCCAGTTATCCCAATTCCAAAATCCTACCTCATCAACTTCTAGGGTACTAATCCTAATCCATTCCTCATTGGAGTATCTCTTTCGTTGGACCGGTGATAACAACACCATAGTGTTTAATACCATTATCTTTTAGATGTTCACTACGTTCCTTAAGTCTTATATCACCAAAGAATAGATTATTAGCTTTTGCCTCACGTTCATTTAGAAAAAGAAGTGTCTTTATGAATTGTGTATGGAGTAATTCAAAATCACCTTCCTCATACGGAGAGGAAGAGTTGCCCTTCTGATACAATTTTACTACCAAGAAACCCCTTTTCTACATCTGGCGAATTTAGTATTATGTCATCATCATGCCAAATAGGAGAGTTAGGAAATCCAATAGGGTCCGTGATTACCCCTTCATATCATTTATCATTCTCTTCTAATCCAGTGTCCACGGCAAACCAGAGAATATCCATGTTTTTTCTATTAAACTTCTGAAATATTTCGCCTGTTTCCATTAATTTTGAAAAAGGGAGCAATTAAAATAGAGCTAAGAGGTTTTCCTCTTAACTCAATTAGTGCAATTAGATTTTATACTAAATATAGGAGAACACAAAAGAAATGACAAATAGTCCCTGCCAGTACAAACAAATGCCAGACCATATGGTGATATTTAAAGCCTCTCCAAACATAAAATATGGTTCCAAACGTATAGCAAAGTCCACCAACCGCTAGCAATACAATTCCACCAAACTCTATATTTGCAACAATTTTGTTCCATCCTAAAACAACCAACCATCCCATTAACAAATAAATTAAAGTGGAGGTGAATAGAAACTTTTTCACATAAAAAGCCTTAAAAACTATCCCAGCAACCGCTAAGCCCCAGACAACTCCAAACATCGTCCATCCAAGTGTACCCTTTATGACAAGTAAGGTGAATGGCGTATAAGTTCCAGCAATAAATAAGTAAATGGAAGAATGGTCGAATATCTCAAATAGATCCTTTGCCTTTCCAGGTGGAAAAGCATGAACAAGTGTTGACGAAGAATAGAGGATAACCATAGTTGCACCGAAAATTGTAAAGCTTACAACATGTACAGCTGTACCGTTAAATGCTGCGAATACAATTAATAATACTAAACCTGCTACACTCAACAGCACCCCGATTCCATGGGTCACAGCATTTGCAATTTCCTCACCTTTAGAGAAAGTATGTGTTTCTGCCAAACCAATCATCCCTAACTTTTTGTTTTTAATATTTATCTAGTACAACTTACTATAACAAAAATCATAATAGCAAATCAAAATACGCATTCCAATTCAAATCATAATTCAAGACCTAGCTAAACAAAGTCATATTACATTTGTTGGGGTGCTTGTATTCCTAACAAGCGTAGTCCTTCATTTAGCACTATTTTCACGGCATCCACTAAAGAAAGACGGCTATATAAATTGTCCTCGTCTAAAATTTTTACAGTTGCATAATACTTATTAAATGCTTTAGATATATCTAATAGAACTTTTGCAATTTGAGATGGGTCATAGTCATTCATTGCTTTATCAATTACTTCTGGGAATGAGAGTAACAACTTAATAATTGGCCAAGCCTTATGGTCATGCATCTCAAGTTGTTGATTTTCGTCATAACGATAATTTCCTTTTCTAAGTAATGATGCAGCACGTGCATGAGTATATTGCACATATGGCCCTGTCTCGCCTTCAAAACGAAGCATGTCTTCTAGTGAGAATTCAATATCATTGAGACGGAAATTTTTCAAATCATGGAAGATGATTGCTCCAACTCCAACTTGATTCGCTACTTCTTCTTTATTTTCTAATTGAGGATTTTTCTCTTCAATATTTTTCAATGCTAGGGTAATTGCATCTTTAATAACGTCTTCGAGTAATACAACCTTCCCTTTACGGGTAGACATTTTTTTGCCATCTTTCAATATCATCCCAAATGGAACATGTGCCATCCCTTCCTGCCACTCATATCCCATCTTTCTCAGCACAGCAAAGAGCTGTTTAAAATGGAGGGTTTGTTCATGACCGACAACATAAAGAGACTTATCAAAACGATAATTTTCCTGACGATAAATTGCAGCAGCTAAATCTCTTGTTGCATATAGTGTTGTACCATCGCTTTTTTTAATTAAACATGGTGGGAAGTTTTCAACCTCAACAACATGAGCCCCATCTGATTCCATTAATAACCCTTTTTCTTGTAGTTCTTTAACTACAGAATCCATCTTATCATTGTAAAAAGCCTCTCCATGATAGGAATCAAATTGAATTCCTAATTGATTATAAATTTTCATGAATTCTTTTAATGACTCTTCACGGAACCATTTCCACAACTGTAATGCCTCTTCATCTTGCTCTTCTAAATTTTTAAAGGCAGCACGACCAAGGTCATTCAAAGATGGTTTTACTTCTGCTTCTTTATGGAATTTTACATATAATGCTAGTAATTCTTTAATTGGGCTCTTTCTAACCTCTTTTTCTTCTCCCCACATGTTATATGCTACAATTAGCTTTCCAAATTGAGTTCCCCAGTCACCTAGATGGTTGATACGAACCACTTGATAGCCCTGTTTATCTGCAATCAAAGCCAAAGAATTCCCGATGACCGTTGATCGTAGATGCCCCATGGAAAATGGCTTCGCAATATTGGGTGAGGATAAATCAATGGTCATTACTTTGCTTGTTACTGGAGATGATCCATACTGCCCTTTTTCCTTGAGAACCTTATTAATCGTTAGTGCAGATATAACCGCCTTCTTTAGAAAAATATTAATATATCCCCCAACAGGCTCTACTTTTTCGGCTATATGTAAATCAAGCTTTGAAGCTATATCTTCTGCAATCCTATTAGGTGACTTACGATATTGTTTAGCCAATTCAAAACACGGAAATGCTAGGTCACCTAATTTATCATGCTTAGGCTTCTCTATCATTATTGTTATTTGTTCTTCTGTTAACACATCCCCTAATACTTGAACCAATGCTTTTGCATATTCTTGTTTATACTGCACACCTATTCCCTCCAAATTAAATTATAGAGGGACAGTCCCTCAATACATTAACGCATTAAAGTGGTGCGGAACTGTCCCCTTAGTAATAAAAAAACTCTCACCCCTTCCAAACGAAAGAGGCGAGAGTTTGAATTTAATCCCGCGGTACCACTCCAATTATTTTTAACAATCGTTAAAAATCACTTAAAATTGTTAACGAGGGTTCTCCCCGACCTTCCCTACTCTTAGTTCAAGAAAGCATCTCCAAAGTCCGGTTCATTGTCCGATCAAGCACCAGGCTCCCACCACCCCCAGCTCGCTAGGCTTCACAAACAACTACTCTCTTCATCATCGATTTTCAAATAAATTTCTATTATTATAGCAGATAACGCGGTGCCTGTCACCTCCCGAATTTTGAAATATTTTGTCGAATTATAAATAATGTTTAGCTTTCAAAATTTGATATAATCTTCTTAATTAATTAAAACAGAAAGGGTTTGTACATGGAGAAACAAAAGACTCTAATACAATATACGAATGAAGCTAGTAAAGAATTAAAAACATACTATGGTTATGCTTATCCACTCAACAAAATAGTGGAATTATTAAATGAAAATTATGGTCGTGATTTTAAGCTTTATAATATGGAGAGAGAAAGACTATCTGACTGTCGCGATGTGATAGAAGATATACTTATCTATAATCCAGATGAAATAGAGCTGGTTACGAGAATTTATGATTCAATTGGTTCTTCTAAAATTTTATCGTCAAAGGAAGGTAATTACAGCATTAGCCCTTCAACCTTTAATAACCTATTTTACTTTCCTAATTATGAGGTAGCACTTGTCAGCCTACCAATTTATAGTTATGGGCATCCTTATCCAGAGAACTTTTTATTTGGAAAGAGCGATAAACTAGTAACTAAGTTCTTACATTTCTATGATGATATTGAGCGTAAGTTTATGCTTCAGGGGATAACCGTTTTCACAGATACTGAAGAAGGTCTAGTAAGATCAAAAGAGAAAATTACACAGCAAATCAACCGTGAAGATGTTCTATTAGAGGACAGACTAAAGACAGAAATCTTTCGTTCAATTGATGAATTTTTCTTACATAGTGGTTCATTCTTTAAAACATATGACATTCCATATAAACGAGGAATCTTGCTTTATGGTAGCCCTGGAAATGGAAAAACAACACTAGTCAAATCTATTGCAGGAAGTGTTTCAGCACCTATCGTCTATTGGCAAATCACGGAGTTCACGACAAGTTATTCCATTCATGAGATTTTTTCTAAGGTTGTAAGACTCTCTCCTATGGTGCTAGTGATTGAAGACATAGACTCCATGCCCGAGCACTCCCGATCCGTATTTTTAAATACGTTAGACGGGGCAACTACAAAGGAAGGAATCTTCTTAATTGGGACAACTAATTACCCAGAGAAAATTGACCCTGCTTTAATCAATCGCGCAGGTCGATTTGACCGAGCATATGAAATAAGACAACCTAACGAGCAACTTAGGAAGGATTATTTAGTGGGAAAAGGTATAACTCAATTTCTAGAAGAATCCAAATTAAACGATTTGGTTCGCATGACAAATGGTTTGTCCATTGCACAACTGAATGAGGTTTATATGTCAATCGCACTAGAATGGCATTATGAAAAACAAGTTGATATCCAAAAAGTTATTCATGATATGCAAGCAAACCAGAAAAAAGTCTATAAGCAAGACTGGATAACAGACCCTGTAGGTGGAAAGCTTGGATTTTAAAGGTATGATATAGGACTACCTCTTTGTATAATCTCAGGGAGGTACTTTTTTTCCTAGCTATAGTAACAAGTAACTTTTTTCTGTATAATAAAAGCAAATTATTAAGGAGTGATACAAATGAGCAAATCCAAAGCTCAAAAAAAACGGGAAAAATTAGTTCGTGAAGGAAGACTAAATCCCGAAATTAACCGTAGCCCATATGCAAAGTTAGATCTAAGTACAAGAAAAACGAAAACTAAGAAAGATTATCTATATCGCATGAAACACAAGAACCGCTATCCAAAACATGAGGAAATAGGTTCTTTTTATTTTGCCAGAAATCACATAATGAAGGGACTACCAAATTATGGAGGAGTATCCCATTATTAGTACTCATAAAATGATATGTAGAAAGATAAGAAAAAATAGAATCATTCCTGTGTACAGATGGAAATATCGTAGTTTAATAGTTGGTTTATAAAGCCTTAACCAACCAGTTGTAATTTGAAATACAAGTGCTACAAAAGCAAGAACACCAACTAACATTTTATTATTATAGATGGTAAATCCATACTGATAGACCACTAATGAACCATGTACCAGAATAGCTGCTAGTGCAATATTACCTGTCCATCGATGGACAGTCACCACCCTTTTAGAAAGCCTCGCAAGTCTTACTTTCGTCTTTCGGTTAGGAACGTTTCGAATCGTTTCAAATACTGCATTTCTTGTCCAATTATAAAGAAATAATAAAGCCCCAGCTAATCCGAACCATATATGTGTTTGTAAATTTGGAAATGAAAAATGACTGATCACAGTCCAAAGTAGAATAATTAATAAAATGAAATTAAAAAGAAACCATTTACTCATGAATTTTCTCCTTTTTCTATACTATAACTAAAAAAAACATTCAAGAATATTAAATACATCACACTTTTAAGAGGGGCATGTTAATTTCATGAAAAAAGCTGGATTGCAATTATCCATTCAAACCTCAAGTCTTGTCATTGGCTATATGGTTTGGGTTCTTATTTCTTCATTAATGACCTATATCCAACAAGATATTACCTTAACAACTGGACAAGCATCTATTGCAACTGCTATCCCAGTCATACTAGGTTCTTTACTAAGAATTCCAATTGGTTTTTATACAGACCAACTCGGTGCATGCTGGATATTCTTTATTAGCTTTAACATCTTATTGTTTCCTGCTTTTTATTAGCATAGCAGATTCTTTTGGCGATTTAATAATAGGTGGACTTCTTCTAGGTATTGGAGGAGCAGTCTTTTCTGTTGGTGTACCCTCCCTCCCAGCGAAATCCTAGAGTTCCGTTCGGTGCTTCTATTTGGTTTTTAATCTCCATTCATGCTAATCACCCCATTACCATGTATCGTTACGATTGTGGTAATGATACGGAAGAATTCGCTCTTCCTTAAGATTATGGTATTCATCCACATGTACTAATGAATAAAACTGTTCCAAAACCATTTTTGTGATATCGTCATTATTGGAAATAATCTCCAATAATATAAATCTTCCATTATTAGATACATAAACTATTTTATACATGTAACGACAAGTAAAAGAGTTTTGTCGAAAACATAAACGGTGACAACCTCCAACTATCTTTTGAACTGTTTTTAACGATAAAATGTTTCGTTACAACCTTGAAATATATGTAATGAATATGCCTTGGGATGGTATAGTTACCAGATTTTAGGTCACTTTTATTGCAAGGAAGATTATACCAATAATTTAATCAACCTTTGTCCTCTCCTGATTTACTAGATTGAAAGATATTTTTCCAATTATTACTACTGATAAAGTATGTTACATCTAGTAATCTCGTAATTGTCAGGAAAAACCACTTTGAATATTTAATTTCGACATTAACTTTTTTATTTATAACTAAACCACTAGGAGGTACAACATGAATAAACTAAAAAAATTACTACTAACAACAACTTTAACGTTATCTATATTTGCATTACCTACTGCTGGGGGAGCAGCACCTTATACCGTGCAAAAAGGTGAAACATTTTGGAAAATTGCTCAGAAATATGGAACTACAGTAGCAAACTTGCAAATTGCCAATAATCGTAGTGGAAGTATCTTACTTGCTGGTGAAACAATTCAAGTTCCAGATTATGTTTCTAAAGCAGATAAAGAGCTAATGGCTAAATTAGTACACGCTGAAGCTAAAGGTGAGCCATATGCAGGAAAAGTGGCGGTTGCAACGGTTATATTAAATCGTGTCGATCATAAAGAATTCCCTAATACTATTAAAAGTGTAATCTATGAAAAATCCGGTGGGTACTATGCATTTACTCCTGTTCAAAATGGTGAAATTAATGGAGGATACACAGCTGAGGATATGAAGGCTGTTAATGAATCAATCGCATTCCGAGGCCAAGGTAGTGGTTCGATATACTTCTACAATCCAAAAACAGCTAGTAGTAGCTGGATTACAACACGTGAAGTAACTGTAACTATCGGAAACCATCGTTTTGCGAAATAATTAAAGCAAAAATTAAAGTGCCCGGACCACCGCAGATTCAATAGAATTTCGCGTTGGTACCTGGCACCTTCTATTAAAAACACTATTGACAAACCATAAGCATATTTCCATCTGGATCTTTAATAACGAAAAAATGACCATGTTCAATCCCTGTTACTAATTCCACTCCATTATCTTTCATAAACTGATAAGACTTTTGAATATCATTTGTTCCGAATTGTACAGATGGAACTTGATATGGGCTGATATTACCTTCTTCATTTCTCCATAAGGGCATTTCATCCAGTATGACACCTGTCCCTACCATATCTAGAACACACAGATGACCATGCATAATTTCTCCTTCAACTCCTAGAATTTTCTCATACCAATGCTTTGCTTTTTCAATATTATTTACAGGAATGAATACAGTATTAATCTTATTTTTTAATGGACTGTTCAACTCACTCTCCTCCTTACTTTTTATCCCAACCTATTGGAAACTTATCCAATTGAGCTTTCATTCCTAATTCTTCGGCGGCCGCTTCAATAAATTCTTTTCTAAAATAATAACTTCTATGGAAAACAATTTTACCATTTTCGACTTCCTGATACTGAATATCATGAATTAATGGACCCTCGTAACTTTCAACAATTTTAAGGATAACCAGCTTCCCCCATAACCAATGCTCCTCTGCACGATAGTTTGGAATCCCATTCTGCATGGAACCTTTTCGGATTGATTCATGAGTAAACTCCTGAAAACCTAGAGATGCCTCATTGTGTATATGCTCACTAATAATTTCAAATAGAGCATTAAGGTCGCCATTATTTAATGCTTTAATATACGTCTGAATAACCTCGTTCTGAGTTAAATTTTCATGTTTTATTTTTGTATTGTTTTCAGTGAGGAAATCTCTTTTGCTTAATCTCTTTTCCATTCTTCTAATGGTTGAATAGACTCCACCTTTAGTAGTTTTAATAATACTAGCTACCTCTTCGGCTTTAAATTTAAATACTTTTACCAATAAAAAAACGGAAACTTGTCTTGGAGTAAACAGTGCAACCAAATATTCAAGTGCTTCTTCTATGTTCAGATTATCTGAAAAATCCTCGCTTTGTTCATCTACCTCCTCAAGGGATCCAACTATACGTTTCTCCCTACGACAATGGTCAATCCATGTATTGGTAGCAACTCGGTATAAATAAGACTTTGGATTTTCTGGATGCCAAACTTGATAAAAACCACCAAACGCCTTAATTAAAGTTTCCTGAAACAAATCTTCCCCATCCCAAGGAGAGCCTGTTAAATACCGGCAATATTTCCATAAATCCTCCCTGAAATCAAGAATCAACTTGCTAAACTCTTCTCTCAATTCCCTCGACTTTTCTGTAAAAAGTACAGTTTTTTCTTCAATGGAATTCATTCATCAACACCCCCCTTTATTGCCATCTATTAATACTAACGAATAAGAAATTAAAATTTATACTACCATTTACAAAAAATATATCCCACTACATACATTTCAACAAAAAAAACTCATTCCCTGCAAAAAACATTAAATTTAGACAAAAAAGATGCCTGTCAGATCCCATATTCATATTTGAACATAAGATCTGACAGGCACCCTTCGATTAAACGACTTTTAAGCCAGTAACTCCAATTATAATTGCTAATAAACTTACCATTCTAAATAAACTTTTAGATTCCCCAAAGAATAGCATATTCATTAGCACAACTCCTCCAGTACCAACTCCGGTCCAAGTGGCATAAGCAATGCTGGTCGGTAGGTAATCAAAGGAAGCGTAGATAAAAGTAAAGGATAGACCAAGTCCACCTGCATACAGGAGAGCATTGGCTATATTTCTTTTTTCATTATATCGATTCAAACCCCAAACACCAACAAGTTCATTGACAGCAGCTAATACAACATATAACCAACCCATTATTCTAATACTCCTTTCGATTCTTTTTTATCATCGGATAGTTTTAAACCAACAACACCGGCAATAATCAAAAGAATAAAAAATATCTTTGCAAAACGGATTTGTTCATGAAAAATAAAGATATCCATTAAAAACGTTCCGACTGTCCCAAATCCCGCAAAAATCGCATATACCGTACCAGTAGGAAGCCCTTCACAAGCTTTTGCTAGAAAATGCAAATCTAATAAAATAAACGATACAATCAATGCCCAGTGCCACCAGGTAGATGCCGTGTTGAACCCGTAAATCCAAACCAGTTCAGCTAAACTCGTTAACACAACATACATCCATGATTTATTCATACTAACACTCTCCATTTTCTCCGTGACTGACATTCAGTCATTTTATGCCTAAAAGAAAATTCCTTATTTTTAAAAGGAAGTATTTCTTTTATGTTTCAATTTTGTTGGCATCTTTTAGTGAGCTATAGGCATTATTGTTCTTTATGGTTTAACTTTACCCCCAAACCGTACATAGAAAACTCCCAGACCTCTTTTTTCTTAATTGCTTCCATATCTTTATCTCCATGAGAATATAGAAAAGTTTGTTCTGCTGCAGATTCTATTAAATCAATTAAAAGTACAGCAGTTTGGTCAGGGTCTAAATTTTGACGCAATGTCCCAGCTTCCTTTGCTTGGCTCAAAAATCTACTCATCCATGTATAATATTGGGAATAAAGTGCTTCCCATTCTTGTAGGTAATCTGTGGATGCTAGACCCGCATATACCAAAGCAAAGATTTGGCGGTATTCTTTTGTTACAGAAAATGCTACATCGATTACTTCCTTCATTTGATCAGAAAAAGGATCATTTTTATTTACCTTCTTAATTATTTCATTCAACGTTTTTTCTACCATTACCTCCGCAATAGAAGGTATGACAGATAATTTAGATGAAAAGTAAATATAAAATGTACCCTGTGCTATACCAGCCTTTTTCACGATATCAGATACTTTCGTTTTCTCCAAACCCTTTTCCGTAAAAACATCCATTGCAGCATGTATAATCCGTTCTTTTTTATTATCCATTTTGCTTCCTCCACCAAAATGACTGATTGTCATTCATTATACAGTAATTTTCAAAAAAGTCAATACGAATACTTGAATTAAGGCATTTTATCACACGACAATAAATGTCGTATTTTTCTTAGTATTTCATTCTTATTCTACATCGTTGAAGAATAAAATAGCTAGCAATAAGGATAATAACGGTAACTTATTATGGAGTGGTATATTATGGTCTTTGCATTAATTTCTGCATTTATTTTTATGGTGGTTGCCTATCTGATACCTAAGCGGTTAAGCTATGTGGAAATGTATACAGCGATTTTATTTTCCTGTGTCTTCCAATTAATTGTCGATATTCTATTAGAATTTAAATATGGTTTATACGGTTACTTTGACAAAGGTGTTGATTATCGAACATTTGTCTTTATTTTCATGGTCTATCCTCCGCTCACAATTATCTTTCTAAATTATTTTCCCATTGGGAAAGGAAGCGTTATTCTATCAATGTATTTTTTAGGGTGGGTCATATTTGCTATTGTATATGAATTTTTTGCTGTTCAGGCAGGAGCGTTCTATTATGAAAACTGGAAGTTATGGTACTCCGCTGTGATTTATCCCTTTGTATATCTACTTATAAGCCTTAATTTTCTTTTCATAAGAAAATTGATTGCACAAGATAAATAGCTAAAAATACTACCTTGGAGCGATAAATATGCATTTTATTTATAACTTATTATTTTTAATAGCTGGATGGAAATGGGGAAAGTGGCGAGAATGGAGAAAATACTATTCGACTATATTGTTTTTTATACTTTGCGATTTTTTTGCTAATATCTTAACCTACAATTATCCTTTATGGCGATACCAGGAAAGTATATTTGCCACAAATATATTAACTAATCATTCCTATATCTCTATTATGATTATGTTTATTGTATACCCAGCTACAACACTTATCTATCTTGGACACTTCCCTAAGGGGACCGGAAAAAAAGTTCTGTGGGTTCTTTTCTGGGTGGCTCTTTATTGGGGAGTTGAATTTGTAAATCTACATTATTTTAAACTAATCAGACATGAAAATGGATGGTCCATGGGTTGGTCTCTTGCATTTAATATAGTTATGTTTTCAACTGTATGGGCTCATTATCGAAAGCCTATTTTAGCTTGGAGTTTTGCAATAATTTGGTCCTTTATTTTAATTATGTATTTTAATATTCCTCTTAATGCGTTACCATAATCCAACTAAAAAGGGGGAAAAGCTTAAATGCTTTTCGCCCCATTAACACCATTTATTGAATAACTAGCTGTAATTTCAGCACTTAAGGAGTGTGATACAGAACAATATTTATCCATTGATAATTCAATTGCGCGTACTACTTTTTCTTCTGGTAAATCCCCTTCAAGCGCATAATGGATATTCACCTTGGTAAACTTTTTCGGATGTTCTTCTGTACGTTCACCATTGACATCCATTTGAAAAGAGGTTGGATTAAGTCTCATTTTCGTCAATATCGATATGATATCAATTCCAGTACAACCTGCAACTGCACTTAATAATAACTCGGTCGGTCTCGCACCCGTATTTTCTCCACCAACAGATTCAGCTGCATCCATTTTTAGTTCATGACCAGAAGGTGCAAGTCCGGTAAAGGCCATCTTTCCATCCCATTTTACGTTCAACTCCATTGAAATTCCCTCCAATAATTTAATCCTACTGGCATGTAGTTTGCCTCTATTTTCACTAAATTACAACTTAATTGCTTGATGAATTAACCCTCATATCACCTAATGTAACGAAAGGGGAATAAATATGAAAGAGAAAATTTTGAATAGTCTTAGACAGATTGAACAGACATACCAGGTCATCATTTTATACGCTTGTGAAGCAGGAAGCAGAGCATGGGGACTTGCATCCGAGATAAGTGATTATGATATTCGGTTCATTTATGCTTATCCTACGGAAACTTATTTAAGTATTGATCCAATTGGCATTGGTAAAAATCGGGATGTAATTGAAAATATAACGACTTCACCAAACAAGTTTGATATAAATGGTTGGGAACTCACAAAGTCCTTAAGACTGTTTCGAAAATCAAATCCATCATTATTAGAATGGCTCCATTCTCCAATTGTTTATGATCAAGCTTTCTCGCCGATTCCTCAGATGAAAAAACTGTTTCCAAGTGTATTTAATCAAAAAGCCTGCATACTGCATTATATAAATATGGCACTCGGAAATTACGAAAAAATACTCAAAGAAGAAAAGCATAATATTAAAACCATTATTAATATCTTCCGTCCATTACTTGCTGCAAAATGGATAGAACAATACGGTAATTTTCCACCACTAAACTTTCAGCAGTTGGTTGATACGTTAATTCAAGAGAGCGAAACAAAAGAAAATCTTCATTTGATAATAAATCAAAAATTAACTATTGAAATTAGTAAACAAATAGATTATCACACAATGTTGCAATATAGTTATGATGAAATTGAGCAAATTAAAAACCATGCTTTATCCTTAGAGACTAATACTATGGATATAACCGAAAAGTTGAATACAGTATTTCGACATACATTATCTGAATTAGATGATCAGTATCATGTTCCACCTTGGTCAACACCCTCAACATGAAGCAATCCCCTAATTAGGTTATAATTAAGTTCGGGTAATGATAATTGTAAGAATAAGGAGAATTCAGTCATGCAAAAACTAGTCTATGAACCCTCTTGGGGAAAACAGATATCAGATAAAGATCGGAATTTAGTTGAGAAGACGTTTGCGAAGGTTTCATTAACAAGAGACCCTGTACAATTTACCACCTTACGAACAGATAGGAATTATAAGAATGAGTTGCTCATTATGGTAATTGTCCACAATACAACGGATGAAGAAATACCGTTCAAACAAAAAAAGCTATGCTACAAGCATAACAATAAAAAAATAGCAGAACATATATTTCATTTACCAAATCTTAGCGTAGAACCGAATACTAGTATGCCATGGACATTTATTTTTCCAGTTGAAAGTTATGTATATGTCGTGGATATTGATAAAGGAAAATTAGAATTGGAGGAATAAAATGGTATTGCGAGTAAGTAATACATATGTTAAACTAAAAAAGTGATTGCATTTATTGAAATATAATATAATTATCCAATTATATTATAACACCAATCGATTTTAGAGTCAACAGAAAAGAAAAAATAAGATTGGGGTTGATTTTTGTGAGTAAAGACTTAAGTGTGAAAATGGAACAGAAACGCGTTGATGAAGTAGTACAAGAAATTAACATCAGAGAAGAAAAACTACTTTCCAAAGCAGGCGGACTTAAGGAAAGTATTATCGATCTCCGTAAAAACTTTTGGGAGGATGTTACAGTTAATCTAGATGAACCAGATGATGTTATTGAGACACAGGCTAGTCTAAAGCAGCAAGCAGAGTTACTTGCAGAACGAGAAAGGTCTCACGGCGAAATTGGGAAAGAACTGAAAATATTAAAACGACTTAAAGAGTCTCCTTATTTCGGAAGAATCGATTTTACCGAAAGTCCAGGAAATGAAAAAGAACAAATTTACGTTGGGATTGCTTCCCTAATGGATCATAATGAGGAAGATTTTTTAATTTATGATTGGCGAGCACCTATTTCTAGTCTTTATTATGATTTCTCCCCTGGCGAAGCTTTTTATGAAACCTCTTTCGGTACCATAACAGGTGAAATAACGCTGAAAAGACAGTATATTATCAGACAGAGTAAGATTAAAGGAATGTTTGATACTGGGGTTACAATCGTTGATGGCCTCTTACAAGCAGCACTTGGAAACAATGCAAGTACAACAATGAAAAGTATTGTTGCTACCATACAAAAAGAACAAAATAAAATTATTCGTAATGAGCATAGTAAACTACTTGTTGTACAAGGTGTTGCAGGTAGCGGAAAAACATCTGCGGTACTACAACGTATTGCATATTTGTTGTATCGTTTCCGTGGTAGCTTGAATTCCGATAATTTATTGTTATTTTCACCTAACCCATTATTTTCAAGTTATATTGCGAATGTACTTCCAGAACTTGGAGAAACCAACATTAGCCAAACAACTTTCTTAGACTTTTTACGAAATGGAATTGAAAAAAATATTACAATAGAATCTCCTTTTGAGCAAATGGAGTATATGTTAACCTGTAGTGATGGGGAGAGATTAACTTCCAGAAAACAAAATATGATCCTTAAGTCTAGTATTGATTTTAAATTTATCTTAGATGATTATATTACTTCCTTGTTTTCCAGCGGAATACAATTTAGAAATATTACTTTTCAAAATAGGATATTAGTCTCCAAGGAACGTATCTCTGATTACTTTTACTCACTGGAAGATATTCATTCGATTCCAAATAGAATGGAATATGTAGCGAAGTGGCTATTGAAAGAGTTGCGGTTCCATCAGGATAAGGAAAAGAAGAAGGACTGGGTTATGGATCATATCGAGTTGTTAGATAAGGAAGCTTATTTAAAAGCTTATTATGAAAACCAACTTGTTGATGAAGATGATTTTAGCTTAGAGGAAGATATTTTACGAGCTGAAGTAATAAAGAAACAATTCGCTCCTATCCGGAAGAAAGTGAAAAATTTTGCCTTTGTTCATACCTTAGCTTCATATAAGAAGCTATTTGAAAAGAAACAAACAAAAGATGAATTATGGAAAACCATTTCTGAATTGACACTCGAAAATATTTCTAATAGATTCCTTACATGGGAAGATGCTACAGCCTACCGATATTTCAGGGGTAAACTGGTTGGAGATAAAGAAAATCGAGGGGTTCGTCATCTATTTATCGATGAAGCGCAAGATTATACTGCATTTCAATATGCATATATAAAGGAAATATTTCCATTTACACGAATGACGCTCTTAGGTGATATTAACCAAGCAATTTACACATATGCATCTAGAGAAAATCCACTGGTACCAGATTTTATTGAGGGTAATCATGAAAGAATCTTACTTACGAAAAGCTACCGTTCCACAAAGCAAATCGTTGAGTTCACCAAAAAGTTTGCACCTGGAGGAGAAATGATAGAGCCATTTGAGCGTGAAGGAGATCCTCCACATATTATGTTGCTGGAGGATGCCTCTAAGTTTTCAGGGGCTTTTATGGATACGATTAATAAATTACAAGAGAAAAAGTTTGAGACAATTGCAATCATCTGCAAAACATTAGAAGAAAGTAATAAGGTATACACGTTATTAGAGGATAAATTTGATATTAAACAAATCAATGAAGATACTTATTCATTTGAAAAAGGTATTGTTGTATTGCCCGTTTATCTAGCGAAAGGAATTGAATTTGATGCCGTGATAATTCCAGATGCATCAAGTGACCAATATTATCAAGAATCTGACCGGACACTATTCTATACCGCATGTACAAGGGCAATGCATTCCTTAACTGTTTTTTCTGACCACAATCCTTGTATCTTTTTACAGGAAGCCCTTAACTAATTAGGTAGAGGTTAGGACAAAAGGATTTAACTTTACTAAATCACTTTTGTCCTAACCTATTATATTGTTTATTTCTTTATAGGAATCCATATTTCGCTATAATAGTTCTCCGAAGTTGGATCATCATCACTCAGATACACTTCCATCTCTGGACCTCCAGCATGTTCATATCCTGTTGCTGGAAACCATTCGGAAAAAATTCGTTGCCAAATTCTAGGCATTGCATCAGGCATAGCTCCTCGCACTGGGAAAACAGCCCAAGTTGCAGCTGGTATTTCTCTTTCTTCCCATCCATCTGGTACTTGTTCCAAATTCTTTTCTGCAGCAATTAAATAGGTTAATTTCTCCAACTTCTGATCAAACTCCATACAAATGCCTAATAAACCAAGAGAACCACAATTCTTCGCCAACTCTTCTGCAAAACCATTTGAGTTTGATTCCTTCCAAAACGAAGCAATCTTTCGGTTATTTTCCCCTCCCACTGTTGTTGTACGAATACTCTTCCCCACTACTGAAAATGTTTCTTTTTCCACAATTTTGTAATCCATTTCCACATCACCCTTTATATGAATTTGAAAAGAAAGCTTAGGGTATGCCTTCAAAGAATGACTGTTTTTCTTAGCTGTGGATGGAGTAACACCATGAATATTTCGAAATGCTTTTGTGAATGCTTCAGGGCTCTCATAACCATATTTCAGAGCAATATCAATAATTTTTCGATTGGAATTAACTAATTCCTGTGCAGCTTTCGTAATGCGTCGATTACGAATATATTCACTAACCGTGTAACCGGTTAGCATGCTGAACATTCTCTGAAAATGAAATTTAGACATAAATGCTATCTTTGCAATTTCCTCAATATCTAGTTCCCCATCAAGATTAGATTCAATATAATCAATGCTGTCAATCATCCTTTGCAGTTTCTCCATTTCCCAAACTCCCTTTCTATAATCAGTTTAACAAGGAGGTATAAATGAATCCTGTTTTTCTATGCTCTTTTAGAACAGGCAATTTTATATGTATCTTACCCTACTAATCTAAATAAATATTCGATTTCATTGTCAATCATTTACAAGCTTTTGTAAATAATAACGAATAAAAAATGGATGTACCGTTCAACAGTACATCCATTTCTTCCCTACTCTATTTCACTATTACTAAATATCTCCACGCCATTTAGGGCTTGTGTTGCTAGGTGATCTGCTTCCCGGTTCCTCTTCCTAGGTACTAATGTATATTCTGGAGTAATTCCTAATTCATCTATCTTATGTTCAATTCGATCAATCCAACGAAGTAATTCTTCTTCATAACATGGCCATTCATCATTTAATTGATTGATGACACCTTGTGAATCTCCCGTAAATGTAACAGGGATATGATGAACTCCCATAAATTCCAATTCGGAAATGGCTAGATGAAGTGCAGCATATTCCGCTTCGCCATTTGTATTTAATTCCTCAATGCGAGCATTTTTTCGAACTCGTAATTGCTTTCCACCTTGCTCATAATAAATAACACATCCAAGACCTGAATTTTTGGTTTCCACATCAAACCCGCCATCAAAAAATACGACAATATTGTGAGGTTCATCTTCCACACTACTAACGTATTTCCTCAGTTCCTTTAACATCAGGGTCGTGTCATGATTATCATAGAAAATCATGTTTTTCACACGTCCTGTTCGCTCTAAGTCCTCTGCAAGCAATAAAGCCTTCTCTGGATTCATTTCATCTGATAAAAATGTTGTTTCTGTTCCTTTTGATGTTTTATACAAGATTTCAATTTTAATTTTCACTAAAAATCATCCTAACCTAAGTAAGATAATTATATTTTTCATTATAATTAGTTTGCCATACGATTAACAATTATAAAAAAACTCTAGGAATTTCCTAGAGTTGTTCTTTTATTAACTACACATTTTTATTAACATATTGGCGTTTATTATCCAGTGTTCCACTTAAAACAATTGTTGCTGGATCCTTTGATATATCTAATTCCATATCAGAACCATCAGCTGGTAATGTTTCTTCAAAGATTATTTCATATTCTTCCACCGATACTTCTTTCCGTGAATTAAATAATTTCTGATGCCCCTCAATATGTAAATAGTCACGATAATTAGGTTGAAGAGCCCCTGTGAAGAACTCTCCTACAGCTCCAGAACCATAACTAAACATTCCGATTCTTGAGCCATCACTTAATTTTTTATTCTCCAGTAATGAGAGCAAGCTCAAATAAAGAGAACCAGTATATATATTACCAACATTTCGATTATAGGTTGTACTAATTTGATAATTTTCTAATAGACGTTCGCGTATATCCTCTGGTGCTTCATCTAAGATTGTACGTAATGCCTTTAATCCCATTTTCGTATATGGTAGGTGAAAACAAATTGCTTCCATATCTGTTAATTCTAGACCAGACTTTTCCTTATATACTTCCCATACCTTATTGAAGAATAAGATATATTGTTCATTGGAAAATTTCCCATCGACAAAAGCCTTGTCCGAATAGATTGGTCGCCAAAAGTCCATAATATCATTTGTCAAATATACATTATGTTTTTCAAGCTCCATAATTCGTGGATTAGCACTTATAATCATCGCAACTGCACCCGCACCTTGGGTTGATTCCCCTGAGGTATTTAACCCATAACGTGCGATATCTGTCCCTAAAACCAACACCTTACTTTCTGGGTTTAATGCGATATGACCTTTTGCCATTTGGATTCCTGCAGTTGCTGCGTAGCATGCTTGTTTTACTTCCACTGCACGTGCATTAGGATTTAACCCCAAAAGGCGATGAACATAAACTGCACCAGATTTTGAATGATCAATTCCTGATTCAGAACCAAATATGACAAAATCAATTTTAGCCCTGTCTTCGTCATCTATTATTTCTAATGCAGCATTTGCAGCTAAAGTTACGGAATCCTGTGTTACCGGGGCAACTGACATTTGACTCTGGCCAATTCCTATTGTAAACTTCTCAGGTTCTACATCCCTAGCAACCGCAAGTTTGTTCATATCCACATACATATGTGGTGTATAAAACCCTATTTTATCTATACCTATTTTCATGCTGATTACTCCTTTTTAGTTTCCTCTTTCCCTATTATATCTATATGTGAAAAATCACACAAACCAAACCTCTTATATGTATTACGGAGCTTGTTTATATGCTAAACAAGCTCCAAATGTGTTAACCATTGTCTCTTTTTCGTTTGTTTTTCTTCCCATTAATATTAATAAATTCGCTATCACTTGCAAATTCTTCATTATGTTTCCCATTACGTTCGGGTTCTGTATTATATTTTATTCCATGGTTCTTCTGTTTTCCGGTATCTCTATTCCTAATTTTATTCTCTTCTGACATAAATTAAACCCTCCTAAAAATACTTTTTCAAGGATTATTATGTCCAGGTTAAATTAACTTATTTCATTACTATTTATCAGTGAATTGATATTCTACCTCATCTTTACCCAAAACTACTTTCATGTCATATTCATTTAGAAACCAGACGTCTTTTTCACTAAAATAAAATGTAATTCCATCTAAGACTAACTTTTCTCCAATTTCTCCATCTTTCCCAACTGAAAGTCCTAGAAAATAATTCGGATGATCGGTTTGAATTCCACCATATATCTTAAGGAAGAATTGAACATAATCCCCCTCTTCAAGTCCCATTTCATCTTTATACCATTGTACTGCTTCATCTGTTATTTGAAAACTCATCGGTACACCCCACTCATTTTTCATTTCCTACACCTATTCTACATTAGATTAACTCAAAATGCGGAGGATATGACTTATTCCATTCGAAAAAAACGTGACAATCACCATATTAGGTATCTCCTTGAGCAATATTCCAGAAAAAGTTTGCTATACTTAATTTATAAGGGATGTGAGGAGAGGAAATTATTGATTGAAGTTAGCATAACACCTTGTTATCACCAAAAAAACAAAGCACCGTCAAGTATTTCACGGGTTCCTATTTAAGAATTGGAAATTATCAATTATCTGATTCTGGTTAGGAGAGCAGACAGTACGGTTATTAAAACCCAGTGATTACACCGTTGAACTTGCCTTATTAAAAGTCACAGCATGAATCCACCCCGAGGCCATGATGGCAACCAGTATATGTATCCTTTAGAGAGAAGGATTACAAGAACTATCACTAATTACCCAACGATTGCCTTAAAACTACTAACAGAATTATCCAATCGTCTGGAACAATCGGAAATACAAACAACCCGTTTTTCTAAAATAATTCGCACTCGAAAAACGTGTTTCTCTCTTTCCAGGAGTCTTCATATATTTCCGAAGCTAATATAGCGTATTGCTTCTTTTATGGTGACAATGTTGTTTTTTACCTTCTTTAAATGTTTAGATATCGGTTTGATTATTAAAGCTTGGACTCAACTCGCTCCATACATCGAATTTATTCCCATCTGAATCATAAAACACAAAATTATTCCCTGAATGACCTCTATCCTCTATTTCACAACCTCTACAGCACTATTGTCGAGATATGTATGGAATTTCCTTCAATTGTTCACAACCATTGACCTCAAATGTTAGTAAGAAATGTTCGTTTCCATTACTGTCACGATATCCAGATTGTTCTCCCTGAGAAGCTTTCACGAGAAAGAAACTTTGATTAGCAAATTCTAAAATAGCCTTATCCTCATCAAGATATTTTATTTTCGCTCCAAGAAATTTTTGATACCACTTTCAAGTAAGTTCTGGATTTTCTACTGGTAAATAGTTCGTACCCAACCGTTTAATAAAGTTCACCTGATTCCCTCCTATATTTTCCTTTTATATCGTAGTGAAACATAACCATCAGATAACTCTTCCGATTGTAGTTCAAAACCTTTGGATTCATAAAAAGGGATTCCTTTATGGTTCCCTTTTTGAACAGACAACCATTGCTCAGTAGCATTAAAATTTTTTTGTTGAGCTGTTATCGAGTTTAAAAGAAGTGTTCCGATTCCCTCGTTTCGTCTACTAGGGTCTAGATACAACACGTATATCTCTCCAACTTCAAGGCTAGTCATACCTCCACCACCTGCACCCACCACTTTTCCGTTATCTAAAGCAACAAAATAGCCTCCCCATTCTCTTGTTGAACGGGAGACTTCTTTCAGAATTTGGTCTGGAGAATAAAATTCTTTAATGATGGATTCCAAATAATCCTTGGTATAAATCTCACCATATGTAGCACGGTTCGCTTCTGTACACACCTTAACGATGCCATCAACATGCGAAGGATTTGCTTTTATAACATGAATCATAATAGTTGTCCCCCAAAAAAAGCAGAATTAGAGCAAAGCTTTCTCAAAACATACACAATCATGTACACGTTTAAACTTCTGCTTCATTTTCTCTTTGTTCTCACCGACATAATGTGCAAATGTCTGGATTGGTAATAACTTTGGATCTTTACTTTTTATACGACTTTCCAACTCTTCATTACCTTCCATATATACATGAAGATAGGAATCGACCAGTTGAAAGCCGCTATTTCTATACCACGTATTAACCCATTTATCATCCCTCGTCCAGGCTTCCAAACGATTAAGCTTATTATCTTTAGCCATCTCTTCCCCCTTTTTTAAAAGTTTAGAAGCAATTCCATTTCGTCGATAATCCGGATGAACAGCAATATGCCAAATCATACCTCCAAGTCCAGATCCTCTAGAACAAACTGTTCTTTCCTCAACTTCATATTCGATATCCAACAAACCGACAATTTGATTGTCTTCTACTGCAACTAATTCAATTGAAGGATTGTCATAATGCTCCTTTTCCTTTAAGACGTTATCAAAATAAGCAGTATCTAAAAAGGAAAGTACTCTACAACGTAACCACCCTTGTTCATCAGTTGGTTGGTATTCTCTAATTTCCATCTACACTTTCCTCCAAACGAAATAAAAATCTCTCTACCTCTTTTGGTGACGATAGGATAATAACCTTCTTCTCTTTCTCATTACCTAACCGAGCTAGTATACCTGGCTTCTTTTCAATTGGATACTTCCAAACCCATTTAACAAAATCTAGGTTGAGTCTTTCTTCACACCCTTCTCTCATATCAGGTCGAGTCCTGTTACGGTATCGAAGGCGCCTTTTTATTACTCGGTATAAACATGTGCTTCTTGGAATATCTAAAAATATTATGGTATCTGCCTTATGTAATCGAATATCCATTGTACCACCATAATTACCATCCATAATCCACTCATCCTGTTTGACTAACTCATGTTGCACCCTACTTTGTTCCTCTTTAGAAGTACCAACCCAGCCTGGCTTCCAAAATAATGCGTCCAAATGATAGACATTAATCTTGAGAAGTTCACCTAGTTTTGTAGCTAAAGTTGATTTCCCTGAACCACCTGAACCAATAATCGCAATTCGCTTCAATAATCCTCTTCCTTTATAACCATATTCTTTTTACATGAATTAATCTATCTTGCTCGAAAGAAAGCTTATAAATATCTGGCATTTCTAGTTCCTGCCAAAATTTAAAATCATAAGCATGATTAAAATAATTCATCATTAAAACCATTAAATTACCATGAGTTCCTACTACAATATTTTTACCTTCATGTTTCTCCAGTACTTTTAATAAGGCCTGAATCCCTCTCTCTTGTGCCATATGATTTGATTCTCCACCATCATAACGGAAATCGTAATCCTCCCACACTTTTCTAATCGCTAACTTAAAATTTTCAACAGGACTTTCTGCCAAGGTACGTTCTTTAAAACCTTCTTCCACAAGAATACTCTTACCGATATTGTCAGCAATTCCTTGTACTGTTTCCATTGCCCGTTTGTATGGACTTGCATAGACTAAATCTATTTTTTCATTCTGTAGTTTGGAAGCTACGCGAATTGCTTCCTGTTTCCCTTCTACCGATAATGGTCTACTTAATTCATCTGGAGTATAAGTTGAATGTGCATGCCTGACCAAGTAAATATTCGTTTTCATTTTATCACCTTATTTACATTATATTATAAAGATTAATATAATTGTAATTCATTGTAAGGAAAAAAAGCTTTCATCAATACTTTGTCAAGTGTTAATTTTCACAATATCGTAACCGGTCAACAGATTATTGCAACTTGTTCAATTGTAAACTAATAGTAGAGTTTACCACCTTTTTAAAGGAGATGTTATTGATGCTAGCCGGTTTAATGTTAGGATCTAGAAACCATACAAACTTACCGATTTCAGATGAATTAAGAGAGTTATTAAATTCTATATATACAACTAGAAAAGTTTATAAAGGAACCTATCTATTTCATGAGGGTTTAGAGGCAAACGAAATATATTGTTAAGTCAGGGCTAGTTCAAGTGTCAAAACTGACCACCGATGGAAAGGTAATTACCATTGAAAAGTCCGGCAAATTCTTCATCCAAAATATCGATTATCTTAAAAGCGAAATTGGATGTGAGGAATGTCCTCTTGAGATTTGTAATAAAAATTGAGTTTGGTGCTACTATCACTCCCCGATTTCCCTCATATTTTGTCGAAAAACTGTCTACGACTTTTGGTAGGCAGTTTTTTATTACTGGTTATAAATCTTTCTCTAAAGCATGATTAATAAATGGATTCTAATTTTTTTGGTACTTAAAATCTTTATATCTATCAAAATCACCGCTATCATATTTTACAATTTTGTTACAAACCTTTATAATGTAGGCAACAGAGACAAGATTCAGTAAATTCACACTCTATATGTAACTATGCCTTTTATAAAACAAGAGAATTGGCATTAAAGGGGGCGTTATTCGTATGAATAAATCAATGATAGTTCATGAATTTAAAATGATGATGAAAAACAAAAAGAACGTTTTATTTATTATCGCACTTGTCAGTTTAATTTTAAGTTATTGTTTACTAGTTCTACCAGCAAAAGAAACACCAGATTCTTTCGATGCAGAGGAAATGAAGCTGGACATTAAAAATTTGGAAGCAGTTTCACAGGGAATGATTGCTAGAGGAGGTACAGGAACTGGTGGTTTTACAGGTGCAGCGGCCTTTGCTAATAATATGTACTCCCAAAAAGTACAATCAAGAATGGTAAATGCTTTTGAAGATGATAATCTTAATCGCTTTATCCGATTGCGGATGAAAGGTTTCGACTATAGTACTGAAGTCGTAGGTCGAGATTGGATGTTAATATCTGGTGCTCCATATCCTGGTTTAGATCAAGGTCGTAATGCAAGTATAACTAATCTCCGTTATCAAGGATATTTAGATGCTAACATTCCCGTTACTTATGAAATGATTGAGCAAAAGACAGCATTACAAACCATCGTAAACTTTCTCCTCGGGACAACAGCCTTTATGGTTCTATTTTGTGCTATCTATTTTAGTAGTGACATGCTATCCAAAGACAGACAGCACCGAACCATTTTACAAGGGTTGCCTATCGGCTGGTATCGACTAATTAATGTGAAATCAATGGTTGCATTTTTCTATACGCTATTAATACTTTTTGGATTGTTACTGCTAGCTGTGATTATCATAAGCATTCAAAATGGCTTTGGATCATTTAAACTTTCTGTACCAATTACAATTCCTAGTACGCAGCCAGACGATTATTTTGGATACAGATTTAGTGAATATGACACCATTTCCATGGCTAAATTTTTACTTTTAGCTCTTGGGATAATACCAATTCTTATTTATCTATTTATTCGTTTAAATGCTATTTTAAGCTTACTATTTAAAAACTCCTGGATTGTCCTTATGGTAAGTACCCTACTATTATTTTCAGAGCGAATCTATTATTCAAGGACATTAACTGAACTATTTGGTATTGAAATAAGTAATATGCCACAGACTTATTTTGATTTTGGTAGAGTTATATCGGGCGAAAAATATTATTTGGTTCAACTTGAGGCGATTACATATGGAAAAGGAATTATCGTTTTACTGAGTACGATTTTAGTATTAGAAGCCACCCTATTTGTTGTTTCTCGAGTAGTAAGTAAACGCCGATTCTATCGTAAAGCGGCATAACGTCATTAGTCAGAAAGGATAGTAGATATGTTCTGGAAGTATACAAGCTTTGAAACAAAATTACTGTTGAAAAATAGAAAAAGTTGGTTTATTTCGGTATTCCTTCTGATCTTTTTCATTTTGTTTTTTATGTATTACAGTCAAGAAACTCCAATACCATTAGATGCTAAAAAAAGTTCAGAAACGAATTCGTCCTATGCCGTCTTCGAATACCTTGATCAGCAGCGCCATGATCTACCTGAAGTTGCAGAAGTATACGACTATCACACACAAATTCAATCGTTATTAGGTATGCAAACTTGGTTTATAGGTAAAGGCGATGATAGTGAACAATATATTGAAAACGGCCTAGAAATAAATCGTTTACGACTAGAAGTTCATGAATTAGGAAACAAGGGTATTCCAGATCACCTAATTGTTCCACGGGAAGAAATATTAAAAGAAGATGCGTTATTACATTATATTAAAGACAATAATTTACCAATCGAGTCAGACTCTTTTGCGACAAATCATTATATTTCAAATGTCCTTACCATGTTTTCTGGGCTACTATTTCTTGTTATTGTCTTAATTAGTGGAAATGAAATGCTAGTATATGAACAAAGACACCAGTCCGTCTTAAGAGGATTTCCTTTATCATTCATGCAAAAAATAACAAGTAAAGTGATGATACACTTTATTTATCTTTATATTTTTTTACTTCTTGGATTTACGATAGGTAGTGTTTACGTAGCAAAAAAATTTGATGCAGGAGAGTTTTCTTTCCCTATTCTAGTATATAAAAATGAAGACTATATTGCGATTTCTACTGGTCAATACCTAGTTTATATCTTTTTAGGTTTGGCGTTAGCAACAATTTTAATATTAGTTTTATCCATTTTACTAAATATGTTATTCAAAAATGCATTTGCTAATATTTTAGTTGGGCTAGGGATTTTCCTACTTCCGGACATTGCTATGGCTGCAGGGTTCAAGGCAACATTTTTACATCCAATAAAATACATCGATATGTTTAAAGTTCTTTCCGGAGACCTTGTTACAGAATTAGGAAACAGTAGTATTGATTACTGGAATGCAATGACTACTCTAGGCATTATAACCATTCTCTTGATTGGTGTCATTTATGCGATTAATAAATTCACCTATCAAAGAGTACCAAAAGATGTCCCTTTGGAAAAAGCATTCTAGCCTTTTATATCTGGCTTTTATACTAATGGGCTGAAAATAATTAATAGAAAAGAGGATTGTCATGTTAAAACTAGAAAATGTATCCGTAAAGTATAAAGATAAAGTAGTTTTAGATAACCTTTCTTTAACAGCTAAAAGCGGAGAAATTATTGGTTTAGTAGCACCAAATGGCACTGGAAAAACAACTTTATTCAATGTAATATCAAATTTTCTAAAACCTAACAAAGGTAATGTTACTTTTAATGAAACTCTTCAATATAAAACAGAGAGAAAAGAAATATCTATTCATAAACAACTTGCTACTTTCCCTGATCAAGGAGATTTATTTGAAGAATTAACTGGCGTTGATCATATGAAGCTGTATGCAAATATGTGGAGCGGGTCAACCAAAAACGTTAAAGAAATCTACGAGCAATTACACATGGAAAGCTATGTTAAGAAAAAGGTAAAAACATATTCATTAGGTATGCGACAAAGATTATGTTTTGCCATGATTGCTGCAGCTGATACCCCTATCATGCTTATGGATGAGGTTATGAACGGACTGGATGTGGCAAACGTTTCCCTCATTTCTAAGCGATTGATGCAAATGAAACAAGAAGGAAAGTTAATTTTTGTTGCATCCCATTTACTTTCCAATCTGGATTTATATGCTGACCGTGTTCTTTACTTAAAAGGTGGCGACATCATTCATCAGCAACCTTTAAATGAATCAACTGAAGAATATATGAAGATTGAACTAACACCGGAACAGTATGAAAAATTAGCTTATACACTACCAGAGGACCACCTCTTGATTGCGGGCCATCTATGCTGTATCCCAATTACAAACATGAGCATGGATGAACAAAAGGAATGGGTTGTAAGATTGTCTGATTACAAAGAAAAAGGGTTAACAATTGGACCACTTGGAACGGCTGAATACTATGAAAAGTATTACCATGAGGATTAATAGATTAAAGTTTACTAGGAGGGGAAATAAATGAAACAAGTAATTTTCCTCATATTTTTCATAAGCATATTGGTTTTGAGTGGATGTGGGCAAAAACCTTCAGAGAAAGTATTGGCTTACCAGGAAAATAACGAAATCATCGGACCGGAGAAGGATGAAATTATTGGAGAAGTCAGTGATACCATATATGATTCCATTGATCGTAGTAATTCTGAAGCAGAAGAAATTTTCCTTGGACCTATCGAAGGGTTAGGTGAAGATATTACCCCTCCAGAAGGTAGATACCGGATTAGCGCTGATATGCCACCAGATGGTTCCCCACAGTCTGGTAGGATACTCGTCTATGATGAGGCGGGTGTTCTATTATTGAGTGAAATAATAGACTATTCTTTTACAGGTAGTGTTACAGTTGACCTAAATGGTTCCCATACTGTTCATATCGATGGTTTAGACTATGCTATGCTTATTCCGGTAGAAACACAAAGTTCGAATGACCTTTCAGCAGGGATTTGGGAGGTCGGAAAAGATATAGAAGCAGGGAAATATTCTGTTTTCCTAACTGAATTTGGATTTGGGGATTTACAGATTTTTGAAAAGGATAAATCCCCTAGACTTTTCGAATTCCTAGATACTACCACTGAAACAGCAGTTGAGATCGAGTTAAAAGAAGGGCAAAAATTAAAGATTTCTGGTCTATATTCCCTTTCGTTTGAACCACTTTAAAGGTGCCTGTCAAGTCCCGAAATTTAGCAAATATTGTCGAATGAATGTCTACCAAATTACGGTAGACATTTTTTGCCATATAATCCCAATTCACTGTGATATACCTCACATATGGGTACAGTAAAGCAGCTAAAAGATAATCAGGCATTAATTCTCCAAGCCCCTTTCAATCCTGTCCCTCTCCACAAAGTACTAGGACGAAGAGGATTTGACTATGAGGCAGAGAAAATTGAAGAGACATAGGAAAAGAATCTATACAAAATAGGAGGATTTCAATGAAAACTCTTGATAATAGAGGCTTAGATCCACCTCAACCAATGAAGAGAACTTTAAAAAATCTTGATAGAATGAATTCTGGTGAAAAGCTAGCAATCTTTAATGATCGTCGTCCAATGTTTTATCTCTAGTTCATGCAAGTACTTAATCGCATTCATTGTTAAATCGAATAACCCGGTTGTACCGCTGAAATGATCATGCACCTCTGCACAATGTCCATCAATACTAAATGCCCATGTAGTTGACATGCTCTAGTTAACTCCCAAATGACAATAAATGGATTTTCATTATAATTTCGATTAAACAAGGTTAATCCCTCCCTGTCACTAATGACAAGTTTATTTTAAAATTATTGTAGGTACCTTGGTGTGACATATTTCACAAGTAAATAGAAAAATAGCACTTAGGTACAGATTGTCAAAAAACGTTTAGAAAATAGCCATCAAATTAGCACATTCAACGGTACAATTATAGATAGACATTATGTTAGAAATAACGATTGGAGAATTACTTAATGAAAAAAAGTTATGCATTAATTATATTGATTGCCCTCATATTTATCTGTGGAATTATCCTTGTGCTATCCATTGGTTCCGATGATGATAAGAAAACAGAAAAAAAATCTAGTGAGGATGTATCTTCCTTGGTAGAATCAATACCTCTACCTATTCCCCCTATTTTAGAAGACTTAGATCCGAATCCTAATCAAGCAGAATTTCATTTAACTGCACAAAAAGGAACTAGTGAAATTTTAGATGGTGTGGAATCTACAACACTTGGTTATAATGGAAACTTTCTTGGGCCAGTTATTCGGGTTCATGAGGGGGAAAAAGTAAAAGTAAAGATGAAAAATGAATTAGATGAAGCAACTACCCTCCACTGGCACGGTTTACTTGTTGATGGAAAAAATGATGGTGGGCCACATTCCGGAATTATGCCTGGTGAAACTTGGGAGCCTGAGTTTACAATTGAACAACCTGCTGCAACACTGTGGTATCATCCTCATATGATGCACTTGACAGCAAAACAAGTTTACGAAGGACTAGCAGGGCTATTTTATATTGAAGATGAGGTATCGGAACAACTCGCTATTCCTAAAGAGTATGGTATGAATGATTTTCCATTAGTCATTCAGGACAAAAGATTGGATTCTAACGGTAACATGCAATATGATCCAGGAATGACTGATATTATGATGGGACTCTATGGTAATGCCTTTCTTGTAAATGGTGCCATATCCCCCTATCTAGAAGTACCAAAAGGAATGGTTCGCCTGCGTCTATTAAATGGTTCAAACGGTAGAACCTATCATTTCGAATTAAGCAACAATCAACCATTCTATCAAATAGCTAGTGATGGTGGCTTTCTGGAAAAGCCAATTGAAATGACTTCTATTCGCTTGAGCCCGGCAGAACGAGCAGAAATTCTTGTTGATTTTTCCAAGTTGGAAACTGGAGATATTGTAAAATTAATCGACACTGGTTCTGAATTAGCAGAAACTGTTTCAGATAATCAAGAAGTAGAATTAATGGAATTTGTTGTAACTGATGAACAGTCAGAGGTTTTTGAAGTCCCAGAGCAGCTAACAGAAATTGAATCGATAGACCCAAGCAGCGCAGTTGTTACAAGAGATATGGTCTTAGCTGGAGTAGGTGCTACATTAACCATTAACGATAAATCAATGGATATGTCACGTATTGATGAAGAAGTTAAATGGAATGACACTGAAATCTGGGAGGTTACCAATCAACGAACCGGATTAAATGGTGGTATGCCACATCCCTTCCATCTACATGGTGTCCAATTCCAAGTACTAGACCGAGACGGTAATCCACCACCAGCAAATGAATCCGGCTGGAAAGATACCATCCTAGTACACCCAGGAGAGACAGTTCGAATTATAACTAAATTCACCCACAAAGGAATCTTCATGTACCATTGCCACATCCTCGAACACGAAGACGCAGGAATGATGGGACAGTATGAAGTGAAATAGAAGGGGTGCCTGTCACTCCTCGAAATTTGGTATATATTGTTGAAATACTAATAGTGAAACAAAAAAGTCGCATGAATTATCTGCGACTCTTTTTTGTTTCACTTATTTAATTTTTTTATTACGATTTTTTCAATAATGCCCCAAGGAATAAACTTCTTAATGTACCACAATGAGTTAGTACCTTTTCCAACCCGATAACGAAACCTCGGATTTTTTTTATCACAAATCCTTCGTACTAAATTGGCTACTATAAATGGATCTCCCGCTGTCTCAGAAGCCTGTTTTGCCAAATTAAAGGTATTCCTTTTCAATGTTTCATCTTCCTGTATCCCTTCCCCTATTTCTAGACCCTTCTCCCAAATTCCTGTTTTGAAAGAACCTGGTTCAATAAGAGAAACGAAAATATTTTCAGAAAGTAATTCAAGTCTTAAACTTTCACTAAATCCTTCAATCGCAAACTTAGATGAACAATACGGGCCCATTCCAGGGAATCCAAAATACCCACTAACGCTACTAATATTAACAATCCGACCTTGCTTTGAATTCTTTATCAAGGGTATTAACATCTTAGTCGTTCGGATAGCACCCAATACATTCGTATCATATTGACTCTCCCAATCTTCCATTGTTAAATCTTGAATAAATCCTCCTTGAGAGTATCCAGCATTATTAATTAATATATCTAATTGACCATATTGAGACTCTATCCATTTAGCAGCATTCTCAATCTGCTCCTCCTTTGTCACATCCATCTCAACAATTTCCAATTTTGCTTCCATTCCTAACTTCTTAACCATACTCACTAATTCATCTTGACTACCTGTATTTCTCATGGCAGCAATTACTAGAAATCCAGCTTTTATTAATTCGACCGTGATAAGCTTTCCAAATCCACCATTCGCACCTGTTACGAGAGCAATTCTCATACTTTCCCTCATTCCTTTTCTAAATCTCTTCCTTTAGCCTTTCATATAGATCTAAAGTCTCCTGTTGTTTTTCTCCATTTAAAATAATATAGTCATCCTTTAAGGATATATAGAGAAATGGGCCTTCCTTCTGTGTAATAAATAGTCTTCCTACCCCATACGGTTCTTCTAGTCTAAATTTGCCTTTTCGTACATTTCCTGAGGAATAACCATTGGTTCTCATTATAACTACAGGAAGCTCCTCGAGTAACTCAACCCTCTCTATTTTCTCAATTGACCACTCTACACCATACGTACCAGTTATGATAAACTGATCGTTTTCTAAGGTAATGTTGTTCTCAGCACTCCCATTAACCCATAGGCTACTAATGATTACTACTGTTATCACCGAAATACTTCCGATGATCCACATATACTTCTTCCGCTTATGTGGAACCTCAAACTTTTGGAGATACACTAAGCCACCTAGTAGAAAAACTGTAAATAGACCAAAGCCAATTTCAACGCCAAACGGTACACGGAATAGGGTTAGGAATGTTGCAAATAAAAGTAAATAAAAAGAATTTGTAAATATTTTCCCTAGTACTGTTGTATAGCCCTTATTTATTAGGTACTCTTGCTCTTCCTTTGAGCGATTGTTAAAACCCGATATCAAACTGTAATCTTTTTTCTTTACAATTAGATACGTTAAACCACCATGGATAATTAACGTCCAGCTCATTACAATGATAAAAATTAGCATTTCCGTTGACATAAACTCCACCCCTAACTAAAAACTTTATCCGATTAATACGTTTAAGAGCACTTTTCTATTTTCTAGGCTCTAATAACTATACATTCATTATAACAGCCCCAAACAAAATAATTACCGAATCATAAAATGCTAAATCTATCAATTATGAACTTAACCCATCCTTGAAACAAATGCCCTTAAAACAGACAAAATTTGGTGAGGAAGTGACAAGAACTCTCCAATACATTCAACCGAATACGCTAAAATGCGCAAGACAAATAGCAAGCACAATGACGTTTCCCTTTCATATGCCCTCTCATCTCTCTCACTAAACAAGGAGAGTTAATACTATTTAAATGAAACATCATAAAAATTCCAATTATATTCTGTCTCCTATCCAGAATTTTAATTAAATTCGAACTTGACCAAGTTTTTTGATAGTGGTAATTTTTAGTTATCTCTAAAGTTTAACTATAAGGATGATGAATAATGAAGATGGCACTTTCAATAATCGGGCTGATAGCTTTTATATATTTATTAGCTGCAATTCCCTTATCTATAACAATCATGGATGAAAACTTGTCCTTATCTATACGGACAATTTCTGACTTGGTCAAGAATTATGTAACCGGTCTACTGAATGGTGAATCCTTTACCTATCAAGAAGGAAAAAACCGTACATACAGTTACCTACAAGATATATCTGCTTATTTTTTTACTTCTTTACGGTACCTTTTATTGGCAGGGTTTCTATCTGTTTTAATTGGGATGCTTATTTCCGCTTGGTATAGTAAGTCAAAAAGAGAATGGGTAAAAGATATGATCGGATTCTTAGGAACCATTCCTGATTTCATTCTAGTCATATTTTTACAGCTTGGAGTAGTATTTATCTATGAATCTACTGGGTTAAGATTAGCAAGAGTTGCGTCACGCTCAGTAGATGAAAATGCATATTTACTCCCACTAATCACGTTGACTCTCATTCCCGCAATCTATCTTATTCGGACATTATCAGAGCGCACTTATGACGTTCTCTCAGAAGACTATATTTTAACTGCAAAAGCAAAAGGGTTGAAAAAACGAGTCATCTATATCAATCATGTTGTACGAAATATACTCCCATTCTTGAAAGCTGATTTACATAAGGTATTAGCTATCATGATGAGTAACCTATTCATTGTAGAATACTTGTTTAATATTAGAGGATTAACAGCTATGTTATTTGGTGGAACAATGTACCAATATAATCTTATTGTCAATACATTGTTTGCCTTAGTCTTCCTTTATTTAATGGTATATTGGTCTATTCGTTTACTTATCTTGCTTCTGGAGAGGGTGTTTGCCCATGACTAATTGGCGATTGTGGCTAGGGATCATATCTACTAGTTTTATACTTTTCATAGCCGTATTTGGACCTTTATTTGCACCTTATGAAAAAGATTATGTAGAACCGACTGGGTATTATTATAATGGTCCTGATGACTTTGGTATTCATGCATCACCATATCCACCATCAAAGGAGCATCTTCTGGGGACCGACCAATGGGGATATGATATTTTAACACTTCTTCTCTACGGTGCAAAATATACGGTGTTTGTAGGAATTGGGGTAGCCCTTATAAGGATTATTATTGGAGGATCACTTGGTATATGGTTTGGATTATCGGGGAGAGAAAAAAAGAAGACGGGTACTATTTTCGGATTGCTTGGCAGTATACCAACATTCCTAATCATATATTTTCTATTAATCAGAATAACCATCAACTCACCACTTTTCGTAATAGAGCTAATTTTATTACAATCATTCTTGATGGTGGTTGTCGGTTTTCCAGGAGTATATGCAGCAGTTTTCAGTAAAACGGTTGAATTGAAAAAAGAACTATATATTACAGCTACTAAAGCACTCGGAGCAGGTAAGCTAAGAATATTATGGAAACATATCTTCCCTCATTTAAAAGGTACCCTTCTTGCCATGTTTGTGAAAGAAATTATTTTAGTTCTTACTTTAATTGGACAGCTAGGAATCTTTAATTTATTCCTAGGGGGAACTATATTAAGACTAGGCGGCCCACCAGTTTATATATCAATCAGTAGAGATTGGGCTGGTCTTATCGGACAATGGAGATCCTTTATTTATGATTATCAATGGATTCTCTACTCCCCATTGCTAGCATTTGTTCTATTACTTTTTTCATTTTACATGCTCTCAAGAGGAATAGAGCTAAAACAAAAAGCAACATTACAAAAATATCCACATATTTAAAAAACAGCCCCTCAGGCTGTTTTTTTATGTCAAATGCAATCATACAATTTGGTAATCAAAATCTACTGTTCTTTTACCTATCTAGCAACTTTAAATAGATTCTATACTTTATTATCAATTTTTGATACGCTGTATTCTGTGCAATAGCCAATTCTTCAAATAAAATACTAATAACTTTTTATCTTGTTCTGTTAGGTTTTTCTTATTAGGTTCTTTTTCATACTTTTTCCGCATCAATGTGTTAACAATTTTTGAATTCGTTTAGCACCTATACTAAAAGTAAACATTTATTTCTTATATAAACTACCTATCATCTTCTCAAGACCATTTTTCAATTCATTTACCTCTTGTCCAGAAACATCCATATTTCCATACCGAACTTTCTGATAGATTTCTACATTTATTTGTAAGTCAATCCGCTTAAACCACTCATCCAACGTCTCTGATTGTCTTCTACCAATTTTATTTTTAAACGCCTTCCGTTCGAATTTGTGTACCATTATTCTTACAGGATGCTTCTTACCTATTCGCCATCTTTTAAAAGATTTAATGAACATCTCAGAGGAATCATAAACTTTTGTGACGATACCAAGGTTAACGGTCTTTCCGCCAATATCCTCCGGTGGGGAAGCATCTCTTTTTAGGATTTTTAGAACTACTATAAGTCCAACAATTATAATCATAATACCTATCGCAATATATACACCGAATACTGATCCGATATAATCCATTCCTGGTATCTCTGCTAAACCTTGTTTTTCCGGTAAAGAATCCATTCCTTCCCTAAGATTTTCAAAGTATTTGGGTTCTAGGAAGTTAAATAGATAAAGCACTTTACCAACGATTGAGAAGATGAAATATATAAACTTGTCAAACGCCCTCTCCATATAGGGTTGCGTACTAATCCAAAAAGCTACAGCAGCTCCTATTAATAGAAAGGCCACAAAATAACCTCCACTTTGGAAGAATGACATCTTTCTCTTTGCTCTTTCTAAGACTGCAACATGACTAAACATAAACCCAAAAACAAGCAAAAATAATTGAAGAAATAAGTATCCAATTGCTGACAATTCACCCGTAACTATATAGACAATAATTGATATCATAGTAGTTAACAATATATAACTTGCTTCACGGCCATTGAGAAAAAGCTGCCTAATACGTAGGTATCTCCATATGATTAAGACAGCTATTGGCAAACAAATTAATAAAGGAAATTGTAGTATGAGAAATGGGATAAATAATACAGGAACAATTAAATAATATGATTTGTAGTTTAAACTTTGTTTCTCCATCAGGGTGAAAATCACACACAGGGGGATCGTTACAGCGAGTACACCCCATTTTGGAATCCACATATAGTAAAAGTGGATTGGGAGGAGCATAATGATAGAGAGGATAATCATTTCACTTATAAAATGATATTGATCGGATATAAAATGACGTCTTTGATTCATGAGATACATCCTCGCAATAATATTTTTGAATAGTTATTATATTATATCAAATTCAAACAATAAACTTAAAGATAAAAAGGTTCATTCCATCTATTTCTTGATTTAGTATTTGCCTAAACTGTTTAATCACGACATTCCTCTTTCTTCTAAACTTCTATACGAATAATATAGCGCGAAAATGTTACTGCAAATCCTTTATTGGTAGCAAGTGCATGAAACGTTTCCGTGATTTGATTTATCTTTTGCTCCTCAACCATTTTATAAACTGTATCCTTTTGACCAAAACAACACATTTTCACAACATCAATAGGTGACTGCAAATATTCTACACTGTTAATTGATTCTATTTCAGCTCTTGAAAAACTACTGTTCTTTAATCTATTAGTCAGCACATCCATCACTTTCCTTGTCGGTTGCTGGAACATATCCGGAAACAAACGCAGCAGTTCTTTACCTGACTCATCACCAGGATGGAGACCTATTATTCTACCACCTGGTTTTACCACATGACTCAAAAGAGGATAAGCAGAGGTAGGTCCTTTTCTAATATATGCACAATCAAACTCATCACGTTCGAATGGTAATGCGTCTTTTGTATTTCCTAAAACAAAAGATACGTTTTTCATTCTTTGATTTCTGCCACTTCCAATAAATTGTTCCGTAATATCAAACCCTGTAACCTTTTCTGCTACCGTGCTACATCGGATTGTAAAATCACCATGACCACACCCGACATCTAAAACATTCTTATCCTCAACCATCCTCAATACTTCTTTGTCAAATATGGTTTCTCCATTTGGCTCATCTAAAATGGAATTCCATGGATAAAGATATTTACCATCATGTTCTCCAATATGTTGATACCATTCCACTGAATGTGGCTGTAGCCAATCTGGGTGTTTGGATGGATCAATCATTTTCCTCACAGTTCTATTCCTCCAGTTCTAATAAATCAATTACCTGCATCGGCTTTGATAATTTAGGAAAATCTACATTTCTCTCACTTATGTAAGTTGGCAGAAACCATGTTGCATGATAAGCCTTCATACCAACATTCGAGGCTCCAATTAACTCATTTGACCCACCATCCCCAATAAAGAGGGAGTTCTCCGGGGAAACATTTAGATTATGACATGCGGTCCAATATATCTCAGCATTAGGCTTTGCTTGTTTTACCTTGTACGAAAAGATAATATCATCAAATAAATTCGCTAGTTTAGAATCACCAAATCCAATTACTTCTTCCGGTGTACAATTACTAATTAAACCAATTTTTATCTTCTTTTCTCTTAAAACCTGGAGCATTTGGATAATTTCACAAGCAATTTCTTGAAAGGGGATTAATTTGGCCTTTAATCTTTGTTGATGAATTTCCTCGATAATATTTTCTTCTACTGTTTTCCCTAATGTTGTAAGTATATCTCTAAGAACACTTTGATGATCAGGAAAAGTACCATTCATTCTTCTTTCTACCCTTGCCGCCCATTCTTTCTTATAAGTTTCTTCCGTTATACGTAATGCCTCAATAGAATACGTAGCTTTCTTTTCATTATCCTTCCATTCCGTTATTAGCGTTTCATACAAATCAAAGAATACTGCCTCAACCACATCAATATCCTCCCTAATATTAATAATCTATATATCCACCATATTTTCTATCTAACTATCATATACATAGGTATAGGAAAACACAATAATAAAATTGGAATTTTCTATCAAATTAACGATACCATTATCATATGTTAATGAAATATTTCCAATGTTTTAACGGGGGAGAGCTTAAATGGCAGTAGCACAATATGTAAATATTAATGGTCATAACATCCATATTAATATTATCGGCGAGGGAGAACCGATAATATTTCTTCATGGTGGTCCTGGAAGTGAGCACCGTTTTTTCCTCCCGCATGTACTACCATTAGCCAAGAAATATCAATTAGTTTTATATGATCAGCGAGGATGTGGTAAATCAGATTCTATTTTAGGTAACAACTATTCCATTGAAGAAGAGGTTAACACCCTTGAGTCATTACGAAAACTATTACAGTTTGAAAAAATAAATATCTTCGGGGAATCATGGGGAAGCATGCTTGCGCTCTGCTATGCATCAGCCTACCCTAAAAGGGTTAGTAAACTATTTTTAACGGCAGCAATTGGTGTTAATCAAAAGGGATTAAAGACATTTGAAAAAGAACTATTGAAACGAATAACGTTGAAGGACAAAATAAAATTGTTAAAAACGGACAGAGAAGTAAAAAAAGGTACCGCTTCTGTTGATAAGGTACTAGCCATATTGGATCCTTACTACGTGTTCTCCAAACACTCCTTACAAAACAATGAAAAAACTAGTATGAATCAAACTGTCAATTATACGATTGTAGAGGATATAGAGAATAATTACGATTTATCGGAAGATCTAGATAGGTTAGCAGAAATACCAATACTAGTTGCACAGGGAAGTCACGATATACTCCCTCCCACAATTATTGAAAAATTATTCATAAACTATTTACCTCATACACGATTACATACGATAGAAAACTGTGGACATTGGACAATTATAGAGAAATCAAACGAAATAAACATGCTTGCGGAAGATTTTTTTAGTGGGACAGAGGGTCAGGAAAGTTGTCCCAGTTAGGTAGGACAGCTTTTCTCTTTCCCTATGTCATTACTTATTCGGACCAAACACACGATTTTCACCCGAAGACTCTTTCCCCGCCAAACGTTTTGCTAAAGTTTTTTTCCAGTTTTCAGCTAAAAACTCACAAGATGCTAGTTCCTTAACAAGGTCTAAATCGTCTTTTTTGTCATACTCATACATCACTTCATTACATGTTGCAATTGTCCATTCAGGATAAGGTCGATTTAGTAAAGTTAATTCAACTCCACTCTGAACATATCCTTCCTTCAGGATACGAAAATACCAGCCAGTCCTACCTGAATTCTGGATGCGCAAAGCAAGGTCCATCGTTCGAAAACGGCGAGCAGGTTTCCAACAAGGCCTACGCGGTTGGGAAACCTGGATAATTGCCTCGCCAAATTGATAGGAATCCCCGATACAAACAGAGTTTTCATCCATGTTTTCTACAGCTAGATTCTCTCCAAACCCACCAACATGAATAGTATCGATATTTTCTACATGCTTCCAATAATCATAATGATTGGCTGAGTATGTAAAAACAGCTTTCTCTGGACCGCCATGATTTTTCTTATCAGCAACCTCATCACCGACTAATCCGGTATTACTAAGCCACACTTTTTCACTCGTTCCTTCTTTAAACATACCGCTTTCCCAAGCTCGGTCCATTGGACTTTTTGCATTAGGATTGCCAACCTGTTTTACTTTCCCAACAAATAGTTTTTTTACATAAGGTTTCTCCATTGTTTTTTCCCCTCATTCGTATATTTTAGCTATGAATATAACTCAAATCCTCGTTCTCACCCACTTTACTTCCAAAAATGAGCCAACCACATTCCTTTCCAATCCCATAAACATTATTCCGGAAATTGGAACACTTTGTCTATGCCTAGGAAAGATTTTTTTTCTATCCATTTTAAGAGGTGGAATATTCCTCATTGAAAAGAGTCATCATAACGGTAGCCTCTTTATCAACAATGTTGAGTTTCTCAAGGTTTAGTTCTGTAAATGTCTCCTTATTATTAATTATTTTACTACTCCCCCTACTCCATTGTTCCTCCTAAGCATTCTCTAATTAGTATAGTACCAAAAAATTTCCAATTATTTAAAGATTAACAATAAAAAACTATGATAAATAAATACCATAGTTTTTTATAAGTGATTCCGATTGGGCTCGAACCAACGACCTCTACCCTGTCAAGGTAGTCAGCGGCTTCTGAACTAATAGAATAATTTCGGCAAAGTCCTATTATATCAAGGGTTAGCGCTATTTACTTCCGTTTAATTCAGATTGAAATCACTCGTTTCTGTCGCGTTTGTTCAACAATTTGTCAACAACTCTTTAAAAGGAAATTTTACATAGTTATTTTCCTGAACTTATTTCCATTTCTTTTACATTTTGGACACGGAAATAATTTTTGGTTCCAGCAATGAATATATCTTCATTATTGCATGTTTCGCATTTTGAGTTTGGAGGGATGGGTTTTCTTCTTTTTCTTAGTAATGTCGACAACAGGCGCTTTCTTAAACTTACCAATTGTCACTTTTAAGCCCAGTATCATAAATTCAAATCCATTATACAGTTTTCTAATGAGATTGTTTAGTTTATACCCTATATAGATTCCTATTACGGTTCCAATCAGTAGCATATAAGAGCCTCCTTTTTCATTAGGATCCACTCCTATTTATTTTTTATTCAAAATAGTGCAACTAGAAAAACATACCCAAACACACCAATAACTCCTAACTTAGCAAAAGTTTTACTAATCATGCTACAGAGTGCATATAATCCTATTGATACTCCGTCAAGTATCGGAATGGCTGCTATATATTCTAAGGCTATATCGGTCATTCCCTCTTTAAATTTTGCCCCTACCCTATCCCCGACATACTCCATAGGTGCTTTGATTTCCATTAGACAACACCGTCCATTGCACCTACTAAAATATCAAATACCATCGGTAATAACATTAATATTATATACCCCGATGCTGCTTTTTGAATCATCCCGAATCCTTTATCACTCTTCCCTATTATAATGAATAAAGTACCGCCCAACATCACTGCTAAGGCCCCGGGATATGCAAAAGCCATAACGGGTCAAAGGTATTCATGACCTTTGTTTGAATTGATTCTTCAGCAAATACAGTACTAGGAATAAAAGGAGCAGCTGCAAGTGGCACCAATGAAAACGTAGGAGTTTAACTAATTTATGTTCACCCCTTATAAATTCAATAGAATCATAGGTTTTAGTCCGCATGTTTGACCTCCTCATTATTTTTTCCTATTATCTTTATATAGACATAGAACAAATTAGCAAGATGGGAAAAACTCTTCCATGGATCCGTAAGACTTTAGATATTTTATTTCCTTAGTTACTACTAATTCCACTGAGCCCTTTTCATTATCAGTCAATTATAAATTCACAATTCCCCTCCTAATTAATGTCGGTATCAAGATACACCGTTACATTTAAACCCTCACATAATTCTAGTAAACTGTTTCTTCTGTATGGTGTAGTCGTTACCCAATAAAGTTTAGGCATACCCTTAAACGAATTTCGTTCTATCAATCTCCTATACTTATCAATCTTAATTTTGTTCTATTTCATTTTTTGCTGATTGTCTATTTCAATAATGAGGTGTTTGTAGTCCTGATACAACCAATATTTTTAATAAAATCACAAAACAAGGGAAATATTAGACAGAGGTGATTACATTGGAAAAGGAAAATTTAAAGCTCACATCTGGTGAAATAGGAACATTGTGGGGCGAATATGTAAATGGTACAGCCGTTGATATAGTCAACAAATATATGTATTCAATCATCGAGGATGAAAAAATTAAAGCGCTTTTTGAAGAAGCAATACATATATTTGGCAACCAAAAAAAGCAGATTTCAACCTTCATGGAAAATGAAGGATTTCCAGTTCCAATTGGGTTTACGGAATCCGATCTTAATCATGGGGCAAAAAGATTATTCTCGGACATTTTTTGCCTACACTATTTACATATTATGACGTTACATGGTTTGTTAGGGCATACAACATCGCTTAGTACATCTGTTAGAAAGGATTTAAGAGATTTTTATGATTCATGTGATAATAGCGGTAAAAAAATGTACCATCAAACGATAGAATTACTTTTAGAAAAAGGTCATTTTCAAAGAGATCCATACTTTTATCCTGAAAAAAACCCTGAATTTATTACAGGTCAGCAATTTTTAGATGGATATTTTGGCGATCAACGTCCTTTGTCCGCAATGGAAATTATTAGCCTATCTTTTAACTTGAAAAAGAAGATAATGGAAAAAACCCTCTCCATTGCATTTAGCCAAGTTGCACAATCAAAAGAGGTAAGGAAATTTTTAGTTTCAGCTCAAAAATCGTCTGACAATCAAATTCAATCGTTCGGGAAGATACTACAACAAGATAGTTTACCAGTGCCAATGTCTTGGGAATCAGAGGTTACGGCATCTCAGGATTCTCCCTTTTCAGATAAGCTAATGTTGTATCATATTGGTTTTTTACTTCAAACTGGGCAAGCCTACCATGGATCAGGACTAGCATCAGCTATGCGAACAGACCTTGTTGTAACGTATGAACAAACCATTCTGAAAAACCTAATGGTTACCAAAGAATGGTTTAACCTTATGACAAAGAACAGATGGTTAGAACAACCACCACTTGCTCCAAACAGAAAGAAAATAGCAAAAGATAAGTAATAGGCAAGGTGGTAATGCATGAATAAGAATCCATTCGAGAAGCTGCTGTGGTCTGTCGCACTCCCTGGGTTCGGACAGTTGTTAAATGGTAAATATTTAAAAGGTATTATATAGTGACACTTGAATTTTTAATTAATTTATTTAGTAATTTAAATAGTGCTATACTGTTAAGTTTTCATGGTAAAACCCTTGTTGCAATAGCCATTACAAATTATAACTGGTTATTGTTTTATCCTTGTATATACAGTTTCGCTATGTGGGATGCTGTGAAAGATGCGGGTGGTGGAGAGGATCCATACTCTTTTTTCCATTTGTGTGTCCTGCGTTTTCTGCAACTGTTGGATTAGTTTATTCTTCGAAAGTAACGATATTTGGCGTTTTATTAGGGCCTGTATGGTCCATATATTGTCCTTATTTCCTGGAATAGCAGTTGGCTTACTACTTAAGAAACGCCTGTCTGAGCACTAATTTAGTGGTCAATCAAGTAAGCCCAACTGTTACCGATAATAAATCCACGATATTAACATTTATACTATGCTCCAACTCTCTTTTTCACCTGTTCAGCCGAAAGGATATTTTCCAACTTGAATGTTCTTACCTTCTTACGCCAATAACAAAATGCCACGATAGAATTATCATCCATGCTAATCACACGAACATATCGTTGTGTTACCTGGTTCTTACTATCGATATAAAAGATGAGGATTTTTTCTTTATTATCGATGGAACGTTGGAATAAACCTTTCATGACAAGAACACCCTTTCGGAACATTTGTTCTTATCATAATCAAAAAAATAAACCCATGCAAGATGGATTTATTTTATGCAACTTCTAAGCTATTCAATTCATCTTTACCTATCAAACAAAACTCCGAAGAATTGGCATCCTCTTTATTAATTAATTCAAGTCTTATAAGCTTTCTTCCAATAAGTTCTTTATTCTCTAAAGCGACTAAAAAAATAATATGTTGCAAACTTTCCTTATTTAATTCATTAGATAAAAGTGATATATCCTTACCCTATGATTTAATGCCACTTATTAAAGAGTTAATTGAATAACGAATAGAGGAAAGATCACACTTTAAAAAAGAAGAATTGTGGCGTGAAGGTAAGCATTTCTTACTGCTCTCTCATGAGAACGGCGAACCTTTTAACCCGGATAGTATGAAAAACTGGTGGGAACGATTTTTAAGAAGGCATAAGCTTCGATATGTTAATATCCACGCCCTACACCATACCATGGTGACGATATTGATTGAATTAAGCATTCCTCTATCGCAAATATCAAAACGTGCTGGGCACTCTGGAATAAGTATAACGAATGATACGTATAGCCATCATGTACAAACGGTGGACGAATTGGCAACAGAGAGATTATCCGAAGTCCTAAACAGAAAAATAATTAACCAAGATAAACCATCAAAAACCAATGAAAAACAAGCTCCTGCCGTCAAAATGTCGGCAAAGTAGAAAACTAACAAAAATAAAGCGACTCCTATATTTACTAGGAATCGCTTTACATCAAGGTTTGTGCATGATGATTCCGATTGGGCTCGAACCAACGACCTCTACCCTGTCAAGGTAGCGCTCTCCCTGCTGAGCTACGGAATCGTAATATGTAGTTGTAGATAAATTATATAAATTTTAGTAAAATTAGTCAATCAAAATAAGTATGAGCAATCTCTATATTTTCAAATTTCTCCTACAACAATTTCTACCTTCTCCATCACTAACTGAACAATTCTACAATTTACAAGCCAAGATTATATATCCCTATATAAATAGGAGCTCTATATACATAAATTCATTCGATACACGAAATAAATCCTTGGTACAAAACCTGTTTATCCTTTATAATGAAAAGACATTATATTTTCCTATCTAAAAAAATTTCACAATTTCGACAACGGGGGTTACATGCACGTGAAAACAGTTTTTTCCTTTTTAAAGCCGTATAAATTGCCCGCAGTTGTTGCCTTCTTGCTCATGCTCGTTGAACTTGCTGTTGAGCTACTTCTTCCATTCTTTCTAGGAAAAATGATTGATAATGGGGTTATGAATGGCGACTTAAATAATATTGTCATGTGTGGAAGCATCATGATTGGGCTTGCATTCTTCTCTTTTATATCGGGTATTATTAATTCCTTTTATGCTTCCCATGTGAGCTGGGGTTTTGCTTATGATATTCGTGAAAGGTTATTCCGCAAAATTCAGGAATTTTCATTTACAAATTTAAATCATCATCCAACATCACATCTTATGACTCTATTTACAAACGATGTTAGACAAATCCAAAACACTATTTTTATGAGTTTGCGCATTATGATGAAGGCACCACTTATTGCATTAGGTGGCGTTATCATGGCGTTTGTCGTAAATCCTGGACTTGCAATTATTTTCTTAATTACTGTTCCACTACTTCTAGGATTTCTGTTATGGGTTCTAAAGAAAGCATCCAAAATGTTTAATAATGTTCAAAAAAGCATCGATAAAGTGAACCTTGTGATGCAAGAAAACCTTGCAGGAATGAGATTAATCAAAGCTTTCTTCAGGCGTGACTATGAAGAAGATCGTTTTACCGATGCCAATTCAAACCTTAAAAATAACACAAGGTTTACGTTTCGTTTCATTGAGGCTTCCATGCCTATCCTATTGTTCGTTATGAATCTTAGTATCATTGCAATACTCTGGTTTGGTAATACACAATCTATCGCAGGCACTACTGAAGTTGGAGATGTGGTTGCTATTCTTAACTATGCAATGCGTGTTGCCATGGCTATTTCAATGTTTTCCTTCATTATTATGGCACTATCTCGTACCAAAGCATCTGCAGAAAGAATTAGCGAAGTACTGGTAGAGGAAGTTGATCTGCTAGATTTAGAGGATGCCAATAACAATCAAAAGGTTATGGACGCAAAAGTTGAATTAAAAAATGTTTCGTTCCAATACCCTACTTCTGATGGTCTTGTACTGAGTGACTTAACTTTCACTGTCAAACCTGGTGAAAAGCTCGCTATTATTGGAGCAACTGGTTCTGGGAAGTCATCCTTATTTCAGCTTATTCCAAGGTTATACGATGTGACGGGGGGCGAAATATTAATTGATGATAAACCAATCTCTTCCTATAAACTAGAAACACTCCGAAGAAGTATTGGATATGTTCCTCAAAGTCCATTGCTTTTCAGTGGTCCAATTATCGAAAATATTTCATGGGGTAAAGATGATGCGACGAAAGAGGAAATTCTTAAAGCAGCTAAGGACGCACAAATCCATGACACTATTATGGAATTACCCAACCAGTACCAAACACAGATTGGTCAAAAAGGTGTTAATCTTTCCGGTGGACAAAAACAACGTATTTCCATTGCGAGAGCATTAATACGCAAGCCTAAAATTCTAATGCTTGATGATAGTACAAGTGCACTTGATTTGGAAACGGAGTCAAAATTATTAGACGCCATTCAGGATGACCTAAATACGTTATTTATAATTACACAAAAGATTTCTACTGCAATGAATGCTGATCGAATTTTACTATTGGATGAAGGTAAAATGTTAAACATTGGTACCCATGAGGAGTTACTGAGAGATTCCGAATTATACCAAAGAATCGTGGAATCACAATTTGGAAAGGAGTATCCACATGTCCATTAAACAACAACTAAAAGCTCCCTTTCAATATGAAAAAATACCAATAGAAAATATCTCTGAAGACAATACAAAAAAACGTGCGCGTAATACGGTTGGAACGATAAAACGAATTTGGTCCTACCTTGCTCGTGAAAAAGCACGATTATGGCTAGTTATAGTAATGGTACTTATTAGTTCTGCTATGAGCTTACTTGGACCTTTCATGGTTGGGAAGGCCATTGATAATTTTATCGTTAAACAAGAAGTAACTGGGTTTGGAATATTGGTAGTAGGACTAATAGCCGTTTATTTATTACATTCCCTTTCCATTTTCCTACAAAGCTTTTGGATGATTGGGATTGCGCAAAATACAGTGTATGATTTACGTTCCGAGCTATTCCATAAGTTCCACCGCTTGCCAATAGCTTACTTTGATAAAAGACAACATGGCGAATTAATGAGTCGTATTACAAACGACATTGATAATGTCAATAACACCTTAAACCAGTCGGTCATCCAAGTATTTTCCAGTGTATTGACACTTATTGGTACGATTGGGGTAATGATTTATCTAAGTCCTATATTAACGGTTGTGACCATGTCTATTGTTCCGGTAATGTTCTTTGCGACTCGTTGGATTACAAAGAGAACTGGACCATTGTATAAGTTACAACAAAAAAGACTCGGAGAATTAAATGGTTATGTCGAAGAGACCGTGTCTGGTCAACATGTCGTAAAAACATATTCCCAGGAAGAACGTGTCATCAAAGAATTCGAAGTAAAAAATAAAGATTTAAACCACTCTGGTTTCTGGGCATTAACCATTGCTGGTTTTATTCCTAAAGTGATGAATATGCTGAACTTCCTAAGTTTCGGGATGATTGCTCTAGTTGGTGGTATTCTAGCAATTAATACAGAGCTTGTTACCATTGGGGTAATCGTAATTTTCACGGAATATGCCCGTCAGTTTACTCGTCCATTAAATGAACTTTCCAACCAATTTAACCTTCTCCTTTCAGCGGTTGCTGGTGCTGAGCGTGTATTTAATGTGATAGACGAAGAAGAGGAAGAATTGGATGAGAGTAGAGCAATCGAACTTCAGGAAATAAAAGGTCATTTCAAATTTGAAAATGTCACCTTTGGTTATGAAAATGAAGCTATCTTAAACAAAATAAACTTCGAGGCAAAACCTGGAGAGTCCGTAGCCTTCGTTGGACATACTGGGGCAGGTAAGACAACCATTATTAATTTAATTTCACGTTTCTACAATTATGATAGTGGTAAAATTAAACTTGATGGTATTGATTTAAAAGAAATAAAACGGTCTAGTCTGAGATCCCATATGGCGTTTGTATTACAGGATTCTTTCTTATTTCATACATCAATCAGGGAAAATATTCGCTATGGACGATTAAACGCTACCGATGAAGAAGTAATAGTAGCTGCCAAACAAGCGAATGCGCATGATTTTATTGAACAATTACCAGATGGTTATGATACGATTCTAGATTCTGACGGAAGTGGAATTAGCCAAGGCCAAAAGCAATTATTAACAATTGCTCGTGCATTTATTGCAGAGCCAACTATCCTTGTTCTAGATGAGGCAACTAGTAACATTGACACGATAACCGAATTGAAAATCCAAGAAGCGTTAAAAGAATTAATGAAGGGCAGAACAAGTTTCATCATTGCCCACCGATTAAACACCATCCAAGAAGCAGATCAAATAATAATGTTAGAACATGGTCAAATCTTAGAAAAAGGAAACCATGATGAACTACTAGACCTTAAAGAAAATTATTACAATCTATACAAAGGACAACTTCGCGAAGTAGTCGGCAGTTAAGGTTACAACTATAAGTTTTCATGGTAAACTAGGATTAGGTAATTTGCTTATGAGGTGAATGTATTGAGCAGAAAAGGGAAAATGCTGGAGCATGTAATTAACAGTATATATCTTGAAGAAAAAATGACGCTTAAAATTTATCAACCAGAATCTTTTTCACCATTGTATAAATATCACATTTGCATTATGCAAGACGGAAATGATTACTACCAGATGGGACGTGTGGCAACATTTAGTGATAAGTTACACGATGATGCAGAAATTGAGAATACAATCTTTGTTGGTATTCATTATAAGGACCGATATGATCGCTTAAAAAAATACCACCCTTTAGGGGAACAATATGAAGCCTATTCCAAGTTCTTAATGAACGAGGTTGTTCCGTTCTTGGATGACATCCTACCTTCGTATCATATGGGTGGAACACGAGCCTTAATGGGAGATTCCCTGGCAGGAACGCTTGCTTTAACAATGGCCATCAAATATCCGAACACCTTTGGAAAAGTAATTATCCAATCTCCACTAGTCGATGAAATAGTGTTAGAAGCAGTTCGAAACGCATCAAATATTGAAGCATTAGATATATACCATACAATCGGCATCTCCGAAACTAGTGTGGATACAACAAATGGACCCAATGTTGATTTCTTAACACCAAATAGACAACTTAAGGAATTGTTGGAACAAAAAGGACTAACGTATCATTATAAAGAAATACTAGACGGTGAGCATACATGGAAGTATTGGCAGAAGGATATGGTAAATGCATTGAAGGCAATCTTTGGTGAATAACAGTTCCAATTTTTATATAAATAGGAAATAAAACACTTTAAATATGGACTTTTATGTTATAAATTAGAAGAAGCTATAATACTTATACGATAAAAAAATAATAGGAGGTTCTGACATGAAATATGGTATTGCGATTTTCCCATCCAAAGTAATTCAGGACGAAGCTAATTCATATCGTAAACGGTACGACCCACACTACCCTTTAATTCCACCTCATATTACATTAAAGGAAGCATTTGTTGCTGATGATGATATGATAGACGAACTAATTCCAGAGTTAAAGCGAATTGCAAATGAAACAGAACCGATTACAATTCGTATTAATAAGGCAAGTTCATTTGTTCCTGTAACAAATACAATTTACCTAAAAGTAGAACCTAATGAAGCGTTAACCACCCTTTATGAAAAACTTCATGAAGGAAAGTTTCCTCAAAATAAGAAATACAATTTTGTTCCACATATCACAATCGGACAAAAATTAATGGACGACGAGTATTCTGACGTCTTCGGTAGATTAAAGATGAAAAGTTTTCAATTTGAAGAAGAAGTTGATCGTTTCCAACTTCTATACCAGTTAGAAAACGGTTCTTGGACGGTTTATGAATCGTTCGTTTTCGGTCAGGAACTTGTATGATTTTAAAGATTGTTGAAACAGACGAAGAAAGAAAACATGCTTTTCAAGTACGTACGATTGTATTCGTTGAGGAACAAAAAGTACCGGAAGAAGAAGAACTCGATCAATACGATGAAACCGCAATTCATTTTGTTGGTTATGTGAAGAACCAACCAGTTGTCGCTAGTCGCTTACGATTTGTGGAGGAATACGGCAAATTAGAACGTATTTGTGTTTTAGAGGAACACCGTGGAAAGTCATATGGAAAAGATGTTATACAAGCTATGGAAAATGAAATCAAGAAAAATGGGTGTACCAAGGCGAAACTAAACGCACAAACACATGCTGAAACTTTTTATGAAAAGTTGGGATATAAAACCGTTTCAGGTGAATTTCTGGATGCAGGTATTCCTCACGTAACCATGAAGAAATCACTTTAGACAGTCCTTTTATAGGGACTGTCTTTTTTTATGCCCCCTTTTCATGCATGACTTTTCTCAATCCGGTTAATCCTAAGCTTGGAAAGGGGCGTTTTGGTTGATATCCTATTTTCAAATGTTTACTGATACACTTTTTGGTTTTTTTGCCTTATATATTTTAACTAAACTCCTCGGTAAAACACAAATTTCTCAACTTACTGCTTTTGATTTTATTTCTGCAATTATTCTTGGCGAGCTTGTTGGAAATGCGATGTTTGACGACAAAGCGGGGATATTAGAAATGGCTTTTGTCCTTTTTTTATGGGGCGGATTATTATATTCCACGGAGATTATTACTCAGAAGTTTAAAGCCTCTCGTTCCCTACTAGAAGGTACTCCCGAGATTGTAATTCGAAAAGGTAAGATGATTCGAGATGTGATGAAAAAAAACAAATTAGATGTCAATCAACTTCAACATCTTTTGCGTGAAAAGGATGTATTTTCTGTTCGAGAGGTAGAATATGCAATTTTAGAAACGAATGGTGCCATTTCTGTTCTCAAAAAATCCGATTATCAGTCACCGACACGTAAAGATATGAAGCTAGCACCCCAACCTGCAAATCTCACCGTAACCTTAGTTAATGATGGAGAAATTATCTATGATAATTTGGAGGAAAAAAATCTTACAGAAGAATGGTTGCTGCAAGAATTAAAAGAACAAGGATATGAACAAGTAAAAGATGTATTTTACGCAGAGTACATGAAGGATGAGGAATTATTAGTGTTACCATTTGTGAACCGTGGAAAAAGGAAGAAATAGTAAATAACGCATATTTAAATACTTACTATGGAAATAGCCCGTTCCTAAACGGAATGGGCTTGTTTAACCTGTTTTATTTTAGTAACTAATTCATCAAAAAGTAATGGGAAACCATCTGATACGTTTTTTACTTCTTGCAATGTGTTAAGTTGAAATATCGTTCTTCCTACCGAGACACCAATTGGATAATCAATTGCATGTGCAGCAATTAGTTCTTCAGCCCGTTCTGTAGTAAATGTTCTTAATAAAAAGTCGGTTCTAAGGACCATCTGTACTTCACCAAGTATTGGAAAAGGTCCCCTAATATTAAGATTCCTAGACTCAATAAACCCGTGTTCATCTTTTATAGTAGTTGCACCTGCGAGTTTATCATCAGTTGCTGCGAAACAAATATTTCTCACTTTTGATAGAATAATTGCGCCGAAGCATTGGATGCAAGGTTCCATTGTTGAGTAAATTGTTGCTTCACTCATCTCTTCATAATCTTTTCCATTTAATTGTAGAAGAACATTCATTTCTGCATGAGCGAGACGGTTTCCAAAAACTTGTTTTACTGGTGCTGTTCCTTCCAATACTCTATTTCTACCCTCTAATACAATTTCTCCTTGTTGATTAACTAATACAGATCCAATCGGTATGGAACCATTACAATATGCCTCCCATGCTTGTAAGAAGCTCCTTTTCCACGGTGTAGTTAGATCACTCCATCTCATCTCGGTACCCCCATTCACGTTCCTGTTTTCAAACATCATACCATAAAGAAAAAAGGACTGCCTAGTGAAAATTAGACGGTCCATCATATCCGTTCATTAATAAAATTCCCTAACCCTGTAATCTCTGTAAATACTTCATCCAAGTCTATATATGATACACATAACTCTTTTTTCTGAGGAAGTTGTTTGAGATTTTGGTTTTTAAGTTCTTCTTCACGTTTCAATTCTTCATACCTTGTTTTAAAGATGATTTTATAAGGTTTTTCAACAGAAGTAATTTCTCTTTTTCTTGTAACCATTCTTCTCTGATATTCCGCATATTCATGTTGTTGAACCGGTAATATATATCCCATATCACTACCCCCTCAACCTTTTGTTATAGAAATTCGATAATCTTCTTATTTTTATGTCTGTCAATCTCTACATATTAACCTTCCATCGTCTTTTCTAACTCTTTTATCCATTTCTCGATTTCAACGATGGTTTTCATAAATCGAGTATTCCATTCATTCATATCCTTTTCAAAAGCAATCATTTTCTTTTCTGGTTGCTGAAGCCACTTTTCATTTTTCTCAAGATGCTTTTCAATTATCCTAAGATTATTAATCAATTTTTCCTTGTCCATTCGCTCCCCCCTCTACTTTTATGTAAAAAAAATGCAGCTAGCTTAGCTGCAATGGTTATGGTTTATCGTTATGGCGGCTTTTATATCCAGGAGAATGGACCTCTGTCTCTTTTATCATTATTTTTATCACTGCTCTCAGATTCTCTGCTACTACTACTACTTGATTCCCATCTATCCTCTTCATCTCTAATTCCACCAATAATTGGATCATAATTTTTTCTTCTTGGGTTAATAATGACGTTTTCTGCTTCGATCACAAGATCCTTTACACGAATCACTCTTCTATTTTCAGACATGCTTGTCACTCCTTTATGATATGTGCTCGATATTAGTCTATGTAATTAGCCCGAGGCGAGTATAGTCATGTGCCCTATTTTATTAGTGTTTTTATCCGGATAAAAACACTAATAAAATATCGTACAGGTGCCCACACCATATAGCCTCTAACACATATTCTATTAAAGACAATAAGTCAATAAGCATGATGAAAGGAGAAATGTTTCATGGGTTGTGGCCATGGTAGAGTAGAAGGTGCAGCAACAGATAACTGCGTTTGTGAAATTCTTCGTGATATTGTTGATGCTCAAAACGATGTTATCGAAAATTGCTGTGAAACTAGTTGTGAACAATCAATTAATGATTTATTAGGTGAAACTGATCCAGGTAATGGCTTGGATACAGTACCTGTAATTTTATATTGTGCAGGTGATTGTAAGCCATTTAAAGGATTCGGTGCAAGACGTGGTAGAGAACTAGGTGAAATGGGCGATATCAAAGGTAGCTTCATTTTCCGCGTAAAAACAGTAACAGATGACTGCTGTGCAGTTCTAGAATTGTTACTTGATCGTGACGACCGTGATGATTGTCATGAATTAAAGAGTCCATGTGACCATGATACAGGTAATCTACAGAATACTGGAATCTGCATCACTGTAGACTTAAACTGTTTCTGTCACGTTACTTGCTTACCAGCAATCAATGTATTTAACTAGTAATTTTAAGGAACACCATGGAGAATCTCTCTATGGTGTTTGTTTTTTTACAGTATTTAAAAAAAGCATAGCGGCCTGAATACAGAAGTGTACTCTGGCCGTTGCTTTTCTAGATTACCCATCACAAATGAGCCATTTAATATCCTAATCCTAATAATTGAATATCCTGAATATCTTCTTTTTTAATAAAAACAGTTCTTCTTCCTACTCTCATCTGGACTTCATTATCTTCCAAATTAAGAATTATTCCTCGATATTTTCTTTCTTCTGTTAGCACTTCACATCTCATTCTTGGTAAGTGATTCGAGGAATTCAAGAAATAAGTGATTTTCTCCTGAATGGTCATATCTTTAAATTTTTTTTTGTTTTCTTGATCTTTTTGTTCTTGTGACAAGGAAGATTCAGGTGTTTTTCTTTCCTGTACAGCACTGCTTGAATATTTCGGTTTATCCTGTGGTGCTTCTCCAGCGAAAGAACTCAAAGAAGGTATTTTTTTAACCGGAGTTTTTATTGTTTTTTTTTTTATTTCTGGAGTTGGTGCTAAAGTTTTGGGTTGCTTTGGTGTCGTATAGAAATGCTGCATTGGGGCATGGGGCTTACCTTGAGTAGGCTGATGAATATACATTAATGGCTCATTCGCATATTTACTACGTTCAGACATGATGGATGATCTCCTTTCAAATTCTATTATCACCCTATTATATGAACCTCATTATCGAATTGTGTAAATGCCTAGGAAATATAGCTAAATTGCCGATTATTAAATTCATTTGTGCAACTGACAGTAAGTTTTTCTTTATGCACAAAAAAATAGCAGGAAACAATTTCCCCTGCTATTAAAAATCCTGATCTGAAATCTATAGCAAAAAGCTCATAAAAGCTGTCGCTAATCCAAAATAGATTAATACAGAAATAATATCATTAATCGTCGTTATAAATGGGCCTGAAGCAACTGCAGGGTCAATTTTCATTCGATGCATAATGATTGGAATCAAAGAACCCGCAAGTGTTGCAACAACCAATGTGGCCATGATAGACAACCCAACAAGGATACCTAAATAAAGATTATGCTGCCATAAGAAAATAACAACCGTAATAATGATTCCACAAACGGTTCCGGTAATGAGGCCCGTTCCCGCTTCTCGAAAGATCAACTTTAGCTTCCCTTCTGCTCCATACTCACCTGTGGCAAGTCCTCTAACTGCGACAGCTAATGCTTGTGTGCCAGTGTTTCCAGCCATCCCAGCAATTAGCGGAATAAAGATAGAGAGAATCGTGACTTGACTTAAAGTTTCTTCAAACTGCCCAATAAGACTAGCTGTTAATAACCCTAAGAATAATAAAATAATTAACCAAGGCAGTCGTTTTTTTGCTGCAACTAGTGGACTGGTATCAGGACGATCCCCATCGGATATACCAGCAAGTTTCGAGTAATCTTCACTAGCCTCTTCATCAATAACATCTAAAATATCATCAACGGTGATAATCCCTAGCAAATGCTGTTGAAAATCAACAACCGGAACAGCAAGGAAATCATAATCACGCATGATTTTTGCGACTTCTTCTTGGTCTTCAGCAACAGAAACATGAAAAACATTTTCATTCATAATGTCTTCTATCTTTGTTTCATCACTTGAAATGATGAGGTCCCTAAGAGACAAAACCCCAACCAATTTCTTGTCATCATCAACTACATATAAATAATAAATTGTTTCGGCGTCTGGTCCCTCTTCTTTTAATTGAAGCATGGTGTCCCTTACAGACTGGGTTTTAAAGACAGAAATAAATTCCGTCGTCATAATACTACCAGCAGTTTTTTCTTCATAATGAAGAAGGTCCTTAATATCCTCGGCATCCTCTTCGTTCATAATAGTTAGAAAGCTTACAACCTTATCCTTTTCCATCTCATTTAAAATATCAACCGCATCATCTGTAGCCATTTCTGCAAAAATCATCGAAGCAAATCGCGGATCCATTTCCGAGAAAAACGGTTCTGTATCTTCAAGTTCAATATGCTCCATCATTGCGGCAACTTCTTCTGGTGACAGATAGCTATATATTAGCATTCGATCGGTTGCATCAACTTCCATGAAAAATTCAGCTTGGTCAAATGGATGCATGTCCAAAAAACTCATTCTAAATGTATCAATTTTTTCTTCCTGTAAGTCTTGTTTAAGTTTTTCAAACATTTCTTCTTTCAATTCTTCAATATTTTCCATGTCGCAACCCTCCTTTTTAGTTCACTTATAGTTATACCATACCCTAGAAAATCGTTCAGCTAACACAAGAAAAAAATGTTATAATTATATAATGCTTAAAAAATGATGTGAAATCGTGTAAACTTTAAAGAGATGAAAGTTCATATAGAAAGTTAGGATAATACATGAATACGACTAAAAATAACCTTGACTATACTTTAATAACAATAATTGTTCTACTTGGAATTGTTAGCGTCTTTACGATTCATACTGTTGAACCAACATTGCCAGCCAAATTAGCAGGTCAAAATTTCTTTGAAAAGCAAATTGTTTGGTATGTAGGTGGCAGCTTCTTAATTGCGCTTATTATGTTAATTGATTATGACCGCTTTAGACAATTAACTTGGATTCTGTATGGTATTGGGATGACTATGCTATTGATGCTTTTCTTAGGGAGCCTTGGGTTTCCAATACCATATATTCATGAGGCGAATGGTGCAGTAAGTTGGTTTTTATTCCCTTTACTAGGTACATTGCAACCTGCTGAATTTATGAAAGTAATACTGATTCTCACACTAGCTCATGTTATGTATGCACATAACCAGAATTTTGTAACTCAAACCATAAAAAGCGATCTATGGCTATTATCCAAGATTCTAATTTTTTCTCTCCCACCAATGGGACTTATTGCAGTTCAACCGGATTTGGGCGGATTTTTAGTCATGTGTGCTTTAACAAGTGCAATGATTTTAGTATCTGGTATAAGTTGGCGATTAATATTTTCTATTCTACTAATTGTTTTAGCCTTTCTTGGGCTAATCGTGGCAGCATATTTTATGTTTCCAAATTCTGTAGCAGTTTTTCTAGAAGAATCCGTTTTCAAACATGTATCTAGTCGATTTTATGGTTGGCTTGAACCAGAACAATACTCCGATTCAGGATTTCAACTTATTCGGGCCATGATGGCAATAGGTTCTGGTCAACTCTTTGGTAAAGGGATTGAAACAATGCAAGTGAGTGTTCCCGAACGTCAAACGGATATGATTTTCACTGCCATTGCAGAGCAATTTGGCTTTATTGGCTCCAGTATTGTTGTAACATTATTTTTCTTATTACTCTACCGCCTTATCCACATTGCAATCCAGAGTAATGATAGCTATGGAAGTTATATTGTAACTGGAATCGTCGGTATGTTTGCATATCAAATTTTTCAAAATATAGGTATGTCTATTCAATTACTTCCGATTACTGGACTTCCCTTACCATTCCTAAGCTACGGGGGAAGCTCAACCTTAACCTATTTAATCGCAATTGGTATTGTATTAAATATCCATTCTAGAACAAAAAAATATATGTTTGAATAAGGCGAGAATAGCAAAAACTATTCTCGCTTTTCATTATATGGGGGTGAGACAATGAAAATAGACGTTATTGGTGATATCCATGGTTGTTATAACGAGTTTTGTTCATTATTTGAGGAATTAGGTTATAAAAAAGAACAAGATGTATACATCCATCCTGATAATCGTATACCAATTTTCGTTGGAGATTTAACAGACCGTGGACCTGAATCCATTAAAGTCATTCAACTAGTTTATGATATGGTCATCAAAAAGAATAAAGCTTTGTATGTACCAGGCAATCACTGTAACAAACTATATCGTTTTTTTCTTGGTAATAATGTAAAACAACAGCATGGACTTGAAACTACTGTAGCAGAATACGAGGCACTAGATAAAAAAATGCAAGGAAACATCAGCAAGCAGTTCATGCGCCTATATGAAGAGGCACCACTTTATTTAGAAATACCAGAAGCCAATGCAGTTGTGGCACATGCAGGCATCAAAGAGTCCTATATTGGTCGACATGATAAAAAAGTGAAAACCTTCGTTTTATATGGAGATATTACTGGAGAATTTGACGAGGCTGGAAGGCCGATTCGTAGAGATTGGGCCCAAAATTATAATGGAGATGCCTGGATTGTATATGGGCATACACCTGTATTAAAGCCAAGAAGGGTTAATAAAACGATTAATATTGATACAGGATGTGTTTTCGGGAATAAGTTAACCGCTTTTAGGCTTCCTGAAGAAACAACTGTCTCTGTCCCATCTGAACAACCATTTAAGGTGGAAAAATTTAGATCCTTTCCAGATGAATAATCATTATTCATCTGAAAGGATCTTTTTCATATCTTCTGGTAATTCTGATGTAAAGGTCATCCATTCCTTTGTTTGAGGGTGTTCAAAACCTATAGAATAACAATGCAATGCTTGACGAGGAATAATATCATTCGAACCACCATATAAATCATCACCTGCAAGTGGGTGACCTACATGTGAAAAGTGAACCCGAATTTGGTGTGTTCTTCCTGTTTCAAGCTGTACATCCAACCAGGAATATAAATTAGTTTGTTTTATGACTTGGTAATGGGTAATGGCGCGCTGCCCATCGGTTCTAACTACCCTTTCAATAATAGAGCCTTCTTTCCTTCCAATATTTGCATCAATAATACCCTGCCTATCTTGTAACATACCTTCTATAATTGCATAATACTTTCTTTTCACTTTCTCCTGTTTCTGTAAAGCAGACAAAATCGAATGGCTGTAACGATGCTTGGCAATTAACAATAGTCCTGATGTATCTCGGTCAAGTCGAGTAACAACATGAACTGTGTAGGGAATATCATTCTTTTGATAATAATATAGAATTCCATTTGCTATTGTATTGTTACGATGATTTAAAGCAGGTATCGAGGCAATACCTGCTTGTTTATTAATAACCAAAACAAACTCATCTTCATATATAATATCTATTGGAATATTTTCAGGACTCATATTAATCCCTTTTGATTCTTCAGGAAACTCGATTCTGACAAGGTCTCCTGACTTTAAACAATAGCGCACATTCACTTCTTTTTCATTAACCAATATGCTACCACCATCATAAATAAGGCTTTTCAGGATTCTCCTTGAAAAGCCTTGTCCATTCCGCAAAAAATCTCGCAGCAGTTTACCTTCATCTTTTTTTTCAATTGTCCATTTCATGAAGTATTCACCTTAGCTTTTTAATTATTATCTGCAATAAATGAGTCACGAACACGATTCCAGAATGGAAATGGTCTAAAACGTGCAAAGCGAATTTTTTCTTTTGCTACTCGACATTGGATTGATTTAACGTTTGTATAGTTATGCGTATTATGATCAATCGTAATAAAGAAACTACGGTCTACGATAGGCTTCAATAAACATGTATGATGCTTGGGTAAAATTAATGGTGAACCAATAGTTCGGAATACACGATTATTAATGGATGCCATTTCTGTTAATTGTATGGCTTCTAAAGAGGGGTGGATGATTCCACCACCAAGTGCCTTATTATAGGCTGTGCTTCCAGAAGGTGTTGAAATACATAATCCATCACCACGGAAAGTTTCAAAACGTTCTCCCCTAATTTCAACATCAAATACAACAGAGCTTTCCGGTGTTTTAATAGTCGCTTCATTTAAAGCTAAATAGCAATCCATCTTATTTCCCGTTTTGGAACGAATAATAACCTCTAATAATGGATATTCCACAATATGATACGGAGTCTTCGCAATTTCAATTACTAGCTTTTCTAACTCCTCTGGTAGGTAATCTGCATAGAACCCAAGGTGACCAGTATGTATCCCAATGAAGGCTGTGTTGCTTAAGCGATGCTGATATCGGTGGAAAGCCTCCAAGAAAGTTCCATCACCACCAACCGAAATAACTAAATCTGGCTCTTCTTTATCATATACTAAATCAAAATCAATCAAATGCTGTTTCATTCTTGCTTTTATTATGTTCGATCTCTCATCACCTTTAGAAATGATTTTGAACTTCATAACATTACCTCCCTTTACCACTGGCATTATTTTCGATGAAAAATCCGCTGTGCTTCCTGTACTTCTGTTTTTATTTTAGACATTTCCTCATCCAGCTTGAATGCTGCTTCTGCTGCTCGTTGCAATCTCTTTTTAACATCTACCGGAATTCTTCCCTTATATTTATAATTCAATGAATGCTCATTAGTAGCCCAGAAATTCATGGCAAGTGTACGAATTTGGATTTCTGCCAGAACCTTTTTATTACCATGAATTGTTTCAACAGGATATTCAATAGTCATATGGAATGAACGATATCCACTGGCTTTTTTATCAGAGATATAATCTTTTTCTTCAATAATGGTGAAATCTTTGCGGGAACGGAGCATTTCGACTACCGTGTAAATATCATCAACAAACTGACATACAACGCGGACACCAGCAATATCTTGTATTTCTTCTTCAATTCTCTCTAGAGGAATTTGTCTTTTCTCCGCTTTTTCTAAAATACTTTGTACTGGTTTTACTCGACCAGTGATAAATTCTATTGGTGAATGCCTTGCTTCATACTCAAACTGCCTACGCATTCCTTTTAATTTAACTTTAAGTTCTTCGACAACCTGTGAATATGGTGCAATTATTGCCTCCCAATTCATCCTAACACCACCTGTGACTAATAACTATTCGTCCTTATTTTAACACAATTAAAAAGGATATTCTTTGCATATTTACTTCAATTTAGACATAATCAATGTAATTAACGAAACTTTAGGAGAAATATGTATGGCACAAGAAATAGAAATTGAATTTAAAAACCTACTTACGAAAGCTGAATATGAAATTCTACTAAATTACCTACCTTTTCCTAGTGTTGGGAAAAAGCAAATAAACTATTATTTTGAAACGATAGATTTCAAACTACGCCAGCATAAATCTGCTTTGCGAATACGAGAGAAAAATGGGAAGTACCAATTAACATTAAAAGAACCGTTCGGGGATGGACTGCTAGAAACTCATGATAGTCTTATAAAAGAAGAAGTAACAGAATGGCTTAATGGTAACCCAGTACCAAAAGCAGAGACATCTGAACAACTTAGTAAAATGAATATTTCAATTAACGAGTTACAGTATTATGGTAGCTTATCGACAATTCGGAGAGAATATATTCATAGTGGTCTGATCTATGTTCTAGATCATAGTAGCTATCATAATCACGAAGATTACGAGTTGGAAATAGAAGCTAAGGATAAAGAATCCGGGTTGAAAGCACTCGAAACCATTTTAATGGAATGCGGGATTACTAGAAAAGAAACTCCAAATAAAATTGCTCGTTTTTTCCAAAAGATGTAATCAGATAATTTGCCCAGCCTTCACTAATGTTGCTACAATATATACACAAACTTTGAGGAGTAATTGCAATGCATGGAACTATATACGAGGCAATTGGTGGTTTCGAGACGATTGACCGCCTTGTCACTCACTTTTATAAACTAGTTGGGAAACATCCAAAATTAACCCCGATTTTCCCTGAAGATTTAACAGAAACGGCTAGAAAACAGCGCCTTTTCTTAACTCAATTTTTCGGTGGTCCTAGACTTTATACAGAAGAACGTGGTCACCCAATGATGAGACGGAGACATTTACCATTTGAAATTACACCTTCTAGAAGAGATGCTTGGTTAGAATGTATGGAGCTAGCATTGGAAGAAGCAGAAATCGATGAACCTTACCGTTCAGCTATATTTGAAAAACTAACCATGACCGCCAACCATATGATGAATACACCTGAATCATGAAAGGAGATATCGATGTGAGTTGGGAACTACTTGAGCTTTTGAGCTCACAGAAAGCAAACACATCGTCCGAATATAGTTGTGGTACTATCAAAAAACCAATTGAAATTTATTTATTTATCGACCCGATGTGCCCTGAATGTTGGTCACTTGAGCCGTATTTAAAAAAGCTATCAATTGAATATGGACGATTTTTTACAATTAGACCAATAATTTCAGGAACTTCTAAGCCACTTAACCATGATAATTTTGACCAACCAAGGAAACTTAGAGAAATTTGGGAACGAACTGCTTCTAGGACTGGAATGAGTTGTGATGGTGACCTATGGATTGAGAACCCTATCCATTCACCTATTACCGCCTACCTAGCAGTAAAAGCTGCCGAGCTACAAGGAATTCGTTTCGGAAAAGTATTCTTACGTAAAATACAAGAAAGTTTATTTTTAAAGAAGCAAAATATATCAGATGAAGCAGTTCTCCTAGAATGTGCGAAAGCAGCAAACTTGGACATTCAGGAGTTTAAAAATGACCTCCATTCTGTTTCGGCAATGAAGGCCCTACAAAGCGACTATAAACTAAACGAAGAAATGGAAATTGATTATATGCCCACTATGGTCTTTTTCCATAAAAATATTGAAGAACAAGGGATTAAAATCTCTGGACTATATCCATACGATATATATGTGCGCGTACTAAGTGAGATGGTTGAGCATCTACCAATCCCCTCACAACTTCCATCACTAGAAGACTTTGTTCAACATTATGGAGTTGTTGGAACAAAAGAGGTTTCAGTAGTTTATAACTGGTCTATGGAGAAGGCTGAGCGAGAAATGAAAAAACTACGCTTAAAACAATATGTACAAAAAATCCCAGCAAAACATGGTTCATTTTGGCAATATATTAAGTGATAAAGTCTATATTTATATGCATTATTGATTTGTATGAACCCAGTAGATTTCCTGGGTTTTTATTTTTAGTTAATTTCTAATGGGGGATTGCTTGGAAGAAAGGGGAATTGTCAAAAGCCAGGAGCATTGTAAATAACCAATCCATTTTCAAACAAAAAAATAAGGATATACGGGGCAGCGTATATCCTTTTTCTCACTTCTTTGTATATAACAAAGGGGGATGGGAGAAAGTTTCATGATCAAACAAAGGGGTTTTGTTTGTGATTCATCTCACATATATAATATAACAAGGACACACATTTTTTTCAACAAGTTTGTTATACATTTCACAAATCTGTCACTTCTATTCCCATTTCTGATCACATATATATTAGTAGACCATTATTTACGTTAATAAGGGGGATAATCCAATGCGAGAATTGCTTCCATATTTATTTATCATCCTTACTTTCTTTGCTGTATTTTTAAATATATTTGGCTTAATGCAATTGATACCGTTGTACATAACATTACCGGTTCTGTTTTTTTGTATTTATATTACATTATTCTCGTTTACGAATAGGAATAAATTTCGTGGGCGAGCACGGTGACTGGTTGAATCAATTCGAACGATGCAATGAATTGTGTAACCTAATGAGTTGTTGCATGAGGTTATGAATTCGCTCTATACATCACTTTGGTTGAAATAATTAATAAAGCACTCCACACACCATTTTGACAAAAAACGGGGTTAACTTGATTATATTTTCAAAAAAAGAAGGATGACCAATGTCATCCTTCCTTCTACTTATTTATTCAACAAAAGTTTTTCCATTTCATTAAGCTTTTCTTCAAACACATCTAATGCATCTAAAATTGGTTGTTTAGATGTCATGTCTACTCCTGCTTTTTTCAATACTTCAATTGGATAATCACTGCTACCTGATTTCAAGAATCCTAAGTAGCGTTCTACTGCTCCTTCTTCACCAGATAAGATTTTGTTTGCAAGTGCAGTCGCAGCTGAATATCCTGTTGCATATTGATAGACATAATAATTGAAGTAGAAGTGAGGAATTCTTGCCCATTCTAAACCAATAGCTTCATCCGAAACAACTTCTTCGCCAAAATATTTCTTATTAAGTTCATAGTACATATTCGTTAAATAATCAGCAGTTAATGCTTCACCTTCTTGTGCACGCTTGTGAATTTCATGTTCAAATTCAGCAAACATCGTCTGACGGAACACAGTTCCACGGAATCCTTCTAAGAAGTGATTCAAAAGATACAACTTTTGCTTTTCATCATCTAATGTTTTTAACATATGATCATTTAGTAAAGCTTCGTTACATGTGGAAGCTACCTCAGCAACGAAAATAGAATAATTACCATAACGGTAAGGTTGGAATTTTCTTGTGAAATAACTGTGTGCTGAGTGTCCAAGCTCATGTGTCAATGTAAATAGGTCATTTACGCGATCCTGCCAGTTCAATAGGATGTATGGGTTAGTTCCATATGCACCAGAAGAATATGCCCCACTACGTTTCCCTTTATTTTCTTCGACATCAATCCAACGATTGGCGAAGCCCTCCTTAATAACCTCTAAATATTCTTCTCCAAGTGGTTGAAGACTATCTAATACGTACTCCTGTGCTTTCTCATATGGGATATTCATGTCTACATCATGCACTAAAGATGCGTACATATCGTACATATGAAGTTCATCTACTCCAAGTACCTCTTTACGTAATTTAGCATAGCGGTGTAACAATGGTAGTCTCTCATTTACTGCTTCTACTAGGTTGTCGTATACTTGCTCAGGGATATTATTGTTATCGAGAGCTGCTTGACGAGCAGATTCATAATGGTGAGCTTTTGCATCGAAATTATGTGCTTTAACCGTTCCGCCTAATGTAGACGCAAATGTATTTTTAAATTGACCATACGTATCATACATTGCATTAAATGCTTCTTCTCGAACACGACGTTCTTTAGATTCAAGGAAACCAACATAACGACCATGTGTTAAATCCACTTCTTCCCCATCTTCATTTTTAATACTAGGGAATTTTAAGTCCGCATTGTTAAGCATGCTAAATGTCTGTGATCCAGTTGATAATGCTTCTGATGCCTCAGCAAGAAGTGCTTCCTCTGTTTCACTTAATACGTGCTTTCGTTGTCTTACTATTTCATTTAGGACATGTTCATAATGTTTTAATTCTTCCTTTTCATCCAAATAGCGTTTAATAATTGCTTCATCCATTTTTAAGATTTCTGGCACTAAATAACTCATGGAGCTTTGAGCTAATGTCAACACATTTTCTGCTTTTGCATTAAGTGCTTGATAGAATGAATTAGTGGTATCTTGATCGTAGCGCATATGTGCATATGTATAAAGTTTTCCAAGTCTTTCTGATAATTGATCTTGCAGTTTTAAGACATTGAATAATGTATCAGAAGACCCTGCTACTTTTCCTTGATATTCACTGATCCCGGGAATATCATTTTTAAGGTTATTAAGTTCTTTTTCCCAGTCCTCGTCTGACGAAAAAATATCCTCTAAACGCCAAGTTCTTTCTACAGGTACTTCGCTTCTTGCTTGTAGTTCTTTAGTCGCCTTTGCCATTTTTCATCCTCCTATACTTCTCTACATAAAGTAATTCGTCAAAAAACTAAAAAATTCCTGCCGAACCACCTAATAATTAGTATAACGAAACATATATGAATCATGCTCGTATTTTGTCTTGAAAAAATTTTGAAAGTTCATCCATTATCTTATTATCTCCTGCTAGAGCATCTTCAATATGCGTATAATGTATTAGCACCTTCTCTTTCACAAACTGATTTTTTGATAGCTGCTTTATAATATTTAGGGTACAAAGAATTTGGAGGTATTCAAGAATGGGATCACCTGAGGACCTGATAAGTGGTAATGATTCATTGGAAATTGACTGCTGTAATTGATACCGGCAAGCACTTATTGTAAAAACTCCGTTTAGAGGTAAAGGATCGATGATTTCTAAGCATATTCTGCTCTGCCAGTCCCATTGTGGAGTCTTCATCCCGAATTGCGAAGGAACCGGTAAATAAATAATGGATGGTAAGTGCTCTCGATGAGTTCCCTTAGAGTAAAGCCAGTGGTACCAAAGTTTTTCTTTGCCATCTGTCCTTTTTGGCTGGTGGATTCTAAACTTATATTTAGCTTTCTTCCATTCAGTTATTAAGATGTTAGGCTGTATAGGAGTGGTCTTAAACAAGTTAATAAACCGCATATGTTTAAGTTTCTTTATGGCAAAACTTCCAAACATTTGATTTTTTCGTATTTGATACATGTTAGAAACAGTAAGGAAGTTGTTTGTTTGGGAGTCAAAGAAATACAGTACTGGTAAAATATCGTGGCGATATTGATGAAGAAATTGAAGAATAAAGTGATCCGTTTTTACTTGATTTCTACCGGTGCGTTGAAATAGATTGCCACCTAGTATCCATATAGGTTGGATACCTTCGGATAAATAGCCTTTTGTGCGACTTTTAATATCAACCGCTGATATTCTTGCACATTGATATTCAACTGCAATTTTTTTAGCTTTTATTCTTATAAAAATATCAGGTCGCTGCTTGATGGAAGGAATATACTCCTCCAATGATACCGTTAATCCTTGCTCCTTTAACCACCTAAATAATAAAAGTTTTCCCTTTTCATGATACGCCCCTTCTCCTCCTTCATTTGCCTGGCAGTTTGTAATACTAAGATGGGCAAAATGAGCAATCGTTTTTGAACCGGCTCTAATAATTACTTTATTATGACATGTAGGACAGAAAAATTGTTGATTCTCCCGAAGTGTTTCAATTTCCTCTTTGGAATATTGGAACAGAGTAATTAACTTTCCACTTTTTAATTTTGCTTGAAGCAAAAGAATCACCTCCATCTTTACATAATTCGACAGAGGTGGTAAAAATCCTGCTTCCTGAAAAAAAAGACGCCCCCGATAGGCATCTTATTAAACATTTGCAGGAAAGTGTGCACGAACTTCTTCGAAAGTGGTAGTATCAAATATCTTCTTACCGTATTCTTCCAATACATGAATTGTAATATTCGAATCATCACCATATTCAAATATGCGTGAAATAATATCTTCTTGTGAATTCTCATCCAGTACATCTTGTGAAAATTCCATATATAGATAGTACTTTCCATTATAGAAATATAAGGTTTCTTCTTCACTACCAGTATCCTCTTGGAAGTGATGACTTAATTGAATCACATCTTCGAAATCATTAAAGCCTGCAATAATCCAAAGGTTTTCTTCAATAAAATCCTCTTCTAATTCCGTGTTATTCTCACTTTTACCAAATTTTTCTTCCAAGAAGGATTCCACTTTTTCATCAACTGGAATATCTAGTGTAGAGCCATCTTCATCAATCGGGAATTCTAAGTTATCCCCATTTTTTGAAAGTTGAGCTTTAGTAACAACAATTTCTAAACCTTTTTCTAGGGCATGAACTTGGATCCATAAAGGGCCATCTACATGAAAGTCTTCTTGATAATTTACCTCGTCCATCATTTGCCAAAATAGTTGTTCACTGCGTTCGCGATTGTACCAAATCTCTTCTCTTCCAAAACCACGATCTTCAATATCCACATAAGAGATAAAGAACTTAACCGTGTTTTCATTAATTCTTTCGATTTCCATGTATTTCTCTCCCTTCTTTTATTATTAAGCAAAAGCCTAAACCCTGATACTACAAGAGCTTTTGCTTTTTTAAATAGGCAGAAGAAGGTCTGCTCCTTTTCTATATATAAAAGAATGATATCTCATTAATATTGTATGTTAGCATATTGCTTAATGGAAATTAATATGCCTATAAATATCTATTTAAATTATTATTTTAACTTAAATTAACGGTTTTGTCACCTTATTATTCGGATATCAAAAGCGCAGATCATCCAATTCGATCTGCGCTTTTTACTTTTACATTTATTACCTACTAATTCACTATGCGTCGTGCTTCTTCTAATTGAAATGCACGTACAGTTCTTGGTAAAAATCTGCGAATCTCATCCTCATTATATCCAACTTGAAGTCTTTTATCATCTAAAATGATTGGTCTTCTAAGCAACCCAGGATTTTCTTGAATTAATACTAATAATTCTTGTAATGGAAGTTGATCAATCGTTACATCCAGATTTTGAAATGCTTTGGAACGAGTTGATATTATTTCATCTGTTCCATATTCAGTCATTCGTAATATTGATTTTATTTCATCCAATGATAATGTTTCAGAGAACATATTTTTTTCTGTAAAAGCAATATCATGATTTTTCAGCCACGTTTTTGCTTTTCTACAAGACGTACAACTTGGTGAGGTATAAAGTGTTACCATGGTACTTCACTCCTCAATCTGTAGTTCCATTTTATGAACATTTAATTTGTTATTAAATTAAAATTAATTTAAATAACAACATATATGATTATACTATATGTATCTAGTAAAGGATAGGTCATATCCCATCTATTTTGTAATGTTCACAAAATGTTTTAATTTACTACCATCTTTCCCAAAGCTTTTTTTTGGTAAACACTATAATTCCATTAGAAAAGGCTGCACTTGGCAGCCCCTCTATTACTTTAGTTGATTTTTTTCCAGCCTAGCTAAAATATCATCAGACTCTCGTGCTTCATCGAAAGTCAATACTTCGTCAACAGGTTGATATGCCTGACCGTACAGTTCTTCATCTTTATACGTATGAATAGATTCATACATTTTTTTCATTTGTTCAAAGATCATTTCTTCTGTTTCATTATTTGGGGACCAAAAAAGAATTTCCATCGGGTTTTCCTTATTGGTTGCCAAAGATCTACGGTTATATCCAATTGATTGTGCATGACTAAACCCTTCTCGCTTATAAAAATGAAGTCGCTTTTCTGTATCCGAGTCATCATAATCAACAGGTTCTACTTCCAGAATGACTGGCTTATTTCGTTGTTTAAGTTTTTCAATAAGCTTATGTCCAATCCCTTGTCCTCTCGATCTTGAAGAAACCCATACATAATCAATAAAAATAAACGTATCGAATTCTGCGTACATCATTACATGATATGGACCTTCATCTTTATGATAAACGTCCCCTTTTTCTTTTAGCAAAAGCTCCATATGCTCTTTTGATTTCATTTCCTCTATTGGAAAATATTCACTTAATTTCTCATACCAATCCATGGATCTACTCCTTCAACTTTTCTACGTTGTAAGTATAACGAAATAACAGTTATATGTTAAATCGTCATTTGGGTTGTATATGTTCAGTATGTGTAGTTATCTAAAAAAAAGCGAAAAAAAACGGAACTTTTTATTAAAGTTCCGGCTTTTTTCATACATTATGGCGTATAATCAACGTTTTCACTATATGTGTTACCAGCATTCCAAATTAGATACTCATTTATTCCATTATCTTGCAATGCTTTAATCTGTGCTTCTACTTCTTCTTTTCCATATTGTGTAACTGGAATACCAGTCCCACTGTATATCCATGGTGCTTCAAAATCCTGTATCCAAGGTCTTGAAACTGGTGGATTTTCGAGTTTTGAAAGTACTTCAATTTCCACCTTTGCATATTCATCCGTTAAGCGGTAAGGCTCAGTATCTGGGAACGGAATGCCAAAGTAATTATTGGACCAGTGACTTGGATAAATCATGGAAGAAATGACATCAACATTTTCAGATATCTTTGAGAAGTTTTGGCCTATTCCAGGTGCTTCTGTAATTGTTGCAGAATATCCAAAAATATCTACAGCTACATCGACATCATAAGTCTCCAATTCTTTTTTTGCGTAGGCTACAAAGTCTGTAACTGCTTGAACACGTTTTTGAACATCATCAGTGTCATCGTCAGCGTATTCCCCTTTAGAATAGCCTAATTGATCGTCGCGATGTTCAAATCCCTCAGGGAATCTAACATAGTCAAACTGAATTTCTTGAAATCCTAATTCTGCTGCCATTTTAGCAAGTTCAACATTATATTCCCAAACTTCCTGTTCAAACGGATTTACAAAAGCTTCCCCACGGTTATTTTTCCAAACCGAACCATTTTCAGTAAAAGAAAGTTCCGGGCGTTTCTCAGCAAGAACACTATCTTTAAACACAACAATCCTTGCAATTGGATAAATTTCATTTTCCTCAAGGGTTTTCATCATCTCTTGAATATCTTTAATATAATTTTGACCGAGGTCAGAAAAAGGTGAATCTTCTTCTGGTATAAATGTTAAATAACCAAAGTCGTCCTTAATATCGATTACCATGGAATTTAAATCAGAATTATTAACTAAGTCTACTAAATAATCAAATCGACTACCACCAGCAGAATGTCCTGTTACATAGATCCCACGAACTGCATCAGGATATTCAAAATGATAGCCTGAGTCAAATACAAATCTTTTTAGATTTGTTTTTTCTTCAATTAATTGAATGGATGTTTGCCGTTCTTTATGAAAGGCAGCTAACAATTCTTCGTCCCCACTACTTTTAGTCGGTATTGCAAACGGAAGTATAATGACGAGTAGGAGAACAATTGGTATCATGATTCTCTTAAGATGTTTATTATTCATTCTATCAATCTCCTAAATTAAATTTTAGCTTGCTCCCGGGAAGTTGATACAAGCAACTTTACGTTTGCAACACTTTTATATTCATTATAGAACAGAAACACTAGTTTTTGAATGGTATTTACTAGATTTTTGTCTTTTTCTTAGAAAGTATGTCGAATCTACTAAACTTCCTCATTATTTACAAAATATTTAAGCTGAAGAAAAAATGACGTCTTGATTGAGTATTACGGTATTTTTCTATGGTTGCTGTGCATCATGTGCTTTATAATTATGGTTTTACCGGTCAAAAATGTGCATGAGGAGACATCTCAAGTACTTTTCACCTGGTTTTCTTGTCCAAAATGTGCATGAGAAGTCGCCTCATCTACTATTCCCCTCAGTTTCTCAGACAAAATGTTTATGAGAACCCTCCTCATCTACTTTTCCCTTAAATTTCCTATCCAATATGTGCATGAGAAACCGCCATCATAGTGTCACTCATAATCCAGCCAAACTGTACTGCTGCCACATCTACAACGGTCGGATCTTGCCCTTCTCCGTAAATTGGTGGATAATGGTAATTCCCTTAATGTATAAATACAAACCACCAATAATAATGTAACTAATGATGTTGCATAAACCTTTCTAGCCTTATTCCATTCCTTCTTAATAGGCTCATAATCACTTTTTTCTCTTGACTTCCAAGCTATTACTGCATACACAACTATTACTAGACTCATAAAAACTAGGCTTGTAACCCATGCTGCTGTTTGAACCATTTTTAGACCTCCCTATTTTTAATGAGTTATTTTTCTGCCCTGATCATATCTACTTACACAACACACTCCTGTAAAAAAAGTCACAATATCAATGAAAATTTAGGGATTTTTAACTATAAAAGATTAATTTGTAATTATACGGGCAAATTACAGAAGAACTGTTATATCTTAAGAAAGGAGTATGAAAATGGATAAACAAATGTGGATTGTAATTGCTGCTGTTGCTATTTTAACAGTAGTTGGATTTTTAGCTTTTCAAAATATGGCAGAAGATCACACCACTGAACCTCCAGCTGGAGAAAATCAAGCCGAGAATGATCAAGCAGCTGAGAACAACGAGACGGAATCTACTCCAACACCAAAAGAAGATCACACCGCTGTTCAACACTCGGAATATCAAGGTGAGGTAGCACCTGAATTTTCTTCAGAACAATTACTTAAACCACCAAGTACGAATTGGATTACACACGGTGGTGACATGTACAATCGAAGATACTCCACATTAGAAAAAATCACTACTTCCAATGTAGCTGATTTAAAACTTGAGTGGGTGACTAGTTTAGGCTCTGGTTTAGAGTTTAAATACTCTGCAGAAGCAACTCCGCTTGTATATGATGGCATTATGTTTAATATTACTGGTGCTGACGTTGTGCAAGCGATGGATGCAACGACTGGAGAAATCATTTGGGAATATGTCCCCCAATTAGCTGACGGTTTAGACACAGCGTGCTGTGGCTGGATCAGCCGTGGAGTGGGACTAGGAGACGGAAAAGTTTATGTAGGTCTCTTAGATTCCAGATTAGTTGCTTTAGACCAAAAAACTGGAAAAGTTGTTTGGGAAACAACTGTTGATGATTGGGAAAAGGGTTATACCATTACCGCTGCTCCTCTTTATCACGACGATAAAGTATATATTGGAGTTGCAGGTGGTGAATATGGTATTCGCGGCTATCTGGCAGCCTATGATGCAGATATGGGTAGAGAGATTTGGCGTACGTATACGGTTCCAGGCCCTGGCGAAGTAGGGCATGATACATGGCCACAGGATAATGATGCATGGCTTAAAGGCGGAGCCCCAATATGGCAAACACCTGCTATTGACCCGGATCTCAACACAATTTACTTTTCAACAGGGAATGCCTCACCAGATTTTGATGGTAGTAATCGAGCTGGGGATAATCTATTTACAGCCTCAATTTTGGCTTTAGATTTGGAATCAGGAGATTACAAATGGCATTTTCAAGAAGTTAAACACGACATATGGGATCTAGATGCACCAAATCCAGTAATCTTATTTGATGTAGAAATAGATGGAGAAAATAGAAAAGGTCTTGGACAGGCAGGTAAAACTGGCTGGGTATATCTACTGGATAGAACGAATGGTGAGCCACTCATTGGAATAGAGGATAAGCCTGTTCCACAAGATGAAAGACAGAAAACGGCAGCTACCCAGCCATATCCAGTTGGTGATAGCTTTGTTCCTCAATCCATTACAGAAGAGATGGCGAAAAAAGATCTCGGAGAAGACTTTGAATATGAGATTGCAGATTTGTTTACACCATTTTGGGATGAACCAGTTACAATTACACCTTCCCCGCAAGGTGGTGCTAACTGGCCACCATCAGCTTACAATCCTGAAACGGAATTATTTTATGTGTTAGGTAACTGGACATATTTCGCCTATGCACATAATGAAGGCGATGAAGCAAACGAATATAAAGAAGGACAGAATTGGATAGGTAGTGTTATGCAGCCAATTCAAAATGCTCCTAACCGAGGAACTGTCACAGCAATTGATGTAAAAACAAATAAAATTGTTTGGCAAAAACAATGGGATGACCTGGCGTATAGCGGCGTTTTAACCACTAGTGGAGATCTCGTATTTGTTGGTCATAATGATGGAAGAATAATTGCATATGATGCAACAAATGGTGAGCAACTTTGGGAATTTATGACAGATGCTGGCGCGAATGCACCACCAATAACTTATGAAGTTGATGGAAAACAATATATTTCCATATTCTCTGGAGGAAACTCCCTTGCCGGCACACAGCACGGTGATAAAATTTACACCTTCTCGTTAGAAGGACAGTATGCTACCTTAGAAGATGTACCGGAGGAAGATATTAATTCATCACCGTATTTTAAAGATACAGATAATGAAGAAAGTCAAGGACAGACAGAAGCTCCTGAAGGTGACGCAGTTGTTCAAGAAGGGCTAAAAATTTATGAAAATAACTGTTTAGCTTGTCATGGTGCTGAGGGTGTTGGTGGTCATAATGGACCGAAGCTTAGCAATCTCGATTGGACAAAGGAAGAATTAATTGAACAAGTTAAGAACGGTAGTGGAAATATGCCACCGTTCGAAGGAAGCTTATCTGAAGAGGAAATAAATGCTGTAGTTGAATATTTAGAGTCACTAATCAACAAAAATAAGTAAGATAAAAGATAAAAGAGGTAATTGCTAGTAATGCAATTACCTCTTTCCAATTAATTAGCAGATGTTTTCTCTACTAATGGGATATGAATCAAACGATCATCTTTATCCGTTGGTTCACCACGGCTGTCATGGTTACTCGTCACAACATATAAGGCATCTTCTTCTATGAATACATCACGTAGTCTTCCGGCTTCATCATAGAAATCTGCCGTTGTGTCTGTGGCTATATCATATGTGAAAATCTTCTTACCAGCTAAGGAAGCAATATATAGTTTACCATCACTAAATCCAACCCCGGATGGTGCCCATGTAGCTTCACCAGAATGGACCAATGGCGCTTCCATACCTTCAGCCTCTTCATCTCCTTGAATCTCTGGCCAACCATAGTTCTTACCTGCTTCAATTAGATTAATTTCATCATGACCATCTTCACCATGCTCTGAATTGTACATATTTCCATCATCATCCCATGTAAACCCTTGAGAATTTCTATGTCCATAAGAGAATACATAAGAATCTTTAAATGGATTGTCAGAAGGTATGTCGCCATTTAGTTCCATACGTAAAATTTTACCAGCCAGACTATCTAAATCTTGCGCTAATTCATTTTGACCAACATCACCAGTAGTAACATATAGCTTTTCGTCAGGTCCAATCGAAATTCTACCACCAGTATCCTTTTCCCCACCTGGAATATTATCAAAAATTACCTCTTGTTCCTTCCATGTGGATCCATCAAGCACTAGTGAAACGATACGGTTCAAAATTTTCCCATCCTTATCATAAGTATGATAAGCAAATGCTTCCTTAGATTCTTCAAAGTCTGGAGCTAACGCAAAACCAAGAAATCCTGCCTCTCCTTTATGGAAAATCTCTTCGGATAAGTCAACATCTTGTACATCTACTATTCCAAAGTCACCATCAATTTCTACTACAGTTCCATCACGTTGACTTAAATAGAATGTACCTGCCGTTTTGTTAATCGTCCAAGGAATGAAAAGTTTATTAGCATTAATATTGCCGTCATCAGTTGCAAAAACCTCGATTGATTCCTCAAACACTTGAACTGTATCTGGTTCTTTATTTTTTTCCTGATTAGCTTGATTGGTTTCGTTCTCTGGTGAGTCCTCATCATTAATGAATAGGAATACAAGTGCTGCAACTAAAAGAACTCCTATTAAACTTAGAAAACCATATTTCTTCAAATCATTCACCTCTTAGTTTTTTTCTTCGTATTAAGACGAAGTAATCTCTAAGAATAGTTATTTCCAAAATTTTGTAACTTATACATATTTTCATAGATTGAATAGTATTTTCACAGAATAGCAAACTAAGTGAATTAATTGGTGCAATCCCAAAATATTTTTTAGTTGGTGCAAGAGCTTAAAGGAGGGATTAAAAGGACAATTATAAGATGTATTGTATAATGGGATATTCATGTGTAATTGGGTAACCATTCCTATCCCTAAAAAAGAGGTATTCAATACTCTCATGCAGAATACCCGTAATCTTTATCAGCTCATAAAAAAGGATAGGATTACATAAGCCAAGCCTGCTAAAGTTGCGGAAATTGGCAATGTAATAACCCAAGTAATTAACATATTCTTCGCTGTCCCCCAATTTACCCCTTTCACACGATGGGCAGTTCCAACCCCCATAATGGATGATGAAATTACATGTGTCGTACTTACTGGTAAATGAATCAATGTTGCTCCAAAGATAACAGACGCACCCGTTATATCAGCAGCTACGCCATTAACAGGACGTATTTTCATTATTTTACCACCAACAGTTTTAATTATTTTCCATCCACCTACTGAAGTTCCTAGACCCATTGCCGTTGCACAGGCTAATTGAACCCAGAATGGTACCTCATGTGTCGAAAGGTAGCCATTTGCCATTAACGCCAATGTAATAATCCCCATTGCCTTTTGCGCATCATTTGTACCATGAGAGTAGGATTGGACAGCCGCTGTAGCTATTTGCACTATACGAAAATTACGATTGGTTTTAGCTAAATTTGCATTTCTGAATATTGTCTTAATAATGGTATATACAATATACCCTGCAACAAAAGCTAAAATCGGTGAAATAATCAATGCAGCAAGAATATTTAAGAACCCTCCCCACTGAAGCTCAGAAAAACCAGCAGCTACAATAGCTGCACCAGCAATGGAACCGATTAATGCATGGGAGGAACTGCTAGGTATACCATAATACCAAGTAATTAAATTCCAAGTTATTGCAGCAATTAATGCCGCCAGTATAACTAGTGAGCCATTTGGCAAAGTAAATGGATCGACTATATCTTTTGTAATCGTTTTAGCTACTCCTGTGAATGTCATTGCACCTACAAAGTTCATTACTGCTGCCAAAATAATTGCATGACGTGGTCGTAATGCTTTTGTTGAAACAGATGTAGCAATTGCATTAGCAGTATCGTGAAATCCATTAATAAAATCAAAAGTCAGAGCAAATATTACGATAAGTACTGTTATTAAAAATATACTATCCATCATTCAGCTCCTTTAAGCATTCTTCATGATAATTGTCTCAAGTGTATTCGCAACCATTTCACACGCATCCGCAATATCCTCAAAACTCTCATAAATTTCTTTAAATTGTATAATCCGAATAGGATCTTTCTCTGTTAGAAATAAATTCTTAATCGACTCCCGTTCAATGACATCACATTTAGATTCCATAGCATTAATTTTGATGACTTTTTCCCGTATAGCCTTATACTTTTTGGTTGTTAACAGTTCAACTGAATCTAATATTTCATAAGAGCATAATTTAATTTCTTTCACAAACTCAAGCATATATGGATTAATATCGGTAACATTATACATCTCAAATAATGCTGCACACTCCTCCAAACCATCCAATACATCATCCATAGAATTGGCTAAATATAAAATATCTTCACGTTCTATTGGAGTTATAAATGTATTATTAAGTTCCTTAATAACCTGATGAACTATTTCATCGCCTTTATGTTCATATTCTTTCATTTTATTCGTAAAGATAGCTAAATCCTTTTCGGATTTTACCTTGTAGTCAGAGAAATAATCAGCAGACTCTTTTAAATTAGTTGCGATTCCAGTTAAATAATCTGCAAACTTATTCTTTTTTGCCATAATAATTCCCCTATTCATAAATTTTTTCTTAGGTTAAGCAAGACCGGTAATATTTATCCAACTGAAAAGGAAATAGTGTTTAATCTATTGTTCGTTTTCTTTACTGATCAGTGTAATCCACGATACAAAAAAAGTAGAGCTATACAGATGTACAGCTCTACTTTTACTATAGATCTTTGTCTTCTTTATTAACTCTTGAAAAGTCTTCTTCTTCCGCAAACTCAGTACCATAATTCAATCTACCTGTTGCTGTATTATTATCTTCTCTTGCTGGTTCAAATAAATAAGGAATACTCAACAATCCAGCTAGTCCAACTAAAGAATAGACAATTCTAGAGAATAACGCATCTTGGCCACCAAAAAGCGTTGCGACCAAATCAAAATCAAAAAGTCCAATTAGTCCCCAATTTATCGCGCCAATTATTACTAAAGTTAAAGCTATTCTTTTTAACGTGTCCATTACAATTTCACCTCCACTTTCAATTCCATATAAGGCAAAACAAATCTTGACTTTCCTAAGTCATTATTATCTTCTGCCATTTAGCAAAAATTCATACCAAGAAAAATGCATTCGGCCACCATTTTCTACTTATCTATAAATATGTAATAAGTACCAGGTATGAGGCATAGAATATAAATGGCAATTTTTATAAAAAATTTAGGATGGGTGATTACACATGGATGATAAGTCATCAAGAAACCAAAAGCCTCCTACTGATCCGAAACAGGAGCAATTAGATCAGTTCCGAATACAAAATACCGGGAAACCAATGACGACATTGCAAGGAAAAAAAAGATCACAGGATACAGATCAATTAAAAGCTGGCGTGAGAGGTCCTTCCTTAAGGCAAGATTATGAGTTCTTTGAAAAAATGGCGCATTTTGCCCATGAAGAAATACCAGAAAGAGTAGTTCATGCAAGGGGTTATAGTGCACATGGTGAATTTGAAAGTTACAAGTCCATGAAACATGTGACAAGAGCAAAATTCTTATCAGAAGCAGGAAAAAAGACGCCTTTAACAATCCGCTTCTCTACCGTACAAGGCCCTAAAGGTTCCTATGATACGGCTAGGGATTTACGTTGTCAGGGCGTTAAACTATATACAGAAGAAGGAAATCTTGATTTGACAACGATAGCAATGCCAGTATTAATTAATCAAGACGCGATGAAGTTTCCAGATGCGATGCATGCGTATCAGTCGAAGCAGGATGATGATATACCAACTGCTACCGGTGCACACGACCATTTTTGGGATTATGTAGCCAACAATCCAGAGTCACTTCATATGGTGACATGGATTATGTCTGACCGTGGTATTTTAAGAAGCTATCGTATGATGGAATCGTGGTCAATTAATACGTACTTATTTGTTAATGAACAAGGGAAAGCAACATTTATGAGATATGTTTGGAAGCCTGTCCTCGGTGTTCATTCCCTGACTCAGGATGAAGCAATTAAAATTGGTGGAATTGACCCTGACTTTCACCGAAAAGATCTGAGAGAAGCAATTGACAAAGGTTTTTACCCGGAATATGAATTAGGTGTCCAGCTCATTCCATTGGAGGATGAGTTTAAATTTGATTTTGATGTTTTAGATCCTTCTAAGTTTTGGCCAGAAGAACTCGTCCCAGTTCAAATTATTGGCAAGATGACATTAAACCGAAACATTCAAAATTACTTCACAGAATCTGAACAAGTCGCATTTAATCCAGGGAATGTCGTTCCTGGAATTGATTTTTCCAATGACCCTGTCCTACAAGGAAGGTTAATGGCCTATAGAGAGACACAGCAACACCGACTTGGCAGTGCTAATTATGATGAATTACCGATTAACCGGTCACTTTGTCCATTTCATAACAACACGCGTAGAGGTTTTATGAGACAGCGAATTGACGTAGATGAGGTAAACTATCATCAAAATTCTTTAGCAAATAACACACCATATACAGTACCACCAGAGGAAGGCGGTTATGAATCCTATCCTAAGAAAGTAGAAGGACACGTTATACGTGCTAGAAGCGATTCATTCAAAGATTACTTTTCACAAATTAGAATATTTTGGAATAGCATAACACCTATTGAAAAGCAACACACAATAGAAGCGTTCATCTATCAGCTTGGGAAAGTAAAAAGTGAATCAGTTCGCCAGCAAAATGTCGATTTATTGGCCAATGTAGATAAAGAACTAGCTACAATTGTTGCCGATAATATTGGTGTTAATCCTCCAAGTGGTTCTCATGTACCTGTATCAATTAGTTATCCTTCTCTCAGTCAATTTAATACACCTCGTTATGCAGTAACGCAAAAAGTAGGTGTACTGGTTGGCAATGGATTTAATGGGAGGGAAGTAACCAGTGTACTCACTGCATTACAACAACAAGGCATTTTTGTTGTAGTCATAAGTGAAAAGCTTGGTACTGTCACAGGTTCAGATGGTACTAAACTTAAAGTCAACGATATCTTTCTAACATTAAGCCCGTACCTAGTTGATTCACTCTATATAGTGGGTGGAAGTGCTAGCAATCAAGAAAGATTCAATTCAGATGTAACAAATTTCATACATGAGGCCTATAAACAATATAAACCAATTGGTGTTGCTACAACGGGGCAGTCGTTTATACAGACTTCCAATAATAATAATTTAGCAGGTGTTGTGTTTGCCGCTAATAATCCAAACTTTGAAAGGGACTTTGTTACTGCAATTGGTCAAATGCGTTTTTGGAATCGGAGATAAAATATAAGTTTAGAAATACCTGGGTTAATTTCTCTTATAGCGGTAGGAAAAGATTATTACCTTTCTATCGACAAGAAAAAGCCCCAATCATTTATTATGATAAGGCTTTTATATCTTTTAATGTAAATTATCATCGACATATTTTCCATAGTCTGGAACAGCAATATGATCAAATTCTTGTACTAACTTTTCTAAGCTCTCGGAGAGTAAATGACCAGTCATAGGTAATCCATGACCTGTAACGGCAACAGTTGGTTTTAACGCTTCTAATTTAATCACCGATTCCTTCGCAGCTTTCCAATCGGTTGTTAGATATCTCGGTGGACCATTTATTTCCTGTTGCTGAGTTAAAACTTTATATAGCGAATCTTGTTTTACAGTTATAAAAGCATCCCCAGCAATTAATGCCCTGTCCTTATCCCGAAACAATGATACATGACCCGGGGTGTGTCCAGGTGTATGGATCCAATGAAACTCGGGCATGTGTGGGACAGTTCCATCAGAAGGCAGGGCCTCTACACTATCTCTTAAGTTGATAGGTTCAATCGGAAACATTGGCGACATTTTTGCTACCATACCACCCTCAACAGTTGGGTCTGGCTTAGGGTAGCTTTTTTTCCCCGTTAAAAAAGGCATTTCTAATTCATGTGCATAGACAGGAATTTGCCAATGCTTAATTAAATCTATAATTGCTCCGACATGATCAAAATGTCCATGTGTCAAGATGATAGCTTTAGGACGACTGTTCTTACCAAAACGTTCCTCGGCAATTGAAATAATGGTATCTGCAGAACCAGGCATACCTGCATCAACTAATACAAATTCTTGTGTTTCTGGATTTCCTATTAAACTGATGTTAACAATTTGGATTGTATGATAGTATAAATCTGGTAATACTTGAATCCCCATTCCACTTCCTACAGAAGTTGTAGGAATATATTTATAATCACTACCATAATTCATTTCCTTTTCCATCTATGAAGCCTCCTCTATTTCCAAACTATCATAGGTATTGTTCCACAAAAACAGCGTGAATATGAATGCTACTTGTTAGGCAGTAAAATTATCCTTCATTAGGCTCCCCACCCTAAATTAGTTTTCTCACTTGCATTTCCGGAAAGGACTATATATAATAATAAAAAATCAATATCGTTAGCAATGAAAAAGGCGTAGTACTTTTACCCTCTGATTTTTAGAGAGCTTGTGGCTGGTGAGAACAAGCATCAAGGTAAAATGGAATTGGACTTTGGAGCTAATTATAATGAAGTGATCTTATTGTTTTAAGATAATTAGGGTGGCAACGCGGTTCATTCGTCCCTTCTATTAGGGGATAAATGGGCTTTTTTTATTGTCCAAAAATAAAGGAGTGATTATTCATGAAAACAATCTTTTCAGGTATCCAGCCTAGTGGCTCTTTAACAATCGGAAACTATATTGGTGCAATCCGTCAATTTGTCGAGCTACAGAACACACATAACTGCTTTTTCTGTATTGTTGATGAACATGCCATTACTGTTCCACAGGACCGCTTAAAACTTCGTAATAACATCCGGTCTTTGGCAGCATTATATTTAGCGGCAGGAATTGACCCTAACAAAGCAACATTATTCATCCAATCAGAAGTTCCTGCCCATACACAGTTAGGATGGATGATGCAATCGATTAACTACATGGGTGAACTAGAACGCATGACACAATTTAAGGATAAATCTGAAGGTAAGGAAGCTGTTTCAGCAGCACTTTTCACGTACCCATCCTTAATGGCTGCAGATATCTTATTATATCAAGCAAACTTAGTACCAGTTGGTGATGACCAAAAGCAACACTTAGAACTAACACGCGACCTAGCTGGACGTTTTAATAACCGATTTCTAGAAGTCTTCACTATTCCAGAGATTAGCATTCCAAAAGTGGGCGCACGTATTATGTCACTTCAAGACCCAGTTAAGAAAATGAGCAAATCAGATGAGAATGTAAAAGCATCAATCTTTATGCTTGATGACCCAAAACAAATTGAAAAGAAAATAAAAAGTGCTGTGACAGACTCTGAAGGTATCGTAAAATACGATAAAGAAAACAAGCCTGGTGTAACCAATTTATTAGATATCCACTCTGCTTTTTCTGGTGAATCAATTACAGAGTTGGAAACTAAATATAAAGGTAAAGGATATGGAGATTTTAAGCAAGGAGTGGCTGATGCAGTTATTGCCGTCCTAAAACCAATCCAAGACCGTTATTATGAGATCTTAGAATCAAGTAAGTTAGACGATATCCTTGATGAAGGTGCTGAAAAAGCCTCACTAATTGCAAATAAAACTATTCAAAAAGCAAAAAAAGCAATGGGACTTGGACGAGTGAAAAAGTAAAATCAGTGGACAATAAAGGTACACATGAAATATTTTTTTAAAGGCTCGGTTTCATTCAAGTGATCTCGAGTCTATTTTTTATACTGTTTAAACGTAAGTATGATGGTCCAATCTTTATTTTGGGTGGAGTTATAATTTCTACTTATATTCGAAAAACAAGACATCAATAAAATGGTATTTTGTAGTTGAGCGAATATCTTAATAATTAACTGACATAGAAACATTCCAAATTTCATGTGAACATCTTACATTCCGGGAGAACTTTCTTACTTCCAGTTGTTTAATTGTACAAAACTCAGTGAAATAGAAAAAATCAGTGAGAAATACTCACTGATTTTTCGATTTCTGTTTTGAAGCACCTTCTGCATAATTATTTTCAAGCTCCCACATTTTTTCAAGGAAAGGTTGCCCTTTAATTAACTTTTCACAAAGCTCCTCATGAGCCAGACTCCAGCCATATTTGACGCCATCATATAAAGCTTGCCAAACCTCTTCTTCATCCATGTAACGAATATCAGGATACTTTTTTGGGTCCCATTCCGTTAACCAATAACGTAACTCTCCAATATTATTAGATGTACGAAGCTGGTCTAATCCCATCATTAATAATTGCTTTACTTGTCTCTCTCTTCTAGTTAAACCAAATACAAGGTTAGGAGACATCGATAACATATGATATTCCTTTACATAATTAGAATCATCGAAGCCGAAGCTTTGGGCTTTTGTCTTTTCAATCATTTCATAAACTAATTGTTCTTGCCTTGGGATTAACCGACTTTTTCGAATTGGAATACGGTAACCTATTGTGTCAATTGCTAAAATGTCATTTCCATCTGTTATAATGCATGCGTATTCAACTACAGAACGCTCCTGACCTTTACGAGTATATGCACGTTTATAAATAGCATCTAGTAAGCCTTGTGGTAAATCGTGCATATCATTTTCAATATATTGATAAAGCGATTCTGTTATGTAGATTAATGGTACTTGGTCAAGTAATTCGATACCGTCGTCTTTACGCCATTCATGAAAATAACAAACATTATAACCGTTTTCTTCTCCTTCAAACCAGTTCACCCAAACATCGTGTAAATATAACATACAACACCCCTCACTCCCAAAATGAAACATTCGAGGTTGTTCAAAAATTACCAGTAATACCATAATTTTTGAACATACGCTTTAAAATACATTATGACCATCATTTAAAATTTTATTCGAGAGAGCGCAAATTAACTGGTCAAGGCTTAAACGGAGATGTATAGATAACAAAAGTCATAATTAATAAACCAATCGGCAAAAAATAACATTCCAACCGTCCACTTACAAATAAAAAGTATTCAGCCCATGACACACCTGCCGGTAAAAAGTTCATATAGGAAATTAGTGTCACCCCACCAGTAACAGCAAGTCCAAATCCTATTAAAAACAAAAAAATATAGCCCATCTTTTCTACCACCTATGCTTGTCCTAAAGTTTATTTTCATGTATATGCTAGTGTATTAGGAAAAATGATAGAAATGATAGAGAGAATAGATTTTCAAAAGAAGATATGTGTTGTAGCGGCGACTTGGTATTAAATAACGGTTGATGGTTCCCGAATATGATCATATGGTTTATATGTTTGGGCGCATGTTACTTGGCCATGGGCGCTTATGGTTAGCAGGTTTGAGTTCATGCTCCTGCATCAAAGACACAACGGTACCTGTTTTTGGCTCATCATGATCTACAATCCATGATTCTTAATATCCCAACCCAATTATAAAAGGCTGACCTTAGTCAAGGTCAGCCTTTCAATTATAATATTTTATTCATATTTCTTAAAAATAAGTGCTACGTTATGACCACCAAAGCCTAGCGAGTTACTTACTACAACATTCACTTCTTGCTTTCTTGCTTCATTTGGTACGTAATCTAGATCACATTCCGGATCTGGAGTTTCGTAGTTAATGGTTGGTGGAACGATACTATCTTCAATTGCTTTAACCGCAATTACTGCCTCCACTCCACCAGCTGCCCCAAGCAGGTGACCAGTCATTGACTTTGTTGACGAAACAGCTAGGTTATATGCGTGCTCTCCAAAGATTGTTTTGATTGCTTCTGTTTCATATTTATCATTTAGATCGGTACTAGTACCGTGAGCGTTGATGTAGTCTACATCTTCTGGTTTTAATCCAGCATCCTCAAGTGCATGTTGCATAGCTCTTGCTGCACCTTCACCATGCTCAGCAGGTGCTGTGATATGGTATGCATCTCCTGTTGCCCCATAGCCAACAATCTCAGCATATATATGCGCACCTCGTTCTAAAGCTGTTTCTAATGTTTCTAAAATCAAGATTCCGGATCCTTCACCCATAACAAATCCATCACGATTTTTATCAAATGGGCGACTTGCTGTTTTTGGATCTTCGTTAAAGGATAAAGCCTTCATTGCAGAGAATCCTGCATATGACATGTTCGTAATCGGTGCTTCTGCTCCACCTGCGATAATATAATCTACATCACCACGCTTAACAGCTTTAAATGCATCTCCAATTGAGTTTGCCCCAGATGCACAAGCTGTTACCGAACAAGAGTTGATCCCTTTAGCTCCTGTTTGAATGGAAACTTGTCCAGCAGCCATATCTGGAATCATCATTGGTACGAAAAATGGACTAACACGTTTAGGTCCTTTTTCCATAAACTTTCGGAACTGTTCTTCATAGGTTTGCATACCACCAATTCCAGATCCAATCCACACTCCCACTCGATGGGCAATGTCCTCACTAACTTCCAGTTTTGCATCTTGTAAAGCCATTTTTGAAGCAGCAACAGCAAATTGTGTAAATGGATCCATTTTTCGTGCATCTTTTTTATCCACGTATAAAGTTGGATCAAAATCTTTAACCTCTGCTGCAACTTTCGCTGGGAATTCATCCTTATTTACTTGTGTAACAAAATCTATACCAGACTTTCCAGCAAGAAGACTTTCCCACATGGTTTGAACATCATTACCAATTGGGGTTACTGCTCCAAGCCCAGTTACTACTACTCTTCTTTCCGACATGATTCGGTATTCCTCCTAAATTTAAATAATGATTTTTTCGGGAACAAACCATTGCAATTGCTGAAATTTATTAGCAACCCCAGCGTAATGCTACCGCTCCCCATGTAAGACCTGCTCCAAATCCTACCAGAACAACTACATCGTCTTCCTTAATTTTACCATCTTTAACACTCTCTGATAAAGCCATAGGTATGCTCGCTGAGGAATTATTACCATATTTATTGATGACCTTAGCCATTTTATCCTCAGAGATGCCCAGTTTTTCCATAGCAGCTTCCATAATACGAATATTTGCTTGGTGTGGAACTAAATAATCCACATCCTCTTTTTGTAATCCAGCCTTTTCAATAACATTTAGGGATGATTCTGGCATTTGTCTGACAGCGAATTTAAACACTTCTCGACCGTTCATTGTAATAAAGCCATCATCCTTTTGATATAGATGCTTTCCACCAGCTCCATTTGCTCCAAGCTCAAACGATAAAATTCCTTTACCTTCCGAAACTTCTCCCATTACAGCTGCTCCAGCACCGTCACCAAATAAGACACATGTGTTACGGTCTGACCAATCTGTAATTTTCGATAACTTCTCGGCACCTACAACTAAAACATGCTTATACACTTTTGTTTCAATAAACTGTTTTGCGGTTATCATTCCATACATAAATCCAGCACAAGCAGCGCTCACATCCATCGCGGCAGCATTCCATGCACCCAGTTTCTCTTGTAACATACAAGAAATGGATGGGAAAGGTGTGTCCGGAGTAACTGTAGCTACTAAAATTAAATCAAGATCCTCTGGGTTAACACCTGCATCTTCCATTGCACTTAAAGATGCATGGTATGCCATCTCGGATGTATTCATATCATCCTCGGCTATTCTTCTTTCCTCAATACCTGTACGGGTACGAATCCATTCATCACTAGTATCAACAATTTTTTCTAAATCACTATTCGTTACAATATTAGTGGGTACATAATGACCTACTCCTAAAACTCCTACACCCATCTATATACATCCCCTTAACTTAAAGTTATTATCAAATATTATGACTTGGTACTAATTTTAATGCAAAAAAGAAAGACTTGCAAGAGGTAAGTTTCTAAGGAAGAAATAAAAAAGTTATTTCTCCCTAGTACTGATTAGGAAGCAAGCCAGTTTCTTTATACTTTTCAATTGAAGCGTTTAGTTTCTCTTGAAAATATGTTGGAACCTCTGAACTATACTTACCTAATGTAATATAGTCATCCTTAAAATCAAATGATAAAATCTCACCATCTAATGTACCTTCGTTAAATTTCTCTGCAGCAAGCAAATATAGTCGATTAACGTGTTGAACCGTACTGGTTAATACAGTTTCAGGTTCAATGTTTATTTGATCTGATACAAAACCAATTGCGTATAAACCATCATTTCCCGCATTTTTTATTACTTCCTCACTGAAGGCATCCCCAGCTGGGTATATAACATCTACACCTTTTAATTTCATCCTGTTATAGGCTTGCAGTGCCACTTCACTTTCTGTCCAATCATAAATAAATTCCATATTCACATTTGTATCTGGATTTTGATACTTAACACCCTCATAAAATCCTTCTATCTCTGGTTGCCATTGATAAGCTGCAATAATTCCAACTTGATTTGATTTAGACATCTGACTTGCAATCATACCAGCAAAAAAGCCCATTGCATGGGAATTGAAAGTTAAACTCGTAAGGTTTTCACTATAATAATTACCATTAAAATATACAAAATGAACATCAGAATATGTTTTTGCAAGTTGGTAAAATCTCTCACCGTATATACTGCTATGGCCAAAAATTAGATTAACTCCTTCGTTGACGAGTTCACTTACTGCTTTGGAAATTTCCACATCAGCATAAACATTTTCTCTTATTTCAATATCAACGCCTAGTTCTTCTTCAATTTCAAGCAACCCTTCATACCCTTTTTCATTCCAGGGTTTCTCGTTAACTTCACCTTCTAAAATCATACCTACTTTTAGTAAGTTATCTTGCTCTTGTTGTGCGCACCCGCTTGCAAACAGTATTCCAATTAATATAACCAAGATAAATCTTCTCCTCAAGTCTGTGCACTCCATTCAAATACAATGCGTTAATAAAATTTCTTATAGCGTCGATAATGAGTCAATACCTTTTTCATTCTATCCTCTATAGGTACATTGTCACGAATATAAATAGAATTTTCAAGTTTGACAGACTCATTTAAGAAAATTTTTTTTGAGAATACAGTAATATTGGAAGAATTAGGAGGTAATTTCAGCACTGGGTAGGTTGCTTTAACAAAGTCTCCAATGTAAACTGATTCCGATTGGAATTTTACAGAATCAAAGCGTATTATTTTTTCCCCTGTCACGAGTCCCTCTTCTGTCATGTCCATCCATTCTCCAAAAAGTAACGGTGCCTTTATAATAGTTGCATTATCTATCTTATTCTTCAAACCATTTACATCAAGTTGAAAGATTCTCTCCGCATCAATACAGGGCGCCGCCGAATTACAATCACCAATGACAATCGCAATTTTAGCTTTATTATTTTTTGGAGAATCCATTAATTCAAATGAGCTATTTCGACCAATGAACATATATAGATTTTCCTTCTTCTCTGTATCGATCTTGTCTACACCTTTTACCACTATACCCTTTTCCAGTAAAAAATTAACATAATGATAACCAATCCAATGAAAACAATTTTGAATAAGAATTGTCACTTTACTTTCCTCCTTTCTATGTAAACTATGAAGAAATACTTTTAATTTATGTATTGATTTGGTAAACTTAATAAAGGAAATTATGATATTTTTTTCAAAAAGAATAGGAGTGTTACATAATGCGTTATCTTGCTACAATTTTTTGGGCAGTTTTAGTAACGTTTGTACTTTCTTACGTATTATCAAGTATGGCCGGTGCAACATTAGACCTAGTAGCTACTTTAGTAATGGCAGCAATTTTCTCTATCTTTATTTTTATTCTTGGAGATGGCATACTACGCGAGAAAAAAGGACAATAACTTGTATAATAACTTAGAAACCCTTGCCTAACTTTAATTGGCAAGGGTTTACTTATGTTTTAGAAAACCTGGCTACTCTTTTTCCAGACAATAGTGCATTTATCTAGACATGAAAAATTTTATTACTTTCTAATCCACCTAAAAAGCACAGTTTAATACCACGGTAACACACTTAATGCAGCAAGTGCTGCTAAAGGTAAAACAAGTCTTCTAAAACGACGGCGCGGATAGCCATAAAATCCATAACCTGGAAAGCCATACCCAGGATAACCACCATAACCATACCACCCAAATTGACGCTGGTCGCTCATACTTGGCATCATTTGTGAAGTGACTTCATTATCAATTGGTACAGCGAAATAAACATATTCTTCATCTAATCCTGTAATAATTCCATCAAAATTAGATCCGTCCTCAAGCTCTGCTAACACATAAGAATGCATATGGCTTTTACATAAATCGTACATATGTTTATGTTTCATGTTGTTCGACCTCCTCACAAAATAGACTATTCAGATGCCTATAAGGAGGTGACTAATTTTACCAAGTAGAATATTAATATGAACTTTGTGAGCTAAAATATCTGAGAAAATAAAAAAACCGACTGTGATTATCAGTCGGTTTATAATCAATCTGGAATTCCCAATGCTATTTTCGCATAGCGAGACATTCTGTCTTTACCCCATGGTGGATCCCAAACAATATTTGTTCTTGTTTCTTTTACTTCTGGAATATCGGATAATGCACGCCCTATATCGGCTTCAATATGTGCTGATAATGGGCAACCCATTGCTGTTAATGTCATTGTTACAACACAAACGCCCTCGTCATCTAAATCAACATCGTATATTAATCCTAGGTTAACAATATCAATACCTAGCTCGGGGTCGATAACATTTTCAAGAGCACCCATGAGATTTTCTTTTAACGCTTCATCCATGGTATTACCTCCTTCTTTCATCATATCTTCATTTAAACATATTTTTGAGTATTTTTAAATGATTTAAATCACAGGTACCGGACAAACCATTTAACCGTTTCTAAAGTAGCATATCTGCTTACTTTATGTCCTCTTCCTTTTTCTCTAATAAATTTTAAATGATTAGGATTCGAGTATATTTTCTTCGCATATTCATAAAAGCTATGGGAATGTGCAAATGGTACAACTGGATCGCTATCCCCATGCCAAAATAGTACCGGTCTGTCCGATAACCTTTCTGCTTGTAACGACAAATCATATAATGTTAAGGTATCATATAATTGATTTATTTCTTCATCGGTTAATGGAAGCTTTCCTGTTTTTGCGTAAACATCTACAAGCTCCCTAGCAAATGTCGATAGTTTTGGAGAACCCATTAAAATAGCAGCAGTCTTGATCCATGGGTATTGAGAAAGTGCTGAAGCTGTTGTGATTCCACCCATACTTGTTCCCGCAACCCCGACTCTTCCATCGAGAATAAGACCTCGGGTTTCAAGGTCTTCCTTCATGTCATTTAATTCCTTCACATTCTGTAAAACGATTTGGAACAAGTAATAGGTCACCTCTGAAATATCGCCAACTTCCCTTTCTCCATGGTACATACTATCCGGTAACACCACACGAAATCCTTTTTCCGCCAGTAAATAGCCCTGAGTCAAATTATGTTCCTTTGCACTCGTAATTCCATGAAAATAAAATACTGTTGGAAGAGCCTGTTTTTCATAGGCTTTATCTACAACTATAAGACTTGGTACCCCACCAATTTTCTCTTTATAAATTCCAATCATTCTGTATAATCCTCTCATCTGTAAAATAAATTTATATTAATTATATGATAATCCTTTTAAAAAAATAGTTAAACTAATTTAACTATTTTTTACGTTATAATCCTTTACATATCTTGCAAACACTAATAAACTAGGTCATACGAGGTGAAAATAAAAATGCCAAAACAACATTTAATCGCTTTAGATTTGGATGGTACGTTACTTTCCGATGCTAAAGAAATTAGTGCGAAAAATAAGCAAGTTTTACAAAAAGCAATGGATGAAGGCCATATTGTTGTCATAGCGACAGGTCGACCACATCGTGCAAGTATTCAGTTCTACAAGGAGCTTGGTCTACAAACACCAATGGTTAACTTTAATGGTGCATTAATCCATCATCCAGTAGACAAAAAATGGGATATGCTTCATAACCCAATGTCAAAGCGTACAGCATTAAACATCGTTCAAGCTTGTTATGATTTAGATGTATATAATGTATTAGCTGAAGTCAAAGACAATGTCTATCTTGATAAATATAGTCAAGAAATTATTGATATCTTTTATCAAACAACAGATGATACTCCATTTGTTATTGGAAGTTTGAAAAGTAAATTAAACGATGATCCAACATCCTTATTAATCCATCCGAAAGAAGAACACATCCACACTCTCCGTGACCATTTAGACGAGTTCCATGCCGAGGTAATCGAACATCGCAAATGGGGTGCACCATGGAACATCATTGAAATAGTAAAAAAAGGAATTAACAAAGCAGTTGGCCTACGAAAGATTGCACATTACTACCAAATACCTGAGGATCGTATAATCGCTTTTGGTGATGAAGACAATGACTTAGAAATGATTGACTATGCTGGTGTAGGTGTTGCGATGGGCAATGCAATTGAACCACTTAAAAACATCGCGAAACATGTAACGGTTACAAACGAAGAACATGGAATTGGAGTCTTTTTAGAAGAATATTTAAATCTTAAAGCAAATGTTAGGTAAATGTTAGAAAACTAAGACATTATATGGCTAAGTTTTTCTTATACAGAAAAGTTTGTTATTCCTTTCTGCCATCCATACCGTATTTTACCTTCAATAAAATAAGCTGAACTTTTCCATACTACAAGTGAACGGATAAAAACGTTCACTTTTTTTCTTGGCAGATAGGAAAGTATCATACCTTTCCCACCTGCATAAAGGGAGGAATCGTCTTGGCCAAAGGGAGTAAATCGAGAAGATTTAGCCAACAAAGCGCAGACGCTGTAAAGAAACATGCTGAAAAATTTCCATATCGTTCTACCTTCACAGAGGCAGAACGAAAACAGGAAGAAGCAGATAATCATACAGTAGGAGGATTCTAAATGCAGAACAATTTATTTCAACAAGCAAAAGATGCTGTAACCCAATTTACAAATAATCTTGCAGGTGGAACAAATGAGCAGGATAAACAAGCAGCTCAAAATGCTATCCAAGCTGCAATGCAAGATGCAACCGGTGAGGAAAAGCAACAGTTACAACAGTTACAGCAGCAGCTTGAGCAACAGAAACTTAGCTAACCTCCATATTCCTCAGGAAAAAATCTTGTTATGGTAATAGCCAATTCATTCTTTGGATGGAACGGTATTACTGATGAAACAAGCACATAAAAGGTGCTCCTAGTTGGAGCACCTTTTATTTTTGTTTTCAATAATAAGAACAACTTTTCGTATTTTCCTTTTTTATCCGATGCTTTTCTGCTAATATAGATATAAAAGAAGAAGATTCACGGGAGGTAGAAAAATGGCAGTTAGAGCTGAAGGTACACCGAATCCAAATGCTATTAAATTTACAACAGACAAGCTTATATTTCAAGGCACAAACAGTATTTCTGTTATGCCTGGTGACACAAGTGAGCATGAAATAATGAATGACTTAATGAAATTAGAAGGCGTTGACAATGTCTTTGGTTATCAAAACTTCATTACAGTAAATAAAAGCTTCGATGCAGAATGGGACGAGGTTACCCCAAGAGTTAAAGAAGTTTTTGAAATACACGGTTATTAATAAAAAACAAGGATGGGGATTTTGCAACTCCCATCCTTGTTTTTATTCTTGTTCTATGTCAAGGTCCAACGGCACATAGTTAGGGTTTATGATACTACCCTCTTCATCTTTGGTGTACATGTGGACAATAACAATATCATCTGCTTGTTCCATTTCATCCGTAATTTCAACTATTATTTCAAAGTCTCCCCATTCACTTCCTACCTTAACCATTTCTTCTGTTTTCAGTGTTTTTTCCCCTTGTTCAACTTGATAATAAAATTCATTACCTGAGGCATTTGCATCTCCGACTATACGTGCTTGTTTTTGCTCTATTTGAATATCAATATTTTGAAATTTTGCATATACATCTGGACTTGTTTTGGATACAGATGCTTCCTTTTCCTTTTCGTTTCCACATGCCGATAATAATAACAATAATCCTATGACAATGATGATTTTCTTCATAATAAAAATCCCCTATTCCTTTCTAAAGAAACCAAATATACCTGTAGTTTGTACAATATTTGTGAATGCGTCTGGATCCACTTCCTTAATAATTCTTTCTAAATCGTATAATTCATAGCGTGTAATAACCAAATAAAGCATATGTTTATTTTCATTTGTATAGGCACCTACAGCCGGCAAAATAGTAATACCACGAACCATTGTACCATGAATAGCCTGCTGCAATTCTTTTGCTTTACGTGTCACAATCATGGCAGTTAACTTGTTAAATCTAGTATGAATAGCATCGATTACTCGCGTAGTTACATATAGCGCCACCATGGTATATAAAGCATTCTCAGGTTCATATAATATGCCTGCCAATGCGATAATAATAGCGTTCAAGGAGATAAAATAAACCCCAAGTGGCTTGTCATTCAGACGAGATAAGTACATTGCCACAATATCCATTCCTCCTGTTGAAGCACCAACCTTAAGTGTCATGCCAACACCAACCCCAGCAACAAGCCCACCGAACACTGCATTTAAAATGATGTCCTCTGATAACTGGATTATCGGTAAAAATTGTAGAAATATGGAAGAAAATATTACAGAAATAATACTATAAATGGTAAAGCCCTTCCCAACCTTAAACCACCCTAATATGAATACTGGAATATTTAGAAGGAATAGTAGAATACCTGTGGATAAACTGATTCCGACAAAATCAGTAAAGACACTTGAAATTAATTGTGCCGTACCAGTGAAACCACTGGCATATACATTGGCACTTTCTAGGAATAAATTTAACGATAATGCATTTAGTAGCGATCCAAGTATGACAACTATAATTCGCTTAGCCTCTATTAAAAACATGGCAGTCTCCTTTTTTATTACAATTGTTTTGACTATAACCCATTATAGCTATAAACTAAACATAATATAATTATTTCAGAGGATTGAGGGTGAATCGAGATGAGTATTAAAATTATGGCTGATTCAGCAAGTGACCTGACAAGAGATTACTTTTCTAAGTATGACATGGAAATGGTCTCTTTAACAGTTCATCTAGATGATAAAGATTATGAAGATGGCATCAATATTACACCAAAAAATGTTTTCGATGCAATGAGAAAGGGTAAATCTCCAAAAACATCCCAAGTTTCACCACAGACGTTTAAGAATATTTTCACCGAGTATGCAAAGAATAAACAAACTTTAATTTACTTAGCATTTTCATCTGAATTATCAGGTACATATCAAACAGCAAAAATGATGGAAGCCGAAGTAAAAGAAGAATACCCAGATGCTGACATTCATGTTATTGATACAAAATGTGCTTCTATTGGGTATGGTCTAGTTGTACTGAATGCAGCTAAAATGGCCAACGAAGGAAGAAGTAAAAATAAAATAATTGAGGATGCACAAAATCGCGCACTACATATGGAGCATATCTTTACTGTAGATGATTTAGAGTATCTTAAACGTGGTGGACGAGTTAGTAAAACAGCAGCTTTTGTTGGTACTTTACTTAACATTAAACCAATTCTTCATGTGGAACAGGGTAAACTAATTCCACTTGAAAAAATGCGTGGATCGAAAAAAGTATTAGGTCGAATGCTTGAGATTATGGAAGAACGTGGTGGCAACTTTGAAAATCAAGTAATTGGAATTAGCCATGGTGATGATTTAGAACGGGCTGAAAAGCTAGCAGAAATGATCAAAGAGAAATTCGGCACAAAGGATTTTGTCATCGAATACGTTGGATCGGCAATTGGTGCCCACGCTGGTCCAGGAACACTAGCACTATTCTTCTTGAATAAATCATTTAAATAAACTCGGGGGAACAACTCCCCGAGTTTTTTTAATTGGCGTCTGTCACTTCCCGGTTTTTGCCAGTTTTTGTCGAATGATTTAATGTAAGCCCTTTTCCCGTATTTGAAACATATTTTTTACTCAATCCGTCTTATCGATAAAGGACAAATTTTCCTTTATTAAAATGGGGTGAACAAATTGTATAAAAAGATTGGGTTAGTTAGTATCCTCTTGATTGCAGGGGTTTGGGCAATAATATTCTTTGGTTTCTCCAATAAGATTACCGCGGAGATTCCTTCTGCAACAAGCTTTGTTCTAGCAAACAAGGACTGGACCGTTCATTTCTCCGAACCAATGGATCCAGACACCTTTACACACGATACTGTTATGGTTGAAAGCAAAGACGGCGTGCAAATCGCAACTGAAATGGAGTGGAATGATTCTTTTACAGTTCTAACTCTACGAGCACCAGTTGAAGGGTATAAACTCGATGAGGAATACGAAATTATTATTACGAAAGAAGTTCTAACCGCTAGTGGCGAAAAGCTACCTAAAACATTTACTCATAACTTTACTGCTATGGCTAATTTACCGTCAATTAAAGATCAAAAACAACTTGTAACGCTATTAAAAGAACGGATGAGAGAAGATCGTGCAGGTTTTAACCTATTTAGCAGCGATGCAAATGAAGATGCTGCCATGGAAACTGCTGAGTCATCGAATGATAGTTCTGCTGGAGGAGATGGAACTTCATCTACAAATGTTCAAGTTGAAGGTATTGGTGAAGCAGACATTATCAAAACAGATGGCAAATCTATTTTCTTTGTCCGCGATGGAGACATCATTATTACTTCCACAGATAAAGAAAAAAGTTCCATACTCAGTCAAATCAAGATTGACAATTTTTATCCACAAGAAATTTATGTACAAGATGATTTATTAATTACGATTGGGCAAAAATCTGAACCCCTACGTGAAGTGGAAGAATCAGAATTGAAAGGTGAAATTGGGATCCCAGAACCAATTTATTATAATCAAACAACTATTTTATTCTACAATATCAAGAATCCAAGTAAACCAAAGCAGGTTCGCGAAGTAAGTCAAGAAGGAAGTTATAATACATCTAGAATCCTCGATGGTTATCTATATGTAATCGCTAACGAACACCCACCATATCACATTTTACGTTCAGAAGAGGATGTAGAGGTAAGACCATTTATAAAAGATACAGCCGTAAGTGAAGCTAGTACGCCTGTAGACTTTGAGGATATGTATTTCTTCCCGGAGAGTAAAGAAGAACAATTTCTTATGTTAACGTCTATTGATCTAAACGATATGGAAAAAGAAGCAAATATGGAAACCTATCTAGGTGCATCTAATCAAATTTATATGTCACATGACAATCTCTATGTAGCAGTTAATAAGTATAAGGAACTAGAAGAAACCGACACAGAATCCAAAGAAGCAGAAACAAGTGAACCTGCCATGGATATTGCGATTTGGCGCCCGCAAGATGTTGATACTGAAATCACGCAATTTAGCGTAGATAACGGTACACTGACATACAATGCTTCTACATTGGTTAATGGCACCCTTATTAACCAGTTTGCGATGGATGAGCGAAACAACACATTCCGAGTGGCTACCACTAAAGACGGAACTACGGATGAAGAAAACCTATCAACGAATAATTTATATACCTTTGATAGCAACCTTAAACCACTTGGCTCTGTTGAGGGGCTTGCCGAAGGGGAAAGAATTTACAGTGTTCGTTTTATGGATAATGTGGCTTACATGGTAACATTTAAGGAAGTCGATCCCTTATTTGTAATTGATTTAGAGGATCCAGAGAATCCAAGTGTTTTAGGTGAACTAAAGATCCCTGGTTTTAGTAATTACCTCCATCCGCTTGATGAAAATCATGTCATCGGATTCGGACAAAACACAAAACTCATTGAAGAAGAAGGTAATAGTGAACCAAGGGTACAAACCGATGGTATAAAAATATCTGTCTTTGATGTCAGTGACCCTACCAATCCAAAAGAAAAGTTCTCTGAAGTAATTGGTCAAGGATGGTCCTATTCGGAATTACTATATAATCACAAAGTATTATTTAAGCATCCAACTGAAAACTTGTTTGGGTTTCCTGCAGTTCTTACAGAGACAAAGACAGTAAGGAAAAAGGATATCACCTATGAAGAAGACAAGGTTATTTTTGAAGGCGCCCTACTTTACGAAATCACACCAAATGGAATTAAATTAATGGATACCATCACACACCAAGGAGATTTTAAAGAGCACCCAGAATGGCTCTCTGAAATTAGGAGAATCGTTTCTGTAGATGATACAATTTACACTTTCTCCTGGGATACAATGAAAGTATATGATATGGATCAGAAGCAAATTCTGAAAACGATTGAATTACCAGAATTGTCATTTGAATATTAATTTAGGTAGAGAATGCTTACAGGCATTCTCTTTTTTATGTAGACAAAATCCTCAGCTATTGAAGACAAATTTCCGTATTTATGCAAATGCTAACTTTTTGTCATGATTCCCTCCTCCCATTCATATACTTTCGTACAAGCGATTCTTTTAGGGGGATATGATATGCTAATAAACGAATTAATTTCTGACTACGAAACTAACCGTAAGGAAACACCTAAAACATTAAACGACATATTAGACTACTACCAAAAAAAATATATCGCTGGTGAAATTGATATTAAATTTTACCGCGATATTTATAATTTCCTCCATCAACAAGGCGCTACATCAGCTCATGAATATGTCTACTGAAGTCCTGATTAAGGGCTTTTTCTTTTGGGAAAGACCAACTTTTCTATCCCCTTAAGAGATACATTTTCCAATATTCTTCTCATGGATTCCACACAATAGGGAAAAATGGATAACGAATTCATTTTAGGAGGTTTTCTGAAGTGGCTACAAACAAGGAACCAAAGACCCCACCGCCCCAGGAACAAAAGCAGCAACCAGGTATTGAATCCATTATGCACCCTGAACCAGAATATATAAGCAAAAACTATCAAGGTAGTGGTAAATTAAAAGGAAAAACTGCCCTCATTACAGGCGGCGATAGTGGTATTGGACGTGCTATAAGTGTCCACTTTGCAAAAGAAGGTGCCAACGTCGCAATTGTCTATTTAGATGAAGATAGCGATGCAGAAGCAACAAAGCAATTAGTCGAGGAATCCGGACAGAAATGCCTATTGATTCCCGGAGATATAGGGGATCCTGAATTTTGCAAAAAAGCAATCACCCAAACACTCGACAAGTTTAATCAAATGGATATCCTAGTGAATAACGCAGCTGAGCAGCATCCTCAAAGCGACTTTCTGAATATATCCAAGCTCCAGCTTGAAAATACGTTTAAAACCAATATATTTGGAATGTTTTATCTAACCCAAGCTGCACTACCTTATATGATAAAGGGAAGTACCATTATTAATACAACTTCAATTACTGCCTACGAAGGAAACAAAGATTTGATTGACTATAGTTCTACAAAAGGTGCTGTAACCAGTTTTACCCGTTCCCTTTCTGCTTCCTTAGTTGGGAAAGGTATTCGTGTCAATGCTGTTGCACCCGGTCCTATATGGACACCATTGATTCCTTCTACCTTTAATGCTAAACAAGTGGACTCATTTGGCTCTAGTACTCCTATGAAACGTATGGGACAACCAAAAGAACTTGGACCAGCATATGTCTATTTAGCAAGTGATGATTCTAGTTATGTAACCGGACAAGTCATTCATGTTAATGGTGGTACAATCGTGAACGGATAACGGATAACCAGCTATTAGTCCTCCTCTAATAGCTGGTATTTAATTAGATTCTCAATTGTTTTCTGGTCCTCTGGATATGCGTGTTCAAGGTTCTCTATATCCGCTAAAGATTTCCAGGCTGCTTCCCCAATTAGTCGATCTGGATCATTAATCCCACTGCTTTGACCAATATTTTCAACTAGAAAATAATGAATTATTACCGCAATCCCTTTTATTTCTGTTTCTTTTACAAATAAATCTTTTTTAATCCTAACAGAATACCCTGTTTCCTCTTTTAATTCTCGTATACAGCAGGCTTGAGGTGTTTCTCCTACTTCTATGCCACCCGAAGGAGTTGACCACGCATTCGATCCTTTCGCTCGCACCATTAACACCTCATAATCCTCATTCAAACATACTCCGGCTGCACCATGCCATTCCCCCATTGTTTTTCCTTCTTCACTCATAATCAACTTTATCAAATAAAGTCAAAAATTCTAGATCCACTTCGTCTATAAGTCCAATTTCTTGTTCCAAATCCCATAACATAATCTTTGAAGTCTCATCATTATCTTGAAATGGCTTGAGTTGATCTACTTTCGAGCGATAAACTGGATTATATTTGACTTCCTTACTCACTATATTTTCAGTTTTTAAAAGACCGATAAACTCCATATCCGTTACTAGTTGTCCGGTTTCTTCGTAAAGTTCCCGAATTGCACATTCCTTTGGTGTTTCTGTACTTTCTCGGCTTCCAGATGGGATTTCCCATTGATTGCGCCACACATTATAACAAAGAAGGTATTTCCCCCTACACTGAATAACCGCATATGACCCTGCCAGTGGTTGGAACTGATCCATTCCTCTTTCCTTTACAATTATGAAGTCCTGAAATTTTAATCCATGATTTTTGGTTTGGAACTGCTTTTTCAGTAAAGCATTTCTGGAAATTTCTTGACTAACAACCTGTTTTTGTTTATCCACGAATACCCTCCTTCTTCCTATTCACTATCTTCCTTATACTTATCAAAATACTGTAACCAGTTCAAAAGCTCTTCTTCGATATTCGGTTCTGTTGGGAAAACAATCGATTTAAGCTGTCCATCCATCAAATATAATTGTTCCGTCCAGATTTTTTCTTGTTTTCTTTCGTTATATGTAATGGTATTTAGATACTGTTCTGGAATTAATCGGCTATCCTCAATGTTTATGAAAAATATATAAAAATCATTGTTTAATGCTTGTGTTACTTTATCCTTGCTAATCCTCTCGATATAATTAGGTTCAATAATGATTAATTTATAATCTTCTAATTCTAAGTTTATCGTGGAAAGATTTTCATTTTCAATTTCCGATTTATCTAGCTCGGTAACAATTTTTTCTTGGTTACCAATATACTGAATTCCTGAAGACAAAAGTTTTTTACTATCCTCTTCTTTCGGTGTACATGCGAATAATAGAATAATAGCTAGAATTCCAAGCGTATATTTTAACCTCAAATGATAATCCTCCCTATATCGTATAAAAAATGACTATCCAAAACATACATGATAGTCATTTATACTTATTATTCTGTTCCCTCTGGATAGATTTCTCTTAAAAACTTGATGGATTGTTTAATCATCGCCTTCATGACATCTACATCCACATCAGCAATTTTGTTAATATACACACAAGCTTTTCCAGTTGTATGTTTTCCAAAGTCCTTTAGCAATTCTTCACGCTCAGGGTCTCCTGTTGCAAAATATAGGCTAATCTTTGCCTTACGAGGGGAGAACCCTACAAGCGGCGCATCCCCTTCATGCCCAGAAGCATATTTATAATGATAGGATCCAAACCCAATAATACTTGTTCCCCACATCTTGGCAGGATAACCTGTTGTTTCCGTAAAGATATCTAGCAACTTATAAGCATCTTCTTTTTTCTTTGGACTTTCTACGGATTCAATAAATTCTATGACACTACTATCATTTTCTTTGGTTTTTAATTCGTACACAAATATCACTCCTTAACTATTATTATACATTCTAGCCTTAATCATCGTTATCTCATTCTGTTTCCTCACTATTTTCCGATGAACCCACAATTGGAACATATCCGGTTTTCTCAATGATAGATTGCCCCTGTTCAGACAGAATCCACTTAATAAAAGGATCGATATTTGTATTCTGACTTCCTGCCGTGACAACATAAAATTCGGAAGTAATTGGATAATCCCCACTTTTAATCGTTTCTTCTGTAGGTGGTACACCTTCAATAGCTAAATGACGGATAGCATTATTTTGAACCATTTCATTGGAGAAGAAGCGGAAAGTATATCCAATGGCATTTTTATAATTTTTATAGTCTGCGGTTTCTTCAATAATACCGCCCATTAAGCTAACAATATCATCCGAAGGTGCTTCCATGATTGGTGTATCACCCATTAAATTTTCAAGTGCAGTCTGGCTTCCGCTGTCAGCTGGTCTTTGGAAAGCTCGGATAGAATCATTAGCTCCACCAACATCTTTCCAATTTGTTATTTTTCCAGAGTAAATATCCTTTATTTGATTTAACGTTAAATCACTAACTTCATTCCTTGAATTGGCGAAAAACACAAATGCCTCTTTCCCTATCGGTGTGAGTTTTAACTCTACGCCTCTAATTTTGGCACGATTTATTTGTGCCTTAGATGGAGCAGCAGCAAATATCATATCTACCTCGCCATTAATTAATGTATCATAAGCAACTTGTGTTCGATTGGACATTACCTCACTAGCGTATACATCATACCCTTTTTCCGGATATGTAGCTTGTGCAAAAGCAGCATAAATTGGATACAAGGCGGTAGCGCCATCGATAATAAGGAGTTGTCCCTCCATTTTAAAGGTAGCTGGTTCGTCAAGTTTCACCGCTTTTGTATCTTCCACAAAAGGTTGATACTCAAATAAATCCACATCTCCATTGCTTATAGTTGGAATCCCTCTATCATAGGCACTAATCACTTCATGAACAACAACAGAAAGCACTGCTACTATAACAAACCCTAACAATGTTCGACGAAGCATTTTCCCTTTTAAGAATGGAAAGAAGCTATTAAAAACAAAAAACAGAAATCCGAGTGCAACCGCAATGATGAATGGAGTATAAAATTCTTGTACACCAAATAATAAAGTAAAAACACTAGCGATAAAAGCAAATATACCAACCACACCACTTATTAATAGAAATAATAAAATTCGAACTCTTGCACTACGCTTCATGTTAATTTGCTCCTCTTTGGCTACTATATTGACCTATCCTATCTAGCTTTAATATCTAACGTTGCAGTTATAATGATTTGCTATCCCCAAACTATTGTTCATTGGAAATAGTAACTTAATTATCCAAGATAAAAAAACATAAATTCCCATTTAATTGTACCCAATATTCTAAATTGCGACAACAAAAAAAGTAGCATTAGATCCAATCTAATGCTACGGAAGTTTGTGCTTATTTTGCTTCACGTTTTTTTTGTTTTCTACTCAAATAAACTACTGCACTTATAAATAATACAAGAACCACAACGATTGGGGTAATAAACATCCAATTCAGACCGGAGTTTTCTTCAATAATATATACATCTGCAGATTCTCTAGCAAGAGCAACTTTATATTCTCCATCTGCCGTCTCACGAACTAGATCATCCCCAAGGAGACCCCGTAATTGTAAATCAGATTCTAAATCTGTAATATTTACCCTTCTTGATTCACTATCATTATTTACCGCAATATACATTGTTTCCTCTTCATAGGAGCGCTTAAACAGGCTCATCCCTTGATCGGAACCAACTAACTCAAAATCGCCGTACTGTAAAACTGGAAACTTTACTCGTAGCGCCAGTACCTTAGAAAAGACTTCTTCCAGATCTTGATCACCGCTATTAAAGTTTACCAACTGTTGAACCTGCTCCATTCCCGAGCCGTACATTGGAATGTTTGAACCTTGAAAAATATAAGGAACACCGGGAGTTGTCAATAGATAAACAAGTGCGAGATTCCATGTGTTCACATCATCACGTTTGTTCTCAGCAGCAAGTTGAGTAAAACGATCCATTGATTTATTATCCACATAGATAAGGCCGCTTTCTCCTCCAAGTCCTTTCCATTTCTCATAGATGTTATCTACCGGAGTATCCGCTTTAGCAAATACATCCACAATAGCTTGAGAAAGAGCTTGATTTTCTATTACATCAATAGTTGACATGTTCCATAAGTCGGTAGGTTCTTCTTCAGAAAGAATATCAGCGATTAAATAGATGTCAGGCTTATCGGCTTTCAGCTCACTTGTTAGTGAATGAACAAAATCTACAGATGAATAATCAGCAGCATGTAAAACAAATCCATCCACATTACCTTCATTCATCCAATACTTAGCAACATCAATTAACATGTCTTGTACTTCTGGATTTTCTTGATTTAATACCGAAACATTTTCTAACCAAGGTTCATTGGTTATATCGATTTCTGAATCTTGAACAATCCAATCTTGTTTATCTGGATCAGATACAATAGGATGACTATCAGCTACATAATTAGTAACAAGCTCAAGAATGACCTTCATATCTCGGTTATGTGCTTCTTGTACTAGTGTTTGCAAATCTTCCAAGTTACCAAACTGTTCTTCTACGGAATAAAAATCTTCAACCCAGTATCCGTGATAACCATCGGTAGTATTTTCCATAATTGGTGATAGAGAGATAGCTGTGAAGCCTAAGTCTTTAAGGTCATCTAGCTTTAACGTTATTCCTTCTAAATCACCACCATGATATGCATATGGGTCATCTATCCGGACTTGATCACTAAAGGCTTGGTTTCCATTGTTAAAGCGGTCTACCAAAATGTTATAAATAATTTCTTCTTGAATAGGATTTTCCTCTGCAAAGCTTACTGCTGGATATGCACTCATAAATAACAGTATCGCTAAACTTAAAATTGACATTCTTTTCATTCTTTGTCCTCCAGCTTTTTATAGGCTGATCCCATAAACAATGTTGTTTCCCATAGATCGTAGCCCTTATATATACATGTATTTATTATTACCTTTATCATTAAATAATCAACCAAATCTATTAAATTGTAGAAAAAACGACATAAAAAAGAGGATGATTAAGGGCTGTACCTTGAACATCCTCACGAACTTGTTACATAAATCCGCCTTCTAATCGGAAAAAACCTAAAATTAAAGTGATTAAAAATGAGATTAATAACACGCTCCAACCAACTTTAGCTGGATCACCATCTTTAATTTTTCCGAGAGTCATTTCCATTCCAGCTATTACCCCTACTCCAGCTAAGCCTTTAATAATAGCTTCCACAGTCATCGTACCACTACCATTTAAGTAATGCATGATTAAATCTCCACCGGAATATAAAATTAGTAGATAATCTAGTCGAAGAATCATTTGTACAATTTTAGCTGCTTTTTCTTTACCTTGCTTATGTAATACTAGTGATACAATAAACAGAATGATCGCAAGTACCCATGCTGTTACATGTAAATGTGTATTCATTATTTTCCTCCTATTTCTAAAACAAGTCTATAACATATCTATTCTATCATATCATGGATAAGAACGATTACATATGAAAAATTATTGACAATAATAATCTATTTTATTCTTTTCATAGATTCAAGACTAAAATTCCTGCATTTTCCTTCATAGCAATTTCAGTTTAACAATTTTCTAAGTTGTGTTACATTTGCTATATAGGAGGCGAATTATTATGACAAACTTTAGTGAAAAAATAATAAATCAAACTGATAACTTTGGTGCAAAAAACTATCATCCACTGCCAGTTGTTGTAGCAAAAGCAGAGGGAGTTTGGGTAGAAGATCCTGAAGGTAATCGTTATATGGATATGCTAAGTGCATATTCTGCTGTCAACCAAGGACATCGACATCCAAAAATAATTGATGCTTTAGTTGAACAAGCAGGGCGTGTTACACTAACCTCCCGAGCTTTCCATAATGACCAATTAGGTCCATGGTATGAAAAAGTATGTAAGCTTACGAATAAAGATATGGCTCTTCCCATGAATACTGGTGCAGAAGCCGTCGAAACAGCTGTAAAAGCAGCTCGCCGTTGGGCATACGATGTTAAAGGTGTTCCAGAAAACAAAGCGGAAATTATTGCATGTGAAGGAAACTTCCACGGTCGTACAATGCTTGCCGTTTCTCTTTCATCGGAAGCTGAATACAAACGTGGATTCGGTCCAATGCTACCCGGAATAAAACTAATTCCTTATGGTGATATCGAAGCACTTAAAGCTGCAATAAACGAAAATACTGCAGGGTTCCTTTTCGAACCAATCCAAGGGGAAGCTGGTATTGTCATTCCACCAGAAGGATTCTTAAAAGAAGCATATGAGGTATGTAAAGAAAATAATGTTCTTTATATTGCAGATGAGATTCAAGCTGGTCTAGCACGTACAGGTAAAATGTTTGCCAATGACTGGGAAGAAGTTGAGCCTGATATGTTGATTCTTGGTAAAGCACTTGGTGGTGGCGTAATGCCTATTTCCTGTGTGGTTGCCAATAAAGATATCCTAGGAGTATTTAACCCAGGTTCTCACGGTTCTACATTTGGTGGTAACCCGTTAGCTTGTGCAGTTTCCATTGCTTCCCTAGATGTTTTAGAAGACGAAAAATTAGCAGAACGTTCCCTGGAACTAGGAAATTATATGATGCAGGAACTGAGAGGCATCGACAATCCAAAGATTAAAGAAGTGCGCGGAAAAGGTTTATTTATAGGGGTAGAACTAACAGAATCTGCTCGCCCTTACTGTGAAGCATTGAAAGAAAAAGGTTTACTATGTAAAGAAACACATGAAAACGTAATCCGCTTCGCACCACCACTAATCATCAGTAAAAAAGATTTAGATTGGGCATTAGGTCATATTAAGGAAGTATTGAAGGGTTAACTAAGTAAATGCCGCACTAGGTGTGCGGCATTTTTTTGATAGGTATGGAGCATGTTTATTGCTGGGGACGGCTGGTGTATGGTTTCTCTCTTCGCGCACAAGGTTGCAGTCCTCCGGTGCATGCTCATCCATTTCGGGCTCATGGTTAATATTCTCGGGCTGATTCTCATCAACTTCAGGCTCATGATCACTATTCTTGGGTGTAACCTCACCAACAACGAGCTTATGATTGCAATTTTTCCAGGTGCAACCTCCCCAACTTCGGTCATATAATTACAATTCTCAGGTAAATGTTATATCTTCCAATTCGAATCCCGCAAAAATCCCACTCCACCCTTTCAACAAATCCACTACCAAACATAAACTAACAAAAAGGAGGGATCTTATGCCAGCAAAAGTAGGAGCTGTAAAAATTAATACAGTATCGTCTTCCAGTATTTTCAATATTGGTGATGTATATTCCATGAATCCACAGAGTAGTGCAAAAACTTATGCTGGTGGAGGATCCTTTAATACTGGAGATGGAAATCGAATTAATCTTAACCAATCACATACGTATGTGTATGACAAAGACTTTATTGATCAACCGACAACCTAATGGGGTGAAAACACATGAATATTACGGTTCATCAATCCATTCATATTAATCTATTAAAAGTAGGTGTGATTTCAAACTCCTCAGTCTTGCAAATCGGCAGTACTGGGGCAATACAAGCACAGTCGGAGCTTTATAATACCGGTGAATTTACCGAGCCTGCTGAAGAAGCGGCCGCAGTTAGTGAGGCTCCGCCACTCGTTCCCCTCTCTCCATAGAATAGGTAGCACAAAATTCACTACGGTGCATAAGATACTTTAGGTATTTGCCTAATCTCATACTAACTACTATACATTTAAGCAAGGGGGAGCTAATGATGTACGAGTGGAACAACTACATGTATCAACTTCAGCAAAATCAACAACTACAGAATGAGAAAATTAAGGAGCTAGAAGAAAGGGTATTTAAACTTGAAAAAAAAATACAAGAAAATAATAGTTTGACTGTTGATAAAATAGAATATCATTTTGACCAACTTAAAATTGAACGATTAGATGGCACACTTCATATTGGACTATCCCCTAATGAGTTAGCAAATATTGATGATTTGGGTATCCCTACGGTAAAACAGTCCACTGTAGTAAATCCAGTGAATCAACAACTCGTTCCTCAATTAAATCAATTTGTTAATGAACGTGGTCCAAAAATGATACGAGAATTAGCCCAGAAATACAAAAAGCCAATTGACCATAAATTAGAAGGCGATATCATTCACGATATTCTAGGTCAAATACCAGATCGGATTCAGTTTTATGAAAATGAAGCTAGAGAGAAGCATCAAATTAATCATCCCCAACAATTAGAAAGCTTTATTTCAGATCATATTCAAAAGGAAGTCTATCATTCTTTACAACGTTTTATAGAAAAATCGGAAGACCAAAAAGGGGAATCTTAATGAATATTGAAGTTCATAATTGGGGGTTATGTGTCGGAAACGTAGCTATTGAAACAGTGGCTTCCTCATCGGTATTTTTAATTGGAGATAACGAGGAGATAAAACTATCCTCTTTCTTTGATACACCTCCTGAGTCATACATTGTCGGAAGCCTGGTCCCATTAGCTCCTCAAACGTAAACAGAGGTGATGAAATTGAATCATCGTTTAGTTCATCTACACATGTGTGCAACTAATTCCATAGCAAGTAGTTCTATCTTTAATATAGGGGATACAGTACATTTTAATCCAAGATTTAAAGCAATTGCTGTACAACGAGAATCAAATGTTTGGAATGAAACTTATTCTCATGATTTTGAAGATTATTCTATTTTCAAAAGGGATGCCAATTGGATAGAGATATCGATACCAGTTGAAACATATTACAAGCACCATGATGGTGACATAAAAGTTAAAAATGTATCGATAACCGGTGTCAGCCAAGCTTCTACCGTACAGTTTGGTGGTATTAAGAAAATTAATGCCGAATCTCGAATCAAGCATATTCGCATTTTGCAGGATGAAGAAAATAGGACACACCACTGAACACGGATTTATACATTTCATCATATTTTATAATAAATTCATTATTAGTAGGTGTACTCTATGCCATCAATCGTCGGACCAATTAAAATCAATAGTATAAGCGGAGGAGTAGTTAATTTTGGAGACTCTTTTTATTTATCTCCAAAAAGCACCTCCAAAACAAGTGCTGGATCCGGATCTTTAAATACCGGGGACTTTATCAATACTAATACAGGTGCAAGCTTAACAAACCCAATTGACCCAGATGTCAACGACCAAAATCAAACAGCAAATGCATAAAAATTGCATGAAGCTAGATATCATTGCATATAACTTTTTCCTTAAGAAAAATCCGTCTCTTACCTGTAGCAAGGAGACGGATTTTTGCTGTTACTCATTCGGAACTTTTACTAATAATTGTTTACTGAAGAAATAGAGATAGGTTTCCTCAACAGGTGATTTCCATATTGTCTCAAGTGCATGTCGATATAAGGATAGCTGAACTTTATATCGATTGATAAGTTTTTCAATAATGGTATCTGTTACTTCATCTTGTTGAATAGAATCTGTCTTATAATCCAAGATTATCCAACCTTTACCGGAAGGAATCACTGCATCGAACACCCCTTGGACCAGAACTTGCTCATTCGTATCACTTTTCCAATTAGCATAGACATCACTTGCCGGTAGTGTGATACTAAACGGGACCTCGCGATAAACCTTTTCTGCCTGTAGCATTTCCAGCGCAATTTCCGTATCAAAAAACTTCTCAACTGCCTTTATATCAACGGAATCCGCTTCCTGTCTACGTAAAATTTCACGTTCCACTAAACTCTCTACAAATTCAAGGATTTCTTCTCGTTCCATTTTTCGACGGAATGGAATATGTTGCATCACTGTATGCATTGCTGTCCCTTTTTCAGCAGCAGAAAGCGTCTTTTCCTTTTGCATGAAAACAGGCTTTTTGACTATTGGCGTTTTAAATGGCTGTACAAGTTGTGTTGCGCTATACTCGTCTTTAATTTCACGTTGCCTTTTGATTTCAGTTACACTTTGTTTAGCGCGTGAATGTGCAGCCTCAACATATGGGTATTTATAAGATAGTCGCTTTTCAACAAGCGTATCAAGTTTCTCATCTTCTAAATCAACAGGTTGCCAAGCTTGGATCTTTTCCCTGAGTTGTAGATCTTCCTCGATAGACTCTTCATCCAGATTCGCAAGCTCACTACCATGTAAAATAGTTATATCCCACTCGGAAGGATCAACTCGTATTTCTTCTAGCACTCTATCCCTTAAATCCTCTGCACGCAGTACTTCTGTATGCTGATGACGCATCAAAGCAGGTCCAATCCAGTCTAGATATGATTTAGATTGAATTCTAAAATGAGCAGGTAAAATCCACTCTGAATGCTCCATGATGGACTGCCATTTTTCCTGCTTTTTAACAAATGATGCAACATTACCAACCATCACAAGTTTTTCTCTTGCACGGGTTAGTGCTACGTATAGTACACGCATTTCCTCAGCTAACAACTCTCTTCGTTTTTCCTCTCTTATGGCATGGAAAAATAAAGTCGGGTAGGTAATTCTTTTTACTGGATCGATATATTTTGATGCAAAACCTAAATCCTTATGCAGTAAATATCTCTGATTTAAATCCATCATGTTAAACTGCTTATCTACAGCACCTACAATTACTACAGGAAATTCAAGCCCTTTACTTTTATGGATCGTCATAATACGAACAACATCTTCCTGTTCACTCAAAGCCCTTGCTGCACCTAAGTCATCCCCTTTTTCCTCCATTCTTTCAATAAAGCGAAGAAAACGGAATAATCCACGGAAAGAAGTAGTTTCATAGCCTCTAGCACGATCATATAAAGCTCTTAAATTTGCCTGGCGTTGTCGTCCGCCTGGCATACCACCAACAAAATCAAAGTACCCAGTTTCACGGTATATTTGCCATATAAGCTCTGAGAGTGCTCCTTGTCTTGATGCCAATCGGAAACGTTCTAGCAATTGCTTAAATCGGTCTAATTTAGTTGTTAGATTATCATGATGCTCTCTACGGTATTTATCTAATGCTTCATAGTATGTGCTTCGTTTATCCGCTAAGCGGACTTTTGCTAGCTCATTTTCATTTAAGCCAACAATGGGCGATTTTAGTACCGAAGCTAGTGGAATATCTTGTCTAGGATTATCAATTACCTTTAATAGATTTAGCATTATTTTTACTTCAATTGCATCAAAATAACCCGTCGATAGTTCTGCATAAACTGGTATACCTTGCTTTTTCAATTCTTCTACGATTGTAGGAGCCCAGGTCATTGAACGAAGTAATATGACAATATCTCGATACTGTACATCTCTCATGGTTTCGCTAGCTTTATCCACTACTTGAAGCGGGCTACTATTTTCATTGCCTATCCACTTTTTAATTTTCATGGCATAGGCTCTAGCTTCTAGCTGGGCATTTTCAAGATCTTGATAATTTTCCTCTTCCATATTCTCCTCATCGACTGACTTTTCCTTTTCCTCAGGCATTTCACGGTCGATTATAATAAGCTCGGGATTTGGCTCTTTTAATGGCAAGGTATCATACATTTTATTACCGTAGATTAATTCAGCATCCTTGTCATAATTGATCTCTCCCAGGTTTTCATCAAGAATCTGTCTGAAGATATAATTTGCTCCAACAAGTACTAGTTCACGACTTCTGAAATTACTAGCTAAATCAATTCGAGTAGCAGGGTTATCATTTTTAGCGAAACGCTTATATTTTTCAATAAATAATGATGGCTCAGCATGTCTGAAGCGATAAATACTTTGTTTCACATCCCCAACCATAAACATATTTCCCGGGCCAACCTGGTCACTAATTAATGTGATGATGGTCTCTTGAACAAGGTTTGTATCTTGATATTCATCAACAAGTAGCTCACTAAATTGCTTTTGTAGGTTTTTCGCAATAGTTGATGGCTTTGGATCCTCAATCGTTGAGTTTTCATCCAATACTATTTGTAAACATAAATGCTCTAAATCTGAAAAATCCACCACTGATTTTTCCCGCTTAGCGATTGCAAATTGGTTAATAAATTCTTTTACAATCTCTGTTAAAGTTTTTACAACTGGAGCTATCTCACGCATGTCTTCCACATGTGAGGCTAGCTTTCTTTCAAACCAGTTGCTTTTCATTTTATTCCATTTACTTTTATAACCATCACGTAATGTCTTTGCTTTTTCTCTTTTATCCTTATTCACTTTTGGCCTTTTTGTTGAAAGTGGAACAAATGTACTATTACTCATAAATAACTGTATCTCATCCCAACTTCCTAAATGAGCAAGTGCGTCTTGCATCATTGCTATGTCAGCCTCAATTGCTTCCACATAATGATATGGCCCATCACTTTCCATGGCGATTTTCAGGGCGTGATTCATTTCTTGTTCAATCCCTCTAAACTTATCCCGAACTTCCCTTTTAATAATCTCTAACCAAGCTAAATCTTCTTCTGCCCAGTTGTCTGGTATCTGATAAACTTCTGCCAGTTCATCTAACCAAACACTTGGCCACGGATTTTGTACCGAAAAATTATAAAGAGTAAGTACTAATTTTTCAACATCTACGTCGTTGCGGTCACCAGAAAACCGTTCCACTACTTCAAAGAACTTTTCCTGGTCTTCGCCTTCTCTTCCATACCAGTCCTCAAATAAATCTGATAAGACATCTTGCTGCATTAGATCCGCTTCCATATCATTTGCAATTCGAAAGCTTGGATCAATATCAATTAAATAAGCATACTGCTTCACAATATCTAAACAAAACGAATGTAAGGTGGATATCGAAGCACGTTGTAGTAATGATAATTGTTTTTTCAAATGGACCGAGCTAGGGTCTTGTTCTAACGCCTTCTCAAGCGCTAGCCCTACCCGGTTTCGCATTTCTTGTGCTGCCGCATTTGTAAATGTAACAACAAGAAGGGAATCAATATCAACCGGATTATCTTTTTTTAATAGCTTTTGAATAATACGTTCTACAAGAACAGCAGTCTTACCTGAACCAGCTGCTGCAGCAACTAGTACATCATTACCTTCTGTATAAATAGCCGCTTCTTGTTCTTTCGTCCATTTAACCAATGATATCATCCTCCTTCTTGGTAAGCTTTTCTAAAACTTCATCTTCCTTCATTTCAGATAATCTTCTAAAGTTGTTTGTTTCTAATGACGTATCAAATTGACATACTGATAGAAATGGACAGTACGTACAAGCAACCTTTTGTTTACGCTGATATGGGTTTAAATGGACAGCTCCACTTGTTATATCAATACCCGCATGGTACATGAGACTATGGATATGTTCCTGTAAGGTTGAGAAGGTTTCTCGACTAGCAATTTTTGACCTTGATGCCAGACTACCATCCTTTTTAAGCTCGGCAGGGATAATTTGACTATGACCTGTCTCTAATGACGTATCCATCATCTGAACAACATGTTCATTATTAATGAGTAGGCCTTTCATTTTATAGCTTTTAAATAGTTCTTCTTCTAGTCTTTCATCTGAAACACTAGATTCTCTTGAAATCATTGGATTATGAACATGGAAATACAGAACCCCAGCGGGTGTAGCTTTTTTCCCTAACCAATGCTCAGACTGCGACAATACAACATCTAAGTAGGTTAGCATTTGTAACGCAATACCATAATAAACATCCACCATATCAAGACCACGAGCACTCGATTTATAATCAATGATTCTTAAATATAAATCCTCTTGGTCTAGTGCCTTATCTACCCGGTCAATACGACCACGAAGTTTGATTTCATAACCATTTGGCAGCTGTAAGGTCACCGGATTTAGCTTATCTCCCTTAGTACCAAAACCTAGTTCCAATCCAACTGGTGAAAAGTTACTCAATCTTGCTTGTTCACTTAACACATATGCAGCCCGAGCAATAACATCTTGTAGTTTCTTTTGAATGTACTTATACCTGTTCGTACTGTGTAAAATCTGATGTTGTAAAATTGGTGCCAGACTTGATACCGCACGTTCAGCATATTGTTCTGTATCCCTTTTGGTTAAATGCGCAAAGTCTTTTCCCTCTTCTTGAATCCATTCCGTAATTATTTTTAATGCTTCATGGAAAAGATTGCCGATATCTGGTGCATCCAATTTATAGGTTTTTCTTTCATCAAGCCCAAGGCTATATTTTGCAAAGTGCTGATAGGAACAGCTATAGAAGGTCTCTAATCGTGATACACTTGCTGACAGTTGTTTTGGATAAAGCTCTTCTACTACTTCTTCTGCCATATCAGAAGGGGTATTCTCGTAGAATAGACTCTGTAAAATATTATAGGTTGTATCATATTTTGGTTGGTTAATCATATACCAGTTCAGAACATGCCACCAAACTGACTTAACCGGATAACCTTTTCTACTTCGCGCTAACTGCGCGGTTAATGCTGATCTTGTTTTTACAGGTGACGTAATATAACGATCTGCCTCGAATAATTCATCTGGATCCTGCAATAATATATGCCCCTTGCAAGCAGGGAACATATCCTCTATCCGCTTGATTAACTGGGACGGCATTTTTGATTTACCTTCTTCATCACTAAGCGGGTAACTAATCCATAAATAATCAGCTGCTGACGAAAAAGCTAAATACATATAGAACCAATCATCTAAAAGCTGACGTTTACTAGTATCAGCAAGTTTCATCCCATGGGTAGCTAGAAGCTCACGTTCCGTTTCATTAATCATTCCATCTGCGGGAGGTTTTAATGGCCATACCCCTTCATTAACACCTACTAAAAATGAACATTTGATATCACTAATACGTGATCGGTCAATTGTTCCAACAATAACATGGTCAATGCTTGGTGGTACATGGGAAAATTTCAGTGTCTCTAAACCTGCATCCAACGTAACACGATAGGTCGCAAGGTTCATTTCTTCATCTCCTGCCATTTCCACCATTTCGTCAAATAAGTGGATAAGCGCATTCCACACTTGCTCCTGCTCTCGGCCTTTAGAAAGCTGTCCTTTTTGGTCAAAGAGATTACGCATCTCTTCTAGTTTCTCAGGAGCTCCCAATTTTTCTAGTAACATAAACATATTCATGCAAAGCTCTCGAATAGTTGTTGCTGCTCGAATCTGCTCATCAAATTCTCCCAGGGCTTGGACAATCTGCCTGCGATAATGGTTAATCCTTGTTTGCATTTCCTTCTCCGCATCGGTTTGTGCTACACGTTCAAACCCTCGAAAACGTTGGAATATCCAATTCTCCTTGGACATCCACTGTTTTCTTGAACGAATTCCATACTCTAAGCAATAGTTCTCCAGCTCATCAATCGCATCATTAGTTAATGGGTATTTTTCATCTGAAGGAGGTATAAATCCTGTTTTCAACATACGGAAAACTGCATCATAACGCCAATTCCCATCTACTACCTCTAAAGCAGAACGAATAAATTCAATTAGAGAATGGTTTAACATAGATCTTTTTTCATCAATAAATACAGGAATATTATAATCCTCGAAAATAGTCCCTATAATATCTTGATAGGTTTCGGTTTGACGAATTAATACCGCTATATCCCGATATCTGTAATTTTCTTCTCGAACTAAACGTAAAATTTCTTGGGCGACTCCCTCTATTTCAGCACGGGGATGAACCGCCTCTGCAATTTGTATTGGGGCATCACCATTAAAACTTGGCGCTGGACGAATATCAAAGTTTCGTTCAAGATGGGCAAAATAAGGTTTTTCATGAAATACACCATCAATCGGATCTAACATAATATTGCTTTCAATTTCAATAGCATTAACCTCGGCTATTTGTCTGAGAACCTGATAGGTCTCCTTTGTTTGGTGAAACAGATCCATATCAGAGAAATTAGGGTTATCGGCATCATCTACGGTCAAGGTAACCGTAATACGGTCACATTTTTTAAGTAACGTTTCTACCACTACTAATTCTTTAGGAGTAAACCGGTGGAAACCATCAAAATAGATTTCGGCTCCCTCCAATGATTTTGCTTCCGTAATTTTTTCAGCAAGAAGGCTTAATTGATCTTCACTATCAATGTATTGACCGGCAAGTGCTTGTCCCAATTTTTCATAAATATAGTGTAAATCATCTAATTTACTAATTAGAGCCTGTTCTCCAGGCTCCTTATGCGCATACTGGTTAATTTGATACTTCTGCGCGAGGAGCGTTTCAGGGGTAACCTCATATCGTTTAAATTCGGTAATGAGTTTCTCCAACTGACTCAAAAAGCCCTGTTTTTCCACGGCTTTCTGGAATACATGCCATTCTCCTTCTTTTTCCTCAATAATCTTTCGGAGCATCATCTGTATCCCCACTGAACTAATAAATTGTTTTGTGGCTCCGCCAGTTTCTTGCAATATTAGCCAAGCAAGACGAGAAAAACTTGTCACCTGAGTACGAATACTCCCTTGAAATGCTTCATCTCGGAATAATGCATATTCTTGTTCAAAGGTCATCTGATCTGGAACAATATAGAATATGGGTGGACCTTGCGGGTTCCTAATCGAATTTTCTTTTATCTCTTCAAATGCGACAGTACTTTTTTCCGTACCTGCTCTCCCTAAAATAAAACGGAGTCCCATCGTATAACCTCCTACTTTTTAAACGTAAGGCTCTCTTCTCATAAAGTTTGTTGTTAAATTAATGTCCGCAGCCCGTATACACTTCCTACTCGCTGAGCGGCTGGTGAGCCTCCCGCAAGAGTCTATGTGTATACGGGCTGCTCCTAGCGTTAGCCTATCTTTCCTTTTCAAAATAGCAAAAGCTTCATAGAGAATAGTCTAATAAAAAAACTTCTGACTAAATAATAGTACAAGACAGAAGTTTTGACTTACTATTTAACTTCTTCCGAATCGGGTAGTTTTTTCTTTGATTTCTGGTGAAGCTTATTTTCAATAAATTTACCCAGTATCCAAAAGAGAATGATACAAACCCCTACTACTATTGTTCTTGTAGGATTTTGTGCAAATGATACAATACTAGACCCAACATACGAAATTGAAAATATCATCACTGACTTTCCAAGTAAAACAGCTAAAATAAACTGATACATATTTATTTTAGACAAACCTGCAACGACATTAATGACAGCTGATGGTGAAAATGGGAAACACATGAGCAAAAACAATGGCCCGAATCCATGCTTCTCCAACCAACTAGTTACCTTTTTTACTTGTTTATTTTTTCGTACAGCAACAAAAATGCGTTTATCTCCGAGGTTTCTTACAATCAAAAAAACTAATATTGCCCCTAAACTTGAACCAGCCCATGATAATAAAAAGCCCTCTAGCAAACCATATGCCGCAGCATTAGCCATAACAAAAACAACTAAAGGTAAAAAAGGGAGAAATGCTTCGATAAACGGTAACAAAATTCCCGGTAATGGACCTAACTTTTCATAATCCTGTAATAACTCCATTATGTATTGATCTAATTCATCATTTTGAACAGCTGTTTTCCAATCTGTTATTATACTTTGTACAATCATTTATGTAAATCTCCCCATCCAAGGCCTTATGTATACTTCTATTTTAATGGAATTTTCCCATTATGAAAAGTTTTAACCAAAGTTTAGAATTAACCTACACTACTTACAAGTATAGTATAGCCTATACCCTTTCCATTTTTTCCATTATTTTTTTATAATTTTATAGTGTATTTTTGATTAACTTTGGCGTATAATAAGAACAAATGTTCCTAACCGGAGGGGTAACTTATGCGCTATCTCACAGATGAAGAATTAGGTATTGCTTCTCGCTTCCTTTTTCTTTCCATGGCTATTGTCGTGATTCAGCAAGATATTCAAAACATCCAAAAAGGCGCTTTTAAAATAAAAGAACCATATATACAGCTCTTAGAAAAAATGAATGCAAATGCACTAGCAGAACGCAGACAATTACGAATCAAAATGGAAAACAAAAAGCTCCGAGTGATGCTAATCAATAAAAATGACTCTTTTTCTTCCTATCTCTTTTACTGTAAAGGAAAGGAAGAAAAACGAAACTACTTTAACCCTGCTATTCGGAAAAAAGTAGAAGAAATTGTTCAGGAAATCATGTGGAAGGCTCTTTCCCAGGATCAGAATCAGGCTTATGTTTTTGCGAATGCTTAATTCTATTGTCTAATTGGTATCTGAATTGGGCTGTACGATGAATTTGATTCATAACGGAACCATAAGATGCATCAAGAATTATCTTCGTTCCATTCTTGAAGACAATCTCTGTTGACCTATCTGATACGCGGTTTACATGGTCAATATGGGAATGTGCAATCCAGGAGCATCTTGCATTGGTGGGTGATGTCGTGGGGAAGAAATACATGCCACTAGATGGGTCGACAGATATCGGTGCTTTATGTGTAATTCCGCTGATATTGCGAGTGCCCTCTTGCCTGCCTTTTAGACTAGATCCAAAAAACCTACAAGCATAATCAATAAGCTTACTAGGAGAATAACCAACCGTATAGGAGGCTTCTCGTTCAAGTATACGAGTATGAATCTTCCCTGCTTTGTCTTCCTTTGGAATAACAGCTAATGTTAATGGAGTAATTTCGTGAAGTGGAGAATACAACTCTTCATTTAACATGTAAAATTCATCCTTTCATATAAAATGAAAGGGTAAGGCTATATGTATTAATCTAGCAGATAAATCACCAAATTAATACATATAATCGGCATTATTCAACAAAACCGATATATAAAACTTTTTTAGTCATTACTTCCTGTCTTTTCAGAAATATTTCCTTCTGGTAATGGTTTTTCTTGGTTTCCTAATGTTGGATGAACCTCTTTTGGAATCTCAAAATTTGGATTTAATATTGTAAATGTATTTAATTCTGGGATTTCTTTGCTTTCTGCCAATGGAATCTCCTCCTTTTTTATAGTATGGAGTTTTTCCAATTTTTTCATACTAAAAAACAGCTCACAAATAGGTGAACTGTTTTTCTTTCTCACTTGGGCCAAAGTTAGTTTTTAATATAAAAACTTTACTAATACAACAAGTTTACAAAGTCTTCTTTTGTAATTCTGCCAAGATAATGTGCTACGTTAACATCATCAAGGGCTTTTTCGATTGCTTGTTTTTCATGTCGAACTCCGATTAGTTTTTCTTCTAGATCTTTGATTTCTCCTAGTCCGAAGAAATCACCGTAAATCTTACAGTTTTCGATAATACCTTTTTTCACATCAAAACGAACGTCTAGTAGGCCAGTTGGGAATTTATGTGATGCTTGTACGTTAAATGCAGGAGATTTACCATAGTTCCATTCCCATTTTTGATAACGTTCATCGGAAATTTTGTGGATATTTTTCCAGTCTTCTTCTGTTAACTCATAACGAGGTACATCCTTCAAATCATCCACGTTAAAGACATGCTTTAAAATACGTTCTTTAAAATCTTCCATCGTAATTTTTTCATCAAGGAATTCAGAAATATTTGCTACACGGCTACGGATGGACTTAATACCTTTAGATTCGATTTTCTCTTTTTTAACCTTTAGTGCTTTGACAACGTTATCGATTTCGGAATCAAGCATTAAGGTACCATGACTAAACATGCGGCCTTTTGTAGAGAACATTGCATTACCAGATATTTTACGTCCTTCTACAACAACGTCATTTCTACCTTGAAGTTCAGCCGGTACGCCTAAATCATTTAAAACAGCAATAACTGGCTCTAAGAATTTTGCAAAATTGTGGAAGCTTTCACCATCATCCTTTGTAATAAAGCTAAAGTTCAGGTTTTGTTCATCATGGTAAACTGCTCCACCACCTGATAGACGACGTACAACTTTAATATTATTTTCCTCTACGTAATCTGTATTAATTTCTTCAATTGTATTTTGGTTTCTACCGATAATTATAGAAGGCTTATTGATATAGAAAAGTAAATATGTATCCTTCTCACCGAAATTTTGTAAGATATATTCTTCTATTGCTAAGTTAATCATTGGATCTGTAATGCCTTGGTTGTCGATAAACTTCATCGTTTGCTCCTCCTTGTAAATTAGTAAGTTAGCTCCATCTATTAGTTTATCGGAATTTAAATACCTAGGCAAAGAATATCGTTCTATTTCTCCTTAGAAAACTAGTACTCAATAGACCTTTACAATTGGTTCGATTCTAAGCTTTTCACTTTTCTCTCTGCCAAGTTAGCCCCTCTTGAGCAAGATGGATTTCACCTTTAAAAACAGTACCTGCCTGAGTGACTAAATCTTGTATGTCACCATACTGAGGCAAGTGACTGAGTAATAGTTCCTTTACATTTGCCTCCTTAGCAATGCTAGCCCCATCGATACTAGTCATATGACCCGCCTGTGACCCATCCTGTTCTGCATAAAAATTACAGTCTGTTATGAGTAAATCGGCCTCTTTACTAAACTCAATCCACTCATCTTGATAACTCGTATCTGCGGTATAAACAAGAACACTCTCTCCATCTGTGATTCGCATACCATAGCATGGTACAGGATGCTTTGTTTTTAAAAAAGTAATAGAGAATGGACCAATCTCTAACACTCCATCCGAATCATAGGCCACCCCTTCTGTATATTCATGAGTTAATTTTTCAAAACCTTCCCGATCTTCGGTATGGGCGTAGATAGGCAAAATATCTTTACTTCCAACAACGTATGATTGAACCAACAAAGCGTATTGTAAAACCCCAATATCAGCCACATGATCATGATGATAATGTGAAAGAATTAAAGCATCAATATCTAACACATCTTTATACTTTTGTAGTCTAGATAACGCTCCACTTCCCGCATCAATCATTAATATAAAACCATTTTTCTCTAATAAATAGCATGAAGTTGCACTTTCAGGAGCAGGGAAGCCGCCCCAATAACCAATAACAGTTAATTTCATTTTTACCACCTCAAATTTTTCAAGTTTGTCGTAACACAGAATTGATTGTTTGCATACTGTTATAATACAATATAATTACCAAGTTAAAGGAGGAACCATCCCATGATGATTAATGTGCTTGAGTTTTTCCAAAGTCTTCCCAAGAGAAAATGTCAAAAGTGTGGTCATGATATCACTGAACAGGCAGATTGCTATATTAATATTTGTGAAAAATGTGATCACCCCGCAAGATAAGTATTCCTCCTAATTGTAAGCTTTACCAAAATAGGAAACAACTTCGGCGCAGCTATGAACTATAGCTGTATTTTTTTGTGTTTAAGTAACTGTATAGCATGAGCCTATGAGACTGTTCATGTGGCTGATAACTAATTCCTTGTTACCTTTCTAGCCATGCTTGCGACCAGAACCTAACATCTAATCCCCACGCTAATTATAAAAGTCTGTTTAAATAAGAGCGCCCCAATAATCAAATTAAATTCAATAAAAAAATATTCAAAATCATATCCATCTTTCAAAATTTGTATTATAATATTTAGACTACCGAAATATTTTTTGGGAAAGGGGAATATTAAATGACGACCACAAAGACTAAAAGACTAACCCGCTCTGAAGTACCACAGGAACAAAAATGGGATTTAACAGATTTATTTCCAACATTTGAGGATTGGGAAAACGAACTAAAAGCCGTTCAAGAAGACATTACAGAAATTACCCAGTACAAAGGTAAATTAGGAAATGATGCAAAGACATTACTAAACTGTCTTACAACACTAGAAAACTATCGTGAACGTTTAGTTCGAGTATTTACATATGCTAGTCTTAAATCTAGTGCCGATGGAAGTGATCCGGAAAACCAACGCGATTCTGCAAGAGTATCTTCCGCAGGGGCTAGTATTGGGGCGAAGCTATCCTTTGTTCAATCCGAGCTGTTAGCATTACCTGAAGAAAGGATCGAACAATTCTTAAACGAAGAGACAGCACTAAAGCCTTATAAAAAAGTACTAGATGATATTTTAGAGGAGAAGCCTCATACCCTTTCACCGGAAATTGAAGAAACATTGGCAGCACTTAGTGAAGTACATGGTGCACCTTATATGATTTATTCTCGTAGTAAAGCATCTGATATGGTTTTTGACTCCATAACAGATGAAGAAGGCAATGAGCTACCAATGTCTGCAGCATTATACGAAGACCGTTTTGAATTAGAAACTAATACGAAGCTTCGCCGTGATGCGTACGATTCATTCACAAAGACATTAAATCAATATAAAAATACCTTTGCTGCAAACTATGCGACAGAGGTGACGAGACAGGTAACCATGGCTCGCCTACGCAACTACAAATCTGTCACAGACATGCTACTAGCTCCTCAACAAGTAACAAAAGAAATGTATGAAAATCAACTAAATGTTATCCAAGAAGAACTAGCACCACATATGCGTCGTTACGCTAAATTAAAGAAGGAAAAGCTTGGTCTTGATGAAATGCTCTACTGTGATTTAAAAGCGCCACTAGACCCTGAATTTAATCCAAAGACTACTTACGAAGAAGCAAAAACTGTAATTCTAGATGCATTAAAAGTAATGGGACCAGAATACACAGAGATTATGGAAAAAGGATTAAATGAGCGCTGGATTGACTTAGCTGATAACGTAGGTAAAGCAACAGGTGCATTCTGCTCAAGTCCATACGGTGTACACCCATATATCCTAATTACTTGGACAGATACAATGCGCGGTGCTTTTGTTTTAGCACATGAACTAGGTCATGCGGGTCATTTCTATCTTGCAGGTAAAAATCAATCCTTATTGAACACAAGACCATCAACCTATTTTGTTGAAGCTCCTTCAACGATGAATGAGTTACTATTAGCAAATCATTTAATGAGCAATACCGACGATAAACGCATGAAGCGTTGGATTATCACCCAACTATTAGGTACGTATTACCATAACTTTGTCACTCATTTACTTGAGGGAGAATACCAACGTCGTGTGTATGAGTTAGCAGAAGCTGGCACTCCATTAACAGCATCTGTATTAACACAGCAAAAACAAGAAGCCCTTGAAAACTTCTGGGGCGATGCCGTTACATTTGACGAAGGAGCCGGGCTCACATGGATGCGCCAGCCTCACTACTATATGGGCTTATATCCATATACTTATTCTGCCGGATTAACAGTATCAACTGCAGTTGCAAAACGCATACAAGAAGAAGGTAAACCTGTTGTTGATAGCTGGTTAGATGTTCTTAGAGCTGGTGGAACATTAAAACCACTTGATTTGATTAAACAAGCTGGAGTAGATATGTCTAAGCCAGATGCAATTCGTGAAGCCGTTGCTTTTGTTGGTTCATTAGTGGATGAACTGGAAAAGAGTTATGAATAGTATTTTATAAAAGTAATAAATCGCCTAAGAAATCTTAATTAGTTCTTAGGCGATTTTTTATGATTGTAATAACAATTAATAAAAAGTTGGTATACTGCTCTCCATCATTCTAATGCTAGCCACGGCACGAAATAATGTATGGCATACTCACATTCCTCAGTTCAACACAATTACTGCAAAAAATGACTAATATTCCACCCAAAATTCGTCACAAATTAAAACAGCACTTGCAATTTAGCAAATGCCGCTTTCCGTGACTATTATTTAACTTGAAGAAATTCAATAACTTGATGTACTGCCTTTTCACCTTGTTCAATACAATCCGGAATTCCAACACCTTCAAATGAACTACCTGCAAAATAAACCCCTGGAAGTTGTTCATTTGCTTCTTTACGTATCTTCTGAATTCTTTCTATATGGCCCACTGTATACTGTGGCATCACATTTTTCCATCGGGAAATAACACTAAAATCTGGTTTCGAGGTAATATTCATTGTTTTATTGAGATCCTTTAAAACAATTTCTATCAATTCCTCATCCGGCAAATCAACAATCTCTTGATCACTTGGTCTGCCAACATAACAACGAATTAGTGCCTTTCCTTTTGGTGTAGAGGAAGGCCATTTTTTATGTGTCCATGTACATGCCGTAATACGAAAATCACTGTTACGAGATACAACAAATCCGGTACCATCTATATCTTGTTTAATAGCAGATTGTTCAAAGGCAAGTGCAACATTCGCAACAGAGCTAGACGGAACATCTGTAAATACATTTAGAAAATCAAACTCACTAAACATCTTCGGCAACGTTTGATGTGGTGTTGTAGCAATAACTGCAGATGCTTCAATTACTTCACCATTATCCAATAACACATGGTATCCGGTTTCTTTTTTCTCCACATGATCCACTCTGGTATTGAGAAGAACCGAATCTTGATCAAGCTTCTCTACTAATTTATCAACCAATACTTCTAAGCCATCTTTAAAAGAGAAAAAGACCCCGGGTGCTTTCCCAGTTGTTTGGGCTGGTTTAGGCATCGTTTCATTTAAGCCCTTAATCAAACTGCCATATTTTTGTTCCAGTTGATAAAAATTTGGGAATGTCGCCATCAAACTCATTTCATCAATATCACCAGAATATATACCGGATAATAATGGTTCAATTTCGTTATCAACTAGCTCATCTCCGAAACGTCGTCGCATAAAAGAACCCAATGATTGGTCAACCATTTCTTCCCCTTTTCCCATCTCTAAATCAAGTAATGCACGTTCTTTTCCAGATGAGGAAACAAGTTCAGAACGTAGGAAAGGGTCAATCTCCATTGGAATTCCCATAAAAGCACCTTTGGGCATCATATGAAGCTTCCCTTGAACTAAAATATAGGACTGTCCTGTCGCATTACGAACCATCTGATCCTTCAATCCTAATTCTTCCACTAGTTTTACACCTGGTTTCTTTCTAGCAATCATGGAATCTGGACCACGCTCAATGGTAAATCCGTCACGTTTATAGGTGTCTATTTTTCCACCTAGCCGATTATTCGCTTCAACCAGTTTAATTTGGTATGGTAAATTATTTTCTTGTATGTTTTTTTGTAAGTAATAGGCAGCGGATAACCCAGTTATCCCGCCGCCTATTATCAGAATGGTTTGCTTATTCATTACGCATCCCGCTTTGCTCTACTTTTTACAACCTTAGCTAATGTTTCAATAAATAATGGATGTGTGTTTGGCATTGGAGGTCTATAGTAGCTAACCCCTAATTCATCACAAACCACTTTACATTCATAATCGTTGTCATATAAAACTTCTAAGTGGTCCGCAATAAATCCAACTGGTGCGTATACAAATGCACGATATCCTTTTTCTTCGTAAACCGAACGAGTTAAATCTTGAACATCAGGTCCTAACCATGGATCTGGAGTGTTCCCTTCACTTTGCCAACCTAACTCATAGTTTGCGATACCAGCTTTCTCAGCAATTAATCTTGCTGTTTCAGCCAATTGTTCCGGATATGGGTCACCATTTTGTAAAATCTTCTCTGGTAAACTGTGTGCGGAGACGATAAGAACAGCTTTTTCACGTTCTTCTGGTGTCATTTTATCGTATTCTGCATTAATATGATCTGCCCAATATTGAATAAAATCTGGTGCATCATACCAGCTTTCTACTGCTTTAATGTTAATATCATGTTTAGCTGCTTCTTCACCAGCACGAGTGTTATAGGATTTAACACTAAATGTTGAGTAATGAGGTGCTAGCACTAGGGAAACAGCTTCTTTAATACCATCTTTCCCCATTTCCGCAACAGCATCTTCAATAAATGGTGCGATATGTTTTAGACCAATATATGCTTTATATTCATATTCATTTTGCATTTCATTTAATTTTTTTTCAATCGCTTTTGCTTGTTCCTCAGTGATACGAGCTAATGGAGAAATTCCCCCAATTGCCTTGTAACGGTCTTTTAAATCCTGAAGTTGTTCATCCGAAGGCTTTCTTCCATGACGAATATGTGTGTAATAAGGTTCAATATCTTCTTCTTTATATGGAGTACCATACGCCATAATAAGTAGTCCTAATTTCTTTCTTTCCATTTTCCTACACCTCTTCATGTAAGTTTTGTATCTAGTTAGCGTTTAGAATAAGTATGAATTAATTCAGTAAGTTTCTTCAATGTTTCAGGTTTTACATCTGGCGTAACACCATGCCCTAAGTTGAATACATGTCTGCCATCTTCTTTTGATTGGTCTAATATTTCTTTAGTTCTTGCTTCAATTATCTCCCAATCCGAAAGTAAAATTGCAGGGTCTAAGTTTCCTTGTAATACCTTGGTTACTCCTAATTCTCTTGCCTCTTTTATGGATGTTCTCCAGTCAAGACCAATGACATCGACCGGTAGATCATTCCACTCTAATAATAAGTGACTAGCACCAACACCAAACATGATTAGTGGTACATCTTCATTTTTCAGCTCGCTGAAGATACGATTCATAACCGGCTTAATATACGTTCTATAATCTTGGGTATTTAAAGATCCAACCCAAGAATCAAATATTTGTACGGCCTTTACCCCAGCTTTAATTTGTGATTTCACATAGGTAATCGTCATATCGGCAAGTTTATCCATTAAAGCAAACCATGCTTCAGAATTTGCATACATAAATGCTTTTGTTTTCCCATAAGTCTTTGATGGTCCACCTTCAATCATATAACTTGCTATTGTAAATGGTGCACCACTAAATCCAATTAAAGGAACAGATAGTTGTTCTTCTGTTAACAATTTAATCGTATCTAAAACATAAGGAACATCTACTTCTGGATTAATTGTTCCCAATTTTTCTACGTCCTGAATGCTCTTAATTGGATTATCAATAACTGGGCCAATACCAGACTTAATTTCAACATCAACACCTAAAGCTGGAAGTGGTGACATGATGTCCTTGTAAAGAATTGCAGCATCGACATTATACTGTTCTACAGGAAGTCTCGTGACATAGGCACAAACTTCTGGACGATGAGTTATGTCAAATAAAGAATACTTTTCTTTAAGCTTTCTGTATTCAGGTTGTGACCTACCTGCCTGTCTCATAAACCATGCAGGCGTATAATCAGTTGCTTCACCTTTGTACGCACGAATGATCGTATCATTAAAATTCATGTTCTCACCCTTTTTGGATTATCTTTCAAACTATATCCATACCTTTTTATGTAATGTATTACAACAAGGACTTCTAATAAACTGTCCTATTCTACTATACCTATTTCGACTTCTGATGTATAGAAAGAAGCTATTTTGTCATTAATTTGTCTAATTTACACAACACATAATAGACACTATTATCATTTAATATTACCTGGGAAATATTTTGTCGAATAAAGTCAGTTCTGGAATAAAATATCCTTTCACAATAAGTAGGATGGTTATAATTCCATCTATTTTACGATAAAATAGATACTATGAACATCTCATCTATCATACGTTGCCTATTATACGACTAATTAAATCAAACTTAAAGCAATAACCGTTATCTATTAATAATTATTATTGATGCAATTGATTTGTGCAAGAAAGGAGATTTGTGATGAATGCCTACATGACAAATGGAACCATTGACTTTTTAACGAAGTTTTCCAATAAGTACCCTGCCATCAAATTCCACTTTATGACTGGTTCTTCCAATGATATCGCATATTATGAAGGTACCAAACAAAAGGTATTCCAATCTGGAAGAAGCTATGAGGTTCTTATTCAATCAGGAGATATACAAGAAAAGGGATATGTTGTCATGAATAATATCCCCGTAACAGACGAAGGTAGACCAGTATTTGAAGACAACTTTAAGAGAAGAAAAGGCGAAGTAGATGGTGAATCGGGATTCCAAGCATTTCGATTATTAAAGCCTGTAAAAGGTAATACATACGTTGTCTTAACCCAATGGGATTCAGCAAATAGCTATGAGCAATGGAAAAACTCAGAAGGGTTCCAAAAAGCACACACCGGAACAAAACCACCAGCATATTTTGCAGATAGACCGTTTGTAAATACATATAACATGATTGAACAAGAATAGCTTAACCAAAAGAGAGGCCCTAAATTGTATTTCCAACACAATTAAGGGCCTCTTATATTTATATTATTTTAAAACATACTCATCAAAAAATGCAGCATATACATCCTCTTCTTGCTGCCCTTCTAAACGGGCAACCTCTTTTCCATCTTCATAATGTACAAGAGTTGGTGTTGATTGAATAGCAAACTGCTGAACTTCAGGTGCAAATTCCAAAAGATTCAATTTCTTCATATCTACATCCATATCCTCTGCTAACGGTACTAGATAAGGTGTAGTTGCCTTACAAAATGAACAAATTGGGCTATAGTAATATACGGTTACCCCTTCTCCACCTTCTACGTTTTCAATTAATTCATCCGGTAAAATTTGATTACCATAGTTTGGGTCATTTAGTTGGTCGATTGTCGCTTGGTCCAGATCTTCTGTTCCATATGGATTATTTTCCATTGCTTTATTATTCTTGTAACTAATGACTAAGAATAATGCACCGAACAACACGACAATTGCCGCGATAATTGCTATCATTTTCTTTTGCATGATTATTTCCCCCTAGCTTGTTTTAAAAGTATTAGATGAGTTACAAAAATCAGAATAAACGCAGTACCTGCCATAAATGGAATCGTAATAAAACCAAAGTAATTTATGTATTCCGAATTACATGGTACTGTTCCACAAGCACCCCCTACTTCATTTAAAGCAGGTAATTTTTGTAGCATATAATGATATGTAGAAACACAAATGCCAATACCACTTAGAAATAACCCTGGTAAAGCAGTGGCTAAATCTTTTTTAAATAAAGCTGTACCATAAATAATGACCAATGGGTACATGAGAATTCGCTGGTACCAACATAATTCACAAGGTATATACCCCAGTACTTCCGAGAAAAACAAACTACCCGCAGTGGCTACTGCTGCTACTCCCCATATACCAAGGAGAAAATTCTCTCTTTTCTTAGAATCATCCATTCAGGTATTCTCCTCAATTCGTGTTTATTTCCCTAGTATTATACTAGGAATTGATATAAAAAACAAAAAAGAGGGCTTCACCCTCTTGATTTTAACAAATTATTTTTATGAACATATACGGCCGCCTGTGTCCGGTCATGAACATCTAATTTAGCAAGAATATTACTTACATGGGTTTTTACTGTTTTAATACCAATATACAATGTTTCACTAATTTCCTGATTGGTCATTCCATTTCCAATACATAATAAAACTTCCATTTCTCGTTCCGTAAGTTCATCGTGAAGTTTTCGTTGCTCTCCCCGGAAACTAGTCATCATTTTACTGGCTACTTTTGGTTCAATCACATTCTCACCATTAGCTGCTTTCTTTATGGCAGATACAATTTCATCAGCTGATGACGTTTTCAAAATATAGCTAAATGCACCTGCCTCTAACGCTGGGAATACTTGTTGGTCATCATAATAGCTTGTTAGGATAATAATCTTGCATGTTGGATATTCCTGCATCACCTGATTTGTTGCATCAATACCCGTACCGTTATCCATCATTAGATCCATCAATACAACATCTGGCTTTTCTTTCAAAATAAGTTTTGCTCCATCATTTCCACTACTCGCTTGACCAACGACATTAATTTCCGGGTCAGTCTGTAAATATGCTATGATGCCTTTTCTTACAATTTCATGATCATCTACCACGATAACACGAATCATCTTCTATTCCTCCCCTTATTTACTATAGTAATCTCTCATTAACAAGGTATTCGAATATCAATATAGGTGCCTTCATCCATATTCGACCTAATGGTAAAGGTACCACCTAATTCCTCGCTACGTTCCTTCATTGTTTTCAAGCCGTACGAAGTCTTTTTCTCATTATCATTGGATAGTTCAAACCCTTTTCCATTATCTGCAATATGCATAAAGAGTTCATTACCACGTTTAATAATTTCTATTTTCACTTCAGATGCATTCGCATGACGAAGTATATTGGATAAGGATTCTTGAATTATTCGAAACACATGCTCTTCTGTCGCTTCGGATAATGTTAGCTTCTCATCTATCTCTAGTTGGAAGTTAATTTGTGATTTTTGTTTTAACTCCTCTACAAGTTTCATAATACCCTTTGGTAGAGGATCTCCAGATAAATGGACGGGTCTTAAATGTAGTAGTAGTGCACGCATTTCCGATTGTGCATGATGTGCTGCACTTGCCACTTCTACCATCTGTTCTTTTGCTAAAACTGGATTATGTTCGATTTGCCTAACTGCCGCTTCAGACATCATAGACAGTGCAAAAAGCTGTTGACTAACTGCGTCGTGTAGGTCCCTGGCAATACGTTGTCTTTCTTCAATAACAGCTGACTTATGTGCTGACTTTGCTAATTCCGCTTTCTCATCCGCTAAGCGTTGTAGGGACTTCACTTGATTTTGAAGTTTTTCACCAAGCTCATTTAATTCATTTCCAATTCGTGAAAGCTCGTCCCCTTCGTTAAAGTATATTCTAGATTGATAGTTTCCATTAGCAAATTGTGTGATAAGTACGGATAAATAATCCATGCGTTGTTTTATATCTCCACTTGAACGGAAACCCACATATACCGAAATAAAGAATGCAATAACTGCGTATAAACCAATAAATAAAAAGATGCTATTGGAAGTAAGCCATGTTGGACTTACTAACACATAAATAGATAGTAATATTGCTAAAATGGTAATTAAGGTTAGAAAAAGTCCGTTAAAGTGTGAGATTATATAACTATACCGAATACTGGAAAATCGTTTTTTCATCGTACTCCCTCCCCTACTAAACATAGTCAACTCGGATGGAACCAGCCTTTAATTTCAAATTAAAATTAATCTTTCTTGTTGCATTATCATAATTTGGTGTCACATAATTTAGGGAACGATTAATACCGTCTACAGACTGCCCTACAACATCGATATCTCCAGCTTTGACTGAAGCATGGACCTGAAATTCAAGATTCTCTGGAACGAGAATATGAACATCGCCTGCGAGTGAGCTGATCGTAATTGGAATCTCTTTTTCTGGTATATAAGCTTTAGAGAAATCATAGTAAAAATCTCCAGCAAGCGTTTTGACCGTTGTTGGTTCAACCTTCCAATTTGGCTTGTTAAATTCATGATTTCCGACGGTAAAAAAAGAACTATTATCTTCTTTTTCTACCGTGGATCCACCTTTATGAATGATTACTTTAGGCTTCGTAGATTTTCCAATAAAAAGAAATCCAAAGTAAACAATTAATAATGGCCAAAGTTTGAAAACGTCTCTAAAGGCAAACTCAATTACATCGAACCGGTCAAATAATAGTAGTGATCCATAGATGAAGAAGAAGGATCCCCAGACCCAACTTCCGCCTCGATGTCTCATACGATCAATCATCCATTTTAAGCCAAACAGTACAAAAATGGATGGATAAATATAACCCCAAGCGTTTTCACTATTAAATTCGAGTACACCAATATTCTCTAACACTAGTACGACACCGAAAATAATTAATACAGCTGCAATTAGAAAACGGAAAAATCCACTTTTCATTTGTCTCTCTCCCTTATGATAATTTGAACTCTAGTATTTTTTTATTTCTTAAGTTGTAGATTGCAATAAGGGTTACGATAGATCCACATACAACAATAATCCATTGGATACTAACACCAACCGCAATAAGAGATGAAGTTGCAACATAGGAAATTGGTGTAAGTCCGGTTGATACTGTCATAAACATGCTCATCATCCTGCCAAGCATACGCTTATCCGTTGTTTGTTGTAGCATGGTAATTAATGGAATGTTAACAATTTGTGTTAACACAGCCATTAGAGCAACTAATCCAGCCATCATCCAAATGTTTGCCGATAAACCCATCGTTCCAAATGCTACCCCTAAGCCTATAAGTCCACTAATAACAGCTTTACCAGGCTTCTTTAATTTCAAGCTTGCCAGTAAGATAGCCCCAATCAGAGCCCCTACTCCCATTGATGTTTGAATGGTTGCAAGACTCACCGCACTCCCGTCAAAAACATCCTTAACGATAACCGGCATGCCTATCGCAATTGGACCCGAAAAGAACAAGTTTAAGAACAATGCCATGATTACTACTGTAATGATAAGTTCATTTTTACGAGCATACAGAAATCCTTCTTTTAAATCAGCTAATGGTGAATGATTTTCTGAGGCTTCTTGTTTTTCTTCCTTCATTCGAATAAATAACACGGCCAAAGAAGCTAATAGTAATAGGACACATGCCACAGAGAATACACCGGTGAAACCTAAGAGGGCAATCAATGTTCCACCAAGTGCCGGCCCAAGAATAGGACTAATTTGGGCAGTCATTTGAATAAAAGAATTCCCCCGTTGTAATTGATCCTTTTCTAGTAATGTTGGGATTAATGATTGCATGGCTGGATAACTAAACGCATCCGAAATACCAAACAGTCCTGATAAAACTAGCAAATGCCATACGGCAACTGTATCCGTGAAAATTAGTAGAATCAATATACCAATTAACATTGCTCGAGTAAAATCGGACCAAAATAGAACTGTCCGTTTATTTACTCGATCTGCAATTAATCCCCCTACAATTAATAGAATAAGTCTCGGTATTGCTGCTACAAAAAACAACATCCCAAAATAAAATCGATTATCCGTAATTGTAAGCATCAACCACTCTGCCCCGATAATATAGACAAAATAGCCAGGTGATGAAAATAACGCACTAATTAATAAAAGAACAAAATTACGATTATGAAAAATTGGTACCTTAGCTTGCTCCGCTACAGCATCCATATAAAATGCTCCCTTCTTCTCTTCTGTTACTTATATCTTAGTCATTTTTGAAGCAAGGGAAAACCATCTCTAGAATGCTTTTATCTCCGACTTAAGACCGAGTCCTCAACTTTTTAATCCATTCATACAGGTATATAAGTGAGAGCAAACATACAAATCCAAACACAAACCCTGCAAAAATATCAGTTAAATAATGAACATTAATAACATATCTACTTATACCAATTAGAAACACAAGCAATGCAAAGGATATTTGAATACATAACACGATTGTTGTGGATTTTATCTTTTTAGCTAGAAAATAGGCGATCAACCCATAACAAACGATTGGAACCATCGCGTGTCCTGAAGGGAAACTCTCCCCTACTGCATTTGCTTCTTCTAATATAGAAGGACGATCTCTATTCACTAAAAGCTTAATTAATTTATTGGCTTGATGTGTTGCAAAAATACCAAAACCAAATATTATTCCAGGTAACCAGTCCCTAAATAATATGATTAGTATGATGGTCACTACTGCAGTAAAAGGGTACATAAAAGATTCTGACCCTAAGTTAGTTACCATTCGAAAGAAAGTATAGATATATGTATCAGGGAATGTATCGACTAGATCCCTTGTCAACTTGTCCACATAAGGTATTTCCCCGCGAATTATTTTAAAAGTCCAGGTACCAATTACACCTAACATAACCATTAAAAACGAAGTAAAAACAATTTGACGCCTTTTCAAATGTTGAAACCTCCTGAGATTCATTTTCATATTGATTCAATCATAGCTTATCTAATAGTAATTTAAAATTATTTTTCTACAAAAAGATGCTATAATAGTAAAAAAATTTAGGAATGGGGGAATAATCATGTTACAAAAAATTCATCAGGCCATTGAGGCGTTATATCCGGAAACAGTGGAGATACGTCGTTATTTACATCAACATCCTGAAGTATCTTTTAAAGAATATAAAACAGCTCAATACATCGCTAACTTCTACGAGGAATTGGGTATTCCATTTGAAAAAGGTGTTGGCGGAAACGGAGTAGTTGCAACACTGAAAGGGTCTAAGCCTGGAAAGACCATTGCTATACGTGCTGACTTTGATGCTCTCCCTATACAAGACGCTAAGAATGTTCCATATAAATCCAAGGTGGACGGTGTTATGCATGCCTGCGGACATGATGGGCATACAGCAACACTTCTAACCTTAGCTAAAGTAATGAAATCCTATCGGGAAGAACTATCCGGAACAATTGTCTTTCTTCATCAACATGCTGAGGAATATGCTCCTGGTGGGGCTAAACCGATGATTGATTCTGGTGTATTACAAAACGTTGATGCCGTTTTTGGAACACACCTATGGGCAACTATCCCTATTGGCACTGTTCAAACTTCTAAAAGTGTTATGATGGCAGGGGCAGACAGGTTCGAAATTGTGATCCAAGGCCAAGGTGGACACGGTGCCTATCCGCATGAAACAAAGGATTCTATTGTAATCGGCTCTCAAATCGTAACCCAGCTCCAACAAATTGTTAGCAGAAGACTGGATCCACTAGAAACTGCAGTTATTACAGTCGGTATGTTTGAAGCAGGTAATGCGTTTAATATAATTGCTGATACAGCTAGGTTAGTTGGTACTGTTCGTTATCTGGATATTGAAATACAAGAACAAGTAATCGAGGAAATGGAAAAGATCATTAAAGGTGTTTGTATTGCAAATGAATGTACTTACATGTTTAATTATAAAAAAGGCTATCCACCTGTAGTGAACCACCCCACCGAAGCAGAACTTATCATGGAAGTAAGCAAGAAACTACCTGAAGTCAAAACAGTCGAGGAAATCATTCCAGTAATGGGCGGTGAGGATTTTGCTTATTATCTACAAGAAAGACCTGGGGCATTTTTCTTCACGGGAGCTGAAAAAGCAGGAAATCACTTCCCACATCACCACCCCCATTTTGACTTTGATGAAAGAGCAATGCCTATAGCAGCAAAAACATTAATCAGTGCGTACTTTGCTTATCAGGAAAACTAACCTATACTCCAAAGACTATCGGTATTCGGTAGTCTTTTAATGGTCTGTTTCCCAATAAACTGAGTCTTTTGGTCAGAATAAGTAACTTCTAGAAGAAATAAAATTACTGAAGGGAAAAATAATTTAGGATTGATATTTTTGCTTAGTACCAATCAAATAAGATATATATATGAAATGAGTAATTTGTATTTAGTTTTTATTAAATAATGTATTAGCAAAGAATAAGGAGCCATGGGATACTTGTCCATGACTCCCTATTTCTAAGCCAGTTTCTGTTTTACATATCCATTGGTAAAAAGATATGTAAATAGTATTCCACCCAGCAATGTAATTATAAATCCCAAATATGCCTCAGTTACTATAAACACAACTGCATATAAAATGGTTTGAATGATCGCTAATTGTATTAGCCACTTTAATAGAGCTTTTTTTCTATATTCATTTTTAACAGGATACAAATCTAACCACATAATTGTTCTATGATGTTGATACAAGGTCATCAGTTGGAATAAACTCATATACAAGAAAAGAATAGCAAAGATTATTTTTACCCATACATTGGGAATAAAGTAAATAAATAATCCGCCCAACACAATCAAGCGAATATACATAGATAAGTAATCGCCACCGCGTAAAAACGTAATTCGGTATAAATAATCATACGTATTTTTTCTATCGAACGGAATCCGTTTATCAACAAAGTTTACTAACCAGTGACGCGGTTTAATACGATTTTTCAAATGTGGCACATCCGTAAACAAATTCGCAAAACGATAAAAAGACTGCATACGGTTTTGGTCCTTTTCAAGGAGTAATTCCCAGGCAAGTCCAGTTTGTTTACGTGATAAGCTTAAGTCATATAAAAAAACAACAACAAACAAAATGGTTGTAATTCCAGCTAATAGCATTTCTCCACTTATAAGAAAGTAGAACACGGCTATGTTTAGTAGCAATCTTGCAATTTGATCAATAGTACGAATGTTTTTTTCCCTTATCCTTAACATCCACCAATTCGCAATTAAATTCCACAGTTTAAATATGAGCACTACAGCTATGGTTAATAAATATATAGTACCTGGACGTTCTGGATAGGAAGCAAAATAAAGTGGTCCGAACGCTGCCACAACAATCGCTACCAAATAAAGTTGAATAACAAAACTATAAATAAGTGCATTCCGAAAATAAGCACTCATTTTATGTTCTGCAGGAATAAGGAATACTAAATCCGGTTCTTTTAATAAAGTACGGACAGGACTATAGCTCACAACTATCCCTAAAAATATCCCCATAATCCATGCAGTCGGAAAATTTTCTGGTAGCCTGGTTAGCCATTGCTGATAGTAATAAGCAAGCGCTGCAATAAAAAATAGCATGGCAAATGCGATATGACCATTGAATATATACTTTAAGTACCTACTCATATCTTTTAAATGCGTATTAAAACGCTTCATAAAAAGGTCATGTGAATTAAACATGGCTATCTTCCTTTGTCAACTGAACATATAAATCATCCAGTGTCGCACGCGGCATATCAAATTGCTCCCTCAAATCCTCTAATGTCCCAAGTGCTCTAACTTCTCCATCATGTAGAATAACAAATCGATCACAGTAGCGTTCAGCTGTTGCCAAAATATGAGTTGACATTAGGATACCAGAACCTTTTTGTTTCATGTCATCCATTAATTGTAAGTAAGACTGTATTCCAAGTGGATCCAATCCTACAAATGGCTCGTCCACAATATAAAGTGGTGGTTCAATTAAGAATGCACACATAATCATGACCTTTTGACGCATTCCTTTTGAAAAATGTACTGGAAACCATTTTAATTTTTTTTCTAACCGAAATTCTTTTAATAGTACTTCAAGTCTTTTCTCAAAAACATCCTCCGGTATATTATAGGCCATTGCAGTTAATCGAAGGTGTTCATATAAAGTTAATTCATCATATAGAATTGGCATTTCAGGTATGTATGCCAGTTGGCTTCGATATTCTGATGGGTTGTCTCTAAATGTTTTTCCATTTACCGATATGGAGCCTTTTTTCGGTTGCATCAATCCAATCACATGTTTAATGGTTGTACTTTTACCAGCACCATTCAGTCCAATTAGTCCAACAATCTCTTTAGCGTTTACATCAAATGAAACACCATGGAGAACATTTTTATGGGTATAGCCCCCAACCAGATTTTCAATATGCAATAACGGTTCCACAAGCTTTCCCCCTAGTCTTTTCACTTGGTTAAAATTTTATCATTTAACGGTATAAAATCCAAAGGAAACTCTCATACCTTTTTCGACAAAGTAACATTGAACCTTAAGAATCATGGGTATATGTGTACTGGCAGTAGTGTTTCAAATTGTTAAAAACTAACTTTTAGCTTACAATATATTTTTAAATTATTTTTTCAAAGTTGTGTATAGAATTTATGAAATCGCTCAAAATACTAGTGTAGGGTCGGGGTAATAACAACGTACCAATTTGTTAAACACAAATGAGGTGTTAGTGTTGGAAAATGATGATGCTTCACTAAAAAATGTGTTAAAAAAACAAATGGGGTGTTGACGAAAGATAATCTAATGAAATAAAACCCTTTTGTTAGAAGACATCTCAACGCCAAGGGATACTAACAAAAAGGTTTTGTAAACCAGTTAAATTGCAAACCGCAAGATAACGGTAATTACAAGTCCCCACATTAGTTTATTGACCCCGTCTCTATAACAGGCTCGTCCACTTGGACGATGCCTGTTTTTTAGTTTGGTGATGGCGAGGTAAATGTGTTAGGTTTCAGTAACTACGATACTCCTTAACTCAACATAAAACTTTACATCTCACGGTCCAACTATATACAATAGAGGAAAAAGTTAGGAGCTGTTGGCAATGGCACATGAAGATTGTATCTTTTGTAAAATAATTACCGGAGAAATTCCGTCCGCTAAAGTGTATGAAGATGATTATGTATATGCCTTTCTTGATATTAGTCAAGTGACTAAAGGTCATACATTGGTTATTCCAAAAACACATGTTAAAAACATTTATGAAACACCTAGTGAAGTTGCTGGTGAATTATTCGCGCGTGTACCTAGCATTGCAAATGCTATTAAAGCAGCATATAAACCTATTGGGATGAATCTTCTTAATAATAATGAGGCACCTGCAGACCAATCAGTCTTCCATATCCATATTCACCTCATACCACGATATGGAGAAGGCGATGGATTTTCGTCTAATTGGACAGTACATACAGAGGATTATACACCAGGAGATTTACAAACAATTGCTGCAGAAATTAATAGTGAAATAAAGTAGTCCAAAAAAACAAATAATTTCCAAATAAATTCTTTTTATTTCATATAATGTTTGTTATACTAATAATAAGTTTCTGCAACTGACAACGAGTGTACAGTTGAGGAACTAAAAAATTAGAGCTTAGAAAAGCTTAGCCGAGGAGAGGTACAAATGAATACAAGAATTTTAGTCATTTTATCACTATTAGTGGGGATTGGCGCAGTACTGCACTTCATCATGCCACCAATTTATGGAGTAACACCTGATATGATGTTGGCAATGATGTTTATAGGAATTATGTTATTTCCTAAACTTAAGTATGTAGGTGTGTTGGCAATTGCAACAGGTATATTATCAGCACTTACTTCAAATGCACCTGGAGGACAAATTGCTAACTTTATTGAAAAACCAATTACAGCCTTAATCTTTTTTGCCCTATTTTTAATAGTTAAAGACAGAGTGAATATTAAGATAGGCGTACCTGTTTTAACTGCAGTTGGTACGATGATAAGTGGATCGATTTTTCTATCCCTTGCATTATACGTCGTTGGTTTGATGGATGGGGTTTTCTTATTATTCTTTACAACAGCTGTTTTACCAGCTGCTGGTTTAAATACTGTGTTAATGATTATCATTTTCCCGGTAGTTCAACAAATCTTAAAACGATCTAAACCAATTACAGTCTAATGAAAGATAAGATAAATCCTCTGGCATTGTCTGTCAGAGGATTTTTTAACAGATAGGAATAGATATATTTTTAAGCCTGTTATATAAAAAACTAGTTAATCCATGAAGCTAATTTCTATAGAGATTAACAATATACATAATAAAAAAGAGAAAACAAGGAAAAATTATAGTAAGTGGGAAAGGAGCGGGATTATTTTGGCAAATGGTAAATCATTCGCTTTAGGAATTTTAGTTGGAGGTGTAGTTGGAGCTACTGCAACTTTACTAAGTACTCCAACATCCGGAAGAGAACTTAGAACAAAAGTAAAAGATCAAAGTCTTGAATGGAAAGAATTACTGGAAAATCTAAAATTAGACGGGCTTCGCCTAAAAAATCAAATTGCAGCTACTTCTAAAGAGGGTGTATCTTTAATTAAGGATTTGACCCACGAAATGAAAAGTTCAATTGTAGAGTGGAAAGAATCAGTAGAACCTCATCAAAAGAGTATCCATCAACATCTTGAACAAATTGAAACCAGCTTAAAAGAATTAGAAGAAAAAGTTAATGATAATAAGAAAATAGAAGCTTAATTAAAAACTAGCACTTTAATAATTCCTTAGGTAAAAAAAGCTTTCTCGAGATCAGTCTCGAGAAAGCTTTTTTAGTATATACGTATTAATCTTTTGGCTCCAAATCATCAATAGACTTAATATCCATATAAGCTGGTACGACTAAGCCAATTTTAGCCCCTACAAGATTGGCACCAAGGTCAACAAAATCTTCTTGATAGCTTTCATAGAAATCTTTATGGGTAATTGGCATCCATGGGGCCAATGAGGCGTCACCATCTCCATTAGCAATGGATTCAAATACTACTGCAACATCTACTGGTGTAATAGTAACTTCAAAGCCTCTCTGTTCCATTGCATACTTTACAACATTTGCTGAAGCACGTTCTGAATCCCATGGTGTAGAAACAAGCTCTATTTCAACACCTTCTACCTCATTAACTCCTTCTAACCATTCATCAACTTTGCCTTGATTATCCGCTACCCATTGTTTAGCTACTGTAGCAATATCGTTGCCGGATTCTTTCGATTCATACATGATCCCTTCCATATCTTCTACTTCCCAATTAAATTGATTGAGCAATTTAAATGCCTCTGGCTTTTCTTCTCTTAAACCTTTTCGAACTATTGTTTTAATTTCTTCTACGTCACCATAAATACCTTTTGGATCCTCTAAATATTTCATGTCAGGATACTTAGCAAATGTCCAATGTGGATTCCAACCAGTAATAACAATTGGTTCTTCATTATCTATTGCTTTATCTAATTCTGCTGCCATTGCTGCTGTAGAGGATAGTTCGACTGTCCAACCGCTTAATGACTCATATTCATCAATTGCCTTTTCAGTTGTAACACTAATACCTGCTCCTGGTTCAATACCTGTAATGGTATAATCTACTGCTTCACTATAACTTTTTTCATCACTTGATTTTTCTGATGAATTATCATCACCACAACCTGCTAAAACAAGTGCACTTGCTATACCTAATCCTACTAATAACTTCTTCATTAATTCGTAAAACTCCCTTATTCATGTAATTATTTATTTAATATTCAAACAACTATTTCAATAAATAAAAGCAGACTAATAAATGTCCGCTTTTATTTAAATTTTATTATTTTGCTTCAAGATCTTCAATAGAATCAATTTCCATATAAGCTGGAACAACTAGGCCAATTTTTGCACCTTCAAGGTTTGCGCCAAGGTCTACTAATTGGTCTTTGTATTCTTCATATAAGTCACCGTGTGTTGCTGGTAACCATGCTGCTACCATACCATCAGCTTCACCACTAGCAACTGCTTGCCACATAACCCCATTATCAAGAGGTGTAACAGTAACATTAAAACCAAGGTCTTCTAACACTTTAGCAACAACATTAGTAGATGCAACTTCTGTATCCCATTCTACATATACTAATTCGATTTCTTTACCATCAACTTCTTCTGCACCTTTGGTCCACTCTGCAACTTTTTCAGCATTTTCTTCTACCCAAGATGCAGCTACTTCAGCAGGATCTCCACCATTAGATATTTCTAACATAACAGCATTCATATCTTCTTCTGTCCAGAAGAATTGATCTAGTACTGTGTATGCGTTAGGCATGTCTTCTTCTAGCCCTTGACGTACCATTGTACCAATAATCTCTGCATCACCGAAAGTTCCTTTTGGATCTTCTAAATATTTCAAGTCATATTTAGCGAATTTCCAGTGGGGTGACCATCCAGTAACAATAATTGGTTCTTCATTTTCAATTGCTTCTCCTAATGCTGTTGCCATTGCACCACTTGATGATGCTGCAACTTCCCAACCGTCTAGGCCATATTCCTCAATTGCTCGTTCAGAAGTCTGAAATACTCCTGCACCAGCTTCGATGCCCGTAATAGTGTACTTTAATTCTTCACTATAATTTACTTCTCCGTTATCATTTGTTGCTCCATCAGATGAATCTTTATCATTAGATCCGCATCCTGCAGCAATTAATGTTAAAGAAAGTCCTAATGCTACACCAAGACTTTTCCATTTACCTTTAAACAAAATAATCTCTCCCCTTTTTTATGATATATATGGAACTTCTCAACTAAGAAAAGGTACCAACTTAATTAGTGGAGCAATTAAAAATAAATTACTACTATTGCTCTTTTGAATTTGCACTCTGTGTAAAGCGATCAATAATAATAGCTAAAATGACAATTCCAATTCCAGCAACAAATCCTGTTCCTACCTGGGCACGTTGTAAGGAGGATAACACTTCTCGTCCAAGACCAGGTGCCCCAATCATCGATGCAATAACCACCATTGATAAAGCAAGCATAACAGTTTGATTAATACCTGCCATAATAGTAGTTTTAGCCATTGGTAATTCTACTTTTAGTAATTTCTGTGTTCCAGTACTACCAAACGCTTCTGATGCTTCAACAAGCTCTTTAGAAACTTGGCGGATACCTAAGTTTGTAAACCGCACTGTTGGTGGTGTTGCAAAAATCAGTGACGCAAATATACCTGGTACCATCCCAATTCCGAAAAAGGCAACTGCTGGAATTAAATATACGAATGCTGGCATCGTCTGCATAAAGTCCAAAATCGGCTTTATAATCGCTTCAGCAGTTTTACTTTTAGACATAAGAATACCTATAGGAACACCAATAATGACAGATAATAAACTAGCAATTAAAACTAAAGTAAAAGTGCTTATTAGATGTTCCCAATAACCTTGATTATCGATTAACCATAAACCAACAACAGAAAATGCTGCTAATCCAAACTTTTTACCACTTATAAAGAATGCAATTAATGCGACAATAATAATAACAATGATTGGTGGTACTAGCATCAGTATTTCAGATGAGAAATCCATGAAATTTCCAAAATGTTCTTTTATCGGATCAAATAAGAATGAAAGTTTTTCTGTTATTTTATCGGTTACCCATTCCGTCCCTTCCGCAATCGGTATCCCTTCTGTAAACCATTCTTTAAGCATGTTCTAAGTTCACCTCACTATCTCCTGCAAGTGCAGCAATGACAGCACCACGTACGATAATACCTACTAGCTTTTCATTTTCTACCACTGCAACAGGTACCGGTGAACCATTGATTACATTAAATATGTCTTGCATGGAAGTTTCTTTATTTACTTGCTTTATATCCGTTCGAAGTATTTCCTTCAGATCACGAACCTCTTTCTTTCTTGCTTCTGAAGCATCGTCAGCAGTGACATATCCCTTCAGATTACGTTTACTATCTACCACTAAAATACTAGAAATTCCAGCTTCTTTCATACGCTCTAGCGCAACACGCGGGCCGTGTTTTTCAATATTAATCGTTTCTGGTCGTTTCATGATATGCCCAGCAGTTAGGACCTTCGAACGATCTACGTCCTCAACAAAGCGTTCCACATAATCATTTGCTGGATTCATTAAGATTTCTTCAGGTGTCCCAATTTGCACAATGGAACCGTCTTTCATTAATGCAATTCGATCCCCAAGACGTAATGCTTCATCCAGGTCATGTGTTATAAAGATAATTGTTTTCTTCATTGTTGATTGCAGGTCAATTAATTCATCCTGCATATCTTTACGAATTAGAGGGTCTAATGCAGAAAATGCCTCGTCCATCAAGAGAACTTCTGGATCATTCGCTAACGCTCTTGCTAATCCAACCCGTTGCTGCATACCACCTGATAGTTGTTCAGGTTTTTGTTCTGCGTATCCTTCTAAGCCTACTAATTTAAGGGCCTCATGTGCTTTTTTCATTCTTTCTTCGGTATCTACTTTTTGAATTTCCAATCCGTACTCCACATTTTTTAATACGGTACGATTCGGAAATAGTGCGAAACGTTGGAATACCATACCGAGCTTTTCACGGCGAACTTGACGAAGCTCTTTTTTGTCCATTTTTGCTAAATCCTGTCCATCAATAAGAATGGATCCTTGAGTTGGTTCGATTAATCGATTAATCAATCTTACCAGCGTGGATTTACCACTACCAGATAATCCCATAATTACGAAGATTTCACCTGATTCAACTGTAAAAGATGCTCTATTTACACCAACAGTACTTCCTGTTTTCTTTAATATTTCTTCTTTGGATAACCCTCTATCCAAATGATCTATTGCCTGTTTTGGATTTTTACCAAAAACCTTTGTCAGGTTTTTTGCTTCAATAATTGGCAAAGCCTTCACCTCTTTCGACATACATTTAACGTAGTATGTAAATTGTAGATTCATAGATTGTATAAAAACAAACCGTGCCGCACCGCTTACCTTTAATACTATACATCCTTTTATATGTACTGGACAAACTTTGTATTCCTTTATTTTCGATTATATTTTTTATACAGTTTAAACTGTACATACTAAACAATAGGATTCCTTATAAATACTCGATATTACTCCAAAATGCCTACCAACTATCCATTTTTCAATATTGGCAGACTATTGTAACCTTATAATAGGGTTAGTTTAGGAGGTTTGCATGTTGAATAACAGCAACGAAAAAATAAAGAACGGAATTTTACTAGAATTTGCAAAAACAGTAGAATTATTTGATTTAACCCCCATCGAAGCAAGAGTTTTTGCTTATTTATATGTAGAAGGAACACCGTTAACTTTAGATGATATGAGTGATGCATTAGGAAAGAGTAAAACCTCGATGAGTACAAGCGTACGTAGCTTAGTTGAGTTAAATCTAGTAAAGCGCGTTTGGAAAAAAGGCGTTCGAAAAGATTTATTCCAAGTAAACAATCACTTATTCAAACAGTTTTTAAGCCTTTATATGAAGAAATGGACTGATACTACGGAAGTCCGGAAAGATGCATTGATTGAATTAAAAAAGGATTTTGATCAAATACAGAGTGATAAAAAAGATGAAATGATTCAAAATAAACTCCATACTTTACTAGAGTTTCACGAGAGATTATATCAATTCTTTAAAGAAGTTTCAGAAATTAAAAAAGATGGCAAGTAGGACTGGAATTACCTACAAGCCATCTTTTTTAATTAACCGAATAAATTCTCCTAATAATTCAGGATAATATCCTTCTTTATGTAGTGCATAAACTGTTTCAGTTGGATCTAATTTTTCGTTTAACATACCCGCAAATTTAACCAAGTGGGATGAATAATTAAGTAACCCTTCTTCCTTTTGCTGCCTGTATTCTCTATTCATGTCTTCTAGCAAGGAAAATAATTTATTATATTCATCTTCTGTCAACCTATGTTCCATAACAAGCTTGGTAAAAGGGAATTTATTGATGTCGATTATTTTAGATAATAATTGTAATTGAAATGTAGCCAAATTGTTATCCCATTGCATGTTCAACATCCTCCTTAACCCCATTCGATTAATAATTATCTGAATACAATTTAATATTAGCATTATTTTAAACTATATTTTTTTCGTAAAAGGTATTGCATTTTTCCAGTCTAAATACTATTATCAATTAGGATTTTGAAAAAAGTAACTGATTTTCTAACTAATAATATACTATTTGATATTGAAAGTAATAAAATTAGAATATACATGCATTAGGCAAGTGACACACAGAAAACATTTACAGAATGAAGAGGAGGGTTAATAAGATGAACTGCTGGAAGTCTGTTAACTTAGATAAACAATACGGAATTAAATGGATTAATTTAATATCTATATTTACAGCCTTATTGTCATTTATCATATTAAACGTACCATTTTCCATATTTCACCAAGATACTCAGATTAACGAATCAGTAATCATCCTATTTTTGGTTGCAATCATTTTATTACCAACCCTTCATTCATTTATGCATATTTTACCATTACTTTTACTAAAAAGACGAATAAATTTAATAATAGTAAGAAAAAAAGCTTTACCGTTTTTTACTTTCTATACCAATTCTCATATTAGTAAGAACAGTTTTATCATTTCAGCTCTAGCACCAACTATACTGATTACGATACCTGGTATAATTACAACATTACTTTTCCCAAGTATCTATATTTATTCTCTATTACTAACATCATTAAATATCGGGATATCCTTTCTTGATTTTCTAACCATACGCATTTCTCTAAAAGCACCTAAAAATGCATTTGTTGAAAATGGTGATGAAGGCTTTGATATCCTGCTAAAAGCAAACTAAGAAGGTGTGTTTATAACACTCCTTCTTTTTTATACTATCCATATATTGAATTTTTTGTTACAGTATTTTATAGGTAACTAGTTTACTAGCTTTCACTTTATGAATGATAATTATCCTTTAAGCATAATTATCTTTGTTAGAATATTTAGGTTCCCCGAGGAGGTTGTAAGATATGATTATTATTTTTCTATTTTACGCATTCATCATTTTATTCATTTTCAATACATTAGCAGATAAATTTTGTACAAAATTAGAAATGAATGCTACCAAACAAGCAAGAGTTTTCCGTGTGATCAATATAATGATGCTTATCTTACTCGTTTCCTCTTATATAAAAGTATTAAATGTAATGCTTTAAGAGAAACATTAAATGTGTAAAATGTAAGTAATTCTGGCATTAAGCTATATTTTTACAGTAAAACTGTGGTATATTAATCATTAGCCAAGAAGTAACAATAAGATTAGGAGTGTGGCTTGTATGAAAAAACTAACAATCGCAGCAACAATTACTGCTGGTGCTTTACTACTTTCTGCATGTACTGCTGATAAAGATGAATCTAAAGCAGATTCTGAAGTAGTTGTTGAAACAAAAGTAGGAGACGTAACAAAAGAAGACTTCTACACCGAAATGAAGGACTATATTGGCGAGAGTGCGCTTTACAATATGGTTGTTATTAAAGTATTAGAAGATAAATACGAGGTTTCAGATGAAGAAGTAGATAAAGCTGTTCAAGAAGCAAAGGACGCGCAAGGTGAAATGTTTTCTATGTGGTTAATGCAACAAGGTTACCCTAATGAAGATGCATTCCGTGAACAAACATACCAAAGACTTCTTCAAGAAAAACTTGTTTTCGAAGACGTTGATGTTTCAGATGAAGATGTAGAAAAGAAATTCAATGAAAAGAAAGAAAATGGTGAACTTGAAATCCGTGCGAGTCATATCTTAGTTGAAGATGAAAAACTAGCAAATGATTTAAAGAAGCAACTTGATGAAGGTGCAGATTTTGCTGAATTAGCGAAAGAAAACTCTACAGATGGTTCAGCTGCAAGTGGTGGAGATTTAGGTTACTTCCCTAAAGAAAAAATGGTGAAAGAATTTAGTGATGTTGCATTTAGTTTAGGCGAAGGTGATATCAGTGAACCTGTTAAATCCGAATTTGGCTACCACATTATTCAAGTAACGGATATACCAACTTTTGATGAGAAGAAAGAAGAAATACGTAAAGAAATTGCTACGGAACAAGTTGATTATGCGGCAGTCCAAGAAAAAATGGACAAGCTTTTAGAAGATGCTAAAATTGACGTTAAAATAGAAGAATTCAAGGATATTTTCACAAAACCGGAAGCTCAAGGCTAATTAATATTACATGAATAAGGGTCTGTCACCATATTGGGGACAGACCCTTATTTTTACTTTAGGAAACTGTAAATTTAATCAATAACAGCAGTCTCTTTTACGATTAATTTGTTGCCTCATTTTTATGACGTTCTTCGCGCTCTTCTTCCATTCTCTCTATATACACTTGCCCTTCTCGTTCAATATAGTGATTTTCAAGCTCCCTCTCCGCACGCATTGCACGAAAAGCCATATAACCACTAAAGAAAATGAATAAAATCATCATGAAAACCCACCATGGCATTCCTAAAATCACGATTTTAACCCCCTTGTCCATAACTACTTATTTCATATATATGTACAAGGGGTATGAATCATTACAGGAAAATCGTTACTACTCAAATGTAGGTTTGTAAAAGGCACGGTTATCCATCGCAAATATGCGCTCGGTGAATTCCCCAGGCTTTATTTTATCAAGGGATCGGTTTAACATATTCATTTTTGCATCAATTAAATCAATAAAATGTAAAAGTTCCGCTTCTCTTACTAAGGGTGGTGTTGGACTCCCCCATTCTGCCTTTCCATGATGGCTTAATACTAAATGCTGCAAGATTAATACTTCTTCTCCTTCGAGCTTTAATTCTCTCGCCGTCTGACCGATTTCTTCCACCATAATGGGGATATGTCCTAGTAATTTCCCTTCTAATGTATAGGTTGTTGATATTACACCAGATAACTCCTTTAGTTTCCCGATGTCGTGTAATATAATTCCTGCATATAATAAATCCTTATTAACTTGAGGATACAGTTGACATAGTTCACGAGCAATTTTTAACATACTTACAATATGATGTGCGAGGCCAGAAACATACTCATGGTGATTTTTAGTGGCAGCTGGATACAGTAGCAATGGTTCTTGATACTTTTTAATAATTGCCCTCACAATGCGCTGTATGGTGGGATTCTTCATTTCAAAAATTGCTTCCGTTAACTTCTCCATTAATTCTTCCCGTTCAACAGGTGCCTTCTCAATAAAATCTGATACATGTACGCCATCCGTTGTTTGTGCTAGTCGAATAGAACTAATTCTCATTTGTGCTTTACCACGAAACTGGTTTATTTCACCAGTAATACGGATAATTTGTTCTTGAATAAAAATTGCTTCATCTTCCCCAGTAATATCCCATAGCTTAGCTTCAATTTCACCAGTAGCGTCACGTAACATTAACGTTAAAAATGGCTTCCCATTACTTGTAGTTCCTTTTATTGATTCTTTAATTAGAACGAATCCTTCAAATGCATCCCCAATTTGATAGTTCCCAATGCCTCTTTTCATAACTTGTTCCTCCCCTTCAACAGAAATAAGATTGACATGTTCTTAGAAAAACACGCATTCGCTCGTCCCTTGCAAATGTCTAAGTTTCTCTCCTATGCAGGATAGAAAAAATTTGTATAATTTCCTATCTGCTAAAAAGGCGACCAGTCAATCTCAGTTCTATATTCTTATTTGTTTTTTGGTATATATTCGAATATCTTTCCGGATTCAATAACGTGAATAAATTTCATCAACCAATCATAATAGTTTTTCGCGTATTCCAACCGTTCTATATCACGCTTTATTTTCTCTCTTAGCTCTTCATCTTCTGTAGTAGTTAAGATCTTTTGTAATTCGTCCATTGCCTCATCCGCTTCTTCAATGTTCGACTCTGTTAGTCTCCTCCAACGTCCTCCGAATAAAGATGTAAAGGACTTATACCAATCTTCTTCAGAAGTGTAAAGATCCTTACGTATTCCTTTTTTATAGGTTGATTCAACCATCTTCATATCAGAAAGCGTTCTTACCCCAGTAGACATACTTGTCTTACTCATTTCAAGTGCATCTCGCATATCATCTAGCGTCATTGGTTCATCAGCGAAATAAAGCACACCATATAGTCTACCAATCGATGATGTTACACCATACAAATTCATATTTTTAGCAATGGTTTGGATAAACTTTTCAATGGTTTCATCGTGTTTTTCCCATTCTCTGCTTTTCTTATCTTCCATCAAAGGATGCCCCCCATTAGCTAGATGTACAAACCCTTAAATAGTATAGTAGCTATATCACTTACTTCAAGTATTTTCGTACAATCCAGTTCACTACAGGAAAAATTAATTTTCCATTTAACATTTAATTTACCACTAATTTTCCACTAATGGTAGTCTATTTGTCAACTGGAGTAAGTTTTTGTCATGAAATTCTGCGATTACCTCTCGATTGCATGTAAACAGGAGAATTTGATGACGACCTGATACTTCCTCTAAAATAGAAATCATCCGCTTCTTTCGGGTATCATCAAAATGAACAAATGCATCATCAATCATAAAAGGTAAATGCATTGATTCACTCATTACTTCGCTAATTGCGAGTCGAAGTGAAACATACAATTGATTGATGGTTCCTTGTGATAGTTCTTGAACAGTAAAACGAAGATGATCGATTCGTTCAACTGAAAAAGGTTTGTTTTCGGTTGGTGGAATAACTTCGATATATAAACCATTTGTTAACTGCCTAAAGAAATAATTAGTTTTCGCAATCACTTTTGATAGGTACTTATCACGATAGTTCTCCTTTGTCTCCTCAAGCAAATCCTTGGCTATTTTATATACTGCCCACTGCTTAGACAGTTTTATGAATTTTTCTTTTTCTAGTTGGAATCTATGCATGGTTTTGGAATAGGTCTCAGATGATTCTAGCTTTTGAAACTCTACGATAATATTCGCCAATTGTTGTCGATTTCTTTCCTGCTCTTCTTCCAGCTCATGAATTCTAATTTTCAGCTCATTAATTTCAAGATCTAAGGTCCTTTTCTTGGGAGGATTTGAAACCATATTCTCCCATTCTTTCTCTGAAAAGTAACTAGCATAATATCTTAAAATCTTCTCAGAAGCAGTACGGATTTCGTTTTGTTCTCTTAGTTCTTTAGCCCTCTGGTAAAACTCTTCTTCGTTTTGAGCTTTAGCGAAATCAAATAAGGCCTTCATTTCTTTTTCTACTGTTTCACAATTCGTAATCAATTCTTCAAGTTGTTTCGAATTATCTTCCAACAACTTAGAAGTTCGGATAATTTGTTTTTCTCGATCTTGATAAGTCTTAATTTCATAATCTAGAAAATCTAATTTACTTAATAACGATTTCGCATTTATTTTGAAACCATAGTATTGGAAAAAGGTATCAATTTTAGAATGGTAACTAGTTAATGTCCCTTTAAGCTCGCTTTCTTTCTTTCTTAGGTCATCTATATTTTTGATCAGGTGTAACAGATCTTTTAATGATCGATACAACTCTGGCCAATATACTACTTCTACATTTTCTAAGAATGGATAATTTGCAATATGATCCGATGCAATCCCGCGTATACTAGTTTCACGTTCCTCCAGTAATAATTTCTGATGGTGAAGCTTTCTAAGTTGAATAGAAGTATCTTTTAACTTTTCCTCTAAAAACTCTAACTCACGATTATTTTGTTGATCTACACGGAGATGGCTTTCCGCTCTTAGCATATCATCCTCTGGAACGGTATGTGTTTTATTTGAAATGGCTGATTCCTTCAGCATTATTTCCAATCTGGTAATCGATTTCTTTCCTAGTACCCACTGTACAAATCCTAGTACAATGCTAATACCGGAGATATTGAAAAGCATTGGTATTTCAGCTACAAAACCAACAAAGCAAAATATCAGTCCGATCAAGACACTTAATCCAAGCCACAATGCAATGTTTTTATTCGTCTGTTCCTTCATTTTGGTCCAGTTTTTATGTTTCTGGACATTTTCTTGTTGGAGAGCATCAAGTAATTTATTTTCCTTATGGGTATTAATTATTTTCTCGAACTCTTTTCTCTTATCATTTGATAATAGAGATTTCTCCAAATTGTTACATTCACTTTCAATCCGACCATACTCAGATTCCTGCAGATGAATAGTTTCTTTATTGGTTTCCTGCTCATGTTTGATATCTTCTAAATTCCTTTTTATATCCTCCCATTGCTTTTCCAAATGAAATGGGAGATATAAATCTTCCAATATTTCTTTATCTAGACTAATATTTAACATCATTATTTCTGATTTCAAGTCTTTGTTCAGTTCATCTATTTGTTTCTGGATACGCAGAAGTTCTCGTTCGTTTTCCTGGTAGTTAGTATACTGCGAGTGAATAGTTTTAGCTTCGTCAATAGGGAAATGCTTATTTTCATACTCAAGTTCCTCTTTCTCTTCTAAGAACTTAACTTTATTATTCATCCTAACCTTCATATCGCTCTTTAATGGTAAGAGCTTTCCTTTTAAAACTTCATATCGTTCCATTCCGCCTTCTGGAAATGATAAATCTTCAGGAAAAGCTTTTAGACTACTTTGGTAATGAATATACTCCTCCACTTCAGGTAAGGCTTGAATCATTTTTTCTAGTTGATACTTTCTTTCTTTTTGTTTCTTAATAGTCTTAGTATGTTGTTCAATAGTTGACTGTAATTCTATAATGGCATTTTTTTTCGCCCGATAAGTTGCCTCTTCTTGTTTTTGCTCTAACAATTCATGTTGCAGTTCCTCGATTTTTGCAAGTTGCTGATTTATGATTGGAATTTTTCCATTAGGTTTAAAATAATCACCAAGCTTTTGTTCCAGTCTTTTTTCAACTGCATGAATTCGAATTGAACCTGTTAGACCAATTCCTAACAACACCTCACTTATATCCTCCTCTGTTATCTCCTGTAATTTACTTAAGTCAAGAGCAGAAAAAGAAAAGATAGAGCGATATGTTTTTTCATCTATCCCAGAAAGTCTCGAGAGTAGCCAAGATTCGCCGTGTTCTTCTCCATCAGGAGTATAGCATAGTGCAGCCCCATTTCGAGTATCCCCTAAACGTACAATGGTATATTGGCCTACTTCTTCATCAAGAATCGTTAATCGACCTCCCATTTTACTACTAGTTTTAGGTTGAAAGAATCTCCGTTGTTTTGGTGGCATTCCAAAAAGCATAAATAATAGAAATCGTTGAATGGTTGTTTTACCAGACTCATTCCCCCCGAAAATAGCAATAAATGATTGGTCGGAGAAGTCCATTTCATAATCAACCCATTTTCCAAATCCATAGATAGTAGCTCGAAGTAGTTTCATATTTTCACCTCATTCCTTTAAAAGTTCGTGCATGATTAATTGCCGTGCTTCATTTTTTATTTGTTCTTCCTCTTCTATGGATAGGGAATCCATGTAAACTCTTGCTTGCTTATGTTGGAATAAATCACTGACATGATCTCGAATCGGAAAACTTTCCACATTCGCAAGTAATTCCCCGATAAAATGTTCACCCATTAAGCTACTTTCCTCTATTGAAACGATCTCCTGAATGGTGGTTCTATAAATATACATCCAGATTTTTTGATTTTGAAACCTCTCATTAACAATCTCAATAATCTCTTCTATTAAATTTGCGCTTTTCCATCCAACTGTAGTTGATTTCTTACTTTTAAGCGTTACTTCTAATAATTGAGGCGTAATTGGATTCAAAGCCTGCAATTCTTCTGTGATAAATTGTTCAACCTGATGGATTGTGTCACAACTCGAAATATCTAGAATCATTTGATTGTATTCTATTGCCTGTAGTGGTATAAACTCTATGGAGTGTTTGCCTTCTGCCAACTCCACATAATAGCATCCTTTTTCTCCTATTTCTTTACGATTTCTTCCTTGAATATTTCCAGGATAAATAATCAAAGGTTGTTCTTTCAGTATTGCACGTTTATGTATATGACCTAGTGCCCAGTATTCAAAATCTGCACTAGCTAATTCACTAAGTTGAAAAGGTGCATATGTATCGTGCTCAGTATTACTTTCCAGGCTTCCATGAAGAGTTGCAATGTGAAAAGGAATATTGCTACTTATCTTCTTATATTCATTCACCTTTTTTGAAGTCACAGCACGATTCTCATAACTGAAACCATAGATTGCTGCTAAGGGAATATTCTTTTTTTCATAAATAAAGGATTGAACTTGCTCACTAGTAAATACATGAACATTTTCTGGATAAGTAATCGGATATATATTACCTTCTATATAATCATGGTTACCATATGATAGATATACTTTTATTTCGTGTCGTTGTAGTTCTTCAAAAGCATTTCTTAAACTAATTTGGGCTTTCAGGCTTTGTTTTTCATTATCGAATAAATCGCCGACTAGTAAGACAAAGTCTACTCTCTTCTTAATGGCTATTTTTACTAGATTGTCTAAGGATTTAAATGTGCTATTTCTAATTTCTTGAAAGAGTGTCTCGCCAATATCTGATAAACCTTTAAAAGGGCTGTCTAAGTGTAAGTCTGCTGCATGGATAAAGGATATTTTCTTGTCCAACATTATCCCTCCTCTTTTGTTTTATTTTACCAGAAACACAATACGAATGCACGTTCGTTTGTATATTTTGTAATTCTTCTAGCAATGTTAAAAACCGCTTCTCTCAAAGCGGTTTTTTAGAGAATCACGTTATATTTTCTTAGCCAAACCAGACTTTCACTTTCATTTACTGCGAACAACGTTTCTTTTTTTGAACTATTGAATTGGGGATCACTAGCTTACATGGCATTCGTAATTAGCCTATCGTTATCCTCAATTTAAGGATAACGATGATTGCACTATCTTCATTCGAATTTATTCCTTTTTAGTTAACTGGATTGCTTTCTTAATATCTTTAAATGAACTTGATCTTCCGTATAATAGGACGCCACCTTTGTATACTTTAGCCCCAATAATGGCTAATAGAATGATGGTTCCGACTAATATTCCGACGGAGAGTAGTATTTCCCACAGTGGGACCTCCATTAAACCTACCCTAAGAAACATGATCAGCGGTGCAAAGAATGGGATATAAGATGTAATAGTTACAATTTGTGAATCTGGTGCATTCATCCCAAATATTGCAATAAAGAATCCGATAATAATTAATAGAACAATTGGGGTTACAATTTGATTCGCCTCCTCTACACGGCTAACAAGAGACCCCAACATTGCAGCTAACGTTGCGTACAGGAAGAACCCCAGTAGGAAGAATAAGACTGCATATAGAATAATCGATATGGAAGCATTGTGTAGTCCAAATGATTCAATTAATCCACCAATTTGTTCTGTTTTAGATTGGAGCATGATAATACCGACAAGTAGAAATATAGCGATTTGGGTCAAACCTAACATGGCGATTCCAAGGATTTTTGCAAACATATGTGTTATAGGAGAAACACTAGAAACGATAATCTCCATCACTCTAGATGATTTTTCCGTTGCTACATCTGTTGCAATAAGTGAACCGTACATAATAACAAATGTATAAAGCAAGATTAACATCACATACACAATTCCCCTGGCTTGATTCATTTCTTCTTCTGTCTTTACATCTTCATCTAGCGCTACTTTATGAAGGGTAACAGGCGCAAATATTTCTGTAATAGCTGTCTGATCAATTCCTAATTGATCAGTTGCAAGGGTTACTTTCAGTTGTTGTAATTGTTGTAGTATATCTGTTTGCAGATCAGAATTTGTAATATTTTCAGCAAAAAAAGTAGCCTCTGGTAAACCTTTATCGTCTAATTCTATGATAACAAGCGCTTCGTATTCTTCCTCTACTACCAAAGATTTTCCTTCCTCAACCGTACCCGTAAAAGCTTCCATTAAGACTTCATTATTAGGTTGTTCTGTCAAATACTCTAATAATTCACCGGATTCTTCCATAACAGCTACTTTTTGCTCTTCATCTCCTGTAAACACGCTAATGATAGATTCAAAGTTTACCATGATCATCAGAAAAGCAAGTATTAGGAATGTACTTATATAGAATACTTTAGTTTTAAGCTTTGATAGATAAGTATGAGTCATAATAATTATGAACTTATTCATAACTTGCACCAACTTTCTCAATGAATATATCATTTAAGGAGGGTTCTGCTAGTTCAAACTTACGAACAAATCCTTTTCCCTGTAATTCTTGAAAAATTTCTTGGGAGACAATTTCGTTCTTTATTTGCAATATGCCCCCATTCCGTGTCTTTTTATGCTTTACAACTCCTGGGAATTTAGCTAAAAAGTCTAAAGGATAATCAGCATGAATGATTAGATTTTTCTTGCCAAATGTAAGTTTAATATCTCGCAAGGAACCTTGAACAACCGGATTCCCTTTTTGCAAAATACATAGATGCTCACATAATTCCTCAACATGTTCCATCCGATGGGAAGAAAATACAATGGATGTACCTGCATTCTTCAAATCGATAACCGCTTCTTTCAACATCTCTACATTGATTGGGTCTAATCCTGAAAATGGTTCATCCAATATTAGTAGGTTTGGCTTATGAATTATCGCAGAAATAAATTGGATTTTCTGCTGATTTCCCTTGGATAGTTCTTCCACTTTTTTGTCCATGTAATCGGGTACTTTAAAGCGTTCAAGCCAACTTTCCAATTCTTTTATTACTTCTTTTTTCTCCATTCCTCTCAATCGAGCTAAATAGACAATTTGTTCCTTCACCTTTAACTTTGGATAAAGACCACGTTCTTCTGGTAGATATCCGATGATACTACTTTTTTCGTAATCTATTTTTTCCCCATTCCATGTAATCTCACCTGCCGACTTTTGTAATAGCCCCAGAATCATTCTGAAGGTTGTTGTTTTACCTGCACCATTTCCTCCTAAAAAGCCGAACATTTCATTTTCGGGTATTTCCAAGGACAGGTTATTTACTGCAACATTATTTCCAAATTGCTTGGTCACGTTTTTCAATTGTAATGTCATTTTTAAACTCCTTTCTATTCTTTCTCGTTATAATAAGCAACTGCAAATCCCCAAATAGACACGTGTAGAACATATAGGGCTGTTAAGAAGAAAAATGCAAACGAAATTCCATCAAACATAATAACAATTGGATTTGATATCAGAAGGATTACAAGCATAATATCCCAAGTTCGCCCTTTTGCCTTATTATTCACCTGATAGTACCGTTCGTCATAGCGATGATTTTTCTTACCAATTTTTCTCTGTACAAAAAATAGCCCTAGCAAAAAAAGATAGTTTCCAATCAAAATTAAGACAACCCATGGTGTTTCTAAAAATGTTTCACTAAACATCGTATTCCCCCAACACTTATATTTTTAAATTACCTAAAAAGCTCCAAGGATGATTTCATTATCTAATATTTTCATCCCCCTCAAATATAAATAGTTCTTCTATACTACATTCAAAAATTTGCGCTAGTTTGTGTGCAAGAACAAGTGACGGCTTATACTTACCTTTTTCCAATGAGATGATCGTTTGGCGTGACACTTGCAAAGCTTGAGATAATTCTTCTTGTGTCATGCTTTTCTCGGTTCGTTTTTCACGTATTAAAGTTTTCATCTTATCTCCTACTTTTTGTAAAGTTAACTTTACGTAAAGCTTACTATACACTCCACCGCATGTCAAGGGAACTTTACATGATTTTTAATTTGTTTGTAGAAGGATTTTTTTGTTAAGAGTCGAATATAAAACAATGAGTAAATTTGAATACTTCAGGAGGTCCTTTTAAATGAAGACATATGTATTAACAGTATTTGAAAAAACTGGGGAAAAACTATTAGACGAATCCTTTCCAGCTGCAAATGACCAAGAGGCGAAAAAGCTTGGAGAAGAACGTTTGGCTAAGGAAGGCTTTCTAGAACATACACATCGCTGTGTATCACCAGAGGCTAAGTTAATTTTATTTCACAGATAATAAAAAAGCTGTCATTCAGGTTTTGAAACCTACTGACAGCCTTTTGTTTCAAATGGAATTAATCCAATACCCCTCTTAAAACAATAGTTTATTTCCCATTAAAACTTGGCTTTCTCTTTTCTAAAAACGCACGAACACCTTCCTGGTGATCTTCAGAAGATCTAAGTTCCCATTGATTTTGCTTCTCTCTTTGTAGAAAATAATTTAATCGTTCAAATTGTTCCTCGTGATAGGTCATTTTTGTCTTTAATATAGCTTCCAATGGTGAAGCAAGCAGCATTTCACATAATTTTTCTGCTTCTTGGAATACATCTCCATCTGTCAGTACATCTGTTAATCCCATTCGCTTTGCCTCCTCACCTTTTACCAGTCTTGGATTTCCCCAAATAAATTGTTTTGCTTTTTGAGTACCAAGACGTTGTTCCGCCCAAAAATGTCCACCACCATCTGGTGCAAGTCCTACACCAATAAATAACATACCTAAATTAGCTTCCTGGTGTGCCACAACATAGTCAGCTGTTAGTGCTAAGCTAAGTCCTAATCCCGCAGCTGATCCTTGTACAGCTGAAATTACAAGCTTCGGCATCATGTAAAGCTTCGAAACAATACCAGCTATTGAGTCCATAACACCATCAAAAAATTCTTTGTTTCCAAAATCCTTCATCATAGCGATATCGCCACCAGCACAAAAGGCCTTACCTTCACCTAATAGTACGACAATACGGTCTTCATTTTTCTCTACAATATTGACGACATTGAGAAGCTCTTCTAACATTTCTTTATTAAGAGCATTATAGCGTTCAGGACGATTTAGGCGTATATAAGTGATACCATTTTTACTTTCATATTCTACAAAGTTCAACTAGAGTCCCCCCTTAATTATATCAATATTCAACATATTCGATAAGAAAGCGCCTAATTCCTTCTTTTCATGACATTTAAGCATAAAAAAACACAAGGCGATTTACACCTTCTGTTGTATGAATTAACCTTGATGAGATCCGTAAAGTTCCTCTAAAGGTTTGGTTATGATTTGACTTAATTCATTTATCACCATATTTAAGCGTTGTTCGTGCTCCATTAGTGAAGAAATAGCTTCATGCTGTTGAACAAGTTCAACGACTTTACGAGCTTCTTCAACTTCTTCTTCGGTGATCTCCACACCTTGCATTTGTTTTTGTTGAAGTTCCATTTGTGTATCACGGAAATCTTCGAATGTTTTTTTAGCTGTAGGATCGCTCATTACTGCTTCAAATGCAGCCTGTAATCCTTTAAATTCTTCACTTTCTCGAATGGCCTTTTCTAAATCGTAGGCACTATCATACATATTTGACAAAACAAATTCCTCCTTGGATAGGTTACTACTCACTATAACAAACGAGAATTCTCATGTATACTAATAACTTTTTCCATTGGCTCTCTTATCAAAGTTTTTAAAAAAGCAAGAAAAGCAATCGTAAATTCACTTTATTTATAAGTAACCCTATTGATATAATAAAAGAAAACGTTAATAAAAGAGGTTTTCCGATTGATTGAGAAGCTTAAGAAGTACTTTCCGTCTCTTCAACATTATGAAACAGTTCCTACAGAAATAAACCTGGATTTAAAATGGTTTCAATTGGATGATGGACAATTGATTGGGATAAATCCATCTGAACTTGAAGATAAGGATTTATTATTACTACATACATTTTTAAATCCGTATCAGAATCATTTTCCACTAATGACGGAGGAAGAGAAAAAGTGGGAAAAATGGATTAAAATGGAAATTGACTATCCAGAAACTATTAGTAGTTTTCGATTTGTTTATTTTAAAATTCCTTCTAACCAAATTGAACCTCAACACTTCAAAGATGCGATAAACCAATTATTTGAAAAAGAGACAACCATACTATGGGAAAATGAAACAGAAGGCGTTATTGTCGACTATCAAAGAAGTGACCTAGAAGAGGAGATTTCCTATAAAGAAATCATTGATATATTAATGAGTGATCTATATATTAATATTCAATTTTTTGTTGGTCCATATCTTTCCACTCTAGTCGGAATTAAGGAACACTATGAACAACTAGTTTCTGGGGCAATCACTGCATTTACATATTCAGAAAATAGTGTCGTATCATATATAGAAGCAATTCCCTATCTATTAATGGATCAAGTAAGTCCTAGTTTTAAAGTAGAATTAAATCATCTAATTCTTCAGGACTTTACTGATGATGTTGATTTTATAAGAATGATTGAAGTATTTCTGGAAAGTAACTTAAATATATCCGTTGCTGCCAAAAAATTGTACATGCACCGGAACAGCCTGCAATATCGAATAGATAAATTTCATGAAAAAACCGGAATTGATATCCGTGTATTTCAACAAGCACTTACCGTGTATTTGGCCCTTATTGCTAGAACTTAATAGTACTATTAGTAAACATGCACAATGAGATTTTGATTCTTTGTGCATGTTTACTATTTAGCCTAGTTTATAAAATCAGTATAATAAAGCTATACAATAAAACGCTTACAAAAATCAAGGGGGACAAATTCATGGCAGAACTACGTTTAGAACATATCCAGAAGAAATATGACAAAGATGTTGTTGCAGTTAATGATTTTAACTTGCATATTCAAGATAAGGAATTTATTGTTTTTGTAGGACCATCAGGGTGTGGTAAATCAACAACACTTCGTATGATTGCTGGTTTAGAAGAAATTACTGAGGGTGGTCTTTACATCGATGATAAAAAAATGAACGATGTAGCTCCTAAAGACCGTGATATCGCAATGGTTTTCCAAAACTATGCACTATACCCACATATGAACGTTTATGATAACATGGCATTTGGATTAAAATTACGTAAGTTCAAGAAAGACGAGATTGATAAGCGTGTTCAAAATGCGGCAAAAATATTAGGTCTTGAAGCATATTTAGACCGTAAACCGAAAGCACTGTCTGGTGGTCAGCGTCAACGTGTTGCATTAGGTCGTGCAATTGTCCGTGACGCTAAAGTATTCTTAATGGATGAACCTTTATCAAACCTAGATGCTAAATTACGTGTGCAAATGCGTGCTGAAATCCAAAAGCTTCACAAGCGTCTACAAACCACTACTATTTATGTTACACACGACCAAACAGAAGCAATGACAATGGCTACGCGTCTTGTTGTAATGAAAGATGGTGTTATCCAACAAGTAGGTGCACCTAAAGAGGTTTATGATAATCCAAATAATGTATTCGTTGGTGGATTCATTGGTTCACCTGCTATGAACTTCTTTACAGGAACTATTAATGACTCTGACTTTGTAATGGGTGACATCAAAGTTCGAATTCCTGAAGGAAAATTAAAGTTACTTAAAGAAAAAGGTTATACTGGAAAAGAAGTAATTCTAGGTATTCGCCCTGAAGATATTCACGATGAATTAGTATTTATTGATTCAACTCCAGATACAAAAATATCTGCCTTAATCGAAGTTGCAGAATTGATGGGTGCTGAAACTTACCTTTATTCAAAAGTTGCAGATCAAGATTTTATCGCTCGTATTGATTCTCGTTCCGATATTCAAGGTGGAGAAACAATTGATTTAGCTTTAGATATGAACAAAGCACACTTCTTTGATGCAGAAACAGAAGAGAGAATTAATTAATTCATTATCTCCGAAAGAGGGTTTATTACCCTCTTTTTTTAATTTCTTCCACATTTTCTAGTGATACAAGAGTGAAACATTTTTGTTAATTAAAGGGAATTATTTCTATAAATTTGTCAATAATACTGTTATCAATATTGGAAAGGGAAAGCCATTAAGCTTTCCCTTTCCAATAGCCATCAATATTTAATTATTTTCCAGCAAATTGCTGTTGAGCTGTTTGAACAAGTCGCTTCGTGATTTCTCCACCAACGGAACCGTTAGCACGGGAAGTTGTATCTGCACCAAGATTTACTCCGAATTCAGAAGCAATTTCATATTTCATTTGGTCTAAAGCTTGTTGCACACCAGGTACTAATAATTGATTTGAGTTATTTGAATTATTGTTTGCCATATTGTATTACCTCCTGATTGCTTTTTAAAATCATAACGTTATCGTTAGAAGCTATTTTGAGGGGAGTATTTCCCATGACTTTTAACCGTATTATTTACCATTTAATTGTTGTTGAGCAGTTTGAACGAGACGCTTAGTGATTTCTCCACCAACTGATCCGTTAGAACGAGAAGTGTTATCTGCACTTAGGTTTACACCAAACTCAGAAGCGATCTCGTATTTCATTTGGTCTAGAGCCTGTTCTATACCAGGTACAAGCAATTGATTGGAATTTCTGCTTGCCATATCTATCACCTCCTGTATGAGTATTGTGAGCAAAACATCTTATTCTTATCACAAGAAATCATTGGTAATTCATATATTTAAAGGTTTCTCCTCTTAAAAACTCTGCATCTACCTTAGATTAGAAGATTCACATACCCCTTTTATCTAACAAAAAAGGGGACATAAAAGGGAAAGTCAAGAAGACTTTCCCTTTGTTTAAGGGTATTATACCCCAAGCCATCATTATTGAATTTGTCCAGACATTTGTTGTTGAGCAGTTTGAACTAGACGCTTAGTGATCTCTCCACCAACGGAACCGTTAGCACGAGAAGTTGTATCTGCACCAAGGTTTACGCCAAACTCAGAAGCGATTTCATATTTCATTTGGTCTAAAGCTTGTTGTGCTCCAGGCACTACTAATTGGTTTGAATTGTTGTTGTTAGCCATGTTTTATCACCTCCTGTGATATATATTGTGAACAGAATCAAAAAACTTATCACAAAAATCCATTGGTAAATTGTGGGTGGTTTTAGTTAGAAAAACTGGGTAAGCTCATAAGAATTACTATGATTAATATAAATTTTATACTTTCCTAATAAAAAAGAATCCTACAATCTTGTAAGATTCTTTTTAATAGTTATTTAGGATGTGTCATTTCTCTAGGGTTTACATACTTATCAAATTCCTCAGTTGTTAATAGACCTAGTTCAACAGCAGTTTCCTTTAATGTTGAATTATCAGCAAATGCTTTTTTAGCAATCTTTGCAGCATTTTCATAACCAATATGTGGGTTTAAAGCTGTGACAAGCATTAAGGAATCATTTAAGTTCTTTTCAATTTGGTCAAGATTTGGTTCAATTCCTTGTGCACAGCGTTCATCAAAGGAAAGAATGCTGTCTGCAAGTAACTCGCATGATTGTAAAAAGTTATATGCTATCACTGGTTTAAATACATTTAGTTCAAAGTTACCTTGACTTGCTGCAAAACCAATTGCAGCATCATTGCCCATTACTTGGGCAGCTACCATTGTTACTGCTTCACTTTGAGTTGGGTTAACTTTACCTGGCATGATTGAACTTCCAGGTTCATTTTCAGGGATTGTAATTTCACCAATTCCACAACGAGGCCCACTTGCTAACCAACGAACATCATTGGCAATCTTCATTAAGTCGGCTGCTAGTCCTTTTAATGCGCCATGAGCAAATACCGTTTCATCATGACTTGTTAATGCATGGAACTTATTTGGTGAAGAAACGAAATCTTTACCTGTAAACTTACTAATTTCTACACAAACACGATCAGAGAATTCGGGATGTGCATTTAATCCAGTACCTACAGCTGTTCCACCAATTGCTAGTTCCTTTAAGTAAGGTAAGCTAGATACTATCATGCTTTCCGATTTTTCTAGCATACGATGCCACCCACTAATTTCCTGTCCAAGTGTTAATGGTGTTGCATCTTGTAAATGAGTACGTCCTATTTTAACAATATCTTGGAAAGCATCCATTTTTGTTTTAAACGTATTTTTTAATGTACGTAATGCAGGTAATAAAACATCTTCAATTTTAAGTACTTCTGCAACATGCATTGCTGTTGGATACGTATCATTAGAGCTTTGTGATTTATTTACATCATCATTTGGATGAAGGACAAGGTCACTTCCTTGTTCTTTTAACCATTCATTTCCTACATAGGCAATTACTTCGTTAACGTTCATGTTAGACTGTGTACCGCTTCCGGTTTGCCAAACAACTAATGGGAAATGATCATCAATTGTTCCCTCAATAATTTGTTTAGCTGCATACTCAATAGCTTCGGCCTTTTTAGCATCCATAAGTCCCAAATCACTGTTTGCTTTCGCTGCACTCATCTTTAGAATTGCAAACGCTTTTATTATTTCAGTTGGCATTTTTTCAGTTCCGATTGGAAAGTTTTCCTTACTACGTTGTGTTTGCGCACCCCAGTACTTATCCGCTGGAACTTTTACTTCGCCAAGTGTATCATGTTCAATTCGAAAATCCATATGTATTTCCTCCCCAATGTTGATGGTTATTTTAATCCTCTTCTATTGTATCAAATTTTTCTAAAATGAAAATCAAATTCACCCATCCCTCGGCAAAAAGTTACCATTTTCAAATGATATAGGTTAAATTCACAAAATTGTAATGCCATTTTTTTTGGTTTACCATTATACTAGTATGTATCATCAGTTAGTTAGGAGGACTTTAATATGCCTAATATATGGACACATATGCTTTTTTGCGAAGATGTGGTAGACACGATTGGAATTTCAATGTCTATACCGAAGCATAGCTATATATTAAACTTAGGTGCTCAAGGTCCGGATCCATTTTTCTACTTTAATTTTTGGCCATGGATCGAAGATGGTCCCGTTAATCATATCGGAAACTTACTCCACAATGAAAAATGTGGTGAATTTCTAATGGACTTAATCGACGAAGTTAAAGATCAATCGAATGAAATGAAATCATATGTTTTCGGCTTTGTAACACACCACATCCTAGATCGTAATACACATCCATATATTCATTACCGTGCAGGCTATGAAGGTAATAAGCATTCAAAATTAGAAATTATTATTGATACGTTGATGATGGAACGATATAAAAACCTCAAAACTTGGAAAACACCGGTTTATAAGGAAATTCATCTCAATCGAAGAATAAAGCATGAAATTGCTGGTTTACTATATAGAACTATCAAAAAACATTTTCCAGTTGTTGAACAGAACTCACCCAAAAATATTATAAAAGCATTTAATGACATGAAACTAGCACTAAAACTATTAGCAGACCCAAATGGATGGAAGAATAAATTGCTTCGTTCTACGGTGTCTTCTTTTTCACATCAACCAATTGTTGACCATACCGATTTTCTTAATATGGAACGCACAACCTGGTACCACTCAGCAACTAGAGAGCCTAGCACAAAAAGCTTTATCGATTTATACGAACAAGCGAGAATCGAAAGTATAGACATCATGAAAAAAGTGCTGGAATACTGGAGTAAGGATGAATCTAATCGAGAAGATTTAGTGAAGGTGCTTGGAGAAATTTCCTATGATACGGGATTGCCGCTCCAATTGAAAAAGCAAAATCGATACAGTGATCCAATTATATAAAAATGCAAAAAGCTTAGTATTGTACTAAGCTTTTTCATACATCTCTCCTATAATCTATATAACGCATTTTCAGTTGATATGAACCGTAATTCCTTCCTTCAATTCCCCTTGTGCAATCTCCTCAGAACTTTCTAAAGGAGTATTCAACCTTAAAGAAAGATAAACCCCAATAAGAAAAATAATGATAATTGCTAAAATAAGCCATTTTTTATCTAACAATATACCCACCCCTGCAATGAGTTTACTATTACTAAAAATAATATCCAATCTTTAAAAGATTTTTTCTTCATTGTAATTTTACAACCTTTCTGAAATAGTAATAATATCTTTTATTACAGTTTCCACTTCTAGACTGTCTTTAATTTTAAATAAATAATCGGCTTCACTTAAGTAAGGGCTCTTTACATCTTCTCTTGAGTCATCAGCATGTTGACGCACAAGAACCTGTTCAAAGTTTGTTGCGCCTCTAAAAATAGTTGTACTACGTTTACTTTGTCCAACCCTTGCTTGAAGAATATGATCAGGAATATCAAAATGTACAAGAATCCGCGTATACTCTTTAGCAGGAAATAATTCTTTCAACAGATAATTTCGATCATGAATACTTCGATTAGAATTGCAAATGATCAAATGAAAATCAGTATTTTCTTTTGTATAGTCAACAATCAATTTTGATAACGCATGCTTTAGTGTATTCGGTCCTGTTTTAGGTTGTATCTTTTTATAATATGAATTGATGAATTCTGCATGATTATCTTGATCCACTACGATCGAGTTGTCCAATTTCTTTTCTAGCTCTCGTGCAAATGTTGTTTTACCACTATGTGTTTTTCCAACGGTAATCACTATTAATCGTTTCATTCAATGTACCCCCTGATATGTAAAACCGCACAGAAGTTGAGCTCTGTGCGGTAGTTTATCTGTATATTTTTATCGGTTTATGCGGTATGGTTCTTTGCGGCCTCCACACCTTTTTGTACGTTAACAAAGCTTAATATGATAATTCCAGCAATAAAGAAGAAAATTAAGGATAGAATTCCGTATCTACTGTTCCCTGTCAATTGCCCAACAAAACCAAATAAGAATGGTCCAAATACTGCCGAGAATTTGGATGATATTCCATAGAAACCATAAAATTCACCTTTTTTATTTGCTGGAACCATTCTTCCATAAATGGATCTACTTAATGCTTGGGCACCACCTTGCACAAATCCAACTATTGTGGCTAATAGATAGAAATGTAGTGCAGAATTCATAAAATACCCTAGTATAACGATACCTAAGTAGACAAACAATGTAATCATCAATGCTTTTTTCGGAGTAATCTTTCCTGCTAACCAACCAAAGAAGAAGGTAGAAGGAATCCCAACAAATTGAGTGATTAAGAGAGCCACAATTAAATCATTCTGACCAATACCTATCTCTGTACCATATATGGTCGCCATCCGAATAATGGTAGAAATACCATCATTAAATAACCAAAACGCAAATAGGAAAAGAAGTAATTGTTTAAACTGTTTAATTTCTCTAAAGGTATTCCCAATCCTAGAGAAACCAATTGCAATATAGGCTTTATCGCGTTTAACTGGCTCTTTTTTCTCATCATGGATGTTTTTCAATAATGGAATAGAGAAGATAAGCCACCAAATACCAACCATTGCAAAGGATACTTTCATTGCCCCGATCACATCTAAGCCAAACATTGCAGGCTTTAGAATCATCACTACGTTAATTAATAGCAAAATACCTCCACCGACATAACCAAGAGCAAACCCTTTTGATGATACTTTGTCAATATCATCCTCATCTGCAATCTCTGGTAAAAATGCGTCATAGAAGATATTAGCTCCAGAAAAACCGATTGAACCAACTATAAATAATAGTGCAACAAAAATATAATCTCCTTCTCCTGTAAACGCTAGCGAGACACTAGCAATCATCCCCATAAATGCGAAGAAGCGAAGAAACTTTTTCTTTGCAGCTGAGAAATCGGCAATTGCTCCTAGTATTGGTGCCAAAATAGCAACTATTAGAACTGCAATAGAGTTCGCATAGCCCCAGTAACTTGTTGCTAAACCATCATCTATATTGTTAGCAGCAACACTTGAATAGAAGATTGGAAGAATCGCTGCTAACATCGTTGTTGCAAAGGCTGAATTCCCAAAATCATAGAGAGCCCAGCTCAGTTGTGTTTTCTTATCCTTTTTCAAATACAAACACTCCCCTCATCTTTAGCATAGCAAATTGAATCGATTGACTTTGTAAATTATTCGTAAATATTCTTATGCGTTCTCTAAAGATACAGCCGCTTCATTAGACATTTCGATAGCATGGACTAAAATGGTCATACGGTTTACCTGCTCATCAACCATTGCTTCTAATTCTTCAATCGTTGCAGTTGTTTCTTCAATAATAGAGGCTAGGTAATCAACTGATTGCTCTATATTTCCAGATGAACCTTTAATTTCATTAGCTTGTTTATTTAAATATTGTAAGTACTTAATAAAACTTTGTAATTGTAATGTGATTGTCTCGAAATTCTCCTTTGATGCCATTGTATGCTCCGTACTGATTGATAATTTCTCTTTATTATCATTTACTTCCATTTGAGTGCTTTTTGCATCATGCTCAATCATTTCAAGGTTTTCACGCATTTGTTTTGCAGTTATTTGTGATACCTCTGCTAGTTTTCGAATCTCTGCTGCAACAACAGAAAATCCTTTCCCATATTCCCCTGCTCTCGCCGCTTCAATACTAGCATTCAATGCTAGTAGATTTGTTTGTTCCGCAATATCTTGGATTTTCTCCGTATTAGAATTATTTTCATCAATTCGTTGAACCAAATTTTCCATGTTTAGTGTTAATTGGTCAAAAGATGCTTGGAAATCATTAATCGTCTCAGCCAATGTTTCCATGGAGACCTTCCCATTAGTTGATAAGTCAATTAACTTCTCACCATCAGCAACACTGTTAGAGAAAGATACAATCATTTTTTCCAATGCCTGATTAGTAGAAATAGTGGCTTCTGAAATTTCAGATGCAGTCTCTGCCTGTTTTTGACTTGCTCTAGCAATTTCCTGAAAACCTTCTAGCATTTCCTTCATTTGTTGCTGATTCAAGGTACTGTCTTGTTCGATAATATTCATTTGTTTTCGCACTTCTATAGCTCCAGCTTGTACGACTTTTGATCTCTTTAATTCACTTTGAGACCTTTCCTCAATCTCTGTAAGACTTTGTTGCATGGTGGAGATAAATCCTCTTGAAACGCGAATTTGAATAAATAACACGAGAAAAATTAATATAAAAAATACGAGTGTTATAGCTGCTGAACGGTTATCAAATCCAACAATATCCCCTTTTATTGCGATAAAGAATCCCAATAATGATATCCCTATAACCGCACCAGTCGACAAGACAGCCTTTGAAAGCGAAACAGCTGCTACAGCTAATAAAAAGAAAGTAAATAACATATTGGTGACATAGTCAGAACTCAACATGATAATAAGGGATACGCCAGCTAAGCAAGCGATAGCCAAATAAGGAACTACATGACTATAGATTCCTTTGTAACTGAAAAGTGCCATCAATCCTACACAAAAGACCCCACCAAACCCAATTGCTAACATATTCTCAATTGGTGCACCAACCACAATCTCAGCACCTAAACCAAGTAACATGGCAAATAATAATATATAAATTAGGATTCGATTTTGTCCTTTTAAAATTACCTCGTCTATTTTCATAAGATCCCCCTATGGTTCTTTATTCGGTAATTACATACATGAAAATAGCCTTACCAAACATAGGTAAGGCTAAATGAAGATTGCGTACGATTATTCCCAAATATATTGTAAATATTCTTCGCGAATACTTGCAAATTCTTCTTTATTTCCCTTTTGAATGGACCGATTTATTTTTTCTTCTAACATCTTTTTATTCCAATTAAAGCATATCTCATCAAGTATTAGCCGTGAAGTTAATCGAATTTCAAAGGATATTTCTCTTCTAGCGTTTAGGACCTTTCCATCATACGGACAAAAGCGGTAAGTTACCTGTTCCTTTTTCATTGGGATACGCCCCTTCTGCTCCTTTATTACTATTATCCTAAATTTTGCGAATAATTGCAATGAAAATTTCTGGGAATTTAATACTTAGAACTTGGTCATATTTATTGGGCTTAGGAAACATACTTATAACATGTCAATTGATATTCGTCTGCGCTTCTCTTTTTCTCTAGACCCACCCTAACTCGCTTTGATATAGTATTGAAGTTACCCGAAAACTGGAGGCATTAAAATGGATCAAATAAATGATATGAAACGTGGAGAAAAAGGTGCTTGGATAAGCATTTTTGCTTACCTTTTTCTTGCAGGTTCTAAGCTAACAATCGCATACATAGGAACATCGGATGCGTTATGGGCAGACGGGTTAAATAACTCCACCGACGTTGTTGCGTCTATCGCAATTTTAGTCGGACTTCGTATCTCCCAAAAACCCCCGGATCAGAATCACCGTTATGGACATTACCGAGCAGAAACAATTGCTTCTTTACTAGCTGCATTTATAATGGTTGCTGTTGGTTTACAGGTCCTGTTTTCAACGATAACTAAAATGTTTGAAGAAAATATAGCAAGACCAGATATGATCACAGCTTGGACGGCTCTTGGTGCAGCACTGATCATGTACGTCGTACACCGCTATAATCTTTCTTTGTCACGTAAAATAAATAGTAGTGCCTTGTATGCTGCTTCACAAGATAATCGTTCAGATGCCTTAGTGAGTATAGGGGCGTTTGTCGGTATTATTGGTGCACAATTTGGAGTATACTGGTTAGACCCATTAGCTGGCTTTATTGTTGGTGTCATTATTTGTAAGACGGCTTGGGACATTTTTAAGGATTCAACCCTTATGTTAACGGATGGATTTGATGAAGATCGTCTTAAGAAAATAAAAGAAGAAATCTCTAGATTTCCTGAAGTAAAGCTAGTAGAAGATATAAAAGGCCGTGCCCTTGGAAACCAATCAGTACTGGACGTTACGATTAAAGTGAATCCAGAACTTAATGTTAGGCAAAGCCACGATATCACTGTCCATATTGAGGAAGAATTAGCTGAAAAGCATGGGATATTGTATACACATATTCATATTGAACCATATAATGAGAAATAATTCATTAATAGGGGATTCCCCTATTAATAAGAGGAGAATCTCCCTTTTAACGTTAGTTAGTCCATATTTCTTGGCTTAAAAAATAAGAAATCAGAAAACAAATAATTAGGTGACGACCGTTATAATACATTCAATTAAGGAGACAGTCATCAAGTGACTGTCTCCTTTCATTATAAAGTAGTTAATATGAAGACCGAAAGAATAGCTCCAATCACGACAAAAATGACATTTAAACCTACATAAGCAAGTACAACCGCAACAAGTCCTCCAATTAACCCGATATGTGGTTTGTCAGCATTGACCGACAAGACCCCAGGAAAAATTAGTGCTCCTAACGCTGCATACGGAATCGCATTAAGCCAACGATTTACCCAATCCTTAAATTGTAATTTGTCCACAATAAAAGCAGGAAATACTCTTGGGAGCATCGTCACGACAGACATTCCAATAATTATTAACAGAATCATCATGTGTGCTCCTCCTTCAATAAATATACTCCACTTAACCCTCCGAGAACTGTACCAGCAACGATTGCCCATCCACTACTCATAAATTGCAGGCAAATAACGTTTATTAACATTGCTATAATGGCAATGAATCCAACTCGTAACTCTTTCTTCACAGATGGAACTAATAAACCAATAAACATAGCATATAGCGCAATTCCCATACTTTGACTCAAGGTTTCCGGAATAACTTCTCCTAGCACTCCACCTAAAAATGAGCCAATTACCCAGGAGAGATAAGCTGTTATTGTAAGAGCACCATAAAAAAGAAACCCTTTTTCTTCTTTCGCTTCTTCCGTATGTAAGGATGAAACGGCAAATGTTTCATCTGTCAACCCTAAGGAAAGTGGTAACTTCCATTTCAAATCAACCGTTCGCAATCGATTCATAAAGGATAGACTCATAACAAAATGGCGGAAGTTTAACACAAAGGTTGCAATAATAATTTCGACCGCTCCAGCACCCAGTGCAATCATATTCGCACCCATGAATTGACTTGCTCCAGCAAAAACAAGCACACTCATTAACGTAAGCTCCGTAAGTGATAAACCAGCTTGCTTAGCTAGCACGCCATAGGTTATTGCAATTGGAATATATCCGAGCATGATTGGAAAACCAACCGCTAAACCACGTTTAACCATCAACATGGATGAGGAAATTGTCTTTTTATTTTCTCTGACAGTATCCATATATGCCTCTGCCTCTCCCCCATTTAAATTTCCCATTATTATAACTGATTTTTGGAGTTGTGAGAATACAAGAGACTTATAATGTAAATTTTATTTCGTTATTTCAGAAGCGATTCAGGACTACATTAGCCATCACCTATACTTTAGACTGAGATACATCAACTTCACGAATAAAAAAAGAATCTGCTCTTAAATACACAGATTCTACTTTTGAATTATTTTTCCTGCTCCGTCAAAATAATGGGATCTCCATCCGTAATCACGATTGTATGTTCATACTGTGCAGAGCGGCCACCATCAATCGTCCTTGCAGTCCAATCATTACTATCTACCTTACTACGCCAGTCCCCTTCATTCAACATGGGTTCAATGGTAATAACCATTCCTGGTTTTAAACGAAGGCCTTTATTCGGTAATCCAAAATGTGGGACATGTGGATCTTCATGAATCGTTGGTCCAATTCCATGGCCAGTAAAGTCACGTACCACAGAAAATCCTTCTCCCTCAGCATACGTCTGTATCGCATGGCCGATATCCCCAATACGATTTCCTGCTCTTGCTTGCTCGATTCCAACATACAGTGATTTCTTAGTAACTTCCATAAGACGTATACCTTTGTCATCCACATTCCCTACGGCATAGGTCCAAGCTGAATCAGCTAAACCACCGTTAAGATTTACAACCATATCAATGGTAACTATATCTCCGTCCTCTAGCTTTTCTTCGCGTGGGAAACCATGGCAAATTTCATCATTGATGGAAGCACAAGTTGCATATGGGAAGCCATTATATCCTTTCTGTTCTGGAGTTGCGCCATGTTTTTCTAAGAATCTATCGACAAAAGCGTCAATTTCCATTGTACTAATTCCGGGCTTTATCAGTTTTGCAATTTCTTTATGAACTTCAACTAATAGGTCAGCAGCCTTTTGCATTTGCTCGATTTCACGCTTACTTTTTCTGGTAATCATATAATCGTCCTTTCTATTTATCAGCATAACTGTTAGCTATAATATAGTATTTTCCATTTCCTAAGTGTACCACATTTTTTCTACACTTTCATTCAAGTAAATTACCCCTGTGAAATGCGTTCTTACAACTTTTTTCATAAAAATACCCAAAATCAACCTAGTCCACCTGTACATTCGCCCTGTCACCTAATGAATCCACACATACATTGTAACTAGAGGAGGTGGCAATTCATGAGTAATGAAAATGGCTATGGAAAGGGCTTTGCATTAATAGTTGTGCTTTTTATCCTGTTAATCATAGTTGGTGCTAGTGGATATAACAATGGTGGTGGATATGGTTACGGATACGGTGGGGGTTGGAATTATTAATTTCCAACATACTATAATATAACAAAATATTTCTAGGAGGTGATATAATGGGCCGTGGATTTGAAGGCGGATTTGCGCTAATCGTTGTTCTATTCATCCTGCTAATTATTGTTGGTGCAGGTGGTTATGGTAGAGGATACTACTAATATAAAAGAAATAAGGCCTTGAGGAGATTATTCTCTTCAAGGCCTTATATATGTTTAGTTCCAAGCAACAATTACTTGTGGTATTAAAAGTACTCATTAACATCATAAATCTTACCATTCTCGATGCTTGCTTCATCATTTAAAATATCAATTAAGATTCCACCAACTGTATCCGTATCACGCAATTGTTTTTTTTCTTTGTACTCTTTAAATTTATCGATTTCTATAAAAGATTCTTTTGAGCTAGAACGAATAGTCTGCTGCATGCTTGTATCCATTATTCCAGGATTAAACGCAATAATCTTATGCCCTGTCTTTAAAACGAGTTGCTCAAGTGCTGCAGTTTTCGTATACATATTAATACTTGCCTTTGAGCTACAATAGGCACTCCATCCATAAATTGGCCTCTCGGCTGCACCCGATGTAATATTAACTCCAATAAAGGCATTATTTGATTCACTCGAAAATTGAAGCATCTTATTCATTAATATTATTGGTGCTATAGTATTTAATTGAAAATGATCTGCTAGTTCTTTATTATCAATCTGAGTGACTTGCTTTATTGGCTCTACGACAGCTGCATTATTAATCAAATACAATAGAGTTGGACTATAATGTCTTACATCTTCTTGTATTTTTTCAACCATTTTTTCTATCTCGCTAATATTACCGAGATCACAGGGGTAATGTTGGTAATTCACATTATTTTTTTGAGCAATTTTTACCAAACGATTATTTGAATTTCTTGATATACCTAGAACATGGATACCCGATTCTAAAAACAATTTCGCGATTGACTCACCCAAGCCCTTCGAAACCCCAGTAATTAAAGCTATCTTCATGTTATACCACCCTCAGGTTTTTTATGTAATAGATACGATTGCTTTATTACTTTCAATTCTTTTCTTGATTTCTTTCATCCTCTTTATCAAGCGCTCATCACGATCTTCAGGTGCTATTTTTTTATTTAGGGCAGCATACAGCGTTACATCACGAACTTTCAAGAACAGGGGTAATAATACTTCCCAGTCCTTAGGTGGATTCATCTCTTTACTATACCCTTTCAAAAAGGCGCTCATAAATCGGTTTGCAAATTGTGTTTTTTTTACTGATTTTGTTTCGTCCGTAAATAAGGAAAAACAAGCATAATACAGCGGAATCGCAATGTCCGATACATTCCAAAAATAGCATGCATCATCGAAATCAAAAATATGAATTTCATTTCCATCATAAAAGAAATTTCCGTTATGAACGTCATTATGGATAAGCCCATAATTATCATGAGGTAATTCTTTCAAGGTGTTCATTATTTCATTTGTACGTTTGATAACCACCGATTCCTCCGGTACATATTGTTCTATTTCAAATAAATCATCTTCAAACCAATATTTACGGGGTGACTCCTCTGGTTGGTAATCTGCAGTTATTCGGTGCATCTTACCAATCTCTTTCCCCCAGACTTCAAACAATGTTTCGTTAAATCCTTCCTCATTAGAACGAATTGGGTTCCCAATCACTTTTGAGAAAAGACATGCATAAAAGATGGATTGATCTGATGCGACTTGTTTTTCAACTAAGTTATTATTTTTCGATGGATAAATAATGGAAACATTTGCACCATGCTTATACAAATAATTGATCCATTCTATCTCCCCTAAAATTTCACTTTCGGTACGATGGGAACTATGGGTAATTCTTAATATATAGGGCTTTCCCTCTTTTGTTACCTCATACACATAATTTTCGAAGTCACCTAATAATTTATAAGATGCATCAAGATGGTATACCTTGAGGAACCTCTCAATAATTGCCTGATTATACACCGCTTCTACGACTTTTTCCATCGTTTCCCCCCCTAATCCAAATATATTCCCTATATCCTTTTAGAGAACATATGATAAGGCTATGCCTATTTTATTTCATTCCAATAATATACTAGGGTTTCCATTCCTTTATCATAACTATCTAATGGGAAGCTCTCATTTGGAGAATGGAGTCTATCATCAGGTGTTCCAAAACCTAGCAATACAATTGGAATATTGTAAATATCTTCTATCCATTCTACAACTGGAATAGAGCCACCCATACGTACATATACAGTCTCTTTGCCAAATGCTTTCGTATAACTATGAGCTGCTTTTTGAATGAGAGGGTGATTTGGTTCTACTTTATAAGCTTTAGCAGATAGTTTTTCTTTCTTCACTTCAACAGTAACACCTGTTGGTGCGACTTTTTTCACATGCGCTTCTAAAGCTTCTTGAATCCGGTCTGGCTCTTGTCCTGGTACTAATCGGCAAGTTATTTTTGCTGTAGCAGAAGTCGGGATAATCGTTTTTGTCCCTTCACCTTGATAACCACCGTAAATTCCATTCACCTCAAAAGTAGGTCTGGCCATAGTATGTTCTTTTGCAGTGTATCCTTTCTCCGACACTGTTTCAGTAATTCCAGTTGCTCTAACAAAATCCTCACTAGGTACTTGTTCAATCAATTGTCTTTCCTCATCAGTTAATCCTTCCACACCATCATAAAACCCGTCTACTGTCACTACCTCATCTTCGTCTTTCATCGATGCAAGGATATGGGAAAGTGCCATAATCGGATTTCTCACGGCACCACCATACATACCCGAGTGTAAGTCATGGTCTGGCCCCGAGACGGTAATTTCAACACCTGTGAATCCCTTTAACCCATAAAGGATTGTTGGCTGATTTTTAGCAACCATTCCGGAATCTGAGATGACAGCAAAATCTGCCTGGAATAAATCCTTCTTCTCCTGGAGAATGCTATAAAGATTCTCACTACCAATCTCCTCTTCCCCTTCTAAACAAACCCTTACATTAAGAGGAAGTTTGCCTTCCGTTTTCATCATTGCTTCAAAAACAGCTAAATGCATAAATACCTGTCCCTTATCATCACTAGAACCACGAGCAAATAAACGCCCATCTCTGACCTCAGGCTTAAATGGGTCACTCTTCCATAGCTCAATCGGGTCAACTGGTTGAACATCATAATGTCCGTAAAGAAGTACTGTTGGGGCATCTGGCCCTGCTTTTGTATATTCCGCATAAACAATTGGGTGCTTTTTTGTTTCTATTTGTTGTATATTTTCAAACCCTGTTTCCGTTAAGTAAGTCTCTAGAAAACTCCCTGCTTTACTTACATCTTCTTTATGTACACTATCAGTACTAACACTTGGAATGGATAAAAATTCATTTAACTTTTGCAATAAACGATCCCTATTTTCCGATAAGTATGCTAATGCTTTTTCACTCATAATGGAACATCCCTTCTCTCTAATATTGTGTTTATTCTAGCATATTTTGAATAAGTTTAATATTAGTTTTTAGATAGATGGGAAAAGTGAATTATATCTTGGTTTTGAGATTTGGGACATGCTCCACGTGATTGAGTGCATGTGTCTATTTTTTGGGCTCATACTCCACACTACAGGACACATAGTTTCCCCGTTCTGGTCCAAGCTCCTTACAAACCAGACACTTCCCCTCTATAACTATCCAACAAAAAAGGCAGCCATATAAGCTGCCTCAAATCAATCACCTAATGCATGTTCTAAGTCTTCTATTAAATCCTCTACATCCTCAATACCAACCGAGACTCTAATCAGTCCATCTGTAATTCCTAGTTCAGCTCTTCTTTTTGCTGGTATGGAAGCATGTGTCATTTTTGCAGGTAGTGAAATCAGGCTTTCTACTGCTCCTAAGCTTTCTGCTAAGGTAAAATAGTTAACCCGTTTTAATACTTCCTCCGCCAAATCCTCACTTCCAACATCGAATGATATCATACCACCAAAACCAGTTGATTGGCTTTTGGCAATACCATGACCTGGATGTGTGTTTAAACCAGGGTAGTACACGGATGATACCTTCGGATGTGAAAGTAGGTATTTCACCAGTTTCTTGCTATTTGACTCGATAGCTTCCATACGTAGAGCTAATGTTTTTATTCCGCGCATCAAAAGCCAGGAATCCTGTGGCCCTAAAACGGCTCCAACTGAGTTTTGTAAGAAATGAATTCTTTCCGCTAGTTCTTCTGACTTTACAGCAACCACCCCTGCGACTACATCACTGTGACCGCCGATATACTTCGTTGCGCTGTGTAATACGATATCGGCTCCCAAATCCAACGGTTGCTGCCAATATGGTGTTGCAAATGTGTTATCAACGATTAATAACAAGTTATGCTTTTTTGCAATCTCAGCCATTTTCTTTAAATCCGTTATTTTTAGTAAAGGATTTGTTGGGGTTTCTATAAATAATGCTTTAGTGTTCTTTTGTATTGCACCCTCAACTTTCTCCGGTCTACTTGTGTCCACAAAAGTGTGGTCTAATTCAAATCGATTTAGAACTTTGGTCAATAAGCGATAAGACCCGCCATAAACATCATCTGTTAGAACGACATGATTTCCTGCTTGTAGTAGCATCATGACAGTTGTAATTGCTGCCATCCCAGATCCAAACGCAAATCCTTGGGTTCCATTTTCTAAATCGGCAATCACTGTTTCTAGTGCATGACGGGTTGGGTTTCCTGTTCGTGAGTATTCGTAGCCACGCAAATTTCCAACACCATCTTGTTTGTAGGTGCTCACTTGATAAATCGGTACAGAAACTGCTCCTGTCTGTTCATCACGTGTTATTCCCCCATGTACCATTTTAGTTTTTGAACGCATGTTATATCTCCTCAACCTTCACTTCAGGATAGATATGTTTACTTAAATAGCGATCACTACTGTCTGGAAAAATAGTAACGATGCTTGATCCTTCTTTAGCTAATTTTGCCTCTTCAAGTGCAGCATACATCGCTGCACCGGAAGAACTTCCTACTAATAACCCTTCATTCCTAGCTAGTTTCTCTACCATCTCAAAAGCATGATCATCTTTAACCGTATAAATTTTATCAAAAAAGCCTTGATCCACAAAGGAAGGCAAAAATTCCATACCAATCCCTTCTGTTCGATGGGGACCAGGTTCACCACCAGCAATAATAGACCCTTCAGGTTCAACAATGATCGTTTTTATATCCACATTTTTTTCTTTAAAATATCTCGAACAACCCATAAATGTTCCACCAGATCCTGCCCCAGCAATAAAGACATCGATTTCCCCATTAAGGTCCTTCCAAATTTCAGGAGCAAGGCTTTTATAATACGTGTCTGGATTAGCAGGATTAGCGAATTGTCTTGGGGAAAAGCTATTTGGTATTTCCTCCAATAGCTTTTCTGTCTTCTCAATTGCTGCGAGCATTCCACCTTCCTTAGGTGTATGAACAATAGTTGCACCAAGAGCTTGCATAATCAATTGTTTCTCTTTACTAAAATGTTCAGGAACGACAAAGGTAACTTTTAACCCCTTCTCTTTAGCAGCCAAAGCTAAGCCAATTCCTGTATTTCCAGCTGTTGGCTCAATAATGGTACCACCAGGGCTAATCTTTTCCGTTCTAAGAGCCTCTGTTATAAGTTCAATTCCTAAGCGGTCCTTAACGCTTCCACCAGGATTGTAAAATTCAAGTTTGGCATATAATTTAACGTTATTTGTAATATCAAAGTTTTTGATTCTTAACAGTGGAGTTTGACCAATTAGTTCATGTAATGAATAATATAATGTCATGACGTCACCCCATTAATATTAGAAAAAATTGCATTCGCTTGCCTTTTTGATATCTCTTAAGCAAATGGGAAAGTATTAATGCTTTCCTTTTGCTAAAAAACTTCTCGCCACTCGTCCTTTTTAGCAAGCATTTCTTTAGCAATTTCCTTGGCACCTTCTAAACTATGATTTGCAGCCCAACCACATTGGACTTCATTACAAGCTGGTACAACACTTGCCTCTAGGACATCCTGTAATGTTTTTTCCAATGTCACAAGAACCTCATCATAGGAATCATTATTAATAATCGATAAATAAAAACCGGTTTGGCAACCCATTGGACTAATGTCTAAGACATTATCCATGTGATTACGAATGTTCTCTGCCATTAAATGTTCAATGGAATGCAATCCTGCCATTTCCATATACTCTTTATTAGGCTGTTTGAACCGAATGTCATATTTATAAACTTTATCCCCATTAACTCCTTCCGTTACACCAACTAGTCTTACATACGGTGCCTTTACTTTTGTATGATCCAAGTTAAAGCTTTCTACATTCATCTTTTTCATTTTCTCCGAATTCTCCTTTATCCTTATTGGTATTTAGCTATGATTAACCAAACAAATTCATTCATTTGTTTGAAATTAATAGTGAAATTATTTTCTACAAATATTTTCTCAATTGTTTTGGTAAGTGGATAATATTCTCTTCTTAAGTCTTCTGCCAAATTAGTAAAACCAGCTTCAACCGCTTCATCAATTTTCCTTTGCAGCTCTTGAACGGACTCAAACATTGTATCGGCAAATACAACCCTATCACCTGTAGTTAAAAGCATTGAAAATTGGTTCACCGCCATTTCCTTTTCTTCATCTGTTAAATGATGAAACGCATAGGTGCTCACAATCGTATTGATTGGTAAATTTGGTTTTGGATAATGAAGAAAATCCCCGTCCAAAACAATAGACTCTGGAAGCTTTGCTTTGGTGATTTCTCTCATGGCACTAGATGGTTCAATTCCTATTACGCGATGTCCTTTGTCTAACAGTTTTTCTGTTAGATTTCCGGTTCCTACTCCAAATTCAAGAATATTACCAAAAGAATTATCCGATACTGCTTGTAATATGGTTTGGTAATCCCGAAAAACTTCTATATATTCAGGATCCCTTCCTGTTACAGTTTTATCATAATCTTCGGCCCATTCTTCAAAAATTTCAAGAAACTCACGCCCCATTATACTCATCCCCATATTAAATCAAATTCATAGTAAATCACTATGTTTAATAAGGATTATATGTAATAGACTAACATAAGTTGAATATTTTATAAATAGTCCAATTTTCCTTAGGAAGTTCCAATGATCAAAACAAAAAAATCGACAGGTGCCAGGCACCTGTCGAAATATAAAATGGCTAATTATTTATTTTGTGGAAAGATACGCTCAATCATATTTCCAAATTCTTCAAAGAAACCTTCCACTGGTTCACCATTATCGATATCATTTGAATAATTATTCGCTAAATCCATAAAATCTGGATTGGTTGAAACATAAACATTATCGATATCATGGTCAACAGATTTAACAATAGAAGCTATCTGTTCTTTAACTTCATCAGTCAGTTTATCGCCATTATTGTTGTTCCGTTCACCATTATCTGTATCTAACTCTGCAGCAACATAGGCATTATTGTCAGTAGTTATCACATACACATTATCAATTACATCAATCTTTTTCTCAATAAGATCAGCAGCTTCATTCGCAACATCAAATTGATCTGCATTCTGATCTGATTCCCCATTATTTGTTCTATTATTCGTATTATTTATATTTTGTGTATTTATATCTGTTCTTTCTGGTTCTTCCAAATCACGTTGAAGTGTGTAGTTTCGGTTATGATTAAGGCCATCAGGATGATTTTGATATCTTACTGGTTCAATATTTTGATTTGTAGTTCCTTCTTGTTGACCTTCTTCATTTTCAGCTCCACATCCAGAGACAACAATCAAAGCCGCTGCAGCAATACCCACTAATTGTTTTTTCATTGAATTAATCCCTCCCTTTTGTTTTTTAGTATGGTTCAGTTAGAACTGTTTATCCTAATTAAGGCTCGCCTTAAATTGGAAAGAACACCAATTTTCTTAAAGGAAAATATATATATAATACGGGGATGCTATAACTACCCTTGTAAGTATTTAAGGAGGGGAATTCAGATGGATATACCAGACTACGACAAGGCTTTGTATTACACATTATGGGGACAATGGGATGACTTACTCGTACTAATGGTCCGCACAAAGGATGACTTATTATCCAAGAGAATACAGAATTTCCTGCACGCTTACCATTATTCTTTAGACGATAAAAAGATTGTTGAATCTCATGAAGATCTTCTTTATTATATCGACCATGCAATGAAATACACTCCATCAGCTATAATGGAAGTATGATGAAAAGGGCTTAACTCAATTGAGTTAAGCCCTTATAAAATCGTTACTTATATAAAGGAAAGCTGTAAGAATAGCCATCATCTTTGTTATTTCCATTGCCGTTATTACCTCTATTTTCATGTCCTTTACCATTCTTATTCGTCCCATTATTCCCATTTCCATTATTACCTTTTCCATTACCTTTTTGCTTATCTTTATGATGGTTTTCCTTATGTTTAGCCTTATCTATATCTTTACTATTTCCATTACCATTGTTAGATTTACCCTTATTGTTATTATTGCCATTGTTGGATTTTTCTTGATGTTTATCTTTATGATGACCCTTCGCTTTGCCATTCTGTTGACCATTTTTATTTTCATTTGTATTTAAATCGCCATTCTTAGAATTTAATTCGCTTGGATGTATTTCGTCTTTAAAGGGTTTTCCTTTTTCGACATCCTTTTTTTCAGTTTTAATGGTTGGCATACTTTTTTCCCTGGAATCATCTGTTGTTATTTCCACTTCTGTTTTATCTTTATTAAAAAATGATTGCAATACTTCTTTATCTTTTTCTGTAATAGTTGCTTCTACTTGATTCGATTGTTCTGTAACAGTATTTGCCAATGTTTCATTCATCGATTTATTATTTTTTTCTGCTGCATCTCTTACTTCATCAGGAATTACGACTGTAACAACTTCCCAATCCGTTGTTTTGTTTTCAAAATGGTCTTCAATAGTCTTTATAATTGGATCCTTTCCCTCATCTTTCAGATAGTGGACCCCAATTAATACATTTTTGGCAGTATTCGTTAACCCCTTTTCTTCACTTGTGTTGATAATGATTTCTATTGCCTCCTCAATATTCTTGCCCACTAACTCACCTATTTGATCAAGTATCAATTCGGCATCATCATTAAAAGGAATAATGTCTGTTACTTCTAAATCATTATCAATTTCAAGCTCCATACTAGGATTAATATCAATATCCACATATGCATATGTCTCGCTACTATTTATTACCATATAGAAAGGTAGTAATGCGATCAGGAATATGCAGGCTAAAGCGGCAACACGCATCGTGAAAAACTTCTCTTTTAAATTTAAACGCCATTGATTTTGAAAGAGTGGCTCATAATCCACTTCAACACCAATATCAGCATCTTCGATTGGATGAGCTTTTTCAATTAAACCATCCCTGGTCATCACAATAGTAAATCTCCGATGTTGCTCCATTACAATTCCTTTTTTCACTGGCCCACCCCTTTCAAATAATCATTAAGAAATACATAATCTTCACCTAGAACAATAAATATTGCCAAAATGAATTTCCGATTACGTTCCAATGTTTTTTTACTGACATTTACTTTTTTCGCTAATTCCTTCATTGGGAGTTTTTTCTTTTGCTCCACAAAATCACGAAGTTTCGGATCCTCTCGAAGCACTCTGGCAATTTTCACAGCACTATCACGAGCATCCCGGTGTTTAGGTGCGACTTCGGAAAGCTCAAATAATGTCAATTTATAAGTAGCTAACTTATCTTTAAATTCAAGGATTTCCTGTCTACGGTACCAGGCTTCTTGTTCCTGCTGGTAGATATCCTTTACTGCCTCTATTTCTGTTGGATTCTCCATTTTTTCTACATCGTAGGATTCATCAAGTGAAATAGCTGTTGGATACTTATTCTGTGATCGAATATAGTCGATTACTTTACGTTTGATTACCAAATTAGCAAATGTTAAAAAGGAACTTCCACGGTCTTTTGAAAACAAGCGAATTGCTTCATTAAACGCGGATAATCCAATACTAAATTCATCATCTCGCTCCGGGTCTATATATCGCTTGCAGACTTCTGATACACATTTTGCTATAAATGGTTGGTAGTTTTTTAATAGGAAGTTTTGAGCAGTCTCATCACCCTTTTGGGCATTCATTATTAATTCGTCTAAAGGGATGTCTTTTAAAAGTTCACGACTCAAAGAAGACCACCCCTATCACTCATATATTTCGATTGTGTTACATTTTTTTTGGGTGTGTCGAATATTAATTTTATCAAATTATCGTGATTTATATATAAACAGGTCATGATAAACCCACCATTACTTTAAAATTTTCCATTTTCATGAATATGACTATATTAACGTACAAGTATTACAGGGAGTGTCACGAGTGGATTACATTTTGTTTAAAAATAGGTAACTACGTACAAAAACATACTCTCAGGCGTAACCCTTTGTCAGAATACTCTTCACTTTTACTCCCAAGCACAGGACAAATGATTTTGGTGGATCGGGTAACCGCAGTCCCAGTCACAAGGAACGCTAAGGAAGCGAAACACCCCAGGCAGAAAAAGCTCAATTCTTATTCAAGGAGTACTTGTATCCCAGCAAATCAGAGTAGATATATAGTTATTATTTAGTTATTCCCGCTAATGTAATCCCCTTAAAAATTATTATCATGAAAACTATTTAACCCTCTCCTATACTATCGGTAGGTTTTCCCTTTTAGAAAGTACTATTTCGTTTTATTATCATAGAAATAATCGATTGGGATGAAGAGGCCGACTTTTCCATAGGTGTCATGGTTTAAGGTGGCGAAAATTACTCCGATAACCTCACCTTCTTGATTAATAATAGGGCTTCCACTATTCCCTCTATATACCGGTGCATCAATCATAAGTACAAGCTCGTCCCAATTATTTAATTGTGTATAACCGATGATTGTTCCTTGGTTAACAATCCCGTTAAATGCAAGGGGGTTTCCGATAAACGATATTTGTTCATTTTCATCAAATATTGTTTGTTCAGCTAAGTTGAGGTAAGGTAATTCTACCGTACTATCAGCTTTTATTAAGGCTAAATCAACATCGGGGTACTCTTCTATTATTTCGGCACTAAAGAGTCCTTCCTCAGGGTAAGCTACGATTAGACTGTTGCCTTCATCAATAACATGATAGTTCGTTAAAATATAACCGTCACTAGATATGGCAAACCCAGTACCTTTACTTTCGCCAGTCTCAATGACAACAACTGCCTCTTTATAGGTTTGAATTTCTTCATTAGTAGATAATTTAGCTGAGGTAATTAAAAAATCAATAGCTGGAATGGAAAAAGTTGTTGGCAATATTGCTATTACGTTTAACATCATGGCAATAGCAATAAGCCAAAACACCCATTTTGGAAATGGACGCTTCGGCTTCTTATTGCTATATTCTATAGTAGCTTTTATGAGTGCATCTTTTCTTGCCTGTTCTACAATCTCATAAAGCTCTTCATCATCGAATTCTTCATATAAATCTTCATCAATAATGTCAGGTTTTTGCTTTTCATTTTTTTCCACTAGCTCACACCCCACATTGTACTAGACTAGATAGCTTTTTGGGAAATTCCTTGTTGCATTTTGTACATTTGATAATAAGTACCTTTTTCTGCAATTAATGCTTCATGGTTCCCTTCTTCTATAATATTACCATGTTCTAGTACAAAAATGGTATTAGCTTGTTGAATGGTAGAAAGTCTGTGAGCAATTACTAATGTAGTTCTACCTTGTTTTAATACATCTAATGCATGTTGAATGACCATCTCTGTCTCCGTGTCAATATTTGCCGTTGCCTCATCTAAAATTAGGATAGCTGGATCAAATGCTAAGGCACGAGCAAAGGAAATGAGTTGTCTCTCCCCTAATGAATAGGTACTACCTCCCTCTGTAACCCGTTCATCATATTTCTTCGGTAATTTCTCAATAAACCGATCAGCACCAACCGTTCTTAATGCTTCTATGGCTCTTTCTCGTGAAATCTTTGGATCATTCATCGTAACATTAGACAGGATAGTTCCTGAAAATAGAAATGGATCCTGTAATACAATTCCCATATGACTTCTTACTTGTTGTCTCGACCAGTTGCTAGTGTCATGACCATCGATTGTAATTTTACCTTTTTGAGGATCATAGAAGCGGAATAATAGGTTCATAATCGAGCTTTTTCCCGATCCTGTATGACCAACAAAGGCTACCGTTTCACCCGCATTAATCGATAAGGATAAGTCTTTTAGAACATAATCATCTTCCTCATAGGCAAAAGAAACACGATCAAACTTTATATTACCTTGATAACGTTCTATTTCCTTTTGGTTAACTTCTTCCCCATCTAAATCCAATAATTCGAAAACACGTCCCCCGGCAACTCTTGCTTGCTCTAATAGTGGTAACTGGTTTACGATGTCACTCACTGGTTCAAATAATCTTGTTAGTAAATCTACAATGGCATATAACATACCAATTGAAATGATACTCTCCAAATTTAAAGAAGCAGAACCAAAATACCATATAAAAGCTACAAAAGCGATATTACGAAATACCGTAACAAGATTATATTGTGTTAAGGCACTGAGCTTTAAAAGCTTCCGTTGAAACTTAAAATGCCTTGTATTTAATTCTTCAAATTCATCCTTTGTTTGCTTTTCTCTACGGAATGCTTGAATAATCGTCATTCCTTGAATCGCTTCGTTGATTTTACCGTTTATCTCACTAATCGTAGAGCGAATTACTTTATTGTATTTGGTCCCATAATATTTATATAGCTTCATCCAAACTATAATTAAAGGAACTAAGAGCAAGAACCATATAGCAAGCTTCGCATTTAAAATGAATAAGGCTACAAAAATACCCGCCATGTAAATGGCACTTGTGATAATGATACTTAGTACTCGTTCGTAAAGATCACGAATTGCCTCGGTGTCGTTCGTAACACGAGCAACAATTTTACCTGCAGGCTGATTAACATAGTAGTTAATCGGAATTCTTTGGGTATGTTCAAAAATATCATTCCGCATCTTTTTAACAATTTGATTAGATGCTTGTTGTAGAAGAAATGTTTTATAAAACTGGAAAATACCAGCGATTAATAATAACCCCACATATAATCCTAACAATAATAAAATTGGTCGTTGCTCTGGTTGGAAAAAGCTATAGATGTCATTAATAGAGATTTTTTGACCAGAGTAAGTCGTTTCTTCGGCCCCAGATCTTACATAAACCGTATTATCCTCAGCCTTCCGTTCCCCAAGTAATGGTACTTCTCCTTCTACAAGGTAGTAATCTCTACCAATTTGTAGCAACGTATTTGTACTTAAAACCTCATCACTTTCTTCCACACGGTCTGCTCGTTTATAATAACTTTCACTAAATTCGACCGTATTACGATCATCATGATCACGTAACTCATACCATGTACCTTCTACACCTACAACATGCTCATCAATAATCGTTTTCGCTATTAAAGGTCCTGCTAATTCTAAGGCTGTCGCAATCATGAGAAAGATAATACCGATAATAATTTTTTTCTTAAACTGTAAGGCATATTGAAATAATCTTTTTTCTGTCGTCTTCTTTTTCATTAGGAGATCGCCTCCTCATCATCCTCTAGCTGCTGTTGTTCATACTGTTCTTTGTACCATGCACCATTTTTCATCAGTTCTTCATGTGTGCCTTCTTCGACGATTTTTCCATCTTCTAGCACAATGATATGGTCAGCATGGGTTACGGCAGACAAACGGTGAGCAGCAATAAATGTTGTTTTATTTTTTCTTTCTTCTCGTAAATGCTCAATAATTTTTGATTCTGTTTTCCCGTCTACTGCAGATAAAGAATCATCTAAAATCAAGATTTCCGGGTCCTTAATAAAAGCCCTTGCCAATGCAACACGTTGTTTCTGTCCTCCAGATAGGGTTACACCACTTTCCCCTACTTTTGTATCTAGCCCCTTCGGTAATTGTTTAATATCCTCTAAGAAATGGGCAAGTTCCATGACACGATAAATCTCATCATCCGTTGCATCGCTTTTTCCAAATTGAATATTTTCCCTTACACTTTTAGAAAACATGACCTGGTCTTGTGGTACATAACCGATCCAGGAACGAATAGAATCTAGCTCCATTCTTTCTATATCAATATCAGAAATCTTAATTTTTCCGGATACACCAGGGTATTGGCGGAGCATCAGCTTGAATAGGGTTGTTTTACCAGAGCCAGTTTTACCAACAACCCCAATAGTCTGGCCCTTAGAAATAGCAAGATTGATCTTCTCCAGTTGATTAATCTTAGTACCAGGATAGGAGAAAGATACATCTTCAAATGCAATTGAGAATACGCTAGAAACCGAAATAGGGTTCTCCGGTTCTTTTACATCTGCTTCATATCCAATTGTTTCATTTACTCGATCTAGGGACGCGTTACCACGTTGCAATACGTTAATCAATTCCCCTACAGCAAACATTGGCCAAATTAACATTCCTAAGTAAACATTAAATGAAACAAGATCTCCTAACGAAATAACATTTTGAAAGACTAATATAGTTCCATACCCTAGACCAATTGTGTACGATAGGCCAACTAGTATTTTCATGGTTGGTTCAAACATCGCATCAATTTTTGCAACGGCTATATTCTTTTGATACACATCTTCTGTCATAACTTCGAAACGTTCTTTATCTTGCTTTTCTTGAACAAACGCACGAATAACCCGCACGCCCCGAATCGATTCCAAAACATCATTATTCATATTTCCAAATGCTGCTTGTGCCTCTGTAAACCGAGAATGAATAGCAGCACCATATTTATTCATAATAATAGCCATAATTGGAAGTGGAATTAATGCCGCAAGGGTTAACTTCCAACTAATTGTAAAACCCATTACCGCTATTAACATAAACATGAAAGTTGTTGAGTCCACTAAGGTTAATACACCAAAACCAGCTGTTTGTGCAATAGCCTTTAAATCATTCGTACTTCTTGCCATTAAGTCCCCAGTTTTGTATTTTCCATAAAATGTTGGTGTCATCCTAAGAAAATGATTAATTAACTTGGAACGAGTCCATCTTTCTAAAATTACTGCTCCACTGAAAAGTGTGTAATCCCAAATAAAGGAAATACTATAATGAACAATGATTAATACCAGATAACCAACAATAATAATCGTTAATATTTGGGAAGTTAATGTCTCGAACTGGATATGATCAATTGCATATCCAAGAAGTCTTGGCGGTATTAAACCAATTGCACTAGCCAGAATCAGTGTCATAATTGCAAACGTATACCGCTTCCAATAATGCTTAAAAAACCAATCTAACTTTTTAAAAACCGAAAACATACGAATCACCTTCTCTATCTCTTTGGTTGTTTTTTTTTTGCTATTTTCTAATAGAATGTTGTTTTTTACATAACTGATAGAAACAGTGCGGTAATCCTATAATCTTCGATTGAGCATCATACCCGCTTCGGAAACAGTTTCTATCAACCGTTAAATTAAAAGCAACAAACATTTCGAAAACAGCCTTTTATTTTGAAGAAATCAGTTTTGGTAAGACACGGACTCAATTATAAGTCAATCCAAAACACAAAAAATGCATGCGCCAATGACGCATGCATGTAAAATCAAGGAACCAAAAAATAATTATAAATCCCCCATATATTACAAAAAGGCCACAGCACATGGTGACCTTTAATAAACAATAAGACTTATGTACCTAACTAGAACACACTTCTCCGCTTATCAGAGGTCACATGAAATATAAAGTTGTATTCAAATCCTTTTACAATTACGTTTTCCATTTTCATGCCCTCCTTTACGTTTTTTTAATACCTCATAATTATAAATTGGTAAATTTAAGAAGTCAATACATTTATTAAAAATAAATAGTTTTCTAACATTTCATTGTTTCAAGGTGGTATTGGATAGTCGGAAGAACTCGATGATCCGCTCCACACAGTCTTGTGTTAAGCTTGTTCCCTGTGCTATTTCTTCTAACGGTGCATATGGATGTTTTTTTATATAAGCACTTACTCGCTCAAGTTCAAGTAAACAATTATTACACATGTAAAATGCACTGTAAGATTTTGTTTTTTTACATAATTTACAAATTTGCTCATGCTTACTCAACGCTTCCCCTCCTAGAATACTATTTTATTTTATATATTATTCGATAACTGCTATAGTTTTATATGGGGTAACTAATGTTTAAAGGAGTGGAAAATATGCATCTTGATGATATGCTAGACTATAATAAAAAGTTTGTTGAAGGAAAAGAATACGAAAAATACGCAACTAACAGTATTCCTAACAAAAAAATGGTAATTTTTACTTGTATGGAATCACGTTTGGTTGAATTATTACACAGGGCTTTAAACATTCAAAATGGCGATGTTAAGATGGTTAAAAACGCTGGAGCTATTATTCGTAAACCCTTTGATAGTATTATGAAAAGTATCTTGGTTGCTATTTACTCACTAAAAGCTGAAGAAGTAACCGTGATCGGGCATTATGATTGTGGAATGTCCAAAGTAGATACTAAAGCGTTAACCGAAACAATGATTGAAAAAGGAATCCCGAGAGAGACCATTCAAACACTGCAACATGGTGGTATTGACTTTGATGATGAATTTCATGGCTTTGAAACAGTAGAAGAATCCGTTATTCAAAGTGTAAATGTTATTCGTAATCATCCACTATTACCACCTTATGTAAAGGTGCATGGAATGGTAATTGATCCTGGAACAGGTAAAGTAGATGTTATTACAAGAGGGGAGTAATCCCCTCTTTTTTATTACTCTTTTTCCATTTATCCCCTAAAACACATATTTTTAACTATTCTCCATACACTAAGGGCTACTAGTTATTTACATACTTGGAGGTTCTTATGTGGGGTAAAAAGTCAAATAAAAATAAAGAATCTAAAGGAACGTCCATTTTCCCTATTAAAATAGATACACTGGAACAACTTTTATCGGATAAATTCGAAAACAATCCAGATCTTAAGTTTTCTAAATACATGGTATGTGAAAAGAAAGTTGCAGTATTTTTTATTGATTACCAAATTGAAATTCAAAGTTTCCAGCAATCCTTATTGACTCCGTTAGTAAATTTAGAAAAAAGCAATGAAAAATTATCTAATCAGCATCTATTAAATGAACTTCCCCTAAATTCAGGAACAACAGCGGACAGTATTGAGGTAATCCTAGAAGATATAATATTAGGTAAAGTATTTATTTATATTGAAGGGGAAAAAGCTGCCCTTGGTTATTTACTACCAATGAAAGAAAGTCGTTCACTAGAAACGGCAGAAACGGAATCTATTGTACTGGGCCCTAAGATCTCTTTTACGGAATCATTATCAAAAAATATGAACATTGTTCGATGGCTAATAAAATCAACCGATCTAGTGATGGAAGAGTATAAGATTGGAAAAGTTTCACCCAAGGATGTCCGACTTGTTTATATGAAGTCAATTGCCAACGAAGACGATGTACAAACAATGAGGCAACGTCTAAAGGAATTGGATGTTGATCAAATTGAAGATACTATCGTTTTAAAGCAATTCTTGGAGGACTCACAAACTAATGTTTTTCCGCAACTTGACATTACTGAGCGCCCTGATCGGTTTACTTATAATATTTTACAAGGAAAACTGGGTGTTCTAGTTGAGAACAGTCCTTCAGGATTTACAGCACCTGCTACCTTGTTTAGTTTTTTGGAATCCACCGAAGATTTATATATGCGATGGCAAGGTGGAACATTTTATAGAGTCTTGCGTTTTATGGCCATGTTCTTTTCAATCATTATTGCACCAACATATGTTGCAGCACTTACTTATCAATATGCCATTATACCTACCCAACTCTTAATTACAATCGGACAATCTAGAGCAGCGGTTCCATTCCCACCAATTTTTGAAGTATTATTATTAGAATTTATGTTGGAATTATTACGCGAGGCAGGAGCACGGTTACCAACAAAAGTTGGACAAACAATGGGTATAGTTGGTGGTATTGTAATTGGGCAAGCTGCAGTAGAAGCAGGACTAACAAGTAATATCCTTATTATCCTTGTTGCTATGAGTGCCCTAGCAAGCTTTGTAACACCGAGTTATTTATTCGGTACATCTATTCGACTTATCCGTTTTCCATTAATTATACTGGCAGGATTTTTTGGGTTAATTGGTATCATTTTTGGAATAACTTTTCTTATAATCCATGTAACCCGTTTAACATCACTCGGCAGACCTTATTTAGTGCCATTGTACCCTTTACAATTAAAAGATTTTAATAAAGTTTTTTTTCGAACACCATTTAATCTTACAAATAAACGTGCAAGATCATATCGTCCAAAGCTGCTTAAACGTTACCAAAAAGATGACGCAAGCAAGATACGTGATATTGATGAGTAGGTGAAGTATGGAGATTAATCTTTCAATTAAACCAGGTAACCGAATTCAGGCCTTTTACTTGTTCTTTATTATTACCGGCATACAACTTGGCGTTGGAATTATCGGTGCCCCTCGTTATATCTTCATGGAAGCAGAAAGGGATTCCTGGTTATCGATACTAATTGCTTTTGTATATTTATGCCTCTTGGCTATGTGCATGTTTTTCATACTAAAACAGTATGAGAACGCAGACTATTTTGGAATCCAGGTGGATATCTTTGGAAAGTGGTTAGGGAGAATTTTGGGTACTATACTAATCATTCATTTTGGAATGAGTTTTTTTTCGATTCTTTTAACCTATATAGAGGTCATACAGCTATTTATATATCACGCACTACCTAACTTGGTCATAACGATTTTAATAATGATTCTCGTACTTTATACCGTTTTTGGTGGAATTAGGGTAGTAGTTGGAATAACATTTTTGTTATTTCTATCAACCTTTTGGTTATTATTAGTACTCTATGACCCAATATTGAGAATGAATTGGTTTAATTTATTGCCTATATTTCAAACTTCTTTTCCCGATTTATTAAAAGGAGCACGAGCTACTTCCTATACATTAACTGGGGTTGAAATATTAATGGTGATTTACCCATTTATCCAAAATAAAGAAAAAGCAAAACTCCCTGTATTTCTAGGTCTTGCATATACAACCCTTATGTTACTAATTACCACCATTGTTTCGATTGGTTACTTTAGTGCGGAGGGATTAAGATCTATTGATTGGGCATTATTAATTCTGTATAAAAGCGCGTCCTTTACGTTCATAGAACGTCTCGACTATATAGTGGTAGTTGTTTGGTTAATGGTTATCTTACCTAATTTAGCATTATCATTATGGGCCATGTCTTTTGGTATAAAACGATTATACAAAGTACCCCAAAAAGTCACCTTATGGATTATTACTATATTGATCCTTATCATTGTTAACTTCTTTCAATATGATTATGAAGTTTCAAATATGACAAATTTAGTTGGAAGATATGGTTTTTGGATTACATATGTTTACCCATTTATTTTGCTCCCGATTGTGTTAGTAAAGAAAAACTGGAGGAAACGTAAGGGAAGTGATAGGTTATGAAGTTTTTTTACGTATCTATTTGGCTGTGTTTACTACTCTGTTTAAGTAGTTGCGTTCACTCACAACAACTGGAAAACCTTGGGGTTATTTTAAGCCGTGGTGTTGATAAAGTAGAAGATGATAACATTGAATTAACCATGGCTATATTACAATTTAAGAATGATTCTAGTAGTGCAACCAAAACAATATCAGGAACTGGGAAAACCGTTAAGGGTGCGGTTAAGGACGCCAATAAAAAAGCGAATCAAGAAATTGTCATCGGAAAAATAGATTTGGAAATATACGGAAGGGAAATTGCTGAAGCAGGATTAACCCCATACTTGGATACCCTTCTTCGTGATGCAAATGTTCCAAGCACCATGTTACTGGCAGTTAGTGAATCAAAAGCAAAAGATATTTTTAAGGTTAAAGAAGAGACTATCGATACAAATTTGGGTCAGTTTTTACATGGTCTTCTTGAACCTGGGGTAGAGGAGCGACTTTTTCCAGCGATACAAGCACCTAAATTTGCAAATGGCATTAATAATCCAGGACTTGAACCAGTCCTTCCAATCATGGGGATAAGGGAAGGAATTCCTACAATTACCGGTCTTGCTTTATTTAAAGGTGATAAGTTGGTTGGCCAACTATCTATAGAAGATGCACTACTGTATAAATTTATTGAAGGAACCGTAACCGGAGAGTTCATCGAAGTCACACTTCCCTTAGAGCCATTAGGCGAATATTTAACGGATAAAAAGGAACTAGAAAAAAAAGATAATATAAATACACTTTTTATAATCGAGAAAGGAAGCGGTGACACCGTACTTACCGACAAAAATAGTTTAAAATTTGATACCAATGTTGAATTAACTTTAACTTTACAAGAGATTGCAGTATCTTATCAATTTGATAATAAAAAAGCGATACAACAACTCGAACGCGAGGTGGAAAAAAATATAAAGGATAAATTTGAAAAAATTTTAGCCAAATTAAAGGATCTAAACACTGATGCCTTTGGATATGGGGTCTTATATCGAATCCAGAACAAAGGTGGTAAGCTAAAGGACGAGGAGTGGGACGAGCTTTTTCCAAAGATTGATGTTAATTTTAATGTAAACGTTAAAATAATACGACATGGGACAACTCATAGATAAGAGGATGTCTTATGGGTGACATACCCATGAGACATCCTCTTTCCTTAAAATAATCCTATTATCATGATTCCAGAAGAAGCTTTAGAATATGTACCTTTCAGACAATAATACCATAGCCAAATCCGGGGTTATCCTTGAATATAACCCGTATTCAACAGAAGCATTAAAAATGGTTGATTACATTCAGGAAAAAGTAGATGAGGTAAAACAAGATACTATTTTTGAAAATAGTGAGGCAATTTTGGGTGGAATAAGTAGTACAAATAACGATCTGCAAAATGTTTCGGATGAGGATTATTCACGAACAGTCTTATATATGATTGCAGGTATATTCATTATCTTGGTCATTTTACTTCGTTCGATTATTATGCCAATTTATTTAATTGGTTCATTGGTATTAACATACTTTACTTCAATGGCGTTTAGTGAAATCATTTTCGTAAATATTATGGGCAATGATGGATTAACATGGGCCGTACCATTCTTTGCCTTTGTTATGCTAACGGCACTAGGTATTGACTATAGTATTTTTCTAATGGACCGCTTTAATGAATATCGCGATGAAAATATAAAGGAAGCAATGATTACTGCGATGAAGAAAATGGGAACGGTAATAATCTCAGCAGCAGTTATTCTAGGTGGTACCTTTGGAGCTATGCTCCCATCTGGGGTATTATCGATATTACAAATTGCCACAGTCGTATTAGTCGGGTTATTTCTATATGCATTCATCATGTTACCTTTATTCATTCCGGTTATGGTTAAACTGTTTGGAAAAGCTAACTGGTGGCCTTTCCACAAAAACTAACAAAAGAAGAAGAAAACTGGAACCTTGTTTCAGCTTTCTTCTTTTTCTCTAGCTAATTTATTCCGATTATTAGTCCCAGGTGGTTGCTCAAGCCAATTATTTTGAATCATTATATCTGCTCCACTTTTCGAGTATTTAGCTACTTCTAAGGATAACCGTTCATAGTTAATCATTAAATCACTACGTTGACTAGCAGCTGCAGCAGTTGCATAATTTCCTATTCCTGCCTGCATTAATAAGGAGATATGGAACATCATCATTTTATCGGAAAACGTCCATGTGGTAGAATCACTTACCGAAATATCTGGAAGCCTTGGAGCTTCAATATCTTCCGTCATTAATGTATCAACAAAAATTTTAATATGTTTTTTTGCAATTTCCTTTCCCTTCAACATATACTCCTGTACTTCTTTATTTGGAGAAGTTTGCGCATAAGATAAACAAAGTTTCATTCCTAATGAATTGGTCATAATATTCATATACAAATAAGAAATTTCCATTGCATTTAATGGCCGCTTTTCATGAAAAGGGTTTAGACCACTTAAATATTTTTTACTATCAATATAATCCGTTTCTTTCGGTACTATTATATAAGGATGTCTTGCATTAATTCCTTTTACTAGCTGTATTTCCAATGTCCGATTGTATAGTTCGGTTGTCACTTTTAAGGCTTGTGTATAATAATCACGTATATCCTGTCTCGTACACATCGTAAGAAAACCACTATATGCAACCATACCAACTCTAGCCATATGATTTACATAAGTTAAACAAAAAGTATCCGTATATAACCAAGGGGCTTCCAAGTTAACATCTTCTTCCCCAAAACCATTTGGAACGGCAAATTCTTCTTTTTCAAAAATACTTGTTAAATCTTTTAGATGGCCCGTAGAAATTTGATGTGCATGTTGAATAATTGGGAGTATGTCATTATCTTTTATATCTTTCAACATATAATTCAGAATTAGTTTAGACATACTATCATTCATATAATTTGTCCAAAGCGATGCAATCTCTCCAGATGTTAAATTAATATTAGTTTTCATGATTTTCCTCCTGAATATCGTATCATGACTTGTTTTATTATTTCCTATCTATGACATATTTATCAGGAGTTAACTAAAAATGTTCTCGCTTCTATTAAGAAACAAGAACATTTCTCATCCGTTATTTTGTTGATTCTTTTATAATCTGAACCACTCGATCACGTGATTTTTCACTTTGATACATTCTCATTTTGTCTATTATTACTGGTGCTTGCTGTACTAGTTTATCAAGTTCTTTCACAAGCTTTTCCTTCGTTAATTCCTCTTCTTCTAAAACCCTAGCATAGTTTTTTTCGCGGAACGATTTGGCATTGATAATTTGATCTCCTCTACTTGCCTCTATGGAGAGCGGAATCAGTAACATAGGGATATGTAATGCCAGAAATTCAAAGATAGCATTGGAACCTGCACGGGATAAAACAAAATCGGTTGCCGCAAAAATATCCTTTAATTCGTCATTTACATACTCAAATTGAATATAGCCCTCTCTTTGAATAGTATTGTCTATTTTTCCGCTACCACAAATATGGATTACTTGAAATTGATTTAGTATTTCATCAAGACTACCACGGACTGTTTCATTGATTTTTTGCGAACCACCACTTCCACCCATAATTAGAAGTACAGGCTTACGATTTTGGAATCCACATAGGGCAAGACCTTTTCCCTTATCACCCTGGAACAACTCCTCCCGAATAACTGCTCCAACATACTCGGCTTTATTATCCGGTAAATACTCCATTGTCTCAGGAAAAGTAGCTAAAACCTTATTTGAAAATGGAATAGCTAACTTATTAGCTAAACCTGGAGTATAATCCGATTCATGAATAACCGCAGAAACACCACGCATCTTAGAAGCAAGAACAACAGGAACAGAAACAAAGCCACCTTTTGAGAAAATTACAGAAGGTTTCCTCTTCCCAATAATCCTCCACGCTTGTAGTGTTCCTTTTATTACCTTAAACGGATCTTTTAAGTTTTCTATAGACATATAACGTCGTAATTTCCCAGTAGAAATTGGATAATAGGTTACATGATCTAACTGTTCTATCAAGTCACGCTCAATTCCATTTTTCGAGCCAATATAATCAATTTCCCATCCCTCACGTTGGAACACAGGAATTAATGCCAGATTGACAATAACATGGCCTGCAGATCCACCGCCAGTGAATAGTATTCGTTTATTTCTCATTACTTTTGTCGTCCCCTCTTTCCAATTACACAACATCAACGTATAATAGCTTTTATATGTGTAATTCTGTTACCTCTCTATCCTATTAAAAATCGTCAGAAAAAGGAAGCATAATATATGTATCAAACAACTTCGATTAAACAAAAAATTAGATTATTTTTCATGATATTCTTTCCCATTCTTGTAACACAGGTTAGCTTAAACCTGATGACCTTCTTCGATACGGTAATGTCCGGTCAAGCAGGTGCACAGGACTTAGCAGGTGTTGCAATTGGGTCAAGTCTATGGGTGCCTGTTTTTACTGGAATTAATGGTATTCTACTAGCCATTACACCGATTATTGCGCATTTGTTAGGTGCCAAGGAAAATAAATCCATTGCTAAAAAAGTACAACAAGCCATCTATTTATCGATTGGATTGGCAGTTGTTATTCTTTTGATGGGCTTATTCGCATTAAATCCAATCCTAAATACAATGGATTTGGAAGTAGAAGTACGACATATTGCCAAATACTATCTTATTACATTAGGTGCAGGTATTATTCCTTTATTTATTTTTAATACCCTACGTTGTTTTATGGATGCTATAGGCCAAACAAGAATCTCAATGATCATCATTTTAATCGCTTTGCCGATAAATATCTTATTTAATTATATATTTATTTTTGGCAAATTTGGGTTCCCTGCGTTAGGAGGAATTGGAGCTGGGGTTGCAACAGCACTTACCTATTGGATGATTTGTATTTTTGCGGTAGCGATTTTAATTCGTATGAAACCATTTCGTGGCTATCAAGTGTTTTCTACTTGGGTTAAACCTAAGCTAACGGATTGGTTGGAACAATTAAAGATAGGAATTCCAATTGGTTTTGCCATTTTCTTTGAGACCAGTATTTTTTCAGCTGTAACGCTATTAATGAGTGAATATAGTACAAATACTATTGCAGCTCACCAAGCAGCAATGAACTTCTCATCATTATTATATATGATCCCATTGAGTGTCGGTATGGCTTTAACCATTACGGTTGGGTTTGAAGTTGGAGCGAAACGAATGGTTGACGCAAAAATTTATGGCTACATTGGTATTGCTGGTGGAATATTTATTGCCCTATTTAACGGTGTCATTCTCTATGTATTCAATGATTTCGTTGCAAGCCTGTATAATGCAGATCCAGATGTAATGGCGTTAACCGTTCAATTTATTGGCTATGCAATTGTTTATCAGTTGGCAGACGCTTTTGGTGCACCGATTCAAGGAGCACTTCGCGGATATAAGGATGTGAATATGACCTTAATAATTGCACTAATCTCCTATTGGGTCATCGGACTACCTACCGGATGGATCCTTGCAAATTACACGAACCTAGGTCCATTTGGTTATTGGGTTGGAATAATTACTGGGCTAAGCTTCGGTGCAATACTCTTATTAGTAAGACTCTTGCATATCCAGAAAAAACATCGTATATCAATACAACAAAACTCATCCGCAATGTAAAATTGCAGATGAGTTTTTTATGAGGGACAGTCCCTCACCACACTAAAGCGCTAAAGCTTTTAAATAAATAATCCAGCAATTGTTGCCGAGAGGATAGAGGCAAGTGTCGCACCAAGTAATAGTTTTAAACCAAACCTCGAAACTTCTCCACCTTTCTCGTGGTCAATTCCTTGTACGGTACCTGCTATAATACCAATGGAAGAAAAATTCGCAAAGGATGTCAAAAATACAGTTACAATTCCGGTTGTTTTCTCGGAAACTTTTCCTAACATATCTTGAAATTCTAACATAGCCACAAATTCATTTGTAACGATTTTAGTTCCCATTATTCCTCCAGCACCAATGACTTCACTTGTTGGAATTCCCATTAGAATACCGATAGGGGATAAAATATATCCAAGAATTTGTTGTAGCGTTACACCAGCAAATAAGGCCTGAATAATCCAATTAATTAGCTCCAAGGATGCAATAAAAGCTACTAACATGGTTGCAACTATTAAAGCAATTTTGCCACCTTCTAAGGCACCATTTCCCATTGCTTCAAAAATACTTTTGTCATCCGAAACGTCTGTAATATCAACTTTGTCTTCTTCTTTTGGAACCCGTACAGGCGCAAGAACAGAACCAATTATCAAAGCACTAAACATATTCAATGGCAGTGCAACTAACACATACTTTGGAGGAAGCATTTGCATGTAAGCCCCCACGATTGAAGCTGATACGGACCCCATCGCTGAAGCACTAACGATATATAATCGATTTGCTGTTAAATGGTGGAACTGAGAGCGAATGGCAATTAAGGCTTCCGATTGACCAAAGAAAATACTATTAACTGCATTAAATGATTCCACTCTTGGTAGCCCAGTGATCTTAGATATTAGTCCACCAATATACTTAATAATAAACGGTAATATTTTTAAATAAGTTAGAACAGATAGTATTGTAGCAAAGAAGATAATTAAGAGAAGTACATCAAAGAAGAATATTCCACCTTCTCCCTCCAAAACACCACCAAGTATAAAGTCAACACCAGCTGTTCCAAACTCAATTAGTTTATTGAATACGGAAGAAATCCCATTAATAATAGTTTGACCAATTGTTGTGGCAAACATAAACCATGTTATCAGGAGCTGGGCAAGAATCATAATTCCAATCCCTGTAAAATTAATGATTTTTCGATTATTTGAAAGAATATATGCAAGTCCTAAAACAATTAAGATAGCAAGTATACCAAAAAGAATATCCATTGAAGAGCCTCCTATATGTTTCGTAATACCTTTTTAGTAGTTCCCAAAACAAAGGAGAATATTGCTGGTTACATGAGAATGATAGGAAAAAAATATATCATATACTTTTATAACTAATTCCACGCAAAAATGTCTATGTAGGAGGAAGTCATACACTTTTCGAATAAAATTCAAGCTGAAAAGTTCATGAGAATCAATAAGTAGAAACTATCTAAAAATACATAAAAACCCCGCTACAACTATGTCATAGCGGGGAATATAAAAGTAATTATCAACCTTCTAATAATAAATCATATGGATCTTCAAGCAGTTGTTTAACACGTACTAGGAATTGAACCGCCTCTTTACCATCAACAATTCTGTGGTCATAAGAAAGCGCTAGATACATCATTGGACGCACTTCAATAGAATCATCTGGCATAGCAATAGGACGTTTAATGATATTATGCATTCCTAGAATACCAACTTGAGGTGCATTCAAGATTGGTGTAGAAAGCATTGAGCCAAATGTTCCACCATTTGTAATCGTGAAAGTACCACCTGATAGATCGTTCAAGCCTAATTCCTTATTACGGGCTTTTTTACCCAAGTTAGCGATTTCGCGTTCTACTCCAGCAAAGTCTAATCGGTCAGCATCTCGTACAACTGGAACTACTAAGCCATCATCTGTGGATACTGCAATACCAATATCATAGAACTTCTTAACAAGTAAATCAGTACCTTGGATTTCAGCATTTAGTAGTGGGAAGTCTTTTAAAGCACCTACTACTGCTTTTGTAAAGAATGACATGAAACCAAGTTTAACTCCATGCTTATCTAAGAATTTATCTTTGCGCTCGCTACGAAGCTTCATCACATTTGTTAAATCCACTTCGTTGAATGTTGTAAGCATTGCTGCAGTTTGTTGTGCTTCAACTAAGCGTTTTGCAATTGTTTGACGACGACGTGACATATTCACAACGTCAACTGGCTTATTAAATTCAGTTGCTGCAGGTACTTTAGGTGCTTCTTTCTTAGCAGGAGCAGCTTGTTGTTTTGGTGCACTTGCAGCAACCTCAACATCTTCAGGGCGAACACGACCTAGTGGATCACGAGTTGCTACAGTACTTAAGTCAATATTTAGTTCACGAGCACGCTTTCTAGCGGCAGGTGAAGCAATTACATCCCGGTTAGATGTTTCTTCTAGCTTAGCAGCTGGTGCTGGTGCAGCTTTTGTTTCTTCTTTTGGAGCTTCTTCTTTGGCAGCTGGTGTTTCTTCTTTTGCAGGTTCAGGAGTAGCTCCACCTTCTTCACTTGCCAATGCGATAACGTCACCAACGACAACATCTTCGCCTTCTTCTTTCACGATTTCTGTAATGACTCCAGAAACTTCCGAGTTAACTTCAACATTAACTTTATCTGTTTCTAGCTCTACTACTGGGTCACCTTTTTCAACTTTGTCCCCTACTTTAACTAACCATTCTGCAATAGTTCCTTCTGTAATAGACTCGGCTAGTTCTGGCACTTTAATTTCACTCATTTGGATTCTCCTCCTAATGTCGGGTTTATTGCTTGTTGTATAATTGTCTCTTGTTCTGCTTTATGGACATTTGGATCCCCAACAGCTGGTGCAGAGCGGTCTGGACGTCCAATATAGCGTAAAGTTTGACCCGGTTTTAATAAATCACGTAAATAATCATCTACAAAATCCCATGCTCCCTGATTCTTAGGCTCTTCTTGTACCCAAACAATTTCTTCAAGATTTGAAAGTTCTTTTAGAACACGCTCCAATTCTTTTGTTGGAAATGGATAGATTTGCTCTAGACGAACAGCACGTAGCCAATCCAATTTCTCGTCAGTACCATCAAGTGCTTCTTCAATATCAATCATGACTTTACCTGTTCCAATTAGTAAGCGTTTAGCATTCTTTTTGCTCACTTTTAGGTTTGGCTGGTTACGTAGCAGTTGAAATTTTCCTTCTGTAAATTCTTTTGCTTCAGAAGCAATACGTTGATTTCGTAGCAAGCTACTCTTAGGTGTCATTAACACTAATGGGCGAGCTTCTTCTTTACCACGTAAGGCTGCTTGACGACGAATCAAATGGAACAATTGCGCAGATGAGGTTACATATGCAACAATCCAGTTATTCTCAGCAGCCATTTGTAAGAACCTTTCTAATCTCGCACTTGAGTGCTCTGGTCCTGCTCCTTCATGACCATGAGGGAGTAATAGGACCATGTTGGATTTATCTCCCCATTTTGCACGAGCAGAAGAGATGAATTGATCAAAAACTGTCTGTGCTACGTTAGCAAAGTCTCCAAACTGTGCTTCCCAAAGAACTAGTGTATTAGGGGATTGAACACTATATCCATATTCGAATCCTAATACAGCCACTTCAGAAAGTGGGCTATTTCGTATATCAAACGATGCATTAGCACCTAACCCGTGGAAGATACTATACTTTTCATTTGTGACAGCATCATTTAAAACTGCATGACGGTGAGCAAATGTACCACGCTCAGAGTCCTGACCAGTCAATCGGATTGGAATACCGTCTTTTAAAATGGAAGCATATGCTAGTGCTTCCCCTGCACCCCAGTCAACAAGGTTACCATCTTTTAATGCTTCTTTACGACGTTTGAAAATTCTTGCTAGCTTTTTATTTTCTGTAAAGCCTTCTGGACGGTTAAATAGTCCATTATTAATTTCTTCTAGTTCTTCAAGCGATACAGCAGTTTCATACTTTTCTAAGTCCGTATTTAAAGCATCAGGCATATCTTTACATTCGACTTTAACAATTTCTGTTTCGTCCATGCCTTCAATAATAGCCTTAAGGTTTTCTTCAATCTTTGCTACCATTTGGTCAAATTCTTCTTTAGAAACAATACCTTTTTCTGCTAATTCATTAGCAAACACATTAGCAGCTGTAGGATGTTTATCAATCAAACCATAAAGCTTAGGTTGTGTAACCCTTGGCTCATCCATTTCATTGTGACCATAGCGACGATATCCAACTAAGTCTATTAAAATATCCTTATTAAATTTCTGACGATAATCATAAGCAAGTTTAATCGCTGATACACATGCGACTGGATCATCAGCGTTCACATGCATGACCGGAATCTCAAACCCTTTTGCTAAGTCACTAGCATAACGAGTAGAACGACCATCTTCCTGGTTTGTTGTATACCCCAGTAAGTTGTTCGCGATGATATGAAGTGTACCACCAGTACGATATCCAGGTAGATTTGCGAGATTTAGTGTTTCAGCAACAACACCTTCCCCGATAAAAGCAGCATCCCCATGAATTAGTACTGGAATAGCCTTTGAATCATCTTGTTTTGGATAACCACTTTCTGTACGATCATCCTGTGCTGCTCTTGCAAACCCTTCCACTACTGGATTAACGAATTCTAAGTGAGATGGATTATGAGCTAGTGTAATTTTAATCTTCGTTTCGTTACCATCTTTAACATCTTTCACAGCACCAAAGTGATATTTAACGTCCCCGGTCCAACCGTAGGTAATCCCTCTAGATCCTTCAGAAGGCATTAATTCCTTATTAGGTGAATGGTGGAATTCGGAGAAAATTTTATCCATTGGTTTCCCTAATACATGAGCTAACACACTTAATCTTCCTCGGTGTGCCATACCCATCATAATATTTTCAACGTTATCTTCTATTGCGTACTTAACAATATGGTCAAGCATAGGAACCATGGCTTCAAGTCCCTCAATAGAGAAACGCTTTTGTCCAACAAATGTTTTTTGAAGAAATGATTCAAACCCTTCCACATTTGCTAAGCGGTCTAGTAATTGTTTTTTCTCATCATTAGACAGATCCAAACGAGCTTTTCCAGACTCAATATAATTAGATAACCAGTCTCGCTCCTCATCACTATCTACATGGTCATATTCAAATGTAATCGTGCCAGTATAGTATTTTCGTAGTTCTTGCACAACATCAAGTGCATTATCAACACCAGCTGGTGCCTTTTCCCATACCCAAGATGCAGGAATTTCTTTTAAATCTGCTTCTGATAACCCATAATTACTAGGATTTAGTAATTCAGACTTTCTTTCTTCATAAATACTCACAGGATAAATATCTGCTTCTAAATGACCGAAACGACGAATAGCCTCAACCAATTTAACTGTTGAGGTGATTTTCTTGACATCATTAATAGAAGTACTTCCAGAACTTTCTCGTACCGAATTGGTTGTAGTACTCAGCCAACTAGGAGCTCCATGTTGATCAAACAATTCTTTAATAGATGGATCAACTGCTTGAGGGTCCTCTTTATACAGTTCATATTGTTCTTCTAGATATCCTATATTAGGACCATGAAACTCTCCCCAGAATCTTTGTGAAGATTCATCATTTTGTGCCACGTCTTATACCCCCATTAGAAGTTAACTTTCTCCGTTTGAAAACGGTTATTATTCGCAATTCTTATTATAGAACTGACATCAAACTTCATCAACTAATATACCTTATTTTCCTTAGGAGAACAATATATCTTATGTACGTTTCCGTAGAAATGTATCGAAATAAAAAGATAGTGAATTTTCTAATTTATCTGTTCACGTTTTTGTAACCATTCATAGTTCACTTTCTGTAATTTTTTCGCTATAATGGGGACAGATATAATAAGCTTTCTTTTTACATATGGAATTAATTAAAGGAGGATTACATAATGAAATTAGCACTTCTTATGGGTGTTATCGTTACATTCCTAGTATCAATCTTTGCTGCTGGATACGAGGCAAAACCAGGAGTACCAAAAAAAAATCAATAATGTTAGTAAAACTAGCTCTTTTTGGAGGGCTAGTTTTTTTGTTTAGTTTGGGGTTAGCCGCAATAACCAATTATATAAACCCGATGATTGGGAGTATGGGCAATAACCGTGTTTAAACTGTCCAGGAATCCGGAGCTTGGACCCGATACCAGGAACCTTATGACCAGGTAGCTGGAACTTGCACCCAAACCAAGCATTCATCTGCCCGGAATTCCCGAGCTTAGCCCCTAATCCGAAAATCATACTCCCAACACTCCATACAAAAAACGCTACTCACAAAGTGAATAGCGCAAAGTTTACTTTAAATATGGAAACCTCTGCTGCCTTAATACCTCATAAACAATAATTGCAGCAGTATTCGATAAATTCAAGGAACGAACTTTATCATTCATATGAATTCTGAGGCATTGGTCCTCTTTTCCTACTAATAGTTCCTTTGGAATTCCAGTAGATTCTTTTCCGAAAACAAAGAATAATTCTTCTTCAGAATTACTAAAATCAAAATCGGTATAGTGCTTCGTCCCGAAGTTTTCAATATAGTAAAACTTACCTTCTGGATATTTATCATATAAGTTAAATATTGTATGATGTTCCTCGATATCAACATCTTTCCAATAATCTAATCCTGCTCGCCGAACCGCTTTATCCTCGGTAGAGAATCCAAGTGGATGGATTAGATGTAGTTTTGTATCGGTGGCTAGGCAAGTTCTTCCGATATTCCCTGTATTGGCTGGGATTTCTGGTTCAAATAATACAACATGTACACTCACAATTCATTTCTCCTTGCTCTTTTCCTTTGCATAATCAACTTTATCATTATATCACTTTTACCCAATACGGAAAAACTTATATTGAATGTTTGGTGTGTAAGCTGTAGAATCCTCATAGGACCAGTAACGCTGACGGCTATTGGATGTGTGGGCATTAACAAGCGGCATTCCATCGGCACCTTTCGCGACAACAATCGTATTATGATTCCACCTACCATCCCCCTCGAAATCATAACAAATAATATCACCAGGTTGTAGTTCTGCCGGAGAATCCACTTCAGTTCCTGTTAACCCCTGTGCAGACCCTGATAAATACCATCGTAATGAGTGGGCAACTGCCCAACTATAACTCCTACTGCTTCCTGAGTACCACCAACCCTGATTTCGATTTGGTGCACCTCGCATTGGTGCCCCTCCTGCTCGCAAGCATTGTGAAACATAATTTGTACAGTCCACATCAAACTTCTGATACTGGGGATTATAACTGTTCCACCATCTTTCAGCGTACTGAACAGCTGCAAGTCTATCATAGACAAACCGTTCTTGGTTATCGACTTTTTCCGTATCAGGAATTAATTTTTCTGTCGGTTCTTCCTGTCCATTGATTTCAGTATGCCTATGATCAATAATCTCTCCATCTTTTAATCTGAATTCATAAGGAATGGTTCTCTCTTCTCTAAAAAAATGCTTACCCTGTTTCATCAGCATGGAAAGATGAAGGTGATAATAAACTTTTTCCTCTTGGTCATATTTCATTCGTTGGTAAATATGACCCTTCCCATTTACTTTCACGAGCTTTACATTTCGCTTTTCATTTAATGCCTGATGCCGTTCCCACCAATCTAATGTTGGAGAATCCGATCCAAAGAGTTCTTCCCAAAAATTTTCCAATGACTTCATAAAAATCCCCTCCATTAGAATATATGGAGGGAATGCTTGTCTAAAGCAATATTTCTTCGTGCTTTAATAAATATTCTTTTCTATCTAAACCACCATTATAACCAACTAATTTTCCACTTTCCCCCACCACTCTGTGACAGGGAACAACAATAGAAAATGGATTTTTATTTACAGCCCCACCAACTGCTCGAACGGCCTTTGGATTACCAATTGCTACTGCAATATCTTTGTAAGATTTCGATTTACCAAACGGAAGCTCGTTTAGTAGAACTTGCCAGACTTTCTTCTGGAAATCTGTGCCATAAAAAGAATATCCAAATTCAAACACTAATCTTTCTTTACGAAAATACTCTTGCAATTGTTTTTCAACTTGAGTGACTTTTTCAGGTACATGAATTGCTTGCCATTCCTTAAAATATCGCTTCGTCCATTTTATCAGTTTTTCTTGATTGTCAGCGTATGCTCCATAATCAATCCTAACTATTTTTTCACCATCACTAATTGCTAGTAAAATCCCTATAGGTGTTTCGATTTCTCCATAATAAAGGTACATCATCTCCTCCCCTATTTCTTTGTGAGTTGCACATCCCGAAAGGCTAAACCCTTTTCCATTTCGAAGAGTACATCCGTGTCTTCTTCTTTTTGCATTGCTTCTTGAATTGCAGTAAATGCTTCTTCTGTTCCAATTTTCCCAAGAGACCATGCTGCTGTACCACGTATAACTGGACGGGGATCCTGCAACATGACAGTAATTAAATCATCCACTGCTGTTTTATCTTTATAGTGACCAAGCCCAATTATAGCATTACGCTGAATTGGCTTCTTGCCTCGCCAAGAGCCAGCGATATGGCCAAATGTTTCTTTAAATTCACGGTTCGAGATTGTAAGCATTGGTTTCAACTTCGGCTTTGCAACATCATTTTCTGGTTCAAATTCTGGATGTAGATGAAAATCAACTTTCTTATTCTTCGGACAAACAAGTTGGCATGTATCACAACCATAAACTCGGTTCCCGAGCTTACTTCGAAATTCATCTGGTAGGAAATCCTTTGTTTGTGTTAAAAATGCAATACAACGCTGTGCATTCAGTTGTCCACCTTGAATAATAGCACCTGTTGGACATGCATCTATACATTTACGGCATTCTCCACATCCATCTTCTGCTGGGGTATCTGGCACAAATGGTATGTTGGTAATCAATTCACCAAGGTAAACAAAGGAACCATATTCTTCTGTAATCAGAATGGTGTTTTTTCCAACGAATCCAACACCAGCACGTTCCGCCACAGCTTTATCTGATAATTCACCGGTATCAACCATTATTTTCGTTACTGCATCCTTTACTTTCTCATGAATAAAGGTCTCTAATTTTCTTAACCGTTCCCGAAGTGCATCATGATAATCTACTCCCCATGAAGCACGACAGAAAAAACCTCTACGCTCTTCTTTTGTACTCTTTGGTGCATCTTTTCTCAAACGTGAAGGATAGGCAACTGCAATAGAGATAATGGATTGAGCTTCTGGTAATAATCGCCGTGGTTCTGTACGTTCTTCATTGGAACCTTTTTCAAAACCAGAATGATAGTTTAATTCTTGTTGACGTTTTAGACGTTCTTTCAATTCACTGAAAACATCTGCTGTTGTGAAACCTATTTTATCGATTCCAATTTCTTTGCTATAATCGATGATTTCTTGTTTCAATTGATTTGTATTCATGTACAGTGCCTCCCTTCTGATGTCATGTTTCGCTAACTCTAAGATACTACTTGGAAAATAATTTGTTAAGTAATCTGAGGATTTTTATTGAAGAAAAGGAAAAACGCAACACTTCGTAAGTTATTACGAAATACTGCGTTAGGACATATGTATGGAGCGGGTGATGGGAATCGAACCCACGACATCAGCTTGGAAGGCTGGAGTTTTACCATTAAACTACACCCGCATTGTGTATTGGGAAAGAAATATAATTAACAAGTTGTTTTTTTGAATGCAGAATTTATTATATCAAGAACTTTATAGATTGGCAAGTAAAATTTTCATATAAATTACTAATGGTAGCTGCTAGGTCTAAATCATTGGTAAAAATGAATATATTCCCCTACTCCATATCTGCCTCTAATAACGAAATATGTTCGCACGAATAGTATATACAAACAATCATTTACAACCACATAAGGAAGTAATAAAATAGTCATAACACTAAGGAGGGGAATGGGTTGTCAGTCTTTCCAGTTATATTATCTCAAGATAAGTTTATACATCGTGACAGTTTGAAATTTCCATTAGAGGAGCGCGCTCTTCAGTTTGGGGATGGTGTATATGAAGTAATTCGTATTTACAATGGAAACTACTATTTACTTGATGAGCATTTGGACCGTTTATATCGTTCTGCAGAAGCTATTAAAATTAAACTCTCTCAATCAAAAAAGGAATTGAAAGAGTTATTATTAGAATTATTGAATCGAAATAATATGGTCGAAGATGCAAAACTATATATGCAAGTATCTAGAGGGTCTGCACCTAGAGACCATGTTTATCCAGAAGGTGTTGAACCGAATATCTATGCCTATGTTCAATCTTTACCTCGTAATCTATCAACCTTAAAAAGCGGTGTACCTGTTATTACACACCGTGATATTCGTTGGGAAAATTGCTATATCAAGAGCCTTAATTTATTGCCAAATGTTATGGCAAAGCAGGAAGCAAAAGAAAATGGTTGTTATGAAGCAATCCTTCACCGTGATGGTCATGTAACGGAATGTTCCGCTTCTAATGTTTATTTAGTCAAGGATGGAAGAATTTATACACATCCAACAACGCGAAATATTTTACATGGTTGTGTCCGTATGGCAATTGAACGATTTGTACTAGAACTACAAATCCCATTAATAGAGGATGCCTTTTTAATCGAAGACATCGCTGAAGCAGATGAGTTATTTTTATCTAGTAGCACATCCGAAATTACACCAGTTGTATCCGTGGATGGTCGTCAAGTTGGGGATGGAAAACCAGGAACCATAACTAGAAAACTACAAGCTGCCTATGAAAAGGATGCAAACATTCAAGAAAATTTAATTGCTAACGTTTAATACATGGCTGTCTCAGGATATGGTGCCTCCTAACGAGACAGCCTAAAATTTCATAGTTAACGTTCAGAATATTTTGTTTCAAAGGAGGAATATATGAAAAAAATAACCATACTAGGAAATCCTGGATCTGGAAAGTCTACCCTTGCTAAACAATTTGGACAATTATTAGAAATACCGGCCTATCATATGGATGCCCTATATTGGGAACCAGGTTGGAAACCGGCAGAGGAATCGGTGTTTCTAAAAAGACATGATGAGCTTTTGATGCAAGATAGCTGGATTATCGATGGTAATTATAGTATATCATTACCAAAAAGATTGGAAGATGCTGATACTATTATCTTCTTAAACTATTCAACACTTCAATGTTTATATGGGATTACCAAAAGACGAATCATGTATCGAAAGAAAACGAGGTCAGACATTGGGAAGGATTGTCCAGAAAAACTAGATTGGGACTTTATCTTATGGACCAAAAATTATAATAGAAATAAAGCCCCTAAAATGCATGATAGACTAGCAACATTACGAAATAAGGACATACATATTTTTATAAACCGAAGACAGTTGAACAAGTTTTTACGGAGTCTAAAACAAAATCTTGAAAACTAGCATTTCCTAATTGCTTCGTAACTCGAAATAGTTTAGAATAAGAACAAGTTTTCAAAATACTACTTATATTTGGAGGTTTTTCTCAATGGCAAAACGTGCAATATCTACCGATGATTTCATGAATCTCGATGTTTTCAGCGACCCACAGTTTTCACCTGACGGAACGTCTTTCGCATATGTTTCCACCACTGTAAATGATAAGAAAGAATATGAATCTAATTTATTCTTACAAAACGTAGATGAAGAGAAATCAAAACAATGGACATTTGGCCATGATAAAAACAATAATCCTCGCTTTTCACCAGATGGGAAATCAGTAGTTTTCCAGTCAACCCGAAGCGGAGTTCCACAATTATGGTTACTTCCACTAGATGGTGGAGAAGCTAGACAGCTTACTACATTCAAAAATGGTGCGGTAAGTCCAGAATGGTCTAAAGATGGTAAGTTTATTATCTTCACTGCTTCATTAGAACAAGATGAAGTTGTTACAAATCAAAAAGAACTTTCCAAAGAAGAAATGAAAAAAGAAAAAGAAGAAAAAAGCAAAAAGCCACTACATGTTAAAAACTTACGCTATAAATCTGATGCACAAGGATTTTTAGATGATAAAAAATCACAAATTGTCCTATATGATGTAGAAAAAGAAACCTTCACGCAGCTAACAACTGGAAATCATCATCACGGATTCCAAGATATCTCTCCTGATGGATCGACTATCTTATTTGCAGCTAACCTAAGTGAAGAGGAAGAATATGAATTAAAAAGCGATGTATATTCATTAGATGTTGCAACAAAAGAAATAACCAAATTAACGGACGGTGAGGGTTCTTACTACACTGCTAAATTCTCTCCAAGTGGTAATAAGATTGCTTATTTAGGTCATAAGCAAGAGTTCTTAAATGCAACATTAACCAAACTATATATCTATGATGTCGATTCAAAAGAACACACTAATCTAAGTGAAGGCTGGGACTTCCAATTAGGAGATATGATTGCTGGAGATACTCGCTTAGGTTCTTCAGAAAATGGTCCTGTTTGGTCACAGGATGAGAATCGTATATTTTTCATTGGCTCTGACAAGGGAGCAACAAACCTTTACGAAGTAAGTCTTCAAGGTGATTTGAAAGAACTTTACAATGTGGATTGCCATGTATTTGGTTTCTCTTATAATACAACCCACGATGCATTTATAGTAGGCGTAAGTAGCCCAACAGTTCCTTGTAATTTCTATTTACTAGATAATTCACTAAAGGCAAAACAACTAACAGATGCCAATAGAGATTTTCTTGATGAAGTGGAAGTAGGTACACCTGAGTCGATTTCCTTTAAAGCCGAAGATGGTTGGGATGTACATGGATGGCTATTACGCCCGTTTGGCTTTGAAGAAGGAAAAAAATATCCAATGGTACTGGAGATTCATGGTGGACCACATGTCATGTATGGGCAAACATTCTTCCATGAAATGCAACTTTTAGCTGCTCAAGGATATGTAGTTCTATATACTAACCCACGTGGTGGTCATGGTTATGGACAAGAATTTGTAAATGCCTGCCGTGGAGATTATGGTGGCGGAGACTATCGTGACTTAATGTCTGCTGTAGACTATGCTGTTGAAACATACGACTTTATTGATAAAGATCGTCTTGGTGTAACTGGAGGAAGCTATGGTGGATTCATGACTAACTGGATTGTTGGTCATACAAACCGCTTCAAAGCAGCTGTTACACAACGTTCAATCAGTAACTGGTTAAGCTTCTATGGTGTAAGTGATATTGGTTACTTCTTTAACAAATGGCAACATGGCTATGATTTACTAGAAAATCCTGAATCACTATGGGATATTTCCCCATTGAAATATGCTGACAAAGTAGAAACACCTCTATTAATCTTGCATAGCGAGAACGATTATCGCTGTCCAATCGAACAAGGTGAGCAATTATTTGTCACACTAAAACATCTTAAGAAAGAAACTGAATTTGTTCGCTTCCCTGGCTCTAACCATGAGTTAAGCCGAAGTGGCAAGCCGGAATTACGTATGGAGCGATTGAATTATATTTGTGATTGGTTTGCGAAGTATTTGTAAGCAATATATTAGCGGGTGTCACAAAAATAATGGGACATCCGCTTTTTAATAGTTTTCAGTATAGACTTGAGAACCGTTATACTGTTTTAGTTTTGTAAATAACGTATCCATTATCATCTATGAAATTTACTTTTATAGGACCCTTCATTGCATTAATACTATTGCTATCATATGGGATTTTTAATTTCGAACGATAATTTATAGATTGAATAATTTCCTGTTCAAAGTCCCAGACAATTTTAACTTTATCGGTATTTCTCAGAAGTTCTTTATTATGAAATGTGATTTTCAAATAAGAATTTCCATTACCTTCTTGCTCCATTGATGCTACTACCATTCTCTTACTCTGAACATATATACCAAATAAGATTCCAAGTAACATACAGGTAAATAATACAATTAACAATTCCTTATGTGTGTAGTCCCAACTAATGAAAAAAAACGACAAAAGTGTTATTAATATTTTAATTACATAATAGTTAATCATCAAAGGAATGGATAATATAATTCCGAACAGTAAAATAAAGTTAACTCTTCCTATATGTCCCATTTTATCCTCTCCTTCAGGGATTATTATAACCTAAACTTTTGGTACGATTAAAATACAATATATGGACTCTCCAAAAGGTGTAAAATTTCAATTGACTTAGGACTAGTAAACCAATTTCATAATATAAAAGATACTGATTAATTCAATGATTGTAAGCTCATTTGTTTTATCAATAATCTTTACTGACGTTGGAATTAGCTTTTCTATCTTAATTTCCGCACATATCATATTAGTGTCTCTGCAGTAAACCTGGCAAGTACGGCTTACCAGATCTTTTTGAAATAGATAACTTTTTATATTTTTATGATAAAGCATTCGAGGATTTGTACTAACTTTAGTTTTGTCCTCTAAAAAATAAGCCTCTTGATCCCTACTATTTTGTAAAAAGACATCCCTCTTTAGTTTGAGTAAATTCGATTTAAAGCCTTGTTCAACTATTTTTAATTTGTACTCGTTAAATTCACCTGTAATATTTCTAGTTTCCAGAAAAGATAATGGTAAATAAGAAAGTAACTTATAAAAAAACTTTTGTAACTTCGCTTTATATATCCAATGTTCACATTACTAGAATCATTGATATTGATCGGCTTATCCGAGTTTTTATACATTGGTAAGGTAGAAAAAAACTCCATAATTCACAACCTAATCTATGTAGAAATTAACATATTACTATTTCTACGTATATCACATCCGAAATGTTTCATTTTAGCCATTAGAAAAATACCCAATAAGGTGGGCAATTGTCTCTTCATGCTGGATAAAAATAAAGTTAAGCAACTAAAAAAAGGGATACAAATCATTTTTTGATTTGTATCCCTTTGCCTTCCATAGATAGGTAAACTATTCTTCCAAATTCTCATCCAAAAACTCTTTCAACACCCTGATATACTTCTCATCATCCATCACAAACGATTCACCATGATTTGCTCCATCAAACGTAACAATTTCTGCTTTACTATTCGTGTTTTTATAAAGTTCTTGCGTCATTTCTGTCGGGACAAAAGTGTCTCCATTACCAGTAATATAAAGAATAGGAACATCTGCTTCTTTCACTTGTTCCAGAACTGATGCCTCTGTAAATGAATAACCAGCTTTAGCTTTTGTTACTAAGCTCGCAGAATGAATGAAAGGAAAAGATGGTAGATTAAACATTCTTTTTATCTGGTAGGAAAATAAATCATGAACACTTGTATACGGGCTATCTGCAATGACCAATTTCACGTTATTTGGAAGATCTTCTCCAGCTGTCATGAGAACAGTTGCAGCTCCCATGGATAGACCATGTAAAATAATTTCCGTATCTGGTCCAAGCTTTTCTATCATTAAGTTTATCCAGTCCACATAATCTAGTCGATCCGGCCAACCAAATCCTATGTAGTCACCTTCACTTCTTCCATGACCACGAGAATCAGCTGTAAAAAAATGATAGCCCAGTTCTTCATAATAGTACTGACCATAAAGCCCCATGTCACTGCCGCGTCCTAAATACCCGTGTGCTGCAATGACTAGCTTATTCGTGGGCTCTTTCGCCTCTAAGAAATAACCTTGAAGAAGTAATCCATCTCCTGAAGTCATTTCAATAGATTCAAATTCCTGATTTGCTACCCAATCACGCCAGCCTCCATCAAGCAAAACCTCCATAGTTTCTGCTGATACTTCCAGATCCTTATTCCCACTCAGGAAATCCTTTGGTCCGCGATTAATGGCAAGATCATAGAAATAAAAACTAGCAATAACATCTATAATCAACAGTGCTACAAAAAGTCCCGCTACAATTTTTAATATCTTTTTTTTCACCTTACTTCCCCCTAGATGTGGACTCTTGTTGTCTATAATACTATTATACTAAAAATTTTCACACTATTTCATTGGTATATATTTGTAAAGGCACCATCTATTGTGAGATGATGCCTTTTTCTATGGTTGACTAGATATCATGTATTTACTGGCAGTTGTGAGCATCCAATAATTTTACTTTTTCTGAATCAATTTCTATCTATTTTACATTCTGATTAATCAAATATGCCTTCGCTCCATTAAATGAATCCCTAATCCGATCATGGTTACTCCCATTAATACTAAAACACTAATTGGAAACAATAATTCTTCCAATGGATATGAATAAACTGCTACGCCGTTCAGCACTTCCATTCCATAGGTAAGTGGATTAAACTTTGCCAATATAAGCAATAATTTTGATTCAACTATTTCAATTGGCCAATAGGCTCCACCAATCATTGCCATACTAACGGCAATGATTGGTAATACAGCATTGAATTGTCGGACATTTTTGACAATTGCTGTAATTAACATAGTAAGTGCAACAATTGAGAATACATATGGAATTAAAAGTAGTAACGTTTCAAAGAACCTATCGTGAAAATCAACTCCTACCACGTACCGGAACATTAGAAATATAACGAGTACCTGTAAGTAACCAGTAATAAAGCTATACAATAAATTGGCTATATACATCTCAGATTTTTTTAAAGGTGACAATATCATACGGTCCCAAATGCCTTCCCTTTTTTCAATAAGAATCGGTAAGACATTATAAGCAATGGTGTAAATGACAAAGAATAATGAAAAGCCAAATATTCGATGTAAGGAATTATCATAGACAAAAGCTCCTTCCCCTCGAAAACTTGCTGATTCAATCTTAAAAATTGGTTTCTCCATCGCTTGATCCATCTCGGTTAATATATTACTTTCATCGCTAGCCCCTTGTTCAAAAGCTAATAGAATTTGTTCCCGTTCAATTTTTTCCTGGTATATTCCAGAAATGATTTGTTGTACTAAATCAGTATTAAAAGAATTTACACCAACGATAATACTATAATCATTTTCTTGTAAAACAACACCAATTTCTGCCTTTCCGGTCTCAATTTTTTCTCTTAAATCTCCTTCCGTCATCCAACTGAAGTGGAATCCTTCCTGCTCTTTAAGTTGTTGACCAATAAAAGAATCTTTTATATTTTCATTTACTGCATGGATAGGAACATAAGCTTTTTCTACGCTCGTTCCACCAAAAATAAAGGCAAAAAACATCGACATGAAAGTAAATATTAGAAAAGTCCATGGGTTTCGAATAAAGCTTTTTAATTTTGCTAGTAATATACCGATCATGCCGACACCCCTCTCTTCGGAAAACATAATGCTGCCACTACAACAGTCATTAAGGCAAAAATCAATAGATACATTACACTATCAACAATTCCAGCAATTCCATCTCCTCTTAATAAAGTTATATATGCAGTTAAACCCGCACCGTTTGGAGTCATATTTCCAAGACTTTGAATTAATGGTGAAAAATCCCCAATTGGATAGAAGCTCCCTCCAAGTACAGCTAGCAATGTAGCAATAATATTCATAAAGAAATTTGTGATTGTCTCTGAATTCAGTCGGTAATTTAATGCGGATAGTAAAACAGCAAGACCACCAATTGCAAAAGAAAATGATAGCGTTACAACTAGAAAATCAATGACATTTGGGAAACGAATCCCATAGACAAGCCATGAAAACGTGAAAATAATCAAGCTTTGGATAAATGCGAAAATTGTACCCGATGCCAAAACTCCTGAAAAATAAACCCATCTTGAAACATTTGCCATGATTATCCGATTAAACACATTTAATTCCTTTTCGTGATAAGCATAATAACCAATGGCACCTGCTAGGAACAATACATTCATTACCGTCATACCAATTGTGTAATATGCACTTGCGGATACTGGTTTCTTCTCATTAATTGAGATTACTTCACCTTTGATTTCTTGGAAGTTAATTGTGGATACATCAATCCCATTTTTACCTAAAAATGCTCCCTTTGTAAGTTGTTCTTGAAATTGTGTTAAAAAGCTTGAAACAATACTTGTTCTAACCTGTTGTTCTTCGTTGTAGGTTACAGTTAAAGTAGGTGCTTCTGTATTTCCAAGGACCATAAAGTCCAGAACATCATAGGAAAAACTCTCTGGAACCTCCACAATAGCTGAATAAGAATCGTCTTCTACTATTTTATTTTTTTCAGATGGTTCTATATATGTGATTTCCAGAAAATCACTAACCTCTTCACTCTCGAACACAGCTTTTATACTGTTTATTGGTGCCATATTTTCAATATTAGATTCAATTTCCTTAACTGCTTTACTTGGAAGCTTTTCATGTAAATCAGTAATAAATTGATCAATTTGTTCCTGTTCTCCCACATTTTCCATAAAAGCAACCTTCATCTTAATTGGACTACTTTCATTTTCAAAGTCACTACCTAAAGCCGCGCCTAATATTGCAATTAGTATGATAGGTAACGCTACAAGAAGTAATAACTGCTGAGGATTACGCCAAAATAACAGCCCCTGTTTTTTAATAATTTGCCAAATCAATTTTTTCACCTCTAATCCCTTAAAGCTCTACCAGTTAGATGTAAGAATACATCTTCAAGGGTAGGTGTTTTGTTATCTACTGAATTCAACTCAATACCAGTAGACTCTGCTAGTTTAATAATCTCCGAGAAGATATTAATATCTCGAGGAACGAGAATTGTAACCTCTTTTTCCCCAATCGTTACACGATTCACTAATGGATTTTCTTTTAATGAATCCAGAAATTCTTCGTTTAACCGCTCCATTGTTATTGATATCGTTTTTTCAGACGAAAGGATCTGTTTAATTTCATCCTTTGTTCCGGAAGCAATAAGATTTCCTTTGTCCATGATATATATACGATCACAAAGAAATTCTACTTCCTCCATATAATGACTCGTATATAACACGGTCATTTTTCGTTCTTCATTAAGTCGCTTCACTGTCTCTAAAATATAATTTCTAGACTGTGGATCAATTCCCACGGTTGGTTCATCCATTATGAGTAATTCTGGATCGTGTAACATAGCTACACCAATATTAAGTCTTCGCTGCATCCCACCAGAGAATTTCTTAACCACGTCCCTCCTACGATCGGTAAGGCCAATTTGTTCAAGTACTTCATCGACTTTTCGTTCCAATTCTTTCCCACGCAATCGATAGATTCTACCGAAAAATAATAAATTTTCTTCAGCAGTTAAATCACTATATAATGCTATATTCTGCGGAACCATCCCAACTACTTTCCGAAATGGAGCGGGATGTTTTAAAATACTTTTATTTTCAAATCGGACATCCCCACCTGATGGCTCGACTAAAGACGAAAGTATCGATATGGCTGTTGATTTACCCGCACCATTTGGTCCTAATAATCCAACAATTTCCCCTCGTTCAATAAACATACTTAAATTTTTCACCGCGTATATTTGTTTAAATTTCTTTGTTAAATCGACTAATTCAATCATTCGATTCCCCTCCTACCATCAGAATACGGCAGTTTGTAAGGAATAAATACTATCTGGAGTCATTTGAATATGAAAATGGACCATGACTTGAGTCACTTTCGTAAGTTATATCGAGGTAAGGGGTTAGAGGGGGATGTAGGCGATTCGAATATAGATAAGATTAGTGTGACATGTTATAACTCGCGGAGGACGTTAGAATAGTTACAAGACAATGGATTATTTCCGAGGTCCTTGGAATATCACGTGGCCATGGCAGTTTCCAGCGTGGGTAAGGTATGTTCGTGAGAAATTCGGATAGGCTCAAGTGACTTGAATTACGCTTATGTATTCTAACTAAGATACGGCACTAGTTCCCGCTCTTATTGCGTGACTCTTCCTTTTTGCCATGCATGAAATATATTATCGTCTTATTTCTTGATTCCACTTATCCACTATTCTTTCCATAAAAAAAAGCTCTCTATTAACCTAGAGAGCTCCTTCTGACTTATTTAACTATCTTTCTATTAACCAATAACGAGATACTAAAAATTATCAGTCCTGCTGCTAACCAAATTACTCCACCTATATGCTGCTCCCCTATTGGCTCAAAAGGAAGTAGCATTAACACTAACTCTGGAGAGAGTGTTTGCCCTGTTGGCAAGCAGACTTCTAAAGCTTGGGTAAACGTCGTTAAGTCTGTATAGGCTTGATAGAGAATATCTTTTGAAAAAAGTAGTATACCACCAAGCGGCATACTAAAAGCCACGCAAATTAGATGATAGATGGCAGTCAGTTTTTTTGTGCTTTTTTGCGATATAATTGGCACCCATAATAGGATAGCCGTAAGAAACATAAAGAATAAATATAAATAATTTCCATACAAATCTACTCTAGCCTGATCAAAGATTGGTGGATGATGGTAGGCGTATAACGCAAAAAAGAATAGACTAATCGTAACGAATGGTTTCGTGGAAAAATTAATTACTTTAGCAAAATATCTTATCTTAAAGGCATAATCCAATATTTTTCTATTCATCCCAATTATAAGAAGTGGTGGTGCAATATAACAAAGTAAAACAATCTGTACGATATGTGCACTAAACTGAATTCTACCAACTATGTTTAGTGGACTAGCAGTACTGAAGAATAATGTAACAAGTCCAAGAAAGAATACTGTTGACTTCCATAATGGATGATTCTTTTCCTGTGGTAGGATAAATAAATAGATTACAGCTGTAAACGCTATAAATAGAAATAATCCCGAATTCCAAAGTGAAGAAAATGGAAATTCCTCCAACATAATATCAAGCATCTAGAACACCTTCTTTTTATGATCCTTACTTTCATTATAATGGGAAGAAGTACCTATAATTTGCTCTAGATATTACAAAATATTGAAGATGTACATTTGCGCACAAAGGGAGTTGAAATAGTAAAAGAGAAACTAGCTGAAGTATCATAATGTGACAATAAAATGAATTATGCCCTAAATTAATTTATTTATTAGGAAAATTACATACAATTAAATTATGATGAATGTATAATTTAGTTATAGGAGTATAGCTAGTATATGGTTCATAGGATTATCACCATAAGGGAGAGATTGGCGTGGAGGAAAATCGGAAAGTTGCTATAGTAACCGGTGCTGCATCAGGAATAGGCAAGGAAATCTGCAAAGAGTTAGTAGCTAACAATGTATTTGTCATTATCGCAGATATTAATGAAAGAAATGGGCTGACGCTTGAAGCAGAACTTAATAATGAATTCATAACTTCTAGGTTTGTTCATTTGAATGTAACCAATTACAAGAACTTTGAAAATGTGATTAAGGAAATTTATCAAGAATTTGGTAGGCTAGATTATCTCTTTAATAATGCTGGAATTGCTATGTATGGTGAAGTGTATGACACGACGATAGAAGATTGGAAAGAAATCATGGACATTAATTTATGGGGAGTCATCTATGGTACTGAAATTGGATATAAAATTATGAAAGAACAAGGCTTCGGACATATCGTAAACACATCCTCAGCCGCAGGACTTGGACCATCTCCTATGTCTACACCCTACGCAACAACTAAGCATGCAGTAGTAGGTTTAACTACTTCTCTTCATTATGAAGCGGAAGAATTTGGTATTAAAGTGAGCACACTTTGCCCAACATTTGTTGATACACCCATTTTTAATGAAGCGAAAGCAATTAAAATCGATAAATCTGTTATGACACAGCAATTGAAGAAACAAAAATTAATGTCTCCACAAAAACTTGCAAAAGCTACCATTGATGGAGTTCATAAAAATAAACCTATCATTTGTCCGATGCCCATGAGAAAAACTATGGATGTTATATTTGCAATTTTCCCTCCATTGCACACTTATTTAATGAGGTTAGTATGTAAAGTTGGTAGAAAAGCCCGTATCTCATAAGGTTTTATTCATGTTTGTTCAACATAACGGGCTAATAGAAAACCCCGGTGTTTCTATTAATAGCCTTTAATAGATTACAATTCATGTTTAATCGCATAAATAGCGAGTTGTGTTCTATCTCGCAATCCTGTCTTTTGAAGAATGTGTGTAATATGATTCTTCACAGTACCAATAGATAAATAAAGTTCATCGGCAATTTCCTTATTTGTGTTTCCAACTCCGACTAACTTAGTGATTGCTAATTCTCTAGGAGATAAATTTATAGTTATTACTTCCTTTTTTTCACGTTGTAGTAGCCTTGGCATCACTTTTGCCGCTACCTCATCATGGATTGTTAGACCACCACTCATACAACTATAAACCGCTTCAATTAACTTTGCTGAGTCTGCGGTTTTCAATAAGAAACCATTCGCACCTTCCTTTAAGGCTTCTAAGGCATATTCATCATCATTAAACGTAGTTAAGATTAATATTTTCACATCTGGCCACTGTTTTTTGATAACTCTTGTGGCCTCCAGCCCGTTCATCACAGGCATTCTCACATCCATCATCACAAAATCAACAGAGTATTTTTCTAAAATTGTGATGGCCTCTGCACCGTTCTCAGCCTCATGTGTCACCTTGATATTCTCATCTTGCTCAAGAATTACCTTCAATCCCTGCCTCACGATAACCTGATCTTCTACCAACATTACTCGCCACATAACTTATCCCCCATTCACAGCTGGAATAATACCAGAAATGGTAAATTTATTCTCTCTTTGGTATATATCCAAGCGACCATTTATTTCTTCTATTCTCTTTTTCATATTTGTTAAACCAAACCCTAATTCAAAAGGCTTACTCTCATAATTAGCATTCGATACCTCAAACGTTACATCACCAATAGCCGACTTCCCTAAGACTACCTGTACTTCTCTTGAATGACCGTGACGCATAGCATTCGTCAAGCCCTCCTGTATAACACGATATAAAGCCACACTATTTTGATTTGATAAAGGAACCGTTAGAACCCCTTGTTTTATTGTAAACTGAATAACTATCTGACTCTCTGCTTCCAGTTTACGAATAAGATTCACAACTGTAGCAATTCCCTCACTATCATCAGATTGCAGTGTTTTTACAGCATGACGGGTTTCACCCAGACTCTCCTCTGCCATTCTCTTTAAATCACGATAATCTTCATTTTTGGTCTGAATTGCCAGCATTTCAAGTTTCATGATTAATGCCGTTAATCGATGGCCGACAGAATCATGAATATCTCGTGCAATTCTATTCCTTTCCTCTGTTCGAGCATCTTGTTCCGCAAGTAGAATAATCCTTTTTTGCTTACGATATTCCCCTAACAATTGTTCATATAAATTTCGTTGCTCTATTAACTGAACTCGTGACTCATTTAGTGATACTATGACAAAATATATTAATAGCGCAATAAGCGTTACACCAATCATATTATGCCCCAGGAAATAGCCATTGGTGATAGAAAAAATTAAATTGATACCGAGAAAGATGAGTAGCTTACTTTCTCGTAAACGTAGGGATGCTATGATAGAAACATAAAATAATAAAATGATGGTAAACAGATTTCCATCCGTGATAAGTACATCGTGAAATACAATGACAACCGACATTAGTATGTATAAGGAAACAAAGACCCGTTGTAAAGACAGGAAGAAAAATATCCCCAATGCCCCTGCAAAAAACAATATACTCAATCCAAAATTATTACTGTATTGAATAATAGAATAGGTCCAAAGTGCAACAAATACGATGAATCGAACCCAAAAATATTTCATAATACCCTTCTTTCCTAGCCTAATAATATTTCAAATAATTATTATTATTTTAACATAGTACATCTCAATAAAATTAAAAAATTTGTCCAAAAAGGAAATTCGTTTGTAATTGTCGAATTAAAAGGGAAAGGGGGTAAAATCATGAATTATTCATTTTTTATTACTGGGTTTCCAGGATTTCTTGCTTCAAGTTTAATAAAGCAGATGATCTGTGATTACCGAGAGAAAATAAATCATATGTATTTATTAATATTACCAAGCCAAAAGGAGCTTGCTGAAAGTACTTTAAATGAAATTGTTAATCAAGCTGGGATAGCAACGGAGCTATTTACAATCATGACTGGAGATATAACAAAGGAAGATATTGGACTAGATCCGAAGATATTAGAAGAATTATCACAACAGGTTACCCATGTCTTTCACTTAGCAGCAATCTATGACTTGGCGGTTCCACAAGAAACAGCATATCAGGTTAATGTTAACGGGACCAAAAATGTTAACAATTGGTTATCGAATCTTAGAAAGCTCCAGCGTTATATTTACTACAGTACTGCATACGTTTCCGGTAAAAGAGAAGGTAAAATTTTTGAAGACGAATTGAAGAAAGGACAAGAATTTCGTAATCATTATGAGCATACCAAGTACTTAGCTGAAATTCTAGTGCAAGACATTATGGAAAAAATACCAACGACTATCATCCGTCCAGGTGTAGTAAAAGGCCATTCTAAAACAGGTGAGACGATTAAGTTTGATGGCTTATATTTTCAGTTAAATGTACTGGATAAATTAAAATTTCTACCGATAATTCCTTATTTTGGGAAAGGAACAGCAGAGGGGAATTTTGTACCTTCAGACTATGTGTTAGAAGCAACAAGTTATCTAGCAATTCATCCAATTGGGGAAGGAAAAACCTATCATTTAACGGATCCCAAGCCATATAAAATGTGGGAACTGCAGAAAATGCTAACCAAGGAATACTTAGGTAGAGTACCAAAAGGTAGAATCCCGCTAACAGCAGCTAAAGCATCTCTACGGTTAAAACCAATTCGTAAATGGTTGCAAGCTGAAGTGGAGGCGCTGGATTACTTCACGATTCATTCGTCATACGACTGCAGCCAAGCAACACGAGATTTGGAAGGCTCAGGTATCGGTTGCCCCGATATAAAAGACACATTGGAGCCAATGGTTAGTTTCTATCGCAAATACAAGGATGATAGTAGTAAGCATATTAAAATTACCTAAAGATATATATGAATGTATGTGACTTGGTCCTATAATACATACGTCTCTTAGTGGATTACTTTGAAAATGCTGAATAGAGAATGTTACGTTTTTTAAAGCAAGTAGTCTTATTGCGGAGTTATCTGAGCCGTGCAGGTGATATAAACTATGCAGTAAACTTCAGTAATTATTGAGCTATACATCATTTTAAAGTAGATACATGGTTGAAATGAAGAATGGGGGTGCACCAATACATCATTTTGAAGAGGGTTTAAGGATGCCTTTAAAAGCGTCTAGTTAAGATCCACCAATACTAGCGGAGTGCTTTTTCGTAGCGGGTATGGTGCTCAACCAAAGATTACCGCACAGTACCTATCCACACTTGTCCAAGCTTTCATATTATATCCTGAAAAGTACTTTCTAGCTCACTATAAGAAAATTCAAATCCAGCTTGGTTCAATTTTCCCGGAAGGACCCAACGGCTCTTTAATACTAATTCCGACTCTGTTCGAATCAAAAACGCCCCTAATTCTAACATCCACTTTGTCGCAGGTAATCCCAATCTCTTCCCCATACTTTTACGAAGCGACATCATAAACTCTTCATTACTGACAGGATTAGGGGATGAGCAAATAAATACCCCTTTCAAATCTTTTCTATCGAGAAGAAAAAGAACAATCCGGAATAGATCTTCAATATGAATCCAACTAATTTTTTGTTTACCATTTCCTTGCTTTCCACCAAGCCCAAACTTTACTAAATTCCGGTAAGGTGTAAACGCACCTCCATCTTTTCCTAGCACAATAGCGATACGAAGGGCAATTTGTCTTGTATTCGGTAAATCAAATTTCAAGAATTCTTCTTCCCACTTTGAAGCTACATCCACTGAAAAGCCTGTACCAATTTCACCATCAGCCTCTGTCATCGGTCGGTCTTCTGCATCTCGATAGATGGTCACAGTACTCGAATTCATCCATACATTTGGTGGGTGGTTACATGCTAACATGCATTCTCTTAGTTTTTTCGTTGTTGCAATTCTTGAATGAATGATTTCTTGTTTATTCTTATCATTATATCGGCAGTTAATCGATTTTCCTGCTAGATTTACTATAAGATCAGCACCCTCAAGAGCATTAATAATTCCTTCCTTATCGTCCCAAGAAATATGGTTTTCCTGTCTAGATATAATCAAGACTTGATATCCAAGCTCTCTAAATCTTTGTTCAAAGTATGTACCAATAAAGCCCGTTCCACCAGCTAAGATTATTTTCTTCATAGTATTCATCTCCCAAGAATATAACATTTCCTTTGCCAAAAAACGTTGAAGACTACTCTAGTCCCATAGTCCCTTGAACGACAAACTTCTCTAAAAAACGCTACGGATAGGTATTTTTCAGTAGTATTCTAAAATTATGAGAATATTTTACCATTTCACAATAATCTCGATACGAGAGCCCTTTATATGTAGTATAATGAAGTGGACAATACTGTAGGCAGAGAACCGACTTAATATATTGGCGATATCGGCGGCTTCAAAAAATCCCCCATGAAAGGGGCTGAAGCTTGTGATCCCGATTGACAAGACTATTGAGCTGATGATTATGTTCTCAACACTTGTATTGTTAGTTGTGAACACCCGTGAAAAAAAGTAATCACCCTGTATCTCATACGGAACCAGGATAATTACCTTTTTCACCAAGAACGGAAGTCGCCGCAGCCTACGAAAATTGTCCGAGTCGTAAGTTGCAGCTTACGACTCGCCCTACTTTTAGGCTGACGACACTCCCAAATTCAATTATACCGAATTGGATATGTCCTACACAACACTTTTTTGAAAATTACATATTTTTCTATAAATACTGCAGAATTTGTTTCCATATCTCCAGCTTTTCTTTATAGGTTTTATTAAATCTACCAGGAATTGGACTAGAAGAAGGAAGCTTAATAACTGATACGTTCGAAAGCATCACTGGCGAAAAGTACTTAGTTAACGTTTGAAAAGACTTTGTTCCGTTACATGCAATCAGTTGTATTGATAAGTATTCTTTTAGTAAGCTTGGAATATCATTTGGCTCTTCACCCTTGATAGAAGAATCCAAACTCCCCTCACGGTAACATGTTCCAATAGTATCCCAAAGTGCAATACCCCTTTGTTTCACAAAACCAATTTTTTCCTCATAACTATTAGGTATATCTTCTCCAAATAATCCATAGATAATCTTCCAAAAATGATTGCGAGGATTCCCATAATATTCTTGATATCCCAACGATAGTGCGCTTGGCATAGAACCTAAAATTAATACCTTTGCTTCCTTTGTTACCTCTGGTGGAAGTCCAACAATTTTTTCAGTCAATGGCTTAAACTTCTCCTTTACAAAAATTCAATGCACCTTCTCGTTGTTCATTATTTTTCCATAATCTTAATTGATCTATGACTGCAATTGTGAACTCTGGAAATGCTGTTCCTTTTGCGGTGATAATGTTATCAACAACTTCTAACCGATTACCTGTATATTCTGCATCACTAAATACATTACTAAACATCTCAAATGTATTTGGAGCACAGGTAAACTTACTACTGACTAATAGCCCAGCTTTTCCTAGGAGTGTTGAAGAAGCACATATTGCTGCAATTGGCTTTTTAAGATTGTTGTATTCCTTTAGAAATTCCTGTAATTGAACATTGTCTAGTACTTGTGCTACACCATCTCCACCTGAAATAAGGAGTAAATCATAGTCTTGAGAATCCACCTTAGAAATAGCTAATTGCGCTTGCGTAACAATCCCCCCAAGACTTTCAACTGGTTCCCCATCTACAGTAGCTGTCGTCACTTTAGCCTTTCCTAGCTTCCGCAGAAAATAAAGCGTATGTCCAATTTCAAAGTCTGCATACATCGGATAAGCTAAAAATAATACATTTATCATCCTATTCCCTCCTTATTTTTTACGAGATAATGAAGCCAAACAGTACCCATATCCATTTTTTTCATATCGACTAACTCCAATACCGTAGCCTGGTCAATAGTTTCAAGTTCCACCCCATCAAATATTCCAGGAGTATTTGAACCACCAATTGCCAGTGGTGCATAAGCCAAGCTTATCTCATCAATTAATCCTTCTCTTAAAAAGGTTCCACCATTCATTCCGAGCCTCCTATACCCTAATTCATATAGTTTTTATAGTGCCAAATGTAAATCAATGTGCTCTCTCTTCCTGCCTGAATGTATTCACTTTTCATAGCCTCAAGTTGTTTTATATAATTATCTGATACGTCATCCTTTGTTACAACCAATAAACCCTCTGTCTGATACCAATTGATTCTTCCTCTCCCATCAAAAACAATATAGGCTTTTGATTTTTTAGGCCCATATAAAGGCTTGTCTAGTTCTACCCAATGGTTTCCAAATACCATTAATGTTTCACTACCGGATATCATTCCATCGCAATCAAAATCATCATAGAGTCTATTGACATATTCATGGGCTTCTCAATCAATTCCTTCCCTGATCCATTCTGAAACATTTCGGCCCCTTGCTGTAGCCGTCTTTCCATCTACACTTGAAAAGATATTAATAATCATTTATGGAGGCATGATAATCTCCTCCTATTTTTGCAATAATCTTAATTATAAAGTAAATCTTCAAAATTTGTCATACACTTTTGGAAAATAAAAAGAGCCCCATTAGAGGCCCTGTTAAACAATTTCATATTTTTACCAATAATATGGATCTGAAGCAAATAATACTAAACCGATAATTAAAAAGACAAGAATAATTCCCCAAATACAAATGCCAACTATACTTGTTACTCTCCCAGCAATAGCAAGTCCTCTACCGCCCTGATTGGTTACGGTAATCTCCTTTAAGCTGCTACCTGCCAACACTAGACCAACAATCCCAATGATCAATCCGATATAAGGAATTACTATGGCCAAAATACCAAGTACTAAAGCAGCAACTGCTTTTCCATTTGTTTCTTGTGTCTCCACAATACTCCCCCTTTTCATATGTAAAATAACATTATTATTAAAATATCAAAGTTTGTCGATTATGTATATAGTAATTTTCATTTCTACTTTAAACATATTTTCAAATTAATACTCATTAGAGTATACTAATCCTAAGTTATGTTTATGTCATATATCTAAAGGAGGATATTATTTGAGTCCTGAATTGATTTTAGCTTCCACATCACCAAGAAGAAAAGAACTATTAGAACTAGCAAAAATACCATTTATAATTAGAAAACAAACGATAGACGAATCCATCATCACCACAAATGATCCAGCCCAAAAGGTAGAACAGCTCGCGCTACATAAAGCAATGCATGTTGAATTTTTGAATCCACATGAAGTTATCTTGACTGCTGATACTGTTGTAGCATACAAAGGAATTATTTATGGTAAGCCAAAAAACCATGAAGATGCCTTTCAAATGCTCTCCAATTTAAGTGGAGATACACATGAGGTATATACAGGAGTAGCCATTCAATCAATAGATAAGAAAATCTCATTCGTAGAAAAAACTACCGTTGAATTTTGGCCACTAAACGAAGTCGAAATTAATGAGTACATTTTCACAAAAGATCCGTTCGATAAGGCAGGGGCATATGGTATTCAAAGTCAAGGGGCTATTCTAGTAAAACAAATAATTGGTGATTATTATAATGTAGTTGGCTTACCTATTTCCCGAGTTGTTCGCGAATTAATGAAATATAATATAAAAGCCGTTCCTAGTATAGAGTAACTTTATTCAAGAGACGGCTTTTATTCATTAGTTTTTGCTAAGATTAGTCAAAACGTTATAAACAAAGAAAATAATACCTAATACAACAGCCATACTACCCACTGAAACTGCAGCAACAATACCTTGATTTCCTAGTAAAACAAGTGTCAATCCACCCATCATGATTGGTAGACCTAGGTTATGCAACCAAAAGTGAATCTTGGCAACAACCGTTTGCTCTAGATGTGGATATAGTTTATACAGTATTCCAGCAACTCCCAATGACATCCAACCTAGCAAGTTAATATGTACATGTACCCCAGTTAATATATAATTATGTGCGATTGACATGTACAGCCCCAAAAGCACTCCAATTAAAAAGTAAACAACAGATATCTTAATCAATGTATCCCCCATATATTCCCCTCCTCTGTAGAGTTTCTTTTCGGTTTATTATATGTATGCGTGGAGGTAAACAGACTATTATAATGGTAAATAATTACTCTTGTTAGTGTTAAAGAACTACAAATATAGTTAGTCATCAGCACTGAATTAGTGTATGATATGTTTGATTACATAAGGGGAGATTTTAAATGCTAGAAAATGAAAAAGATATAGTAAAAGTTTTCTATAATGACAAGGAAATGATGGCAATTCTTAGAGTAGCCCAATCCTTAAATCTACCAGACTGGTGGATTTGTGCGGGATTCGTTCGCTCCAGAATTTGGGACGTATTACACGGTTTTTCTCAACCGACACCCCTTGATGATGTAGATTTGGTTTATTTTGATCCTATTCATACCGATGAGGCGAAGGAAAAAGAATTAGAACAAAAACTTAATAGCATCTTACCCACGGTACCATGGTCAGTAAAAAACGAAGCCCGAATGCATCTAGTTAATGGGTTAGAACCATATAAGGACACTGTCGATGCTATTTCGAAGTTTCCAGAAACGGTAACTTCATTAGGAATTAAGTTAGACGAAAATGACTCAATCAGATTAACATTTCCACATGGCATAGAAGATGTGTTGAATATGACCGTACAACCAACACCCTTTTTTGCAGAATCTAATCAAAGAATGAAAATTTATCATTATCGTATACGAAAGAAAAAATGGCATGAGAAATGGATTAAAGTTACTTATTTAGTAGAGTAGGAGATTATTAAACATGACAATTAAAATCAAAGCTGTAACAAAAGAAAATATACGAGGCTGTGTCAGTTTAGAAGTTTCAGAGGATCAAAAAGGAATTTGTAGCTCGAAACATCGCAACAATCGCCTGGGCCTATGTGGATAACACCTTTACTCCATACGCAATATGTCACGAATACCGTTGTTGGAGTGGCTGCAGTCGAATACATTCCAGAATATGATGCGGAAGATAAGCATTGGATTCCACGATTTATGATTGGAGAACAATTCCAAGGGAAAGGCTACGGGATGGTTGCAATGGAAGCATTAATTGACATGTTTTCCAAGCAAGATGACTGTGAACGAATTCGGTTATCCGTCGTACCGGAAAATAAAGGTGCTATCGACCTTTACAAAAAAGTTGGTTTTCTTATGACAGAAGAAACATTAGAGGATGAATTAGTCATGGAGTATCTTGTTAAATAAATAATCTAAATCAAAAGGAGCCGTATTTAATAGCGGCTCCTATATCGTTCGAAAGCGATAAAACAGTTGAATAGGTATAGTAAGGATTATTTTTCCTTTCTGTCTTCCCAAGGATTTTCCTTTCTTTCCTCCCAAAGGCGTATACGCTCCTCATGACTAACAACTTTATGAATTTGGTGTAACATCCATAAATAACCAAATGAATCCATAAACATTGCATTTGATATACCATAATCAGGCAGATCCGTAACAGGTTGTACCTCAGTGCAACCAGAATTCATTGCCTTTGTATAGGTCTCCTTGATGTCTGGAACTGTGATGTTAAACCATATTGTTTTAGGGTCTTCTTTGGTCGGTGCTACTAATTGGAATTCTGGATTTTCATCTAACATATGAAACCGGACACCATAAAGGGTAAATACTGCCTCATTTTCACCTTTTGGAAGATTTGACAGCTCTATACGCTCAATTCCATCAAATATCTTTTCGTATAATTCTAATGCTTTCAAGCTATCTTTCACTACGAGATCAATTTCTACTCCTATCAATTGAACACACTCCTTCATATAAGCTACCAACTATTCTTTAGTATAGATCCTTATTGCTTGTTATTTAATGTATACCAAAATAAATAGTATTAACACGGAATGAAAGTTTTTTTATATAATCTCCTATTCATAAGGCATTACATGTTCCATACTTTCCCAAAATATCCTGATTAAAAAAGGATGTTTTAAATTTACCTTTCATAGATTAACTCACCTTCTAAACCTAGAGACTCTTCATAATTACAATGTCAAGCCCCTCCTCTTAGCGTCTGCATCTAAACCTGCTCCAATAGCTACACCAATACCGATTCCAAGTGGTAATCCTAGGCCAATATTATCAAATATTAGCAATCCAAATACTACACCTAAACTTGTACCAAGCGACATATAGATACTCAAATAATACCCACTTGTTACTAACTTGTGTTGCTTTTGTAAATGAGAACTGATTTTACCCATTATTTGTCTATGTTGTTTAAAATCATTCTCTGTAAAACGACCTTTCTTATCCAAAAGTTGTAGAATATGATTTTCTAAATCATTAAAACGTTGATGACATTTCTCACAATCACTTGAGAAGGAGCTCAACCTTTGAATTAACCGCCTACATTTATCAAATTCAAGTTTTGTAGCAAGTTGTTCATCGACTTTTTTTTGGAATTTTTCAAGCATAGTGTATAGTTTATCCACTCTTTGGCTATCCACAGTTCAACCACCTCCTACTGTCTAGCTCGGAATCTTCAACTTTTATGATTTAATACGTTCTTTTAATTGTATAAGTTTCAATATATTGCTACACTTCTTTCTTTACGAAAGTTCTTTAATCATAGACATCAAATCTGCTAGTTCCTCTCTTAACGGTATGATTTCTTCCTCTAGCAGTACCTCCAGTTTTTTTTCCTCGCCATTTTCAAAATAATATTTCCCTTGATGTACACTGTTAAATAGCAATTCAGCGACCATTAGTATTTGATAATATTCTTCTACTATTTCCTCGTCTTCAGGAAGTAGATGTCGCAGAATATTAGTCCTTCCATTCACTTTATCATAGAATAATTTAGCGTTATCATTAGAAATTCCAGTTACATCATTCTCATATATAGTAATTAATTCAGATGATTCCTCCAGAAGACTTTCCACATGTACTTTTATGTCACTCCAGAACGATTCAGAGTCAGTTTTCACTTCACTTCTCGATTGTTCTTTTGGCCTTGCCACCACCGATTCCTTATCAATTTTAATCTCCGGAACAACAAAACCTCTTATCTGGAAAGAATGCTCTGTATATATTTCACATAATCCACCCTCACAGGAGGTTACTAAGACCTTGTTATCAGTGACTTTTGCTATATTAACATCATTCTGCATAAGCTTAATGATATTATTATCTGTTACTTCTTCCATTTTTTCTTGATTGTCCGCATCAAAATGTCGTTGCCACTCTTGAGCATCTTTTTTTGATAAAAATATTTCTATCGCAATGTCATGCAAATCATAAAATTGGAAAGGTGCAATCTCTAATTTTTCGTTTTCTTGACTTGGATTTATTAATTCCTCATATGTCAATGTACGGTCAACAATTGGAAATAAGTGATACTCCCAATTGGTTCTGCATTCATGGAATTTATAAAAGCCTTGTTCTATATCTTTTGACATATACCAACATTGTTGTGGAGCATTATAAAAAACATCCTGCGATATAACTGCTGATTCATCAAAGTAATCTAAATCTGGTTGCACATCAATCCAGGCTTGATTAGCATTCTCATCATACCTGGATTGCAGGTCAAAAATAAGAGCTCCTTCTGGCTCATATTTCACGATTCTAATTTGGCTTTCATTGTCTTTTCCGTTTGCACCAGCAGTCTCAATAAAGTCTTCCAAAATATCTATATTTCTCATCGCATTATTTTTGAATACAACATCTGTTTCCTTAGGAATGTATTCTTCCGTTAGCGTTTCTACATCTTCGGTGGTGGAATCTTCCCTGTTACTATCTTGGTTCATTTCCTTTTCTCCTTTAGAGCAGCCAAATAATACAAGTAACATTACGATAATAAGAAATATCTTTTTATTATGTAGTCCCTTCCTCATAACTCACCATTCCTTTGGCAATTAATAAACATAATAATCCCATCCACACTGGTTATATGATAAGAAAATAGAGAAGTCTACCAAACGATTGACTTCTCTTTTATCAATAACTAACAACTTACTTTCTTATCAAGAACTATGTCATCTTCCACAACATAACCACTTCGTAAATAGGTGCGAATTGCTGCTTCGTTCCCTTTACCAGTCAAAATTTTAATACTCGTCACGCCGCGTTCAGCGAGATTTTCTTCTAGGAGGGCAATCATTAAACTTGCAAACCCCTTTCGCCTTGCACTTTCTTCCACATACATTTCCGTAATTTCTCCATGTGCATTCGAATAACAAAATGAATGGAGCACCTGAGCACAAGCAAACCCTACTAATCTTTCATCAACGGTTGCTACCGCTATTATTTCCGTATTATTTTTAATACTCTCCTGAATATTTTTAGAGTCAACTCTATCTCCACCATTAAATTCATGATTAAGCCTCGATAATTCTTCTGCATCATAAACTGTAGCTAGTCTTACATTTTTAGTTACCATAATATCCCTCATATTTTCTTAATCATAGTTTTTCTTTATTATATCTCCCTGTTTGAACCCATGAAACAATGGCCCACCTAAGGGCTCATAAAACTCATTCACAAAGTGAACAATCTGATCTTTGTCTTGATGTTTGTAATAACGATCAAGTGAATCAAAGAAACTTATATATATTTCTTCATCAAAATTCTTTAATGCTCTAACAAGACCTTTTCCTCTTCCACTCCACCGTCCATTCACTCGAAGAATAAACTCAGCTAGTTGAGTTGTCATTGTATTCAGTGTAATGACTGCTTCCTCATGGCTTTTGGCATCAATAAAATCATCGAGAAGGTCAAAAATAAAATATCTAGAAGCCCTGATGAATTCTTCTGTTAAAGGATTAGGTCCAGTTTGGATAAACATTCGGGCTCTATTCTTTATTTCGTCTGCTTTTCCATTATCTTTTATTATTTTACCTTCTGATAGCATATTGGCTAATATTGGTCTTCCCGAACTTCTTTCTGAATCAAATTGCTTCAAATATGTATCTTCATTATGGATAAAGGTTTCTACTTTCCACCCATATAAAATGAAACTTTCTCGGTAACTGCTTTCAATAGAATGATCAAAAACAACAATATCCAAATCAGACGTGGCTGTTTCTTCACCCTTTGAAGCACTGCCTGCTAAGAAAGCAATTTCACATTCCGGATGCTCTTCAATTATGAATCTTAGCGCAGCTTCCATACTTGGTAATCGCAAAAAGCAACCCCCCATTACTTTGCAATCGTTTTATCAATAAACCGTTGTAATCTATTCTGAAACTCCTCTGTCGTAATAGAATAGGCCTTTGTATGACCTGCATTTGGTACAATCCAAAGCTCTTTTTCTCCACCAGCAGCCTCATATAATTCATAAGCCATTTCTGTCGGAACTAATTCATCTGCATCACCATGAATGATAAAGAGTGGTTTCGTATTCTTTTTCACCTGTTCAACCGCTGAAGCCTCACCAAAGAAATATCCTGCTCGTACCTTGGTAATCACACTAGTTACATCTAAAATTGGAAAACTTGGAAGATGGTATAAGTGCTTTAACTGATGTTTTAACTCTTCTTTCACGGAAGTAAAACCACTATCAGCGATAATTCCTTTTACTTCATCTGGCAACTCCTCCCCACTTGTCATTAACACAAGGGACGCTCCCATTGAATTTCCATGTAATAATATTTGCTTAGCACCATGCTTTTCAATTAGTGAATCAATCCACTTCAAATAATCGAGTCTATCATGCCAACCATAACCAATATAATCTCCTTCACTTTCGCCGTGCCCTCTAGAATCTGGCATTAATACATCGAACCCTTGATCATAATAGAATTTCACCAAGTCATCCATATGATCGCGAGTTCCGCGGTAGCCATGAGCAAGTATCACCACTTTTCCTGTATCCGCATCATTTTCAAAAAATCCGGCCTTTAATCGTAAATCATCATAGGAGAGAATCTCCAATTCCTCAGAATTCTGATTAGAATACCATTCTTCCGCTTCTTCAATGATTGATAATGCCGTTTGAGTTGCCTCTGCATTTACGCTTGCAGGCTCTGTATGCAACTCTACTTCCGTTCCACGTTTAATCCCTTCACTGTAGAAATAATTTCCACCAATTAATAGGACAACCACTAATATTGTAAAGATACTCACTACTATAATTCCTAATTTTTTTCTCAACTTATTTCCCCCTAGCAGTAGAAAGAATAAAAACTTTTCTAACAATTTTAACATAAAAATAGGGATTTCTCACTTACTAAGGAGAAATCCCTTTTCGCTATTCCCACTCCAAAAACTCTAACCGATTTCCAAAAGGGTCATACAAATAAAAACGGTTTGCACCAGGCAGATCATAATCAACTTGATACACTGCTTGTTTTTCATCCAAATACGCTTTCATATTCTCAATATTCTTCACCCTAATTGCTGGATGTGCCTTCTTAGCTGGTTGAAAAGGCTCCTCGATTCCAACATGAATGTGGATAATTCCGTCTGTGAACCAGACTCCCCCACGTTTTTTCAGATTCGCCGGTTTTTCTACCTCTGGAAACCCAAGTAACCCTTCATAGAATTCACGTGCTTGTTCTTCTCCACCTTTTGGAGCAGCCAACTGTACATGGTCCAATTGTTCATAACGAAACTTCATCTTCAGTCCCCCTTTATTACAATTATAGTTTCTAATACAGATTATTAATAATACAAAAAACAAATAGCACATGAATGGTTTTGCTTATCACAAACTTTTCGAAAAACTATGATAAGATTATAATAGATTATTAGCGAAGGTGGACATCGAATTGGAATATAAGGAATATGAAAAAGAAAACGCACCCTTAATGGTATTTCTCCACGGTGGTGGAGTGAGTGGATGGATGTGGGATGAACAAATTAAGTATTTTTCATTACGTTATCATTGTATCGTACCGGACTTACCGGCACATGGTACTAGTCAGAACCAACATTTTTCAATCAAGGATAGCGCAGAAAAAATCATTGAATTGATCAATTTAAAACGGTCTGAACAACCAGTAATTGTAATTGGATTTTCTCTAGGTGCTCAAATTCTAGTTAACATACTAAGTATAGCGCCAGGATTGATTAATTACGCAATCATAAATAGCGCACTTACAAGACCTATGGAGTATAGTTTAAAACTCCTAAAGCCGTTATTCAAACTATCTTTTCCACTTACTAAGATGAGATCGTTTGCAAAGCTTCAGTCAAAAGTATTATATATTCAAGAAAATCAATTCGAGCATTATGTAAAGGAAACTACGGAAATTACATTCGATTCCTTTATGCAGGTCATGAAAGAAAATATGTCCTTTCAAGTTCCCAAAAAGTATTCTAGTTCCAAATCAAAGATACTTGTTACCGTCGGGGAAAAAGAGAAAAAAATGATGCATAAATCTGCATTCGAGCTTGTACAAAAGAATTCCAATAGTACTGGAATCATGATTCCCAAAGTAGGCCATGGCATCTCTTTAGCCAATCCTAATTATTTTAACAAAATGCTAGAAGATTGGGTTTCTATGGGGAATATTCCTGAAAATGCAAAACTGATTGAACAATAAAAATGACCAGTCTCCTATAGGAAACTGGTCTGCTACATACATTTTTAACAGCCACATATGCCGTATTTGTCATAAAAAGTTTTAAACCACCACTTCACTAAGTGGGTGTTCGCAGAAACCTTCCTGCCTTCCGCTAATCCATGGCGGCTCGGCATTAGAGCTTCAATTTAAAACTCCCTATTATCGCATTAGAGGTTAAAACTTAGTAAAACACGTACATCGTAGCTTGTATCCTTATATTACTATTTCGATGGTAAAATAGCAATGTCAATGTTATCCAATTGACGAAAATAGGCTATTAAACCTACTGTTCTAAAAGAGGATTTCATATACTTCTCGTAATTGCTGGATACGTAAATCATCTTGAACATTTTCAGCATAACTTATTTCACGAGCTAGTATTTTGTCTAAATACTGCATTTCTCTATCGTCTAAATCCTCAACAAATTCTTTTTCACTCTGATAATTCTTGTTTTGTAGCTTTTGATGAATAGACTGACTCAACTCATTACCCTCGTAGTTGGATAATGATTCACGTAAGTATAGTAATGTATGGTCGATTGTCCTCACCCGCTTTAAACTTTAGTATTCTTTTTCTTTACTCGATCTTCCAACTGAGACTTTGGACGGTGATTTGCCGTTTCTTCCGTTAGTCCTTGAGGATTAACACTCGAAACTGCACGCTTCTTACTCCAATTATCACTTTTCTCTGCCATTTAGGACACCTCCATTTGTTATTATTGCTAAAATGGGAGGATTTATCCGAAATGAAAAAGCGTGTTTTATTCGGAGTACAAGTTATATACCCGTTACTAATTACCTTAAACCCCCAAAGTAAAAGAAAGAAGCAAGTCCTTACTTCAGACCTTGCTTCCAATTTAAACTAGTCCTCTCCTAATCCTTCATATTCATCACGTAACTCTCGCTTTAATACTTTACCACTTGGATTTTTAGGAAGGGAATCTGCAAATGCAACATATTTTGGGACTTTAAACTTAGACAACACACTGCCACAGTATTCCACTACTTCCTCTTCAGTTAAATTAGCATTCTCTTTTGGAACAATAATGGCAGTTACTGCTTCAATCCAATACTTATCTGATATCCCAATTACGGCAACTTCTGAAACTCCTTCTAATTGATAAATTGTTTCTTCCACTTCTCGACTGGAAACATTAACACCACCAGTATTAATCATATCTTTCTTCCGATCAATGATGGTAATATAGCCCTCTTCATCCATCACACCAAGATCACCACTGTGGAACCATCCACCACGAAATGCTTCTGCAGTTTTATCTGAATCAAATAAGTATCCTTTCATCGCATGTGGTGTTCGATGTACTATCTCACCTATTTCCCCTCGTGGAACCTCTTGATCATTTTCATCTACTATTTTGGTTTGCATATTTAATGCTGGTTTTCCAGCAGAACCTAGCTTACGCAGTTGATCCTCAGGTTGCAATGCTGTTGCTAATGGCGCTACTTCGGTTTGACCGTAGAAATTCCAGAACTTTGCATTAGGCAGGCGTTCTGATAACTCCTTCAAAATTTCTCTCGGCATGATGGCAGCACCATAATAACATTTTTCTAAGGTAGATAAATCACGAGTATCAAATTCTGGATGTCTTAGTAACGCAATCCATACGGTAGGTGGGCAGAAAAGCTGTGTTGCACCTTCTTTTTCAATGGTTCGTAAAATTACTTCTGGGCTCGCACCATCTAGAATAATTCCACTGGACCCCAAATAAATACTTGGACCTAAAAAGCAATGAAGTTGTGCACTATGATACATTGGTAAAGCATGAATCAACACATCACCTTCAGCCATATTCCCATCTACAATACAACTCACATACTCACTTACAATACTTTTATGAGTCAGCATAACACCTTTTGGCTTTGATTCCGTACCACTCGTATATAGTACATGGGCTAGAGCGTCATCGAATAAATCACAATCAACAAAATCTGTCGGTTGTTCCGTCCGTGCATCACGTAATGGTGTCCATTCATCTAGCCTTTCATCAGGTATTTCCCCATCCTCCATATCCATTAAGAAACGGAAGGTAATCTCTAATCCATTAGAAGCCTGGTCAAGAACTAACGCATATTCCTCGGAAGCAATTAATCCGCAAGCACCTGCATGTTTTAAAATAAATGCTACATCATCCTTAGTTAGCATATAGTTGATTGGAATCATCACCGCTCCTAGTCGGGCAAGCGCAAAATTCACTACAACAAAGTCCAAGCTATTCTTCGACATGACCGTGATCATGTCCCCCTTTTTCATCCCCCTATTCCGAAAAGCGTATGCAGTCTGATTTACTAAGTCATCAAGTTCTTCATAATTTAAACGCTTGTCGCGATAGGCAAGCGCAAATTTATCAGGCATTCTATCTCTCGTTCTTGCTAAAATATCTCCTAATGTATTCCTACGCGCACGCTCCAATAACCTATCTAGTTCATCAATTACATTTGAATCTGTGTTCACCTATCACAACTCCTCTGAAAAATTTGATGTCTTATCCGTAATAAAATTCTATGTATTATTTTAATTCAGAAAACTACCGAAAGCAATATACTTGTCAAAACTTCATGATATTCGCCTAATTTCGACCTAACAAGCTACTTCACAGTCCAACTTTTCATATAGTTTAAATGACTACTTATTAGGGGGAAATACAATGGAAGAATCAATGAACAGAGAGCCTCAACACTTGGCCTATCATGAAACATTGGAAATTCATGAATTAGTTGCTTTTCAATCAATTGGATTAATGAAGCTAAAAAAGGCAATTGTAGACGTACAAGATGAGAGGCTCCGTGCATTATACCAACGGACTATCGGGGATCTAGAAAAAAATTTACAAGAACTACTTCAATTTTATGGTATGGCACCGAGGGCTGAGGCAGCAAATCCGCTTGAGCTAGGTACCGGTTTTTATGCTGGTGACCTATTGGCTCTAGCGAAAACTTCTGTTCGAAACTATGCAATCGCCATTACAGAAACCGCAACACCAATGGTACGCGAAACATTAACCAACCATTTACAAAAAGCAATTCAATGCCATGCAGATGTATTTAACTTTATGTATGAGAATGGTATGTACCCAGCATATAACTTGGAAAGACTTTTAGAAAACGATATGAATATTGCAAATATGGCTATCAATATGAATTATTAAAGAAACTTTGAACTGGTGGTTGGATTGAAGTGATGATTAGAAGCGCCCTATTCGGCATTTTGAGCTGAAGTTTGAATCGAAATGATGATTAGAAGTGTTCTTTTCATCATTTTGAACTGGAGTTTGGATCTAAATGATGATTAGAAGCATCCTATTCGGCATTTTGAACTGAATCTTGGATCAAAATGAGGATTAGAATCTATACCTATACTCCATATTATACGTGGTTCTTGACTAGCCCTTAAGCACTTGTAGATATCCCATACAAACAAAAGGAAGACACGACTTTCCCGTGTCTTCCTTTTTATCGATCATATACTACTCTCGTATCAGCAATCATATCATGTAGTCCTTGCTTTTCATCCATAAATCCAACTATGATGTACAATACCGTTAGGAACCAAAATGCCCGGTATATGAATCTTCCTACCAATTCCCTAAAAAGTACATCACTCCATCTTAGGGGCTCCTCGTTTTCACGAACTACTTTTATGCCTAGAATCATTTTTCCAATGGTCTGTCCAAAAAACTTTGTCATAAATATAAAATAAGCATAAAAGACAATTGCACTTATAATTCCGGGAACCGTCCAGAAGCCAACACTTATCGCAATGCCTTCATTGACAAATTTAAATGGAGAAATCAAAATTCCATTCAAACTACTGATAACAATTAAATCAATGAGAAACGCCCAAAATCGCATCCAAAAACCAGCATACCGCTGCTCTGAAACATGGGCCTCACTTGCATATATCACTTGTTCACTCATTACAAGGCCCCCTTAATTAGAGTACAAATACATTGCTCTTGGCGTATTAGATTCTCGAACAATCTCTAAGACACTTACCAACTCTTCATCTTTACCAACAAAATTTTGTATAGACATTCCAAAGAATTGTTCCCAACCAAGTGGATTGTTATACTTTACAACAGCTGCATTTCCAAGTTCGTTATCTTCCTTCATTAATGCAATGGTATCATTTAATGATCCAATTTCATCTACTAACCCATTAGCTTTTGCTTGATTACCGGTGTAGACTCGTCCATCTCCAAGCTCACGAACCTTCTCTTCGGTCATTTCTCTTCCATCCACAATAACGTTTACAAAATCTCCGTACATATCATCAATCATTTCTTGAAGTAGAGCTCTTTCTTCGTCTGTCATCTCGCGGAATGTAGACATAATGTCTTTGTGTTTTCCACTCTTAATGGTATTGATGTCGATTCCTAATTTATCCGTTAAACCAGCAAGATTATATCCTTGCATGATTACTCCAATTGACCCTGTTAAAGTGGCAGGATGTGCAACAATCTTATCTGCTGGTGCAGAAATATAATATCCGCCAGACGCTGCTGTGTTCCCCATCGAAACATAGACTGGTTTTTCATATTCAGCTTGAATTTCCACTATTTTATCGTGTACTTCAGCACTTTCCACAACACCACCACCTGGTGTGTTTACACGTAAAATAATCCCATCCACACTAGAATCCTTTCCTGCCTCATCTAACATTTCTAAAAACTGGCGATGATTATAAGAAGTAGTGTTAAGTAAAGTGCTAGGAGCTGTATCTTGAATGACACCATCTAGATGTAATACAACAATCTTTCCATTTGTTCCTTCTTCTATTACTTCCTCTTGAAACTTACTTTCCGGAAAAGCAAATAATTGTTCAAAATTTGTACTTGCAATGCTTGTCATAAATTGAAAGCCCATTGAAACAAAAAATAGAACAGCAGCTGCAAGTATCGCAAACCAGCGTTTCTTATTCATGAAAAATCCTCCTGTTTTACCAAAAATATCTACAGTAAAAGGATACACTATTTAATTCTGGATATCTAATCATTGCTCAATAATGATTTTCATATTGATTTTGATTTGCATTGTTTTCCAATAAAATTACCGATTACTGCAGAGTTTTAATGAATCAAGCAATTTAGTAATCGAAATTATCAAAAAATAGCATATAAAATTGGTGAACCTGTTGATATAAAAGAAGATGTTAGGAATAATTAGACGGATAAAGGAAGGTGATATCGTGGTAAATCAAAAATTTCATGCAAGAACAAAAGAACTACGTTACTCAATATTGGACCTTCAATGTATATGTTCATCATTTAAACAATGGACTATCGTAGTAATAAACGAAATTCCTTTTCTATTTGACTTCAATTGAAGGGTGAACATGGTTTATCCTAAAGATGGCTGGTATGCTGCTAATATTGCCTTTGCATTAAGAGACATATTTGCAAACGAAGTAGATCTTGCCAATACTTTTTTTAAACAATTTATGGAGGGATACACAAGTCAAACATCCATAACAGAAGCTGAATCGGACAATATAGTGATGTTTTTACGGTTTCAAAACTTACTAACATATACCAAGTTATTAAATACGTTAGACTTATCAAGGATACAAATAATCCTGAATGGATTGAAGGATTGATTACTAAACTTCAATTTAAAATACATGATTATAGAGAAAGTATTCTGAGCAGTAGTCACTAATCATAATAGGAGAAGCGTATCTAATTTACACTTCTCCTTTAAATTAAATATACAACGTTGTATGCTTCTTCGTCCGCTTTACCTTAGGTGGATAGTAGCCTCTTTCATAAATCCTACCTTTGGAGATCTTACAACGCTCCAAGAACAGTTCAATGGATTCTACTTCATAAGATTCCATCGCTTTTTGCATAACCTTAGCTGCAACACGTGCATCTTCCAAGGCATTATGGTGGTTAAACAAAATCCCGTGATGAGCTGCCAATGTATTCAGCTTATGGTTATCCATTTCTGGCCATACTCGTTTTGCAATATTTGCCGTACAAAGATAATCCATCTCTGGGTATGTCAATCTATCTCTATCCAATGTTTGGCGGATAACACTCATATCAAAACTTGCATTATGTGCAACAACTAGACTGCCTGAGAGATAGTTTTCCATTGTTGGCCAAATCTCCGAAAAAGTCATAGCGTCCAACACATCATCTTCCCGAATTCCATGAACACGAATATTAAAGGGGCTGAAATAAGTTTCTGGATTTATTAGGCTATAATATTCATCTAGTATTTCCGTTTCATTTGCAATGACAATACCGACTGCACACGGACTACTGCGTTTTTCATTTGCAGTTTCAAAATCGATGGATACAAAGTTCATTTCAAAACATTCCTTTATGGATAACTTTATTACTATAATACCATGAACAGCTTTCAGGCTGTAACCAAAAATGCTGATTACGCATAAAATGAGTGATCAGCATTATAACTCTAGGCTGTTTTCTAATTTCTAATAGATTATACAATTGATAGAAACAGCGCGGCACTTAAAATTCTTGTTAGAGCATCTGACCCGCTACGGGAATAGCACGTGTCCGAAGAACCCCGCAGCGGTGGTTTGCCCGCGAGGAGGCTGAGACCGTTCCCGTGGAAAGCGAAGTATTCTGCCGGTGCGGTCACATTGCTCCAGAATATATGAAGGGTATACTCTAGGAAGTTACGCACATATTCTATCAACCGTATAAATAAAGCGTCAACCATTTAGACAACAGCTTAACTCTATAGTAATCCAACCATCTTCAACCCATGATAAATTCCATCTTCATCAACAGGTTTGGTTACATATTTTGCACATGCCTTTACTTCGTCTACTCCATTTCCCATTGCTACACTATTCTTAACCATAGATAGCATCGCTACATCGTTCAAACCATCACCAAATGCGTAAACTCGCTCAGCTGGAATTTGTAATTTTTCTAATGCTTTTTCAATACCCTTAGCCTTAGAACCATCTTTTGGTAAAACATCTGTACTAAGAGGATGCCAACGAACAAAATCAAATTCAGGGAAAGCATCCATATACGCTTTCTCCTCTTCCTCTACACAAAAAAGCAAGGATTGGTAAATAACATTATCTTCATAATACAATGGATCATAAGTTGGATACCCCACCTTTAAAGATTCCATCCCTTCTGTAATATGGGGATGTTCTGTAACATTTGCCCTCATAACATCAGGATCCATGAAAACAACAGGATTATTATTTCTAGTAGCATCTTTGGTAAGTTTTTGCAATGAAGACTTAGATAGAGGGTTGGAATATACAACCTCTCCTTCAACCACAACATATTGGCCGTTATAGCTAACGTATGAATCAATCCCTAACTTTTCACGAATTTCCTTATACATAAACGGACCACGACCTGTTGCAATTGCAACAATATGGCCTTTCCTCTTCAGTTCATGAATCGCTTCTATTGTCGAACTAGGTAACTCTTTATTATGATCGAGTAACGTACCATCAATATCAAAGAAAATAATGCTTTGCTGTCTCATTAATCTGCTCCTTTTTATCTGCTATCTATACTTCCCCCATTCTAACCTATGAAAGGCTTTTCAAGTCAAATCAAACAAAAAGAAGCTCAGAAACAACTTTTTTGCATGCAAAAAAACGAACGATATACTGCTAATACCCGCTCGGAAATATACTTCGCTTTTACTTCCAGCACAGGGGCGACATCTGTTCGAAAATACTTACAGTGTCTACCTTGCCGCTTGGCAGTAGGTGAGCCTCCTCATGCTAACGCACTGTGGGGTCTCACATAGCCATTCTTCCCGCAGAAGTCTACGTATATTTCTGAAGCTAATAAAGAGCATCGTTCGCCTTTTATGTTAATTATTTAGATGTGTCCCGGGTTCACAATAATGAAATCAATCCCACTTTTTAATCCTTTCAATTACATTCTTCTTGAACTTGGAAACCAAAGTCTCTTTACCTTCTGAACTTTTTTGTTTTTGCCATTCGTTGTAGCTGGCAACCGCTATCAAGATGGAACCTGCTATTAATAGATAGCCCCACCATGGTAAGTTACCCCAATATGGTCTTGTTTGCATAAAGACATTAAATAAAAGTACTCCTGTACCGACAAAGAAGAATGATTTTATCTGATACATCATACCTGCAATTAATGATGCTAGTGAAAGCACACCAACAATTAGCGCATCATAAATGGTATTACTTGCAAGACCATCCTGAACAAGTAGTATCGCAACAATAACGAGTACTGCCCATTGAAGATACCCCGTAACTGCGGTGTTCTCCTTCATAACGTAACTACGAAGCCCAATTACAACGGCAATCCAAGGTAATACATAAAATTCACGTTCAAACAACGCTGGCAATTCGAAATGTCCAAGCATTGCATAATATGGCTGCAACAAGTATACAAATGCAGCAAATATCAACCATTTGGCTGATATATCCGCGACTCTTTTCCTATTGAAGAATAGAAGGGTTACGATTAAAATTCCAGGAAGTACCTTATTGAATAAACTCCCAAAACTATATTGGTAAAGATTAAAGAAGACGATTAGTGCTAAAATGGTATACCAATCTATTTTAAAATGAGTTTGCTTCAATTGATATAGAGACTTATAGAGTACCAATCCTAATATCATTAAAACAATACCAAAAATTGCATGCTGCATTGGCTCAAAATCTGTTCGGTACTCCGTAACATTAACGTTTGCTACTGCAGCGTATAACAGCAATAGCGGAATAATCGACAGAATATCCCACTTCATTCGGTGTAAAACAAACAAGACAAGTACTCCGTACAAGATGGTAATAACAAATAGTAACAGATCATAAGGGTAGTTTAAAATAAAACTCAACATACCAATACTTGAATACGGAAGGAAATAGTAGATAATACGTTTCTTCCATACTTCACTACTAGCCTGCCAACCCACAAATAGAATAATACTAATGATAAAGAATGTGTAGGCAATGGAATCCTGCCAATCTAGCTTTACAAAGACTAATAATAAAAATGCCCATAATGTCGTAAAACCGGCATAAAAGAAAGTCTTAATCTTCCACTCTGTCTTCATTAACCTTACCGTCACCCCATAGATAACAGTTGCAATTAGAAATGCCCATATTGCATCTTCTTGGCTACTTAGTAGGCTTAATAATAGCGCAAGTGGTAGGAATAGTTGACCTATCCAGTAATATGCTTTCGTTAAGAGTTCATCCTTATTTCTAACCACAAGTCCAATTCCAAGTAATAACAGAGTTCCAATAATGAATTCAAACCATTCAAATACGACAGGAATTTGAGTAAATCTATCATACATAAGTACAAGTACACTTAGGTAAAACGTTAAAGTCATCCCGCTTATCACATATGGAATTGCAGGCCAACTAGTTTTTCTATATAGAAGAATTGCCATACCAATTCCACCAAGGGTTATCAAGGCCCTAGTACCGGAATCTGTTTCAAAACCAAGACTCAATAGAATACCGAATCCAAAGAAAATTTGAGCGATGTAAAAACTACTATCCATAAACTGTTGTTTTTTCATAGCTTTCCAACTATAACTTAGCACTAAGACTGCCAGACTTCCAAGAATGATTTCCTCTGCTCGGATTTGGCTATACATATACACCATTTCGGCATACGGGATGAAATGACGATATAATACCGCTACAGCTAACCCCATGGAAACCCCATGCATCCATGGAGCAACTTGTACGAAGACAGTACGACTTTCAAAACGTGCCATCACGATGGCTAAAACAGCGAGCAATACTAGCATGGCACTTAACTCAAGCTTCGTTACGTCCATGACTCCTATCAGTAAGCTAAATAGCAATATCAACCCACTAATATCTCTGGTACTAACCATTAATGGTTCCCATCTTTTCACTTTTACTAGGCAACCTCCAACAAGATACAACGCAAATACTAGTACAAAGAATGGAAGAATAATTGATTCATATCCAATCCACTCTTCTCCAATTAAAGCAAGTTGGTAAATTGCACTAACAAAGAAGATCGGGCTTAAATAAGTGAAAAGCTGGCTTTTCACCATTGATACAAGATACGCAAAGTTTAGTGCGATAATGACATATGCAACTACTAAAACAAGCGACCCTTCCCCCATTTGTAATAACATGCCTTCAAAACTTATATATATGAAGGCTAATGAAGACACGATAGCACTTGTAATCCGGAAAACTTTCTGTAGGGAACCAGAGTCTTTTACAAGCTTTGGAATAACTAGGAAAATCACCCCGAGTAATGCATAAGCAATCTCACTTACACCTTCCAAGATAGAGTTTTCAACTAGTTGATATGAGCCATAGATGATCATGGCAGTAAACACAAAATGATAGGATTTATGATTGGTTACATAAATCATCGAAAAGTAAATAACAGCTGTTAATATCAAATTAAAACTATACATTAATTCGTTATCATAAAAAACAAGCATTAACAACGTTGAAAGGATTATATTAGCCTGTATAAAAGGAATAAATTCATCGACAAATTGCTTAACCTTTTTATTATTTTCCAGGACACGGTATCCAAGTATCAGTACTGCATTATACAACATAACCCCAAAATAAAAGCCATCAATCGGGAGGTATAATGACGCGATTAGTAGTCCAACAAAAACACTTATAGAAATATATGAGAACCATACGAATAAGCGCGATGCAAACTTCATCGCTAAGAACACATAGATTGGCAAAACAATCAGAGTTCCGATTGCCCCAAATAGATACTTTCCATCGCCAGAAAATGATAAATAATGTCCAAACAGTTCAAAGTAACCTGCGGACACCACAACAATTGGTAGGAACAACCCACCTAATACTAAAAAAGCAAAAGCTGTTTTCTTAATATGTAGTACTCGGTTAGTTAACCATGCTAATGCAAAAAACAGAACAGAAACCGCTGTAATTAAACCTGTTTTCATCCAGTTTCCTAGTATATCCCATGTACTTGTAGCAAGTACTAATCCCCCTAAAAGAACTAGGATAACCCCAAGGTTCAGTGCCCAGGTAATATTTCTTTCTCGTACTTGTTGTGCAGTTAAGGTTTTAATTGGTTTCTTAGTAGATTGAATGACAGGTTGAGTAGACGGTGTATTGGTAGTATCTTTTTCCCTAATCTCCTGTTTAACAACATTAACTCGAGTCTCTGTCTCTGGTTGTTGTGGTTTTTCTAATTCTTGCTTGATTTGATTCACTTTTGGTAGATTCTGATAATACTTCGTATGCACATTAACAATCTTAGCAGCAATGTTTAATGATATGTATCGTGCTTTTACTAGATGATGGAGTTCTTCTCGAACAATCTCCCTTTTTTCTTCCGGACTAAGCTGTGTCATAACACACCCACCCTTCATCATTTTTTCTACATCCATCATAACAATATATCTGTACATATTCATCATAATTTTTAAGTTGCTCAAAATTCATTCTTGACATCATTTCAGTATAGCGGTAAAGTTATGCTAACAATTAAATTACCGATTTCTTATCCAGAGAGGTGGAGGGACTGGCCCTTTGAAGCCTCGGCAGCGGACTTATTATAAGTACTGTGCCAATTCCAGAAGTGTAATGCTTGAAGATAAGAAGAGCACGCATCATTTAATATATGAGCTGAACCTCTTCTTATTTTTAGGAAGAGGTTTTTTAATTGTTCAAAATAATGATGAGGTGATCCAAATGGCAAAAGAAAGTTTACTACCTTCAAACGAATTATTAAAGGCAGTTGAATTACTAAAGGAAAAAGAATGGGTGGATTTGACACATTCGTTCGGTCCAGATTCACCACACTTCTCAGCATTTGAAGCAGCAGAATTTAAAACATTATTCACACATGATGATGGTTTTTTCGCCCAAAGCTTTACATTCCCTGGACAATACGGCACACATCTAGATGCACCAATACACTTTGTCCGAAATCAACGGTATCTTGATGACTTAGAGTTAAAAGAGTTAGTTTTACCACTAATTGTCATCGACAAATCGGAGGAAGTATCCGTTAATAATGACTTTACCCTTTCCGTGGAAGATATTCTTACTTTCGAAGAAGTAAACGGACGTGTAGAGGCTGGTAGCTTTGTTGCTCTGAGAACGGACTGGAGTAAACGTTGGCCTGATCACGAATTATTTAACAATAAAGATAAAGATGGTAACGCCCATGCTCCAGGTTGGGGATTAGAAGCACTAAAATTCCTCTTTGAAGAGAGAAAAATCAAAGCAGTCGGACACGAAACATTCGATACCGACTCCGCTATTGACTACCAACGAAATGGAGTCTTGTTAGGTGAATACTATGTACTGGAACAAGATACATACCAAGTGGAATTATTAACAAATTTAGACAAAGTCCCCGCAAAAGGGGCTGTCATTTTTAACATCGTTCCAAAAGCAGAAAAAGCATCCGGATTCCCAGTGAGATCCTTTGCATTATTACCATAATTTTAGAGAAAGAAGGAAAATAAAATGACTCAAACAACCATAACTGCACCATTTAGAGCAGACCATGTAGGAAGTTTACTACGCCCAGAGAACCTATTAAAAGCAAGAGAAAATTATAAGAATGGAAACATTAGTAAGAGTGAACTTCGTGATATTGAAACACAAGAACTAAAGCGAATTGTCGATAAACAAATCGAGGTTGGACTAGAGCTTGTGACCGATGGAGAATTCCGTCGATCATGGTGGCATATTGATTTCCTAGAAAACTTAAATGGATTAGATGGATATGTACCAGAGCGAGGAATACCATTTCAGGGCATTGAAACAGAACCTTATGACGTGCGCAATATTGGAAAAATATCCTTTAATCCGAATCACCCCTTTTTAGAAGACTTTAAGATTTTCAACAAAATCGTTGCTAGTCGTGCTGTCGCCAAACAAACAATTCCTAGCCCAAATCAATTATTCCATAGAGGGATTCGTAATACAGCTATTTATCCAACTATTGAGGAATATGCAAACGATGTAATTCATGCATACCGTGATGCATTAAAAGCATTTTATGATGCTGGTGTACGCTACTTACAACTAGATGACGTCTATATTGCAGGTTTAAATGCTGACAGTTTAATAGCTTACGAGCCAGACCTAACGCGACAGGAACTAATCGATTTAGCTCTTCGTGTGATGAATGGCGTATTAGAAGATAAACCGGAAGACTTATATATTACCACTCACTTATGCCGTGGAAACTATGAATCTCGTTGGGCATTTGAAGGAAGCTACGCGCAAATTGCCCCAACCTTGTTTGCTAAGGAAAAAGTAAATGGCTTTTTCTTAGAATATGATGATCATCGTTCTGGGGACTTTAAACCTCTAGAGTATATACCTGAAGGCGGTGCAAAAGTCGTATTGGGATTAATCACTTCAAAGCTCGGGGAATTAGAAGACAAAGAAATGATCAAAAAGCGAATTCAAGAAGCAACTCAATATGTTCCATTAGAGCAGTTAGCTTTGAGCCCACAGTGTGGTTTCTCTTCTACACATCATGGAAATAAGCTAACAGAAGAACAGCAATGGGAAAAGTTAAAATTCATTGTAGATATTACAAAAGAAATATGGGGTTAAGTATGGGGGGGAACAGTCCCCCCAGCACATCTTCTTCTACCGCTATTTAGTTGGCATTCCCAAAATGAATAACCTCTTCATTTAATCCCCTCAACTTAACCTTTACCGATTATTCACTATATTTTTCCACTCTTCACATAGAATTATAAGAATATATAAAAAAACTATAAAACAATTGCCAGAACTTTGGTAAAATGGAAGATAATAATATTTTCTACATATCTTTATTCAGGAGGAATCTCCCTATGTGGTATTGGATTGCAGCAATCATTGTAATATTAATTATAGTAGAAGAAGGCCTATACTTCCTCTTTAATCGTTTAGCATTTAACAAGCAACCAAAGAAACAATTAAATGATACCCCAGAAGAAGAGTCAGCTTCACCAAAGCGACGACGATTCAGACGACAAAAGCATTAGGTTTCAGCCTGATGTTTTTTTGTACAAAACAAAAGCTAATGCCCAGACATTGAAAGGAGTGATTATCTTGTTACAAGATTATCAATTGCTTCGGATTCCTGGCCCAACACCTATCCCTCCAAGTGTCCAACAGGCGATGATGAAACCGATGACCGGTCATCGCGAACAGGAAACAAAAGAATTACTAAACAGTATTAGGCCAAGTTTGAAAAAAATCTTTGGAACCAATGAAGAAGTTGTCATCATTGCTGGTAGTGGAACTGCAGGATTGGAAGCAGCTGTAGTAAATACTGTTAGCCCTGGTGAGGAAGTACTTGTGATTGTCACAGGTTCTTTTGGTGACCGGTTTGCTAAAATTTGCAAAGCTTACAATCTTCATGTACATACACTACCTTATGAATGGGGATCGGCACTCATTCCAGAAGAAATATCATCTATTCTTGTAGCTCACCCTTCAATTAAAGCCGTATTTGCAACCTATTGTGAAACCTCAACAGGCGTATTAAATCCAATAAAAGAACTAGCTACAACAATCAAGCAAACTTCAGATGCCTTGGTCATCATTGACGGTGTATCTTGTGTTGGGGCAGTAGAAACAAAGATGGATGAATGGGGAATCGATATTTGTGTCACAGGTTCCCAAAAAGCTCTTATGCTACCACCTGGTCTTTGTTTTATTGCGGGTAGTAAAAAAGCTTGGAACATGATAGAGAAAAATCATCAACCTCGATTCTATTTAGACTTAAGGAAATATCACAAAACTATCCAGGAAAACACGCCACCTTTTACACCAGCTCTTTCTTTACTTTACGGTCTAGAACAATCACTTTCTATACTAGAATCAGAAGGACTTCATCAAGTTTATAAAAGACATCAAATGATGAAAGAAATGACAAGGGCTGCATTTAAGGCTATTGGTATCCCTCTTCTAACAACGGATAAGGATGCTTCGCCAACTGTAACTGCAATTAAACCGGACGTTGAACCAGATGCATTAAGGAAAACGCTGAAACAAGAATTTGGGCTTGTACTCGCTGGTGGCCAAAACAATTTAAAAGGGCAGATTTTCCGAATTGGTCATATGGGCTATTGTACCCCAGCTGATATCTTACAAATTATTAGTTGTATTGAGATTGGGTTGCGTAAAATCGGAAACGTACAGGAGATAGGAATTGGTGTGAAAGCTGCACAACAAGCATACCTACAGGGGGACGGCGTATGACATACAATATTTTAATCTCTGATCCATTAAGTGAGGATGGCATCCGACCACTTCGAACCGCTTCAGATGTGAATATTGTTTTTCAAACCAAATGGAGCCCTGAAGAATTGCTAGAGAATATCGTTAATTTTGATGCATTAATCGTAAGAAGCCAAACCCAGGTTACCCGCGAACTAATAGAAAAAGCAACTAATCTAAAAATAATTGGTCGTGCAGGGGTCGGTGTTGATAATATCGATATGGATGCTGCGACCGAGCTAGGAATTATCGTTGTTAATGCCCCAAACGGTAATACAAATTCCGCAGCAGAGCATACCATGGCGATGCTGATGGCATTATCTAGAAAAATTCCACAAGCATATCTTGCATTAAAAAACGAAAAATGGGAGCGTAAAAACTTTATTGGGGTTGAACTAAAAAATAAGGTACTCGGCGTTATCGGTCTTGGACGAATTGGTCGAGAGGTAGCATATCGTGCAAGAGGACAACGGATGAATGTTATTGGCTATGACCCATTTTTAACAAAAGAAAAAGCAGAGAATATGGGAATCGAATACGGAACTGTAGATGATGTATTAAGAGTTGCTGATTTTATTACGGTTCATACTCCCCTACTAAAAGAAACAAAACATCTATTGAATCGGGAAGCCTTTAACAGGGTGAAAAAAGGTGTACAAATTATCAATTGTGCCCGTGGTGGAATTATTGATGAAGATGCTTTATACGATGCAATTGTATCTGGAAAAGTAACTGGGGCTGCACTAGATGTTTTTGAAGAAGAACCTTTTTTGAATCATCCTCTCTTAGCGTTACCGGAAGTTATTGCAACCCCACACTTAGGAGCAAGCACGGTAGAAGCACAAGAAAATGTAGCGATTGATGTATGCCAAGACATACTACGTTTTTTCAACGGTAGAACAGTTAGAAATCCAGTTAATATGCCATCTCTCGATAATGAGCTTCTTCAAAAAGTGGAACCATATTTTCTACTCGCTGAAAAGCTTGGAGAATTTCTCATTTATTTAACAGATGGCGTAGTTGAAGAAATAACCATCTCTTATGCTGGAGATATAATCAAAAATGAACTTTCACCACTTAGTAGAAAAATAATTAAAGGAATGTTAAAAAGGCATCTTGGTACCCATGTCAATGAAGTGAATGCACTCTTTCTTGCCGAGAAAAGAGGCATTCAAATTCATGAAAACAAGACTTATAAGAAAAAGGGATTCTCCAATCTTATTACCGTTAGTATGAAAACAAAGGGTGGCATCAGGACTGTAGCTGGGACCTTGCTAAGTGGACTTGGGCCACGAATTGTCAAAGTCGATCATTACCGAGTGGATATCACACCAGCGGGTCACATTATTGTCATGCATCACACCGATCAACCCGGGGTTATTGGGCGTATGGGAAGCCTGCTTGCCAAGCACGACATTAACATCGCCACGATGCAAGTTGATCGCTCCGATATTGGTGGAGATGCTATCATGATGTTAACCGTCGATAAGCACATCGGAAGTAAAATAATTGAAGAACTTTTATCCTTAGGTGACATACATCATGTTAGAACAATAGACATGTAAGTTGATAGAGGGGGAAAGCGATGAAAGTTCAACAATTTTACAAAAGAATCTTTATTCTCATTTGTATTGTAATGGTCTGTACTATTTCCAGTACAGTTTTTGCAGCCATGGATCCTGTAGAAGTAGAAAAAAGAAATGAACAAGCGCCCTACCAGATTACCGGTGAGGTAACGTCAGATAAGCTTTATAAGGATGTCACGGAGAATACTAAACATCCCATACAAGTTCGAAAAGTGACTATAGAAATTTCAGAAGTAATTAAGGCTCCCACCGGACTGGAGAAAAATAATACGGTAGAATTATATTACCACTATATCCCATCCTGGGATGCTAGTGAATATGTTGGTGGAGCTAGAATAGATATTGCAATTGGTGATGTGGTTACCGTTTGGCTTTCAAAAGGTGATTATGGATGGGAACCTGCCATGGGTGGAAATTCAATTAAGCATCTAACCTATTCGGAAAACCGGGTGGATTATGTACCAGAACCATTTCTGCATAAGGTTGCAGGCATGGATAGAACCTTAGGAAATACTAGTCCAAATGTATTCGTATTATGTGGTCTTTTAGCTATATTAGGTTGGGCGTTCCTCCGTGGATTACGGAAAGCAACATAGGAATACATTTAATCAAGCATTAAAAAATCTAGCATTATTCAATGCTAGATTTTTTTACAATTGGAAGAAGTTCTCTCAATCGTTTAATCTCATAGGTTGGTTGAATATCGTTTATTTCCATCTGGTTTCGGTTAATCCATACATTTTCCATCCCGATACGATTGGATCCTAAAATATCCGTATGTAAATTATCACCTATCATTATCGCTTGTTCCTTCGTCAAGTTATTCCGTTCTAAAATATACTGAAAAATCGATGGATCCGGCTTCCCAACTCCGAAATCTCCGGATATAAGAATATCATTAAAATAGGCTTTTAGTTCAGGAGTAATTTCAAGTTTTATATTTTGTAAAGACGGTGAGCCGTTCGTTAGCAATAATAATTGATAATCTTTTTTAAGTTCCTCTAAAACATGAAATGTATCATCAAATACAAAAGGAAGCTTTTTCCGAAATACCGAAAATGCTTTTGCTAGTTCCAAACCAAGCTCCTCATCATCAATATGTAAAGCTTGCAATCCTTCTACCCAAGAGGTTTCTTGGTATGTAGAAGCAAGGTTATGTAGAGCTTGGAACGATCCACCATCATCAAAAGTTCCCCATAACCCTTCAAAAGGATTGATACCTATTTTCTGTGTGAAATTGTATGTCGTATATGAGGTAAAAAGCTTCCTTGCATGAATTCTTACATTTTCCTCTAGCAAAGCAGGATTGATAGCATGTTTCTGTGCGGCCAAGCCACAAGTCGCCTTAAATGCCTCCTGAATACTTTTCCTATCATTTAAAAGTGTATCATCCAAATCAAAAATAACTGCTTTTATCATCATAATCTCCTATTTCTATGTTTTCCAAACTTCTCATAAAAGACTACTTCTTCTCTTGGAAAATGTTTTTTCGGCTTTGGTGTCATTACTGGATATCCTAATCCAAGTACTGCAACAATATACGTTGCTCTTCAGGAATGTCTATGAGATTTCTAACATACCCCTACACGAATTTTGAACTCTTCCACATCTTCGGAGTAATAAACCGCACCAAATGCAGAACCAAGCCCAACCTCAACCGCTTCTAACCAGTCAAACGTACAGATAAATGAAGCATCCTGTAGCCAATATTTACTCACTCCGGTTTCCCAGTCACCACAATACCAGCCTGCGCTTCTTTTAGCCATTTCATATATGGTGTTGAATTTGCTAATTGGTCTAACAACAACAATCAAATTCTTTGTTGGAAGATTATTTCATGTCGGTGCAAAAAAAACCAGCATCCACTACGGGCACATTCTCCCTAGACTCAGGCTTATCCTCCACCATTTCGAGCTCATCCTCCCCACTACCTCACTCAACCCCAACAAAAAACAACGCCAAATCACCCCATTCCGCCTTGACGTCATCCCTAATCCGTCATTCTAGTAAATCTCATAATTCTGTCCAGTTTGTGCTCCTTCGACACTCTTTTGATAGGCAAGGGCCACACGACTAGCCGGAACAGGAGAAAACCCTACAAAGTATTCTTCCAATCGTGCAAATGATTCTTGTACAATGGTTGGACTTACACTATTAATTCGAATTCCTCTAGGCATCTCTATCGAAGCTGCTTTTACGAAAGATTTCACACCACCATTGGCCATTGCAGCTGATGCCCCCATTCGGATCGGGTCATCCATCATAACGCCTGTTGTTAATGTAAAGCTTCCACCATCATTAACATAATCTAAGCCAAGTAAAACTAAATTTATTTGACCTTTTAGTTTACTCTCGATTCCCCGCTCATTTAATTCAGGAGTTAATTCCGATACAGAAGCAAAATTGGCTCCTCCAGCAGCATTTACAACGGCATCTACTTTACCAATTTTCTCGTACATTTGCTTGATGCTTTCCACTGACGTATTATCTACAGATACATCTAATCCATTACGACCTGCACGAATAATCTCATGATGTTTAAGTGCATTACATATTTCATTACCAATCGTTCCACTGGCACCCACTACTAAAATCCTCATCGGCAATTCTCCTTTTTATTAAATACTTAATACTTCATAACTATGTTGGACAGTTTGTAAACTATTCCACCGCATGGTCAATTATTGAAAAAGTCTTTTCTTCACAATTAATTTCGGCCATTCTTCCATAAGGTAAGATACATTTAGGCTCTGTATGTCCAAAATTCATATTATATAACACTGGCAAGTCTTCAAGCATAAATTCCTTTAACACCATACGAATTTCTTTTTTGTATTCCCCATAATACTTTTCATCAAGAGGCTTGCCAAAAATAACGCCATTTACTTTTTCCAATATCCCTTGTGCCCCGTAGTTTCGAAGCCAATATCGTAGCAAACTCGGTTCAGGGGTATCTTCTGATGTCTCAAAGAAAAGAATACTATTGTCAAACAAACCCATTTCAGGCCATATTGATGTTCCTTTTGCAATTTCAAGCACTTCCATACATCCACCTATCAAATGACCCCTAGCAATCCCTTCACCCTGTAATACCTCATAACCAAAATTGGGATTCATATTTCGAATCTGGTTTTTATTCGATTCCCCCCAAGCGAGAAATTCACTAGTCCATTCAGGGGCAGGTAATATTTCACCAATAGAATGACTGGAAAATAAGGTCCGAATTACCGTATCTATCGTATATGGATGCATCGAAACATTCTCAGCAAAATCCGTTAAGATTGCTGGCCCATAAAAAGATGAAATTCCTGCTTTAATACACATTAAGTGAGTTATTGTTGTATCAGAATACCCCATAAAGATTTTAGGATTATCTCGAATAACTTCCATTTCGATATAAGGCAATAAACGAATACTATCATCCCCGCCTATATTTGAAAAAATAGCCTTAATACTTGGATCTTTAAATGCTTCCATTAAATCTTCCGCTCTTGACTCGGGATTTTGATAGAGAAAATCAGAACCCTTTAAACTATTTGGCATTGCTACTACTTCTAGCCCAAAAACCTCTCGAAGCCGGTCTATTCCTTGTTCATAACGCCATCTTAACTCCGGATCACCTGCACCACCCCAAGACAAACTAATCGTTGCAACTTTATCGCCTTTTTTTAATTTCTCTGGCCGCACGAACATTATCATCTCCCCCTTTCCAATACTATTCGATATTTAGTTGTCTATTTCCTTTAAAATAGAAGCACTGAAAAATAATTTTCAGTGCTCCTCCCTTATCCTCTAGCTCTTCGCGGATTATCAAATTTAATAAAGAATGTAATAACCAATCCGATTGCTGCCGTGATACCCGCAACTGTAAATGCAATATTAACACCATGGATAATTCCACTTATGCCTTCTTCAGGAATTGCAGATGTTGTCATAACAGTTACTAACAGAGCAGTACCAATTGCACCTGCAACCTGTCTAAATGTGTTATTCATGGCAGTTCCATGTGGAAGCATTTCAATTGAAAGTTGGTTTAATCCCGCTGTCGTTACTGGCATCATTACCATCGCGACTCCCAACATTCGGAACGAGTTAACGATAGCGATATACGTAAATGTCGTCTCCGGCGTCAGTATGGTGAGCATAAATGTTGGAACCGTTACAAGAATTAGCCCTATAAGTGATAACCATTTTGCGCCGAACTTATCAAAGAGTCGTCCAGTCACTGGATTCATTATCCCCATAACGATCGCACCCGGTAATATTGCCAACCCTGATTCCATTGGAGAAAAACCTAACATATCTTGCATTAATAATGGTAAAATAACCGCCCCACCAATCAGTGCAAGAAATACTGTCATCCCCAGCGCCGTTGTCAATGTGAAAAGTTTATTCTTAAAGATACGGAATTCCAGAATTGGTTGTTTAATCCTAAGCTGCCTAAGAATAAACCACGTTAGTGTTGCTACACCGAGAATCATGGATAATATTACTTCCATACTACTCCACCCAGCAGAACCCGCAGTACTAAATCCATACAGTATACCACCGAAACCTAGGGTTGATAAGATAATTGATAATAAATCTAACTTCGGAAATGTTTGTTTTGTTACATTTTTCAATACGAAATAAGCAAGAATTATATCAATCACCACAATCGGTAATACGATGTAAAATAAACTTCGCCAAGGATAGTGCTCTACCATATAACCAGATAGAGTCGGGCCAATCGCTGGGGCAAATGAAATAATTAATCCAAAGAGCCCCATTGCTGAACCTCTTTTTTCTACTGGAAATATTAAAAACATCACTGTTTGCATAAGTGGCATCATAATACCAGCGCCTGCAGCCTGAAGTACCCTTCCCGTTATTAACGTTATAAATTCTGGAGCAATTGCACATAGAAAGGTCCCTATTGCAAATGATCCCATTGCTGTAAGAAATAACCCTCTAGTAGTAAATCGAGCAATTAAAAAAGCCGTTATTGGAATCATGATTCCATTAACTAACAGAAAGATTGATTGTAACCATTGAACAGTCGAATCATCAATCTGAAAATCTTCCTTAATAACCGGTAATGCAGTGACTAGGAGGGTTTGATTAAGAATTGTAACAAAAGCTCCTGTTAATAGCACAATTAGAAGTGGAACTTTACGTATTGGTTCTACTGACTGTACTTCGTGATGATGCACCATGTTATATCCTTCTTTCTCTCATTTCTCTTCTATTATTGATACCACAAGAACAAGTTTTTATGTCTTAATACTCTAAGTATGAAAGTCTATGTAAAGAACAATCATTAATTATAGCAAAAAATACTTCGATATACGAACTTTTCTTCATTTTTTCCTAAGTCCCTTTTAATGCTTTTTCAGTAAGAACGCTTTATAATTATGTAAAAAAGGGGACGTATGAACCTTATGTGCTTAATTCTATTTCAATTACACGAACATCCAAATTATAAATTGATCCTTGCAGCTAACCGGGATGAAGCATACAATCGTCCTACTGCCCAGGCTAGTTTTTGGCAAGATAAACCACATATTTTAGCTGGTAGAGATTTAGTACAGATGGGCACATGGCTTGGAGTATCATCAAGTGGGAGGTTTGCAGCACTTACAAATTATCGTCACCCTGCTCATATGAAACCCAGCATAAAATCACGGGGAGAAATTGTCACGAATTATTTAGCTGGCAGTGAGTCTGCACATGAATTTTTACAGAAATTAGAGCAACAAAAAGCTATATATGTAGGATATAATGTCTTAGTAGGAAACCCTAATGAGCTTATATATTATAACAATATTGAAGATGAAATTACCCCGATCAAACCCGGTACACATGGCTTAAGCAATCACTTTCTCAATACACCATGGCCAAAGGTTGAAATTGGGAAAAAGCGATTACGTTCATACTTAAAACAAACCAAGCAAGTCGACTCTGAGGAATTATTTAAAATCCTCGCTGATACAGAGGAATCAACCGAGGAATTATTACCAGATACTGGTATCGGATTAACTTTAGAAAAAAAGCTCTCGCCCCTTTTTATCAAATTACCTGATTATGGAACAAGGTGTTCAACTGTTTTAACAATAGACCAAGATAATAATGTTTCCTTCACGGAGAGGACCTTCTTAGCCGGGGAATTCGTGGACGAGGTTAACTACAACTTTTTGTTATCCAATTAAAAAGTGAAGCTCAAACGATTCTTATAGACCGTTTGAGCCTCATTTTCCATCTTTTTTATACGTTTACGGGTTTGTTTTCTTGTTCAAAATTTTTGGCAATAGCGGCAATTTCTTCAGCACTTTCCTTAACCTTGTTTGTAATACCTATTAATGCCTCCATGCTTTCAGCTGATTGATAAGCTTGTTCTGCATTTTCTTCACTTATCTCTTGAATTTCCACATTGTTTTCTGTAAGCTCTTTATTTTTTACAGTAATATCTGTTGTACTTTCCTTCACCCACGACAGGGCTTCTTTAATCTCAACAACGGTTCCTCCGATGTGATTAAATATTTCTTTAGTTTCCAGTACAGCGATACTTTGAGTCTCTGCAATTTCCTTTGTCTTTTCGATATTATCCATTGTCCTCCTTACTTGGTAGACAATATCTTCAATGATTTCATCAATTTCCTTCGTAGCAGTCGCAGATTGTTCAGCAAGCTTACGTACCTCATCCGCAACAACAGCAAACCCTTTTCCATACTCTCCCGCTTTTGCAGCCTCAATCGAAGCATTAAGAGATAATAGATCCGTCTGCTTAGCAATTTTCTTAATTGTTTCTGTAAATGAGCTAATATGTTCAATTTGGTCATTTAAGGTTTCAATATCTGAAACTATTTGATTTGAAATACCTAGATTTTCTTCTGATACGGTTTTTAAACGAATAATAGTTTCTTCCCCATCATCATTAGCCTTCTTTGTTTTTTCAATTTTTATTTCCAGGCTACCAGTTCTTTCGTTAATATTGGAAATCAACTCATTCAATTCCTCGATGAGTATCGTATTTTGCATCGACTTTTCTGCTTGTTTTACAGAACTTTCCGTAATACTATCAATATACATTTTGTTTTCATTTGCTTGTGCATGTGACTGCTCAGATAAAGCAACAAGTTTTATTGAAAATTCGTTTAGGATTTCTTTCAAATTGTCATCATAATTTTCCGAAACTTGTTGCAATCTTGACTCATCATTAGAAGGGTTTTCCTTACGTTTAAACCAACTCATCCTTATCCCCCTTAGTTGATCATGTTATTTTACTTTGAAGCCAGATCTTCTAAATATGCTATAGCATCTTTATAGGTAGGGAAAGGTACTTCAATCTCATCAGTAGATGATTTGCTTCCTAACTCTTTTAACTGTCTTTCTATTAATTTTTTGTCCATAACTACCGCACTTACATGCAAACTAGATTTTATCCATTTTTGTTGCTCTACGATTTTTTCTTTAGCATCAGGACTAAATACTTTTAAATCCTTAACATCCACTAGTAAGTAATATTTTTGATTCCCAAATTTCTTATGTAATTCTTTTAAGTCAGTTGTAGCATTATCAATCTCCGTTGCTTTGACCATGCCTTCCCATTTTAGCATACCAATTTTCTTTTCTTTATTAATAACTTTCACAGTATACATCCTCATTCCCCCTTAGTATGTATTTTACAATACATCTCCAAAAAAAATAAGAGAAAAGTCCTGTATTTTTGTTAAAATCAGACTTTTCTCTTATTTTTTCGTTATTTTATCCCCATAATATCCCAAGCAGTAATAATACCCATCAACTCTGAATCCTTCTGACCATTATTTGTAATAAGCAAAGCGTCTATCCGATTTCCATCACCGATTTTTTCTTTGAAAATTTCTACTGCTTGATAAATGGACGTATCCCTCGAAATAAATTGGTGATTGTTTTCTTTTTGATAAGACATCAACTCTTCAATCCGTGAAGTTCTTATAGAAGAATCTTTATTTTTGGCTAACCACTTCGTAATACCACTTTCGGTAATAAGCCCTATAAAATTTCCTCCTTCATAAACAGGGAATTTAGAATAACCTTTTTCCTGTATTGCATCTAATAAACTAGAAAGAGAATCATTCATATCAAATTGATGTACCTTCTTCTCGAAAGATGGAATGACAAGCTGAGGACTTGTAATCTCCCTTTCAATCTGTTCAATTTGCTCAACAATAGAGTCGTGTGGTTCCGCAATCACTACTCCAGTATCAATACGATTATGTACAATGGCATTTCGTAGTTCCGCAAATTCCAACAACTCATCCTTATACCTGCGAACAACCGCATTATATTTCGTTAAAATTCTAACTGCTTTTGAAAACCCTATTCCCCTACTATTGTTTAACTCCGCATCCATTGCTTTGTCTATTCGATTAAATGCTGTAATAAATCGCTCTGAGTTTCTTGGCATCGTAAAATCTCCTTTGTAGAAAACAAGTATTACTTCATCTGTTGATGTCTATAATTTCTATGATATTTTTGTGCCATTCTCGACGGTCTCATCTGGGCTTAGTAAAACAACATCGTCTTCCCCAGGAATTCCTCCAAGGACAAGCACCTCCGATTTATATCCAGCAATTCTTCTAGGCGGAAAATTAACTACAGCTACAACTTGACGTCCAATCACTTTTTCTGGATTATAGCGCTTGGTGATTTGCGCCGATGATTGCATCACACCCAGTTCTCCAAAGTCAATTTCAAGTTTTATTGCTGGTTTTCTCGCTTCAGGAAAATCTTCTGCATTCACAACGGTGCCAATACGTAAATCAAGCTTCATAAAATCATCAATTGTCGCCATCCATTTTTACCCCCATAATTAATTCACCTCCAATGTCTTTTTCTACGTTAACATGGAGGCTATCCTAATTTTTTCAGTATCTTCTATTATTACTATTGTACAAGCTCTTATACTTTTGATAAAGTATTTTGTTAGGGGGAACCATAACCTCAAGCTTTACTTCTTTAATTTATAAAAAAATTGGTATATCCTAGTTAACGAGTAGGATTTATTTTAGGGGGTATTAGACATGACGATGAAAAAGGCATTAACCCTAGCAGGATCAGATACTAGTGGTGGAGCAGGAATCCAGGCAGACCTGAAAACATTCCAGGAGCACGGCGTATATGGTATGAATGCACTTACTTCTATCGTAACCATGAATCCAAATGGGTGGAATCATGATGTAACAACAATCGATGTTGGAGTTGTTGAGAAACAATTAGAGACCGCACTCTCCGTTGGTATCGATGCAATGAAGTCAGGTATGCTTGGAACTGTTGACGTCATTGAACTTGGTGCAAAGAAAATTAAAGAGCATAATATTGATAAATATGTACTAGACCCTGTAATGGTATGTAAAGGTGAAGATGAACTACTATTACCTGAGAATACAGATGCAATGAGAAAGGTATTGCTTCCAGTATCCCTTGTAACAACACCTAACCTATTTGAAGCATGGCAGCTTGCCGAGACTAAAGGTCCAATTAAAACAATTGAGGATATGAAGGAAGCAGCAGTGAAAATCCATGAATTAGGTGCGAAGAATGTTGTTATTAAAGGTGGACGAGCTATTCAACATGAAAAAGCAGTTGATTTATTCTATGACGGCAAAGACTTTACACTACTAGAAAGTGAAAAAGTAGATACAACATACAACCATGGTGCAGGATGTACATTCGCAGCAGCAATCACAGCTAACCTAGCAAACGGTGAGTCCGTAAAAGATGCTGTATCCAACGCGAAGAAGTTTGTATCTGCCGCAATTGAATATGGCTGGAAACTAAATGACTATGTTGGTCCAGTTATGCATGGTGCATATAATAAAATGAAGCTTTCTACTATGTAAGGTAAGACCCTAGCCAGATAAATATTAAGTCAAATTAAAAACAAACCCATTTACCTTTTAAGAGATTGAAGGGGATGGGTTTGTTTTTTAAATTTGTTGTTTATTTTGACTTGGAATTTGATTTAAAATGATGTACAGAGGCCAATATTCTTCTTATTAATCTGGAATTGTTAAAATGCGGTTTAGAAAGGTCCCTTATTCCTCATTTTGGAATGGAATTACGTATGAAATGGAGAATAGATACTTAACTTCATATCCATCTACACCCACACCAAAAGAAAAAAACCACAGTAATAAAACACACTGTGGTTAGCCAAAGGCTTTCTTACCTTAAAAATGAATCTACTAATTCAATAAATGCTTCTTTTTCCTCTACATTTGGAGCATGTCCTGAATTTTCAAAGACGACAAACTGGGCATTTGGAATATGCTCCGCAATTTCTCTACCATCTTCTGGTGGATTTAAGCCATCATGTCTCCCATTGATGACTAATGTGCTGGCTGTAACTTTATGTAATTCTGGTCGAAAATCAAATTCTGCTAAAGCATTTGCCGCAATTTCTTGTTGCTCGGCAGTTAGCCCTCCGGGAATACCTTGAAGCCATTTTCCGACTGTTTGTAAATCATGGAAGATATGTGAAGCTAACTGTCCCATTTGTTCCTCAAAAGTGAAACCTTCTAATTCATCCGCATGCTTTCCTAATAAACTATTAGATGGATCTTTAGCATGTGAATTCCCTGAAACAAGAATCATCTTATTTACTCGATCTGGTATTGTAATCGCTACCCCCTGAGCGACATAGGTACCCATCGACATACCAAAAAGGGTTGCTTTCTCAATGCCGAATTCATTCATAAAAGTAATAACATCTTGAACATGGTCATCAAGAGTATACGTTGATGGCTTGTCCGAATTACCATGTCCTCGAGAATCAATACCTATCACACGAAATCTGTCCTTAAAATAATCCATTTCTTGTTTAAGCATCAGATGATTACTAGTTAATCCATGAAGAAAAATAATCACTTCTCCATTTCCAGCATCCTCATAATACAGTTCTACTCCATTAACTAACGCTTTTGGCATACTTTAACCTCCAAATGAAATGATACCTTCATTATACCAAAGAGATGATTTTAGGGATGCTTGGAAGTGACATTAAGCGTAATATGTCAAGACCCATGTTTGTCCAAGATAGATTCTATGAAATAAGAAGAGGAGCAAATCACTTATGATTTACTCCTCTCTCTATCAACTTTCATATTCTTCAATGTAAACAAAACTACTATGAGATCTATTAATATCCCTTAAGCTTCTTTTTCTTGTAAAATGGCAACTGGTTGTTTCGTTGGTAACATATTAAATACAATATTTAATGCAATCGCCGTAATACTACCTGCCACAATACCATTACTTGTTAAAATTTGTACACCATTAGGAAGTTGGGCAAATAATTCTGGAACTACTGTTACACCTAAGCCCATACCAACAGAACAAGCAACAATCATAGAATTCCCATTAGACTTTCCGATTTCTTTACTAAGCATTTTTATCCCTTGTGAAACAACCATTCCAAACATAGCAATACAAGCCCCACCTAAAACAGAAGTAGGTATGATGGTTGTAAGTGCTGCAATTTTAGGAATGAAACCTAAAACTACTAACATACCACCTGCAATCATAATAACTTTTCTCGTTTTCACACCAGTAAGCTGAACCAAACCAACGTTTTGTGAAAAAGCTGTATATTGAAGTGCATTGAAAAAACCACCAATAAAAATTGCTAATCCTTCTGCACGATACCCTTTGGAAAGATCACCTTCAGAAAGTTTTCTATCAGTCATATCACTCAAAGCGAAATATACACCAGTAGACTCTACTAGGGAAACCATAGCAACAAGTGTTAGCGTTAAAATTGCAGACCATTCAAACGTTGGCATTCCAAAATAAAATAACTCTGGTAAACGAAAGTATGATGCCTCTCCTACTGCAGTGAAATCAACCTTACCCATGAATGTTGCAGCGATTGTACCTCCAACTAATCCAATTAAGATGGAGATAGAACGGATAAAACCCTTTGAAAAACGATATAACAAAATAATAAATAATAATGTACCAAAACCTAAAGTGATATTAGTTAAAGAACCAAAGTCACTTGCACCTTGGCCACCACCAAGGTCATTAATCGCAACTGGAATCAATGTAACCCCAATTATCGTAACAACAGTTCCTGTTACAATAGGTGGGAAGAAACGAACAAGCTTTCCAAAAAAACCACTAATTAGAACAACGATTAAACCAGAGACGATAATGGCACCATACATTGCGTTGATTCCGTACTCCCCTCCAATAGCAATCATCGGTCCAACAGCAGTAAACGTACAACCAAGCACAACCGGTAGTCCAATTCCGAAGAATCGATTCGAAGCAACCTGTAATAATGTCGCAATCCCACACATTAGAATATCAATTGCAACTAGATAAGTAAGCTGTTCGGCCGTTAAACCAAGCGCACCACCGATAATAAGTGGAACTAAAATAGCCCCTGCATACATAGCCAAAATATGTTGAATTCCTAGTGTAACATCTTTCATGTGTTATTCCTCCCGAAAGGTAATTTGATTATTTACTAAGGATTGTATAATTGCTAATGACTCTACACGTACTCCTTGTTCCCTAAGTAGGTCTCCGCCAGCCTGGAATCCTTTTTCAATCACTATTCCTACTCCAGCAAGTGCTCCAGAAGCTTGTTTAACAATTTCCATTAAACCACGAACAGCCTGACCATTCGCTAGAAAGTCATCCAAAATTAGAACAGTATCCTCTTCTTTGAGATATTCCTTCGATACGGAAATCTCATTTGTTTCCTTTTTTGTAAATGAATGTACCTTGGCAGTTAGCAGATCGTCTACTAATGTAAGGGATTTTCTTTTTCGTGCAAACACAACCGGAACACCTAATTCAAGCCCTGCCATAATGGCAGGTGGGATACCAGAAGACTCAATCGTAAGGATTTTTGTTATGCCTGATTCCTTAAATCTCTTTGCATATTCTTTTCCTATTTGCTTCATAAGTTCTGGATCAATCTGGTGATTTAAAAAAGCATCCACCTTTAAGACATCCTCGGACAATACCTTTCCCTTTTCCATAATGGCTTGTTTTAATAGTTTCATTGAATCCTACCTTTCCTATCAACATCAGTGAACCACTAGTATTTCAACACATGGCCACGATTAAAATATTTATCAAACAAAAAAAGCTCGAAAACATGCCCTTCCCTATGAAGAAGCATATTTTCGAGCCCAGATGGTTGTCGAAAATAGAATGAACTACACCTAAAAAGATGTAATGTCATTCCGATACTTTTCATAGTCAGCTCATTTACGGTAAACTGGTAGAAACTTGCAGGCCATATCCCCGCGATTATATGAAAATAGTATTGAATTGTTTTTTAGTATACCGATATATATGATTAAAATCAACCCTAAATCCGAATATAAAAAGATTCTGATAGTTAGATTGTATAGATTTGGCAAAATAAGGTCTATTTTCCATTGATAAATTTGCCTAATCAAGTTGCTTTCTTAACGTTTCAAGCTTATCAGGATTTCGAACAAAGTAAATATTTTTTATTCTATTCATATCCATGTTAAACAATGCTACTAGAATAATATCATTTTCTGTACGGACAATGATTCCCTCTTCAGCATTTACAGCTATTCTCTCCATTCGTGCATCCATTCCAAATTGAGGCAAGCGTTTTAATAATCCACCAAGGAACCTGAGTACCTTTTCTGGAGTTTGAATAGGATGAATAGCTGCAGGAACTTTACCGCCGCCATCCGAGTACACCGTTACATCTTCTGAAAGAAGTGAAAGAAGTTTTTCTACATTCTCTTCTTTAAGCGCAAAAAGTAATTCGCTCATCCAGTTGTTATCTGGATTGTTTCTAATAGTTTCATTTCCCCTAAGCTTCAAACTAGCCCTACTGAATATTTTTCTACAGTTAACCTCACTTTTATCTACAAAACTTGCAATTGTTCGGTAATTAAATGTGTAGGCTTCCTTTAATAGAAAAACCGCTCGTTCTACTGGCGTTAACTGTTCCATTAAAACAAGCATAGCGTAGGATAACAAATCATTCTCCACTACAATATTACTAATATCTTCCGAAACAATTACCGGTTCGGGCAACCAAGTCCCTACATAATGCTCCCTTCTCTTCCGGGCTGACTGTAAATAATCCAGGCATTGATTTGTCACCATCTTACAAAGATATGCTTTTGGCTTTTCTAACTTCTCTAAATCAACGTGATGAAGCTTAACAAAAACATCCTGAATAAGATCTTCTGAATCCACAGTAGTGCCTGTTAATTGATAGGCTAACGTGAAAAGTAATGGCTTGTATTGGTCGTACAGTTCATCAATATCCATACATCACACACTCTCGCTTCTCAGCTTTCTTTTTATTTTACCAAACTTGCAATGTCCCAAGTTATCTTTCTAATCCAATAGCCAATTTTCCCTGATAGATAAATATTTACTTTAGGTAAGTTGACCCAGACTAATCCTTGTTTTTCACCCAAGCCAAAGCAGTAGGTTGTTAGTGGGGTTTTGTGGACGGGAGTTCTTTTATAGAGAATATCAGCTTTCATGATTCTACCTAATCTTCTGGCTTGAATAGTTGCTTCTTTACAGGTCATTTGATCTTCCTTACCAGTCCTAGGGTCAACAATCCGTGCGCAGTCACCAATACTATACATCCCCTCCATCTCAACAACTCGGTAAGAATTATCTACGAAAATTCTACCATCTGTTGTCAAAGGAATATTCCATGTCGATAATATTGGGTTAGGGACTAATCCGGTTGTCCAAATACATAGACCGGATGGAATTTGCTGCCCACAATCTAATTCTACTATTCCATCAATTTCTTGTTTGGCCCTAGTATCATGAAGCACCTTTACTCCCAATTGAAAAAGTCTATCCTCTAGTTTTTCCCCCAATTTGGTGGGACCTTCCATGAATAATGATTTTTTAGAATTAATAAGAAATACGTTGATTTTCTTAGGGTTCAAACCTATATCTTCAGCCGTGTTTTTCATCTGCTCTGCCAATGCTGCAGAAGTTTCAATCCCACTTATTCCCGCTCCAATTATCGTAACAGTCATTAATTTTTCCTTTTCATCAGGACTAGTTGCGTTTAAGGCATGCTTTAAATTCTCATTCCATTTCTTATAAATGTATTCGGCATTGTCAGGGCTTGAAAGCGTTATGCCTCCATTATTGGAATTATCTCGGTGAAAACTACTACCAACAGCTATAACGACAGTATTAAAGATTAGTTTTTCTTCGCCCTTCCCGTTTTGAAATATGATAGTCTTTTCTTCCTTATTAATGCTCGTTACAGACCCTTGAATAATCTCTACACCAGAGGGAAAAATACGTTTCCAAGGTATTTTGATTCCTTCCTTTCCAACTACTGGTTTGAAAAGAAGTACCTTTCTAATATGATAAGGATTTGGATCTATTAATATGATTCGCAATGACTTTTTTCTTCCAACATTCTTCTGAATAGACTTTATTGCATGAATTCCTGCATATCCTCCGCCTATTACAACACAAGTAATTTTATTCATATTGAACAACTCCATTCCGCTATTACCAATAAAACGAAATAGTGAATGAAATTGTGACAAAAATCAAGGATAAGAGAGAAATCCTCTTATCCTTGATTTATAATTATTGATGTGAAAATGCCGCTTCGAGAGCTGCCGTGCAATTAGAGCTAGATCTGTTGTAGAAGCTAATAATGGTAGCGGAGATAGCCCAAGTGCTGAAATCACATCTATTAGGAGAATGGATAAGTATTAGGCTATCGACCGTATTATTGAAATTATTACGTATAATAGACTTTTGTAGCGATACTTTAGTAGGTTTTTCTAAAATAATGAACGAGAACCACCCATGCTATAGTTGTTTAATATCTAATACTTCTAATACGCAACTGGATATGGTTCTACCAGACATTTTATTTCCATTTCAGTCTTATCACGCAACACCCTTAATATCACAATTTCTTTAATATCCTTTAGATTTAATAATCTTTCAAAAGACTCATAACCATAGACCTTATTATGATCTAGATTGGTAATGATATCACCTGGCTGTAATCCAGCTTTATCAGCAGAAGTTCCTTCTTTAACGGTTAGAACCTCCGAACCGATACCTGCTTGGTCAGTAGTGTGCGTGATACCAATCCATGTTCTCCACAATTCTTCACGATTATCTAGTCCCAATTCATAGACACTTTTAAGGTTCTCTAAAAATTGTCCAGTGCCAAATAGCATATTTTCTTTTATTGAATCATTCATTTCCGCAATAAATGAAGCTTGGTATTCAATACTAACTTTTACTCCATTTTCAACTTCGTTTATTTCTGTAATCGTTCTAAAATCTCCATCGGATCCTTGCAATATAAAACGTTTCATTGGTTCAATTTCAGTATATACCCCTTCTGAAGTAGAACCCCATCCATGATTCATGTAACCTTTACCACCAACTCGGAAATCAATCATCGCTTCCTTCGTATACCACTTGTTTAAATGCTCTTCTTTTGTCAATGCGTCCCAAACCTTTTCAAGTGGGGCATTCACTACAACTTCTCGCTTAATGGATTCTTTAACTTTTGCCATTTCACTCTTCTCCCTTTTCCACATAATTTTTCAAGCTTTCTAGCTGATCATCCAGTAAATCTCCGATGGATTGAAGCATTTCTTTGTAGGCAATCTGAAGTGACTCTTGATTCAAGGAGTAAATTCGATACTTTCCCTGTATCGTTGCTGTAACGATCTCTTCCTCTAATAAGACATTTAAATGCTTCTTAATGGCTGGTTGAGAGATGTCAAAAGCCTCAACTATTTCTTTTTGTGTTAGATTTGCACTTTTCAGCATGTTAAGGATTTGTCGTCTTGTTGGATCTCCTAATGCACGATAAACATCAGACATAGTTACTCTCACCTCATTATATAACCATTTGGTTATATGTAATATAACAAGATTAAATGTATTCGTCAAGAAATTTTTGGTAAAAATATTAGACGTTCATGACAAGACATCCTGTTTCACACATGTTATGCTTGGGGCAAGGAATTTCTTATAAAGGAGATGCTATATGAAGAGAATAATTTTCTTACTACTGTTAACTACAGTCGTTTTTATTTCCGGTTGTGGAATATTAGAAGAAACACAAAATTCACTAAATTACGCGACAGAGACAACAGAATATTTGAATGAGATGAGCACTTATGGTGAAGAAGTTCAAACATTATTGAACGAGGGAAATGTTAACATTGCCGAGGTAGAGACTACCTTAACAGAATTGGAAGAAACTGTGGAGGAATTCAATAAAATTGAAGTTCCTGCCATAGCAGAAGGTATTCACACTGATATCTTAGCCAATAATGAAAAACTCCTTGATGTGATTAATCAAATACAAGAGAATGGTGAAATTGCAATTGACGAATTAAAGAATTCAGAAATATTTCAAACGATTGATAGCATCACCAACTTTATGAATCAAATCGAGCAGCTTGGTTTTGAATCTTAAATCTTGATAAGTTACACACTATAATTCACAACAAAAGGAGCCATTTATGCTCCTTTTTTATTGTTTTCTTCTTTTTTCACACGCACAAGTTTATATAATATGACTAGATTTATTAATGGAAAGTCTTACCGATAAGTTAATTTGTTCGGAGTTGATACCACTGTTGTTTATTGTAATTGTCCTTCTAGATTACGTTCATAAATCTAGCATTCTACCTCAGATCGATCACCTAATAAATCTAGTGAACATAATATTGCGAATATAGATTAATAATAGTAATATGATTGTAAAATGGTAGAAAAATTAAGAAGACAATAAATATTAAAAAAAGAAGAACAAGGGGATTACATATAATGTCTAAAAAAATTCTACTTCCGATAAGTATTATTGGCTCAATTATACTTGTGGGATTCATAGGATGGTCTTTTTATCAGGAGATAGGTACTGGATCAGAAGATGCATCATTAACAGAAGATGTCATCAATGAAAAAACAGATTCAAAAAGTAAAACGGACGTAAGAGAAGGTGTTAATCCATTTGGGGATGTTGTATCAAAAAATGGTTTAACTAGAAAAATAGTATTAGAGTATATTCATTATATGTCACACCAAAAAGTTGACGCTTATGCAAAATGGGGATTTTTTGAAATGACAGAGGAGCGTATTAACTGGTTGCATGATGCAGTAAGTAAGAATAATAATAAAATTGGACTAACTAAAGCGGAACTAGCAATAATAGACCGTTGGGCGGAGGGTGACTTTACTAATATTGTATATGATCATAACTTAGTACATAAAGAAGCCTCATCGGAAAGAGTGGCAGTAGATGGTGGAGTAGCTACAGGTGTATTAAGTTCAGAGGAAGAACAGGCCTATATAGAAAACACCACAGAAATGGACGAAATAAGAAATTAAAAGGTTCTAATATGGAAGGTAAGCTAATCAAAATATAAACTAAAACTAAACTTATCAACAACGATTTTAGGTTCATTCATTCACTCAAAAACCGTTGTTGAAGTGGAATTGCCAGGGTAACTTTAAGTACACAATCAATCACAGATTCATGAGCTATCTATTTAACTTCATATTAATTTGTTTCAAATGATGTTGATCGTGTTTTAAAAAAATAGTTGTAAAACTTTCACTTGAATACTGACGCTTGCCTTTTCCTATCAAGAATCTAGTATCCTCAGGAATAGCAGCTAGGCTATCCACTAATTGTCTTCTAGTTTCAACAAAAAGATTTACGATAAAATCCACTGATTTATTGCGAAGATAATGGATTCCTTCTGCATTGTGTCTGTCATGATCAGGGAACTCTGGTAACTTTTCACCGTCACTCATTTTAGGTACCATTTCTTCTAAGTTATACTTGTCCCAATAATATAGGTGTACAACTATGTCACGGATTGACCACTTTCCTTCACGAATTGGTTCTGTTAAGCGAGAATCTTCAATTTCATTAAGGCTATTAATTTCTTCTGTTGTTTTAATAAATTGATTTAACGTTTTATTCACCTGCTACTCCCCCCAAGCTAGATTCACCATAGAATCCCTCAATCAAAAAATTCCATATGTGGTTTAGTTTCCTTATAATATCGCAATCGATCGGTTAAAGTCCCTGTATGAAACTCAAACTTATGTCCGTCCGGATCCAGAAAATATATCGATTGTTTATCCCGAATATCCCGCTCTCTACCTGATAATATTGTTACACCTAACCCCTGTAACTTACTAACGTACCCTTCGAAATCATTCTCATCTACAGTAAAAGCTATATGCGTATAAGATCTATGTATCTCGCTTCGTGGAATATCCTTTTCCTCATTTAATGCTAGCCACAACCCATTTAAATCAAAGTAAGCCGTTCTTTTTCCCTTCACCAATTGCTTTGCATCAAAAACCTTAATATAGAACTCAATAGATTCCTCTAGATTAGAAACAGAGAACAACAAATGATTAATTCCGCCTAATTTCATTCAATCTTCCTTTACCATCACAATAAACTTCATATCTTTACGTAGGAACGCTTGTTTTTTCACAAAATTAAACTTTTCATAAAGATGGATTGCCCGTTTATTAAAATCTGCGACTGTTAATCTGATGCATCCATCATATTCATGTTGAATTTTTTCCAAAATATAGTGTAAGAACTTGGACCCTAATCCATTACCAGTTAGATCCGGTCTCATACCTAATCCAATATCGATACAATCATCTTTATATGCACCAAATTCATGTCCAGCCGGGACTTGCGCATCTTTTCCCGTACAAAAGAATCCAACCACTTTTTCATCAGAAAGAATTGCCTTGTACGAATGACGAGTTAATTCCAGGATTGCTTCACCTGAAAGGACATTATTATATAAATCATATGGCGATTCATATTTCCATCCAAGAATTTCTATCGCATACTCATCGGTCATTTTTCTAGTTGAAAGTTCCAATTGCTCCCCCACTTTCGTTATGAGTCTAATGATAAGGACATGTATACCTCATCCAAATAGACATTTTTTACTTTTAATGCTTTTTCTTCCACACCGTAACTTTCAAAACCAAATTGTTGGTAAAGTCCTTTGGCATCGTGATTAATGGAAACAACTGACAAATTAATCTTAGTAATTCCTTCTATTTCACGAGCTTGTGTAATTGCAGCATCAAGAAGTGCTTTTCCCACTCCATTACCCCTTTGCTCCGGAGTTACATACATAGCAAATATGTTTGCTTTATGTTTTAGCTTTTCCTTTGTTTCAGGTAGTAATGTCACCATTCCAATTAACTTCTCATTTTCAAAAGCTCCAAAATTATAGTGATTAACTTGTCCAAAAGATTTTACATATTGTTCAACTGGATTTGGTTTACTGATAACCTCTTCATAACTTGTTGCAAAAGCTTCCGGATTTTTTTTCAGTGCTTCTACACGTAGTTCAAAATATTGCTTTGCATCAGATGGTTCTAGCAGTCGAATCATTATTCTCACTCCCAAAAACAATTCCTAATCTAGTATTCTAGCTAATACGTAAGAAATCCTTCTAATGTTTCAATAATGTCGAAAAATAACATATCATCAATCATCTAATTGCATAAAATATTTTAGAAGGACAGGCCATGAATACGAGGAAACACAAAAAATCAGAGGAGAGATTTAACACGAAAGCCGCATCACTCGATACGGCTAACCTTTTAATATATACATTAAATGTAGAATGAAGATGGGATTCGAACCCAAACAGGCTTTACCAACCCTAAACTATATTATATTACTTTAAAGCACTCAAATGTTCATGAACTAACTTCCACGTTCCGTCTTCTTTCTTAATAAAAACATTCGTAGCTCTTCCGCTTCCCTGTACAAACTTACCCTCATAATATCCTTCATATCGATAAGTATAAATACAAGTAGCTGTGTTCTCTTCCTTTACTAGCCACCGGACATTAGTTGCTTGATAAACTTCATCTTTAATGGTTTCCCAGGCATTCTCAAAGTACTGCCCAATTTCATCAAGTGATTCACAAGTCTTATTTGAAAACCAATATACTGCTTTTTCATCTAAAAAATTTCTTACATTACGAAAATCATGTGTATTTGTCGCAGCAATATAATCTGATAAAGCTTTCTCATAGTCCATTGAAATCCCTCCTACATTAGATATTTTTATAATACTTTTCTGTTATCTGCACCAGTTGTCTAATTTCATGTTCCAGGATTGTTTCCTCAAACATATTGGTTAAGGATAAAATAATACTTTCAATTAAAAATTTCCGTGGAGTATCTGTTTGAATTTCTTCCTTAAGAAACCTTAAATAGTCGAGCTGCTCCAACTCAACTTTATCTAATAATCTATCTATTTTATTTACTATCCTTGAAAGTAATTCCTTTGTTGAAATCTCGTCTAAATCTAATCCAAACCAATCCCTTGCAAAGAACTTTTCACCAGATTGGATTTGTTCATCGATTATAGGTTTCAAACGATTTAGGATAAAACGTATAACTTTCTCTGTTTCAAATTCCTCATCTGTTTCCATCTTCCATACATACATAAAATGTTGGAACATCCCGAGAAACATGACTGCATGGTCCAAGGCATAATCCCAATATTCTGGAGAATAAATTTCACATATCCGATTAGCAATCCATTGCACTTCATCCCGATACTGATCTTCCAGAAATGTTTCTATATCTGGCTCATTCAAATGCATTATGGATTCAAATAAAATTAGCATATTATACTTTCTATTCATATTAGATCTTACTGCAATTTGATGTATAAACACATCTTCATCTTTAATTGATTTACCTAGGGAAAGCTCGATTCGTTTTTGGTTGCCCTCTTCTTGCACACTTTCCAAAATCGCTAATAAGCATTCATTCTTTGATACAAAATAATTATAGAACGTCCCTTTTGAGATGTTTGCGTCATTTACAATATCTTGAATCGATGTTGCATAAAATCCCTTTTCAATAAACAAACGATGTGCAGCGTCTATTATCTTCTTTTTCCGTATATTAACATTCATCATAATCACCTTAATAGAACAATAGTATAATTCATTTTACCACCCATTTCCTCTTTAAATCAACATTTCAAAAAAACGGAAAATTAAACGTTGCAATAATTATACTATCGGTATAAAATACTAAAGTGCTTTACTATGTTAACAGAAAGTAGGATGGATACTTATGTCTGAAAATATATCTCCACAACAAAAAGCTCCTTATGGGGTCATCGCTATATTATTTGTAGGTGCCTTTGTAGCGATCTTAAATGAAACCTTTCTTAATGTTGCACTACCATCTATTATGACGGAGTTCCAAGTAAGCCCAGCAAAAGTTCAATGGTTAGCAACTGGGTATATGCTTGTGAACGGAATACTGATTCCAGCTAGTGCTTTTTTCATTCAAAGATTTACGAATCGAAGTATTTTCATTACCGCTATGGGTCTGTTTACGTTAGGAACACTCCTAGCTAGTATTTCCCCAACATTTGGAGTACTCTTTATAGCAAGATTAATTCAAGCATCTGGTTCCGCCATTATGATGCCACTTTTAATGAATGTCATGCTTGTTGCCTTTCCAATTGAAAAACGTGGGCAAGTAATGGGATTCTTTGGTCTCGTTATGATTGTTGCACCTGCACTTGGACCGACTTTATCCGGATTTATAGTGGAACATTTTAGTTGGAGAATGTTATTTAATGTTGTCTTACCGTTTTCTATCTTGTCTTTATTTTACGCCATTTTCCGACTTAAGAACTTTACACCTCAAAATAAAATTAAATTAGATGTTCTCTCGATCATTCTATCAAGTATTGGTTTTGGAGGACTTTTATATGGATTTAGTTCTGCCGGAGAGATGGGATGGAGTAATCCTTCAGTTTATGGAACTGTTATTCTTGGTACAATTGGACTTGTATTACTTATACTTCGTCAATTCCGTATCAAAGAACCACTACTTGAATTTAGGATATTTAAATATCCAATGTTTGCACTATCGTCAGCTATATCGATTACGATATCTCTTGCCTTGTTCTCAGGGATGATATTGATTCCACTTTACATCCAAACAGTTCGTGGATTTTCTCCAACTGAAGCTGGTTTACTAATGCTTCCTGGAGCTCTTGTAATGGGGATTATGTCACCTATTTCAGGTAGACTTTTCGATAAACATGGAGCAAAGAATATGGCCATAATTGGGCTAATCATTATGACTGTAACAACGTTTTTATTCAGTAAGTTGTCTATGACTACGCCTTATTTGTTAGTTGCACTTGTATTCTCGGTGCGTGCATTTGGAATGTCCTTGGTAAATATGCCAGTCATGACAAATGGTTTGAACCAATTACCGGTGAAAGATTATCCGCATGGAACAGCAATGAATAACACCTTATCACAAGTAGCTGGTGCAATTGGGTCTGCTTTAATGGTTACCGTCATGAATAGCCGAATGGAAGCTAGGCTTACTGAAATAAGTAAAGAACCTATTGACATGAGCTTAATTGATTCGAATTCTTCGTTAGATATTCCAAAACAGCTTGAAGACCTTGCTATGTTAAATGGTATCAACTTTTCATTCTTTGTTTCAGCACTAATTATTGTTATTGCATTGATACTCGCATTTTTCATTAAACGAGTACCAATAGATCAGTCAGATCCAAAATTAGATCTAACAAAAACCCCCAATAAATAAGATTGAAAAATACCCTTTGCATGGAATTGCAAAGGGTATTCTATATTTTACTTTCTCTAATTAATTATAACTAAACAATACATTTCCTTCATTATCTATTACGTCAAAAGTCAGCTTATAGGAATCTGTTACCTCATTGGATAAAACATCAACAAAAACATGCTTTTTATTAATATTTACAAGATTTTCAACGATCATTTCTTGTCCATCATGAACCTTATAGGCAATTTGTTTTGCTCTTGGATAATGAAAAACACCGCCCCATACTATATTTAGTGGAGTATCTGTACTATTGCCAATTGTATCTAGTTGAATAAATTCCGACTTTTTACCGATATCTACTATCATTGAATAATCATTTGTTGTGTCTAATACATACCGATTGAAGCCATTCTTTTCATACGAACTTCGACAAATAATAAAATTATTCTTATCATCTTTCGTCAAAAGAATAACTACCCCTACCTCATCGTTGTGATACAAGATTTCTGGTTTGTCATATTTACCATATTCACTACTAATAGCATCTTGAAGGGTTTGAGATGAACAACCCGATGAAAAAACTACAGCAGCAACCACTAAGATCGACAGTAACTTTCTCATTTTCTCCTCCCATAAAAGAGCATGATTCGCCCGTCATTCTCTATTTATACAACTATGTTACGTTAAATTACTAACCTGGAACTTTACGAAGATTGGAACATATGTATTTTTTAGAGTTGCGATTTTCTTCTCTTATATATAGACGATTGAGGGAGCCAAAAGGTTTCAAATAATTGGAAAATAGTTACTAATGTCATGTTTAAATTCATTCTGTGCCAACTATCTCAATGATTTATCCTGTTTGTTTATTTATTTTTAAGTGATCTTGATGTTCGTCACTGCTCTTTAATGAATCATAGAATAATTCTCTATTATCCTTAATCTATCGTATAGTCCGAACCATCTAGCAGGACTTGTATTAAGCTACGAAACAAATCTTGTTGACCGGGATTTCGCCAATCCTCTTCATATTCAGCCATTAACCACATAACTTCATCGAGAAAGACATGCCTCTTTGCTTTCTCCCAAAATACTTTTTCCTTTTCTGTTAATGTAACAAACATTGTATATCCTGAAAGAAACTGTTTCCACTCCATTAACGTGAATACACGTGCTGGAGCACTTTTATGTTCATTATGGAAAAGTAATAATGCCAATGCAAGGTCAAAAATTCTTGGTATCCATGTTGCATTATCCGGATCAACTAAATATGGTTCTGGTGTCAAAATCAAATTATTAGCCTTAAAATCATGAGGGGTAGCGACTTGTGGTAAATCTGCATGTTGGAGTTCCTTTTGAAGTGCTACACTCTCTAGCAATGCTTCGTTTAATCGTTCTGTATCAATCCCTACCCCAGCATTATTAGCATGTTGGGATATTGCTTCCATACTCTCATTTACCTCATCTTGATTAAAATCATAAACATCGTAGTCAAGTAGATTGTAAGTATTGGAGTTTGGGGATAGACGATGAATCTTCCCAAGTAATTGACCCGCTTCGAAAATCTCCTTGTTTTTGCCTGAATATACGTTTCCTTTGATAAAGGGGTACACAACAAAACTGGTATCTTCTATTTGTTGTGGGTTTTCGACATTTAATTTCACCGGGGTCACTACGTTTATTCCATTGTCTTTCAACATCTTTGTATAAGACATTACAGTTTCTGCTCTTCTTTGTGTTCGTTTCACAATTACATCTTGATCGCCATTTTTCACCCGGTAGACAGGTGAAAATGGATATATACTCTCTGGTTCTTTCGTTACGTTAAAACCAAATTTACTTAGAAGATCAATTCCATTCATAACTATTCCCCTTACTTTATTTCATCTAAAGCATTTAGTTCTTTCCTTTCAAAATGCTCCACCTGCTTATCTTTATAAACAAAATGATAATCATAAATCTGATCACCTTGTATCATTTCTTTCAAAAAGTATTGCAGATTCGCAACTCCTGTATTTTCCGGGTGTAAAATCCAATCTACTTTCTTCCAATCTAATATTCCCTCATCGGTTTTAATTGGCGTGTTATAGTCGAAATAACCTGGGATCTCTGCTACAAACGCATACATTCCATTATAATAATGACCATCAACATTCCATGTCACAGTTCCTTTGTAAGCAATATTTTGCAGTTGTATGCCTGTTTCCTCACGTATTTCTCTTATAATACAATCTCTCGGTGACTCATCATATTCCAGCTTTCCTCCAACACCATTCCAACTCCCCATCCAGGAGGGAGATTCTCTATTTAATAAAAGGATTTCATTCCTACGCAGAATAAAGGCTATTGTATATGTTAACATCAATTTTTAACTCCTACTGTTTAAGGTATTAGCTTTTTCCCCATGATGACATATGGATCTTTAGAATCTCCGGGTTTAAAGTTCTCCTCTAAAATTTCCCAGTTTAACTTTTTATATAAATTCCTAGCAGAGATATTGTTCATTTGGGTAGTTAATACTGCCGTTTTATTTTGAATATCTTCCAGTAAATTTGCTGCAAGTTCTTGTCCTTTATATTTCCTTCTTTGGTTAGGGTGTACGACGAGTTCAACAAATTCGAAGCAATCATCCAGCCACCAGTCTTGGTTAGATTTTGATAGTGCCTTTCGTAATTGTTCATGATAATACTGACCAGGTTTAGATGTATAACCGTATGCGAAGCCGATAGCATCATCATCATCATCATCATCATTAAGTGCTACAACTGTCTTGAATCCAGGGTAGTTGGCATGGCGTTTTAAACGTTCTGCAAAGTCAACAGAATGTTCGCCCCATACCTCACTATATAAAAGTACAATTTCGCTAAGTTTAGATTGTAATAAAGAAATATATTTATATTCCATTATTTGATACCTATTTCCTGAAGTTTTAGCAATCCACGTTCAATGCATGTCTCTACGTAACCCACAATTTGAAAAAAAGTAAAGACTTGAAGTTCTTCCTCAAGATCCTCTTTTGAATAATTCATATCCTCTTTAACATAAGGAAAAAATGCTTTAACATCCTCTACTTTTACCTCATCTAAATCATGAACTTGGTCAAAGTTCAAGCTATCAAGAATGCTAGCGTCAATTTGGTAATGATGAAGTAATTTAGCATTTAAAAGTCTGAAATCTCCATGATATCTTTTGTAAAGTGTATCGTCCACATCCATTCTATTTTTTAACCAACCTTGATAAAAGCCCTTCAACCAGACATAATCTGCGATAAGATGCGTGTAGTACCCTAAAATGTAATCTGTCTTTGGATATTTATTCAGAAACTTTTCAAATTCTACAGTTGTCGTATAGTCTTTCTCATGTCCGATGAAGAAATGTGACTTCCCTTTCGGATAAACTGCATCTGGTGCAACACCACCAATGAAAAATGCATTCTTATCCTGTACTGTTATTTTTTCTGCTATATGTTTCGCAATAATTAAATGCATGATCCTCGATCCCATTTTGTTAACTCCTTTGTTTTTTTTGATAAGTAATCCAAACTGGACTCTTTGGAAAGCCAAAATGGTTTAGTACTTCCAACGCATATGGATCGGTAGTATCAAATTCCCCTTCCAACTTTTTATATCCTTTTCTTTTACCATATTCGATTTGGCTTGAAACCAATAGATTAATAGTTTCGATTTCTGACCTATCTCTAGTCCCTTTCCAGCCAAATTCAACTGTCCCGTTACTTTCTGATGCATGTAGTAATGAGTAAGAAATAATTTCTTCTTTTTTATCTACTAACACATAACTTCCTTGTCGAATTAAATCCTCAGCAAAAATCAAACCTTTCCACCTATCTAATTCGAACTCAGCAACAGGGTTTACTAAATGAGTCTCTTCATATATTCTCTTGACAAGTCTTACTAGTTGTTCCATTTGACCAGGAAGAATATCTTCCAATGTTCTTATTTCGAAATTAGTAGGTTCCCTAGACGTAATTCCTTGGTAAGGAAGATGAATAGTTGGTAAGTATGTTTTGCGAATAAGATCAAAATTCTTCTCCCGATAGTAATTGTCGAGAAAGGAGTTTTCATGAACCCCTGTTTGAAGTGGATAATCCTCTTCCTTTAAGTTTTCTTCTAACTTTTCCATTAATTCCCCAATACATGTCGTGTGGTTAGGATGATGAATAACATCAAAATAAGTACAAAATGGATGAAAGCTACTTTTCCATGACACTAGGAACCCAATCATTTCTGTTTGATGATAAGATGTAAAAGCACATATACAGTTTGCTTTTTCGGCAATATAGATGGCATCTTTGTCCTCGTCTATAATGGAAATGAGCTTTTTTAATTTTTCTTTATCTGCTATTGTATATTTCTTAATCATTTATTTCCCTCAATCTTCTTTTAATGCTCTTGCTAAAGCATGAATAGCTTCCTTTACTTCCTGAATATTTCCATTGCTATTCAAATTTTCTCTTGCATGGAGAAGTACCGGTCTAACCGATTCAACCGACCGACCAAACTCATACATCCACTCGTATCTTGGGACCATCCAAGTATGGAAATGGTGTGTTGTATCTTCATTGTAAAAATAATAAACATACTCAACTCCCAATACTTCCCGCTGTTTCCTACGAATCTTAGTTAGAATATCTATGTAATCTAGTTTTTCTTCTCGCGTTAATTCATCGAAACTTGTAATGTGCCTCTTAGACGCTAATATAACCAACCCTTTTATCGGATAGGCTACATCTTGGTGAGCATGGAAATATTCCGTTTCAACTACCACTCCACCCTCAGGTTCAATAATTCCATCTACAATTGCACAACTAAGACATTCTACTTCTATAGTATTACCGTTCGATAATGTAATTTTTCTAATTAGACTCACCCCTAAGAATTTAAATCCCTTCCGTGTTCATCAAAACAACTCGCCATCCATCCGGATCCTCTATGGTGACACCCTTTTCCTCCCAATAACCATTCTCAGGTTCAACTTCTGGGTATCCCATTTGATTTAGCCTCGCTTTTATGTTTAGGATTTCATCCTGATTTGGTATATAGAAAACTAACAAGTTGTCTTTTGTTGGTGCAGGGCATGGAGAACCATCTACATGCTTTGTGAATTCGAGATGGTACGGTGCATCTGGTAAACCATAGATAACTCCTGTATATCCCCGATGACCCGTAAAATCGGTTAATCTTTTTAATCCTAGTCCATGCTCATAGAAAATTATTACTTCATCATATTTATCAGTTGGTCTAGCAATTCGGACTTGAACTGCTGAAAAGTTGTTAAAATCCATGGATTACTACCCCCGTTATTCTCGTTTATCAGCGGATACAGGTTGCCAATAAAATATGTAGAAAATCACTCTCAAATCTTATTCTATTATTTTCTCTAATAGTGCGCGTTGCACTGGTATACCAGCAATAGGGTGATTTATTTCTTGAAACATATACTCCACATCATTAATAATAAAATTCGCGTCCCCTTTATACCTTACATTCATTCCTCTTTTTTCTAGTTCATCTTTAACTGCCAAAATAAAATCATTACGGTCCGAATACCGATCATCTAATTCAATTCTAATAACTCCATCCCGGTATCCAAATAAGCGAAAAAACCATAAACCTAGTAAAACTACTACTATAATCCCAATAACAACAAGAATTTCCATTTCGTCACCCCTTTGATGAAAATATTTTGTTATTGTAGAGAAAAAAATACCAACTCCCAGATTTTACTGTCTCCCAATCATCTTTTCTATACCAGTTGTTTAAATCAAGATAACTTCCAGTATTATGCTCTTTTATCACCAGAAACGATGTGCCAATGTAAATGTTTCGACTCCTGATAGCGTCCTAGATTGGTTATCACTCTACATGCCCCATAGTTTTCCTCAACATCTGCTGCTACCTTTTGAATAACCTCTATTAATTCAAACAATATCCCCTGGTCTTTATCATCAATATTTGTTAAAGACGGGATGTGTTTTTTAGGAATGGCAACTATATGTACTTGATAATATGGACGTGTGTGATAGTATGCTAGGACATTTTTAGTTTCATAGACTTTTTCTACTTCAGTTTTTCCACTTAATACTTCATCACAATAAAAATCGTTTGTCACAACAATCTCCTCCCACTATAAAAATATAAATATTACAAACATTATAACACCTAATATGATACGATAAAGTGAAAAAGGATTTTTCCAAGGGGGTTAATGATGGATAAGTGGGAGTATGGTAGAGAACTGGACAATGCCTATTGATACTACGAATCGAGAAGAATTTGAAAAAGAATTAAACGAATATGGTCTAGATGGTTGGGAATTAGTCACATTATTTCCCAAAATGGGAGTAGCCGATGGTTTTCAAGTAGTAAACCAATTGATATTTAAGAGATAGATTGAAGTTATTAACGATAGATAATGTGGAGTTCTTATAAGAAGACGTATGCAAAAGAACTTCATCGAATCTAGAGGTGATTTATGGACATTAAGTTTACGTTTGTTTTAAACTCTGATAAACCTTATGAAAATGAAACAGCATACAAAAACGGCTTTATTGAAGGTCAATTTAAGATACTAATTAATGAAAGGGTATTTTTTGATGACCCATACATCAATGTGGTAGAGTTGGGAATTCAATTAGGGGAGTGGCTTAGAAAAGTTCAAAAAGGAAATAGAACTAATATGAATTATGAGACTATTGACCATGACGAGGTAATTCTTAACTTCTTTTATGAGAATGATGACAAATGGCGCATTTTTTCCATTTGGCAGAATTTCGTGTTTCCAGAATCCTTTACTACTACGACATTAGGTGAGGCTATTAAAGAATATTTACGTGAATTAAACAAGGAACTTCACAGAATCCATTATGTTGTCAAACTTGATAAGTATCTCAAATACATCTGAAATTAGTAGGGAAATCTAGTTATATATAGGTTTCCCTACAATTTCGACAAAAATTCAACAAAACCTACTCATCTAAAGAAGCCAAAAACAACGCCAACTCCCGAATTCTTCTATCTGTGTCATCCATTAAGTTATCCAGTTCCTCTGGCCTAGAATAAAAGGTTTCTCCCTGTATGATGTGATCGGATAAGTTTAGTAGTCCAATTGCATTTCGATTGTAATACTTGGCAATGGCAAAGGTCGTAGCTGTTTCCATATCAACCCCAAGGTGACCTTCTTCTGACCAGCTTTTAACGATTTCCGTAGTTTCCATATACATCGCACTCGTCGACATAACAGTTCCTGTAACATATCGATAACCTTTTTCCTCACAAAAGCTTATCGCAGCACTCACTAGCTTTTGGTTAGCATGAACCAATGTATGCCTTGGTAAATACCACTGTGATACCCCGTCTTCCATATATGCACCGGTTACAATCAAAATATCACCATATTCTACATCGTGGGACAACCCTCCGAAATAGCCAGTTTGTATGAATTTATCTGTGCCAAGTATGGCATATCGGTGCGCAGTAATTGCAGCAGAAGGACCACCAAACACATTGGAAAAACCAATCCTTTTTCCATTAATATTTCCAATGACCGTGTTCCAGTCAGATGCCCACTGTTCTTCTGTTAGTATGCTTTTCCAACGCTCCAAATTTTCTTGATGCTCCCATTCTCCATGTAGGATGAATGAGTTTGGTATGCTTTGTTCCGAAATCTTTAGGGCTTGCATCCAATCTTCTTTTTTGAAGTCACCATATAATTTCATGTGTAACACCCCTTATAGGATAAGTTCAAATACTCTAACGCATAAGTTATTATCTTCTTCGATTCCTACCTTTTTCGATAGTATTTTATTCAATCGGAGAAATTCTGGGTAAATAGCGGCAATCGTTTGAAGTATTTTTTCGGAATCACGATTACAATCCCATATTGCGAGTATTTTTAATTGTTCTGTAGATAGTACAGTTCCCTCTCGATCAATTTTTGACCAGACAGGGTAAGAGTTATATAGATGTTCATTCTTTTCTGTATACCAACTAGAGGCAATCAACCATTTCAAAGAACTTAAATTATCTAAAGCATAATTTAGTTCGTTTCTCCTAGTAGCCCTATATGTTTCATGAGCGTAGGCAAATACTTTCTCACGCCAATATCTTATGTCCTCTGCCGTTACCGAAAATGATATTTTATTAGATTGGGAAATTACATTATTTACAATGTGTTCTGGGTCATAATATGCTTTTACATCTTTAAGCCAAATCGAAGGTTGTAACTCACTAGCCTCGTGATACCAGGAATCAATTTTTACAAAGCAATCATAATGAGACACAATGTAAGGCGCTCCACCAGAACCTTCGTAAAATAATACATTCCCCCAATTCGAAGCCCGCTCCTTCTTTTCAGCGATAAAATCCTGCTTTGTTCTTGGTTTTACTACAATATGTAAATCAATATCCGAATAAGGGTCATAATCTCCTCTACCAAGCGAACCATCTTCATAGATTCCGATAACATTTGGATCTACTTCTAAATCTTTTAGAGCTGCTTCTAGTAGTTTTTTTCTCTCATTTGGTAGAGCTAAGTCTCTTTCCTTACACTTAAATCCCACACATACAACATCAACTCTTAATTTCTAATTGCATTGCATAATATAACATTGCTTGCCGTACATCATCCAAGTTAATATATTGTTTGATATTTTCTGTTTCCACAAAAATCCTTCTATCAGCTTCGAATTGTGCTTCAAATGGAAGAACTGCTCTAACATCCATTCGATAGAATAGCTGATACCCCACAAATGGATATTTACTCGATTCATCCCAGTTTGGATTCTCATGGTGGTCCACCTCAACAGCACCAAGAAGCATGCAGTTTCCCTCCACATACCCTTCCTCAAATGCCTCTCTTTTAAAGCATTGTTCTGGCGTTTCTCCTTCTTCCATATGGCCACCTGGTATATCCCACCCACGGTGATTTAAATCAACAAGCAATACCTTTTCATTATAAAAACAGATCCCATGCACACTAGTTATCAAATCCACAGGCGGCATGTAATCTTGCTTCCAAGTTAACTTGATTATTCCGTCGTCCCAAGTTGCATAATTAGATACCATAACTAGTTCTCCTTCAATCGATTCATCAAAAATGACTTTACCATATAATATGCACTTGCAGTGAATAACTGATTAATTTCACCCTCAGCAATCAACCTGTCCATATCATCCAGCTCAACCAAGTGAACATCAATAAATTCAGTAGGATCTAAATCTTGTTCAAAGGCTTGATACGCATCGAGAAGTAAGTATGTAATGACCTTATTGGTTTGGGTAGCAGGATTGACGAAAAACTCTCCCAACTTAACCGGTTCATAATCCGTTGTATATCCCGTTTCCTCTCTTACTTCCCGAACAATTGCCTCCTGATAGGATTCATTCGCTTCAGGCTTCCCAGCTGGAATTTCTAAAAAGAAATCCTGTGCTGCATGACGGTATTGTCTTACCAATACAATATGATGATCCTTTGTTAAAACAATTGCATTCACCCAGTCATCATACTCATTTACATAATACGAATCAATTAAATTACCATCTGGCAGCTCAAGTTTATCTTTTCGAAGATTTCCAAATGGTGACTTAAATACATAATCAGAAGATAATTTTCTCCATTTTCCCACTTTCGTTCACCTCTATTTTCTTGCTACATATGTAATAGCATTTGTTTTCAATATAATATCCCGGTTATCTCTAGTAATCTTATATTCTAGGGGTTTAACCAAACTTTTTACGACAGTCCAGCCAGAAAAAGTATCATGCAATACCTGATCCATCTTTTCCGTTGAAAGATTTACTTCCATATTAACATCTAAGCTTTCTCCGGAATGACAATCATTTTCCTCAAGATCCGAATTAACGATGAGACAAGCTATTCCACCAAATTTTGTTCCTCTTTCTATTTCCTTCAAAACCATCTTAAGGGAAGCCTCAGACTCGACATGCTCAATACTAGAGACAGCGACAACTAAATCATAATTTTCTTCAGGTATTCTAAAATCTTCAATAGCGGATTTAATTGGCTCAATGTACTGTGACACATGAAACTCATTGCTGTAACTGATTAATCTATTAATTGCAGAATCTAAAAAATCCACACAATGGATTCTACCTTTATTATTGGAATCCCGAATCCATTCAGCAATTGGGATAGCATTTCTTCCAACTCCAGATCCAAGATCCAGAACATTTAGCTCCTTTTTTTCGTCCAAGAGTGGTAGTAAATCCATTACGGTTTGGACAGGTTTATGTAACCATGATCCTGACTCAAATAATTTATAATTGTCATAGCAATGATCGTGGTATGCTTTTTCTTCTTTTCGTATTTCTTGAATTCTTCCCATACACTACCTCTTCCTTTTCCATTTAGATAAGAGCAAATGCTTAACCAGGTTCCTTATATGTGACGAATCTTCGCGATGTCTCTCAATGAAATCCCGAAAAATAAATTCCTCCGGTGATACAAGAAGCTTCGCTAACGGATATACCTCTTTTTCAGAAATCCATTCATTCTTGGCCCCACCCGGTTCAAATCGGTCTTTAGGAAATAGATATATCATTCCAACCTGCCATAATTCACCCGTAAATTCCTCATTTAATGAAAAATAATAGTATCGTTTCGTACCCTTATCCGTTTGTGCAGTTAAGCAAAGATTTCGTAATGAACCAGAATAATCATTCCTATTGATAACAGCAAAAAATGTAGACCACGTTGCATCAGAAGAAGCAAAAACTGCCTTTACTTTTTCACCGGTAAACAAAGTAGAATTCCGAGGCTCAAACACATTAATATCCGGGTTATTAGAACCATGGACAAGAATGTTTTTATTCTCGATAAGATAGGTCAAGAATTTATATTTCTGCTCATTCAATAAGTAAGGGAACTCATCCCCCACACCATTCAAGATATAGTTCTCATACAAGTCTTCAAACTCTTTCTCATGTTTATCTGTTAGTTCTAACTCGTCCATTCTCAAAAAGTTTAATCGGTTTAATAAGTAGGTACGTACAACATTATGCATAATTCCACCACCTTAAACACGCTACTACTATTTAAATTCGACAATTATCTCGATAAATCCTGCCAAATTTTTCAAAGAATGTCTGTTCAACTGCATGCCCACACTCCTTACCTCCCCCATTAATAGAATGCTATAGGGCTGAAGGGAGGTTAAATCCATGAGAAAATATGAACTAATCACCCTGATTAGTTTGGTTCTTGTCATCGCCATCCCCGTAATAATACTGTTCGTATACAATCCCCAAGAATCCACGGATCATGCAAAAGAACCCCATACCCAAGAACAAGATAAGAACAAAGACAGTGAAACTGAAAACAAGGATGAAGATAATAGTAAAAATAAAGATAATAATAAGGATAGTAATAAAGACCAGGAAAAAGATAAGGATAAAAATAAAGAGAAAGAGGAAGAAGCAGACAAAGATGATAAAAAGAATGAGAATCATTGGGGTGTTGACTCCGCAAGCTACACGGACGAAGAGTTCCTAGGTTGTGTAGTAGACAATTATGGTAAACCAGTAATTTGGGGTCGTTATCTTGGCGAAAAAGAAGGTGTTTCAGCAGGGCTTGATTCCGATGAGGTGAAACTCTTACATGATAATGATATTAAGATTCTAGTAATCTACAATCATGTGGAAGATGCACGTGGACATGACAATGGGGTAGAACATGCTAAACAAGCAATCTCAATGGCTGAAGATCTTGAAATCCCAGAAGGTGTAGCAATCTTTGTAGATATCGAACCAGAGTACCCAGTTGATGCAGCATTCATCGAAGGATGGTACACGACAATAACAGATTCAAACTATGAACCTGGTGTATATGGGGTATTTAGTGAAGAAAATGAATTGTTAAATGCCTACAATGACATGGCAAAAGAAGCGATCGAAAATACAATCGTATGGACCGCATACCCTCAAGAAGATATCACCACTAAAGAAGATGCCCCAGAATATAACCCTCAAGGACCTGAAAATGCTAAAACATTCGGCTGGCAATACGCTATTGACGGGGAAACCTGTAATATAGATACAAATATATTCAATGGGAATATGATGGATTTTGTTTGGTAATTAGGAGTGGGCTCTAGGGCCCGCTTTTTTGTAGGGTTTGCTGGTTTAAAAGACAGAGAATGTGATTTTGTGGCGTGTTTTTTATGCACAAGGCCGAGTTGACATTGTTTTAGTGAATGATTTGGATGCTTGGGAGCATGGTCCTTGGGTTAGGGTGCATGCTCCTCCGGTTCGGGCGCATGTTCTAGATACTCGGGTGCATGCTCCTCCGGTTCGAAATCATGACGTACGGGATTGGGCATATACTTCAGGAAATTCAACTATTCTTTCAAGGTTTATATAAAATTCAGCAATATTCAACATATTCCCAGCCGCCAAACCAATAAAAAAACCAGCCCTACACCAGGACTGGCATCTTTCACTCCCAAACCTTATTTTTCTGCAAAGTAGGGGGACAAGCATAGTTATAAGCTTTGATTTTCTTATTAATCTCCTTAACCAACTTACGTCTTTCTTTTCCATCGAGATCCTCAAGCTTTTCTTTCAAAGCATCAATCTCGTTCGCAAGCTCAATCCATGGAGGTAATACATGATTATCCTTTAATGTCTTGTATAACTGTGCCTCAGATGGATTAACAGAACTTGGCCCTATATCGAGCGGTTTACCTTTTCCAGGGAGATTATCAAAGTCACCAGCCGCTTCTGACCTTTTCACTATCTCTGTTAAATGGTCACGATATTGGCCAGGAGTTTCATCCGCATACTTTCTTCGTCTCCAATCTGGCTTTAGCATCGATAATATATAAGCATCATGGAATCTGCCATTTTGATATAAATATCCACGAAGCTGCCCTTCCTTTGTAAAGCCTACCTTCTCTAGTAAACTATTGGAAGCTCCATTTTCGGGATATGTGATAGCTCCTATCCGGTGTATACCCATCTCAACAAAGCAGTATTCTAATACACTTGCTAATGCTTCTGTTAAAATTCCCTTCCGCCAATATTCTGGGTGGAGTTCAAATCCAACCTCAGCCCTTTTGGTTCGGGGACTATAATTATGAATCCCAATTGTACCGATAAACTCATCCGTACTCTTCCAAGAAATTCCCCAACGAACACCTCTTCCTTCTTGAAAAAGCATTTGAAAGTGTTCAACCAATTCCTCAGCTTCTTCCACGGATTCTAAACTTTCCCTACCGTAGTATCTCATCACTTCATCCCTAGATAGAATTTCAAAAATACCCTTTGCATGAATAGGTTCAATTTCTATTAACTTAAGTCGGGTTGTGTAAAGTATCGGAAACTTTTTCATTGAATGTTAGCTCCTCTTCTATAGTAATTAGAAGTATATAACACTATATTCTATGTTTAATAGACAAATCCCTGCTATATCTTGTCAAATAGGAAAGCGTAGCGTAAAATCTTTCCCGCCTGAATAAGCAAAACTAAAGCAATTTGCTAAAGGAGGAGCGAATGTGAGTGTTTCTAATTAATTCCAGTAATCTGGATCTGCCATTCGCATTTCCTCCACCATTTCATCCAAATCGGACGGGGTAATTAAATAAATAGGATAATTCTTCGTTGCGCGCTTTGCCTCTTCATAGAAAAATTTATTACTTCCAGGATACTCATCATCCAAAAGGATTAGGCAAGCATCACTCTTTTCCACTAGCCACTTATTCTTTGCGCGGAATTGATAAGGTCCCTTATATTCCCCATTGTATAGGGGTTGATAAAAATCTGCCACCATGGTTAACTCCTCATATTTAAATTTCAAGTCCTCTGGCCAGCGGTCGTCTTGATTCTCAAATGGTGGGGTCACAGCAATCTGAATATCATATTCATCCTTTAAATCCATTGCAACTTCTGCTGTCCATAACTCTACACCCATTTGCCCAGATATCAGAATCCACTCCAAACCCTCTTCTATAAAACCAAGCAACTTCTTCTCAATTGCAGCTTTAATAATAGCTATCTTAGGATCACTTTCTTTGAAAATATTGATTTCTCTAGGTTTATATCCCGTAACGGTTAATACTTTCATATGTAATTGGCACATCCTTAAACAATTAACTACAAATGGTTAATATTCTTCCTATATATTCTTAACTTCAAACTTGTCCATCACGACTAAACATAGGTACTTGCTGGCACCGAAAGTAGTCCATTAGAATAAACTTTAGTAGTTATACTTTATAAAAGTTAAAGAGCCGGCAATGCCAGCTCCTTACCATGTTAACACCAATTGTTTGGCTTTTTCCAGTTGTTTGGTCCCATTCCTGGATTGCCCATTTGTCCCATGCCAGGATTCATTCCTGGATTCATTGCTCCTGCTACTTGATTTGGTGATAGATTATTTCCAGTACCTGGATTCATCATACCTGGGCCCATCATGCCCGGACCCATTCCTGGACCCATCATGCCCGGGCCCATTCCAGGGTCCATTGCTCCAGCAACTTGACCTGGTCCAGGTCCCATCATACCCGGGCCTCCAGGAACGTTAAATGCTCCACCAAACTGGTCTACGCTATTTACTGTATTTTGAACGGAAGTAGAGTGTGGAAATACATGATTATTCTTGATTAAATGGTGATTCATAATCGTTGTGTGAGAAGGATGAACATGTTGAACAGTTTCTTCAGTACAGTGATGTACTACATTATGCTTTGTTGGATGAACTACACATTTTGGGCATCCACAATTTGGTCTGTGACGATGTCTCATTATTTTTCCCCTTTCTGTGATAAGTTACACTAATAACCTATGACAAGTGACCGATACTTGTATCAGACACGTACCTATTTTAAAGGAAAAAGTTTGATATTTGCCCTAAGAATCTGTTTTCTTGTGATGTCGTAATGCAAGAAAAATGAGGAGGACGAATACACCAAGCCCACACCAAAGCCCAGCTACTACTGAATTGGGTAATGTGTTATGTTCCCCCATTTCACCAGGAGCAGCACCTTTCCCAAGTACTTTCATATCTTCTTGTGCTTGCTGCATGCCAACTTGACTTGTTCGATCACAAATCCCAGTCATCAAGTTGTTATTATCGAAGGCATCATTAGTTCCTGCGTACACTAAATATTCTTTTCCTACCTGAAAGTCAAAACCACAAGCTGCTCCATCCCTCGCTGTTCTGATTGTTACCTCTGACTCATGAACACCCTTCCAAACCTCATTAACCGTTAATAACACCTTCAAACCATAATCATGATCATTAGCTTGCCTTATTTCTTTAACTTCACCACGAAAAACCGCCGTAGACCTATCCAACTCTCGCTCAGCAGACAAAGGCTCCACACAAGTACAAGCAGAAGAATAAATTGGAAAAAGTAAAAAAGACAAAACAATTAACATAATCCCCACAAAAACACGAAAAAACTTCACTACCCAGCCCCCTTTCATATAGCCTAGCAAAGTTTCTAGGTGCCTGTCACTACCCGGTTTCTGACTACTTTTGACTATTTTTGTCGAATGTTATCTAGTATGAATTTGCCCATAAAAAAATGGTATCAGCCTTGTCGGCCAATACCACCTCATATTAATAATGTGCAAGTAGTCCTTTCTGCATTGCAAATTGTTCACATCGTAAGAAGACAAATAATCCAAGCCCTAGATAGAATACGGCATTAAACACTAATATCAAAATATCTACTGCAGCAAACTCTGTTAATGTCACCCCATTAATCATAATTTCACGAACCATATCTATCCCTTTAACAAATGGTAAAAATGCCAAGAACGGTGCAACAGATAACGGTACAAACGTAAGACCAGCAAGAATAAACTGTAATATCTGTAAGAATGCTTGAATCTGCTTCAGTATCATCGTAAAGCCTGCAATAATCAGTCCTAACCCAAACATACTAATAAGCGTTAAAATTAATACTGGTAATATCGATAGCACATCCACATTTAACCATTGGCCAGCTGTAAACATACTTAAGTAAAGCAAAGCTATGATAATGGCAAACTCAATCAATGTTGTGGAGAGCAATCTAGATAGCATGATCTTCCATATCCCCATCGGAGACATTCCTAATTGTTCAAGTGTTCCTTGCGTAGCCTCATTTGTAATTTGCCATCCAATATCATTGACAACAACCATTGCCAAAAACCAGAAAATATAGTTCACGATCACATATTGGATATTGGTATCCTGTGTACTCGGATCACCAATTAATGAAATCCCTGCAAACATTCCTAGAAACAGCACATAAAACGTAATTATCATTGCAATCGTATTCGGCAAATACCGCTTCAACAAAATATATTCTCTACGAATATTCGCCTTAAGCACGTTCAGAAAGCGCATATTCTTTTTCCCCCTTTACAATCTTCATAAACACCTGTTCAAAGTTAATCGTTTTTCGGTCAATGGTATCTACTGGAATTTGTTCTAACTTTAAGATGTCGAATAAATCATAGATTTCCTGACTTTGCGTTAAATCAACTTCCAACACGGATTGATACGTTTCCGGGATATAAGTAAGCTGAGGAAATTTTTCAAGCAATAACTGATGTTGCTCTTCACTTAAATGTCCATCCAGCTTCACAGCATACGATCGCACTTCAAACAGCTTCATTAGATTCTCTACACGATCATTCGTTACCACTTTCCCACTATTTATAATGACTGTCCGCTCACATAAATCCTGTATGACATCCATATCATGTGATGTAATGATAATCGTCTTTTTCTCTGTCCTCACGATTTCACGAAGCAATTCACGAACCTCATAACCGGTTTCAATATCAAGACCCAGTGTTGGCTCATCCAGTAAAATAACCTCACTACCTGCTAGCATCGCCACTGCTATTGCTAATTTTTGCTGCATCCCCCTTGATAGGCGATTGACCATCTCATTTTCTTTATCCTTTAAGCGAAACTGCCCGAGCAGTTCTTCAATCTGTCCAGCAACCTCTTTTCTTGATTTTCCACGGTTACCAGCAAAATACTCCAGGTTTTCCCGAACGGTCAAACGCCAATAAAGATTCCGATTTCCTTCCAAAACAGCACTAATATGTTCCTGCGCACGCAGACGCTTGTCCTGATTATCGATTCCATTAATTGTAATTATCCCACTATCAGGACGAACCAAGCCACAAATCATTTTAATCGTGGTTGTTTTTCCAGCTCCATTTGGCCCTAGCAACCCAAGAATCTCACCCTTATTAACGGTAAAAGAAATATGATTTACGGCAGTAATAATTTCTTTTGTTTTTCTTTTTTTATAAGACTTCTTGAGATTCTTAACCTCTACAATTGGTTGAGTCATTCCTCTCATCCCCTCTTTATTTTCTACCTTAAGTTTAAATAACTTCGAATACTCCTACTACGGGCTGAGGTTCGAAAATGTTTCAGACTTTAGACGGAGCTGGTCCTAGTTTGGAAGGATGAAAAAGAAAAAAGGAACAGAATGGTTTCTGTTCCCTTTGTGTTGGTTAATAATAGTTTCTATATAACCATCTAATGCTATTTACTTGTTGGATGGGACTAGAGGGATGTTCTCTATTCCAGTAAAATTTTTTGTCGTTATTACGGGATTAAATGCGCGTAACCAGTTACCTTTTTACTACTTTTTGATTCTAGTGGCTCGCCTCAATCTCCCTCTGAAATCCGTACATTCTGCTGTCTTTTCTTAGGAAACCTCTCAATTAACCCACGGGCTTCTAAATCAAGCTTCACAGCAGTTACGTACCATGTTATCGAACCTTCCCATTTTCCATGGAGTTTTTCATTAATCACATTGGCAAGCTCCTTAAAGGAAATCTCTCCATTCTCCTTGATGGTCTCAAGCATAACATGCTTTATTAAGTCATATTTTTCCTTAACTATGTTGCTACCCTTTTTACCTTCAGGATTCAATAATTGAATTCTTTCCACTCAATCTACTCCTATCCATAACAATCAATCCCTTAAAATCTCACACTAAACGATTTAAACGTATGAATCCCTGTCCCGTGACGAACAACATCTCTTCGGCGTAATTCATACACAGCTTCTTGCACCTCAAATAAAACACTAGGATCAATCCCCAATGTATTATGAGCCCCAAAAATCCGTGCAACCTGTAGATAAGAAATCCGTTCCAAGGAATTCAATAATTCTACTGGATCTGTAGTAGGATAAAAAGCATAAATAGGTGTATCCAAATAGAATAAATCCCCTGTAAATAGATATTCCCGATTATTATCCAACACACAAATATGCCCTGGAGAATGCCCCGGTGTATGAAAAATAGTTAATAACCGGTCACCTAGATCAATTAAATCCCCGTCCGATAATAATCCTGTTGGTTTTCCAGTATAAGGCGTGTATTTTTCTGGATCAAATCCTTCTGGAGTCTGACCAGTTATATCACGGCACATCTCTTTCCGAATTTGGTCAACAGTTAATCCTTTAATCCCATTTACTAGCCAATCCTCTTCTGCTTCATGAACTAAAATCGTCTCATATTCTCCGTGGCTTCCAATATGATCAGCATGAACATGCGTCGTTATCACTACGATTGGTAAATCCGTAAGTTGATCTGTGATTCGTTTCATATTATCAATACCTAAACCAGTATCAATTAAAGCAGCTTTTTCCTTGCCAAGTAATAAAAATGAATGCACTTTCTCCCAATGACCATACTCACTAATCGCATATGTAGTGGAATCAATCTCCTCTACAGTAAACCATGGATCATGAATAGTAACCATAACAAAACTCCCCCAAAATTATTTATTTTTATTTTGTTCTATTAAAATATCACGAATTTCCGTTAATAGTTTTTCTTGTGGGTCTACTTTTGGTGCTTCTTCTACTATCTCTTCTATCCTCTTTTTACGCTTTAATTTTGCTAGTATACGAATAAAGAAAAAGATGGATAAGGCAATGACAAAAAAGTCAAACACAGATTGCAAAAAGATACCATATTGAATTTCAATGCCACGAACCATCCATACCTCAGTCTTAAAATCTACCCCATTAAATAATATCCCTACTAATGGTGTAATAATGTTTGCTACTAGTGAATTGACTATTGCACTAAATGCTGTCCCAATGACAACTGCAACAGCTAAATCGATCACGTTTCCTTTCATAGCAAATGCTTTAAATTCTCCCCAAAATTTCCTCACTTTTTAAACCACCTTACTATAGTATACGTATTATATTAGGTTAACCCGGGAACATAATCAATCATTTTCCATATAGAAAAGACAGCCAGGCGACTGTCTTTTAGGTCATTACATATCATGATGTGGATTATTTTTTTGACGGGAATGATTTCGGTTCTTCACCTTTTTGGATCCATCTATCCCTTCTCCATACGGCATTTCTGGTCCTAAAGGAAGATTAGGTTGTTTTTGTTGCTTCGGTCCTTTTGGTCTTTCACTCATGTTTACTCCTCCTTTCTACGTATGTCATTAGTTTCGGGAGGAGTGAATTTTTTATGCAATTAAAAAAGAGTAATCGCACGCCACTACCATCTCATGAACATTTTAATATTAATATAGTCTGGAAAAGCACATGATAACCTTCCTCATACACTTTTCTCTCCATATCCCTAGTCGAATTGTTCATGATAACCTTCCTCATACACTATTCTCTCCATATCTCTAGTCTAATTGTTCATGACAACCTTCCTCTTGCACTTTTCTCTCCATACTCCTAGTCGAATTGTTCATGATAACCTTCCTCTTGCACTTTTCTCTCCATACTCCTAGTCGAATTGTTCATGACAAACTTCCTCATACACTTTTCTCTCCATATCCCTAGTCGAATTGTTCATGATAACTTTCCTCTTGCACTTTTCTCTCCATACTCCTAGTCGAATTGTTAATAAAACAACACACAAACAAAAAACACCCCCAGCAATCGCCAGAGATGTTCCTAATAGTATATTATTTTGTGAAAGCATCTGTTAATGCTGTTACAATTTGTTTTTTACGAGATACAACACCTTTTAGTAGTGCACGGTTATTTGCATCAAGCTCCACACCAAATGCTTCTCCAACTCTTGCACTGCTGGCACCTCGAGCTAACACTTCAGAATCATTGTTGAGAATATCTGTTACAGCAAATAGGAAAAGATCCAGTCCTTTTTCGCTAATCACTTTATCCATTTCTGCTTCTAATTCAGCTTGCAGCTCATATACTTTGCTCGCATCTACTGTATTCACCTGAGCAATTTCAACTTTTGCCTCACCCATAGCAAATTCTTTTGCATCCATTGTGATTAATTCTAATGGTGTTTTGTCACTCAGGTCAGCTCCTGCTTGAAGCATATCAAGACCATACTTTTCAAGCTCCACACCAGCAATTCCCGCAAGTTCATGTGCAGCATCCACATCTTCCCCAGTACATGTTGGTGATTTTAATAAAAGTGAGTCAGAAATAATCGCAGATAGCAATAGTCCAGCAATTTCTTTCGTAACCTCTACCCCATTTTCTTTGTACATTTTGTTAAGAATTGTTGCTGTACATCCAACCGGTTCAGCACGGAAGTATAGTGGTTCTTTTGTTTCAAAGTTAGAAACACGGTGATGATCGATTACTTCAACAATACGAACATCTTTAATGTTGCTAACACTTTGTTGGAATTCATTATGATCTACTAAAATAACATCTTTCACATCTGCTGGAACTGCTTCAATAAACACCGGAGCTTCCACTTTGAAGTAATTTAAAGCAAACTGAGTTTCTTTGTTCACTTCACCAAGTCTAGCTGGCTCCGCATGAACACCTAATTTATTCTTCAAGTTGGCATATGCAAGTGCTGAACAGATTGTATCTGTATCCGGATTTTTATGACCGAAAACTAATGTCTTTTCCATCTTAATATCTCCTTTATATGTATTACATTATTAGACAATTATATCCAACTACAAGATTACCATAAATTTTTGTCCGAATGAATAATTTAACAGCTTTATTTTACATTTTCACTCATAATTCTTATAGTTAAGTTAGAATTTAAAATAGAAAAGAAGGATAATCATGATAAAAAAGTACATTATTATTGGCGCTGGAATCTTAGGTGCTACTACCGCATACAAGCTTGCTAAAACTGGAGCAGAGGTATTAATAATCGATAGAAGAGGCATTGGACAAGCGACGGATGCTGCTGCCGGTGTAATCTGCCCGTGGCTCTCACAAAGACGGAACAAAGCCTGGTACCAACTGGCCAAGAACGGGGCACGATTTTATCCAGAGATAGTGAATGAACTGGAAGAAGATGGCGAGACCGATCATGGTTATGCTAAAACAGGTGGGCTTAGCCTCCATCAGGATGAGACAAAGTTAATTGCTATGAAAGATAGAGCGATAAAAAGAAGAGAAGAAGCTCCAGAAATTGGTGAAGTAACATTATTAAATAATGAAGAAACAAGGAAACTTATCCCTTACGTGGAAGAAGGATATTCTGCTGTTCATGTTAGTGGAGCTGCCCGGCTAGACGGGCGCGCATTCCGAAATGCATTATTAAGGGCAGCGGAAAAACATGGGGCAACACTAATCACGGGGAAAGCGACATTATCCCAAGATGGTCAAGGTGTGTATGTAGATAATCAGCTTTACGAAGCCGACAAAATCATCGCAACTTGTGGTGCATGGATGCATGAATTTCTCACACCAGTCGGAATCAACTTCCAATCAACTAGCCAAAAAGGTCAAATTATTCACCTAGAGATGCCAAATGCTGCAACCAGAAATTGGCCGGTCTTAATGCCTCCAACTAGCCAATCCATTGTCCCATTCGAGAAACATATTGTCGTTGGAGCAACACATGAAAATGGCACTGGATTCGATTCTAGAGTTACAGCAGGTGGAGTTCGCGACATTCTTTCTAAAGTACTTGACGTTTTACCAGGTCTAGCTGATAGTACTGTTCTCGAAGCTCGAGTTGGTTTCAGACCTTTTACTCCAGGATTTCTTCCGGTCATTGGTCCTTTACCAGGAAGAGAGGGAATACTTGTTGCAAATGGTCTTGGTTCATCTGGCCTCACAACTGGACCATATATTGGTGCACAACTGGCGAAACTAGCAATGGACGAGGAAGTGGAAATCGATTTAGAAGACTACCCTGTCAGTGGTGCGATTGGATAAGAGTATTTACTTTAATTACTAGATTTGCTACTCTAAAATTAAATAGTAAGTTCGATAACAAAAGGGTGGGTTTTTTGAAAGGAAAATTTATTGTTTTAATTATGATTGTTGCTACTATTCTGGCAATGGCGTTAGCATTTTACTTGTTAGATGTATACACATCTTAGATTAACTACTAAAGGCAATGCTGAGGGTTCTTTCCCTTCGCATTGCCTTTTACATTTGAATCGCGTATTGGTTCCCCCCGGAATTTTTTGCTTCATATAATGCTTGATCAGCGTTTTTGTATAAGGACTCGAATGTATTAGGCTTATCCTTATTCAGTAAAGAGATTCCAATGCTAGTTGTGGTAACAAACTTTGCATCATCTATTTTCCATGGTTCTTGGACAGCGTCAATGATAGAATCTGCTACTTTTATTACTTGTTCTTTGGTTTCGACTCCTCGCAATAGAAGAACAAATTCATCTCCACCAAGTCTTGCCAATGTATCTATACTACGTATCTTTTTTCCGACACGTAAGGAAAACTCTGAAATTGCTTTATCTCCAATATCGTGGCCGAATGTATCATTTATAGACTTAAAATGATCAAGATCCATAATAATAATGGCAAATTTCTCTCCCGTACTCTCATAAGCATCTAATGCTTGCTTTAATTTGATATTAAAATACCTACGATTTGGGATTCCTGTTAGAGTGTCATGGTAAGCGAAGTATTTCAGCTTATCCTCATAATTTTTCCGCAGTGAAATATCACGGGATAAGACAACCATTTGCTTAAACACTTTCTCATGATTGTATACTGGAGAGCCCCGTAATTCAGACCAAATCCATCCCATTTTTTGATGCTTTTGTCTAAATTGAGCTACCCATGCTTTTCCAGTAGATTTTGATTGTTCAAATGACTCGATTAAAGCAGTAATATCATCTGGATGAACATTGTGATAAAAATCTCGCCCAACATATTCAATAGGATCAACATGAAGTACATCTCGGTAAGATGGCGAAACATACGTAATCTTACCATGTTGATCTAACATCGTAATTAAGTCACCAGAATTCTCCGCGATAATCTCAAATTTATTTTTACTTTCAGTATACTTATGTTGAATCTTAATTTGCTCGGTTATATCTTTACAAATCGCATAAATCCCTACTGTTTCACCATTGACAATGATAGGGGTTAGTTTTATGATTATTTCAATTTGTTTACCATCTTTACTTTTCATACGAATACTGAACTCTTCAAGAATTCCATTTATAGCAATATCAAAATACTCTTCTATTTTAGATACATCCTCAAGCATAATAAGTGTTGTGTAGTGAATACCGAGTAGATCTTCTTCCTTGTAACCTGTAACTAATTCTAATGAGTGATTTCCTGCTATAATCATTCCTTTTTGATCAATCGCAATAACCGCATCTAAATTATAATCAAAAAGAGATTGATAGCGTTGTTTTCCCTCAAGTAGCATTTCTCGAGCCTGTTCTGCCTCATCTTCGGCAATTCTTCTCTCAGTAATATCCTTCACAACCGCAACAATATGTGTACAATTGTTATTCTCTTCAAAAAGTGGGGTCAATACATTTTCGCCAAATCTAGTTTCACCAAGCGGGGATGGATATAGGTCATCATAGATAACACAATCTTTTGTAAAAACTGCTTCCTGATATTTTTCAAATAGGAAATTAGCCTTCTCTTTCTCAAGTACATCGTGTAAGGTCTTCCCAATAATATCATCTGTCAAACCGGCAAATTTCTTAACTGCTTGATTAATAAAATGATAAACAAAGTTTCCATTTTTCGATACTTCCATGATATAAACCATGTCTTGTATTCCATTTAATAGGACATTATTTAGAAACTGTTCTTTTTGAATGATCATGTAACCCCACACTCTACCTTTTGACATTAAATATTCCGTACACTTGCGATAAAAAACACAAATCTAGTTAAAAAATACTAAATTATACCCAGAAAAACAATAGGTCTTTATGCCTATTAAAATAGGTAGATTTATCCTTCTGTAACATTATATTATACATGAAAACTTCGAGTTAGGAATAAATACTTATTGCTAGTTATTCCATTTTATAGAAGAACAAGAATAGTATCGTAGTATTTCACGGAAATTATTGAATTGACAAAATAATAATTTTTCAATTATTACTTATTGTGTTACACTACAAAGTAAGCATGGTAATTTCGACAAATTTTGACAGGTGAATACAAATGACTAAACTTGGATTAAAAAAGATTCCGCTCCTCCTTTGGATAGTAGGAGCGCTTGTCATAGCCACATCCATTTACATAGAAACAAATACACCACTCGATACAATGGGACTCTATTGGACAATTAATATTATTCTGGTCGCATTATTTTCTTATTTTGGTGGGCTATTTGGTGGATTATTCTTTTTCATGATTCTCAGTGGAATATATTTAGTCATGGGATTGATGACTACTCCAAATGAACTTTCCTTAAATAATTCAATGACACATGCTATTGGCCTATTTATTGCGATTTCACTTGGGACACTAGGATGGAAAATTAGAACAAATGAAATGCAGCTGACAAAGCTCTTTGAAAATAATGATATCTCCTTCTGGACTTGGGATTTAGAATCAAATGAATATACCTTTTCAGAAGGATATGCCTCAATATACGGCGTATCAAGAGAAGTAATTTATGATAACCCAGAATTATGGAGAGAAGTCATCCACCCAGAGGACAAGGCAATCGTTCTCGAAGCACACGAACAGCAAAAATCTGGAAAGAAAACAACTATTACATATCGCTTTTTCCACAGCAATGGGGACATAAGATGGATGCAAGATCGAGCAACTCCACACAAGGATAAGAATGGAGTTGTTACACGAGTAGATGGCGTGATTTATGACATTACGAGTCAGGTTAAAGCAGAGCAGAAGATGAATCAATTAATTCACTATGATTCTTTAACAGGACTAACCAATAAAAACTGGTTCCAAAACTACCTAGATACCGCATTAATCTCAGCTAGAAAATACAATCGCGCCTTAGCAGTAATGTTTATTGACTTTGATAATTTCAAACGAGTAAACGATACACTTGGCCATAGTGCTGGTGACCAATTATTAATTCAAATTGCAGAAAGAATAAAATCAATTTTACGAGAGAATGACATTGTTTCACGTCAAAGTGGGGATGAATTTTTAGTACTAATTGAGGGTCGTAATTTTGAAGAGATTGAGGACCTTGCGAAAGATATATTACTGAAAATGAATTCTCCTTATAAAATAGATGGAACAGAAATTATATCCACACCAAGTATCGGTATCAGCATCAATCTTGACTGTGAAGATGATGCGGGAGTATTAATTAAGAAAGCTGATTTTGCCATGTTCCTAGCGAAGGAAAATGGTAAAAACAATTACCAGTTCTATAACGATGAACTCAATCAAAAAATGAAACGAAAAATGATTTTAGAAACTTATTTACATAAAGCAATTGAAAAGAACGAACTAACTGTCCATTACCAACCACAATTTGATATTGCAACTTTTCGAATTTCAGGTGCAGAAGTCCTATTACGTTGGGAATGTGACATGGGGAGAATCCCACCAGATGAGTTCATTCCAATAGCTGAAGAAACTGGGCTAATCATTCCAATTGGAGAGTGGGTTTTACGACAAGCATGTCGCGATATTAAGCGATTTAAGAAGAATGGATTAGAATCCTTTCCTATTTCCGTCAATATCTCAACTAGACAACTAATGGCACCAAATTTTATCGAGAGGGTTCAAACCATTATTAAGGAAGAACAAGTCCATCCAAAATATGTAACACTGGAAATCACCGAAAGCGCATTTCTTTATTATGAGGATGCCAAGGATAATATACTAGCACTTCGAAAATTAGGTGTCGGTGTTTCCCTTGATGATTTCGGTATTGGCTACTCGTCGTTGAGTATGATTCGAAATATTGAGATTGATGAGTTAAAAATTGATCGTTCCTTTTTAAATGATTCTTTGAAAAATGACCGTGTACGTTCTTTGTTAGAGGCAATCATACAAATTGGGAAGAAAATAAATACAAAGGTTGTTATCGAAGGAATTGAAACAAAAGAGCAAATTGAAATGCTGTCTGTCCATAAATTGTTCGGTCAAGGGTATTATTACAGTAAACCTATACCAATTGATGAATTTGAAGAATGGTGTAAGGGTTCACTTGAAAAAGCGAAGAGCTTCTAACTCTTCGCTTTTTAATATTTCTCTTTCTGTTTTTCAACCCAGGTTTTCTTTTCGTCATCTTCAATAATTCCTAGGACTACGTCTGCTATTTCTGGTTCGCGCAGTAACTTGTCAGTTAATTGGAATTTTATATCATCTGCGTCGGCTAGGCTTAACCCTTTTATGAGCTCAACTGTTACTTCAACATGATAGGTTCTTCCCTCTTGTATTACACGTAATTTATAAATGTCTACAACCGATTCATCAGCTAGTAAGTCTGCAGCAATTTTATTTTCCACATCGACTGGTGCAGTTACCCCTATTAAACCAACCATATTATCATAACCGACCCGATAAGCAACAAATAACATTAAAATACCGATAAATATCGAAATAACACCATCTGCTTGGAGGATATCAAAATACTGTGATAACACAATTCCAATGATTGCTAATACAGCACTAGAGGTCGCAACTAAATCTTCATAGAAAACAAGTCGTGTTGCTGGTGAAGCTTTTTTTGCCCCTTTAAAAGCAGTTACAAATATGTTTCCAGTAGTTTCTAACTTTGCTTCATGTTTTATTTCCTTCATAGCTTTTACTAAAATAAATCCATCCACCAAAAAAGCTGAAACTAATATTGCGATATTAAGCCAAAAGTTACTTGCTTCTTGTGGATGCTGAATAAGATGCCATCCCTCTTTAATTGTCTCATATGCCATTACCGTTACAACAATAACGGCAATCATACAGAAAATATTAATGACACGTCCAAACCCTGTAGGAAATCGTTTAGAGGGTTTCATTTCCGATAATACACTACCGAAAAAGACAAACCCCTGATTAATGGAGTCGGCAAATGAATGCATAGCAGAAGCAAACATGGTTCCACTTCCACTCACACCAGCAGCTATAATTTTAATAATAGCCAGAAAAAGATTTCCAATTGCAGCTACACCTGATGAAGTATTACCTTTTTTAACAAGATTCATAAATCCCATAAACATTCCCCCTAAGGTTAATTTTTTCCATTAGGTTTCCCCTTATTCTTCCCTCAACTGTTATTAACATGTACTTGAAAAATCAAACGCTTTTGCTAATTTATGACTCGAATCAAATCGCCAGATAGAGCACAACGTAATAACAAAACCACAAAGGGAGGGATCAACCTGGCAAAAAGAAATTTTTTCATAATTATTATGTTCCTACTTGTAGGATGTACAACAAATCAAGAAGCAACACCAGAAAGAACTACCCCAAATGATCATCAATCACTGTCCAACTCTCGAGTTGACAATCATATCGATAAAAACAACACATTAGGAATTAGCCAAAAAGGTACAACTGAAAATTTAGATAACCGTGTAAGAAAAATTTCTTCTACTGAAGGATCTAGTAAGGAAGAACAATCATCAGAAAACACCGTCGAAAAACCCAAACAAAAAGCCACCGAAAAACCTAAAAAAGTAGATGTGAGAGGAATATACCTTAATCGAACCTCCATTAGAGAAGAAAATGTTCAACAATATATTGACCTTATTAAAAGCACAAACCTTAACGCTGTAGTTATCGACGTAAAGGATGACTACGGAAAGCTCACGTACGACTCCAATATTGAATTAGCAAACAAAATTGGTTCAGATTCAGGTCCAGCAACGAAAGACTTGAAAAAGTTAATTCAACGCTTTAAAGACGCTGGTATTTACACCATAGCACGTGTCGTTGTTTTCAAGGATCCTTTTTTAGCTAAGAATATGAGCGATTACGCAATGAAACGTAAAGACGGAACAGTCTGGCAAGATGCAGCTGGTACGAAATGGGTAGACCCATACAAAGAAGAAGTATGGAACTACGTCACCTCCATTGCACAGGAAGCCAGTGATAGTGGATTCGATGAAATTCAATACGACTATATTCGATTCCCAGAAAAAGGAAAACAAGTTGATCAAGAAGTAACGTATGATAATCCAAACAATCTCACGAAGTCTGAAAACATCTTAGCTTTCCTAAAACATTCAGAAAATCAACTACGTAACTATCCGGTATATGTTTCAGCAGATGTATTTGGTTTAGTAACGACTGCTTCTGACGACATGGGCATCGGTCAAGTTTGGGAAAACATCTCCACACATGTTGACTACATCTCACCGATGACCTACCCATCACACTATGCACCAGGATCATACGGTGTCCCGAATCCAGACCGTGCTCCATATGAAATCATGCTGCAAGCCATGATCGACGCGAAAGAACGAAACAAGAATCTTGAAGAAAAGGGCAAAGATGTTGCCGTCATTCGCCCGTGGGTTCAAGACTTTGACTATTTAAGCATATACACCGTAACCGACGTTAAAAAACAAATTCAAGCACTCCAAGACCAGAACATTACGCAATATTTAATATGGAATGCAGGAAATGACTATACCGTGGATGCTTATAAATGATTTAAATACCGCTGAGAGATCAGCGGTGTACATAGGTGATTATTGAAAATTGTTATCATAATGTTTATGTAGTACTTTTCCTTTTAAAAAATCATGAGTATTGTTGTCATCATCTTTTTTCTGTAATTTTGCTTTAAGAACACGAAGAGATATCGTATCATTCTTTTTCTATTTTCTCTTAAAAAAACATGATGAGACCTCTTATCATAAACTCTTTCCTGTATGTTCCCTTCAAAAACATGGAGACCTCGTCTCAGCATCTTTTTTCTGTGTTTTCTCTTCTAAAACACGAAGAGCATCTTTCATCATTTTCCTATATTTCACCTTTATAACCTAATCACAGTTTATTTAAATTACTTTATGCTTAAAAACCTTAAAAAACCTGTTCAACTTCCCTCCCTTTCCTCTTAAGCGTAATTTCACTAATCAATGTAGAACCCAATATCAAAATTCCGCCTATCATCTGCACAGTAGTCATATTTTCATTCAAGAATATTGCGGCAAATACGACCGCGGAAATAGGGTCAATATAACTTAATACAGCAATTGTTTGACCCTTTAACTTTTTCATGGAAGAAAAATATAAAAGGTAGGCTATGCCTGTATGTACAATTCCAAAAACTGCTAACAATAGGATTGACTGCATATCTAATCCTGCATAATTCATTTCCAGGGTCAGAAAAACATATGGGAACATAACAATTGTTGCAATGCCCAACTGCATTATTGTTGTCTCAAAATCTGATAAATTTCGAATAAATTTATTGATTAAAATAACACTTGCATAAAGTCCCGCAGCCAATAATCCATATCCAATCCCGACTGGATGATTGTATACACCACTTAAATTAACAGTACCTGGTTGAATCACTAAATACAAACCAATAAATGCAAATAAGATACTAATCGCTTTTTTCATTGTCCATCTTTCTTTTAGCAAAAATGGTGCTAATACCAAGACAAATATAGGAGCAAAATAGTAACTAAGTGTTGCATTAGGAATTGTTGTGTAACGATAGGCCTCGAATAAAAAGATCCAGTTAAATCCCATCGCCGTGCCGGAAAGTATGAGTAGTGCTATATTTCGTTTTGACATTAACTTTATATTAACTTTTTGCTTAATAAAAAAGCTTGCAGCTATTAAAAACACACTACCAATTGCCCCACGAAAAAGAGCAATCTCACTTGAGGATAAATCAATATTTTTCACAAATAAACCAAGACTTCCAAAAATAAGCATAACTAAAATAAATGTTGCCTTTGCCCCCATGAATACTTCCCCCTGCTTTTTTACAACCTCATATTAATGAATAATATAGCACAAAATAACGAATGGAAAGGAGAATATACATGCAAAATAATCGTAAATTTACGAAAGCTGGTACTGATATTGAAGAAACGAAGCGCAAGAATGCTGAATCAGGACTTTCCTATAACGAAGTAAAAGCTTTGTTAGCTCAAACTGGTGGACATGGTACCGCAAAATATAGTGACACAGATCCAAATGAAATAAAAAGACAAATTCAACAGGATTTATCAGAGTAATGAAGGAGGTACCATAATGCCCGATAAAGATTTTGAACAAATTTATAATGAATACAAAAATCAAGGAGAACAGCAAGCTACCCCAAACCAAGAGGACACATCTAAAGACCAAATTGTGGCCGTCCGAAAAAATGACGATGGGGATATCATTGCGTTTAAAACTGATTCAGGTAAAGAGCTGGATTATATTACTGCACTGGATGAGGCAAAGGCTGGAAACCTTGCCAATATAGATGTTTTCCATAAGTATGGACGGGACATCATACGCAGCGAACCAGATGGAATTAAGGAAAATAACTTAGATAATTTACCAGAATTCTAATTTTAATAAGCAGTCTCTTATTTATGAGGCTGCTTACATCCCAATACAACCCTAATCGATTGTAAATTTACTTACCATATAGTGTTCCCAGACGTTCTAGTTTCCTATATTTCTTTTACCTTACTTATTCTCTTATTAGGAAAACAATGACATCCTGTACAAAGGTCCGTTTTAAACTAAGTTGCCCCATTCGTACTAATACCTCCTTTATTGTGCTAGATCTCCCGTTAGCTATCTAGGGAATCTACTTATTATTGTTTTGCATTAACTCTTCTCGTAACTTTTTAATTTCCTTGGTCTGTTCAAGAAGGTTATTATTGACCTTCCTTATTGCGTCATATAGTGCGAAGACCCCCGCAAAAATCAGAACTAAAAATAGTGATTCCATGCTTTCCCCTCTTTCAACTTTAATTAACACACTCTTTAGATGAAAACCTTGATACAACAAAAAAAATCGCACAGTGCATTTGATTGCGTTTCTGTGCGATTCTGTAGGAGTTTTATGGTGTGTGCACCTCTCAACGGTACCGTTAAAATAAAGCTATCTCTCTAACTTTGCATCTATTTCCGATGTATCGACTTCTTGTCCAAACCACTTTTCTAGTTTTTCTCGTGCTCTTGCTTTTTCATGGTCATCAACATGAACAGCTACTTGTATTAATGCTGCAGTCAATATTCCTAAATCATCTATAAACCCAGCTCCAAAGGCAACGTCCGGAATTAGATCAATAGGCAAGATAAAGTACCCAAGAGCTCCTAAAATAGTAGCCTTAACCTTCACCGGGATCTCCGGTTTCTGCAACGTATAATATAAGATTAGTACTGCATAAATCGCTGATGAACCTGCCTTCTTCGCAAACTTACGAATCTTTTTCCATAGTTTATCATCAGAATAATGCTTGCCATGTATATGAATTTCTTGCTCATCCATAACTTCCACTTCTTGTTTAATCTCTTCTCTTTGAGCATTATCTATTTTTTCCCTTTTGAACTTTTCAAACATTATATCACCTCGGATAAGTTCGAATCTTTACTGGTTTTCTTAATTTCATCATAATCTTTTCTGTTTCATGAGTAAAGCCATGTTTGTCAAATTTTGCTTCGACAGGATTGGCTTAATAACCTTGTTTTTTAGACACTTTCAACTATACTATAGTCAAGGAGGTGAGATAATTTGGAACAGGAAACAATGTTTAAGGAAATTATGAATGCTTTTAAATTGCATTCAGAACACATTGGTCAAAAGTTCGACAAGCGCTTTGACGAAATGGACAAACCCTTTGACAAGCTTGAAACTAAAATTGATGGAATTCGCTTGGACTTAACAGAACCACAAAAGACGATAAACTTTTTGCTACGCAAAGTAACTGATCACGATGAAAAACTTCTTGAGCTATCCCAGCAGCAAAAATAAATTCCCCGTGCTGCAAATACCAGTAATTAAATAAAATACCTTCACCCAAATTACTGGAGTGAAGGTATTTTAATTTTATCTTAGTTATTATTTTCAATTTATCCATCTACATTAATCAATATCTTACCCGTATGCTCCCTATTCTCTATTACCCGATGAGCCTCAGCAACCTTATTCAACGGATACTCCGCATCAATAACCATGTTCAAACTGCCATTAGCTAATAACGGAATGACTTTATCTGCCGCTTCTTTTAACAAATATGGCCTTTTCTTACGTGTATTCCCAAGACTAAAACCTAATACAGACCGACAACTCGCATGAAGTTCCTTCGTTTTAAAGTTTCCAACTTCTCCACTTGAATTCCCAAAATGGACTAATCTCCCGTATTCAGCCAAGCACCCCATACTTCCCTCTGAAACCTTACCTGACATGGAATCTAAGACCACATCAACCCCAACTCCATTTGTTAAATCTAATGTATTATTCAGAAAGTCATGATATGTAAACACATAATCTGCTCCAGCATCGAGAGCAACATCAATTTTTTTGCTACTTCCAACTGTTCCTATTACCATTCCTGCTCCTAGAAGTTTTGCCATCTGGATTGCCGTTGTTCCAACGCCACCTGCCGCAGAATGAACAAGGACTGTTTCTCCTTTTATAAGCCTGCCAATATCTTTCAGAAGCATATAAGACAAAAACGAAACAATCGGACTTGCTGCAGCAACCTCATCAGAGATTGTATCTGGAATTGGAAACGTTAACTGCTCTGTAGCAACTGCATATTCTGCATAGGAACCATTTTTAGGAAAAGCAATTACCCTTTGCCCTATTTCTAGATTATCCACTCCTTCTCCTACTTTTTCAATCGTCCCTACCAAATCTAAACCTAAAATTAATGGAAAATTTCCATTTCCCTTATTACCGATTCTACTTTTGATATCTGCATAATTTACACTCGTTTTCGAAACTCTAATAAGTACTTCTCGACTCGATAGTGTTGGCTCAGCAACTTCTTTATACTTTAATACTTCAGGTCCACCAAATTTCTCTATAATGACAGCTTTCATAACACTTCGCCCTCTCTAAATGTGTACTTGGCTTGGAATCTTATTATATCAAATATGTAAAAAACAAGGACTAGTATAATAAAGAAAATGAGCGCGAAACCCCGCGCTCATCAATATATCCTTATTTCCTTCGCTCCACCATATTAATCCCAATTCCCATCGCCAATACCCCAATCAACAACATTAATGCAATCGGTAGTAAGATATCGTTCCAACCTGCATTATATAGAGCAACATCCATCATCGCTTCCACCCCATGGGAAAGTGGAAAGATATCTGCGATGAATTGAAGGACAGGATTCGTTATCGTTCCTGGTTGCATATAGACACCGCTTATGACTGGAATTATCGGAATTAGAGAAGGGTAAACCATATAAAACTGTTCCGGTGTTTTCACGAATCCGGTAATAAGCATAGCTACACTAATCATACTAAGGGTGAATGCTGCAGCAATGGTTACAATCATCGCGAAATTTCCTAATTCATATCCCAATATATACTTAAAAATGAGAAATACAATCATCATTTGAAAAAATGCCACACAAAAACTATAAAACAAATGACCAATATACATATTCGTCTTACTAACAGGAGATAGAATTAACCGATTCCATATGCCACTTACTTTATCTGCTGTAATTCCATTTACTTTGAAACCAATGGTAAACATTGCAACAAATAGAGTAAAGCCAAATAAGAGCTGCATCCCCATATCATAATTCGCTATATCTCCACCATCTATTGACTCTGTTTGTACCTTTAACGGTGGAGATTCCAAGTATTCTGCAACTTCTTTTCTCAAATCTAAAGTACTATTAGTTCCAGCCGCTGCCACAAGCTTTGCTTCCTCTGTAAAAACTTGTTGAACATGTTGTTCGACAATAAAGACACCTGGCATTTCAGTAGCAGTAATTAAGCGATAATCATTCTCCATTAGTTGAAGTGCAACATCACTTTCCCCTTCTAGGACCTCTGCATGTGCTTCTTCCTTATCCATCAATACATATTCAATCGAATCATGGTTATCTAACAATTCTATCCATTTCTGCTCGATTTCTTCTGCATTTGGTTCCGTACTGTATACAGAGACTGTAGATTGCTCAATTCGATCAATATCACCGAATATAATAGTTGCTAAAATGCTCAATCCAATAAATAAAAGAATAAGATATGGTCTCCGTTTATCCTTCATCCATTGTGCCAAAAACACTGGGTACATTAGTTACGCCCCCTTCCAGGAAAAATAGCCATGCCCAACATAAGAAACACAATAAAGTATCCAAAAAGAATGCCCATTGGTATTACTAAATTCCCAGAATTATTAAGTTGAATCCATTCCAGTATCACTGTCAGTGACAAACCATTTGGTGTCCATTCTCCAATACGTTGAAGAAAGGCTGGTAGAATTTGAATGGGAGTGAAATTTCCGCCAAGGACAGCCATTGACATAATAATCAAGGAAAAAATTCCACTTGCTGCATTGGTGTCTTGTAAATTTAAGGTTATGCTTGTAAATAATGCAGTTAACCCCGAAATAGTAAGAGCAAATGCAGTAATAACGATTAGTAGACCAATCCAAAATTCCAGAGATTTATCTGGAAACACATCAAACAATAATTGACTTATTGTGAACGTGATAATGATTTGTAACCAAGAAAGAATAAATGTAGCTAGTGTTTTTCCCATTAGATAGTGGAATGGATGGCTTCCTGTCAAAATAATCCGATTAAAAACACGTTCCCTCTTTTCGGTGACGGTTTTCATTGCTAATGTCTGTGCCATAAATAAGGCAAATAGAGTACTCATTGCAATGGTAATATATTGGGTAAAACTATACGTTTCTACTCCTTCAATTACTTCTCTTCCCCCTTGTGGAAGTAGCGGTTCCTGTGCTTCACCTTCCGCTATGGTCCCAAGAGCAAGTTCTAAATTAATCGATTCAATAAAGTTGTTCATCATATTTTGTAGTGTATTTAGCTCATTCGATTGTTCTTCCGCTTGAATTGATAAGGCTACGTCCGCTTCTTCGTCTAACATGATCGAAGAAAGAATGGCATAAGTAAAACCTTCAGGAATCCTTACAAAGGCATGCAAATCTCCTTCTTCTACCAACTCAACAGCTTCTGCTTCACTCACGTTTTTCGTATGAATCACTTGCTTTATTTCCGGATTGTCAAAAAAACTGATAATCATTTCACTAGGATTAAAAACAGACGTTTGTTGAAGTATGGCCTCTTTTTCTGCCTGGTCTAAATCCATTTCATTTACTGCTTCTTCAAATCGCTCAAGTCCCTCTAGAGAATTGTCCTCCTCTACAATTCCTACCTGAATGTCCATTGATTCCCCATCATCCGTAAACAAACCAGATAAAGCTACATTTAATACAACAATGAGAATAATAGGAAGTAAAAGAGCAATAAGAACTTCTTTACGATCTCTCCAAAATACGAGTAAATCTTTTTTTAAAAATGAGCCCATATGATTACTCCTCTCTTAATCTCGCAATGTTTTCCCTGTTAAATGGAGAAACACGTCTTCTAGACTTGGATCTTCCATTTGAAAGTGGATAATTTGAATATCTACCTTTTCTGCAGCATGTACTAAGTCAGAAAGGATATTACTGCCCTTTTTCGAAATAACACGAATTCCTTCATTTGTTTCTTCCACACGACGAACAGCCTCCATTCCTTTAATACTTTCAAGCAATGGATAACTCTTTTTACTTAGCTGAATTTGAATCGTATCCTCTGTCGATAATATACTCAATAACTCCGATTTACTCCCGGAAGCTACTACTCTACCATGATCCATAATGTACACTCGATTACATAATTGCTCCACTTCCTCCATATAATGACTCGTGTAAAGAATAGTCATTCCCGTTTCTTCATTTAACTTCTTCACTGTTTCCAAGATATGGTTTCTAGATTGTGGATCAATTCCAACAGTCGGTTCATCCAGAATGAGAATCTTTGGTTTATGCAACAATGCTGCTGCGATATTAACCCTTCTTTTCATTCCACCTGAAAAGGTCTTAACTAGCTCCTTTTGTCGATCTTTCAGACCCACCATTTCTAACACTTCTTGAATACGAATTTCTAATAATTCTTTTTTTACTTTATAAATCTTCCCGAAAAACTTCAGATTTTCATATGCTGAAAGTTCTTCATATAAGGCGATTTCCTGTGGAACAACCCCTAGCACTTTTCTAATCTCTGAAGGGTTTTTAATGGTACTTTTCCCATTCAACTTTACATCCCCTGATGTTGGTTTTAACAAGGAGGAAATCATCGATATTGTGGTAGATTTACCTGCCCCATTTGGTCCAAGTAATCCAACTGATTCCCCTTCATCCAAATACATATCAATTTCATCCACTGCTTTTTTCTCTTTAAATGTTTTACTAAGCTTTATCGTTTCGAGCATCTTAGTACACTCCTTTTATAATTCAAATTCGTTTATCCTTTTTTAATGTATAAAAAAAGAAACAACGTCACCACTATCTTCAGTCACGATGTTTCCTAATAACCGTTACTTTCATCATTTTTACTAATCTTATACCAAATTATGGCGAATGGCATAGATGGCAAGTTGTGTACGATCCCTTAGTTCGAGTTTGTTTAAAATTTGACTTGTATTATTCTTCACGGTACCAATGGATATAGCAAGTCTTTCGGCAATCTCACCATTACTTAATCCTTCACCTATACACTTTAATATGTCCCTTTCCCGTGGTGTTAAGGTAGGATCAGGTTGTTTATTTTCCTCCTGTTTCAACAGAATAGGCATTACTTTTGCTGCGACATGATCTTCTATCGATAGTCCTCCCGTTAAGGCACTTCGAATGGAGCGAAGCAGGGATTCCGTATCTCCTGTTTTTAACACATACCCACTCACGCCAATTTTTAATGATTCCAAAACGTATTGATTATCATCAAATGTTGTTAATATTAATATTTTCGTATTGGGCCATCTGGAGTGAATGACTTTGGCTGCCTCAATTCCATCCATTACAGGCATACGAATATCGAGAATAACAATATCAAAGGACTGTTTTTCACAAAGTAAAATTGCCTCTTTTCCATGATTTGCTTCCCCGGTTACCTTCATCTCTTCATCGGACTCAATCATTTTTTTCAGGCCCTGCCTTACCATCACCTGATCTTCTGCCAGTAATATCCGAACCATGATCTATCCCCATTTCTATTTTAAAATAGCCCCTAATAATGAACTGTTCATCTGTTTGAAAGACTTCCAAATCTCCGCCGAATCGTTCTAATCGTTCCCGCATGGAAATTAGACCGAATCCTTCTTGATACTGTTGATGTTCGGTAATGGGATTATTAATTTCAAAACGAAAAATACTCCCACCCGGTGCCTCAAACATAATCTCTGCTTCCCTTGAGGTGCTATGCTTCATAATATTCGTAAGTGCCTCCTGAACGGAACGATAAATGACAAAAGCCTGTTCACCAGTAAGTGGAGCCGTAGAAGCACCATGCTTCACAGAAAAGTGAATCCGCATAAAGCTTTCCATTTCTAATTTGCGAATTAATCGTAATACTCCTGGGAGCCCTCCCGTTTCACTCGTTTTAAGTGATTTAACTGCCCGTCTAGTTTCCTCTAGACTCTCACTAGCAAGCCATTTTAGCGATTGAACGTGCTCCTTATCCTTTTCAGATACATCAAGCCGAAATGCTTCTAGCTGCAAGAGGAGAGCAGTCAGTTTATGTCCAACTGAATCATGGATTTCATGAGCAATCAACATTCGTTCTTCCTGTCTGGTGACTTCATCATCCGATACTCTTCTTCGTTTGAGACTTCGATATTCACTAAGTAGCGCTTCATATCGAGCTTCCAAATCATCTGATTGTCCTTTTGTTTTTTTATATACTAGCATTGCTGCAATGAAAAGAATCCAATAAAGAGAAATAAATATTCGTATGTATAGGGGTAGTTCCATGTTGAAGGAAGCTACTAGAATGCTTATGAAAATAAATATTGCCAGTAACAAGCTGTCTCTAAAGTTCAAGTAATAAAAACCTTCCGCAATCACGAGGGTTAAGATGAGTAGAAGGTATGGATTAAATGCTACCCCATTAATAGGATAGAGAGTAAGAATTGCAATGATTCCATTCATCCCTAATAGGAATAGTAAAGGTTTTGGTTTCTGTTTCCATAACGGGGTAATGAAAAAAATTGTAAAATATAGTGCCGTTCCAAGAAGCTTAAGAGTCATATTATCTATCTTTTGGTTAAAATATAGAAGAGCAAATGGCCAAACTATTATATTGAACAGTAACCATAACCAGTAAGACCTCATTTTTCCTGCCCCTTTCTTACTTACAATATTTTACCATACAAACGGCACTGTGGGGGGAAGGTCCCCCGGCCTTTTTATACCTCCTATTATTGAAGTACTATGCTCATTGTATCAATACTGGATAATATTGGGATAGTCCTGTGGTATAAAAATAAGGAATGTAACACTACCTTTCTATATTTATAATAGAAACTAAACATGCTTTGGTGGCATTATTTTTTCAAGACATAATAGTTACTTTTGTCACCTTTCCTAATCAATGTACGATTCTATATAAAATTGGGATAAAATTGGATGAGAAAAACTACTATCCACTTTCATTTTTGTGCATAATGTTATAATAGTCTACAAATCTAGGGAATGAAGGGTGAAAAAACAATGCCAAAACTAAGACATATTTTCTTTCTCTTGTTGCTACTCGGTGTGCTTTGGCATTTTTACGGGGAAGCATTTCAGAAATCGGGATTCTCAGGTACGATCGATGAAATGAAAAGTGATATAGAAGGAATAAAAGAGAATCCTAGTGTAGCTCTAACCATTGATACCATCAAACAAGAAATTGAACTGCTTTGGAATCAGTTCTCCAAAGACAAACAGGATGACACACCAACAACTCCTGTACCTGATGCTCCAAATTTACAACAACCAACGGAACAAACATTTTCCGTTTATAATATTGAAATAGGAGATACGCGTGCTGAGGTAGAAAAACAACTTAGCGAGCCGAAGCGTTCCACATTAAATGAATACGGTGTGGAGTGGGTTACCTATCATGAAAACTACCATAACTTTCTAATGGTAGCATTTGATTCCTCCGATCAAGTAGCTGGACTTTATACAAATCAAGACTTATTAACTTCTACAGCAGGAATAACATTTAATAGTACAAGAGATGAAGTATTGTCTACTTTAGATGATCCAATTAAAGCCATTCGAAAAGGACGAATCCTTTATCAAGTGCAGGATACAAAAGAGTACAACACTTTCTTGATTGATAACAATTATGTCACGATTTTTTATGATATCCATGAAAATAATACTGTAACAGCCATTCAAATGATTAGTGCAGAACTTGAAAAAGAGAAAAAAGCATTTTTTGGTAAGCCAAATTCTGACTTAAAAGAAGGCCTAGAATATCAATTATTTGACCTAACCAATGCTGCTAGAGTAAATCATGGACTACCGGTTCTTTCCTGGGAAGAACCCCTACGCAAAACAGCTCAAGACCATAGTGCAGACATGGCAAAAAACAATTATTTCAGTCACGAAAACTTAGAAGGAAAATCTCCCTTTGATCGGATGGCAGATGATGCGATATCATACCGAGCCGCAGGTGAAAATCTCGCAACAGGTCAACCAAGTAGTATCTTTGCTCACGAGGGCCTGATGAATTCACTTGGTCATAGGGAAAACATATTAAAAACTGAATTTGAATCTTTAGCGGTGGGGGTTGCTTTTAATTCAGATAACCAACCATTTTACACAGAAAATTTCTTGATGAAGTAAATGAGACGAAGGGTCAGGTCTGTTGTCCCGGGATAGAGGGTCAGGTCTATTGTCCCACCAACTGGGACGATAAACCTGACCCTTTGTCCCTTCTAAACTGTTATACTATGGTTAGGTGATATGATGACGAACGTAGTGAAAATCTCAGTTAGAAATTTAGTTGAATATGTGTATCGAAGCGGCAGTATTGAGTCTGGTTTTCGTACGTCTTCTACCATGACCGAAGGAACTAGAATCCATCAACTAATCCAAAAAAGCTATCGTGAACAAGATGAAAAGGAAGTTTTTGTCGATGCAGAAATTCCTTATGAAGACTTCGTTGTTCGAGTTGATGGGCGTTGTGATGGATTGCTTAAGGATGGAGACTCAATCACAATCGATGAAATAAAGTCCACGGTACATTCTTTGGATGAGGTTCAGGAGGATACGCATCCAGTGCACTGGGCTCAGGCTATTTTTTATGGATATATTTATGCCGGAGACCATGATTTATCACAAATGACTATTCAACTTACTTATGTACAAGTAAAAACAATGGAACAAAAGCAATTTCGACGTGTGATGACGTATGAGGAAATGAAATCCTTCGTCTATGAAGTGATCGAGGAATATGCTGCATTTTTAAAAGTGAAGATAACGCAGAAGATAAAGCGTAATAAGACAAGTAAAACACTGGAATTTCCATTTAAAACTTATCGTGAAGGTCAACGGAAACTTGCAGGTGCAGTATATAAAACCATTGTAGATAAAAGAACATTATTCGCAAGTGCTTCCACAGGGATTGGTAAAACAATTTCAACTATCTTTCCTACTGTCAAAGCAATTGGAGAAGGTAAACTGGAGAAAATGTTTTATTTAACTGCAAAAACAATTACGCGAACAGCTGCAGAAGAAGCATTTCGACTATTGATTGATCACGGTCTAGATATTCAGGTTCTGACCATAACTGCCAAAGATAAAATTTGCTTTCAAGAGGAAACTATTTGTACCAGTGTAAATTGTCCATTCGCAGATGGGTTTTATGACCGAATAAATGGAGCGATTATTGATATTTTGAAGCATGAAAAGATGATGAATCGGAGCATTATCGAACTGTACGCTAGAAAGCATCGGGTTTGTCCATTTGAATTTTCTATAGAATTGGCCTATACAGTGGATGCTGTCATTTGTGATTATAATTATATTTTTGACCCGAGAGTATCGTTGAAGCGTTTGATGGAAGATCAGAAGAAGAAAACCGCAATACTAGTGGATGAGGCACACAACTTAGTTGATCGTGCCAGAGAAATGTATTCTGCTGAAATTTATAAGTCCAACTTTTTGCAGTTGAAAAGAGAGTTTAATAGCCCTATTGCAAATTCGGCTAAAGCCATCAATGAACACTTATTAAAGGTTAAGAAGTCTGAGGAGTACTTGCGTAAGGACTTAGATAAGGAACTAGTAGAATTACTCGAAACGTTCATCATGGAGGCTGAGGTAGAACTAGTACGTAATAACCACGAATTATTGCTAGACACGTATTTTGCCGCTCAAACCTTTGTAAAAATTGCTAAATTGTACAATGAACAATTTGTCAGTTATGTAGAGGTCCATAAGAGTGAAGTGAAGATGAAGTTATTTTGCCTTGATCCATCAGAGCAAATTCTAAAGATGGGAAAAGGTTTTCGGGCTAGAGTATTCTTTTCAGCAACATTAACACCTGCAGGGTATTATAAAGATTTACTTGGCGGACAACCTGATGATTATGTTATCTCCATCCCATCACCTTTTGCGAGAGAAAATGTAGAAGTCATTATACAACCGTTCTCAACGAGATATCGGGATAGAGAAAATACCATGATTCCAATGGTACACTTTTTCAAAAATGTGTTAGATAAGAAGGATGGAAATTTCTTAATCTTCTTCCCTTCCTATCAATATATGAGAGATGCATATGAACAATTTATCGTTCATTATCCAGACGTGTGTACGATTATTCAAGATGTGGGAATGTCAGAAGTAGAAAGAGAAGATTTTCTGGCAGAATTTAAGTCGAAACGAGCCGATAGATTGGTAGGTTTTGCTGTCCTTGGTGGAATTTTTTCAGAGGGTGTGGATTTAAAAGGAGACCGATTACAAGGTGTTATTGTAGTTGGGGTTGGAATGCCACAGATTGGTTTTGAGAGAAATATAATGAAAGACTATTTCCAATCGGTTGGAAGGAATGGCTTCGATTATGCCTATGTTTATCCTGGAATGAATAAAGTACTCCAAGCTGGTGGCCGACTTATTCGTTCGGACTCTGATACTGGATTAATAGCATTGGTAGATGATCGATTTCTACAGAATAAGTACCAGACACTAATACCTTATGAATGGCAGCATTACACAGTTGTTGATTAATAAAGCGGGACAGAGGGTCAGGTTTGTTGTCCCAACTGGGACGATAAACCTGACCCTCTGTCCCTATTCTCTTAACTTCTATTCTTTCTAATTTCTTTTTGAATTTTACGAAGTGCCTTTTTTGAACCACGCTCTATATCATGCTCCATTTTTCGAGTATGATAATCGATAAATAGCGTTTCTAGATCATATCCTTCTGGATATAAATCCACCGCTGGTATGTCTAGGGTAAGTCGCTTGACATTTACTTCTATGAAATCTCCATTATGGAATACAATAACATTATAGAAATTATTCATTTCCTCATATACAATTCCGAAGTCATGGTGGTCCAATAATTTCACTCGGTCCCCTTTTTTATATTCATACTCCACTTTAGATTTCTCTTTGGAGATCTTTGGCTTCCTTATCTTATCCTCACTTACACGTTCCAAAGGATATTCTTTATTTTCCATATAATATTTTGCTCTTTGTAATACATTTTCTCTTACATTCATTTTTCTAGAAATCCAAAGGGCATTACTCTCCCCTGATTTTCCTATCATTAATTTATATAGCGGTTCCAATGTTTCACTATTAAATTGCATTGCAGCATTCATAAAATCAACATGTATCTCTGAAAAACGTTTAATTTCACCATAGTGAGTTGTTGCCACTGTAATACATCCCATGTGATAAAACTCTTCTAAAATCGAAATCGCTAGCGCCGCACCTTCATTCGGTTCCGTACCACTTCCTATTTCATCAAATAGTAAAAGTGAATTATTGTTAGATAAACTCATTATTTCCGAAATATTTTTCATATGGGATGAAAATGTACTTAGAGCATTTTCTATACTTTGATTATCACCAATATCTGCAAAGATGTTTTCAAATACTGCAATTTCAGTTTCCTTATCTGCAATAATGTGAAAACCAGACATTACCGCCAATGTTAATAATCCAATCGTTTTCAGTACAATCGTTTTCCCACCGGCATTTGGTCCTGTAATAATCAAGCTACGATAGTCTTTTCCAATTTCAAAATTTATCGGTACAACTTCTCCTGTTAAAAGTGGATGTTTGCAATTGACTAATTTTATATATCCATGATCATTTAATTTTGGCTCCATTCCACCAATATGTTTGCTAAATTTCGCTTTTGCAAACACCATATCATATTGGCTAATAAGATCCAGATTAATCTTGATTTCATAAATGTTCTCTAAGATCATTCCTGATAAAGCAGCTAATATTTGATATTCCTCTATTGCTTCTTCAGCTTTCAGTCTTGCAAGTTCACCGTTTAATTTTGTAACTGTATTCGGTTCAATAAAAACTGTTGATCCTTTAGAAGAAACTTCAATAATTGTTCCTGAAACTTGATTTTTATATGAAGCTTTAATTGGTATTGTATATCGATCGTCTTTCTTACTAATAAAGAATTCTTGAATATACTTTTTATTAGCACTATTATTTAAAAATTTATTTAAGCGCTCTTTAATTTTCTCTTCAGCTGATTCAATACCTCTTCGTATTCGTCTTAATTCTTTACTTGCATTTGAATCAACACTATTTCCTTTGATTGAAAATTCAACCTCTTCTTCAACATTTTTGAATTCAGACATTGAACTCGCATACGATGCTATGACTGGTGCAAAGAACTCTTTATCCAGCATGAACTTTTTAATTTTCCTACAACCTCTTAAAAAATCCGATACACTAACCAATTCACTCGGATCTAGAATCATGCCTTTTTCGAGATTTTGAATGATATATTCAATATTGGAAACTCCGAAGAATGGCATATTTCCTACTGCATCTAATATCGCTCGTGCCTCAGTCGTTTCATTTAGACGATCTTTAACAACTTCCATACTTGAACTAGGTCCCAATTTATCTATCATGTTTTTCCCTAATCCACTTACACAATAAGATTTAACTATTCCTTTTAACTCGTTATATTGTAACTTTTCAAAAGTCATCTGATTCACTTTCCATGCTCCTCACTATGATTATTTTTATCATACATGAAGATACCTCCACATTAGATCCCAATGAAGTTTAATTATAAATGTCATGTCATGGTTTTTTTGCTTCTTTCACAAAAGTAAACACAAAAAAACTGCGGGGATACCGCAGCTTTCTTTACATTTACAAGGCTTGTGTAATATGCATATACAATGAAATAAGCCATCAAAAAGTATAGCTATCTCATAATCATTACACGCTTTATAAAGTATTGTAGGTATCTTCATAGTATTGAAATAAACCCATGACAAAACTAAGGGTATGAAGACTATAAAAACCCCTTTTTGTCATCAAATTTATTTCATTTAATTATTCCTATTTAGAACCTACCGCACTCACAAAAAGCACCTCTATTTATTTTTTTGTTTATTCATTGAAATCTAATTAACAGTAATTATTATACTATGCTTTAATAAAAAAGTGAAGTTGATATGTTTTTCACATAATGAAAGCACGAGAACCGCCCCTTATGCATCACTTAGATTTCCAGTTAGTTATGAGCTATAAACTAAAAGACAGTATGGATTGTAAAATTCCTTACTGTCTGTTCAATCGTTCAATCTCCGTTTCTACTTTGTAGACTCTTTTGTTTAATACCTCAGTTTTATCATCGAAATACTCAACAATTGTATCTTTGTATAATCCTTTACTATCGCTCGAAAACACCCCTTTAAAGAATCAACCCCATTTCCCTCCGATTTTATGACTGAGAAGAAAAACTGGTACTAGAAAGACCATCACTACTAATGAACTAATAATCATTTCCAAATTAAGAAGACCGGCTTTATAGAAATGATAGAAGAGTAAAATATTATAAGGGATTATGAGTAGCAGTGTTGTCCAGACCCCAGGAGTGTAACATCTCAAATACAAAGACTGTAATGGGTGTGTAAATATATTTAATGCAAAAGGTATAGCTACTCCCAAAAACAAAAAATAGTGTTGGGTTATTAAGGCAATTAAAATCAAAGCAGAGACAACAATTGACAATACAAAAACAACTAGAGAAAACTGTACGGATGTAATATCATTAAACTGCTTAATTTCCTTCTGAATAAAAGACGGAATTCTATTACTAATCCGAGGATACGTTTCTTTATGCCATTTTTCAATTGTAAAAATCTCCTCCAAATTATGAAGCATAAAGATAATTAGAAAAGATACCATCAATATCGTAATATCCATTCTTCCCCCTCCAAAAATCTATGTATTATTATATAACAAAGACTACAACTCTATAAATTCTCATTCACAAATTGAAGTGTCTTATCCATATGTTCTTCAAATTGCATATTATGCCCTGCAAAGGGATAGATTTCAATCGACTTTGGTGCCTCCAGTAGATTATAAACACCAAAAGTTGCCTTCGGTGGACAGATAAGATCCTTCAGTCCTTGTGATATCCTTGTTTTGCAGGTGATTTTCTCGGATAGATTTAAATTATCAAAATAGGTAAGATTATCATAAATCAACTCGATATGCTCAGGATAACGGTGCAGGAAGCTTTCTACATATGTTAGTGAACCTTCCATTTTCTGCTCCATCGCCAATGGTATATCACACATATTCGGAACATCTGCAATAGCAAGCTTAGGACTATCATGTAGTGCCGCTACAGCTAACGTAATACCGCCGCCCATGCTACCTCCCATGACACAGATCCGCTCAGCATCAATCTCAGGTTGTGAACAAGCAAAGTCTATCGCACGAACACCATCAACATATACTTTCCGGTAATAATATTCTTCCTTATCAAGGATTCCTTTCGTTACCCAGGTTCCAAGTCCATCAGAGGAATACTGCGAATAATCTCCACTCTTCCCCTGTCCTCTGCAATCCACTGCAATCACTGCATAGCCTTGAATAAGCCACTTCATATAATCAGATATGGACCCCTTATTTACCATGTAACCATGAAAAAAGATGATACAAGGAAGTTCACTTTGGTGATTTTTTGGCAGGATATAATGAGCATGTATCGGTGTGTCATCAAATCCGTGATAGGTCAGTTCGTATGCTTGAATTTGTTTGATAGGGTAAGGTAATTCTCTCAAATTTGCATTTAGTGGACGTTTTCGCGCGTCTTTCAATGTACGGTCCCAGAATTCATCATAATCCTGTTTCAGATTGCGTTGTGGGAAATAGGATTCTAGTTCCTTCATGGTTTGTTGGATGTATTGCAAATCATTCACCTACTTTAATTTACATAATGGGTTAATTTACTATATACTTCGACACAAAAGCTTGATTTCCTTTATCTTTTGGATAAGAAGTTAGTTGATTATCCCACACCTTTTGTACACAAAGAGATATATTACGTCTCCTAACTAGAAGCAAATTCAATCTTCTATATTCATTAATTTAAAAAGGAAAACGCTTTCATTTTTTTATTGTGCATTATGTACAATCCCAACCGAATCACTTTATTCCTTACTATTAAACAAAGGTTATTTCACTAATTTACTTATTTTCCAGTATATAAGAATGCTAGAATCCCCATATTTTTAGTCAAATTGACTATAGCTTTTCGATTATAATTAAGTTAACAATATTATAAATAGTCCAAATATTAATCCTCGAGGAGTTGAATAGTTTGTTATTCTTAAATGAGAAGGATATCAGATCAGCAGTTTCCATGGAAGATACCATTAATGCCATCGATGAAGCCTATCACTTATATGATGCTGAAAACTATACCATGCCAACGAGAATGCAAGTTGCAGATGGGGAAAATACTTTAATTCTTATGCCTTGCATGACAGATAATTCAATTGCTACGAAACTAGTAACGTCTTTTCCTAACAACGTCAGCCATCCAACACTTCATGGGTTAGTCATTCTAAATAGTAATGAAACTGGAGAAATTAAAGCAATATTGGATGGTTCATTTATAACCGGATTTAGAACAGGTGCTATTGGAGGATCTGCTATTCGTCATTTAGCAAAACCTACTGCTAGCAAACTAGCAATTATTGGAACTGGTGTACAGGGCTTATATCAAGCTTTAGCTGCTTGTACGGTTAGAACGATTACAGATATTTATTTATATAACCGAACACCTGAAAAAAACGATGTATTTATAGAGGAATTTAGAAAATGGAATGACTCCCCTATTTCACTTCACAAAACAAATGAGGTCGAAGAAGCAATACATAGTGCCGAGATCATCATTACAGCTACCACTTCTTATGAACCTGTTTTGCCCAATAAGGCTTCATTACTCCAAGACAAACTTATTATCGGTATCGGATCATTTCAGCCAAATATGAGAGAATTTCCAGAAGCACTATATCGAGTAACTGATCATGTCTTTGTTGATTCGCAAGATGCAGTGATTGAATCCGGAGATATAACTATACCTTTAGAAAATAACTGGATTAGCCAGGATACTATTCAGACCATGTCATCTTATCTTGTTCAATCAAAAGAAATACAACCGAAAGCAGGTAAAAGTATTATTTTCAAATCCACAGGTATGGCACTATTTGATACCGTTACAGCAAAGGTGATTTATCAGCGTGCCATGGAAAAAGGAGTTGGTACCCGTTTAGATTTCTGATGATATGAACCACACTAAATTAATGGAGGTTATTATGAATATTATTCTAGTTGAATTTATTATTTACTGTGTGATCATTGTTGCAGTCGGTTACTTTTTTGGAAGACGTAGTAAGACACAGTCTGATTTCCTATTAGGGGGGAAAAAGGTACCTGGGTGGGTGTTAGCTTTCTCGGAAAGAGCAACAGGTGAGTCTGCCTGGTTATTATTAGGGTATACAGGTTTTGTATTTATGACAGGTTTATCAGGAATCTGGGTTGCGGCAGGTATTGCGTCTGGTATCATTTTCTCTTGGCTATTCTTAGCAAAAAAATTCATGCGTGAAACAGACAAGTATCAAGTATTAACCCTTCCAGACTACTTAGCCGTTCGCTTTGGGGAGAAAGCAAAAGTAATACGGTGGTTAAGTGGCGTCTTAATTGCAGGATTTCTTATGTTCTATGTTGGCGCCCAAATGGCTGGTGCAGGGAAATTATTACTAACAACTTTTGGCATGCCGGAAATAGGCGGAGTAATTATTGCAACCGTAGTTATTATCCTAACGACATTTGCAGGTGGATTTATATCTGTTGCGTGGACAGATATGGTTCAAAGTGTCATGATGCTTGTTACGTTAGTAGGGTTACCGATTCTAGCATTAATTTACATTAATACTAATGATCTATCCATTACCGAATCACTTGTTTCAGCAGGACCAACTTTTGATTCTTGGTTTGGTGGAGTAACAGGATTTGCTATCGGTGTATTATTCTTTAATAATTTCTCCTGGTTCTTCGGGTTCTTAGGGGGACAACCTCAGTTAAGTTCACGTTTTATGGCTTTAAAGAATGATAAAGAAGCAAATCACGGTAGTGTCGTTGCCATTGTATGGACATTCTTAGCGTATGGTGGAGCATTTACCATTGGTCTTGCCGCTATTGCCATGTATAACCAAGGTTCATTTGATGATGTTGAAATTATTCTTCCAACCATGATCCTTCAACTTATGCCACCTTGGATTGCTGGAATATTATTAGCAGGAGTATTAGCTGCCATTATTACAACCGCAAACTCACAATTACTCGTTGTTACAAGTTCTGTCACGGAGGATATCATCCATAAGGCATTAGGTATTAAATTAACAGATAAGCAACTTGTATGGTTGTCCCGTTTATCCATTGCGCTCTTTGGTATTGTTGGTATGGTTATTGCACTCGTATCTGAATCACTCGTTTACCTTATTGTTGGTTGGGCATGGGCCGGTGTGGGTTGTACCTTATCCCCCGCTATCCTAATGACATTCTTCTGGAAACGATATTCCGGTGTAGGTGTTATCGCAACCATTCTAGCTGGTCTAATTTCAACCATTCTTTGGATTAGCACACCACTAGAAGAAATGATGACATCCCGCTTCACCACGTTCTTTATTGCAGCGTTCTTCGGAATTGTGTTTAGTTTGTTATTCCCAGATAAGAAGGCGAAAGAGAAGGTTGATATTGAAGCAGCGGAGAAGGTGCTGTAATGGAATAATGCTACCTCTGGTGTGGACGTTATAGTGTAGTATGTTTGTCACCAGATGCTTATTACTCTAATCTCTTGTCACCCGAATAACTACAAGCAAAGAAGCTCAGAGTTAATCCTGAGCTTCTTATCATTTTACATTCTTATTTCTTCCGAACAGGTATCCAAACTTCACTATAAGCGTACCCTTCTTTATGTTCATTCATTTTAGTGAAAGAAAAAGAAGGAGCATTGATTACTTCATAATCAGAAGAAGGAAGCCACTCTGAATAGGTTTTGGCCATAGTTTCTTGTAATGCTTTAGGGAATGGTCCATCACTTGGAAATACTGCCCAAGTATAAGCTTCAACAGGGACTTTGTCTAATTGACTACTCACTTGATCTTCAGTTGTTAAAACCCCTATCAAATGAGTTAAATCCCCTTCTTCTTTTAGAAAATTAGCATCAGCCTCATAAGAAGCACTGATAATTTCATATGGCTCGATATTTTGAAGAGCATGCATTTCTTCTTTTTGCTCGTCTGTGATACGTTGTGCAAGTTTTACAATCTCGTTGTTTACCCCTTCAAATTGTATAGGAACACGTTTACTCACACCAACTAAGTTAAATGCTGGTTTGTTTTCTATTCTAAATTCCATCGTAACTCCTCCCTTGACGGCTATGTGGAATGAAAGTTTGGGAAATGATTTACTAACTCCCTTTTTCGTTACATCTGAGGGTAAAAATCCACTCCATTTTTTAAATGCTCTAGTAAATCCATCCATGGACTGATAACCATATTTAAAAGCGACATCCGTTACCTTTTCTCCTTGTAATAAATCCTTATTTGCTTCCGACAACTTTCTATTTTTGATGTATTCACTAAGTGTTAATCCCGAGAGATAAAAAAATATTTTTCTAAAGTGATAATCAGAGACACCAGCATATTCAGAAATCATTTCAAGTGATAGATGCTCGGTTAACTGCTCTTCAATATAGTCCATTACTTGATTTAATTCGTGTAGCATTACTTCCCTCCTTTCATGCATTTATCTTACCGAAACAATTATATCGATGCTCGACTTATCTTATATAAAATATATCGCATATAAAAGGTGAACGATTGCAAGGGATTATTGTAGTTGGGGTTGGAATGCCACAGATTATTTTGGAGAAAAATATGATAAGAGACTTTTTCCAATCCGGTGGATTGAGTGGCTTCGATTATGCTTATGGGTACCCTGGAGTGAATAAAGTACTGCAAGCTGGGGAAAGTTTTAGGTATAGGTATGGACTAGAGATAAATGTCTAATAAAGATGGGAGCCTGTCGATAACCGGGCTCCCGTTTTGTTAGTGTAAGTATTGGTCTTTTAATTCATTCTCTCTAATTATATTATACTACGAGATAAAAAATATTTATAGGCTACTCTTTTGTAGTTCATATACTATACTTTATACACAAATCTAACATATAAGAGGTGTTAAAAGTATGAATGATAAAAAAGATGTCTTAGATAGTGGTCCTTTTTTTCATGGTACGAAAGCAGAAATGAAAATTGGAGATTTATTAGAAGCCCAACACTTTTCAAATTACCAAGATAAAAAATCTAACTATATCTATTTTACTGCAACATTAGATGCAGCAAAATGGGGTGCCGAATTAGCTACATCTAAATCAAAAGAAAGAATTTATATTGTAGAACCATTAGGTGATTTTGAAAATGATCCTAATTTAACTGACAAAAGATTTCCGGGAAACCCAACACGTTCATACAGGTCTAAATCTCCTTTGAAAATAATTGCTGAATTAGGTTCTTGGGAAAGACATACGGATGAAGCGATAAATCAAATGGTTACATCGTTAAATATGTTACGTGAACAAGGCAAGGCAGTAATAGACGATTAAACCCTAAAGCTTAATGAAACCAAAGATCAATTTGCATGTGCAATTGGTTTTTGGTTTCAGGCTATTGTACGCAGACCAAAGCCAACACTTTAAATCGACTTTCACCTTATCCTTATCCTGCTAGTACACACCCATTACTTGAATAACTATTCAGGAGCCACAAGTTCTACTTTTATTCTATCTGGATCTTCAAAGTACACAGCATAATAATTATTCCCCCCAGCAAAAGGGTGATTTTCTTGATAAAGAATGTTTATTCCTTTCTCTTTTAATTTCGTTGTCATTTCATCTACGTGTTGACGCGAATTTGCGTGAAACGCCAGATGATTAAGACCTACCCGGCATCTATGGTATGGAATATCTAAAAACCTGTCGTCTGCTTGTACAAAAACAATGTACGTGTCATGTAACTTCCAACTTTGTCCGCCTTCCCATTCTTGAAAAGAAGTGTAGCCTAACTCTTCAAGAAACCAACCCCAAAAATCTACGGTTCTTTTTATATCCGATACATATATTTCAATATGATGAAGCAACCCTTTTGACAATGAATATTCCCCCTAATTATATCAATATTGCACCTTTACTTTATGTATATTACTTCTCAATCTTACCTTTTCTTAACAAGAGTTATCCTCTTATGAATAAATGAGTGGACAATACTTCTTAATGTTTATGGAGCTATTTTATTTCAACTACTTTTCCTAGAATATCTTTCTTAGCTATAGGACCTACAGATCTACTATCCTTGCTTGTCATGGGCACAAGGCTATCTCCAATAATATAGTACTCGTCACTCTTTAATTGAATACCTTCTTCATGTATTTTATCACTCCATACATCAACAAAGGTATATTCACTTTCTAATGGCTCTTTATTAATGTAAATAGTACCATCTATTATTTGTATCAACTCATTAGGTAGACCTACTACCCTTTTTATATGTTGGTTTTCTTCGAGGTTAAAGAGAACAATGTCATCACGTTTAATTTCATTTTTTGTGTAGTAGTCTTTATCAACTACTACTTTTTGCTGATCTTTTATTGTGGGTGACATGGATACTCCATCGAATTGATAAACATCTTTATTCCCACTTACACATCCTGCTAAAATCACAATAAAAAATATGAACATAAGTGTTTTTTTCATATAAGATTCCCTTCAGCAACGTATTAAGCGCAGCATTTTCATATCCTACCTAGAGAGTGAACCTTCCACGGCTATTCCCTAACATCCTTTGGGTTAATGACAATCTCAACTCGTCGATTTCGCTCTCTTCCCTCTTCATCTTCATTCGGAGCAATTGCCCATTTCTCACCGTAGCCATCTGTTGATATGTCAAGGTGGGCTATATTTCCATTCCCCGTCAAATACGCTTCAACTGCACGGGCTTTATTTTCTGAAAGTGTTTTATTATCATCTGGCTCCCCTTCTGAATCAGTATGACCATTAATTTGAATCTTTGTTCCTGCTTCCAATACTTCCAACATCTCGATAATCTCACTCAATGTCTTTTTAGCATCTGGCTCTATTTCAGTCTTATCAGAGTCAAACAGAATACTATCTGGTACTTGGATTTTAATTTCCCCATCATCCTCCGTGACGTTTGTTTCTTCTGGTACTTCTATTTCAGGAATGGATGGGTAGAGAATAATTTCAATTTCATTTTTCTTATCTAGTTCATCGAAAGTTACATATTCGCCTTCTATTCGTTCGAAATCTTCACCATAAGCATCATACAAAATATTACTAGCTAAGTGTAAATCAATAGGTTTGGCAATGATGCGGATGAAGCCATCCTCTGCTAATGTATGATAATCAGCACGAAAAACAAACGATCCATCAGGTTGGACATGTGTTGTATTATGATAAAAGCCTTGTGGAAATTTACTTATTTCCGAAGATTGATATCCTCCCCTAAGAAAAGTTCCCTCTATTAAATTTGTTTTCCCCTTGACATAAAAGAATTCATGATCGTGAGTTATCTCTTCTATATCTATCCGTACTTTCGGATCCCCATAGTCTTCTGGAAATGGAGATCGTTCGGGTACTTCAATAACGTATTCGGATTGATTACCTCCAATCCTCACATAAATAGGTATATACAAAAATTGATGCAATTCACCAAAACTCAACTCTTTATAAACAATTGGTCCTCGAAGATTATCACCATTTCTACCATACAGCTCTACAATTTCATCGGATTGGCTGTATCCCATCTTCACTTCCAATTCCACTTCCAGTATACTTCCATTAAATCGTTCTAGAAAATCCATATCGGAATACTTTTCATAAAGAAATTCCATCTCAAAATGCCCATTCTCATCAACCGAAGATTCTTCTCCTGTGATAAGTGTGGTACTATCACGCACTTCGCTGAAAGGAGATTTATATAATTCTCCTGATACAACAGTTCCTTCTGCTAAATTACTCTCTCCCATCACTCGGATTCTATCATCCTCTACGAAGACCTTACCGCCAAAGGTTATGTCCTCTTCTAAGGGATTAGATTCTACCTCATCTACCCCGTCCGCTATTTCTAAATCTTTATCCTCCAGGGTACTAACCTTATCCTCTGTTTCTTCTTTGTCCGTGCCGCCAACTAAGATAAACATTCCTATAAGCAACCATAATAATATTCTGTTCGATAGTTTAGTTCTTTTAGTAAATCTCATCGTATTAGCTTCTTCCTCCTTATCCATAAACCAAAAATAAAAAGCCGAAGTGTCTAAATAAGAGTCAGCTTCTGCTTTTCACTTTCCTCTCTACGGTTCCTTTTACTAATACTTTGATATTACAATGGAAAAAAGTTTGATAAAAGGATATATTTGCAAAATAGTGCATTTTACCTACAAATATATTCCTAGCAAAGAATTAATGTTTAACTCGACATATTAATCACTCTGGCAATAACTAATTCACGTTTGGTAAATTCCTTCTCTTCTTCAGATTATGTCTTAAATCCCTCTCTTTTCAGATCCATCTGGAAAAGGGAGTAAATACATTACCATCAAAAACTAAATTCAAATTAAAACTACTTAAATTCTCCATATCATTAAAATCTTTTAACAGCTGGGTCATTTTTCACAAACCTTATATATCTTTTTCCTTTTCTACTTCTATACTTCAACAAACGCACCCATTTACGGCATCGTCTAATTGCTATAAAGTATATTTTCGAGATATTGTAAAAAGATATCTTTAAGAATCTGTACAAAACAGATCGATGATAGAAGGTGCTTATTCGGTGCTCATTGGATCAGTCATTTTTATTATAAGTTGGATAGCATTTTTATCTTTTTCAAATAAAGAGAAATTCCCATTGTATGTGCTCACAGGCTACATGGGTATTATTTTGGCATTAATTACGGATTTGATGATGTTTGTGTATCCTTTATGGCATTATCCGGGAACAAAGATAGAACTTTTTTATATTCAATTAATGAATGGATTTGGGTTATACTTTGTGGTTATCTATTTTTTTCTTCAGTCATTACCCAAAAGACAAACGGTTTTATTGGTTACACGCCATATATTTTACTGGTCTATATTCTCCATTTTTCTTGAACTGCTTTTTTTATATATTGGCTTTATTGAACATGGTTTATGGTGGAACATAGGATTCTCTTATCTGGCTGATTGGATTTTATTTATAATTTTCTACATCCATCATAAGTGGGCATCAAATTATTCAATAATAAATGTGCATTAAGATATATGAACCCTATTATTGGAAAAATATCTATTTATTCCATGTGATTGCAAATACATTTGGCTATTGATATGTCTAATCCCATAATGATGTACTTATCCTAACTGGCGTTTAAATACTTTAATGGCGAAGAAGTAAGCGATGACCATGATACCGACGCACCAAGCAAGCGCAGTCCAGATATCGTTACTAACAGCCCCTTCATCCAAGAGGGTACGAATCGCATTTACGATTGAAGTTACTGGCTGGTTCTCAGCGAACGCACGGACAATTTTAGGCATAGTTTCGGTGGGAACAAAGGCCGAACTGATAAACGGCAGAAAAATCAGCGGGTACGAGTAAGCATACGACCCTTCCATAGACCTCGCAGTCAAACCGGGAATAATCGCTACCCATGTTAGCGCTAGAGTAAACAGCCCAAGTAACCCAGCTACCACGAGCCAAGCCAGGATATCAGCACTGGAACGGAAGCCCATCAAAAGCGCAACTAGGATAACCACCCCGACAGTAAGAGCATTGGAAACAAGCGAGGTCAACACGTGAGCCCATAATACCGACGAGCGCTTGATGGGCATGGTAATGAAACGCGACATCAGCCCACTCTTTACATCCGTAAACAGCCGCAAAGAAGTGTAAGCAACTCCGGATGCGATAGCCATCAGCAAGATTCCCGGCAATAAATAATTGACGTAGTTATCCGTACCTGTCTCTATAGCACCGCCAAATACGTATACAAACAGTAGCATCATCATGATCGGCGTAATCGCAATCGTGATAATCGTATCTGGGCTACGCATGATGTTTCGCATTAATCGCCCTAGTAATACCCATGTTTTACTTTTCATCTACATTTCCTCCTCTTTTACCGATGATTGCGAGGAAAATTTCCTCCAATGTCGGCTGTTTCTCGATGTACTCCACTTGGGCTTTCGGGAACATCTCCTTGAGTTCGGCAAGGGTACCGGTCGTAATAATCTTTCCGCCATGCAGGATGGCAATACGGTCAGCAAGTAGTTCGGCTTCCTCCAGGTACTGGGTTGTCAGCAAGATAGTCTTGCCGGCACCCGCAAGCTCCTTGATGGTATCCCAAACCTCAATCCGTGCTTCGGGGTCAAGACCTGTCGTCGGTTCATCAAGAAAAATGACTGCTGGCTTCCCGATTAAACTCATGGCGATGTCAAGCCGGCGCTTCATCCCGCCAGAGTACTGTTCGGCCCGCTGGCTGGCAGCATCGTTCAGATCGAATCTTGCTAGTAGATTGTCGGAGACTTGAGCAGGATTCGAAACTCCCCGCAACTTGGCAATCATCATCAGGTTTTCCCTTCCTGTGAGCATGCCATCTAAAGCTGCGAACTGCCCTGTCAAGCTAATGCTATTGCGAACATGGTCTGGTTGACGCTGGACGTCAAAGCCACAAATACCTACTTCGCCACCATCTGGCTTCAACAGCGTAGAAAGGATGTTGACCGCCGTTGTCTTGCCAGCTCCATTTGAGCCAAGCAATGCAAAAATTTCGCCATGCTGCACCTCAAAATCCACTCCCTTTAAGACTCTCTTGTCTTTAAAGGATTTTTTTAACCCTTTTACAGAAATCGCTACGTTACTCATACTTTTTCCTCCTTTTAAAAATCGTTGTAGAGCCACTTTCAATATTTGATACTTAGGTAGCTTTGTCTGAGAAGCGAGTAAGTTACTTGCCTTCAGACAAAGCTGGGTAATTATCTTGTCGAGTACCATGTAAGCTAGATTACAACATTCACTACTTAGTCTCACCGGTAACCTGTATAACTTACTACTAGGTTAAAAATAAAACTGAATAGTGAAGGTGGTAACCCACATTTGTAACCAGCTATTCAGTCGGTATTTTTATTGAATTTACTTTTTTCTCATTCACTTCATGATACTTCATTAGTTTCACTGCTAGGAACATCCACTAGGAATTCCAAGTCAGTCACGATCAATCGTATTGTTCAATTTCGTGCGATATTTGTCCATCCATGTTTTCGAGTCCTTTACTAGTTCATCGCAGAAAGCAGCCACATCTTCCCCTGTTAGGTCAGTGACTTTCTTACCTTCCGCTGCCCCCCCCTCAAAGAGTTCTAGAATGCCACCAAAGATACGGTTAATGTCCTCCCAGTCAGAGGGACCACCAGAGGTCCATATATATTTTTTGATAGCATTGTATGCGTTGCGGTACTCACTTGGAAGTGCCTTAGCACGCCCCTCCATCGCCTTCCATTCGCGCTTGTCATCCAGACTTCCAATTATTTTTTCAATAAAATTCATATTACTCTTCCTTTCTATCTTGTTTTAATTTTAGTTCGTTAATTTTGCTTGAGATGAATTCCCATTTTTCCCAAAAAGTTTCAAGATGCTCTTGGCCTGCTGCGTTGAGCGTGTAAAATTTTCTTGGAGGTCCCATAGTGGATCGCTTTTTCTCAATGTTAACCAGATTGTTTTTCTCAAGCCGCATGGTAATCGTATAAACAGTGCCTTCAACCACATCAGTGAAGCCAAGTTCCCGTAGCTGTTGCGTGATTTCATAGCCGTAAGTTTCCCCGCGGCTAATGATTTCAAGCACACACCCCTCAAGCACCCCTTTCAGCATTTCTGTGATATTTTCCAAATTAATCCCTCATTTTCATTTCACTATTTTCAGTATTCTGTGATACCGGTAATCCGTGTTACTTATTACAAGTATATAGTATTACAAAGTACTGTATTTTGTCAAGAGTCTTTTTTTTATCGGGACAGAGGGTCAGGTTTACTGTCCCTAATTGTATAGTCTGACCCTTATCTTACAGATAAAAATGCTAAAGATATACTTTTTACAGTTCTGAATAGGAAAGCAGGTCACTGTCCCTCGCCCCACTTCTTTTTCCTCGCTAGGCAGAATATATTATTAAAGACATTTATTTCATTTTATGGGGGAGATTTAATGAGGATCCAACGCCTTGGCCATGCAATGTACATATTAAAAAGTAATGAGGAGAAAAATTACTTAATCGATCCATTTTTTGATTTGAATCCTGGTTTTCCAGGGGACTTAGATAAGGAAGAATTCTATCAGTCCATTGATTGTGTATTTTTGACTCATGGACATTTTGATCATACAAGCGGACTATCTAAATTAGTAGAGCATAAGCCAGATGTACTAATCGTTGCACAATACGAATTGGCTATGATTTTACTTCAACAAGGAATCAAAAATGTATTTCCGATTAATCTAGGAGGATCTGTTTCATTAGGGGATGTGACAGCAACAATGGTGCAGGCAAAACATACTTCTTCCTACGGGGAAACAGAGAAAAGTCCAATGTATGCAGGTGAGGCTGCAGGGTATATTTTTGATTTTGTGGATGATTACACCCTGTACTTCTCTGGTGATACTGCATTAATGTATGATATGAAATTAATACAAGACGTATACCAGCCAGAAATTGCAATCCTATCCTCAGCTGGACAATTAACAATGGGACCAAAAGAAGCCGCATATGCTGTAAAACATTTGCTGGATGTGAAATATGTGATTCCGAGTCATTCCTTCCCATCAGAAGTGACAGCTCCATCAAAAGAATCTTTAACCAATTTATTGCGGGCTTTTCCGATAGTTGAGAATATGATTGATAAGGATAATGAGTTTCGTGAATTACTGAAAGATTATAGGGATACGGAAGTAGTGGTAATTGGTTATGGGGAGGAGAAGACTTTCGATAAATAGGCGGAACAAGCCTTGGACAAAAAAATATTGTAAGAAAATTAAAAAGACGAACACTTAGCGTATTGTTCGTCTATCTGTTTCTTATTGTATTTGGGTCGGTTTTAGTGTGGTTATGACGGGGGCTTTTTGTTACACTTAAGATGCAAGCTACTTAATATAAAGAAAAAACAATACTCTTATTAACTAGAGCATTGTTTTTATTCTTATACTTTCATTTTGTGTCAACTTTTCCAATATAAAAAGGTATGTCAAATGGAATTATTTCGCTTCCTGGTGAATAAAATAGACCGACATATCCCCTGCATTTATTTTGGATAATTGATTATTGGATAAAACCCCAATCAACTAATTCAATTCGTTCTCATTTTCTTTTATTTAATCAGGATTCGCCTTTTCAGTTAAAAATGTATATACTATTTAGACTGCCTCTCTTCCAGTTTGTTTTTTAACTCAGATCGCGTTCCAGCAATCGCATGAATAAGCTGATATTGCATTGATAAAATAGCAAGAGGTAGCGGCTTTTCAAAAATAGCTACTATTAATTCTCAATTCTATTTGTTACTCGAGTTCTATCTCCGTTTAGTTGTTTTATTATAGATATCATATAATAGCTTTCGATTGTTTCATTTACCTTATCGTATCCCTGTTCACCAAGCGCAATATAGTCATGTTGTCTACCTTTTCCATATTTATCAAATCTTGATTCATACTCAGGTGATCCATATGCTAATGTAATATCTTTAGTGTCTGGATTAGATCCTAATAATGCTAATATTGGATTAGATGTTGTTCCTTTTTCCAACCAAAAAGTTGCTAGTTCAAAAGCACTTCTTCCTTTTACCCAATGCTCTTTCTTTTCAGGTGAACATTTTCTATACCATTCTACTATAGTATTGATTCGGTCATTGCAATTAAGCCCTTAACATATTATCAAACAGTAAAACCTCCAGATTTGTGGTGGACAAATTCCCCCTATCTTTCCATTCACATTTTTTCTTCTACTCTTAGGATTGCGGGTAATACACTCACCATTTACTTGGTCATTACAAATACTATTTAACTTTAACTCAGGTATTTTTTTAATTGCTCTATAAGTACTTTATTATCCACCTTTTTTCCAGAATATTACTACTTAATCCTATTATGGTTGAACTTATAAAATGCCCTTAATTTTCTCCCTAAAATCTATTGAGGACACTCCCATTTCAATAACAACTAGGAATGTCGTTGCCGTCCACGACATCAATGAGTTCCCCCTTCTCAGCTGCTTTTTTCATTGATAAAAAGATTATCCGATGATTGGCAAAGTGGAAATATTCTTCCTGTACCACCAACTCCTTAATAAGTATTCCATCCACTAATACTGTGCCAAGTACCGCCGCTTCTGCTTCATAGTTCTCATCTTCATATTCTTGTTTTACTCCTAACTAGATTTGTTAATGCTTCCTGAAAACGATGCTTCACAGTCTCTGGAACCCTTCTTGCTTCCTCACGCCACATCTTCATTTGTTCTTAATTCTTATTTTCCTCAGAAGGGTGGGCAACAATATCCGCAATCGTTGGTGGAAAAGGCTTCTAGCCACATAGTTTGTTAGATTCTCCATCACCAACCCATATTCCATCCGCTCTAGTAATGGGATAAGAATTCTTCCCTTCTCTAGCGTTAACTCATATTTTGGATACAATAGCTTAATCGTTTCCAATACATCCATCGCTTCTTGCCGATTCACTAGCCTCCCCTCCTAAGTTCATCAAAGATGGACAGAGAGCCTTGGGCATTCTTCTTTCTAGGATAAAAGGGCTTCTGACTGCGAGTTACTTTTTCCTGACGATAAGCAAGTACCTCTCCTACTGTCTTCAATCCATTCTGTTCCCATTCCTGTATAATCTTCACGATATACCCTATTCTTTTCGCACCATTCTCCCAAGCTCAATTGCAGCACAAATCACCTCATCACTAAATTTCTTCCGCCAAGTTAGAAATCTTTCTTTCGCAAGTGGACTTAATGGACCAATTTGAGATCCATAGTAATGGACAGGATCTACTTCTTCTTTGTCTTGTCTATGTCTATATAGGTACATTCAAATCTTGAAAGGTTTGCTACCAACATTATAAAGCAGGACATTTTCTATATCGAAAAAACCACTTACTTCTGATTCATATAGACAGTAAAGGTACGAAGATTCATTTAAAGAAGATATTGCTTCTCTTAGGTCATTTCTCATATCTAATAGACATCCTTTTGGTTCAAAAGGTAGCCTCTTTTCACACCATAATTAAACTTGGGTATTCGTATCTGAAATTTCTATTACTTAGTTATTCTTCTTTCTATTAGTCACCATATTGCCTCCTAACTCAAGGTAATGGAAACTACTAAATTTATAATCCAGAGAAAATTCAACATTTGCTTGCTAGAAAATTAAAAGCAGAAGTAACCTTGATTGGTTTGCTTCTGCTTATCGTAGTTGTAATCATTTTTTTCTATATTATTATTTGAGAGCAGTTTCGACATTCATTATAGGGTTATGACATAAACTGAGTAACTCTTTTAAATACCTTAGAAGGTTTTTCTTTCAGTTCGCTAATGGGAATTCTTTCTTCTGAATCAAATCTTAATAGTAAAATGTATTCATCTTCTATTTCAATACTTATATTCTTCATAGTGAACTGCACTACCTTTTTTGCTTCATCAACAATCTGATTATCCAATCGGGACTGTACACTATCTGATAATCTTCTAAGCATTCGCCAAATCGTCATCTCTTCCTTTGACTTCATGAAAAGTTCCGGAAGTTCCTTTGCTTCTAATAGATTATCGATCATAGTAATCACATAGTTTGAGATACCATAGCCAACTGGCTTAATTACACTAGATAAAGTTTTCCAATGGTCAATATGGAAAAGCACTGTATCTTCACTAATATTAATATCGTTAATTTTACCATAGTAGTAAATACCGTTCTTTTCCATCACTTCATTAGTGGTATACAATGCCACGTACTCTGCCTCTTGCCAACCTTTACTTAACCGGGGATTTGACAATTCTATAATACGATTTTGTAAGGAGTATTTATATTCCTCTTCTTCTGATACTTTAATAACTATTACCTTTTCTTGAAGTGAGGAATTCCATTCATTTAGTGATCCTCTTGGTAAAATTCCTTCTTCTTGAATCTCTTCAGGGCTCTTATCAATTAGATGTTCTAAGAATTGCTCCACTAATTGTGTTGCATTCGGTAAGAAAGGCAATCCTCCAATGTTCACTTCATCAATACTTTTATATAATTTGTGATCTTGATATATCTCTTCATTATTCCATGGAAAAAGCACATAGGCTCCAAAAGCCTTTCGTTCAAACGGACCATCATTTCTAACTACGATAGAATCCCGATAACGATGCATCGTGTTAATATCCTCTTCCATTGGTCCCGGAATTCCATTATAAATTCTGCCATAAGAAGTATTAGAAAGTGCGAAATCTACACGGTACTTGGAATCAAATACATATTGGTATTCGTAGTCTTTTCCCTTTTTCTCAATACTTAACATTGTGTCAGGAATTTGAGTAGTAGTAGGTAATCGTCCTTCTCGTTGCTGATAAGTAAGTGTAATTTTCTCCTTAGTATGTGGATGTCTGAACACTCTTTTAGCAGTAGAATTCTGTTGCAAATTAACAAATAACCCTTCCCTACTAACTTTAATAATATCTTGGTCTACCATTTCATACTTCTTACCAAGGATCTGCCCTAATTTCAAATATGTCCAATACTCATAAAGAGTTGCCACATCTTTTACCGACAATTGATAAATCTTCCCTTGGAGTTCTAAACCTCGAGAAACGAATAAGAAGATTTTAAATACATCACGATAACCCGGAGCCATTTGTAATACCAAACTCATTATTGATCGGTCTAATTTCCCTACTTGTCCCCAGAATGTATTCCTTACTTTTTTATGAAGATTTATTTTCATATTATTAAGTTCATTTATTATCTCTTGGTCTGGCTTAAAATCATAGTATGAATTTGGATTGGATAGCTTCCAAATTAAATCATCTAATTTTTCGATTAGACGACACATCACCCATTTAATATAACGGTTTTCGTGGTTATCATATGTTAAATCTTTTTTGATGTTTAAACCACTTACGGGCATAAAGTGACTATCAATTATTTTAATTCCGTTATTTGTTTCAACAAAAAGATGCGGACGCTTCTTTAAGAACTGTAACCCTTTTTGGTCTTGCTTACTTAATTGATCTCCTCTCACCTTTTTATATGTTTTTACCAACTTATGATGAGGTTGACGCTCAATTCTATCAATAGCTTGATATAGCTCTTTAAAATGAGACTTCATTAAACGATAAAACTCTGCTCTTGATGGTGTGCCCTCTAATTTTGCTTTTGCACCTAGATACGTCTTTCTAATAAAGTGAAAAGCAAGATTATATATTTCGTCATTTATTTCTTCTAAGAGCTTCACATAATCTTTTCGATAATCAAGTTTTGTAGGGAAAATCTCTATAGTAACAGATAATATGGTTTGATTATTTTCTCGTATTTCAAAGGTAGAAAGACCAACTTCATTTGGAAAGTGTAAATTTCCCATTAATACGTAACTGTCACCTACTTTTACTTCCCCAACAGAATTCCTTAACCCCTGATTTTCATGATAAAAAGATAAACTTCTATTTTCTTTAGGATAGACAACGAGTTGGTAAACACCGTTTTCAAAGAAAATTGGACGATGAAGATATTTTTCTTGAAGATCCAATTCATTAATATCAAACACTCGGACAGAGGAAATCCCATCCCCTTTAATATCTAGTGTCATTGGATCATGAAAGTCCATACTTCGATATTGGTTTAATCCTTCATATTTCTCATGATACGGCTTTCCTTTGATTACAATGGTCATTTCATTTGTTTCAATATGAAGCAACTCCACATCACTATTAACTGATCCAGAAGGAAGTGAAACCATCGACTAACCTCCTACGCATCTCTATTAGCTTTTCTGCACTTTTAGGATATTTAGCATAAGTTAAATCGACATTATCAACATCTTCAGATATTTCAAAAGCACACAATTTAATTAATTCATCTAGGACATCTTTCACACGACTATCACTCCCAGAAATCCGTGGAAGTATTTTTTGTAGTAAACAATGATCCATTGCTTGATTAAAATCCATAACTTGTCCTTCTTCGCTGTAAGCAATGTACATACATATTTCGTCTCTTACGCGATAACCTACATGGGCTTGTATCTTTTCTAGTATTTTATTTACAACTTCTAATTCTCTGGTTACTTTATGCACCACATCAGGATTATCTTTATATAAATCTTTTAAGTGAACATATTTAGATTCTAGAACTTCTTGTTGTATAGCAATCGGTTCTACTTCTTCAAGTTCTTGTAGAAAGTCTAAGTAATTTAATTGGACTCGATTAAATTCTATCGTATTTGCACGATCCAACACTTTTTTACTAAATGGATGTGTTGTCTCATCCATATTTACAGTACCAACGATATAAAGGTTTGCAGGTAGATAGAAATTTTTACCCGCTATCTCTTCCGTTAGCACTACAGAAGTTACAATATCACCTTCTTCGTTGAATGAGCGACTTTCCATGACGCTTAAGATGTCACTAAAATAATATTCAACTCGAGCAAGATTCATTTCATCTAAGAGTACGATATATGGTTTCTCCGGATGATCACTTGCTGTTTTAATTACTTTAGTTAAAGGTCCTTCTTTGAAATCACCTTTTATATCTGTGTATCCTAGTAAGTCAGAGCCATCGCTCCAGTCTGGACGAACAGGAATAATGGTAAATTGTCCGTTAGCTTCTGTTGCACCGATTGCTTCAGCAAACCAACGGACAATCATGGTTTTTCCTGTTCCGGAGATACCGGAAAGGATGACGAAGGGTTTTGTTTTTAGTGAAAGGAAGAAATTTATGACTTCTTCTTTTTCGTAGTAGAAGCCTTTGGATTTTATGTAAGAATGAATATGATCAATAACTTCCCTACCAGTCATAGATACTTTTTCCTTTTCTTCTATTTTTTCATTTCCAAAAAAGACAGATTTATATTCTTTAATTTTTCTTCCAACTTGAATATCAAACCTATCTTCAAACAATTGATATAAGTTCATTGCAAACTCATCTGATAATGCGTAGAAAAATCCCATGTTTAAGTTTCCATTTACGTCAAAGGGGCCTTGCTCTTTTATTCTCCAGTCCTTTGGAATTTCATCTTTACCTATGAATGGATTCAACTCAAAATAAGACAATTCAACTAAATATCCTTTTTCCTCCCATTCATTACTTGCAACTTCTGATGGCCTTGGTGCTACTTCTGCTTTTTCCTTTACAATACCAATAGATCGAATAGTCTTCTCTGAATAGCAAAAAACAATATCACCAGCCTTTGCTTCTAGCAGTCTAACATGATATGAAACCGCTCTACCTTGTTTTGTTTTTTGAGGTGCCCATAGGAATTCACCATCTCTTTGCTGTTTATATGCCTTCCCCATATTAACCCACCAGAATGTAGGTTTACCCTCATTCTCATGTTTTGTCCTAAAAGCCATCTTATAAATATAAGGATCACCAGTTTTAAAAAAGTCTATGAACTCAGACAGTTCCTTTGGAGTTATTATTGGCTTTTTAGACTTTTTTCCATCCCGTTCCTGCAATAGATAACCATGGGAAGTAGCAAATTCTCTCTTTAATAATTCTTTTAGTTCATCATTTTTATCATATCTAATTTGTAAAGAACCTTTTTCTTTTCCTTCTGGCCTTCTTACGTTAACCAGTTTAACCTCATATAATTTTCCTTCATAAATCAACTTTAGAGGCACACTTTCTCCAACCTCTAAAGGTTGACTACCATTAGCTTCAGCAAAGTCTTCATAAAACTCTTTGGGAATTGTAGTACCATTAATAAAAATAGACCAATCTATTTGTTTTCTTCCAATTAAATTTTTTAAATTTGGTTTGGACCAACTTTTTACTATTTTCACGTACTCACCATCTAACGTTATTTTTTCATAAGAACCTATCTGTAATAATTCATTTTTTCATTTTAGAACTTTCTCATACAATTTTAACATAATTCTGGCATTTTAATCGTAATCTTCGATTACGAAATCTCAGTCAAATGAATTCAACATAATTTTTCAACTCAAAATCATCCACTATGGTTTAAACAATATTTCGAATTTATATTAAGTATTTAACCTCTCAATTGTTCTGCTCAAAACACCTTATTGTTGCTTCAAACTGTCCACTATACACAATACACATCTTTTACCTTAGAACTTTATACAAATACAACTGTTAATTCAAAAATCCTGTGTCAAACCCAAGCAAGTACTAGAAAATATAAAAACAATGCTTATTATAATGAGCATTGTTTTTATAAAAGGCTAATATTAATATTGATAATGATATTAATTTAAATCTTTATAATCCGAACTCTTTTTTAAGAATCTGAATGAGTTTTTCTGCTGAATTTTTATCTATTTGAATAGATTGGCTGATCTTCCCTCGATATAATCGATCATTCGTTCCATAAGTATCTATTTGTACATATTTTGTTCCATTTGTACTACTGAAGCTGGAATAACTTGCTTCAACTTCCTTGTGTATCAAATTACAATCTTTTTCAACTCTCTTGATTTTTTTAACATCTATAAACGCCATTTTATCCCCCGCAAAAATTCATTATGCTTTATTGTATGAGATACATTTTCATCTTGAAATCTACAATCCAATAGATATCATACTTTCTCTTTCTACTGAATTAGTTTTTCTAACGTGATTAAGAGCCTTTATAATTTCAATAGCAATTATTTGAGCTACGTCAACCGATACTGCATTTCCAGCCTGTTTATATAATCTTCCTTCTGATACAGGCTTCCCATTTATAGTACTTGGTAACTTATAACCATTACCAATTGGAAATCCTTGTAATCTAAAAGTTTCTTCAGGTGTTAATTTTCTAATTCCATCTTTTACTTTTATTAATGGAACATTGTGTCCACCAGTTCCCATATTTGCGGTTAAAGTAGGACAAACTCCACTTTTGTTTTGTCTAATATACATTCCTCTTCTTATTTGATAAAATTCATATTCATCTCTTATTTGTTCTTCAATATTAACACGTTGCTCTTTTCTCTCTTTTACATCCATTGCATAATATTCTTCCTCAGATAAAAAGTAAAAAGGATATTTCTCTTTAGTATAAAAGTACTTTTCATTGTCATTTTTCCTTTTACTTAAATCAAGATCTAAACAACTTTTAATTTCTCGTATTCTTTGTTTTTCATCCTTTTCTATCTTAAATTGTTCTATCTTATCAAATAAAGTAAATTGTTTTGCAACTTTTGGATCCTGAAATGCAACAATATATATTCTTTCACGATTTTGAGGTAGGTTTGTAATATCTTTTGTATTAATTATCTTTTCTTTGACAATATAATCTAAGGATTCCAATTCATTTTTTATTATTTCGAACGTTCTTCCATTGTCATGTGTTCTAAGGTTTTTAATGTTTTCTAGAAAAAGAATTTTGGGTTTGAAATGTTTCTTTTTTAGTAAATTTATCAGATCAATTATACTCCAAAATAAAACTCCTCTTTCATCATCAAAACCTTTTCTATATCCCGCAATACTAAACGCTTGGCAAGGAAAACCACCTACTAATATATCAATTTTCTGACTAAGTATTTCTTCCCTTTTTAGCTTATATTCTTCTTCTTCGGTTGAATTTATTGCCCTTTCTGGTTTCACTATTTTTTCAATATCGCCAATAATAACATGATGATTAAAATTCTCTAGGTAAGTTGCTGCGGCATATTCATCAATCTCATTTGCCCAAATAAGTTCAAAATAGTCTTCCTCATAGGAAGCATTTTTGAAACCTAAATCAATGCCTCCAACTCCAGCAAAAAGACTTCCAACTGTATACTTCATATGATTTTCCCCTTAGCAATTCTTTTAACTCCATTATAGCATCAACACTTGAAAAAACGAATCACTTTTTCAAGTTTTTAAATTCATGTAATATCTTTCTTAAAGCTTCACTTCTACTTTTTCCATCGTGGGCTTCAATAAAACTAACTTCCTCTTCCGTCAACTGAAATGTATACCCCTTTTTTTTATTCTTTCTATCTATTATTTTTCTACCGGATCCTTCTCGAAATCCTCCCCAGTTATCACTCAATATTACCACTCCGATTATTCTTTTCCCTATCTTTGTCATGCTTAAATTAAAATTATACCACAACACATATACAAACTACTAAGACAGAATGCAATGGAGTAAAAAAGAAAAAAGACGGGGGTTCTTCTCCCCCATCTCTTCTTTATTAGATTTCAATTTAGTATCATTAGTTCGAAATTAGTACGTCCCATCCTTCATCAAGAGCTTTTTGGTACAAGTAATATAGAACTTTTGATTGTTTTTCAGAAGGAACAACTATTTTTCCTTCTGAATATTTTTTTAGTATATCCCTTTGCGTGATTGTCAAAGATCTAATATTTCCTTCGCTCATGTAGTACCCATATAGTTGTATCCAATCTTCTATATTAGTCTTAACAACAAAGGATTGCATCTCTATCCCAGTATCCAATTTTTTATTTTCTTTATCTATCTTTTCTTCAAATTTTGCTTCTTCTTTACTCTTGAGTAATTTGGTTATAGAATTAAGATTAATTTCAATTTTACTAACTACTTGCCAGCATCCTTCTTTCTTACACCATTGTGCAACATTGGCAGCACCATCAGGTGGATCTGTAATTGTAAAATAAGCAGTTTTTGTAATATCTTTTAATAGATCTACTAATTCAACTGGTAACCTTTGGTCCTCCCATATCCTATTAAAATCTAAATAGAGATTTTTCTTTTTTATTACATGTGACAATAGTGCTATTGAATAAGTGACTGTCTGTGCTCTAAAAGCATTTTGATACCATGCTGCCTTAGAAATAATCTTTTCAGTTGTACGGAAGAGTAAAACCCTTGCTACAGAATCTTTAAAATAACTTTCAGTAATAGCGAGTTGATTTTTTTCAATTGTATCTGTTACAGAGTTTGCAAATTCTACAAAACTATATTGAGCACCTTTAGAAACAACATGTGGCTTTCTGTCCCAAGAATTTTCACTCTTCGCGAGAAAGGTTTTATCAATTAGCTGATTCTTAGGATTCTCAATTTGAAATTGTCTTTTCTTAGCAGCTGTTAAATAAGCCTGTTCATTTAGATACTCCCCTCGTACTCTTTCATAAAACCAATGTGTTCTTCTTTGAGTTCCACCCCTATTAGTAACCCAAATTCGTTTAGAATAATCCTTCATTTCTTTATGGAAAGGACTATTTGAAAAGAAATCAGACTTATTAACTTTATTTTGAGTATTTGCATACTGTGAAACGTTTGAAACAAATTCACTTTTCTTCTCTAAATCGTTTACAACTGAAAGTTTCATTTGAACTGCAACTTTAGAAATATCAAGTTTTGAGTTCTTTTTTGCAGCATAAATTGCAGAAGTAGTTTGACCACCATTTACTATTTGAAAATCTGTTATTTTGGTTATTAAGCCGTTTTTTGTTTCTACATTTGTAGCTGTTGCAGTTATTCCATTATTATATGCAAAAAACATTTCAGGTTTATACTGAATTGTATTCTTAATTCCTTTATTTACTTGACCTCTAAATTGTAAAAAAGTCCGCACATTCTGTTCAAGAAGTTTTTGCCCGAATTCATCATAAATTTTATATAACTGCTCACCATTTAAGATGCCCAGGTATGATTGATATTCATTAGAAGTAGAATTGACTTTTATGAACGGAACTTCTAACTCTATATCGTATGAATCAGATTCATTTTCCGATAGAAATATACTATATAAGAAATTAATGTCTACAATTTGAAAGCTACTTTCTATATCCGAAATGGTCTGGTTAGGTATCTCGGAAATACTTCTTGTAACTTTGCCATCTGTTAAAATTATTAATCTTATTTTATCTATAAGCTTGTTTTGCATAAATCTAAATATATTGTAAGCAAGAGAATATGCTTCAGATGTTTCTTCTAAATCTTGATACATTCCCCTACTACTAAATTCTATAAACTTTTGAAGTCTTTTGTACTTTGTTGAGACTTGTTGCTTAGTCAATGTTTCAATATTATCTGATTGGAAAAATTGAAAGTTAATCAGAGTAAGTAATCTTCTCTCTTCATCATAGTCATAACCATAAACTTCTATTCCCTGTTTAATGAACTCTGCCATAGTATAATTATTTGTAAGTTCCCCAACTCGCATTAAATCCTCACAAACTAATTCAAAGAATGACTGCGCTTTTAATAATCCTCTACTCTCTGAATCAGATAAAACTGATTGCAAAAAATCCTCATGAAATTCTTCTATAGAAATCATAAATAACACCCCTGTTTATCTTAAAACATCGGTAATTTGCACTGCGTAATCATTACATCCTGCCAAGTCAATACTATATTTTAAATCTTTAATCCATGGAGAAACCTTGTTAATATCTATTCTCGGAAAATCATCTTTCACTTCATAACAACTAAACTTATCTACTACAAAACTACTAAGCTCCTGATGTAATTCAGGAATATAACCATATTTTTCTAGTTTTTCTACGAACTCTATTAAAAGATTATCAAAATCTATTAATTCTGTAATAGAATCAACAATATTTTTAATATTCTCTCCCCTACTAACCTCAGTTAAAGAACAAACAATTAAATATAGTGGGGTCTTTTCTGGATTAAGTTGCTGCTTAGATGATATCCATACATATCCACTAGAAGTACTTCTATGAGATTTAACTTCAATTGATAGGCTATCCATTAGAAAGTCCTGACTATCACCAAGTGCACCAACCCAACTATGAATACCATCAAAGTATCCATATTTTGGAATAATGTACTCCCGAAGTATTAGTAATTCACTAAACAGCCCCATTTCTTCTTCTTTGGACATTTTCTTTAAGGACTTTCTTTGTAATAATTTTTGCCATCTTTCTAAACGCTTTATTACTTTTGTAATAACATTTTTATCTATATTTTTAATAATTCCGATTAGATCGTTGCATAAAGTTAAAAATATTTCCCAATCCTTCTTATCATTTAATAATAGTATAAGCTTATTAGGATTGGTTGTATTATCAATCTCTATTTGTATTCCATTTAATTTTATTTCCCGATTAGGTAGAATGAAATTTTCATCACACTGTAACATTAATCCATATTGATTTTTTATATCCATGATCCAAAATGCATCATAACTAATATTATCTTTAACTCGTATTCTGCTTAATCTATCTAAATTTACCCATGGATTAATCAGTGTAGTCATACTCTTCACCATCTTCTCCTAGTCTATAAGCTTCTTCTAATTGTTTTTTATAAACTGGATTTATCCGGACTTTCAAACTACTATTATGTGATTCTTTAAATAAAGGAAAACTAATACCAAATCCCGTAACTAAATGAGTATTACCATCATCTTCATTCTTAAGTTCTAATGCGTGTAGCATTAATAGAGGTCTATCCATTTTCCCTCTCATCTCTGCAGAACTCAAATCCTTGAACTCTTCTCTTACTATTATTTTTTCAGGATTAGCCCTTGAAAGAGTTCTATTAGTCACCTCATAATAACCTTGTTTTCCTTTAACCTTACGGGATTGACGATTAATCGAAACCGAATCAGATATAAACTGGTTTTCACCAGTTCCATTATATAAAACGACATCCCAATTCAGATTAGATTCTTTAAGATATTCCCTGATAAATGAAACCGGCATCCTAGATCTAATACCTAGAGGATCATTAGTGTAATGCTTATAGTTTAGGACAAAATCCTTTATCTTTGTAATATCAACATTTCTCCAAACATAACTCTTTTTAACTACTTTATGTTCATATTTCTGATTTTGTAGTCCACGAATAAATTGTTCCAATAGTGCTTCGTTAGTACTTATATCATCAGCATCATTGCTTATCCATCTAGTTTCTTTCATAGTACCATCTAAATTCATTTTCAGATACATATCTTCAGTATTTTTAGATTTATTACGTGCAGTTACCTGTAAAAGGCTGTCAGGATGTAATTGTACAGCTAGACCGAAATCTTCTGGAGTTAGACCTTCTTCCCTCATAATATTTAAACGGTTAACTAATTCATTAGTGGCATTAATAATAAACCCGAATTTTTTATTCATATCGTCAGTAAGATATATTCTACAAATATCCTCATAGCCTATACGATACCCAAACCAACGACCCATTTGCATTAATGTGTCATAATATATCGTTGTTCTAAGGAAATAACTAACACTTAACCCTTCAAGGGTAAAACCGCGCGACAAACTCAACCCACCAATAACTATTACATTTGTTTGTATATCCTTCCTATATTCTAATTTGATTTTGGCGCTCTGATGAACATCTCTTATCTGCACAGTATCTATTATTAAGCAAATTTCCTTTAAAACATTTTCAAAATCAAATTCAATATCATTCAATCTTGTATTAAAAGTATCCTTCATTTCTGCTAGGTGATGAGAATAATCGTATGGATTGTCTAAATTACCATAAGATTTTATATCCATTTTTAATATTTCAAAATACTTCTCAACAATTTTTTTTACTTTAATATGGACATCAGTAAATCTAGAGATATGAATTAACATACTATTGTGTTTTTTCTGACTTCGGAGATTTCTAATAGCTATATTTATAATAAATAAACGTACAGCATCATATAAACTATCAGGAAGTTCCTCAATTTCATAAGCATAATCTTTCTTATGTTTAATTTGAAAAGGTAATTTTCCAACTGGATAATCAGCCTCTTCATTAATCTCAAAAACAGCTTCATCTGATGGAATCTCAATGACATAATTATCATTATCTTGATCAAATATTTTTTCTGCACCAAAATAATTTGATGGTGCACTTAAAGCGTAAATAAAATCTCTGGGAAATAAATCCATTCCTACTTTGTCATTTTTAGCTTCATGATCAATAAATATATTTGCAAATGGAGTTGCAGTATACGCAACATATGAACTCTTTTTAAATTTTTTCAAAAGCAAACGTATTTTCTCATTAATTACTGTCGGATTTTCCTCATCTTTTGTATTAATTGATGCATAATCTGATTCATCATCAATTACCAACATTGCTTTATCAATTTGGTTTTTATAATGTTTATCTAACCATTCTAATAGATTTGATAATGGTTTAGTATGTTTTTTAATAACAACCAATATAGGCAATTGCATATTTTCAAAATTTGTAGTTTCTCTGGCCTTTGCCGTTTCTATTTTAAAATCATTAGTTGAGTTTGTTAAACTGTCAGGCATTTTATCTCGTCTAAATCCTGCTAATTTGCCTACCCCTTGATAATTTGATCCAACAAATACCTCATCCAATCTATTTTGCGTCTGATTCCTTAGATTATTTTGTCCACCTGCAATTACAACTATAAAGCGATATCCTGCATCAGCTGCTTTACAGATTAACGCTGCATAATTAGAGGTTTTTCCTGACTGTACATGACCTACTACCATCCCATATCTAGAAAAAGCTTCTTCTAATTCAGGATCAGCTAAATTATTCATTATAACATCTGTATCTTCATCTATAGTATCTAATACTTCTAGTGGCAGATCATTTTTCATGTATGCCATATAATTTTCTATATAATAATTATCTGTTTCTATCTGTTTTTTACCCGACCACCAATTTAAATCTCTATTTCTTTGTTCGTTACCGGTGACTAATATACCTGTTTTAATACGGACCATGAAGGACTGCTCTAATTCTGTTTGAAGGTAAAACCATTCTTTATCTGTTAAAGGTTTAATATTATTTATATTCTCTACACCTAGGATTGTCTTCAAAAAAGTTGGAGGGGTAGAATTAATGATGTTTTTCCAGTCTTCTATGGCCTTATAAATAGTTTCTTCTTGTAGAACTTTATTTTTTTGTAGATTTTCAACAATCTTCTCTTTGACCAGTTCGTACATCTTAGTATTTTCTTTAAGATCTTGCATTATCAAAAAACTCCTCCTTATTCTTATATAATTCAGTCCTCAATAATTCTTTAATAAAGTCTTCACTTACCCCTTTCGATCTCCAGCTATCAACAAGGGTCTTAATATCATTTTCATTTAAAAGTGATTCTTGATTCACTTTTAACGGATTAGAATTTAACTGTGCAACTATAGCATCCAATGGTAAGTAGCTTTCAAGACCCATTAAGGTAACATTAAGCAGGCGTTTTTTTCCCTCGTCTAGACCTTCTTCTAACTCTCGAATTATAGGATGATTTCTATTTATCGTAAATTGTATTTTGTCATTATTCGCTTTAAGTTCCCAAAACCGAGTAGTAGTTCTATCTTCTATTTTTCTTCCCCTACCAGTGTATGGTCTTGAACCTTTTACAGTAACTTGTTGAATGATTCTCTTCAAATCACTTTTTATTTCACTGACTGGGTTTGCTGTGGATTTCTTAATATCAATTCCCCAAGCCTGATCCTGATTATTTGGTATATCAATACGAATACGAACTAGTTTATGGGCATCTTTCATTCGATGCATCCCCCACCAAGTACCGTATATTAAAAGACGATGGGCGCGATACAAATAAAATCCCTGAGATTTTGTATAACCATCTTTGGTAGCATATTTTTCAAATTCTAATTGTGAAAGCTTAGAGTGATGAGGTAAAATAAAAGGTTGAATATTTATTTCTGAGTCACGATATCTTATTTTCTCCTGCAACAATTGTTGAGTCGCAATGTGTTTAGGGTTGAATGGGTTAAATGGTTTCAACTGTATATTATTCACATAAATATTTAAAGCTTTTTTTCCAGGAACTACTCCTTCTAAAAAACGATGAAATACCAACGATAAGTGATCTCTTAATGTATCTAATTTTTCGGAAATGTCATCCTTTGTAAATGTATCTATTCCATTCCATATTACCAAGGTTCCACTATCTTGTTTCTTTAGTTCTTTATAAAGAGGATTATTCTCACACTCTTTAATTGTTGGAGTTATTAAAAACCACCTATTGGATTCAGATATATATTTTAAGTCCCATTGTTTAATAGAGATTACTTCATTTTTCTTAGATAATACAGTTAGTTTAGTACACTGAGAAAATGAAGCGGTTTTCAAACCTAAACCAAATTTCCCCAAGTCATCTGATTCTCTGGAAGAATCCGGGTCATTTGTTGCTAATCTCATAGCATCAACGAGCTCACCATTCGTCATACCATTACCATCATCTAATAAGGCAAATGACAGACTTGGAGATGGAATACAAAATATTTTTACATTATTAGCTTTAGCAGTAATACTGTTGTCAAGGACATCTGCAACTGCAACTTCAAATGTATAACCAATATCCCTTAAGGATTTAACGAAATTTGCAACATTTGGCTGTACTTCTTGAGTTTTCATTTTTTTCACCATCTTTACTTTTTAATTAAATGAAGTTGTTAATTTTTAGTTCTTTTCTACTATTCTATTATCTATTTTGATTTGATACAATATTCACTGGTAAAATTTCTATACTTTGTTTATCTTTAATATTATCATAACTTTTAAGTACTAATAGTATAGTTTTACATTTTCCATATATTACTCTGGTATGCTGATAGATATGTAAGAATATTTCCCCCATGCCTATAATCTACTTGAAATAACTTCCTCAGGAATAAAAATAACAGCCATGATCAACAACACAACATAACCAATCACTCTATCTTTATATCGTAACAAAAAAACTACCTTTAATACCTAAAGCCAATGTAGCAAACCTATCTACAAAAATCCCCGCACCATTAAAAATCCACAATCACCGATCTTCAGACATCTGCTCTATCACCTTTCCAACATTCCCCCTCAAATCCTCATCACTAAACCCATCATTATCTACAGAATAACGATACCCAGATTCATCCCTTAAATATATCGCAAAGTATTTCTTCCAATAATTGTTTGAAGACATTTCCTCATGTTCCTTGTATTGGAACCCTCTAGATGGACAATATCTATTTTCAATTCTTCCCCGTACTTGTTCGCTAGATAAACTTCCATCATATTCTCAAGTGACTTTTCCCGGTCGAACAAAGTAAATTTGGCAATAAAAATAGCAATTACCGTTACTATTATTAAAAATAGGATTCCTAAACTAATCAGAAATATTTTTAACCCCATATTCCCCTTCATGTCTATCACTTCCTAGTTTCTCTAGAATCACCTTATTTCTACCATAACCCAAACTCTATGATTCCTCTACACCACAGAATGAATTTAACGGTTCACCAAGCAAAAAATGGTAAAAATTCTGCGATAGGTTTATAATCTATGAGAATTACCTAAAACATCAATGAAAGGTATGATCTAACAAATGAAGAAGCTATCGAAGATACTTTATATGAATGTTGCACTATTAATCCTAGTAGGGTTACTTGCAGGCTGTGGAGATAATAAAAATGATTCTACGTCTAATTCCTCAGAAGACAGTTCTGCCCAAGAATCATCTGATGAAAATACAACCGAAACAGATGAGAGCAGTTCTTCCAGTGAGGAAGAGAAATCAGATAGCACCACCGAAGAATCAGAGAATCAAGATACAGAATCATCCTCATCTGAAAATAATACAGAAGAAAACAAAGATGCCCTGTCTCAATACTCTTCTCAAGAAATTGAATACGCTCGAGTATGGTTACAGCTTGGTCCTAATCAAGAGTTAGATGAATTGAATGTCCATCATATACCAGCTGGTACACCACTTAATCCTGATGATGAAACCAGTCTAACCTACCCAGAAGATGTTATCCAGTTAGCAGGCAGTCGCTTAGTCGATGGTTCTGTAACGTATAGTGGCAATGGGGATGGCACGATAAACGTCTATAAGGTCCCATTGCGTTGGGATGGTCAATACCCTGCCGGTGAAGAATTTTACCAGGAGTTGATTGATAATACCGAGTTAGTGGCTATCGACACTGGTGATGAGGAACAGGTCATAAAACTAATCAAACTATTAAATATCCAATAGTAAAGTAATAGTACGCTATAGAAAAAGGAGGAAGGGTTTCCATGTAACCTTCCTCCCTACTTATTTTTCTAATAACTCGATTATCAGGTCTGGACGATCCGTCATGATTCCATCGGCTCCTAATTCGATTAGTTCCTCCATCGTCTCTGGATCATTAATCGTCCAATAATGGACATCCATGCCTCTATTATGTGCACCTCGAATTAGCTTCTTATCCACAAGGTTAATATTACTATCTTCCGTAGGGATTTGGAGTGCATGGACATGTTGTTGATACAGGCTATTTAGGAACAACTTATGGAACACGACAAACTTAGTGATTTCATCCCTTCCACCACTAACAAGTGCATCTCCGTCGGACGCTTCCAGTACCATATCAATGATAGAGTGGTCAAATGCAGCAATGATAACATTTTCTTCTAAGCTATATTCCTGTATTAACTCCCACAATTTCTCGCTCATTTCCTGATATAACTCAGGGTCATTGGAGTCCTTGATTTCAATGGTATACAGCATATCAGGATCATCAATGGTTGAGAATATTTCATCTACAGTTGGGATATATACCCCTTGGCCACGGTAACTGTATTCTCCATTTAAATCTTTGAAATTCATTCCTGCATCTAATGCTTGAACCTCTTCCAATGTCATATCATTCACTTTACCCGTTCCATTTGTCGTACGATCAACAGTTGGGTCATGAATCGATACTAGATAGCCATCCTTTGTCATATGAATATCAAATTCCAAAACATCAACACCTAATGCATGTGCATTGGTGAAAGCAGCTAAAGTATTGGAGGGTGCTAGATGGTTTCCACCACCATGGGCAATAACGAGTGGTCGACCCCGGTCAAACTTATGTAAATCTGTATTTTCGGTAACTGGGAATAAGAAAATGATAAGCCAAATAAGAACGATAATACCTACAACCAAGCCAATTATCCGCCATACTTTACTTCTTTTTCCATGTTTGGACATTCCAATACCCCCTTTCCATTTCTAGACTATTATATCAAATAGTCACGAAAATAAAGGCTTCCACTTAAAACCTGTTAAACGATTTTCAAATCTTTGCTATAATTATACATTATAAAACCATTACATAATTAGATTTTGGCACAAACTATTATCAAAGAATAGTCAGTCATTAATAACACAGGGAGGAAATCACATGCAAGAATCAATCCCACTTACTACCTGGAAGGCTCTAGTAGAAAAGAAAACGAAGAAAAAGATCCTCATCAAAATGATGTGGAATGACAAAGAAAAGCTAACCTTGTTCATTACACCTAATATGAAAATTAATTCCTTTATCTATGATGAAAAAGAAGGCTACTTATTTTATGATCTAGCAGGAAACCTAATTGACTATCGAATCCCAAGTATTTTAACAGAGAAAGAATTAGTGGATGGACAAGTGAAGTTGTCTAAAGAGACAAAACTAATGATAAACGGACAGCAATTAACAAAAGAAGATCTTCAATTTCTAGGTAGAAATTAGTTAAAAAAAGATTACCTCCTAAATTAATGAAATTATTGCTATAATCATTACAAGTACATATCCAAACCAAGGAGGACAAATCATGAACCTAGGAGCATTTTCTATCAGTCTAACAGTAAAAGACATCCACAAATCAAAAGAGTTCTACGAAGCACTCGGATTCGAGACGCTAGGTGGAAACATTGAACAAAATTGGCTAATCATAAAAAATGGCGATACGGTAATCGGCCTATTCCAGGCTATGTTTGATAAGAACATCCTAACCTTTAATCCAGGTTGGAACCAAAATGCCGAGAATCTGGACACTTTCACAGACGTTCGCGAAATTCAAAAAGAGCTTAAAGCAAAAGGCATTACATTCCAAACGGAGGCAGATGAATCAACAGAAGGTCCTGCACATTTTACAATTGAAGATCCAGATGGGAATCAGATTCTTTTTGATCAGCATCGGTAACACCATCTGCAACTCTTGTTCTTTTAAATAGAAAGAAGTAACCGTCCCCTTAACTAGGTGTGTGCGGCTACTTCTTTTTTTGAATTCACATCAAAACCAGTAATCCATGTAAACTATCAATTATATTAACTAATTGACAGTTATATCACTACCAAAAAATATAGTTTAGTGTTAAACTATATTCAAAAGTAGTTTAACACTAAACTATTTTGTTTCTCAGTACATTCCTGGCCAAGCTTCCTAAAATAATTCAATTGGAGGGCGAATGTGGAACAAGCAAATATATTTAAATTAATTCACGCAATCGAAAAGATGAATAATCATAATATTATTCAGTTTACAAAGCAATATCCCTACCCACTAGGAATATCGCCAATTCTTGTTTTAAGTGAATTACGACAAAAAGGTCCGCAAAAACAAGTAGAATTGGCTGAGACACTTGGCTATACCAAGGGAGCCATGACGAATATTGCAAACAAGTTAGTGAATTTAGAGTTTGTAGATCGTTTAGATGTTAAACAAGATAAACGCGCTAATCAATTATCCATCACAGAAACTGGGGAAAAAGCATTAGTAGAGGCACAGGAGATTGGGAAAAAAATGTTTGTAGACCTTTTTCAAGAACTGACGGAGGAAGAGATTAATCAATATCTCACTATCCAAGAGAAATTACTGCAAGGCATTGACGATAGAATTCAAAAGAACAATTAGATGGGAGATTTTCACATGAAACGATTAGATGGAAAAGTTGTAATTATTACTGGTGGAGCTCGCGGAATGGGCGCATCCCATGCTCGCTTATTCGTTAAAGAAGGCGCTAAAGTAATGATCGCTGATATTCTGGAAGAAGACGGACAAGCTTTAGCAAATGAACTTGGTGAGCATGTAAGATTTATAAAACTAGATGTAACTAAAGGAGAAAATTGGGCAGAGGTAATCGCTCTAACTGAAAAGGAATTTGGACCAGTAAATGTCTTGGTTAATAATGCTGGTATAAGTATGAATAAATCTATTGAGGAAACTACCGAGGAAGAGTACCGTAGAATCCTGGATATTAACCAAGTTTCCGTGTTCTTAGGGATGAAAGCTGTGATTCCTTCCATGAAAAAAGCAGATGGTGGATCCATTGTGAATATTTCTTCTATCAATGGTCTTGTTGGTGGAGCTATTGGGTACACAGATACGAAATTTGCTGTTCGTGGCATGACAAAAGCTGCTGCACTAGGTCTAGCTCATTACGGTATTCGTGTGAACTCTGTTCACCCAGGTGTCATTGAAACACCAATGATTGTACAAGAAGATTCCAAAGAAGCAATCAATGAATTTGCGAAATATATTCCAAATGGACGCGTCGCTAAACCAGAAGAAGTATCGAATTTAGTACTGTATCTTGCATCAGACGAATCAAGCTATAGCACTGGAGCTGAATTTGTCGTGGATGGTGGGTTAACTGCAAGATAGATAATGTTAGGTAGATGGTAGTGAGGGATTTCCCTCACTATCTTTTTTATTTTGGTATGCGTTATGGTATAGTCACACTCTTTTCTTAAATACTAATCATGTAGACCTTTTATGAGAGTGGTGGACCGGTAATGAACAAACAAAAAAGAAATGCCTCCCTATTTATTATCTTTTACCTTGCTGCCTTTTATGGTTGGTTATGTTTCTATGCAGATCATACATGGATGCGAATATTAGGTGGATCGCTATTTCCAATAATCGGTGCCGCTGTTTCAATTTATTGGTTATACAGACCCTTTCGAATTCTATCAACTGACCATAGAATATTTATTATCTTATTAAGTACAGGAATATCACTGCCTCTCTTATCCAATTTGTTCTGGTTGTTCAACCTTCTAGTCAATGGTAAAACTGGCTATCCCGATCTATCTTTTGTTCTATGGTTATCGGGATATGTATTTTTCTTATTTGCTCTAATATATAAGTTAAAGTTACTATACCACTCGCTGTCTATGGGGCCGTTTCTATTTAATATTTTAATATTTATGATAGCCGCTATCTCCATTAGTTATCACTATTTGATCAACCCAATAATTGAACTCTCCGATGAACATCAATCTCTTGTGGTCGTTTATATTTTATATCCAATTCTCGATATAGGAATTGCATTTTTAGCCATCAATATTTTTTATATGACTCGATATACAAAGGAGTATAAAGCATTCCTTTACCTTTCTCTAGGTTTCTTGGTCCAAATCATAACCGATACGCTTTACATTCATTCGCTAATCAATCATCAATATGAAAATGGCGGTATGATTGATCCTCTTTGGACGTTGGCCATCCTATTGCTAGGCTACACTAATTTCCAAGTCGAAATATTTTCAGATGATATAAAATGGATTTCTAATTCCTACCCCAAGCATAGTGACAACGGCTTATTACTAAATGTTAGTGTTATCTTTCTGGCTTTTCTTGTCATGCAAAGTACAGGCTGGAATTGGAATGCCTTAGTACTTGGTCTGGTCCTATCCATTATATTTATTGTCATTAGACAAATATCAATGATAAAACAGCAACGTAATCTATTACATGACCTTTGGTATCATGCTTATCATGATAAACTTACTGGGTTACTTAACCGAGCTAGTTATCAACAAGATATTAAAGCTTTAATTAAATTTGCAAACGAAAATCAGAAAAAGTTCGCAATTATGCTCTTGGATTTTGACCGATTTAAAAATATTAATGATACACTCGGACATGGAATTGGTGATCAGCTATTACAGGAATGTTCCACCAGACTGAAACAATCTGTTCCAACTACCGGTCGAGTATACCGTGTTGGTGGAGACGAATTTATCATTATTCTCCAGGATGCTTCAGAGAACTTTTGTAAACGAATTGCGGAAAGCATATTAGAAACATTTTCAAAAGCCTTAGCAGTAAATATATATCAAATATCAATTACCCCTAGTATAGGGATAAGCCTTTTTCCGGAAAATGGTTCTACTAGTGAAATGTTACTAAAAAATGCGGATACATCAATGTACCTTGCAAAAAGTAAGGGAAGAAACCAATATGAAGTGTTTAGTCCCGAATTAAATAAAAAGATGGCTAGAAAAATGCAGATTGAGAATGACCTAAGTCAAGCTATAACCAATAATGAACTCCTCCTTCATTACCAACCAAAAGTGAATTTACAATCTAGAAAGATAATCGGTACTGAAGCTTTATTACGTTGGAAACATTCAAAACTGGGAGTACTTGCACCAGACGAATTTATTCCGTTAGCAGAAGATACTGGACAGATTGTCCCCATCGGTAATTGGGTTTTATATAATGCTTGTCAACAGTTGAAACAGTGGCAGGAAAATGGCCATGATGATCTATTAATGTGTATCAATGTTTCCGTACGACAGTTTCAACATAAGGATTTTCTCAACAATGTAAAAAAAATAATCGAACAAACTGGGGTTAATCCCGCCAGCATTGAATTAGAAATTACAGAAAGTATTATGCAGAATATTGTAGACACTACTAGAATTCTACATGAATTACAAAAAATGGGCGTACAGTCTGCGATTGATGACTTTGGAACAGGCTATTCCTCCCTTTCTGTATTAAAAGATTTACCTATTTATGCAATCAAGATTGATCGATCATTTATTATAAACATAACTGAAAAAGATATTGCAATGGTCAAAACCATCATGAATATAGGGTCCAATCTTAATTTGACTGTAATAGTCGAAGGAATTGAAAATGAAGAGCAACTAACCACACTACTCAAAATCAGTAACCAGGATATCATTGGACAAGGATATTTATTTAGCAGACCAGTTCCAGCAGGAGAACTAGAGAAGATTTTACTTAAAGAGAAACTATAGTGGTCTAGGGCAGGTTCACTGGCTCAGCACTCAATCATCTAGTCTAACGGAGGCATAACTAAGGTCTAGGAATTAAACTATGTACCCGATTCCCAGACCAAAAAACAGAACAAATATTCTATTTTATGTATCAATAGTATTCATATTATGCTAAACTAGTACCAACAACTACTTACTTTAGTGGGTTCACGGAGGGGATTAGTTTGAGACCTAATTTGACGAAAGTTATTAACTTGGAAAGTTTTAAAGATTATTATTGGTTGAAAGAAGAATTGCAATCCTTTTGCAGAGAAAATGGGATAAGTACCTCAGGCTCGAAAATTGAACTTACCAATAGAATAAAAACATTCCTTCGTACAGGTGAAATAATTAAACCTATCAGAAAATCTACATCACCTATGAAAACAATGCCACAAGCAGAATTAACTCTTGATACAGTCATTACGGAAAACCATCGGTGTAGTCAAGATGTAAGAGCATTTTTCAAGACCGTGATACCAAAATTCCACTTCTCAACATTTATTCAAAACTATATAAAAAATAATATTGGAAAAACGTACCGAGATGTCGTGAATGCTTGGTATGAGGAAGAAGATCGGAAGAAAGATCCTTCCTACAAGAAAAATATTGCACCCCAATTTGAATACAACCGATTCGTTCGTGACTATTTCGCTGATCCTAGCAATAAAGGGAAAAGTCGTGATGAAGCGATTAAAGCATGGAATGAAATAAAGAAACTTCCTGGAAGTAATCAATACATACCTAGTTAGTACAAGAGAGTTCGCTTGAAACAAAGCGAACTTATTTTTTTAAAAAATAAAAGCTATCTACTAATGATATGGTACACTCGGGTGTGGTTCAAGAAATAGACTTATATCACCTATCGCCCCCTCGAAACGGACTATTAAACGACAGTATTGTAATGAGTTGTTTGTTTAATTCTTCAGCAGGTGTCATATAACCCTGACGATTCCATTCCATTAATAAACCGAGGATTGCATTCGTTTGATAGCTTAATAGATAATCTACTTGGACCCGATCAGTAGCATCAATGTATGATTTAGCTAAAGATTCTTTCATAAAGGTACGGACGGTATCAAACAGCAAGTAATAGTACATCATTGGGATACGTTGGTCAAAGACAATCTGATAGAAATCCTGATATTTTTTTACATGATGGAAAATCTCTATCATACTAGCAGAGATATTTTCAATCTTAAATCTCGTTTTAATATATGGCTCTTCATAAGCCCTTCTGAAATCTTCTACGATTACTTCTAAATACCGCTTAAAGACTTCATGTACATCCTTGTAATGCGAATAAAATGTCCCGCGATTTATTTGTGCTAAACGACATAATTCCGCTACCGATATAGCCTCTAGTGGCTTTGACTTCAATAATTCTAACAAGGCATGCCTTAAACTCTCTTGTGTCTTGATTACTCTGAGATCATGTTTCAACATTTTCACTCTCCTTAATCAACACAATCCTAGTGAAGTGTTGATTACGCAACGTTTTTTGGATTTTCCGTTGTTTGTTTATTTGGTCATCCTATCTTATAATTTTAATGTACACATGTTCATTATATTTTTTCAAGTTTAAAGGAGGAAAATAGAATGAAATTACAAGACAAAGTAGCGATCGTAACAGGAGCAGCATCTGGTATGGGAAAAGCAATTGCTAAAATTTATGCACGTGAAGGTGCGAAAGTAATAGTAGCAGACCTAAATCTAGATGGTGCTGAAGAAGTAGTGAAAGGCATTACCGAGAATGGCGGAGTAGCCAAAGCCGTTCAAGTAAACGTTGCAAAACAGGAAGATATTGATAACATGATCGATATTGCCGTTGCGGAATTTGGAACTTTAGATATTTTAGTAAACAATGCTGGAATCATGGATGGATTTGAACCAGTTGGGGATATCCTAGATGAGCGTTGGGATATGATATTTGATGTCAATACAAAAGGTGTTATGCGTGCAATGCGTAAAGCACTACCTATTTTCTTGGAAAAAGGTAAAGGAAACATTATTAATACTGCATCAACTGGTGGATTAAATGGTGCTCATGCTGGTGCTACATATGGGGCATCTAAACATGCTGTTATTGGATTAACGAAAAACACTGGGTTCATGTATGCTCAAAAAGGCATCCGTTGTAATGCGATTGCCCCTGGTGCTGTAGAAACAAATATTTCAGCTTCTATGAAGAATGTAAACCCATTTGGTATGGAACGTACAAAAGTTGTACAAGGCGTCATTCCTCGTATAGGACAACCGGAGGAAATTGCTCAAGTGGCATTATTCCTTGCATCTGATGAGTCAAGCTTTGTCAATGGTACTGTTATTACAGCTGATGGTGGTTGGACTGCAGCGTTTTAAATAGATAGGATATATCTTTAAGGGCGGTTCCTCACTTGGAATCGCCCTATTATATTTAAATAATTACGGCATTATTAAAACATAATAATAAAATCCTAGTAAACAATATAACTTAGAATAGCTTGTAATCCATACTACATAAACATCAAGGTAGGTGATTGATATTCATACAGAATTTGCACTCATTAGTATTGTGATCGTCATTTCTCTAGGGATTTTTTCACAGTGGTTGGCTTGGAGGATACAGTGGCCATCCATTGTCATTATGTCGGTAGCTGGTTTAATAATCGGACCGGTGTTTGGATTAATTAATCCACAAGCAGCACTTGGGGGGCTTTATAGCCCAATTATCTCTCTTGCAGTTGCTTTAATTCTCTTCGAAGGTAGTACAAGCCTGGATGTCCGTGAGCTAAAAGGAATTTCTAAGTCTGTTTTTCGAATTGTCACCTTTGGTACGTTTATCGCTTGGATTGGCGGTTCCTTAGCTGCACACTATATTGCCGGACTTAGTTTAGAAATCTCCTTTATCATTGGTGGCCTGTTTGTTGTAACCGGGCCGACTGTCATCATTCCCTTGTTAAGGCAGGCAAAATTAACTTCACGGGTTTCTTCCGTATTGAAATGGGAAGGGATTATTGTTGATCCAATCGGTCCCTTACTCGCTCTTTTTGCTTATGAAATTATAAAAATCACTTCAGTTGAATCATTCAGCTACCAAGATTTCATTCCTTTCTTTATGGATGCATTTCTAGCAGTGATAGTTGGGATTGTGATTGGTATACTTGTTAGTTTTCTGGCAGGAAAAGGATGGTTTCCAGAATATCTTAAATCACCTATCACGTTTTGTTTCGTATTAATTTGCTTTACCATTGGAGAAGCCATCATGCATGAAACTGGCATGTTAGCAGTAACTATAATGGGGCTTACATTAGCAAGAACGAAGAAGTATGTTCATTCAATAAGTAGCATTAATCACTTCATGGAGAACATCTCCGTGATGCTGACTTCTACTGTCTTTATTTTACTAACAGCATCCCTTACCAGAGAGACCATTTTTGAAGTCTTTACTTGGCCAATCCTTACGTTTGTCTTGGTCATGCTACTTGTTGTACGGCCATTATCAATATGGATTTCTACTATTGGAACGGAATTGACATTACAGGAGAAAACATTAGTCGGCTGGATAGCGCCACGAGGAATTGTTGCACTTACGGTTTCGGGATATTTTGCAGGGCTACTGATGGAAGACGGTTATCCCAATGCCTCCCTGTTAACCTCTTTAACCTTAGCACTAGTTTTTATTACGGTGTGTGCACATGGTTTTTCAATTGGACCAATTGCACGCAAACTAGGCTTAGCCAATACGGATTCTACCGGAGTCATTATGGTTGGGGCGAGTAGTTTTTCTATCGCTTTTGCAAACCACTTGAAAGCAATGGGTACACCAGTCTTGATTACAGACACCTCAGACTCTCGCTTGAATCAAGCTAGTAATTTAGGAATTGCAACTTACCATGGGGAAATCTTATCAGAACAAAGTGAATTTGACATTGACATGACATCCTATGACATGATTCTATCCATGACAGGGGACGCAGCTTATAATGCGTTAGTATGTCAATCATATATTCCTGAGTTTGGCCATAAAAATATTTTTGCTCTACCAATTAATCATCATAAAACAAAGGAAAGCAAAGTCCCACCTTCTCTTAAAGCCAACCTACTATTTGGCAAAGAAGATACTTTTCCAGAATTAAATAAGAAGATCAACATTGGTTATAAAATCATAAATATTGAAATAGAAGAGAAAAAGACAGTCCTTAAAGAGGATATGTCACTAAGCGGTACACCGTTATGTGTTAGGAAGAAAAATGGCAACATCGTTTTCGTTACCTTTAAAGATAAACTCGTGCTAGATGTGGGAGATCAACTTGTTGCACTGGTGCTGGAGGATTAGTCCTTCAGCCTTTCTTCATGCTAAACTGGATACTTAATACAAATACCATATAATGTTCAAATGATTTCGTTCATATTTTGCTCTTCTTTTCGTTAAAGGAGCTAGTCTCTTGCACAACTTTACCACTAAGACCCAACACATCCGTTTTTAGAATTTGTATAAATCTCTCTTTTTCTTCTATAAAAGGAGAATGTGCGGCATTTTCAAAAGTATAGAATTTTTTTGATGGAGCTACTATTTTTTCATAGAACCGTTTTGCCTCTATGTAAGATGTTTGATAATCGTACGAACCATGCATGATAAAAACGGGAACTTTAAAATGAGGTGCAAGTACTGTAGCATCTGCTTTTGCAATTGTTTCAGATAACGCATTGTAACTGAAAAAAATCCCCTTTAGAATATTAAAACGTTCTTTCCATGTATATTGCTTACAAGTAAAGAAATCTTTAATTCCCTGCTTATTGGAATATCCCGTTCTTTTTGCTCCACCACCATACCTATTAAGATATCTCCCTAATATTCTTCGATAGCCCTGATTTTTATAAAAATCTCTATCAAACGTAACGGAACGGATATCTTTCTCTGCCTTTTTGTCCCCTTGTTTAATCGCTGTCTCCAATAAGAAGTCATAAGTATGCTTGTTGGATTCATAATGCCTACCAAATTGCCCAACACCAATATATGCATGGAAATACTGAGGACATCGACTAACAATAACACCCCCGAGTAATGTTCCAAAGGAGTGCCCGCAAACAAAAATCTTCTGTTTATTAAACTTTTCCTTCAGATAGTTGGTTATGATTAATGCGTCTGAAATTAACCTTTCTAATGTAAGCTCACCTTGTGTCGAAGCGTTGTATGACATTCCTGTACCTCTTTGTTCCCAGTAACAAACCGTAAAATCATTCTCCCATGTAAGTCCAGACTTTTTAATAATCGGATACTGTGGGAATCCAGGTCCTCCATGCAGAAACAAGAGTACAGGATTTTCGTCATTCGTTGACTCAATAAATACCCCATTTCTATGACCATCTATATTTACAAACTCTTTCGTGAAGTGAACGGTTTTCTCATTTGTTTTCATAATACTCCCCCCTAACTACCTTATTTAAGGATAAAAGCTACAAGATCTATTAGCTGAAAATCACAATATAATATTAACACTATTTGATAACTAATTCATTTGAATACTCTTTAAATTTATTCTCTTCTGATATTCATAAATGAAAATTAAAAAAGATTGGATCACGGAACCCAATCTTTTATTCTGTGGGATATATGGGACGGAAACAATAAAGTTTCCTTATTCCTACATACACAGAGAAGAGTAATAAATAAGGTAGGTTTAGTTAGGTTATGTATTTATGTATGAGCCAATGGGCAGTTAACTGTCCCACTGGCTTTTAATCAACTTTCGTTTTTAACAGGATTACCCCGCATCATCTTCTCAAACTTTTTTAGCTGTTCATCATGAATTTCGGTAAGTGTACTAAATTCAGTGTCACGTCGCTTACCATTATTCATGCCGATGTGGGTACCTGTAGAATCATTGATAATACTTTCTTCTTTACCATCCGGATGTGGAGTGGTTTCTGTTCCAGTGTCTCTTTGTGGCATAGCATGAACTCCTTACCTCACGAAAATCGTATTACTGACGCTTTTTAGTTTTCTTATTGTTATACTTTTCGTTTGGTGTCAGTGGCTCATTCGCAAATTCATGGTCAAATTGCTTCGAAAGCTTTTTTCGTACAGCTTGTTCATCACTGAATCCACCGCTACTAAGCTTCTTTTTACCCATTAAAAACACCTCCACACCTATAGTGTTCTTCATTTTGGGTGAAATATGTTAGCTTCTATTTATTGGATAAGGGTATGGAATTAAGTGGGTGCTTGGGCTTCTGGCCGGGCGCATCATTCACGTTTTTGGGCACATGCTCTCCTGGGGTGAGCTCATTATCTGGCCATTACTTCCGTCCAAAATAACAATGTCCTCTAATGAAACAATCCTGTTTCCTTTGCCTTTTCCTTCAGCTTATCGGTCTGTTTATTAATCACTTCTTTTAATCCTCCACCAAGAACAAGGGCTAATAAGCCGAATATTCCTAGGAAAAGTAAATCATGAAACACCTTGTCCCATATAATTCCACCAACCGCTTCTCGCATTAGCGAAATTGCATACGTAAACGGTAAAAATGGGCTGATAAATTGAAAAAACTCAGGGAGCAAGACAACTGGGTAAGTTCCCCCTGATCCGGCAATTTGCAGAACCAACAAGACAATTGCTAATGCTTTTCCAACATCACCAAGCACAGAAACTAATGTATACACGATTATCATGAAAATAGCACTACATATAATGCCAAATATTACAAACCATACTGGCTCTTGTACTTCCACATGAAAGATTAACATATCTCCTAACGTTACGATGATAGTTTGTAAAAATCCGATTGTTAAGAAGGTCATCATTCTTCCGGCATATACCTGTCTACCAGTAAAATTCTTACGATCATGATGAACATCTGTTGATAATAATGAAATTAACAATAAAGCTCCAACCCAAATAGCAAGTACCGTATAAAACGGTGTCATCCCTGTACCATAATTCGCAATGGAGAATACCTTATTTTCATTTAGTAATACCGGCTCTTCAAAAAATCCTTTCTCAGCTTCTGGATCGTTTCGAAGTAAATTAATTAACTCATTAATATCAACTTCGCCTTGAATTTCTCTTATCCGGTTTGCAAGTTCATTCACTTTTTCATTAATATAAGGAAACTCATTGGAGGCTTCATTTAGAACATCTTCACCATTGGCAAGTTTGTCTTGGGTTCGATTCAGCATTCCTGCTACTTCTGGAATCGTGGCCTGAACCTTTTCTAGCACTTCTTTAGCTCTAGATACAGACTCTTTTGCACTGCTTACTTTCTCTTTTATATTGGGTTTAAATACTTCTTGATAATCTTTAGCAAAAGTATCCAGCTGAGTTTTTAACGTGGATGTGTTTTCCTTTAGATTTGGAAGTAATTTTTCCCATTCTGCAGCCTGATTTGTTATCTTGTTAACCTGCTCATTTACATTTGTTAAATTTTCATTTATTGTTTGAATTTCCTGTAATGCTTGATCCAATGTATCATTCGTTTCGTTCGAATTACCTTCTGTATTCTTTAGTTCATTTAGAGCTTCTTCCATATTATTTAGGGAATCCTGTGAATTAGTAATCTGTCCCGAAATCTTGTCCGAACTCTCCTCGGTAACATTGCCCTCTAATTGTTGCACAAAATCATTGGTTTCCGTTACAATCGTCTGCATTCTAGCGATATCTTCATCAATTTTCGGTTCAATTTCATCCAGTCTTTGCTCCGTTTGGTCCAATAGGTCGTTCGCATTCTCAACTATATTCATCCCCTTTTCTGTCGCATCTTCCGCTTCTGGGATAAAGTTTTGAGCTTGCCGAATCATTTCGTCTGCTCTATTGGCATCATTTATTGTCTCATTGAGCATACGATGGATTTCAGGGAGTTTCTCCTCTAATGTAAACAGGTAGTCTTCGAATTTCTTTATGTCCGGTAAGTTTTCTCCAAGTTCAATGCCAATTTCATTAAATTTATCAAAAATAACCCCATTCACCGTGGCAGTAAACTTACGCGTTACTTGATCTACTATTACACTTGCACCCTTATCGGTTATCTTTGGTGCAATTGCATTTATTTTTTCATTTACATAATATTCTACTTCGGCTTTCTCCGGGTGGTCGCTAATTACAGTCCCTAGGCTTTCAGAAAAATTCTTTGGAATAACGATAACCGCATAATAGTCGCCATATTCCAGCCTATCCATCGCTTCATTTCTATGTACAAACTGCCACCCCATCGATTTATTCTCTTTTAAGGATTCAACTAGTTCATCACCAACATGTATTTCCTGATCCCTAACAATCGCTCCCTCATCTTCATTAACAATTCCGATTGGGATTTGCTCCGTCTGAGAATATGGATCCCAAGAGGCAGCAATATTAAACCAAGCGTATAGGGAAGGTAGTAAAATTAACCCACCTATTAAAATCGCAGCGACCCAGTTTGTACCAATGTTTTTAATATCACGTAAAAATATTTTGAAGCTTGCTTTCATCTGTATCATTCCCATTGTTGTTATATTTCTTATAGTGTCCAAAAAGGAGTATATCACCAATTGTTTAATCCTGTCGTTAAAAAACTTCCCCTTAAATAGTATTTAATCAAAAGTAGGGACTATTTCCTACGGTTGATATGATTCACAGCAAAGAAATTCAAAAATTCAGGATTTCATAGCATCGCCTCAGGAATTAACTTCTCTACTTCAGTAAGTTCGTCATATCCAATTCCAGCCCAGACTTCCTACTGTCGCCACCATCAAAAAAAGCAAAAAGAGCAACCACGCCATAAAACTGCGAGTTGCCCCTAAACTTAGATTAACATTTACTCCTATTCCTCATCCCCACCACGATAACGCTTATACGGCAGTGGATTCCAAGTACGATATTGCAATTCATCCTTACGAAACGGTGCAGGAATATCCTCTAAAATACGCTTTGCAACGTCTAATTCCCGCTCTGCCTCCGATTTATCTTGATACATAAACTCATCCGAAGCTTTCTCTAGAGCCTTATCAACCTTCTCTTCTAAATTATCCACAACCATCTCTTGCTGGCGGCGAATCGCGTCACGAGCCTCTGCCACCCAATCTGGTTGAACATTGCGCAGATTATCGGTCACATAACTAAATTCCTCAAAGATTCCTTTATATATGCGGTCTGCATTTTCTCGAACATCGTTTATAACTGCCTCCAGATCCTCAATCGTTAGCTGTTCCACCTCAAGGGCATTACGACGTTTTGGACCACCAATACGAGTATTTTCTAGATAATAAGGAAAAATACTTTTAATGGTTTTACCTACTGGATTAATTGCTAAACCATTTTTATCGACACCTTTAGGTTGAACTCCCTGCATGGCAATCCGTGCAGATTCAGGACGTACGATCTCCTTTGGTGGTAATACACCATAACGAAGAAGCTCGCGAATACCAGTACCAGAAATATTAATACGATATTTCTGATCATGTGGACATGTTTGTTCTGTCGCAGAAGAATCACAGCGTGTGCAATAGAATACCTCATGGAATAAGCGAACATCAATACCTAATTCATTTGGTGTAAATTCATCAAAGATAGAGTGACTTGCATATTTATCATAATAATCACCAATACCTGCATGATCTCGACCGATCAATGCATGTGTACATCCATAGTTTTTCATTATTAATGCATGGAGAACCGCTTCCCGTGGTCCAGCAAATATATATGTCACGCGTAATGGAGCAAGCATTGTTCTTTCCTTTGGATAATACTCCTCCAGTACGGCACGATATGATAACATACGGAATTCATGCCTTGTATATTCCCGTTTCGCCATTTCTACTAATGGCTGCACAAATAGTCCATCCATTTCTTCCAGTGCGTTCCGGTGAATATATTCATGACCTCTGTGTAATGGGTTCGCACCAGTAATGAACCCACCAACTGAATTCATTTTCTTGTCTTCATAAAATAACTTCCATGTGTCTTTTGGTTCCATCCGGATACTTTCAAATGGTCCCCAATGCACGCGACGCACCAATGTAATTGGACCTGCTAAAGCTGTATCTCCCATACGACGGTAAATCGCATCAACGCCTGGGTGATTACGGTCTTTCGTTCCAAATACATGCTCCGCACGGAAATCACGATCATAATGGAAAATGTCTTCTAGTTTCATAATTGCAACTGGCTCTTTTGTTTCATCTGCTAATGCTATTTCATCACCTACAGACAAACCTTTGATAATTTGTTTATTGCGATCACCAATTGGTGCGAAGCTTAGAGGAACAGGCCACACAACCCCATTTGTTAAACGACCTTCTGTTAAGACAGACTTATAATCTGCCTCATTCATGAATCCCTCGTTTGGAGATAATACACCTGTCGCAATCATTTCTAGTGTAATAACTGCTTCTAAATCAACCATAATCATTGGTAATTGCTTCGCACGGTCTAGTTCTTCTTCACGTTCTTTTCCTCTAAGTACTCGATCGACCAACTTTCCCCCATGTGGTTGCTGTGGATAGCTTGCGAATTTTTCTTCGGTTAATACGATAGTATCTTGACTCATGATCTTTCCTCCTCATTAGTCCCTATTAATATCACTATATTTATAAAAACTAGCTAACATACATGAAAATCCTTAAAACAGGAAAAGCAACTACCCATATTATGGACAGCGCTTCGCCCCAAAATTATTAATTAGAACTACGGTAACCAGTATTTGCTCTAACCTTAACCTCCGCATATTTCTTAAAGTCATATTCCTTAGAGAATATAGTTCCAAGATATCCTCCCAAGAATCCTAATGGCACACTGACTAGTGCAGGGTTATCTAATGGGAAGATTGGGTTCCCTACAAATAGAGCTGTGCCTTCTACTGGTGAAAATACACTCGGACTCATGGATACAAGTACCAGTGCCGAGATTAATCCTGTCAATAATGCCCAAACTGCACCAGATGTGTTAAAGCGCTTCCAATATACCGTGTATAGAATTACTGGTAAGTTTGCACTTGCTGCGATACAGAATGCTAGTGAAACTAGGAATGCGACATTTAAGTACTGCGCACCTAATGATAACAAAATCGATAGCACGGAAACTCCAAGTGCCGCATAACGAGCAGCTAGCATTTGCTCTCGCTCAGTTGCCTTACCTTTTTTTACAATTTCCCCATAAATATCATGTGCAAATGCAGAAGCACCGGATAACACAAGACCTGCAACGACTGCAAGAATAGTCGCAAATGCTACTGCAGAAATGAAGGCAAATAATATATTTCCACCTATTGCTTCTGCAAGTAATGGTGCCGCCATGTTTCCACCAGGGTTAGCTGCGAGGATCTCACTTTGACCAACATAGATCGCTGCTCCAAAACCTAGGAAAAGCGTAAGGATATAGAAAATCCCAATTGTCCATGTTGCAGTAATAACAGAGCTTCTTGCCGTCTTTGCATCCTTAACCGTAAAGAATCGCATAAGTATATGTGGTAATCCTGCTGTACCAAGGACCAATGCAAGCATTAAGGAAATGGTACCTAATGGATTATCATACTTTATTCCAGGATTTAAGTAATCTGCGCCATGACTAGTCGCTGTTTTTACCTCTGTAAACATTGCTCCAATATTGAAATTAAACTTCAGGAGTACAATAAATGAGATGATGATCATGCCAGCCATTAACAGGACTGCTTTCGTAATTTGCACCCAGCTTGTTGCAATCATCCCACCGAATAACACATAAATCGTCATCATAACCCCAACGATTAAAACGGCAATCCAATATGGAATATCGAATAAAAGTTGAATGAGTGCACCTGCACCAACTAGCTGCGCAATCATGTAAAAAAGAACAATGGTAATGGTGCTAAGTGCAGCCGCTCCCCTTACTCTCTTTGCATTAAAACGAGAGTTAATCATGTCGGCAAGGGTGTATTTTCCAAGGTTACGAAGTGGTTCAGCAACGAGAAGTAACACCACTAAATACGCAATTAAAAATCCAATACTATAGAAAAATCCATCAAAACCATTTAACGCAATTGCACCTGCAATACCAAGGAAGGATGCTGCCGATAAATAGTCACCAGCAATTGCAAGCCCATTTTGCCATCCAGTAAGTCCTCCACCTGCCGTGTAGAAGTCACCGGTTGATTTGGTGCGTTTGGCTGCAAAATAGGTTATAACTAGGGTAAGTAAAACGATTGCTAGGAACAGAATAATGACAACCGGATCCATTAGGCTTTACCTCCTCTTTCAATCTGCTCTTTTACAATTTGATCAGCATCTTTATCAAAGGTATTAGCCTTTTTCACATAGATCGAACAAATAACCCAGGTCATCACAAATTGTGCAACCGCAAATACCCAAGCCCAAGTAATATCACCAAATACTGGCGTGTTTAAAAACGTTCCATAAGATGTTGAGATGGGTAATAAAAAGTAAAATACTAAGAAAAAGATTGTCATTGGTACAATAAATTTCTTTTTGTTTTCCATTAATTTCTTAAACTGTGGACTGCTCTCCACCTTTTCAAAGTCAACATGATTCTTCTCTTCATTCACAAGCTTTGGTTGTGCCACAAATCCATCCCCCTTATTTCCAAAATTCAAACTAGTTGTAAGCGCTTACTAAATAGTATAATAATTTTGGACATTCATAATATTAATTTAGGGTAAATGGTTGGATTTTATGTTTGAATGGTTTTGAATAGAGAGTGAATGGTTTACTTTTTCATCTTCTGACTTTGTATTATTTCTTCATTAATGATTAGCAGTATCACAATAAATATAATGGTGGCTCCTACCAAGAAGATTTTAGAAATAATCTTGTTTCGAACCAAAAGACCCCCCTCCCTTTTTAAACTTTTCTACTCCAATAAATTGTTTATATTTTTCATAATTTTAACATATCTCACTATACAAAACTATCCCCTTTAAGTTAAACTCCTCGTAAAACCTGATACTACGAGTACAACATCATTCAAAAGGAAACAATTGATTCTTCCTAATTATCCACCCGTAGTTCTTAATAAAGAATTATTTTCTATTGTAATTTCTTAATATTATTGTATAATTCAATTAAATGAAATAATTTTCATTTCATTTTTTTGTTTGTATTGTTCTTTATTAAGAACAATACACAGAAGTGAGTAATACATGCCTAGAAAAATAAACGGAAGGGGGATGATTCCTTTACATTAAATCTATTAATCAAGAGAATGACAGCACGTTCATTTTTCTATTGCGATTAATAGATTTTCATACTTAAGTAGATAAATATTATTTATTTCCGTTACTCTGGCACAGACGGAAAAGAGGAGAAGGGAGAAATTTAATTGAAGAAAAGAAAGCTTACAAAACTATTTAGTAGTTTCCTAGCCTTTATGATGGTGCTTTCACTCGTATTGCCTGTTTCCGCAACAGAACTGAATGGTTCTAAATCATTCAAGAATCAGCTACCGAATGAAGAAAGCATGTTGAAAAAGGTAGAAGCAATTACCAATCAACTAGCTACATCAGAAGGAATGCCTAAGTTACACAAGGATTTACGGGGGTTATCAGGAAATGAAATGGTTCCCGTTATTATACATCTTTCAGAGAAACCTGTAGCTTTAGAACAGGGAATTGCTGAACTTAAAGGCCAGAATTTATCCAGCTCTAAAGTAAACCAAATTCGCGATATAATTAATAAGCAGCGTGGTCGTGTACTTAATGAAATGACTGCTAAGAATATCCTATTCGATAAAGGTTTTGAATACGATACAGTACTTAACGGTTTTGCTGCTGAAGTAAAAGCAGACGACCTTAACAAGCTATTAGATATTAAGGGCGTTACATTAGTAGAACCAGACACTATCGTTTATGCCGACGATATCCGAAAGTCTAGAGATACATCTTCTCTTAAGAAAAAAGCATCGTCTGTAGTTAAGAAGGAACAAGAATTCGAAACACAGATGAATACAAGTATCGACCACTTAGGGATTGAACAAATTTGGGACGAGGGATACAAAGGAGATGGAATCAAGGTAGCAGTACTAGATACTGGTATTGATCCAGACCACCCGGAGTTCCAGGGAATCTATAAAGGTGGAAAGAACTTCATCGCAAGCAGTGCTGATTATAATCGTGAACGTGCAGATGATGATGCACGTGAAACTTCTCCAGCAGAACGTCCGGCACACATGCCTGAAATTAATGCAAGCGGCCGAACTTTCTGGACGGACCATGGAACGCACGTAGCTGGAACAATTGCTGCAATTGGAGCAAATGAATACGGAATTAAAGGAATTGCACCAGAAGTTGATCTATATGCATACCGCGTTCTGGGTGCATACGGAAGTGGAGCAACATCTGGAATTATCTCAGCCGTCGAGCATGCGGTTAATGAAGAAATGGATGTTATTAACCTATCACTAGGCGGAGGCAGTAATTCAGAAAATGATAGTTTGTCCTATGCGATTAACAATGCCATGATGGCAGGCGTAATATCAGTTCTCTCTTCTGGTAACTCTGGTCCAGGCCGTGGATCAGTAACAACTCCTGGAACTTCACCTCTAGGAATTGTTGTTGGTAACACGACTAATCCAGAAACACAACACAACGGTGAAGTAACAGTCACTATTGGTGATGATTACAACTATTCTAAGGAATTAAAATTCATGGGGACAACATTTGGACAAAACCTAGTAGATCAACTAGTTGGTGAGTATGAGCTTGTTGCCATCCCAGGATTTGGTGATAAAGCAGACTATGAAGGAATTGATGTGGAAGGTAAAGTTGCCCTTATCTCCCGTGGAGAACTTGCATTTGTAGATAAAATTGCCAATGCAAAGGAAAACGGTGCAGTCGCAACTATTATCCATAACTTCTCAGGAGGAACTAATGCACCTGATATATCAAATGTGTTCTTAGGTGATTCATTTGCCTTCATACCAACAATCGATATGTCTGTTACAGATGGAGAAGCAATACGCGATGCACTTGAGACAGGACCGGGAACTGTCACATTTGGCAACTTCAACTCCACTCAGTCTGCTGGTGATGAAGTGAATGATTCGAGTTCACGTGGACCAACCACACCGAACTTTGATATCAAACCAGATGTAACTGCACCAGGTACGAATATTATGTCTTCTATTCCTGCTTACAAGTGGGATTTCCCAGATGCAACCTATGAACAGTCATATGATCGCTTTACAGGTACATCCATGTCAGCACCGCATATTACTGGAATTGCAGCTCTAATTTTACAAGCTAATCCAGATTGGGATCCGTTTGATGTAAAAGTAGCTCTTTCAAATACTGCAAAGCTTCTAGACACTGAAAAATATGATGTCTTCGCTCAAGGAGCAGGTCGTGTAGATGCTTATGCTGCTGCATTCCCAAGTGTACTTGCTTATGCAGAGGATCAAGCACGACTTGATGATAGTGGTGAAATGGTACCAAACCTAAAAGGAACCGTTACATTTGGGCCGCAAGACTTGGCTGAGGATATTTCAGTAACGAAGCAAATTCGTGTGAAAGACCTAAAAGGTGAAGGCGGAAACTTCAATGTGATGGTCGATGTGACAAAGTCATTTGGTGATGCAACATTGAGTGTTGACAATCCTTCCTTTACATTAGCACCAAATGGTGAACAGCTATTAAACGTAACACTTACAGTAAGTGCACAAGATACTAATATTGGCGACGAGTTTTTAGGCTATATCCATGTTAATGGTGGAGAAAATAATATATCCCTACCATTTGCAGCAGATTTTGGTGGAGAAGCAGCAACGGAAATTAGAGACATGGAGATCACTGAAACCGATCTTTCCTTTAATGGTGATGGAGTAAATGATCAAGCAATGCTTTACTTTACCATTACTGGCGATGTCGGAACAAACTATATTGAACTTTGGAATATTGAAGACCCTGCAGATGGATATTATGGCGATGGTTATATCGGATACCTACATGCTGGTAATTCCTTAGGCGCAGGATCTTACCAATTAAGCATCACAGGACAATACAGACCTTGGGCTCCACCTCAAGGCTTAACTAATATTCCTGATGGTTTATATACCGTTGATTTTACAGCACTAGCGGCACAAGGTGTTATTGGTGATTATGTTGGTCCAATTTTTGTAAAATCAACTGACCCTGAAATTTCAGGGGAAGTGAATGAAAGCAAAATTTCAGGTCAAGTAACAGATAAATACATTGATTATATTGATGTCCTAACGCCATATGGACTTCAATATGACTTAAACACTAAGCTTAGCGCGTCTTATATAGTTACTAGTGATGGCGTTGAGGGTAATGCTGTACCGTTAACACTAAACCAAGATGGTTCATTTGAAATTGATCTACCAGAAGGTGCTGAAAAAGTTAGCGTTCTTGTAGATGATGCTGCAGGAAATAGTGGCATGGCAGAATTTGAAATTGAACAAGAGGAAGAACCAGTAGTTAGCCTATCTGTCAATCCTTCAGAAGTGAGCCTTAAAGAAGGGGAAGAAGCTTCAGTTGTAGTAACTCAAACTACTACAATTGGCGACGATTCTACTAATGAAGATGTAACCGCTCAAGCAACTTATTCTGTAGCTGATGAATCCGTTGCAACTGTTGAAGCAGGAGTTATTACAGCAGTTGGCGCTGGTGAAACAACGGTAATGATTACCTACGGTGATAATTCCGTAACTGTAGATGTAACTGTAGTTGACGGCGACCCAGAACCTGGAGATGTGTCACTAGTTTCAGATACAGATGTCATACTAGTAAACGTAGGCACTACAGGTAATGTAACTATTAAAGAAGTAGATGCAAATGGCAAAGAAAAAGATGTAACTGCATTAGCAACATATGAAGTATCTAACGAAAACATAGCATCAGCTGAAGCAGGGGCAATCACAGGTATAGCGCCTGGTATCACCAAAGTAACAGTCACATACGGTGAAAACTCTGTGGAGATAATGGTTGCTGTAGCTAGTAACGACACGGTTAGACCACCAAGACCATTAACTAGGTAAGTAAAATTCTTAGCAGGTGAATTAATAAAACAATTCGCCTGCTATTTTTAATACTTTCTATTACTCTTTACTAATTCATTTCGCATCTTCTTAATCTCTTCAGTCTGTACAAGAAGGTTATTATTAACCTTCCTTAATGCATCATATATTGCAAATACACCAGCAAAAATCATAACTAATAATAGTGATTCCATCCTCTTCTCCTATCTCCAATAAAATTAGTTACTGTCCTCTTATCTCTCCATAAGTAATTTTCATGCTAGGGGCGTAAATTAAAGAGGAATCCATGTTAAACACTTGAGAAAACAAGAGTTCAGCCTCATACTGATCCTGTGCCTCCTTAAATGAGATCCCGCGTTTTAATAAACGCTCAATAAACTGTTCTTCACTCACAGGCTCCCCGCCTATGCCCTCTTCTTTAAGAGAAGAAAACAATTTTTGCTTATCTTGTTGATTCATATCAGGATGGAGGATATTCACCTTATCGCTGACTCTGCACTCGATGTTCTTCACACCAAGTTCATACAAATATTGAGGTAATTTTACTCCGATATTGCCATCCAATCCGGCTTTTCTTGAACTCTCTTCGAACAATTTCTGTAGTATACCAAGTGGTACAATTTGTGATTGTTCATAACCTTCGAGTTCATATGACGACATCCCCGAAATCCAATGTGGTTCAAAACAAATTATCATTCCATGATTAACGACTGAGTTTACCATTTTTAGAAGCATACTTTTTGGCTCGGACATATGTAATAGAAAAGCGTGACAAACGGCAATATCATACTTATCCTCTAATTCTATCTCATTCGAATCCGCTACAAAAAATTCAGATTCATAAGGTAGATTTTTAAAATATTCTATCGCCTTATTAATAAGCTGTTGGCCTTTATCGATTCCTGTATATTTGGATCCTTTTGGTAAGAGCGGTAATAATTTTAGTGCCAAGTACCCATATCCACAACCGAAATCAATAATATGTACCGGTTTAGAAATCTTCCAAACTCTACTTACTAAAAACTCTAAATAGTCATCATTATAATTTAAATCTCTCGTTCTTTTGAGATACTCCAATTGAGTATCCCAATAGTATTCCTCCATTTATGTCCTCCCCTTCTTTTTGAAATCACAATTACTATTCTCTGTGTTTTATTGAAAATCCTGTTATGCTCCATCTAGGTCAGCCCACCAATACCGCTTTCAATCATATAGCATATCAATACATTTTCCTTCATCCCTTACCTCTCGATAAGTACCTTTCGCTTCTCTAGTGACTAGTAGATGTGAACTACATCCACAGTGAAGTTTCACCACCTAGATAGACACCATGTCTTGACGTACAAAAGAAAGGCGCTCTATTTGAACGCCTTATAAACTATAGGTGCTGATCTATAAATTAGTATTGCTAAAGGCTAATATTTCTAATATGCGAGAAAATGACCAAATTACTACTTCCTTAGGGAAATCTTCTTTTTCAGCACATACAGACAATGTATAATTCGGATCAATGTTATATTGTTTGAAGTATGGATTACTGTTGTTAATTGAATTAACTAGTTGAATATCAACTAAAGAATTTTTTTTAACTGTAAGAGAACTAACGGGGTAGGAGAAGCCTTCTCCTATCATTTTTATATAACTTTCTTTTAAGGTCCAAAGATCATAAAAATACTCTTGCTGATTGAAAGGATTCTTAGACCTAATGTCTATTAATTCTTCTAATGAGAATACTTTCTCAAAATACCTTAACTCAATTGGCTTTTTGTATTCAATATCTATTCCGACTTGGCATGAATCAACAACACAAACAACCCACTCATTTGAATGGGAGATATTATACATAAAACTACTTTCATTTTTTAAACGAGGCTTACCAAAACGATTGTATTCAAAATCAATCTCTTCATTTGAAAGTCTTATTTTATTTTCCAGGATGATTAACCTAATTACTATATCTCCAATGAGGGTCTGATACAGACTTTGCTTATGTTTCACTTTTTTTATCTTTTCTCTTTTTTCTATTGAAGTAAAGGATAAAAGGACTTGATAATCTTCTTCATTGATTTCTTCAGGTATTTTCACAGCATAAACCTTTAACATTTTCACACCCTCTCAAATACGTTTCAACACATTAACGAATCCATTCTTGATAATGATCCATAACATTCTCTCTAGGTCCAAACAATCTAATACCTTGTAATACAAACTCATTCCAAATTGGATGATAGGGTTCATCCATTATGGTTAGCATTACACCATTTAAGTAGGAAAAGTATGATGAAAATACGACATTCGGATCTATCTCTATTAGCTCCCCCTTTTTCTGCCCTTCAACAATGGTATGATTTACAATTTCCTTTAACTCATCAAAAAACAGAAGAATTCTTTCTACCAGTTCAGGAAATAACTCTTTTTGCCCAATAACATATTGTACTAAGCGAAAAGGTGTGCGTTGTTCTGTTAATGATATAAATTGCTTGTTTACCATTTTGGAAATTCTCTGGATAGGTGTTCCTTCTACCTCATTAATCATCTCAAACAATCTTTTCACATCAGCGAAAGGAGCAGTAACCGCCTCTACAAATAACTGCTCTTTATTATTGAAATAATATGCGACACTCCCGAAGCTTACATTAGCCTCCTTAGCAATATCTGAAATTGTCGTTGCAAAATATCCTTTTTCAGCAAATAGAGCTATTGCTTCATGTAATATTATATTTTTCCTTAATTCTCTACTATTTTTTTTCGTAGCAAATTCGTTCACTTCTTACAACTCCAATTAAAAGGGTTTATGAAACCATTATAATCATAATTTCTATTTGTGGCAATTGAATAAATTATCAAATAAATTCCGAAAAACACTTTACAATATACCTGTTTTGTTTTAAAATTTGATTAGTCAATCAAATTGATTACCCAATCAAACTTTTTGACTAATCAAACGAATAATGAGGAGTGATTAGTTTGAAAAAGACACTATTTGAACCTTTAAAATTAAAGAAATTTCGTATCCTTTTTTCAGCACAAGTAATTTCCGATTTAGGTAACTGGTTAGACTTTACTGCATTACTAGTATTATTCGCTTATTCCTGGGAGCTTGGACCAGGTGCACTAGCATCATTAACCATTTCGATTGGATTACCTGGTTTAATTCTTGGTCCATTTACTGGTGTATTCGTCGACAAACTACCTTTAAAAACAGTTATGATTGTCTCAGATTTATTACGAGCATTAACAGTTTTTTGTTTAATTTTTGCTCCTAATTTCTATGTAGTACTTATACTAATTGTATTTAGGGGTACCTTTACAACATTTTTTGATCCAGCAAGGCAAAGTGCAATCAAACTCCTTGTTCCAAAAGAACAATTATTAAAAGCAAGTTCCCTAAGTCAACTCTCCTTAAATGGCTCCAAAATTATAGGGCCAGCTTTAGGAAGTGCTTTACTACTATTTACAACACCTCAGATGGCATTTTTAATTGACTCTATTAGTTACACAGTATCCGCACTCTTATTACTTTTCCTTCCTAAAATGGAGAAGGAGAAACAAGAGACCACAGAGAAGAACAAAATATTTAAAGGCTTTTGGAAAGACTTACGTGAAGGGCTTGTATTTATATCAAATAAAAAGACTCTTCTTATACTTATTCTGTTTAACGGAACTGTTTTTTTTATAGTATATTTATTTGATAGTTTGGGTGTTTTACTTGCAAAAGATATGGGAATAGAAGATAGTGTTTTCGGAATATTTATCAGTATTGTGGGAGTGGGTGCTCTGGTTGGCGCCATAACCATTGGTCAGTGGAGTGGAAAGTATAACCATTTAAATATACTAACCATATCTGCTTTGTTCTTAGGTATAATGCTTATTTTAACCGGCTTAGGAGGATTTGGTTATCTTCCAAGAATAATTCCCTTATGGTTAGCCATATGGTTTATTATTGGTCTTTCTATTGGAACTATTTCAGTCTGCTATGGATATTTACTACAGCTGCATACACCACAACAACTAATGGGAAGAGTTTCAAGTTCTGCTAATGCCTTAGTAAACGGGGCGATGGTTATCGCACCAACCATTGGCTCACTTTTAGCCATTTGGATAGAGGTAAGTGGAGTATTTTTAACATCAGGATTATTAATAATGTCAGTATGTGGATTTGTATTCTTTGCGTACAAAAAGATTAGGATAGGAGGCGTAAGACAAGAAGGGCTAGCTAAATAAATTCTTATTGATTGGGTTCAGGATTCATGTGTGTCTTGATAGTAAAGCGGTAAGTAAAATCTATATACTTACCGCTTTATTGTTTTTCCGATTCAGTTTCCCATGATTTATTCTAATTGTTTTCCAATTTTATTATGTTTAGCATATTCATAGTAATTACTAGCCATAGCTATATCAAATACCGCCATCCCCATAGGGTTAAACATAATTGAATCGTTCTCAGGAAACTCTTTTATTTTTCCTTCACAGATGATTTCTATAATTGATTTTGTTTCTTCTTTTCTTAATAGATTCTTTTTATAAAACACTTCAATATCCGTATTTTCACGACATACTTCTTCCCAATCGTCAACAATTATTGATTTGGTATAATTTAGAATCTCTGGAGAAAAATCGCGTAATGACACATTAAGTAATAATGCCCCATCTTTTGGCTTCTTATCGATATAGCCTTGACCGGAAACTGTCGAAGCTATAAATATATCTGAGTCTTCGTAAGCATCCTCCCATTGTTCTACAACCTCAACCTTTTTTCTACTTTTCTCGGGTATATTATCGTATGAAATTGGTAATAAGTCATATAATTTTATCTTCTTTATCGAATCGCCTAGTAATGTGGTTACCATTTGCAAATGCAGTTGACCTATTGGACCAAAGCCAACTATTCCTAGAGTAATATCTTTTTTATTACGAACTTTTTGAAATTCACTAATTACCAACCCACTAACGGAGGCAGTCCGAATGCCGCTAATTTTAGGAGAATTTATCATCGCTATCGGTTCACCAGTCTCCACACTATTTAAAATAGTAACTGAATGAGCACGTTTCTTACCAATATTAATGTTATCAGGAAAACTAGCTATCCACTTAATTCCTGCTTTGTTTATTTCCCCTCCTACAAACGCTGGCATTGCAATAATACGATTACTAATATTCTCGAATTTTAAATAGGGTTTAATAGGTTGATCATAATGCTTTTTACCAAGGAGTTGAACTGTATTTTTTATGACTTCTATATTCTTGACCCAATCTAACTGAATCGATTCCATATCTTGAGAACTTAAATACAACAAAGTAGTTACCTCATTTCATATAGTCTATTATGAACATATAACATATAGTTCTATTTCAGGTTTTCAATCTTAGATAATGAAAAAAAATTAATTTGAATTATGAGAGCAAGTAGACTAATAGGCCATATTATTCTTTTTCATCCATTAGTTTCATAATATTTTGATAAACACTATTAAAATCAGTAAAATATTCTTCTATAGTTTCTTCTGGAATAAGGATATCAAATTCATCCTCAATTTCTTGAATTAATTCAAGTACCGTCAAAGAATCTATACCTAATTCCGTAAATACATCATCATCTTTAAAATCTTTTATTCCTGTTATTTCTGTAATAACCTCCCTCAATTTATCTTTATATTCCGATTTATTAATAACTGTCATCATTAAAACCTCCTATTTTTGTTATATTATTGAAAACTCACTAATCAATCTAAATATATTAATAATTCTGACATCTAAAACCGTTCTACTCGCTCCATAGTTCTGGTTACAGCCGTTTACATAGCTCACCTTAAAAGAAGATCAAGATACTTATTCAAGCATTTGTTCATATACAATATCCATATACCGCTCTCCCCTGTCTGGAAGAAGAGTATAGATAGTTGAATTTATTGGAATTTCAGCACTCAATTTTTGGATTGCTGCTATAGCAGATCCCGACGAACCTCCAGCAAAAATGGCTTCCTGTTTTAAGAGTTCATAACAACCATTAATAGATTCCTCATCATTTACATATATCAGTTTATCAATTACATTAACATCCAATAGTTCTGGAACTCTACTTGATCCGATTCCTGGAAGTATTCTATCACCAGGTTTTCCTCCAAAAATAACGGACCCTACTGCATCCACTGCAATTATTTTAATATTAGGCGAATGTTCCATCAGTTTTTTTGCACATCCTAATATACTTCCAGTTGTACTTACAGTTGTAACAAAGTAATCAATATTTTCATGTTCACTTTGTACCATTTCCGTTGCAGTTCCATAATAATGTGCCTTCCAGTTATTTTCATTTGCATACTGATTGATCCAATAGCTATTCTGGAGAGTATTTTTTAATTCATTCACCTTTTCAATTCTGGTATGAAGATAACCACCGTAATCATCCTTATTCGTTACCATTACTACATTTGCCCCTAATAACTTCAGTAATTTCACATTAGTACTTGTAATTTTAGGATCAACAACACATGTAAACTTAAGTTTGTAAATTTTAGCTACCATTGCAATAGCGATACCTAGATTTCCAGAAGAGCTTTCAATGATGTGAGTATCCTCATTTATTAAACCTAATTTAATGCCGTTTTCAATGATATAGTAAGCAACACGGTCCTTCATACTTCCCCCTGGATTCATACCTTCTAATTTGGCCATAACCCTATGGTCTGGAAATAGGTTACTTAATTGAACAATTGGAGTATTACCAATCGCGTCTAATATTTTATTTGTCTTACTTAACTTTGGTTTCGTAATCAAACTATCACCTCCTAATTTTAAAATTCCAGTGAATGAAATATTGTTGGTAACTCTCCAACAAGGTTTTGTAACATATTCCGTACTTGCTCCAACTGGCTGCTATATCGTCTATCCTCCGAAGAAAGAAGTAACCCGATATAAGTTCCCGTATGGGCTACCACAACTCCTAATCCATCAACTGCTTTACATATTTCTACAAAACTATCAAGGTGTTTTTTAGGAATAAGTTTTTGATTTAGGATAGCACTCTTCGTACTCACCTCCCCTACTTGTTTTAAATTTCTACTATTTATTGCATGCTCTAGTTGAATTAGTAATGTTTTATATTCTTTTTTTTCTAATAATGTAAATGGTTTTGGATTGTTATTTATCTCGCTTGTGTCTACCATTCCACCTTCATCAAACCCTACTATGACCAAGGAGGGTAATGAGCCTAAATATTTTATTAATTTTACTTCCCTATTGTAAAATGAAATAATACCATCATACATAACACCATCACCAGGTTCTATGTCATATAGAAATTTTTCAAGTTGCTCTTTGGGAATTACAAAGTCGTAACAATTTTCAATTGCTCTAGCTGTTGCTACTAAATCCGCTGAAGAGCTTGCTAACCCTTTTCCAATCGGGATATCACTTCTTATTTTCAGCTCACCACGCAATGGAAGTCCGTAATGATTTAAAATTAACTTTGCAAGTTTTACTGACTTTTTCTTTTCTGCTGGTATTACGGATAGATCATCTGTATTTTGACTTACTGTAAAGGCCGCATATGAATATAAATCAATTGGAAAAGTAACTAAGAAATCAGCAGGAGTTTCCTCTAAAACACCTTGGAGCAATTCACCAAAAGTTCCAAAGGAGGAACCATGACCTACTAGCAAATCCATATTCCTAACATTCTCATTAACACTTACATTTAATATTTTGCTATTCATCGTATAACCTCCATATTTGATAACCTTGATTGGTCCTTTTTTAATAATTCTCTCAAACTATCCGCAATGGTATATACATGTGGAGTACCGATAATCGTATCATGTGTTCCGTCAATATCATGTACTTGGACTTTCCCATCCGTGTGATCGATCCATTCTTCAGCTTCCACTATTGGTAGCCTATCTGTTTTAGTTGCCCGAAACAGATTTATATCACTTTTAATCTTTTGAGTAGGCTGATATTCTGTTAATGCATGGTAACCACTAATCATCAAATCCACCCTTTGCTTCATATCAGAAATATTGGCATCCTTTGGCAAATAACCTGTTTTTATCGAATGAGATAGTAGAATTTTTAAACCCTCTGTTTCACTAAGAGATGGATTATAGTCTTCTTCGATTCCCATTAAAGCTGCATATTGTATTAGGGGGGAACTAAAACCCCTGTCCTCTTTTTCTTCTCCAATTAGCTTTGAAACTGAATGTGTGTCAATCAGCCCCAATAAACCAACCTTTTTCCCTAATTGTTCAAGTCTATTTGCCAATTCATATGCAATAACGCCACCCATTGACCAACCTGCTAAATAATAAGGACCGGTTTTATTATTTTCTATTATCTCTAAAAGGTATCTATCTACCATTTCATCAATCGTATTCAGAGGTCTATCATTTGTTTCATGACCAATGGCTCGTAGCCCGTAAACTGTATAATCACTACCTATAGCCCTTGATAGGTGATAATAACTCAGAACTCCTCCTCCTTGAGGATGAACTAAATATAACGGTGCCAGATCCTTTGTTCCCTTTTGTAATTGGACTAAACTATTACTTTCTAATTCCTCACCTTTGTTAATGTGCACGGCTAAGTCCGTTACTGTTGGTGATTTAAATAACAGTGTTAATGGTAGCTTGATTCCAAATGTGTTATAGATTCGGTTTATGAGTTCTACAGCTTTAAGGCTGTGACCTCCAATTAGGAAGAAATTGTCATCAACCCCTATCGGTTTTATTCCTAATATATCTTCCCAAATTTCAATTAGTTTAAATTCTATTAAACTCCTTGGGGATTTATAGAAAGTATTCTTCGACATCTTTTGGCTATATGTTGACAATTTCTTCCGGTCTACTTTTCCATTGCTATTCACCGGTATACTGTCCATTTCTATAAACCTAGCAGGAACCATATATACTGGTAACTTGTCCATTAATGTTTGACGAATCTTTTCCTCACTTATCTCGTTTCCTTTCACGACATACGCTTCCAGCTCATTTCCGTCCTTTTTGTTAGTTACCAGTACTACAGCCTCTAAAACTTCAGGTATTCCTAATAGCACTTTTTGAATTTCTTCTAACTCTATACGGTATCCTCTTAATTTGACTTGAAAATCCTTTCTACCAAAATACTCCAATTCACCATCTGAATTTAATCGAACAATATCACCCGTTTTATATAGTCGTAAATGTGACGTTTCTTCTTCGTAAGGGTTATGGATAAAGGTATTCTCGGTCAATTGTTCTTTATTTAAATATCCTTCTGCAACTCCCAGTCCACTTATATAAAGTTCTCCTTTTACTCCAATAGGAACTCTTTGTAAGTGTTCATCTAGTACATAGATTTTGTAATTATTTATTGGGCTACCAATGTTAACATTGGTACTATTATCTATTCTTTTAATAGTTGCCCAGATTGTAGCTTCAGTTGGTCCATACATATTCCACAAGGTACCACACCTAGTTATCAGTTGTTCTGCTAAATCCTCAGATAATGCTTCCCCACCACAGAGAATTTTTTCTAAATAGTCACTTCCGTTCCAACCAACTTTAAGTAATAAACGCCATGTAGCAGGGGTTGCTTGCATAATATTTGCTTTAGACTCTTCAACACATTCAGCTAATAATTCGCCATTCCTTGTTTGTTCTGTGGTAGCTATTTGGATTCGGGCACCAACTATCAATGGTAATAAAATCTCTAAAATTGAAATATCAAAAGAAAATGTTGTAACAGCTAGTAATGTATCATTCTCATTCATGCCAGGCTTTTCATTCATGGATAACAGGAAGTTTACTAAGGATAGATGGGATACTTTCACACCCTTAGGATTCCCAGTGGAGCCTGATGTATAGATTACATAAGCAGGGTCTGAGTATCTAACCATTTTAGAATTCACGAATGGATCACTAGGTAGTTGAGAGTTTTGGATATTCAATATGGTAATTGGAGATCCACCGTTTGAAATTATTTCATTAGAATCTGTAACGATTAATTTCATATTGGCATCACGCATAATATATTGTTTGCGTTCTTCTGGAAGAGTAGGATCAATAGGTATAAATGTTCCTCCAGCTTTCATGATTCCTAATATGGCCTCTACCATATAAATTGACCTTTCCGTGCAAATACCAACATTTTCTCCTTTTACGTCATATCCCCTTAACAATTGGGCGATTCCATTAGCCCTTTGATTTAACTGTTTGTAAGAATATGTTTGCCCATCACAGATTACCGCAGTTTTATTTGGTATCTTTCTAACCTGTCTTTCAAATAATTGATGGGTTAATACATTCCTATCAAGTTCTCTAGTTGTGTTATTCCATTCATCAAGGAGTTGATATTGATCCCTATCAATTAGACCAATGTGATAAATTGGCTTGTCTGGATTCTCAACAATTTCCTCTATGAGGGCTTGGATACTTGTTAACATTCGTTCAATAGTATACTCTTTAAATAAATTTACATTGTATTGAATGTCTATTTTTAAATTATCTTGTAAATCTAAGAAATTAATAACTAGGTCAAAGTTGGTTGTATTCCGTTCAAATGAAATAGATTTAAAAGAAAAGTCTCTAGCCTCATTTTTCTCCTCATAATGATTAAGCTGGGATAACACTGAAAATATTGGTGTTCTGCTCAAATCACGATCTGGATTAATTTTCTCAACTAATACATCAAAAGGATAATTTTGATGGTTATATGCTTCTAAGAGATCTTGTTTTACTTGTTTGAGAAAGTCCTTAAATTTAGGGTTACCTTGTATCTGTAACCTAATCGGCAATGTATTAATGAAAAGACCAATTAAGTTCTCCAATTCCATTTCTGGTCTACCTGCTACAGGCGAACCAATGATAAAGTCCTTTTGACCACTAATCCTAGCTAGTAATACGGATAATATTGCGATGGAAGACATATAAAGTGTACTATCTGTTTCATTACATATGTTTTTTAGTTGTTGGAAAGTTTCCTTGTTCACCTCTATACTCTTTGTTTTACCATCAAAAGTTTGTATAGGTGGTCTTGGATAATCCGTAGGCAATTCAAGTATAGGTAACTCACCAGATAGTTTTTCTAGCCAATAATCCTCATCACTAGAGAAATCTCCATTCTCTAAGGAAGTACTCTGCCAATGTGCAAAATCAACATATTGAATCTGCAAAGGTTTGCTAAGACTTGAACGGTTATATTTGTAGGCATTGTAGCATTCTAAGAACTCTTTTTCCCATATCTTCCAAGACCATCCATCTGTTATAATGTGATGCATTCTAACGAGCAAAATAAACGAATCTTTCTCCCTCTTAACAACCATTCCGTCTATTAACGGTCCTTTCTCAAGGTCAAATGGCTTACTCGCTGCCTCTTCTACAAGTTTCAATAGTGCTATTTCTTGCTTCTTCTCATCTAGATGCATATGATTCACAATAGGAATATCGATCGTCAGATTATCTTTAATTTGTTGTACTGGTTTACCATCAACCATCTTAAATACTGTCCTTAAACTAGAATGCCTCTCTACTAAATGGTTAAATACTTTTACAATTAGCGAAATATTTACATCGCCTTTTAATTCATAGCTACCATAAGTATTATACGAAGTATCTTTAGGGTTCATTTGGTGTAAAAACCATATCCTCTTCTGAGCATTAGATAATGAATAATAATTACTTTTAGGTGCGGGTGAGATCTTTATAGGTTCGGTACTTTCTTCCTTCAATTCCGATAAATGAACTGCCAAGTCTTTTAATTTAGATATCCGAAACAAGCTATCCAGCTCTACCTTTAACTTAAGCGTTTCATTGATTCTAGTTCTTACCTGAACAACTCTTAAAGAATTACCACCCAGATTAAAGAAATCATCATCAATACTAACTTGGGACACTCCAAGGATATCAGACCAAATTTGAGTTAATGTTCTCTCAAAATCATTACGAGGTTCCATGATTACTCGATTAATTTTTACATCCTTTGGTGAAGGAAGTCTTTTGCGATCAATTTTCCCATTCTCATTTAACGGGAAGTCCTCGATGAAAATAAAATGTTCCGGGACCATATAATCTGGTAATTGGCCTTTCAGATAATTTGTTAAATCATCTTTTTGTAACGCTTTAGCTGCTACAATGTATGCACAAATACTATTTTCTCCATTGCTAGTAGGATGATTGACAATAAGATTCTTTTGGACATCTTCATGGTTTATTAAAACAGCCTCAATTTCTCCTAATTCTATTCGATGCCCTCTAATTTTTATTTGATGGTCTAGCCGCCCGAGATATTCTATTCTTCCATCAGGTAGAAACCGCCCTAAATCACCAGTTCGATAAAGTGTCTTGTATCGATCTTGCGAGTAAAATGGACTATCAATAAAGGCCTTTCTAGTTTGAACAGGATTATTTATATAGCCTCTTCCTACTCCTATCCCCGAAAAGCAAATCTCTCCCACACATCCAATTGGAACAGGCTTAAGATATCTGTTTAGTAAATAAGCATTCATGTTTGGGATGACCTTTCCTATAGGTACAGTATTGGAAATTTCGTGTTGATTTTGAATAACCTCATGATTTGTATCATCTGAGCATTCAGTAGCACCGTATGCGTTTATTATACGTAGACCTTCATAAGTACTTAACCACTCCTTGGTTAAATCGGCACTTAATGCTTCTCCCGTAGAAATAAGATTCTTCAGTTCAGGGAGACTCTTATCAAGGGGTGAATAATCTTTAATGGTAGAAATCATCATTTCCATCATGGTAGGAACTAATTCTAAATCCGTAATCCGATCTTCTTTAATACTTTTAAATAAGGAGGATGGATTATTCGATATATTGTTCTCATATATATGAAGACGCCCTCCGACCATTAATGGAGCAAGGAATTGCCAAACTGAAATATCAAAACAATGAGATGCATTTTGAGAGACAACTGAATCCTCATTTAATTCAAGCAAATCAATTTTTGCCCACAAATGATTCAGCATTCCCCTATGTTCTACCATTGCACCTTTTGGTTTACCTGTTGAACCAGAAGTAAAGAAAATGTTAGCCAGATCTTGCGGTTTATTTATACATGTAGGATCTTGCACTGAATAATTTTGAAGTTTTCCCCAATCCGTAATGGTGTCATCTGGCGTAAGACCTTTCATACAAAAAATAGTATCTGTTTTTGTGTTTTTTATTAGGCTGACGGTTCTTTCCAACAACGAATTCGTTGCCATCATTATTTTTAAATTACAGTCTTTTATCATCGTTTGTATTCTTGTATCAGGGCTATCGGGATCAAATGGAACATAAGCTGCTCCTGCTTTCAGTGTGGCTAGTATAGAAATGACCATTTCTATGTTTCTGCTACTGAATATTCCAACAAGATCATCCCGTCCTATCCCATGTTCTCTAAACCAATGTGCTAACTGATTGGCCTTTTCATTCAACTCTTTATAACTAATGTTTCTTGATTTCTCTACAATAGCGATTTTATTTGGAATAGTAACTGCCATTTCTTCAATTATTTGATGAGCAAATTTCTTAGGAACTGAATCACTTGAACATGAATTAAAACTAAAGAGCAATCGTTCCTCTTCTGAAGATAGAATATAAATATCTTTTATGAAATCATTGGGTTGTTCTATTAACTTTTTGATTATTGTCACGAAATGAGCTAGCATGTTCTCCATCATTTTTTCATCATACAATAGTGGAGAAAAATGAAGCTGTACTTCATTTTGTTCTCGCTTAAATTCAAGTACTAATGGAGGTTGCCACGTTCTAATAATATCCTTAAGATGTACGTTTATTTTTCCATCATCAAAAACAATCGGTTTAAACTCACTCATCGTTACCAAACTAGTTATTGACTCATGATGGATTGGTTGTCCTTCATTAACAGGGATAAAAGAATACCTGTTTATCTTCTGTAATTGGCCTCTCATCCTATCCAAGACTTCAACAATACTTTCTTCTCCGTAGATTGTCATTTCCACAGGTACATGTTGTGAAAACAATCCAATATTTCCTTCGCTATCAGGAATACTATTCGGTCTACAACTCGTAGCTGCATGGAAACCTACTGTTGTTTCACCGCTATATAAATGTAATAGTATTCCCCACGCACTTTGTAAGATTACTGATATTTCATCTTTTGTTAAGTTGGAAAACTTTTGAGAGAGCTTCCCACTAATAGGTCTAGACTTATTTCTATTCCTGTACGATACTTTATTTTTTGAAAAACGCTCTATTGAAAAAGATGTATTAACAATAGATTCGGTTTTTCTGTCCCAAAACTGTCTACCATTTGTCCAATCTTGTTCAGAAACAAATTTTTGATATTCTTTATAAGAGCTTCTAGTATGGTCTTTTTGGCTATCATACCCATCGTTTTCTCTATAAAATTTGAATAAGTCTTCTAAAATGATTTGAATACTTTGCTCATCTAGTAACTTAGAATTCACTTGTAACTGTAAAACATATTCTTCCTTGTCTAGGTAATAAAGTATAAGTTTCATAGGGGCATGTTTGTCTATGTCCATGACTAGAACAGTTTGCTCATTCATTTCTTCTATCTTTTGATGTTTTTCTTCTGAATGGCATTGATGTAGATCATAGTAGATTATTTCATTTGGCAGTTCCTTTAAGATAATTTGAAAATATTTGTTTTGAATTTCCTTATATACACTTCTTAGAATTGGAGTAAACTTTATTACCTTGTCCCATGCTAATTGTAATTGGTTAATATCGACTTTACCTGATAGTTCATATTGTATTAGGATCCATTCTTTATCAGACTGTTTAAATATCTGGTTACTTTGAGTCACAGGCAATATTTGCAGTTCACTAATATTCTCTTTCACTAGATAATCCAATTATAAATCTCCCTTCTTAAAAAATTGCATCAAGATTTACTTGTTCCGTTAAGTCAATTTGGTTTACTCTAATTTGGTGGTTTTCCAATACTTGTTTTAAAGTAGAATAAATTTCCTGTAAAAAACGTTCCACAGTTTGACTACTAAAACGAGTAGAATTATAGTAAGTTTTTATTTTTGTTTCTGTTTTTGATGTAACTTGAATGTATAAGTCGTATTGAACAGATGGATCCTCTGGTAACTCCGTTAGCACATCTTCTCCTTCCAAGTAGTCCTTTAATGAAAAATGATTTAATCTCATCCCATCAAGGGTAGGGAATGCTTCACTTGCATTCTGCCAAATGAAAATAATGTTATATAACGAATTACCTTTTTTCAGTTCTTCGATAACTATATCAAATGGGAAATCCTGATTTTCCTGTCCGTTTAATGCAGTTTCCTTTACTCTTTGCAGAGCCTCTATAAAACTTGGATTTCCTGATAGATTAGTCCGTAATACGACAGGGTTATTAAGTATTCCTACAATTTCTTCAAGTTCTGGCTGCGTTCTTCCTGCATATGGTGAGCCAATCGTTATATCCGTCTCTTTTGTTACTTTGGAAATCCACATTTTAATGACCGTTAAAAGAGTCATATAAGGAGTTACACCGTATTTTTTTGATATTTCATTCAATGTTTTCGTTTCGTCCGAATCTAAAGATAATAACTGTGGTTCCATTTTCTCAAACACCAAATTTTCATCATTTGACAATCTAGGAGGACTATTAAAACCATTTAGTTTGTTAATCCAATAATCTTTTTGATGATTTAACTTCCCTTCTAACAGAAGTCGATTTTGCCATTCTGAATAATCCACATACTGATAAGGGAATGGTGATTTCATTTCTAAACCTTTGTCTACCTTAAATAGCTGATAGTAATGCTCTAATTCTCTCATCATGATATTGTGCGACCAACCATCCCAAGCAATATGGTGAATTCTCCGTACCAATACATATTGCTTTTCGTTTAACTTATATAGTCTTAATTTAATTAGCCCACCTTTTGCGAGGTCAAATGGAGTAGCTAAGTACTCATTAAGTAGGTTCTTAAATTTGGCATACTTAATTTCATCCATATAAGAAGATAAATCGTAAAACTCTAACTCATTTGGAATAACATTCATTATCATTTGATATGGTATGCCTTCATGCTCTTCAAAAATGGTCCGCAATGTACTATGTCTTTTGGCCAATTCCCTAAAAGCCAACTTCATTGCTTCAACATCGATTTCATCATTGATTTCTGCAACATATTTAAATCCTAAAGCATTTTGCTGATCAAATTTATGTTGAATCCATTGTCTTAACTGTGCATGAGATAATGGGTACCTTTTATTTTCTTCTAATACTCTAGAAAGCTGAGGTAATGATTCTTCTTTCCACACTAAAGCATTGTCCAAGATAGACTTAATGGTCGGATCTCTAAAAAATTCAATTAAAGGCATATTTATTCCTAATTCTCTATTCATTCTCTTATTTGCCCTTACAGCATCTAATGAGTGACCACCCAATTCAAAAAAGTTATCTGTAACACCTACGATTTCTTCTTCTAAAATATCCTTCCAGATTTGCACTGCCTTCGCTTCTATTTCACTTTGTGGAGCGATAAAATCCATGTTATATTCCGTATGTTTATTTTCTAATCTCTGTAAACTCTTTCGGTCAATTTTCCCACTAGTTCCCACTGGAAGTTCCTCCATCAAAATAAAATGATGGGGTATCATATACCCTGGTAGTCTATCTTTTAGGAATGTTCTGAATTCATGATTTGTAATTGGTGTTATAGAACCCTCGATAGACTCCCTATTTTCCAATGTATAAAAGGTATTCAATACATATTTACTTCCTTTTTTGACTGCAACAACAGCACAGTTATTAACTTTTTCGTAGCTAGAGATAGTTGTTTCAATTTCACCAATTTCAACACGTTGGCCATTAATTTTTATTTGATCATCTTCTCTTCCCAAAAGTACAATATTACCATCTGTGAGAAAGTATCCTCTATCCCCGGTTTTATACATCTTTTGACTATGGACAAAAGGATTCTCAATAAACGACTCCTTTGTCTTTTCCTGGTTATTAATGTACGAATCCGCCAAACCAATTCCGCCAATATAGATGTCTCCTTGAACTCCAACTGGAACTGGTTGTAATCGCTTATCAAGGATGTAGATAGTGTTATTTGCTATTGGTTTACCTATAGGTATTACATGTTTTGGGAAGGTTTGATTGGGCTTAACTGTATAAACCGTGGAATCAATTGAAACTTCTGTAACTCCCCACTGATTGTTTAGATTTACATTTAATTTTGAAAAGTATTTTTCTACTACTGAAGGCATTAAAGCTTCCCCACTGGATATGACCTCTCTTAGGCATGTAAGATTATCTTTATTCTCTTCAGATATCTCATCTAGAAAAAGTGTTAACATGCTCGGTACAAACTGTACAAAGGAAGCCCTATTATCGATTATAGAATCTAATATAGCTTTAGGGTCCTTGTGTAATTCCGGTTCCATTAGTGCAATACATCCACCAAACATCAACGTCCAAAAGAATTCTACCGCGGAATCATCAAATGTTAAGGTGGTCTTTTGTAATACTGCTTCTCCCTCTCGTAAGCCATATCTCTGCTGCATCCAAAGCATCCTATTGACCCATCCTTGATGAAGATTTGCTACTCCTTTTGGTTTCCCTGTTGAACCAGAAGTAAAATAAACAGAAACCAAACTATTAGATTTTTGCCCGAGGGATAAATTTCCGCTGTCTTCTTTTTCTAATTCACTTTTTGCTTCCTTTATATTTACTAACTTGATGTCTGCTAAATTATTAGCCCTTATATCTTCGTTTATCAAACATATTCTGGCACCTGATTCCTCTAGAATAGATAAATTACGGGATTCTGGCCCTTCAACATTTAACGGAACATAAGCCCCCCCAGCCTTCATAATGCCTAGAAGAGAAACTACTAACTCAATGGAACGGTGTTGGCAAACACCAACCGGCATATTAGTTTGGACTCCTAATCCTCTTAAGTAATTAGCTAACTGATTCGCTCGCTTATTTAACTGATAATAGGTTATATAATTACTCCCCATTCTGACTGCAACTGCATTTGGGCTTTGTTCTACTTGTTTCTCTATTAGTTCATGTAAACAAGCATTATTCGGAATCGATACCTCTGTCTGATTCCATTCGTATACCAGTTTGTTTCTTTCTTGTTTCGATAATAGACTTAAGGTTCCGATACTATCATTAGGGTAATCTGAGATGCTTATTAATAACTGTTGGAAATGATGAACCATTCTTGTAATTGTTTCATCCTTAAATAAATCAGTACTATACTCCAATATGATATCCAACCCTGAATCTTCTTCATTTACATACAGAGTAAGATCAAATTTAGCATTCTTACTATTTACTTTGTATGGAGTAGAGTGTGCATCTCCTATTTGTAAAGAATTGGTTGGTTTGTTATATACAAACATGGTTTGAAAAATTGGTGTATGACTGATATCTCGATTTGGTTGTAATTGTTCTACCAACTTTTCGAAAGGTAAATCTTGATTAGCTAAAGCTTCAAGGGTAGTTTCTTTTACCTGCCTCAGTAATTCATTAAAACTGATTTCCTGTGTTAAGTCAGAACGAACGACCAATGTATTAACAAATAAGCCAATCAAGTTTTCAATTTCTCTTCTACTACGATTAGCAACCGGTGTACCGATAAGAAGATCTGTTTGACCTGTATATCGATAGAGTAAAACTTTAAAAGCTGTCAACATCACCATAAATGGTGTGGCTTCTTCTTTTCTTCCAATTTCAAGTAACTTATTTTTAAATTCTTTTGAAAGTCTTAGCCTCTTTTTGGAACCCCGATAGCTTGGTAGACTTGGGCGAGGATAATCTGTTGGTAAGTTTAGAACCGACAAATCTCCACCCAACTTTTTTTCCCAATACCCTAATTTTTCGCTAAGTTTTTCCTCTGAAAACAAATTATTTTGCCAGTTAGAGTAATCCGCATATTGGATTGATAACTCAGGTAAGCTAAGTTCTTTTTTTGCTTGGATTTCCTCATAAATAATAGATAATTCATCTAATAAAATATTGATTGACCAACCGTCAAAGATAATATGATGAATAACAATGACAAGCTTATAATCTAATTCACCTACTTTTATAAGCTTGCACCGTATTAATGGCCCCGTTTGTAAATCAAAAGGTTTATCAATTTCTTCTATAATTAATTGATCTAAAATTACATTTCCTTCTCGGTTTGACAAATCAACAAAGTCAATATCAATTCTTATATTCTCATGTATTATTAATTGTGGCTCCCCATCTTTATCCTCAAAGGTTGAACGTAAAATTTCATGACGATCGATAATTCGATTTATACTTTTTTCGAGAATATCTATTTCAAATGAACCCTTAATGCTTAAAGCTAAATATTCGTTATATAAAGAACTATTTGGTTCTAAATTATCCATAAACCAAATACGCTTTTGGTCATACGAAAGCATTTGTGGAATACTTCGACTTACTCTTGGAATCATCTCTAAATTATTATTTTTAGTAAGTATTTCTTTAGATTTTTCTATCTGATGGGACAACCTAAAAATAGTTGGATACTCAAATATCCACCTTACTGGTATATTTATTTCGAGGGTTTCGTTTAACTGATAAGCGAACTTAATAGCTAATAAGGAATGGCCACCGAGTTCAAAAAAATTATCATGAATATCTATTATATTTTTATCCAATAGTTTTTTAATTAGTTCATGAATCTGTTGTTCCGTTGAATTTCTAGGTTTGGTTTTAGACGTATTTTTTTCCATACTTTCTTCTGGAACTTCTAATGACTTTATATCTACTTTCCCATTCGATAATAATGGTAGTTTTTCCAGAGCAATAAATCTTGTTGGAATCATATATTCAGGTAAAATTTCCCTATAATAATGTTGTAGCTTTGAAATATCCAATGGATTATCCTGATCTATAACAAGGAAAGCAACAATTTCTTTATCTTGCTCTCCAACTGTTTTTATTACAACATCCTTTATTTGTTTATGTTTACGTATAACAGCGGTTACCTCATTTAATTCCACGCGGTGTCCTCTAATTTTTACCTGTCTGTCATTTCTTCCTACGAATTCTATATTTCCATTATGTAGATACTTCACTACATCACCGGTTTTATATAACCTTGAATGTTCTTCAAAAGGATTAGACAGGAAATATTGATTAGTCAGGTCTTTATTGTTAATGTATCCCCTTCCCACCGAATCTCCAGCAATATATAACTGTCCAGGTATCCCAGTAGGAACTTGCTGTAAATGTTCATCTAAAATATATACCCGTGTATTCGGAATCGGTTTCCCCAGAGGTACATGTAACGATGTATTATGGATGTCTTCTTTTGTTAGTTCATAAATTAATACACCAACCGTTGTTTCAGATGGACCATAATGATTAAATACTGTGCATGAAGAATCTAATAACTGTAAATCTTGAATTAGCTTTCTACTAAGTGGCTCCCCTCCAAAAATAAGTGCTTTTCTAGGGAGTAATCTAATATTATTTTCTTTATTTTGTAATGCTGCATAATGTGTTGGTGTTATTTTTAAATAATCTATTTCTTTTTCACTTAAATAATCTAATAATAAATTAGGTTCAAAAATTAGTTCTTTAGAAATGATATGTATGTTTCCGCCATTTAATAATGGTGGAAACAACATTGTATGACCAAAATCGACAGCAAAAGATTGAAGCATTGCAAAGTTACTATCTTTATGAAAATCTATTTTTCCAGAAACACCTTGACAATAATTAAGAAGTTGTGAATGTTCTATTGCCACGCCCTTTGGTCTTCCTGTTGAACCAGAGGTATAAATAACATAAGCTAATTGCTGTAGAGAATCTGCTTCTTTAATATTCTCTGTAGTTTCATGAGTCAATTCTTCCTTGTCTATTAGCACTACTTCACTGTTAAAATCAATTCTATTTTGAATCATGGTGTAGTTATTAGTAAGAATTAATGCTGGTCTTGTATCCTCTATTATCATATCTAATCTTTTATTTGGCAGATCTGGATCCAGAAAAACATAACATCCACCGGCTTTTAGGATACCAATTATCGCAACAATTACATCAGTTGAGCGCTCCATATATACACAAACAGGTGTATCTTTTTTTACCCGTTGCTTTATTAAATAATGAGCTAGTTGATTTGCCTTTTCATTCAATTCTTGGTATGTTAGTCTTTCATTTTCATAGGTAACAGCTACATGATGAGGAGTTCTCATAACCTGTTCTTCAAATAATCGATGAATGCATTTTGCCTTTTGATCTATTTGAATTTGGTTACTCCATTGATTATGTTGCTTTTCTTTATAGACTTCCGAAACGATTGGAAGCTTGTAAATTAACTCATTAGGATTTTCAACAATTCCTTCTATAAGAGTCTTTAGACTATCCAACAAAATGGCTATCGTTTCATCTTTAAAAATTGCTAAACTGTATTCAAACTTCAGGTTAATTGTTTCTTCATTAATATCAACGAATAAGGTTAAGTCAAACTTTGAGGTACCATTATCAATGGGAATGGCATCACTCTTAATGTTAGCTAAATTTAATAAGGAATGAGATTGATTCTCTATAACAAACATGGTTTGAAATAAAGGGGAATGGCCCATGTCCCTATTTGGTTGTAATTCTTCTACTAATTTTTCAAATGGTAACTCTTGATGTTGGTAAGCCTCTACAGATGTTTCTCGAACTTTCCGAACTAACTGTTTAAAGGTATTATTTTCCTCAATACTTGTTTTGAAAACAAGTGTATTTACAAAAAAGCCAATTAAGTCTTCTGTTTCCTTTTGACTCCTGTTCGCTACTGGTGAGCCAATTAATAGGTCTCTTTGTCCAGTTATGCGATATAAAAATACTTTATAGGCTGTCAAGAGTGTCATAAATAAAGTACAACCTTCTTGATTACTGAAATGCATTAATTTATCTTTTACTTCCTTCAATAATACAATCTGCTTTTTAGCCCCTTCAAATGATTGAACACGGGGTCTGGCATAGTCCAAGGGTAGGTTTAAGACAGGTAACTCTCCACTAAGCTTTTCTTTCCAATATGTCAATTGATGATCCATGTTTTCTTCTTGAAGCCAATTATGTTGCCACACTGAATAATCAGCATATTGTATTGGTAATTCCGACTTTTCCGTTTCTAAACCTTCTGTATACATGTTATAAAACTCGGATAGTTCGTTGAGAAATATCTCTTTTGACCAACCATCAAAAATGATATGATGCAAAGCGATAATTAATACAAAGTGCTCCTTATCCATCTTCAATAACTTAGTCCTTATTAACGGACCCGTTTCTAAGTCAAAAGATTTCCGTGATTCGCCATGTAAAGTATCTATCAATTTATCGTTTTTTTGACTTTGAGAAAAAAATGTACAGTCTTCTACATTGAATGGGACAGATATAGATGGAGAGATTGACTGAAAAGGCTCACCGTCCCTTTGTATAAAAGTAGTTCTAAGAATTTCATGCCTCTCTACAATTTTATTTATACTTTTTTCAAGTGCTAATATATCCAATTTGTTCGTTAAGGAAAATGCAAACGTAACATTATATACAGGTTTATCAGGATTCAATTGATCGATAAACCACAATCTTTTTTGGGCATAAGATGCAGGTACTTCAAAGTGCAATTCATTGAAATCCATAAATATATATCCTCCTAACTAACGTTGAATTGATCTTCTAACAAACTGATTTCTAGAAATCCTACCAATTTTAACTTCCGAATGAACCTGTTGTTTTGTGTTCCTGATCTTATATACTTCTTCAGCTAAATCTTTAAGTGTTGGAGATTCAAATAGTTTAATTAATGAAATATCTGTGTTACATTCTACGTTTATCTTTGTTGCAACTTTGATTGCTAATAAGGAGTGCCCTCCCAATTTAAAGAAGTTATCATGTATTCCAATAGATTGTACTCCTAAAACTTCCCTCCATATGTCCGCAATCGTTCTTTCTTCTGGAGTTCTGGGTTTTATATATTTGGAATTAATTTGTTCCATTCTTTCAAATTTAGGAAGTCGTTTTAAATCTAGTTTTCCGTTTGGCGTAAGTTGTAAGTCTTTTAGAATCATATATTTTGATGGAACCATATAGTCTGGTAGACATTTCTTCAAATAGTCTTTTAATTCAGTTATAGAGAACGGATCTTTATTTTCTATCACTAGGTAAACCAACAATTCATTTTCATTCATAAAATCCTTACCTACCGTTACGATAGCATCCTTAATAGCAGAATAATTTCTTATGTTCTCCTCGATTTCTCCAAGCTCAATTCTGTAACCTCTTATCTTAATTTGTGAATCTTCTCTTCCTAAAAAAATTAAATTACCATCTTCCTGAAACTTAGCGATATCACCAGTTTTGTATAATCTATCTCTAGCATCTGTACTGAACGGATTGTGAATAAAACTGTTTTTTGTTAATGTACTTTTATTGAGATAACCCTTACTCACTCCCACTCCACCTATATACAACTCCCCAGGCACACCAATTGGAACTGGGTTCAATAGCTTGTCTAATACATACAATTTAGAATTTGTTATAGGCTTTCCAATGGGGATATAATCGTAACTGCCCTTATAATCCGATGCAGTAAATGTTGAGCAACCAACCACTGTTTCGGTTGGTCCATATTCATTAATAAGAATAGTTTTTGGAGAATACTTTTTCCAATGATCAACTACTCCTTTTGGTAATGGTTCCCCTCCAAGAACTATCTTGTTAGTAAGTCCAACAAGTTCTTCAGAAGGAATTTCCTCATTGATAATTTTCAGATGGGATGGGGTCATTTTCAAGACACTACTTCCCCTATATTCCATCAGTTTTTTAGATACCTCATATAAGTGATATGATTCCGGTATTAGGACTACCTTTTTTCCAATTAAAAGAGGCGGTAATAATACTGTAATAGTAGAATCAAAGCTAATCGAAGTATGCACTACTGAACCAAATCCACCTGTATCGTAATAATGATGTACTGCCCAGTGTAGGTAATTAGATAATGATTTATGCGTGACCATTACTCCTTTTGGCATACCAGTTGAACCAGATGTATAATTAATATAAGCAAGACTTTCCGGATCATACCGTAAAGCTAATTCCTTCGTTGAGTACCCATTTATTTCTTGTTTTAATTTATTATGCGATAAGACCATTAACGCATCACCAAGCTCTGATTCATTAAATATGTTGCTATGATTAGAAATTAGAATACGAGAATGCGAATCTATAACCATATACTTTACACGCTCGGTAGGATAATTTATATCAATTAAGTTATAAGCAGCGCCAGCTTTTAATGTCCCCATAATTGTTATGATAAGTTCTATGGATCGTTCTAAATTTATTGATACAATTGAATCTTTTCCTATTCCCATTTCCTTTAAATAGTTTGCAAACTGATTGCTTTTTTCATCTAGTTCTTTGTACGTTAGTTGCTTATTCTCACATTCTACTGCAACATTATTAGGGAATTTATTCACTTGATCCTTAAATAGTCCTTGTATATGGTGAATGCTACTATAATTATTTTCCTCATTTGTTCCCCTACTAAATTTCATTAGTAGCTTTCTTTCATCCTTTGGAAGAATTTGTAGCTCCGATATCTTTTTCTCTGGTTGATTAATAATCGATTCTAATATACAGAGATAATTAGCTAATAATCGCTTAATAGTCTCTCTTTTAAATAAGTCACTATTATATTCAAATTTAGCCCAAATGCCATCGACATCGTCTTCAATAAATAGAGTCAGATCAAATTTTGCTGTCTTATTCGTAACTTCATAAGGATGTGTTTGTAAACCTGTAAGATGGAAGGAGGACATTGGTGTATTTTGAAATGCAAACATAACTTGGAATATTGGTGAATGACTTAAATCCCTGTTAGGATTTAGCTCCTCAACGAGCTTTTCAAATGGTAAATCTTGATTAGAATAGGCATTGATCGCGTAATTCTTGACCTGAGACATTAATTCTTTGAAAGTTTGTTCTTTCGATAGATCCGTACGAAAGACAATTGTATTAACAAAAAACCCTATCAAGTTTTCAGATTCTTTATGATTTCGATTTGAAATTGGACTTCCTACAAGAAGATCGGTCTGGTTAGTATACCGATTCAATAATATGTTAAATGCAGCTAGAAGACTCATAAAAGGAGTTACCTTTTCCCTTATGCTCAGATTCTTCATCTCATTGAAAACAGAGTTAGGTATTTTTATCTTTTCACGTGCACCTTTGTAAGTTTGAATATTTTTACGTGAATAGTCAGTCGGTAGGTGTAATACGGGAAGCTCTCCAGATAGTTTTGTTTTCCAGTAATCCAATTGACTTTTCATTCTATCTCCATTAAACCAACGCTCTTTCCATGCATTGTATTCCTTATATTGAATTAAAATAGGATCTAAACCGGCATTTCTACCATTTAACGCTGAATTATAAAACTCGCTTATCTCCCTAATAAGGACATTCATAGACCATCTATCAAAAACAATATGATGAACAGAAATAAAGAATAGATGGATATCTTTTGCCATTTTCATCAAATTAAAGCGAATTAATGGACCTTCCGACAACTGAAATACAGTACTTATTTCTTTTTCCATTAACTCCTTTGCGATCGCGTCATTATTTTCTATATTCGATAAGTTTATCTCATTTAATTTAACTTCCAGATTAGCGTGTACTACTTGATAAGGCTCCCCATCTAATTCAGAAAATGTCGTGCGAAGAATCTCATGCCGGTTTACTACATTTTGAAGACTTTTTCCCATTATTGATATATCTAAAGTACCCTTAATTTCAACTGCAAAATACTCATTATAGACTGAACTATTTGGATGTAACTTATCTAAAAACCATAATCTTCGTTGAGAATAGGATAATGTATAATCTTCATAGGAGAGTCTAAAATTTTCTAATGGTATTTCTGTATTCTCTATCACACTACTATTGCATTTGGTTTCTACCATTTTGGAAAACTCATCAATGGTAGAATACTCAAATAATGTTTCTACAGGTACTTCAATTTGTAAATCCATTCTAATTTGAGATATAACCTGTGTTGCTAATATCGAATCCCCTCCTTCTTCAAAGAAATCTGTATGAAGATTTACTTCATTAAGGTCCAGTATATTACACCAGATATTAGCTAGATACACCTCCATCTTAGATTTTGGAATAGATTCACTATCCCATTCCATTTCTGTTTGTGACTCAGACAGGAGATTAACAAGTGATTTTTTATCAACCTTTCCGTTTACGTCTATGGGGATACGGGCTATTTTTATCCACCTAGTTGGTGTCATGTAACGGGGTAAATGTTTCTTTAAATGGTTCTTTAGTTCTTCTATTTCCAAGGGTCCATCCGAGATATAGTAAGCTGCTATACGTTTAACTCCGTTACTATTCACATAATCTAGAACTACACTATCTTTAATGAAGGAATGACTTTTTATCTTCTCATTTATCTCATTAAGCTCAATACGATACCCATTTATTTTAACTTGTGTATCACTTCTACCAATATAGATTATTTGACCATCATTCGTGTATTTTACCAAATCTCCTGTTTTATAAATCTTCTCACCTATACAGAACGGGTTATTAATAAACCGCTCTTTCGTAAGCTCCATATTGGTGTATCCACGAGCCAATCCCTTCCCTCCAATATATAACTCCCCTACAGATCCGATGTCTAAAGGATTTAGCTGCCCATCTAATATATACGTTTTAACATTCTCCTTAGGCCGTCCAATAGTAGGTTCGTTTCCTTCCTCAATTAGTGCAAAAGTAGAATTCACCGTACATTCCGTAGGACCGTAGAAATTATAGAATTCACTTTTACTAAATTTACTAGTAATTTCCCATAATTTCTTATCAATTGGCTCACCACCAACACAAATAATTTGTGGTACAAATCTCTCGTTGTCTAATAGGCCCATTTGAATCAACGCATTTAAATGCGACGGCGTACAGTCTAATAAGTTAATTGAATTTTCTCTAATAAATGTTACGAATTGCTCTGGGTTTTTTCTGACACTATTAGGGATGATATGTAGCGTATGACCATAAAAAAGACTAACAATCTGCTTCACTGAAGCGTCAAATACAACAGGAGCATTTAAACTTACATTCATCTTACCAATTGAAGGTCTGTAGATATTACTATTAAAGGAATGGAAAAAATAGAAAACAGATTCATGCTCGATTTGTACCCCTTTTGGTCGTCCAGTTGAACCAGATGTGAATATAATATAGGCTAAATGACTTGGTTTCACGTCCATAGACAAATTTTTATCACTCTCCATAGAGAGCTTATTTTCAATTTCGTCTATACAAATAACTTTTCTATTTTCATCCGTAAATCTACTTTTATATTTACTTTGTGTAACAATAAAATCTGATTGACTATCCTCTAAAATTACCCTCTGACGTTCCAGTGGATAATCTAAATCCATAGGAACATAGTGCCCACCTGCTTTTAAGATTCCAAATAATACTATTATCATATCAATCGATCGTTCCATAAGCATGGCTACACTAGTCTCTACTTGGACACCACTTTTTTGCAAAAAGTGTGCAACTTGATTAGCTTTCTCATTTAATTGTTTAAAAGTAATTACTTCGTCCTCATACACAACAGCTGGTCGTGTAGGGAACTTCAACACTTGTTCTTCTAATAATGTATGCATACATTTACTTTTACCTAGTTCAGTTTGAGTATTATTCCAATCATAAATAACTTTTTGATATTCTTTGGAGTTCTTTCTCATAATACGGTTTGGCAATGTTATCCCTCCGAGTACCTAGAAAATATAATTTAATTTATTGTCTAAATAATTCTGCGTTTCATATTCATCCAATATGATTGATATTCTTCTGTCTGGATTACTTATTAATCGCATTAACAGGGTTTCAAAATCGTAATACATTTTGGTTATTGTCTCTTGTTTAAAGAGTGACGTGTCATATTCCATTACTACAGTTAATTCTTTTTCAAATTCTTGAAAGGTAATATCTATATCAAATTTTGCAGTATTAGCATCTAGGATTTTCCAAAAATGCTCAATTCCCCCAAGGTTGATGCTATTTGGTAATATCTTACTTAGAAATGTAAACATAACTTGGATGAGTGGTGTATAGTACCCTTCACTCTTTAATCCTAAATCCCTTACGACTTTAATAAACGGTAATTTATGATTTGCTATGCCAGCAAAAGTATTTTTTCTGGTAATTTTAATTAACTCTTCAAATGTTGGATTAAGTGAGAAATCAGTCCTTATTACCACCGGATTAACAAAATGACCAAAGAGCTTATTGTTACCCCAATTCCGATTCGCTATTGGAGTACCTATTAAAATATCGTTTTGATTTGAATAGAAATGGTAGAGAGTACTCAAACCAGCTAAAATGGTCATGTTTAGCGTTACTTTTTGTTTACGGCTAAAATCCTTTAGCTTGTTAAACAATATAGGTTCAACTGTAAAATATTTTTTATTTCCTACAAATGTCTTTTTTTGTGGACGTTCAAAGTCAGTGGGTAACTTTAATTGTTTACTACAGCCATCTAATGTTTTTTTCCAATAAGCTAATTGCTTCGCTGCAATTTTTCCTCCTACCCATTCCCTCTCTCTATAAACAAAATCTTTAAAAGTGATACCCTTTTGGCCTTCTACTATATCTTCTCCTTTTAGTAAGGTGTTGTAGTATTCCGATAGCTTATCAGTAATTAGACCAGTGGTAATACCATCTGCAATGATGTGATGAACAACTATAGTAAAAACAAATCTTTCCTTTTCAAGCTGTATTAATGTACAACGGAAAAAATTTTCTTTCTCAAAATCAAACTTATACCTCGATTCTCTATGTAATATACGATTTAATTCTTCTGTACGCTTTTCTTCAGAGTATAAAGTCAAATCATAGAATGGAATATCTTTCTCATTCCATTCTGCTACGTACTGCATAGGATTGTCCGATTTATTAATAATCCTAGTTCGAAGTATCTCATGATTCGCAATAAGATAGTTTACTGCTTTTGAAATAAGTCCCTTATCTAGTGAACCATTAATATAAATTTCTCCACCTTCGTTATAATGAGGAGAAGCAAGTTTCATTTGAAGATCTAACCATAAGGACTGTTGACTATATGACAAAGGATATAACAACCGATCATTCATTATTTAACAACCCCTTAGATATATTTAACTAGAATTTTTATTATTCCTAGCTTAAATATTAGATTCTATTACCTATCTTGTTTTCCCTGCCATTGGATATTGGGAAAAAAAATCGTTTTTCCCTTACTTAATAACCCAAAATTTACTTATTTGAAAAAAATATATCAATATAAATTTATCTATTAAAATCCGTGATAATAATGACCTAAAACAAAAGCAGGATAAGAACAATTGTTCTTATCCTGCTTTTGTTTTGCTATTTAATACTTTCTTACTTATACCTCTTTTTCATAGTACGGCTTAAGCGGATCTGGATAGTCATCATCAGAAGATAATGGATTAGTGATGTTGAAAACTCCAAATAAAACTACTAAACTACAAAATAAAAAAGTCAGCCTTTTAATCTTTTTCATAATTATTCACCTCCTTTAATAATAAATATGATTTTTTATATTGCCTTATGGATTCGTAATAAAGTGTTAGTTTTTGAACATATTCGGAAAGTGTCTGTCGTTCCTTTATTTTTTCAAAGAAGGGAATTGCAACGTTGGTCATATAATGTTCATATTCACTTGTTTTTACTAAATCAAGTATCTCATAATGTAATACATTAAATTTTATGATGTATGCTTCATTTTTAAATTTTCGAGCCGCTTCTTTCCCTAACTTGTACCATTTTATAGCGTTCTTTCGATCAATCTGTAGTAAATATTCCTTAGAAAGTAAATACATAGTATTTACTTTTAATTCTGGATGACTCTTTATCTTTAAGCTCTCCTCATAACAGCTAATTGCTTTTTCAGAGTTTCTCAAATCAGAATAGATGAGACCAAGATTATGATAAGCTTTCCCTATTAAATCCACTTCCGTATTAGGTGATGGTTTCTGAATTATTTTTTTGAAGGTTTCTATTGCTCTTTGGTATTCACCCATTCTTCGATAATTAATACCTAATAACATATTGCAATTAGTGCATGAATCATAATCCATTTTTTTAACAAAAAGCTCATGTGCTTGAAGCAAATAAAAGGTAGACAGACCAAGTTCGCGAAGTTTATTATAAACTAGTGCCAATTGATAATAAATCTCTTCTTTTTCCTCAATTGAAGTGCTCTCTTCAGCCTTTTTGTAGTAAAACTTTGCTTCTTCTAAGTTGCCGTACATATAGTGATAAAGCCCGCAAAAACGATTGTAATAAGAATCTATCCAATCGGGTAGATACGTCGAATTTTTTATTATTTCATTATAGTAAAAGGTAGCTTTTGTGCCATCATTCTTATATAAGGCAATACGAAATCCAAAAACCTGTTTAACTAATTCAGATTGTGGTGAATTTAAGTTACTGAATCGCTTTATTATTTCATCATATTTTGATAATACATTAGGATTTTTTTGACGAATTAAATAGCTTAACTCCATTAATTCTGTCTGCATTTTTTGAGATAGCTCTTCCTCTGTTATAAGTTCATTTTTCGTAATATTTAATTTAGTACATAATAGTTCGATAATCTCTTCATTGGGTTTTACTACATTATTTTCAATCTTGCTCAAATATGATATAGAACATATACCTTTCGCCATTTCTTGTTGAGTATGATTATTTAAAGTTCGGAAGTGTTTAATTCTATCTCCAAAGTTCATCATACTCCCCCTTCCTAATTTATCTTTTATTGAATTACTAACTTCCGAAAATTTTAAATATAGTAAATATTAATTATTTATTCTACAGAAAGTTGATAACTCCTTCCTAAATTGTGTAATTTTAACATTTATTTTATAACACTCTCATTTTTATAATAACTCTACCCGTAACTAAACCTTAAACGTATTCAAAATACTTTTGCTTGCAGACCGACTTACAGGTATAATTGTCCCCTTTTTATCCTTCATCGTGAGATTACTAGTCCCATTAAACCACGGAGTAATCTCTAAAATATGATTAAGATTAACTAAATAACTCCGGTGCGCTCGGAAAAACATATGCCCAGATAGTCTATTCTCTAACTCCTGTAGAGTCATCCTACTCATGATAACCTTATCTTTTGTATGTATTTCCAACAAACGATTATTAGGAACAGCATAATAAATGGAATTTGGAGAAAGTACAACCATTCGCTCCCCGTCATCTACTAGGAGCTTCGCAGTAGTTGGGTTATTATTCCCTACTTTATTCTCCGTTTTCTTTCCTTTACTTAACAAACTTTTCCGGATTCGTGTCATAGCCTTCTTAAACCGCACTTCATCATAGGGTTTCAATAAATAATCTACTGCCTCAATCTCAAAAGCATCAAGGGCATATTCATCATAAGCGGTTGTAAATACAAACATAGGTGTATCAACACTTGATTGAGCTGATTGCTCTGTAATATAACGAGCAGCCTCCACCCCAGTAAAACCTGGCATTTCCACATCTAGAAAAATTAAATCAGGCTGATGCTCGGAATATAATTGAATCAACTGTTCTCCATTCTCTGCATGTGGTGTTAGAATTATATCTTTCTCATCTCGTAATAAATAAAGCAATTCTCTTCTTGCCATTAATTCATCTTCCGCTATCATCGTACGAATATTCATCCCATCACCAGACCCTTTTCATGTTCATTTGGAATTGGAATCGAAAACCTTACTTCGCTACCACCACTAGGTATATTTCGAATATGTAAACGAGCAGACTCACCAATAAGCTGGATTAACCGCTGATTTACATTGTAAATACCAGTACCTCCACTTTGGTCACCTACTAATGGCTTATGACTAACAATAGGCAAAATATGCTTGGGAAATCCTATGCCATTGTCACGAATGGAAACCTTTAACTCACCTTCTACTTTTTCCATCAATATTTCAACCTTCGCATAATCTGCTACATTTTTCAGACCATGCTGCACGGCATTTTCAACTAAAGGTTGTATAGTGGAAGGTGGAATATAAATATTGGAAACATCATCCGGTAGGTGGAATTCAATTTGTAGTCGATCCCGAAACCGTTCCTGAATAATTGTCGTATATGCCAGTACATGCTCACATTCCTTTTCCAGTTCTACGAGTGACTTGGACACTAACCGCAGATTAAACCGCATATAGCTTGCCAGCTGCAATGTTAGGTGGCGTGCTAATTTTGGGTCCTCCCTAAATAGCGATGCGATTAACTGGAGGGTATTAAATAAGAAATGTGGATTAATTTGTGCTTGTAGATTACGTAGTTCTGCATCTCGAATATGTGCTTTTAATTTTTCAGTGGCTAGTACATTTAATTGATTGGAGATGTATTGCCCCAATCCCTCGGCCATCATCAACTCAACCGGTGATATATGCTGAGACTTTCGGAAATAAAAGGTGATTAAGTAAGTGACATCTTCTGCTTCCGTAATTGGAATGATTATACCTGCCTCCAGCGGACATTTTTCATCATCACAAGGAATATCCGACTTCAAGGAACTTACTTGTATCCTTTTCGATTCAATCGCCTGTAAGGCAAGCGGCGTAATAATCCGGTCCCCTTTTCGGTGATGCTTATCCCCTAACCCTTTATGAGCCAACACTTCCTGTGTATTTGTTACCGAAACAGCCGCAAGTTTCAAACGTTCATATAGTAAATCTGCCAAGCCATCTGCAACATCCATGGTCGAGTCTTTTTTCAAGAAAGGTAACGCTTCTTCTGCAATCTTTAAGGCCTGCCTTGTCGCCATCGCTGTTTCATTTTCCTGTTCTTTCATCACAACCCCAATCATCGTTGTAAAGATGGCAATGGCGAGACTATTGGATAACACAAGTGGCAAGCCAATTTGATCCACAATATCCACCATCTCTTCCCCATCAGTATACAGAATAAGGAGAAGTTGCATTTGTAAGATTGGTGGAAAAACTCCGATAAATAAAGCCTTTAATGGGGATATAACCCGCTCATTGGAAAAGAATCTTGCTGTCATGCCAGCTAATAAACCCGTTAACGGATTAACTAAACCATTTGCTACCCAGCCAACTCCTCCTAAAAACATGACATGGATTCCAGCAATTAGTCCCGCTACAAGTCCTACAATTGGACCACCAAGTAAACCAGCAATAACAATTGCCACTAGACTTAAGCTAACAATTAATTGATCATCCTCAACAGGAAAAACAACAAATGCACGAAGGATTTCTGCTTCTTCCGTAATCATGATGCCCGTCACCGTACTTGCAATCCCAAAGATTCCAAACACAACTGCGTGGACTAGCGACATTTTCCAGCTAAACTCTCTATACAGTAGTGACTTGAATCCAGGTGTTCTCGTCAAAACAAAAGCAATTACAAGAAGCAAGCCCAATCGTTCAAACAACATGATCGTTAAATCTTTCATGAGCTCTCTCTCCTTGAATCTATACCAGTTTGCGACTTTATATAAAATTGCTTAAAATCTCCTAGTGGTTGTGTTTGTTTTGACGAAAATAATGTCCCTAAATATGCTCCTAAAAAGCCAATTGGAATCGCAATTATTCCTGGGTTGTGAAGCGAAATAATAGCCTCCCTTGCAATCCAACCACCATCCAGATTCATGATATGCGGTCCTAAAACTACTAATACTAAGGATGCTAGAAGTCCACTAACCATACCTGTAATTGCCCCGACTTGAGTAAAGCGTTTCCAATAAATCGTTAATAGCAAGACCGGAAAGTTACTAGCCGCTGCGACAATAAAAGTCATTGAAACAAGAAAGGTCACATTAATGGTCTCCAACCGCAAAGCAAATAATGTAGAAATCAAACCTATTCCTAAAGCAGTCCAACGCGCTGCTCTCAATTGTTCCTTTTCCGTAGACTTACCTTTTTTCAAAATGTGATGGAAAATATCATGCGAAAATGCTGTTGTTGCAGATATTACCAGTCCAGCCACAACCGCAACAATTGTTGTAAATGCAATAGCCGAAACAAAAGCCAACAAGAAATCTCCCCCAACCTCCCTTGCAAGAAGTGGTGCTGCTAAGTTTCCAGTAGGATCCGTTTCTGTTAGTGATTGATAGCCTAGTAATGCAACTGTTCCAAATCCTAACACTAATGTCATGACATAAAAAACACCAATAATCCAAGTTGAACTAATTAATGAGCGTCTAACTTCCAATGTGTTTCGGACTGTAAATAGTCGTATTAAGATATGAGGTAAACCCGCTGTACCGAGTACTAATGCAAGTTGTAAGGAGAAAAACTCTAGTGGGTTTCCGAATAAATGTCCGGGAAAGAAAAAGTCCTCTCCTAATGGTGTTCCCTCCTTTACCCTGTCAATCAGCGCTGATACATTCCAATTGAAATTAGAAAAAACAATCAACGACAATAAAAATGTCCCCGACATCAGAACAACAGTTTTTACAATTTGTACCCAGGAAGTCGCAACCATTCCCCCGAAAACAACATAGATTGTCATTAATCCCCCAATCACTAAAACAGAAATGGAGTAATCAATATCGAGTAATAGACGTAATAAATAACCGGATGCAACTAGCTGCGGAATCATATAAAGAATGGAAATGGTAAAGGCACCAATCGCCATGATCCACCGCATTTTATTACTCGGAAATCGAGAACAAATGACATCACCAAGCGAATATTTCCCAAGACGGTGGACAGGCTCTGCTACTAGAAACAAGACCACTAAATAGGATACTAAAAAGCCAATGGAATAAAGAAAGCCATCATAGCCATTAATCGCAATCATCCCAACAATGCCAAGGAAAGAGGCCGCACTAATAAAATCACCAGCAATCGCCATGCCATTTTGAAATCCTGTTAAGCTACCCGCCGCAATATAGAAGCGATTGGTTGTATTACTACGTTTAGCCGACCAATAGGTAATGATTAAGGTGCAAACAATAATACAAATGAAAAATAAAAAATAGGTAAGGTTCACAACAACTCCTCCCGCTTAATCTTTTCGATTTGTTGGTCGAACGTTGTCGCTTTTATATGGTAAATCCAACCGATCAACCAGGTCATCGGAATTTGTAGGAAACCATAAGCCCAAGCCCATGTCACTCCTGGGATAAAGCTTGTCTGATTCATGGCATCAGGAAAAAAGATTAGTGACAAAGGAAGCATAAAGTAAAACAATAATACTAGAATAATAGTCGGTACCAGTATTCGCTTTTTCGATTGAATCAAGTGTAATACACGTTCATCCATCTCCATTCCTCCACCTAGAATGAATTTATTTAAAAAGTCCGTTAATTATATTAATTCTAAAATAACTAAAATATATTGGAATGTAAAGGTATTTGTAGAAGATGGGTACAAGGTCCCCTTTGGTATTTTGAATGATGTATGAGGGTTTGTTATACATCTTTTTAACTCGGGGTTGTGATTGAAATGATGAATGAGAGACCACGAGAAAGATCTTTATACTATCCTATTTGCCAAAAGAAATAGGGCATGCTTTCTTTGAACATGCCCACAAAACTCTATTGATCTAATTTCCAATCTCCACTAACTATCCGTTTATTTAATAGATTTTCTTTAGCAGTAATATAGACATATGCAAAAATAGTCCCTTCCTCTATCTCAACTGATTGAACCACACGTTCATATAAGTTATCCTTTGCACCCTCAGTGTACTCTTAAAGTTGATCCAACTCTATTAATTCACTATCTGAAACCTCATAAAGTTCCCCATAAACCCGGGCTTCATTTGAAAGTTTGATAGCTGGATAACAGTATCCGGTATCGTATAGTTCACCAAACGTCCAACAATGTTCTTTAATGCAGGTTGCATTTTTCAATAAATAGTCATTTCGTTCGCCTTTTCGTAAGGTGCCATAAACAAAGACTTTATGCATCCCTTTCATCTCCTGCTCTATACGTTTGCCGTTTCTTGCATATATACTTTAACATCACCAGATTCGGAACTAATACGAATGGTATTTTCTCCATCCCCAGTAACACCTATTAACCTTATGGAATCACTCTTTAATTGTAATGGAAGGTTTGTCGTTATTTCTTCTGAGTTGCTGGTGATATCCACTGTAGCATTTAATCCTACTTCATTCCCTAATTCGACCGCAATATCCCCACTTTTTGCATCTAAATTAATAGTACAATTCTCTTTTACGCCGAGCTTTAAATCTCCTGATACAACCGATCCATTTAGGCTTCCTGAAAAGTCATTAATATTCAAAACACCTGTTGTAGTGTTTACCATTAACATTTCTGCTTGAACATAATTGGCATCAACATCACCGGAACGTGATACTATGGTTCCTTTTGCGATATGGATATTTTTTAGATTCACATCGCCAGTGGCCATCTTAACTTCAAGTTCTTCTCCTAGTAAGTCTGCAATTAAAATGTCACCAGAATTTACCTCCGCCCTAACATTACTAACCGTGAGTCTACGGAACACCATATCTCCAGAAGATGAATTCACATAAAAATTGTCTGACTTCATATTATTTGCCTTTACATCCCCAGATGCACATCGAAGACTAATTTGGCCTGCTTCTATATCCGACAAATCAATATCTCCAGAACCAGTATTGATGGCAAGCTTATTCATAATTACCTTTGAAAATCTAACATCACCAGAGCCTGTTCGTACATCCCAAGTTTCCGTTACTGAAGTTGGCACGAAAAGTTGCATTTTCGTGGATGGGAAGAGTCCAAAAAATGTCTGTTGTTGACTAGGTTTAAACACTGTTATTTCTAAAACATGATTAGATAGGTTTATCTTCATTTCTGGTCCATCTTCATATGTTTTCAATACAATATCTATGTGTGGCTTATCATGACTTATAACTTCGACATTAAGACTAGAGGTTATAATATGTATTTCCTTTAAACTAGTGTAATCGATTCTTTCCTTTTGAATGACTTCTTCTTTGACAATAGAACGCTTCGCATTTCTTATAACCCGGTTAACTACGGACCCAACTGTCTTTTCTATTCTCATCCAATCCAACTCCGATTTCTATTTTGTTATTACCTACTAGTCTATAAGAAATTATAAGGGAGACAAGTATCTCGAGAAGTAATTGTTCTCCGTCTGGAGACGGAGAAACTGCCTCCTGTTGCACAAGCAAAACTGACTTAGCAATCTACAATCTCGTTCCCCTTGTGCACTATACAGGCTTATCTGGAAGGAATTAAAAAATAGGGATAACCTTTGGTGAGTATGAGTAGAAATTATTTACATTATGTAATTCACAAGGAGGGGGAATTACCCCCTTTTTTAGAGCTTCAATTCCTTCTCAAATACCTCTCCATTCGGATAGACAACCTTTAATATATGATTCAAGTCATCACGTTTCTCGACATCTTCAATCCGGAAAATGCTAGTGTTTTCTGTACCATCATGCCAATCAAGTTCCACTTCATTGATTAGCTTTTGACCTGAATATTCTAATAGATAAACTTCTTCAATTACATCCACTTCTCCTAACCAATTTTGTTGTTTTTGAAAATCCTCCAAAGCACTACGGATACTGTGACTTTGACTATCTACATTGTTCAACACATTATGCTGTAAACCCACCATCTCACTCATGCGATTTTCTAAATTAGATACTTTGTTCGTTAATACAAAAATGGATATTAAACAGATTGCTAAAGCAGCAACGACAAATATAGTAAAATATAGCTTGGTTTTTCTACTATCCATGTTCTCCCCCTTATAAAATAAAACTTATCCAGTACTTGAATGTAAAAAGAAAACCATCACAATAGAATCTCTTGTAATGGTTTTAATGTTATATAGTATTAAGAATATAGTATTACGAATATGTAACCGGCCTTGTGATTAAGTTTGCGATTATTTCTAACGGTCAACCACTCTTAGCGGTGAGTAGTTGTGGCGCTTATTAGTGCCAACTACTAAGTTTCTTTTCTTGAAATAAGTATAGAATTTTATTATTATACTGTCAAACTATTCTAAAACAAATCCAAACTTCACCGCTTTAGAAACTGGACAATATCTTCATAGACAATCTGATTCTCAACCTCATTCAACACTTCATGCCTCATCCCATGATACACCTTGTTAATTATATGTTTATAACCTATTTTTCTAAGTGAATGAAATGAATCATGTAACCCTTCTTCTCCACCAGTTACGGGGTCGTCTTCCCCAACTACACTTAGAATCTCAAGCTCCGGATTGTTGCATTGATACTTTTTATACTGGTGCATATTCCAATCCGCTTCAAAAACTGTTAACATACCATTATTCTGATAATAAAATTGGCATAATGGATCATTTTGATATGCTACAATATTGTCCTGATTCGTACTAAGCCAGGAGTCGTCCTTGCTGTTTCTATTTAAGTTACGAAGCACTTTACTATACCCATGTACTCCGGAGAAATATGTGATTACTTTCCCCAGAATAATTCCAAGACTAACCAAGGGTACATAATTTGCAGTTCCACTTAGTACCAGCTTTTTTATTTCCTGATCGTGCTTTTGTAAATAACATCTCGCAAATAGCGAGCCCAAGGAATGACCAAACAAGGATAGATCCTTATTGTGAAAACGACGCTTGATATAGTTGGTTATCATCACCTGGTCCTGGATGATTTCCTCTACACCATTCATAAAACCCAAAGGGTACTGCTCGTTTATGGATTCTCCATGACCGCGACTATCAGATATGATTACGGTAAATCCATTGGTATTTAAGTAGTTTATGAAATCATAATAGCGTTCTTTATGTTCCTGAGCGCCGTGAATTATCTGTACCAATCCCATTGTTTCATGGGCTTCAAAGAGTACTACAGATAACTTTAGCCCGTCATTTGCTGTTAAATGTATATTTTCCATGGATTCACCTTTATTGTATAAACTACGAAATAAATCAGTTTCTATGTGGCTTGCTCTGCAGTAACCCTTTGAAGTTTTCCCGATATTGCCAAGCTAAATACCCTTCCAACAACATAACAAATATTGCTAAAAGAATTAATTCAGAATCAACAAAAATATGAAAGGCTAAAATATTGATTACGATACCAGCGAGGACAACAAGTACTAATGGAACAAACCGACGAATTAATAATAATACCCCCGCAATAATCTCAACACCCTTTTCCATTGCTAGAAGATAACCATCTCCAAGAAATTCCGTTGCGGCTGGACTTGTTGGTGCAAACGGTTCAAGTCCAAACAATACAACATACCCATTTAACCCAGCTCCAAGAAAAATCGCACCTAATAGAATTTCAGCAACCCTTACTGTCACCTTCATCTAAAGCCCTCCAATTATTAGGAATTGATATTCACAAATCCATCATACCAGTTCCACAAGATCAGTAATGTTAATTTCAGGAAGATTCTAAGTATTTAGTTCTTTCCTCCTAATGTTGAAACTTTTTGAGGACTCATGCGTATTTATTAGAAGATTAGTGTGGAGAGGTGGAACTAATCATGATGGATAAGCTAGACAAAAAACAAAAGCCCATAACATATACTAACGAAGTAAAACCAACTACATCAGGTTATCTCTTTACAGCTTTATTTGGATTACCTGCCATAGGTTCAATAATTCTTGGTATTTATCTTGGTTCAATGGATGGTGATTGGTGGGTTCTAGCCTTTTCCCTTCCTATCGCAGTAATCCTAGGGTTCTTTGCATACATAGGATTGCCTCTTCAAAGGAAGGAGATTTATCGTTATGAGCTTGGAGATGAAAGAATTCTGCAACAATGGGAGAATACAAAAACCGGTGAAACCAAACGAAATATCATTCCATATTCTCAAGTGAATAAAGTCTTAATTGGGATGAACCCTGTTCACATCCGTATGCGCAGATCAGGTATGAACGGTTCCATAAGCTATTATCGATTTGAAGCCATCCTTTTTATTTTGCACAAAGATGGTACGTTCGTGGAAACATTTTGGAAGTCAAATGACCTTCAAAACTGGATAGACTATTTAAGAAACAAAGTAAGTATAACTTACACGCAACAGGACCTTAGTAAGGCTATCCGGTCGGCGGGATACGCAGAAATAGATTTTTCACAAGTTGATGGATCACCTGTTGATGTAGTAACAGAACATGTAGGAAAAGAGCAGGCTGTTATCCTTTTCCCGCTTGGATGCCGGAGGGTGTTCAGGAAGAGGTCTAGGAAAAAAAGGACAACATGATTCGAACTAATTCGAAAAAGGCAGAAGCATGTACGCTTTGGATTCTATTTCTCTATGCTATAGTTTCTTCAGTATTTATTTTACCGGCTACGCCCTTAGATAAAGATGGGTTGATTGAATTTACCGATGCCATTCTTTTAGGGTACTTAGGGGTAAATTTGCTAGTACCGAGTATATTGGTATTTTTTAGGCATTTCTCTAAATGGTATAATCCTATTCTTTATTTTATGATGGTCTCTGTAGGGAACATCATTGGGATATTCTTGGCCTCATTCATTTCAGACTTTCCATCTATGTACGGCTCTATATTCTTACTAAATTTCTTTAACATGATATTATGGATCTGTGCCCTGATTGGGATAAAATTAATCAAACTCCTATTCAAGAATTGATTTCGCAGGAAGAGACAGCCCCTCACTGCTTTACCACGTTAGAGTGGTGAGGGACTGTCCCCATAGATGGATAACCGTTTGGATTTTTTTGTTGCCATCTCCATGAATCCTGACACATTTCTTCTAAGCCTCTTTTTGCCTCCCAGCCTAATTCGTTTCTTGCTTTTGATGCATCAGCATAACATACGGCAACATCCCCTTTTCTACGTGGTGCGATTTCATAAGGGATATTTCTGCCTGAGGCTTTTTCATAATTATGAATCATCTCTAGAACACTATACCCTTTTCCAGTCCCTAAATTATACACATCTATTCCAGGGGTTGATTCTACTTTTCGTAGAGCATATACATGTCCTAGTGCCAAGTCAACAACATGGATGTAATCACGAATACCAGTGCCATCCTTTGTTGGGTAATCATCTCCGTATATAGAAAGTACTGGTAGTTTACCAATTGCTACACGTGCTAAATACGGAACAAGGTTGTTTGGAATCCCTTTTGGGTCTTCTCCAATCAAACCACTTGTATGTGCACCGATTGGGTTGAAATATCTTAGAATACCAATACTCCAACTAGAATCTGATTGGCTTAAATCATAAAAAAACTGTTCAATTATTTGCTTCGTACGACCATATGGATTAGTGGCCCCAAGCGGAAAGTTCTCAGAGATGGGTTGGTAATGTTCGGAAGGTTCATAAACAGTTGCAGATGAGCTAAAGACGATCTGTTTCACATTAAATATTTTCATTATTTCACATAAGTTAACAGTACTTATAATGTTATTTGCATAATATCTAATTGGCTTTTCTGTTGATTCCCCCACCGATTTATACCCTGCTAAGTGGATGACCGAATCGATAGAGTTCTGTAAAAATATATCAAGTAATTTTCGCTTACTTAGTAAATCTATCTGGTAGACTTTAAAGGATTTACCTGTAATCTCCCTTACCCGTTTTATTCCTTCCTTACTAGAATTAGAAAAATTATCAACAACGACAATATCATAACCATGGTTTAATAATTCAACACATACATGTGTCCCAATATATCCTCCACCGCCAGTAACAAGAATAGCCAAACCAACACCCCCTACAGCTTCTATATAACTTTTGAAACACTTTCATTGCGTTTAATCGTAATAACTCAATACATTACCTTCTTTACTAAACTAGCATTCTCATTGTGGTGATCTGTAGAATTTCGGTCATTCTTGATAATTCGCACCAATACAAGGTATAAACTAATTAGTTCTACGAAAGAAGCTATTATCACTGCAATAGCTGCTCCATAAACCCCAAGTTTTGGTATGAATACGATACACCCTATAACACTTGTCAGGACCCATAATCCAGCAAGATATGGTTGTGACTTAAAATGCCGAGTTGCAATAACACCATTAGCTAAGAATGCTGCTGGATAACTAAACAAACCGGAAACCATAATCGCAACGAACAGTCCAGAATACGCAGCATAGGAAGGTGTATAAATAATAGACAATAGGAATTCACCAAAAATATAAGTAGTTATAAGTCCTAAAACACCAATAATGGCCCCAATACCAAGTAGCTTTAATAATAGATTATTAAATCCTTTTAGATTGCCTTCTTCATATAGGCTTGCTAGTAATGGTGCTGCAGGTTGCCTCAAAGCATTTACTACTCGATTTCCAGCAAGTAATATATAGAAAAGTGCAACAAAGTAGCCAAGTTCTTCTTTTCCAAGGAAATACTCCACCAGATAGCTTGGTAGATTGGTGTTTACCGTTGTCAATAGTCCCATGATACCTAATGGAATCGTTAGTTTGACTAATTGCTTCATTTTCGTAACGTTAAAACTTGGCTTTATTGATCCATATCTTTTTGCAATTAGACAATCAAAGAATAGTAGTATCACAGTCCATACTAAAATCTGACCAATAATCGCCATCATTAAGCTGTTTGTTGTATAGAGAATCCATGAAAAGACGATTACAGTTAATATTCCTTTCAAAACACTAGAAATGTTAATAAAATCCATCCGCTCATATTTATGCAACTTTCCATGTAAGATATCACTCACTGATTCAGGTAACTTCGCAATTCCAATTAAAATAATGATCATGGAAGTTTGAAATTCATAGCCTATTACGAGGACTATCGCTATGATTATAAGAAAAGAAATCAGTACAGAAACGATCCTGGTACCAAGGTAATGATGAAACCCATAACTGCCTTTTGCATCTGTAATAAGCGTTAACCGGAGTCTCATTTCGGTTAACATGATAATAGGAGCTGTAACCGCTAAACCAAGGGCATATTTTCCTACCATTTCTGGCGTTCCAAGCTTGGCGATTACGATTAATAGTAACCATTGTGTTAAGGAATAAATAATAGTACCTGCTAATGTCCAGGTCATATTTGTTTTGAGTGATAGTTTTTTTATTACCACGTAGTACCCCTCATTTTTCTTAGGTTAAAATAAAACCGAGTCATTCATGTACTGAAATCCCTTATGCGTTTTTCGATATATATCGTTTCCCTTTAAGGCTTCTTGCTCGTAAGAACTCAGGTCTTTTGCGCATTTTCACCCAAAATACGAGAGCTGTTATTCTGCCTATCAGTGTTAAGGGGTAAATTCTCTTATCTACATCAACTGTTTTTCCGCCAAATTCTTTTTTAAACCGGTTAATATGTTCTTCATCATCTTCGAGCGATTCAACAAATAATCCTCCAAAATCGAACCATTTTTGCCCCATGTTTCGGAAGCTTTTCATATCCTGCCAATGAAGGTATCGATTTGCACGACCAATCATGTTACGAATCGTTGAATTTTCAAATCGGGCAGAAGCAGAAAAAAGCATTGAACAATATGATTCCGTTTTTACATAGGCGTGATAGCAAAGCACATTATCTTCTTTATCCGTCATATAGGAAATAATTAGAGCATCTTGGTCTCTTAAATGCTGTAATCTCTCCTTATTACCTTTTGGTAGTTTTTTATGCTTGGCAAATCGATCAAAGAATTGAATGAAATCATTTATTTCTTCGTCTGTCGGATGTTTTAGCTCCTGATAATGGAGCGGGTCTCTTTTACTTGCACGATTAATTTTATATCTTGCATTCTTGTGAATACTTCTAAATATTTCCTCTTCTGTCTGCTCCAAGTCAATGACTAACGTCTTTCCATAACTGTGAATGAATCGTTTATGAGATAGGATTTCCTCCGGCTCATCATTAGGAAATAGTACCTTGGAGGCAATTAGGATATCTACGTTTTCACCATGAGCTATTTTCGTAGATCCATAAATGTCCATCATGTTAACAAGTCCTCGCTTATAACGAACTTCAACCATACCCTCAACTCCCAAATCGTTAGTAATAATCCGTATTATTTTTGGGTTGTTTTTTCCCATTAAAAACTGCCCCAATTAAATTGGCACCAGCAAAACAAAGCTGTTCCTTGGCCTTTTTTACTTCCTTTACCTCATTCTTTTTTGCCCTAACAACCAATAAGGTACCATCACATTGATTGGCTATTAATGTAGCATCTGTCACAACCAAAACCGGTGGCGTATCAAAGATGACCACATCATACCGGTCCATGACCGTAGTAATGAATTTCATCATCTGCTTGGAACCAAGTAATTCTGCTGGATTAGGTGGGAGAATACCACTGGTGATTATGTCAAAATCAGTCCTATATGTTCCATTAATGATTTCATCAATCTCTTTTTGTCCGATTAGGTAATTACTCAATCCAAATAGATTTGCTTGCCGGAAGATAAGATGGACTTTGGGCTTTCTCATATCGGCATCCACTAATAGAACCCTTTTTCCCCCTTGATTGAACACAATAGCCAAATTAGCAGCAGTCGACGTTTTTCCATCCCCAGCACTAGAAGATGTAATAACTAGACTTCTAAGCTGCCTATCGACCGAAGCAAAATTAATATTGGAGCGAATCGAACGGAATTGTTCTGCAGCTTGTGTATTATTACGCTCTATCGTGATTAAATTTGCTCGTTCAGCCTTCTTCCTTTTGCCTTTCATAAATCATCTCTCCCCTTTCTCTTTTTTTTTGCCCGTTTACCAGCCTTTTTCCCATACAGAGCAACCGTTCCTAACACCGTTATTCCAAGTTCTTCTATATCATTTTCAGTCTTTACCTTGGTATTCAAAAATTCGATTAATAAGGCCAAACCTATACCAGATGCAATACCGATAAATCCTGCTACAATCATGTTAATAAGTGGCCTTGGTTGGATAGGGTCCTTTGCTAACGAAGGATTTGCTTTTGACAAAATATAAATATTTTCTACCTTCATAATAGATATAATCGTACTTTGGAACTTTTCCACCACTAAATTGGCAAGTTCCGCTGCGAACTCGGGACTAGAGCCCGTTGTTGATACCGTTATAACTTGTGAATTTTCTCCACTACTTACCTGTACTTGTTTTCCTAATTTTTCTGGTGTGATGGTTAACTGCATGTCTTCGATAACTTGTTCCAGAATGGATGGACTCTTTAAAATCTCTTTATATGTATTTATAAACTCTAGCTGAGTTTCAACCTCGGAGATATTAATCGGCATATTATCGTTCTGTTGTTGAATGACAATAAATTGAGAAGTTGATTGGTAGGTCGGTGTCATCACATAATAACTAACAAAAGCCGCGATCATAACTAGACCTACTGTAAGCGAAAGAATTAAAAGCAGCCTCTTTTTCAAATTTAATAGGATATCTTGGACCGATAGCATATCCTTCATCTTTATGTCACCTCCATTTACTGTTCAGTCTTGACTAGGGGCTCTTCTTGGTTAGCGTGAAAACCTTTCATCATCACAAAAATAATCATTAAAAATAGCCAAACAAATCGGATATTTTCAATATTGATTGTGAGCGCCTGTATTGAAAGGGCGATTAATCCTATTAATAAATAAAAATATGTCTTTTCTCCTCTAATTACTAATCCCGATATCAAGCGAAACAAAATAAAAACTGGAAACCACATAAATGCCATAAGACCAAATGCACCTGTTTCGGTTAAAAAGGATAAATACGTATTATGCGGGATATTATAAAATGTATTTCCATACATCTCCGTTGAATACGGAATAAATTGGCCAATACCAACACCGATAAAAGGATTCTTTGTCCACATATCAAATGCCGATTTCCATAAAAACAGGCGGTATGAGGTCCCATCCCCTTCTGTACCTATATTTACTAAGCGCTCCAATGCAAAATTTAAAACATCCGTAGATTGATTAATCCAGAGAATAGTGAAAAAAACAAAAGATGCAATGCCTAAAAATAGAATCAATTCTTTAATTCGTGCCGATAAAAAGCTTAGAAATAGTACAATGGCTACACTCATAACTAGACTTAAAATTCCACCACGTGATGCTGTAAAAGTCAGTGCCAGTAAGATAATCAAAACTGGCAGATTGATAATCACTTTTTTACCAGAAAGTATACGTAATACAGTTATTAAAGAAAGTGAAATAATAAGGTATAATGCCGCTAAATTCGGATCATTTAACGTGGCCTGAGCACGACCTTGTAAGTTATAAGCATTATCAATTCCCATCTGATAAAGAATGACACTCCCAATACATAGAAACGATATAATCAGTGCAGCAATCTTCCACCATCGCAATAGTAGCAATAATAATTCTTCCTTATACTTTTCAAAAAAGATTAAAAATACAACGACATAGATAAAGTTTACGGAAAGCTTTAAAATGGCAGATATTCCATAAGGAAAATCTATGAAAATATTGGTTACATAATTGACCATGCTAACAATACAGAAATAGATAAATAGAAGCATATATAGAATGATTAAATAATATCTCCGTAAGACAATCGCTAAGTATTCCCTATTTTCCTGATGTGTAATTAACCAAAACATCACCAAAACCATTAGAATATCTGAAAAGGAAACGTTCAAAGTTATCATGACATCTAAATGGAACATTAAGGGTAAGCATAGAATCACAAACGCAATTAAAGTAAAATCAAGCCATCTGGTTGATAGCATGGGAAACACCACGATTTTCATTAGAATCTTCATCATGTTTTACCTTGTATGACTTTTTCAACAAGGTATTCGCCAATTCGCCCATGGAGACACTTTCCATTCCATATTGTTCATTTAGCCTTTGATAATATGTGATAATTTCACCTAGCATGTTCATACTTTCTTTCAAATCAGCACCAAAGTTATGTGGGTGCCACCATAAGTGATATAATTTTCTTTCCTTTGCTGCCATTTCCATTCCTGCTTTAATTCTTCTTAGCTTCAATGATTCCATTACACTCATTCTTTTGACATATGGTCGTAAAAATTGACTGGATGGGATATCAATGATTCCATCCTTCTGTACAAGGTCATCTAATACATAAACATGATGGCCTGAGAGATTCATATAGCTATCCATCAATCTGATTACTCTTTTAAATTTACTATCCTGCTTCCCAGTTACCTTGTATAACCAATGTTTCTCACAACCTCTATACAGCTTTACCCCATGACTTTTACAGATAGATAAATAGTCAGGATTAATTTGATTACGTGGAAAAATAATAGTCTTGATGGATATGTTATGTTTTTTTGCAACTTCTATCGCTTTTATTAAATCCACCTCAAATTGTTTGGCGCATTGACCTTTTGCTAAACAATAATAATGACTAAATGTATGGGTTGCTATTTCTTGATTTGGAACTTGCTTTATTTGATTGATAAGTTGGGTTCCGAAATGAAAAGGATCTTCTATTTCGTTTTCTCCAATCTGTTCGATGTGCTGGTAGGCAGACAAGGAAGTGTCATCATAATTTGGTAATTCATCAGGTACCTCTTTCAATAAATCCTTTTTATTATCAAAAAATAAGAATCCAACAATCCCCCATGTTGCATGAATGTTATGCTTCCTGAATAGTTTCAGCAATTGTGGAACTGCTTCTCTGGCACCAAGTAAATTTTCCTTGTACTGCTCGATGGTAAATACATCGAAAACTCCCCAATTCAATTCCAAATCAAGGGAAATCACAAATTTACCGTTTTTTCTCCGGTTCATTTTACACCACCAATAACTTTCATTATTCATTTTCAAAGCTTAACCATATCCTGATGAAGCGTAACGCTATCTTTGATAGCATTTAGACCAATCGATTCATAAACTTTTCTCGTTTCCTTCAGTATGATTGATAACTCATAGTTTTCTAAGACCACCTTCCTACCGTTTGTCCCCATTACGTTTCTAAGCTCCTTGTTATGAATTAGTTTGTTTAAGGACTTCATCAGAACATCCGGGCTTCTGACCGGAATAATAAAACCAGTTTTTCCTTCTTTCACAAGCTCCCGATTTCCACGAATATCGGTAACTACTACAGGTATTTTCATAGCCATCATTTCCATCACCGATTTTGGGAGGCCTTCCCTAAGTGATACTAATAATCCAATATCGGTAACACTTAATACATCTTGAATATCTGTCCGAAACCCTAAACAACGAACATGTTCCGTTAGCCCCTTGTTTATAACTTCTGATTGAATTTCCTCTAATAGTACTCCATCACCAATTAAGAGAATGATAAAATTATGACTAACTTCCTTTAGTTTTTCTGCCGCATGGATAATATCAATTTGTCTTTTATTCCCATTAAATTCAGCAACATGGGTAATAACTATTTTGTTATCCGAGATGTTTAGAGAATCTCGTATACTTTGCTTATATTGAGAAGAATAATTTTCTGGATTAAAATTAGTCGCATCAGTACCGATACCATGGATATAATGAATATTTTCTTCAGGTAATAATCCTTTTGCTTTCTGGTAATCATCTTGGTTGATCACAATTAATCCTTCTGTCTTTTTGGCAGCTAATTTTTCTGCTAAATAAAAAATGCGATTACTGAGTGTTGAACCATTTTCATTAAAATGAAATCCATGTGCGGTATAGACAACTTTTGTCGTTTTTGGTACTGCAATTCTCGTGACGAATGATGCAATTGGGGAATGAACGTGAACCAATGAATACTGTTCCTTTTTAAACAACTTTCTCATCATTACATAAGCTTTCAGATTCGAAGAACTATAGATTCTTCTTGAAAATGGAATATGATAAAGGGTTACTTCTGGTAGTTGGTTTACTAATTGTTCTTGATCTGTTATGGAGGTAGCAATGGTAACGTGATAGCCCATTTCCTGAAGCATACGCACATGAGGTAATAAGAATAGCTGTACCTGCCTTTGTAAAGTTGTCACTATAAGGCACTTCAAATAAATTCCCCCTTTGCTCTTGTTATTGTCTCAATATGTGAGCTATTAAACGAACAAATATAGATTATTGTTCTAATTAAAGAACAACTAGACCTAAAAAAATGTTCACCTTGCTCCATCCCCTGAGAACACAATCTTTATTGTCTTTATGAAAATCTTTATATCTATTTTTAATCCTTGTTGTTCAATATAATTAATGTCTAATTCTAGTTTCTTCTTCGGTGTAAGGTTATAACCTCCATTAACTTGAGCTAAACCTGTCAGACCTGGTTTAACCAATAATCTCTGTTTAAACCCAGGATACTTTTCCTCAAATTCTTCTGTAAACATTGGCCGTTCTGGGCGTGGACCAATTAATGACATTTCTCCTTTTATTATATTGAACACTTGGGGAAGTTCGTCAATTCTAGTTCTTCTCATAAAGGAACCAACCTTGGTAACTCTCGGATCATTTTCTACGGCCCATTTTGCCCCTTCCTTTTCCGCATCGACATACATGGATCTAAGTTTGCAAACTTTAAAATACCGTCCATAAAGTCCAACTCTTTTCTGTACATAAAATGCAGGTCCAGATGTCTCCATTTTTATTAGAATAATAAAGACAACGATAATGAGAAGGACAATAGGTAAACTTAAAAATACAAAAGAAATGTCAATCATTCTTTTCATTATTCGATATGATGAAATGTGGTCATGTTTTATACTAGCAATTGTTCCAGCATATTCTTTAAGATAGTAGTCTGGATTTGAAATACTTTTCAATTGATTACCCCCCTTTAGTTATTTTAGATTGGTGTATTCTAAACGTTAGTACGAATACTAGGAGATAATATACATGTGATTTGTCTCAGCTTATTTATGTCATACATATCGTTCATTTCATGAAAAGCGAAACTAAATTCCCGCAAGAAAAGTTGGCATTTACCCCCTCCTCACACCACACTATTGACGACTAACGTCTAAGGTTTATCCCAACCCACAGCATGGTCGAGTGGCTACTAGAATAATAGTAAAGTAGACACTGCCGCCAATTGTTCTTAATAAGGAACATAACATGAACAGCCTGTAATCTAGCTGCTACATATCTGTTAAAAATGGAAATGGTACTAGTTCAAATAATTCTAAAACATGTAAATATCCTAACGAGAATTGCTTGTTCTTTCACTAAGGTTTTTCCTTCAACAAATATATATATTGAGACCTTATTCCTATTGTATTCGTGATGTCCATATTAATGACAGATTTCTCCAATTGGAGGACAATTCCTATATCCTATATCTAATCTATCAAAGCAGGATTCTAGAAAACTTATACAATTACAGACACTCTCATGAGCAACTAAATCGAATCATCTCATTTTAATATGGTAAACTTCTTTATAAGTATAGATTTTAACTATAGGAGTGAAATCAGTGACAACTTCAATTCCAGAAATTATTCTAAACGATGGCAATAAAATTCCCGCAGTTGGCTTTGGTACATACAAGCTTAAAGGGAATGAAGGTACCGCAGCAATTGAAAGTGCCATCAACCATGGGTACCGACTACTAGACTCCGCTTATAATTACGAAAACGAAGGAACAGTTGGCGCCGCAATTCGTCGAACTTCTGTACCGAGAGAGGAATTAATCATTACCTCTAAACTCCCAGGGCGTTATCATAGTTACCAAGACGCTGTCGTTACGATTCAGGAATCTCTATATCGTGCCAACCTGGATTACTATGATATATATCTCATACATTGGCCAAATCCTAATCGTGATCTATATGTTGAAGCATGGCAAGCATTGATTGATGCTAAAAAATGGGGATTGATTCGCTCCATTGGTGTATGTAATTTCTTACCGGAGCATTTAAAACGCCTTCAAGATGAAACTGGTGTTTTACCAGCTATTAATCAAATTGAACTTCACCCCTTTTTCAACCAAGAAGAACAACGAAAATGGCATGAAGAACATGGTGTGGTTACAGAATCTTGGAGTCCACTTGCTAGAGCAAATGATGTTTTCCAGAACAAAGTATTACAAGAAATTGCAACAAAATATAATAAAACTGTTTCACAAATCATTTTGCGCTGGCATTACCAACTTGGTGCTATTGCGATCCCCAAATCAGCTACATCTAATCGACAACTAGAGAATATATCTATCTTTGATTTTTCATTAGACGACCATGCCATGCAAACAATTGCAGAGCTCACCCTTCCAGATGGAAGAATGAAAGGTCAAAATCCTGCTGTATATGAAGAGTTTTAATACGAATGTTAACCTCCCTACTCCTTTATTGAGTAGGGATTTTTTTATCCTAAAATCCATTGCATTAGCAATCACACATTGATATGTTAGAAGAAGATAGATTGATAGAAAGGGTGTTTTAAGGGTATGAATGAGAAAGTATTATCATTGCAAAATCTAACCATGAGTTATTCCGGTAAGGATGTTTTAAACGGAATTAACCTTGATGTCTATCGAGGGCAAATCATTGGCTATATTGGGCCGAACGGTGCTGGGAAAAGTACTACATTAAAGGTCATGCTCGGGTTAGTGGAAGGCTATGGTGGGACAGTAGAAATCTTTGGAAAGAGTATTGCAACTAACGATCATATATATAAACATAAAATTGGTTACGTTCCAGAAAATGCAGAAATCTACGATAATCTAACAGCAGCAGAGTATTTAACCTTTATTGGGGAGCTTTACGGTTTAAAACGAGATGAGGCGACAACAAAGGCATTGAAGCTATTGGATGAATTCGATATGGGTGACGTTTTTCATTCAAGAATCTCATCTTATTCTAAAGGAATGCGTCAAAAGGTACTCATTATCTCCAGTCTCCTCCACAATCCTGATTTAATCTTTCTTGATGAACCGCTAAGTGGACTGGATGCAAATAGTGTCATGGTGATCAAAGACATGCTTGAAGCTTTAGCTAATCAAGGGAAAACTATTTTTTATTCTTCTCATATTATGGATGTGGTGGAAAAGATAAGTAATCGAATTGTTCTACTAGTCAATGGTGAAATAGCTGCGGACGGTTCTTTTGACGATCTGAAAGAGCAAAGTAAAGCAGGATCATTGGAAGGTATATTCAATCAACTAACTGGGTTTGATGAACATAAGGAAACCGCAGAAAAAATCGTCTCCATTGTAACATGGGATGGTCAAGATGGGTGAAATCCGTATTCTAAGAGTTCTTGATCCGTTCCAATCTGTCTTTCGTAAAATGAATATTGATTATGGTGTGATGCGAAAAATTCTGGAAGTTAAACTTACAATGGACCAGCGGCGTATTCCAACCATTCTCAGTCAAAACGCTAAGAAAAAGGAAGGAAATCAATTTCTTAAATCGTTATGGATTTATGCATTATATGGTCTCCTCCTTGTCCCATTTGTTTTTCTTGGCGATAATTATTTATTCCAAGTTAGTATTATGGCTGGAATCGCTATGTTCATTTTAATGACTTCAATGATTTCTGACTTTTCTTCTGTTCTTCTAGATGTGCGGGATAAAGTGATATTACATACAAAACCAGTCCATACGAGAACCATAAATGCTGCAAAAATTCTACATATCGCAATCTATTTAACCTTGCTCACAGGAGCATTTATAGCAATTCCGGCAATCGTTTTTCTATTTGTAGAAGGATTTCTTTTCTTTCTGCTTTTTGTAATCACAATCTTGCTGATTGATTTATTCGTTCTAGCTTTTACAGCACTAATCTACATGTTTGTATTACAATTTTTCGATGGGGAAAAGTTGAAGGATATTATTAATTATGTTCAGATCATACTAGCTGTTGCCGTGGTTGTTGGCTACCAAATAATCATTCGATTATTTGATGTAGTAGGTCTAGAATATGTATATGATTATAGCTGGTGGCATGTATTGATTCCTCCAGTATGGTTTGGAGCGCCATTTGAGTTGGTGTTAAATCAAAATTATTCAAGTGAAATTATTATACTTTCCTTGTTAGCAGTATTCGGACCAATTCTTTCAATTTTTCTATATTATTTATTAATGCCTTCATTTGAACGTAATTTACAAAAGTTAATGGAAGAATCTAGTACTAAGAAGAGGAAAAAACGCAGTCTAAATGACCTTTTTGAAAAAGTAGTCTGCTTTAGCCGTGAAGAAAAAATATTTTACCGTTTCGCTTCTATTATGATTAGTCGTGAAAGGGATTTTAAATTAAAAGTATATCCCTCATTGGGAATGGCACTTGTTTTTCCTTTAATATTTTTATTTAACAACTTAAGCTATCAGTCTTTCGAAGAATTGGGGCAAGGAAGATCCTTTTTAACGATATATTTTACAAATATTATAGTAGGTACGGTAGTTTATATGGTTCAGTTTTCAGCCAAATATAAAGGTGCTTGGGTTTTTCAAACAACACCGATACAAAAACAGACACTTGTTTATAGTGCTACATTAAAGGCTTTCTACATGAAACTATATTTGCCTATAATATTGGTACTATCCATATTGTACATCTGGATATTTTCATTCCGTATTGTACCCGATTTGTTAGCTGTGATTGTTACTGCCTTATTACTAATACTAATAGCCTACAAGCTATTTAATAACGGAAAATATCCATTTACAGAACCGATTGAATCTGCACAACAAGGTGGAGGAGCAACTGGAAAGATTATCGTAATGATGCTCATCGTCGCAGCATTTACCATAATCCATCTCATCATCTCCTTCATTCCATATGCCATTTACATCTACTTAGGACTTCTAATTGTTCTAACCGTTGTATTATGGAAAATCATCTTTAAATAGAAGTTAACATAATAAGGGACAGTCCCTCACCGCATTAAAGCGGTGTAGTGGACTGCCCTTTTTTTATAGGATGCCTGTCACTCCCCGACTTTAAGGGAACTTTGTCGAATAAATTAGTCATAACCATTAGAACAGCTTGACAACTACTGCCCCGATACCAATTAACACATATAATATCATCATGTATACAATAAGCATTCCAGTTTCTATGTACTGTATACCTACTCCATATAGGACTAGTAGCAGAGCGCCACTTCCAATAAGAACCACATACAGTACAACTAAGAAATACCTTTTCATCAATACTAAACTTCGCTCATCCACTTCTGGTACATTGCCTCTTCTTTTTTTACGCCATCTTGTAAAAAGTAGACTAATTATAATTCCACCTACAGAACCACCGATGACAGCACCAGCTAATCCAAAATCAAATACGCCTTGCTCTTTTCCAATTAAATACACTCCTAATAACCCGCCGATTATAAACATCGCCATAATAAAGATATAGACAAGTATTACATTACGTTTTTTCACAACCTATTCCCCCTTTGGTTTAAATTCTTCTTCTAAGTAAAACATTTCTTCCATCGGCACATCAAAATAAGCAATCAACTTTAATGCTAGTTCCAGACTTGGATTGTATTTATTTTTCTCAATGGCATTGATTGTTTGTCTTGTAATCTGTAAGTCTTCTGCCATTTTAACTTGCGTAATTCCCCTCTTCATTCTGATTTCTTTAATATGATTGATAACCCTCAAGGAATAAACACCTTCTTTGAATAGTAAAGATATCTTTACATTGAATATATAATAAAATCACTCCAATGTAAAGATATCTTTACTTATTTTTTCTACTTTCTCTCACCTTTGAAAAACAACATAAAAGACAGCCTATGATAACATCATAGACTGTCTTTTATTGAACTTTAAACTATATTAGGCACTTGATTTAGAATACTGATGTCTATCATATCGCCTTTCAATTAAAACAATAATTGCCTTAAACTTCTTCAATGTATAAGCAAATACTGGACTTTGTACAAACGTAAATATAAAAGTGAATAAGAACACCGGACCTCCTAACAATAATCCAATTACCAATACCAACGTTTCCACAACAATCCGTACCAACCCAACTGATTTGCCAAGTTTATCTGATATGGATAACATAAAACCATCACGCGGACCAGCGCCGATCTCAGCAGAGTTATACAGACCACCACCAAAGCCCATGGTAATAATTCCAATAATCATAATAAGATAATCTGTCCACGTATGACTTGCACTTGGTAAAAAATCAATCCATAAAAACAGGTCAACAAAGGCTCCAACCAGGATTGCATTGAGAAACGTACCTAATTTCACATAACTTTTATCTAATACCAACGATACACAAATTAGAAAAATTGATATAATAATTGCCCAAGAACCAATCGTTAAGCCAAGTCTTTCATATAAAGCAACATTTAATACATCCCATGGATGCACCCCAAGATACTGCATTTTTAATGCAATCGTTATCCCATAACTAAAGAATATTAAACCGGCCATATAAAAAAACCATCGAATCGAACGAATCATGATATTCCTTCTTTCTACTAAGTGGTGCCTGTCACTCCCAGTGTTTTAGCTTAATTTTGTCGAAAACAAAAGCACCTGGCAAGTGTTCATACATAAAACAAGGAGAATGCACAACGAGCTGAACACTCTCACTCGTTATGCATTCCATTGAATCTTTCCTAGTTAACTCAATCAATCTCCAAAACTAATTTTCCAATATTACGGTTTTCCATCATTCGCCTATGTGCTTCTTCTACTTCTGTCCAATTATATACCTTGTCAATAACTGGTTTGATCTTGCCTTCCTCTAATTTATCTAGAGCAAACTGTTGAAAGGCTTGCGTCAGCTCTATCTTATATTCAGGTGTTCTTGTTCTTAAAGTTGAACCCATATATTTTATTCGTTTGGCTAAGAAGGCACCAATATTAACATGGCTAACTTCATGTCCTCCTAGCATACCAATCAGCACCCATCTGCCATCAATTGAAACAGAGTTGACATTATATTGCCAGAAAGAAGCTCCGATAAAGTCTAGTATTAGATCAACACCATGATTTTCAGTGATTTCTATGACTTTACCGCTAAAATCGCCATCTTTATAATTAATGGCAAAATCTGCCCCCAGAGATAAACAGTAATCCAATTTCTCCTTAGAGCCTGCAGTAACAATGGTAGTAGCTCCCATTTCTCTAGCAAGCTGGATGGCAGCAGTTCCGACACCACTTGCTCCTGCATGAATGAGAACATATTCCTTTTCCTTTATCTCCCCTAACGTGACAAGGTTAAGGTATGCCGTTAAAAATGCTTCAGGAATAGCCGCTGCTTCTGTAAATGAGACATTGTCCGGAATTCTCATCGCCATCTTTCCGGGAATAGCTACCTTTTCTGCGTAGCCTCCACCAGGTAATAATGCAAAGACACGATCACCAATTTTCCATTCGGTTACCTGCTCCCCGACCTGTTCCACAACACCAGCCATTTCTAATCCTAGTATTGTACTTTCCCCTTTAGGTGGTGGATATTTACCTTCACGTTGTAATAGATCTGCACGATTCAATGATGTTGCTCTTACACGTACGATTAATTCATTTTCACCACAAACTGGTTCAGTGGTCTGCCCAATATATAAGTTTTTCGTATTTTCATCAATCAGGACAGCTTTCAACCTAAACACTCCTTTTTTCTGTTAGCTATCTTAATGTAAGTATAACATTTTCTGCCTGGATATATGGTGCCTGGCACTCATGCCTTAGCCTAAATAGGCCAGCTACTCCATTTGATTCGGAGCAACTGGCCTTTTATAGAAATATATTCTTAATTTTGCTTGATTGAAGTAATCATTTTCCCTTTATGTGGATTAGCTACTATCAAGCTTCATCCACAAATAATCTAGTAAACACTCTTTTCAAATCTTTATAAAACAAGAAGATTAGACCTAGCACTATGAACACAATACTCAATTTATAAGGAAATTCATTCATCAATGTATGACGCACAATTTCATCTAAATCCGATGGGCTACCTTCCCCATGCCCTCCACTTTAAGTAAAATAATTAGCCATCGCAAGTCTCATAAGTTCAAACAAAACAACACCCGAAACTAAAAAAATAGCACCAATAAAATCTGATCTATTCATCCCCCCCTATTTCTTTACCCATAAATTTGTATACAAATTAGAAACTGTCACGGTCATTACAGATTCTTTCTCCAAATGAAGTTCAATTTCTGCTTCCTCTGGAATTAAATAAAAACCAAAACTATCTCCGTCCCGATAATTCAAGCCAGAAGATCCAGCAGTCCATATTTTAAATGTCTTCCCATTATAGGTTCCTTCAGCCTCTGCTCTCATATAATCCGTGAACCCAAATTCGGACCTAGTATGCTCGATGGCCGAAACTAAACTAGCTCCACCAAAATCAAACTTTCCACTTGACCGAAAGTATAGTTCATAATTTTCATTCCGAAATAGTACTTCTCTTACATAAATTTGATTTTCCCCATCATCAAACAGGACTTTTCCTTCATTACTCTCTAAATCAGTTAGATTTATTTCTACCGAATATTCTCCATCTACCGGAATGGATGTATAATAATAGTCCTCCACGTCATCTGCAATTTTACTAATTCCAGTTATCCAAAGACTAGCCATTTGACCAATCCAAAACAATACTACTATCCCGACTATAACAATTAATAGTCCAGCAATCACCCTATCCATAGATATTCTCCTCATAAAAAACCCCCTAAGGTCCAATACCTTTCTAATAACCAGTGTACCATAACCCAAGCTAAATATTTAGAATAATTATCCCATTCAGAACTGTTTTACTTTATTTCGATTCATAAAAAACTATAGAAGGAAAACAATAAAATGTAAGGATAAAACAAATCCTTTTCACATTTCTGTCACATTCATCACAATTGTGGATGTTACATAACCTATGTTATTATAAAGTTATGTTACATTAATGGAGAATAAAACTATGGAATATGTTGTCCCTATAAAGGATATTTCAAAGATTAATGCAATGAAAAATATATTAGAAGCCTCTTCATTGAGAGATTTTGTCCTATTTGTCCTCGGTATTAATACCGGTATTAGTGCACAGGTTTTATTGAATTTAAAAGTGGAAGATATTTGGGATGGTAAAAAGACAAATGAGTTTCTGTATGTACATGATGAAAAAACTTCTGAAGTCCGGGCACATTTTCTAAACAACCAAGTTCATAGTGCTTTAGATAAATACCTTGGGAAATACCATCTAGATCAAAATGATTTTTTATTCAAATCCAAAAAGAACGAAAAGCCAATTACACGCCAACAAGCCTATCGAATTATTAATCATGCAGCCAAAAAGGCGGGCATTGAAGAGAAAGTTGGTCTTCATTCCATACGAAAAACTTTTGGCTACCACGCCTACCGTAAAGGTGTTACCATCTCCATTTTAATGAATATGTTCCATCATAATTCAAGAACGGAAACCTTAAACTATATTGGTATTACAGATGAAGAGAAAAATCAGGTTAGAGTAGATGTGAACCTATAAAAAAAAGACTCTCCAATTGGAGAGTCATCCTTATGATTTGCTTTCTTGTTCGTAATCTACGTTCATTTCAACTTTTTTTAATTCCTTAACCGTACCATCTGTTACTTGAACCTTATACATTTCCTTATCTCTCATAAACTTGAAGATACCATTATCAAAATCAGTACCTTGCTCTTTAAAGAAAATCCCCTCATAGTCAACGGAATTGGAATGCTTAAAGGATAAGCGATAATGGTCTTCTTCCTTCGACAAATATGCTCGACAACCTCTTTGGAATTGTCCATTTTCGTTGCGTATATAACGAGTAACAGAAATGATATGCAAATCTACAAATGGGATTTCATGAAGTAGAGTATTAATTAACGAGCCTTTTGTAATTTGCTCCCATCTACTTTGTGCTGTTTGACCGAGTATGATTTGCGTAACATGTTTTTCTCTAGCAACTTGAGCGATAACCTTTGAGACAGATCGTTTCTCATTATCTAGCATCATAAACTCGGAAGCTTCGTGTTCGTCAGCTAGCTGTTTCCAATGTTCAATATAGAATGTCTTCTCTGCATCCATTTCATCAAATGGCTTAGTATCTATTGTAAGAATATATAACGGACAGCCTAGCATATTGGCAATTTTGAGGCCTCTTCTAATAAGACGTTCGCCATTTGGACCATAGTGTACACATACAAGTATACTTTCATCCAAACGACCATTTTTAGTTTCCATAATATATTCACCTCGTAAAAATTTTTTAAAAGCTTCCATTAGTTTTTCTTCGTAATACACCTAAAACCGTAAATAAAATATGACTTTATATTTAAACTATGTATGACTATATCATGTTGTTGTTAAATGTCAATGCAATAATTGAAATCAGTAATTTTGTGAAAAAAGTCTTTTTTCATACAGGGAGTGGAAATCTTGAGTTTTATGCACTTTATTATTTTATTACCTTTTATCGCAGCATTATTCGTGCCTTTTATATATAAAAAGTGGAATACATCCCTTCATACTGGGTGGTTCGTTATCATTGTTCCCCTCTTTATTTTTATCAATCTATTATTACAAATACCAGCCATCTCAAATGGAGAAACTATTTCTATTTCCTTAGAGTGGATTCCGTCTTTAGGAATTAATTTTGACATTTATCTAGATGGTTTAGCATTGATGTTCGCGTTAATTATTAGTGGAATTGGTGCATTAGTAGTGCTCTATTCCATCTTTTATATGGCAAAAGAACGTGAGGCACTTCATAACTTTTACATTTATCTTCTCATGTTTATGGGTGCTATGCTGGGTCTCGTAAGCTCAGATAATGTATTAGTTCTTTACACACTCTGGGAGCTAACTAGCGTATCCTCCTTCTTATTAATTGCTTATTGGTATGAACGAAAAAGGTCTCGCTCTGGTGCTCTGAAAGCAATGATAATTACTGTATTCGGTGGCCTTGCTATGCTTGCAGGATTGATTATGTTAGCCATGATTACCGATACGTATAGCATACGAGAAATGGTCGCAAATGTTGACCTTATCATTGAAAGTTCCCTCTTCCTACCAGCTATGCTACTAATTCTACTTGGAGCGTTTACCAAGTCAGCACAATTTCCATTCAGTATCTGGCTTCCGGATGCAATGGAAGCTCCTACGCCGGTAAGTGCATATTTACACTCGGCAACGATGGTGAAAGCCGGAATCTATTTAATTGCCCGGATGACACCCATTTTTGGTGGGAATGAAAGTTGGTTTTGGCTGGTTGGAGGAATTGGAGTCATCACATTAATTTATGGTTCCGTTAGAGCAGTAAGGCAAACCGACTTAAAAGCATTGCTGGCATATTCAACCATTAGCCAGCTGGGTCTCATCATGAGTTTGCTTGGAGTAGGTTCTGCAGCACTATATTTTAATATTGGAAATGCACAGGAGATTTATGCTTTCGCAGTTTTCGCAGCTCTTTTTCATCTTTTTAATCATTCCACCTTTAAAGGTGCATTGTTTATGGTTGTGGGAATCATTGACCATGAAACAGGAACTCGTGATATTAGGAGGCTTGGTGGATTAATGTCCATCATGCCTGTGACATTTACAATCGCATTAATCGGGAGTCTTTCCATGGCCGGTCTACCTCCTTTTAACGGTTTTTTAAGTAAGGAAATGTTCTTTACGGGGATGCTTAGAGCTTCGGAAGTAACTGTATTTGGATTAGATGGGTTTACCATTCTCTTCCCTATTATCGCCTGGGTCGCAAGCGTCTTTACCTTTATTTATTGCATGATATTGTTGGTGAAGCCATTCTTAGGAAAACTTCATCGTGAAAAGCTTCCTAAAGACAATGTGCATGAAGCACCATTCGGAATGCTTGTTCCACCTGCCATTCTAGGTTCATTAGTGATATTAATTTTCTTTTTCCCAAACGTATTGGCGAACTATATTTTAAAACCGGCTTTAGTATCTGTTGTTCCGAACGTTTCTATGGATAGTAAACTATTTGAAATAAAAGCTTGGCATGGACTAGGTACAGAACTTTGGATGACGATTGGTGTCATCATCATCGGGTTGCTCTTATTTGTATCGATTAAAAAATGGAATATTGTTCTCCGAGTCTACCCAGAAAAACTAAGTTTAAATCAATTATACAACACAGGTATAGAGAGTATGGAAAAACGATCCGAATCGTTCACGAACCGTTATATGACCGGGAACATCCGTCACTACTTACTTTATATATTTGTGTTTATCACGGTTATCATGATTGGATCCTTGATTGGTTTAGAGGCGCTGTCCTTTAACCTTTCAAGCCAAGAGGAAATTTCTGTTTACGATATTGGTATTTTAGTTGCGATGGTTGCTGCAGCAATGACAACCCTATTAACGAAGAATAGGATAACTGCTATTGTTTCCCTTGGTGCCGTTGGATATTTAATGGTAATGTTATTTGTTATTTTCCGGGCACCCGACCTAGCATTAACTCAGATGGTTGTGGAGACCGTAACAACAGTGTTATTCCTACTATGTTTTTATCATCTTCCTAAACTAGGAAAAAGATTAGAAAAAATGAAATTTAAAGTAACTAATTTAATTATGTCAATCGGTGTAGGCTTAACTGTTACTCTGATGACATTAATTGCAACTGGCCATAAAATCAGTGTTCCTATTACGGATTTCTTTGAAAATGCTTATGAACTTGCCGGGGCAAAAAATATCGTTAATGCGATATTAGTTGATTTCAGAGGCTTCGATACAATGTTAGAAATAGCGGTATTATTGATTGCTGGTTTAGGAGTCTATACCTTAATTAAGCTCAGACCAAAAGGAAGTGAAAATGATGAAGCCTAAACCTAATGATGTCATCTTGCATACCGTTACAAAACTCGCTGCTGTCATCATCTTCACATTTTCGATCGACCTATTTTGGGCAGGACACCATTTTCCTGGTGGAGGGTTTATCGGTGGATTAACGACAGCTGCAGGAATCGTCTTACTCTATTTATCCTTTGATATTGAACGAATACAGACTAATTTGCCGATTGATTATAAAAAGATGGCAGCCCTCGGTGTGTTAATCTCTGTTGCTACAGGGATGGGGGGCATGATATATGGGGATAATTTCTTGGAGCAAGCATTTGGTTATTTTGACTTACCAGTATTTGGTGAAACAGAGCTTGCAACAGCAGTACTATTTGATATTGGCGTAGCATTCGCGGTTATCGGAACAGCTATTACCATCATAACAAGCATAAGTGAGGATGAACTGTAATGGAAACACTAATAGCTATTGTAATTGGAATACTGTTTTCCATTGGCACTTATTTAATCTTATCCAATCAGATGCTACGGATTATCCTTGGTCTTTCATTAATTAGTCACGGAATTAATCTGATGATTATGGTGATGGGGGGACTCAAAACTGGCGGTCCCCCATTACTATCAGAAACTTTCCAAAGCTTTACTGATGCTATTCCACAGGCTCTGATTCTAACAGCAATCGTGATTAACTTTGCGGTAACTGCATTTTTACTTGTGTTAAGCTACCGCACATATAAAAAGCATGGCACAGATGATATGAACCAACTAAGGGGACATGAACATGAATAACCTATTAATCTGGCCAGTTATATTACCCTTAATAGCTGGACTTCTATTTATCCTATTACGTAATCATATTCGCTTGCAACGGGTTATTAGTGTCGTTGTACTCGCTATGGTTGCGGGGATTACCATAGCGATTATGAATCAAATTTCAGTAAGTGGCATTCAAACCTTGCAGCTTGGTGGCTGGCAAGCACCATTTGGGATTGGCTTAGTAGCAGATATGTTCTCCATGCTCCTTGTCTTAACCACTAGTATTGTTGCATTTTGTTGTGTTATCTTCTCATTTCGAACCATCGGTAAAGATCGAGAAAGGCATTATTTTTATTCCTTATTCTTATTTCTCATAACAGGTGTAAATGGTTCATTTATGACAGGGGACTTATTTAATTTATATGTTTTCTTTGAAGTACTTCTACTTGCTTCGTATGTATTAGTTTCATTAGGCGGGACGAAGATACAGTTAAGAGAGACCATGAAATATGTCATTATTAATGTTCTATCTTCTGCATTTTTCTTAGTAGGAATCGCTTATATCTATTCAATTACAGGAACATTAAACCTGGCACATATCTCCGTTCGGATCGCAGAAGCTGGACAAGACGGATTTATCACAACCGTTGCCATATTATTTTTACTTGTATTTGGAATTAAGGCAGGACTCTTTCTATTCTACTGGCTACCAGGCTCTTACAGTGCACCTCCAACAGCAGTCTCTGCCCTATTTGCTGCCCTTTTAACAAAGGTGGGTATATATGCGATTATTCGTATGTATACCCTGGTATTCTATCATGAACCACAAGTAACCCATTTGCTTCTTGGTATTTTAGCCGCATTCACTATGGTTCTCGGTGGGATTGGGGCAGTTGCCTATTCAGACATCAACAAAATCCTAACGTATAACGTTATAATAGGAGCGGGCTTTATATTGGCCGGAATTGCTGCCTTTACAGAAAATGGTGCACTTGGTTCCATCTATTATTTAATTCACGACATGATTGTGAAGGCACTTATTTTTCTAATCGGTGGTGTTATTGTTTATTTAACAGGCACAACCAATTTAAAAGAGATGAGTGGATTAATCAGAAACCATCCATATCTAGGATGGATGTTCTTTATTGGATCGTTATCCTTAATCGGAATTCCACCATTAAGCGGCTTTATTGGCAAGGTCTTTATAACTAGAAGTACGTTTGAAGCTAGTTATTACTGGTTAGGGTTTATTGGTTTGATTGCGAGTCTGATGATTCTCTACTCCGTCATGAAGATCTTCATGAATGCGTTCTGGGGTGAGACTGTATTAAGTGAGGCAGAAGAAAAAGGAACCACAAAAGGGGTTATGCTACCGGTTGTTTTATTAACGGCTTTAACGTTTGCTTTAGGTATTGGACCTGAGTTTATTAATTCTTATGTGGAGACTGCTGTGGAGGGTCTGATGAATCCACAGATTTATATTGATGCTGTGTTTGGTGGGAATGAGATTCCTTAGAAATAAATAAGTCACTTTCTAGCCTATCCCGTGGCGCGAATACACTCGGGAGTGTTTTATATAGATACCAAACCGATATAAAGTATTTAGTCAATTTACTGTAGAAAGGAAGAGCAGTTATGCCTTTTCAAATATTAGTTAATATATTTATTGCTTTTCTTTGGATGTTTTTTCAGGATGAGTGGAATTTTCTGTCCTTCTTAAGTGGGTATATTGTCGGTCTGATTATTCTATTCTTTATCCGTAGATTCTTTCAAAAGCCCTTTTATCTGTTCTTTGTCTGGGCTGCTTTAAAACTATTATTCGTTTTTGCGAGGGAGTTAGTGAGTTCGGCAATTGTAGTGATTGGACAAATACTCCGTCCCAAGATCAATATAACTCCTGGAATTTTTAGGATTGAGACAGACTTAGAAGGTGATGTGGAGATTACCTTGCTTTCCCTTCTTATCTGTTTAACTCCTGGATCGGTTGTGATGGAGGTTACCCCAGATGGAAAAAGCTTGTACGTTCATGCGATGGATATTCCCGATTCAAAAGAGTCTGTACTTAAGTCCCAAATTATATTTGAACGCGCTATAAAGGATGTGACAAGAAAGTATGTTTGAGATTTTAATGATTTTATCATTAGTTATTTTAACGATAACCATTCTGTTTAATTTTTACCGAGTAGTAAAAGGACCATCGAGTGTGGACAGAGTTCAGGCTTTAGATGCAATTGGAATAAACTTAATTGCGGGTACTGCTATTTTCTCCGTATATCTTGATACACACGCATTCTTTGAATTAATCTTATTAATCGGCATCCTATCCTTTATTGGAACAATTGCATTTGCAAGGTTTATTGAAAGAGGTGTCGTCATTGAAAGAAAGCGCTGAGGTCATTGCTGGGGTCTTCATCCTGTTAGGAACCATCATTAGTTTAATTAGTGCAATTGGGTTGGTTCGCCTACCAGATGTCTACACTCGTTCACATGCTGCATCAAAGAGTTCCACAGTTGGTGTATTATTTATCCTGATAGGTACATTGCTTTATTTCTTAATTTCAGAGGGTTATTTTAGCATTCGACTAATACTAGGAATTATCTTCGTATTTTTAACAGCACCTGTTGGAGCTCATGTCATAAGTCGTGCTGCATACCGTGCTAATGTTCCGTTAACAAAGTCTAGTGTTGAAGATGAATTGAAAGATTATTTTCAAGAACATGAAAAAGAAAGAGGATAGTGCTTAAGGGGACAGCCCCTCACCGATTTAGCACTGTAAAGCGGTGAGGGACTGTCCCCCTATCTAGTTTGCACTATCTCTTTCTCTTCCTTCTGTTCCTTCGCCTTCTACCATGCTTCTCATGTCATTTCCTGATGGACTCTGGAATATCCTCAATTCAAATTCCGAAGCAACGGCAAATAGATGATCAAAGATATCTGCCTGAATCGATTCATAAACATCCCATCTAATGTCACTTGTAAAAGCATAAATTTCTAAAGGTAGTCCGAGTTCTGTTGGTGCAAGTTGTCTTACCATTAAGGTCATATTTTTATTTATACCAGGATGGCGTTGAATGTAATTACTTATATACGACCTGAATACTCCAATATTTGTCATTGCTCTTCCGTTAACAGGATTATTTCGATTAACATGATTCTTCGCATTATACTCCACTATCTCATGTTCCCGTTTACTAATATACTCCGTTAGAATCTGAATCTGTTTAAACTTCTCAACCATTTCTTCCGTACAGAAAGCAATACTAGTCGTGTCAATAAAGATAGATCGTTTAATTCTTCTCCCACCAGCGGTTTGCATCCCTCTCCAGTTTTTAAAAGAGTCCGATATAAGTGCATAGGCAGGTATCATGGTAATCGTTTTATCCCAGTTCTGCACTTTAACGGTATTTAACGAGATATCAATGATATCCCCATCTGCATCATACTTTGGCATTTCAATCCAGTCACCCACTCGAACCATATCATTCGCTGTCAACTGGACCCCTGCAACAAGCCCTAGAATTGAATCTTTAAATACTAACATAAATATAGCCGAAAGCGCACCAATACCACTCAAGAATACAAGTGGACTTTCCCCTATTAAGCTTGCAATCACTAAAATAACACCAATAATGATCACTACAATTTTAACGACCTGAATATATCCCTTAATCGGTCTAATCTTAGATATTTCATATGTTTGGTAAATATCATTGATTGCATTTAAAAAGCTATTGATAATCGTAATCCCAACAATAATTAAATAAGCAATGGCAAACTGTTTAATTAAATCCTCATAATTCGGAAATGTCTCTGCGTCAGCAAAGGAGAATATTATAATTGCTGGAACAATATGTGATAACTTCCGGAAGACCTTTCTTTCTAAAAGAATATCATCCCATTGAAATTTGTTCCTTTTGACAACATGTGTGATAATCCTAATTACAATATGCTTTGCAATAAAGTTGGCAATAATACAGAGAATCGCTATAAACAAAATCATTATCGTTACAGAAAGTGCTTTAACTGCTTTGGGATTCTCAATTCCAAAATTGTTAAGCTGTTCCACTATAAAATCCATTTTTCTCCTCCATTATGTGTAAGCCCTTTGAAAAGAGATTTACGATGTAATAAATATTTCTTTCTATTATAACAGAAAATGCTTACCTTCTATGAGCAAGAAGGTCATTTTGAGTCGTGAGTCATGCTATTTGATAATCAACTAATTAATATTTCCATTGTCCTATAAATTTCATGGAACTTATTGCCCAGGCGCTCATATAATAGGTTATGTTGTTTGAATTCTTTTCAAAAAAATCATGAGATTAGGAGGATGACGTTGTTGTTTTGTCACCATTGTGGAGAAAAATTATTAGAGGGTTCGAGCTTTTGTAATACTTGTGGCTCAAAAGTTAAGCCAGTTCAAGAAGCTGCTAACCACCCCAAAGAAGCACCTGAAGAACCTGTTCCCGAGCAACCTGCTGAAACTAAAGAAGTACAGACACAACCTACTAATATCCAGCCATCACCACCAATTAGCCAACATACTTATCAACCCGAACAATCCCCGAAAAAAGAGTCAACCTTTAAATCTATTCTACCCTTTCTTGTCCCATTACTAAGTTTCATTATCGTTACAGTAGTACTAGTAATCTCTTTTACAACCGAACAAAAGAATAACAATACGGTTCTAGATCTGCAAAAAAGCGGTGAAAGTGAAGCTCTAGCCGGAAATTATGATGCTGCAATAAAGGCGTTCGATGAGGCTATTGAATTAAGACCCGATTACGAAATACTGCAGTTAAATTTAGAGGAAACCAACAAAGCAAAAGAATTCTCTGCCCAACTAGATTCAGTTAGTAAATCCATTTCCTCACAGGACTTTGCAGGAGCAGAACAATTGCTAGCAACTCTAAAAGAACAGGTTAATACCAACAATGGCCCACTCTTTACCAATTTTCAAGCTAGCATTACTAAAGAAGAAGAACGGATATCCATTGGTAAATTAATGCAAGAAGTTGCCAGTATAAATACTATCGATGAATTGGCTAGTAAATTAAGTGAGCTTGAAAGCCTGTCATCACCAGAGGCAGAAAGTGTTCGCTCGGAAATTTTGGATAAGATTGTTCAAATAACGAGCACGGAAGCTACAGATTTTCTAGCAAATGGACAATTTGCTGAGGCTTTAAATGTTGTGAATAAGGGACTAAGCTATAAGACAGATGATGAAGATCTACTCCAGCTGAAAGAAAAAATAGAACAAGAAAAAGTCGCTATGGAAGAACAAGCAGCTGAAGAAGATTTGCATAATCGTACTGCTGCAGTGGAACTACTTACGTTTACAGCAAATCTGGAAGATAACGGTGATATTTCGATCGAAGGTACTATTAAAAGTAATGCAACCATCCCAATTTACACCATTGTTCTTTATTATGCGGTATACGACACAAATGGCGAGTTTTTACTAGAGGGAAGCGTGAACGTAGAACCAAACCAATTAGAGCCAGGCGATGAAGGGTCTTTCTCTGCCATAATATCCGGTGTGGATCAAGAAGCAACAGTAGAAATGTACCATGCCACTTGGTATTTCGATGAATAAGGAAAGGATGGTAAACCGTAATGAATAAACGCTGGCTAATCAGTTTGTTGATTACCCTTGTACTGGTGTGTGTTGGCATATTTGGGGCATTTTTCATTAAAGGACATATGTCCAATAAATTAGATGAACCTTCCACTATCTTAGCGGAAGGTTCTGTTGTCCCGGAAAAGAATGAAACAGCCGTTGAGGTCGATACAAAAGAAGTCAAAGATATCATTCAAGATGCACAAAAGAAAGTGGTAAAGATTGAACTCGAGAATGGTTCTATCGGTTCTGGTTTTTTATATAACGACATGGGCGACATCATTACAAATGCCCATGTCGTTAGTGGCGTTAAAGAGGTTACCATCATTACTTCAGATGAACAGCGGTTCACTGGGACAGTTATAGGTATTAGCACTGATATTGATATTGCAGTTGTAAGAGTGGATGGCTTACGTGGAATGGAGCCATTGAAAATACGGATGGAAAAGGCTGAAATTGGTGAAGAAATACTCGCATTAGGTAGTCCCCTTGGTCTAGACAATACGGTTACAACAGGAATTATTAGTGGAGTAAACCGCGATTTAGAAATTGAACCATACTCTTACAAAGACCTCTATCAAATCTCCGCACCCATTGCCCCAGGAAATAGTGGTGGCCCACTCCTCCATGGTAAAACAGGCGAGGTGATTGGGATAAATTCGGCAGCATCCGATGTTGGGACTATCGGATTTAGTATTCCAATTATGAATGTGTTGTCGATGATTAAAGGGTGGTCTGATACCCCGATGGTAGATTTGCCAGGGGTGGATTAGGGTTGGGTTGGGATTTGGTTGATGGTTGATTGAATTAGGCTCATGGTCGCTGAGCTTGGGACTATCGTTGCTGAATTCGGGCTCATGGTCGCTGGGCTTGGGACGATCGTTGCTGAATTCGGGATCATGGTCGCTGGGCTTGGGACTATCGTTGCTTGAATTGGGCTCATGGTCACCGGGCTTGGGACGATCGTTGATTGACTCGGGCTCATGGATGCCGGGCTTGGGACGATACTTGCTGGACTTGGGCTCATAGTCACTCGGCTTGGGTCGATACTTGCTGGACTCGGGATCATGGTCACTCTGCTTGGGACGATACTTGCTGGACTCGGGCTCAGGGTCGCTGGGCTTGGGACGATACTTACTGGAATCGGGCTCATGGTCACTCGGCTAGGGTCGATACTTGCTGGACTTGGGCTCATGGTCACTCGGCTTGGGACGACACTTGCTGGACTTGGGCTCATGCTTCTGACCATTGGGAGCATGTTAGTTTGTTTTGGGTGCATCCTCCCTACACTAGGGGCGATGCTTATTTGGTTCGGGCTCTTCCTCCTCACTCTCAGTACGATGCTCTCATAAAAAGGGCACATGCTTTCAATTACCGGGGGCAAGACCTTTCCTTCTCCACCTCAAGAACGAGAACAAATCATCTCAGAGCGGTATTGTGAATAAACAATCCATACATTACAATTAATTTAGAAAAGTTAAACAAGGGGGAACACCATGTATATTGATATATTTCGTGAAATTGTGGACATCTTGCATCATGACTATGCTGGTTACATAGACAAAAGAGGTTGGGATAATCCTGAAGAATTTGAGAAAAAGATAGTAGATTTAGAGAATGAAGGAAAGTTAACTGCCAATCGTTTTGCTGAAATTGTACAAGATTACATACTAGATTTTAAGGATCCTCACATATTGTTCAACCTTATTAAATCAGAAACACAACAGGAATTTGATAATGGCTTTCGTGTAAGGCGCTATGAGGACAAGCTATACGTTACAAAGTTTTCGACGGAAACCCGTGTTCAAATTGGTGAAGCAATCATTTCATTAGATCATATTCCTATCCCTCAGTTAGTTAGAAAACATCAACGAGAATTAATGGAAACAAAAGCAGAACGAGAAGATTGGAGAAGTATTATTTCAAAATATAGTATGGCAGAGGTAATAGATTCGAGTGGTAACAGTCGTCTTCTTGAATTAAAGAAATACGAGAAATCACCATATAAGCCTGTCCATACTATCGAAAGAATAAATCCAGATACGTTATGTATGACACTTTCTGATTTTTTTGAACCTGCACCCATAGATACCCTAATAAATAAGCACAAAGAAGACCTAGAAAACATAAAAAATCTAATCATAGACGTACGAACAAATAATGGTGGCGGAGATTTATTGTATATGAATTTATCAAAGTACATTTTCCCTGCTGGCACAAATAGGATTGATAGTAGTTTCTACAACATGAAATTTAACTGCACGGAAAGAAATGCAGATTTAACTATTAAGTCCATAAATAAAGAATTAGAGAGGGTTGATAATGAACAATATCGAGAAGGACTACAACAATGGAAAGAACCTTGGGTGAAGAATCGTGGTAAAGGATTTATTAGTTTCAGAGATGAATCAAGTGATCATGATTTCGAAATCGATGGCCATGAATACCCGAAGAATATTATCATCATAACCGATAATTACTGTGGTAGCGCGGGTGATACTTTTGTTTACTTATGCAAACAATCACCAAAAGTCACCGTGGTTGGTCGTCCTACTATGGGAATCAATGATTATGCGAACTTAAATGCAATTACGTTGAACAATCAGTTTAATTTTCTATACCCAACATCTAGATTGGATCAACTAGATAATCGTGATCCAAATCATGAACAAGGAATAAAACCACATATCTACATACCGTGGACACCAGAGCACTTAGAAAAGGACATCGACATGGAAAAAGCCCTAAATCTTCTTCATAAAAGTAGTAAATTAACTCTCGGATAGAGCCATTTATCCTTATGAACTTTTCGTGACATTAGGTTATAAAAGCGCTTATTATGGTAAAATACTAGGTATTAAACTTAGTATTGGAGCGACTTTAAATGAAAATACTACGATTATCCTTTCTAGCAGTACTACTTCTTTCTATTATGGCTGCTTGTAATAATGAGACTTCAGAGAACAATCAAGAGAAAGACATCAAAGAAATGGTTCATGAGTACAGTGTTGGTGATTTTGAAGACATCACAGCCTCCATTACATCACATGAACTAATTGTAACTGATCAAAATAATAAGGAAACAACCTATGATCTACCGGAGGATGAATTTTTTGTCTCCATAGCACCTTTTGAAACCACAACCCATGAATGTGCCATCCATAGCTTGACTGGTTGCCAAGGGGAATTAGTGGAAAAGGATTTCCAAGTCCATATTGAAGATGAAGATGGGAATGTTGTGGTGGATAAAACAATGACTACATTCGAGAATGGCTTCATTGATTTATGGTTACCTCGTGATAAGAAATTTAATGTAACCATTGAACATAATGGTAAAGTTGCTGAGTCTGTAATCTCAACTTTTGAAGGAGATAAAACTTGTATTACGACCATGCAGCTAGTATAAAAAAACACGGTAAAAGCACCTTAAATGTCTAGGAAATAGCATTTAAGGTGCTTTTGAATTTCACAAACGTAGCTATTAATCTATTCTAATGAACTAGTTTCCAATCCCATTCTGTATAAAAGGAATGGCTGCCCTAATAAATTCTTCCGGTGAAACAGAATCACTACTTCTTCTCCACTCCATCGAAGCCCCGTAAAGCCCCCAACTTAACATGGTTGCGGAAAGCTTTAGTCCTTCCTCTACTTCTTCTGGATGCTGACGTTCAAGCATTCTGAAGAATATTACTTCTAGCTGGTCTCGAATAATACGTGCAATGGTATCTTCATAACCTCGATGACAGCGAGTCGATAAGGAAGTTTGAAAATCGGTAATCGCAGTGAATAAACTTACAAGAGTCTTTTCATTGAGCTCACTATTTTCATATTCTTTCCCATTCAAATTGACTAGTAATACTTCCGTTAATGCCTTATCAAGAAGATCATAGATATCCATAAAATGATAATAAAACGTTGCCCGATTAATCATCGCCTCTGTGGTAATATCTTTTATCGTAATATCCTTGAATTCCTTTTTACTGGAAAGGTCGATAAAAGAATCCATTATTAATTTACGAGTCCGAAGAATCCGGGGATCAGTTTTTGCCTCAGTCAACTCGAAAACCCTCCTATTTTTCCAACAGTTTTTCCGATGTGTTGGATATCCAACATTTCAGCCGAACTATTGGTGTTCTTAGTTTTTATTATCTTATAAACTAACCTTAGGAAGCAAACAGCAGGCTTAATATTTCGAAAATAAAGCGTTCTAAGTAGTACTTATATAAAAATATTAGGAGGAAGTTAAGGTATGAGCAACAAAAATATGATTTGTGATTTAGAAACCGGAATTTGTGGCGAAGCTGGTGACGAAGAAATGGAAATCATTGATTTTAACCAGCCAACCAAAAAAGTAGATTTATACTATGTAACTGACCCGATTTGTTCCCATTGTTGGGCAATTGAACCTACACTTCGCCGCTTTAAAGAACAATATGGTCACTATTTCAACTTTCACACTGTAATGGGTGGACTACTGGAAAAATGGCATGATGGGCCAATTGACCCTGCAAATGGTATCTATAAACCAGCAGATGTTGCCGGTCACTGGCGAGAAGTTGGAGATCACACACGTATGCCAATTGATGGATCACTGATGATTGACAACCCTGTACAATCATCTTTCCCTCCATCTCGTGTATTTAAGATTATCCAAAAACAGCATGGTGATGAAAAAGCATTTGAATACTTACGTCGTGCAAGAGAAGCACTATTTGCTTTTAATGAGAACATTGGTGAGAATGCGGTCATGATTGCAATTATTAATAAGATGGACCTAGATGGAGAGGCAATTGTTAAAGAAGCGCACGAGAAATCCGGACATAATTTACTTATGGAAGACTTCGCTCTTTCCAGAAAACTTGGCGCTAGAGGTTTTCCAACGATCATCATGGTTGACGAAGATAATAAAGGTGTAAAAATTGTTGGTGGCCGTCCATTTGAATATTATGTATCAGGTTTAGCTCAAGCCTTAGATGATACTCCAGAGCCTAAAAAACAACCATCTCTTTCTGAATTGTTAAAAGAAGAAAAACTATTATTTGCTAAAGAAATTGAAGTCATGTATGATGTTGAACCACCGAAGCTTTCAAATTATGTGGAAGAACATCTAACCAATGGTACGTATGAGGAAAAGGAACTTCTTGGTGAAAAATATTTTGTGAATCTAAGCTAACTAGAAGAATCCGTAAATCCACGAGGCTTTACGGATTCTTTCATTCCTTACAGTATTGATTTGTATATCTCCCCAATTAACCCTTCCATCTGATGCACACCTAATTCTGCGTTTGTCATAATTACGGCGCCTTTACCTAGAAAAGGCTTGGCTACCATCATACATTGGAACCCTACTCCCCAACCTAGAGATGACACTTCTAATTTTTCATCTGAACGGTCTAGAAAAATTCCTAGTCCAGCCCAATCTTTTCCTCCCTGTGGGGTAATCATTTCCTTAGCTATGGTTGTTGACAAGCCTAACTTGCTTTTTCCATTGACCGCATGTAATAATTCAAGAACTAATTTGGCTAGATCGGAGGAATTTGTCCATAGACCTGAAGCTGCTGGAAAGGGGTAGATTGGATATTTTCCATTTACGATTTCACCATTCTTGTTATGACCACATGAAAAATTACTATTTCCGATTTCTAATATATTCATTATGTATGTACTATTTTCCATTTCTAGTGGTTGAAAAATCTGTTCCCTCATTACCTTTTCAAAGGATGTTCCGGTTACGTTTTCTATTAGCTGTTGAATAATACAGAATCCGGCATCTGAATAATGAAATTCACTTCCTGGTTCATGTGTTACCTTTATAGGAGAAACGCAATAAGGGGTTTTCCCTTCTAGAATCTCTACCATTGGAGGAGTATTTACACCAGAAGCAAATTCTCCAAAACTACCGTCCGGATCCATTATTCCTGATTGATGACTGAGTAATTGTCGTAAAGTTACTGGACTACTAAATTGATGTTCCGGAACCTTCCAACCATGCAACGTCTTGTTCACGTCCTCATCTAAAGCGAGAACCCCGGTTTCCGTTAGCTTCATCACAAGCATTCCCGTTACGAATTTACTAATAGAACACGCACTAAATACCGACCCAATATCCACTTTTCTATTAGTCCCTACTTCAAGTACTCCGTAGTTTTCTATCGTATCAATTTGACCATTCTCCATTAATGTGATTGTTAATCCTGGTACCTTATAATACTCCATCCGCTCTTCTAAGTTTATTTTCCCATTATTCATTCTTCATCCCCGCCTTTAGTGAGATTATATCACGAATGTATGTTCCTATAAAAAATATTTTAAAAATTTAATTTAGCATGGTAATATTATGATGTGAAACAGCTATAAATCCCTATTAAGTTAACAAAATCATAGTCTACTAGATAACAATAAAAAAACGCTTGGGGGCACTTCCTTTTAGTTAGAAGCCCCAAGCGTTTTAATTCTACTTAGTAAGTATTAAACCCAAACAAACATATGTGCAATCGTCACAAAAATCGCACCCATTACGTAATGGATTAATATCAATGGCCAAATCCACTTAAACCACTTTCCATACGAAATTCCAGCCATTGCAATTCCCGCTAACAATAAACCACTTGTTGGTGCAAAGATATTAGAAATTCCATCTCCCATTTGGAAAGCAAGAACTGCTGTCTGACGATTTACATCCAGTAAATCTGCAAGTGGTGTCATGATTGGCATGGTTAATGCAGCTTGACCACTTCCTGAAGTTACAATAAAGTTCATTAACCCTTGCATCACATACATTCCTAGGGCTGCTAGTTCACTAGGCATTCCTGAAATTGCATTTGTAATACCATACAGTATTGTATCGATTGTGTTAGAATCCTGTAATAATACTAGAACACCATACGCAAAGCCAACAACGAGTGCCCCGACAACTAGCTCCTTACATCCTCTCACAAAGTTCTCTGCTATCTCATTAATTTTCATTCGATTAATAAGACCTACTACTATACCAAAAATCAAAAATAATGCGGCAATCTCAATAATATACCAGCCATATTCTAGTACACCATAAGCAAGAACGACTAACGTCAGTAATAATACACCTAATATGACAGCCTGCGTTTTTGTTAACTTCTCCTGCTTTTCAACTTCAGTTTCAGTAGACGTAACTTTTCCTTCCTTGTACATAATACTTTTCGTCGGATCTTTCTTCACTTTATGTGCATACCTCATGACAAACGCAATACTTACCGCCATAAATAGTAACCAGTAAATTATTCGTAAGGTCATCCCTGAGAAGATTGGTAACTCTGCTATCCCTTGGGCAACCCCAATCGTAAATGGATTGGAGAAAGCAGCAGTAAATCCTGCCGAAACACCAACTAATACCATGGCCGCACCTACGATAGAATCAAACCCCAATTTAATTGCAATTGGAACCAACACTAATATGAAAGGAAAAGCCTCTTCAAACATCCCAAAAGATGCACCAGCTAATCCAAAAAACAACATCACGACAGGAATAATATATATTTCTTTGCCACTTACCTTCGACGAAATACTTCCGAGTGCCCCTTCAATTGCATTTGTTGCTCGGAAAATATTAAACGCACCACCCACAATAAATATAAAGAAGATAATCGATGCACCTTCTACCATTCCTTTAGGAACGGCTTGAAAAATTTCTAATAATCCCGTTGGGTTGGATTCTACTGTTTGGTAGGTATCCTCTACTACTATGGTTTGTCCAACTTCATTCGTCGTTCTTTCAAACTGTCCTGCCGGAATAAAATACGTGCTTATCGCGGTTAGTACGATAACAGAAAAAAGAATAATAAATGGATGTGGTGAGGAAAACCGCTTCTTTTTCTTATTCTGTCCTTCTAATTCTTTTTTTGCTGCTATAGCCATGTCAACTTCCCCTTCTCATTCCCGAATTAGTTTATCTATTAATCTAATTTTTTCTATTAATTGGCGGAACTACATCACTAGGAATAGGAGAAACATACCTTTTCCCACCTAATTTAGCTTGTAAATCTTTTTTTGCTTGTTGAATCAAGTCTTCATTTTGCATCATTTCTACTGCTGTTGCTGCAATTACTTTACCTGCATGTAACATTCCTTTATGTCCAATCGATGTCCCGACTTGTGACACTACCTGCCATGTATGAAGCGAAGTACCATTTGCAATACAGGTTGTATGTACTTGTGCGGTTGGCGTAACCCAGCTCACGTCTGCTACATCGGTTGATCCAAATGCTTTTTCTTCACCTTGTAGCGGTAAGATAACATCTGTTAATGCTTTCCCACGTAGACTATCGTCCCATAGATCTGCTAGTTCCTCTTCTGTCAAGGTTGCTTGAATCTTTTCAGCAAAGTTTATTTCACCCTCGGTGAATTCAGGTACTCCTAGCTTTTGGAAGTTTTCCAACATTACCTTATCTAACGTCGTGTTTCTAATGAGATCCGAGGTGCCGCTATCAAATTCTATTTCTAGTTCTGTCTCTGTCATTAACGCTGCGCCCTGCGCAATTTTGTGAACTCGCTGATAAATGTTCTCTACTTCTCCAACCTTTGGCGCACGGATTAAATATAGTACTTCGGCTTCCGCCTGTACCACATTCGGGGAAAATCCACCTGTATTTGTAATGGCATAATGAATTCTTGCATCATCAATAATATGCTCGCGTAAATAATTCACACCCACATTCATCAGTTCTACTGCATCTAGCGCACTTCTACCAAGGTGAGGCGACGTAGCCGCATGGGAAGCACGACCTTTGAAACGAAAATATACCTGATAGGTTGCTAGAGCATTCATATAGCTTACCGCATTAACTGACATCGGATGCCAGGTCAGAGCAAAGTCAACATCATCAAACAAGCCTTCACGTACCATATAGGTTTTACCGTCACCACTTTCTTCTGCTGGACACCCATAGTACCGAACTGTACCGGAAAGACCATTCTCCTGCATATATTCTTTTACCGCAACAGCAGCTGCAAAGGCTCCTGTCCCAAGCAAATTATGACCACATCCATGCCCACTACCATTTTTAGATAGAGGCCTATACTCCGCTACCCCTTTTTCCTGACTCAAACCCGCTAATGCGTCAAATTCTCCTAGAATAGCAACTACAGGACCACCACTTCCATAACTCCCGATAAAAGCTGTATCTATCCCAGCTACCCCTCTTTCCACTTCAAATCCTTGTTCTTCCAAGCTTTTACAAAGTAATTCAGCTGATTCTTTTTCCTCGTAGCTCATTTCAGCAAAGTTCCATATTTTTTCGCTTATATTAATATATAAATCTCGTTTTCTCTCAATTATTTCGTCTATTTCTATAGTGTGATGCACAGTAGACACTCCCATTTATGTAATAATTAGTTGGCACATAATAATTCATTATAATGAATAATTATAGAAACTTTATTAGGAAGTGTCAATTTAAATTTTGTCATTACTCAAAACAAATAAAAAAGTGCTAATCACTTCGATTAGCACTCGATAACTACTTACTTTAAAATACCAGTTCCCTATTTTAACTTCATTACTTCTTTTATTATTCTTGGAAGGTCTGTATTATCATGGAAGCCGACAAACTTTTGGGATTGTGGGCCATACACATAAAGTGGAATATCAGCACCAGTGTGGTTCGTGCTTGTCCAGCCAATACGTGCATGTTCACTTACTACAGTATTGATTTCCATAGATGCATTTTGAGCTTTCTGGATACGTTGAACTTCCTCTTCTGATAACTCTAATCCGGTATGAGCTTCAACAACTTCCTTCACATTAGAACGATTACTATTTAATTGCGTAGCCATATAATCACCAGTTGCAGTTACATTTCTTAATACATTGGCATTCAATTCCATTGAACCATATGCACCAGTAGTCATACCACCTGTATCATGGTCACCAGCAACAACTACTATTGTTTTACCATCTTTTTTAGCAAATTCCATCGCCTTTTCTACTGCTCCTTCAAAAGCAGCAACATCAGACATTGCCCAAGCTGAATCATTATCATGTCCAGCCCAATCAATTTGGCTACCTTCTACTACTAAGAAGAATCCATCTTTATCCTCTTCTAGCACATTAATAGCTGTCTCAGTCATTTCCGCTAGACTTGGCTCTTCTGTTTCAGCGCGATGTAATTCAGGTGCAAGCGCATCACCCGCGAATAAACCTAGTAACTTATCTCCCTTTTCTACATCTAAGTCCTCAATATTCTTTAATTGATCACGAGTTTCTATAAAATTAAAACCTTTCTCTTCTGCTTGTTCTACTAGATTAAGTTCTGCTTGCTTTCCACCTAGTGATATTGGAAGAAAGTTATTTTTTCCTCCACCAAGTATAACATCTACATCACTAGCAACTAGTTGTTTAGCAATTTCTGTTTCATTATTTCGATTATCAACATGTGCCGCAAATGAGGCAGGAGTAGCATGGGTAATCGTTGAAGTAGCCACAAGTCCTGAAGATTTACCAGCTTTTTCAGCCGCTTCTAGGATTGTTTCTAATTCATTACCTTCTGGATCGAGTCCGATAACACCATTGTTTGTTTTTACACCGGTAGCCATTGCTGTGCCAGCAGCTGCAGAATCTGTAATGGCAGAGTTAGCAGAATTAGTTGTATACATACCTTTTAAATACTCATCCCAAACTGCGTCTTCGCCCTTATACACTCGATAGTTGGTTGCATAGTCAGCACTAAATCCATCAGGAATCATGTAAATAACATTCTCTACCTTACCATTATTCCCTTTTCCTTTACCAGCATGGTCCGGCTTCGCAGCATCTACCGAACTTAAACTTAATCCTGAAAATACTAAGGCTCCACTTAAAGCAACTACTCCTAGCTTTTTAAACATATAATCTCTCCTCTCAATTTTTACTACACTAATAGAATAATTGATAGATATTGAAGTAAGATTAAGCGATAGTAAATATTCAATAAAGAAATTTCAGACAATATACCTATTACTTTTTCACTGTAACTAGTACAATCTCTTATGTAATCAAGTTCAACTGTGGTTTGGAGATAATTTAATAAATATAAAGGAGTATAGAATTATAATGGAGAATATAGTAACTATCTTATATAAGGGGTGTCGTTGATGAGTAAGTTTAGTATATTTGGTAAGTTTATTGTACGAGAAGGCCAACAAGATAAGCTGGTAGAGATTTTATTAGAGGCTGCAGAATCATTGAATAACCTTGAAGAGTGTGAGATTTACCTCGTAAGTACATCTGATAACGAACCAAATTGTGTTTACGTTTATGAGGTATGGAGTAATGAAAATGCACATCAAGCTTCACTATCACTTGAATCTACTCAAGCATTAATAAGCCGTGCAAAGCCGATTATTACTGGGATGGAAAGAATCAGTACACTAGAAACAAAAGGTGGAAAAGGTATTCTATCTTAAGCTAAAATTAGCTAAACCAAGGCGGTCACCACTATGATCGCTTTTTTAGTTCTAGAACTTACCATTTCGAATAGTATCAAAACGAAATATAACAAATTTCAACTATTATGTTCTATAATCTTTATTAATAATTAAAAATTGCAACTCAGGACTATTCTTAATTAGTTAGGAAGAGATCAGAAGAGCGAGGGAACAGGAGAAGTATAATGAAACAATACGTCGGAGACGGGATGCTCCTTATCACAGCTATTGTTTGGGGTAGTGGATTTGTCGTAACTGCTATAGCCCTTGAATATTTAACTGCTTATCAAGTAATGGCCGGAAGATTTATATTAGCCACGATAATACTCGCCCTTATATTTGGAAAGAAGTTTAAAACATTCACAAAGTCTATCGTATGGAAGGGTGCTATTTTAGGAACTATTCTATATATTGGATTTGCCTTACAAACGGTTGGTTTAGAATACACAACACCATCTAAAAATGCCTTTTTAACAGCAGTTAATGTCGTAATTGTACCAATCATTGCCTACCTTATTTATAAACGGAAAATTGATCGATATGAAATTTTGGGATCCGTCATAGCCATTGTCGGTATTGGCTTTTTATCCTTACAAGGCTCTATAACAATCAATATCGGTGATGCACTATCTTTAGCCTGTGCCGTGGCCTTTGCATTTGATATCTTTTACACCAATCTTTTTGTTAAAAAAGAAGATGCTATTTCGCTAACAATCATGCAATTTATCACTGCTTCAGTCATTGGTGTTGTTGCAGTGCTCATACAAGGTGATATACCAACAACACTTGAAAAAGAAGCTGTTTATTCGATTGTCTATTTAGCCTTATTTTCAACAACGATTGCATATGTTTGCCAGAACGTTGCTTTCCGGTATACAACAGCCACTAAAGGAGCCATCATCCTTTCCATGGAATCATTTTTTGGAATGGTCTTATCCGTCATATTCCTACATGAGGTCTTGACTGGACGGATGATCACAGGGGCTGTATTAATTCTGATGGCAATTCTTATTGCGGAATTAAAGCCGAGTTTTCATAGGAAAAGGACGTTAAGAAATACATAACTATTTAGCGGTAGTCTAGCAAGTTTTGAGCTAAACTATCGCTTTTTTTATACTTCATTTATTTACATCTAGAGTTGTTGTGTTCCTTTTCATTTATAGGAATAAATAATATAACCGATTTTGAGCGATAATAATTGATGGGTTAGAAGAAATTAGCACATAAGAAAGGAGGAATCACATGTCTGTGAAAAATCGGTTACCAGGACTAGTTATTTTGCTTGTGATGATTGTGGCTATTATAGCAACAGGTCCACAAGGTGTACTTGCACAATCCGAGGACTTAATACAGCATATGAACAATGAAAATAAGATAATTGTTGAGTTAAACGATGATTACTTTAATCCTGAAGAGATCACTATTCCTTCTGGAAAATCAACAAAATTACAATTAAAGAATATAGGACAGAAAGAGCATACCTTCACCGTAAAAAAACTAGGAATTGATGTTGAACTTCAGCCTGGTGAAGAGAAAACCATTACTCTGAAACCGGAAAATCCAGGTACATATGAACTGATATGTCGGTACCATGTCAAAGAAGGAATGGTTGGAAAAGTAGTAGTAAATAACTGAGCAGGCTTAACTAATAGGCTAAAAGTGTAAGCTAGGCGATCTCAAGAGGGATCGTCTTTTCTTATAAAAAAATCTAATAGCACATCTGTAATATTATGTTAGTATTATATTTACTATCTAAATAGATTAAGAGATTGGGTGAGGATATGGAGATTCGGTTAGAAAAAGCAACAGATAATGATGCACTAGCTATTTTTGAAATTCAAGTAAAGGCGTTTAAGCCACTATTGGATAAGTATAAGGATTATGATTCCAACCCAGCAAAAGAAACTATTGACAGAGTATTAACGAGAATAAATAATCCCAATGGTAGTTTTTATAAGATTTTAGCCGATCACAACCTAGTTGGAGCTATCTGTGTTTTTTGGAGAGAAGACGTACAGTTTTGGATAAGCCCTATGTTTATTCTACCCTCCCATCAAGGAAAAGGAATAGCCCAGAAGGTAATAACCTTAATGGAAGAAGTGTTCCCTCAGGCAAATACATGGGAATTGGCCACCTTACAGGAGGAAGAACGAAATTGTTATTTATATGAAAAGATGGGCTATCACAAAACAGGGGTTAGTAAAAAATTAAACGATAACGCAACCCTAGTTTTTTATAAGAAGGTTCTTAAAGAAGGAGCTTAAAAAAAAGAGTAATGGGTGCCCTTACCATTCTTAATGACGATTTATAATCTGGGATGTATAGTAAAATATTCGATTAAATACAGTATAAATGGCTAGGTTCATTGAATGGACTAGCTATTTTTTATTTAGTTTTAGCTATACCTCGGGGTAATGTTTTCATTTATTAGATAGATAAACTATTATCGTTACAAGGTTTTATAATAAAAGGATTTTTGTCTTAGATTACTTGTCTATACTCATTTAAATTTTCTGAATATACTATCCTGCAAGGGTCCGAGAAGGAGGTGGTATAAGTGAACAGAAGAAAATTTAGTAATAATAGAAATCAAAATTTCTATAGTGGTTCTGAAAGCAATGATACGAACTATACGAAGTATATTGATATTGATGATTTTTTCGAATCAAGTTCAAATTCCCGAATGAATAAATCAAATAGAAAGCATCGAGAGGTTGGTCAACGTAATGTGAGAGGAAGAAATGAATCAACTTGCCAACAGCTAGCTGATATTATTGGAGGGGAGATAGTCACCGCAGATCCTGTCTGTGTTGTTATGCGACTTAGGGATATTAGAGCAACTATTTTAGGACGCCGTACCCGTTCCCCATTAGCTCTTCCTTTCATGTTATCCTTCGAAGATAACGGCCTAAACCTAGGTGAAACAGTAATCCTTCAAAAAGAGGTTAATCCAATGATCGATGCATTACGAAGAAGAGGAATTATCGTAACTGCATTTCATAACCATTGGCTATTTGAAGAACCACGATTAATGTATTTGCATTGGGAGAATGTTGGGATGAGTCCATTTGAATTTGCAAGAGCTAGTAGAGCAGCTGCAAAAGAAGCAAGACTCTTCTAAAATTCGAGCCATTTGTATGTTTTCAGTAAACATCACAAATGGCATTATATCTACTCAATTCCTCTTTTACCGAAACTGCTTCGTTATTCGTTTTTGTTGTTCCACTAGTATTATAAACGAACATAACTTCCCTTTACCCTTTTTAATGTGGCTACAATTAGAAAACTCACAATCACTAGTAAAACCCAGGAGCTTACCTTACCAAGAGAAACCAGACTCCAGGCATCTGTTTGGTTGGGATATTTCCAAGCTCCAAAGAATGTTGCAATATTTTCTGCAATCCAAATAAAGAATCCGATGAGTATAAAGGAAAGTGCGAGAGGCATTCTGTACCGTGTTCCTTTTACATCGTAAGAGACCCATGATTTCCAGAAAACAATTATGACTAGCCCTGCCAACCAGTAACGAATATCAATCCAATAATGGTGGGTGAAAAAATTCAAATAAATAGAAGCAGCAAGTGGTACAACAGTCCAAAACGGCGGCCACTTAATCAGTTCAACCTGTAACCTCCGCCATGCTTGGCAAAAAAAACTCGCGACACTTGCATACATGAATCCGCTATACAAAGGTACTCCAAGAATCTTAGCGATACCTTCCTCCGGGTAAGACCAGGATCCCATATGTACCTTGAAAATTTCAAGAGCAAGCCCAATAAGGTGGAACAGTGTAATGACCTTTAATTCATCCCTTGTTTCTAGACCGGAACGCACCATCCAAACCTGCATCAGAAGGAAGATGATAAGCAGCCAGTCATACCGAGGTAGGAATGGAAGTGAAATGGTTTGCGTAATTGCTAAAGAGGCAAATATAACGACAGGAAACACACAGGAAAGGGCAAGCTCCCATCCAAAACAAGTCAGTTGTTTTATAGATCTGAGGATTTGGTTTTTCCACTTTCGTTTCTGAGTTTCATGTTGGATGGCTAAACTCATTCTATAACTCCCTTTTTATCAATTATTTTAAAAACTATTACTCTACAGGACTCTAAACTTTATTGTTTAAAGCTAGAACAGAGATTTATGCAAAAGCTTGGTTTCTGTTGGTGCAATTCACCAGTTTAAGAGCCTGATTTAATGCCATGTTAAACGGTATCGCTGAAACATACACCTCGCTTATTGTTTACAAATTGATTATAAATTAATTTTTATCGTTTTACAATAAAAAGTTATTGATTTTGTTTATTATTTTATTGTTGTATATTGATGCAATGAAATTCAGAATAAGGATTTAGATGGTTTTACAGGGTAGAGTATAATGATTAAATCTAGTAATTCTCCCCCTAAAAATATGCTGACGTAGTGTAGACAATAAAAAAAGAACTTGGCTTATTTCCAAGTTCTTCTTCTGCACTATCTTTTGAATCTTACTATGATTCAAAAACAAACACAGGACCATTCCATTCTTCTCCCTGTAATTTCTGTTCTTTAATCGTTCCACTATTAGAGTAATCAGAAATAACTCTCTTCCAAAATGAATATGCTGGTTTATTCGATTCGGTTTGTCTAACTTCCCATGTACCCCCAAATTGTTCAAATAGAATAAACGCTACTTTTTTTCCAACACCTTTACGGCGGAACTTCTTCATAATAAAGAAGTCGCTTATGACGTTTGTCTTTTCATCATTACTTAATTTAACATATTCCTTAGGCACATCAAGTATAATTAACGCAAACCCTGCAATCTCACCATCAACTTCGATAATAAATGGACGGCGGTAATCCTCTGTCCATTGGTGATCTAAGTACTTATAAGAATACAGTCCATGCTTAGTTAAAGCATGGCCATCAAATTCACTACTATCGTAACGGTATAACTGTATTAAGTTATGTAGAATTACCTTATCTTCATATGGTATGAGAGAAATCGTTACGTCCATTTTTACACCTCCAATAACTAAATTACTCCTAGTCGTGGATTGGCAAATAAATCTCTACCTCTTCTTCGCCATCTTCCATTGGGTGATAGGTTTCAACAATGTAGGAGTCAAGATTTCTTTTAAAACCCTGTTCATCTGCCCATCCCAATAAACTTGAATGAAGTTCTCCAATTCTAGTAATCTTACCTCTAGTCGTTACGTAATGTTGTTCTGTTTCGATATACTCCATTCCTACAGGTACTTCATTAACCGAGTTATTCACTGCTAAACCCACATAGTAGTGACCTTCAAGATGGTTCTCATCCTCTTTAGGCTCGAAAAAAGCTACTTCCGTATCAGTCTTATTTTGGATTTCATTAGAGCGAAGCAATACTTGCTGTGCTAGTGCAGGAACATCGTTTCCAAAGTTAGAGAAAGCTCCACTGCCTTTCATACCTACTACCTTAAATTCTTTTTTCACCTTTTTACACTGCATTTTTACCCCTCCAAATTTAGTTAACATATTTCTTCGGCAATAATCTGTAGTTCCCGGGCCTTGTTAGCTAGAAAACTAGTCATATATCTTTCTAAAAACAACTTATCTGCAATTACGCCAAGTGACCCAAGAGGTGACTTATACTCAAAAGTATCAATCATTAAAGTTCCACCTGTTTCTTCTACAAATTCATGCGTATGAGTGAAAGAATGAAATGCTCCTTTCACCATTACATCAATGAACTTTATAGGCTTTTCCATATAAATGACTTTAGCTGTTAACCTTTGTTTTATACCAAAATGAGTTGCTTCCCATGTAACAGAGTCGCCCTTTTCTAGTAACCCCTGTGTAGTCCCCGCCACGGCCTTTTCTTTCGTAGTGGCAGTAGTTTTAGTATGTATATCTACGTTTCTAGCAAGATCAAAGCATTGTACTAAAGGCGCTTTAATAAATTGCTTATGGATAATCACAGGCATAGCGTTCTCCTTTTAGCCATTTATTGAAATCTATCCCCATTGACCTAAACTAATTTTTCTTTTCCACTTCTTTTACTCTTTTTTCCAAGTTTTCTATTCTAGAAAATGCAAACAATGCCAGCCCTAATGCTCCTGTTGCAATTGAAAATGCGAAAATCTCCATATACTTACTGTCCCCTTTCTAATATGTTACTCACTACTGTCTATAAGATCTTGATTTGTTTTAGTTAAAAAAGTTAATTACCCACGCTAATAGATAGATTGGTACACCAACAATTATCATACCAGCCAAGAGATAACAAAAGCTCTTGATAATAAATTTAAGAATATCATAAATGGCTCCAGCTAGATCATCTACAAAACTCCTCATAACCGACCCCCTATTCAAGATCTGCAATCATTTGTACACTCTTCATTCAACTAATATACATTCAATAAATGATTAAAGACAGGTAAGAAAATAAGCAAAGCTACTATACTTTGTATAAAAGATATTAAAATATCCTTTTTCCAAGACTTTTTCGGATAACTATTAATCCTTAGAAAGATTAATAGGAATACCCACCATATTAACAAGCTATATATAAATTCGGTAAACGTTTCGAATATCAAACAGTACCCTCCCTTTCACTTAACCAACCTAATCCATTTATTTTCTCTCTTTATAAAATGGATGGTTATGCTGACGACAGCCGAATAAGTAGCAACCACCTTCAACAAAAAAATCAATTTCAGCCGGTGGTACAAAACCTGATTTTAATGTGTCAGGAAGCACTTGAACTTGTTTATACCATTTTTCTAATTGTTGTATTTGTTCCTGACGGTCTTCCTCAGTCCAATCAGCTTCATGCTTTACATCTATTAATTCTTCTTCGATATGTCTCAACGTTTCTTCTTGAATTATCATGAGTTGTTCTTCATATCCTAATTGATACAGCACATAACCATAACGATTCAATGAGTAAGGTCCGGGACTAGTCATATCCCATTCTTTTTCATATCCCTCTTTGGCCAATGCAAATTCTCCCAATTCAATCCATAAATCAGCCACTTCCATCCAACCAATAAAATCATCATGCTTCTCATCCCATTGCAACATTAATTCTCTTGCCATATCATCACCAAATTGAATCCGAGAATAGATTTCAAGCAAAAGTTCATAACTTGATGGCCTAGCAATTTCTTGGAAATATTCAGCCGCCTTTTTCCATTGCTTCTTTCTGGCATAGACTACACCAAGGTTATGAACCACGGCAGGAAGACGTTCCATTTCCAACACTTTATTTAGTAAAGCTTCTGCGTCATTCAACATGCTTTTCCTCAAATAAATTTCACCTAGTAACGCAAAAGGAAAAGGATGATACGGTCTTAACTTTATTGCTTCTTCTAATAAATGTTGCCCTGTATCCAAATCCTCTTCCTCATTTACATACATCCACGCTACATTATGGAGACTTTCTATAGAACGATTCTTTTTCAGTATTTCTTTCATCCGCTGAAAAGCTTTATCATACTCATTGGATTCGAAATAGATTAATGCTTGTTTCAATTCTGAGTCTCTCCTAAACTATCTTCTATTTTTTCAAACTATCCAATAACACATATCCAAAAATAATACCTGCTATTGTAGTTATTGTCGGACCTCCTTCTAAAATAATTTCTGGGATAGGAATTCTTCCTAATCCCATCGTGGAGTATGGCAATTATGACATTACAATGATATATAACGATGGAATGCCAATTACCACAAATTTTATCCAATCAAATGTCCATTGCTTCTTTTCTCTAATTTCAATTATCAATTTAGGTAATCTGAGTACCAAGCCAATAACAACAGGGAATACTGCTACAAATTTTGCTAGAGGAATAAGATCGAATTCTCGTTTACCAGCTTCGTTTAAATAATATTGATACTTCATACCAAAGTAAATTATCAACCCAACAACAATTGTCCACACCAAATAATAACTAAATCTTTTAATCTAAATCTCTAAATCTCCTCCAAAATTTTTATATTATGTTACCAGACCAAATTACCGATAGCACAATAAACCCAAACATTAGAGCAGTGAAAAACGTTTGATTATGAATATCCTGTTCTTTATGTAACTTTTTGGCAATGGAGACACAATTAATAAAAAAGATTACGGCTATTATTGGCGTAATGTAAAAGAAAACAAATTCCATTTCACATCCCCTTTTCGTCTTTCCGAAGAAAAATGATATCTCTCTCCTCTTTTAATTTAGCTCACCTCTAAGACCATAATAGTTATCATTAGCTTAATGTTACAACGGGAAAAGCTATTTAAAACACCTAGAGTAATAGGTGACCAAGTAAAAATTTTCTATGCAAATTAGTCCTTATAAGCAACAGCCTCAAATGTAATGATTTGACTTGTCTTCATTGGATATTTACCGTACTTGTAATCTGCAGAAATCTGTATATCTCCAAACCCAATTTGTTCCAGAATCATTTTAAGTTCTTCAACTCCATACCATCTTAGGGGGAACCGTTCTAGTTCTGTCTGAATTAATTCGCCGTTACGCCATTTTTCATAACGATGATGTGAAATCGTGTATTGATTGATGTGGTCAACTTCAACTACTTTACTCTCTAATGTGATCATGTCACCACTATTCGTTTCCCAAGTTCTGGTTGTTGCTTTGTTCATGGAAAAATCGGTTTGTAAAAATATATCCAAAATTAGCCTGCCACCATTTGTGAGATAATTGTAGAAATTCCTTAATGCTTTGATAGAATCTTCTCTTCTATGCAAGAGAAGAAATGTTCCAGTAGGTACGATAATTGCTTCATAGTTTTTATCCAAGGAAACGGTTTCCATTTCCCCTTTAAAAAGGGTTGGTTTTAATCCTCTAGTCTCACAATGTTTACGGCAAATGGTTAACATTTCATCCGAAACATCAAAACCATCCACATGAAAACCATTTTCCAATAGCGGGATAAGAATTCGCCCAGTTCCTACCCCTGGTTCGAGAATGTTTCCTTTACAATCAGCTAGTCTTTGGCTATAAAATTCTACATCCCCAAATGATAGACCAATATATTTATCAAGATCATATACTTCAGAAGATAGCTTATTATAATATCCTAGCATTCATTTTTCTCCTTCTATTTTTAGTGTTTTATTATAATTTGATATGTAGTACAACTTCTCCGCCTGCTATTTCACCTGTCTTGGAAAACCCTAGATTCTCATATAGTTTAGTTGCTACATCATTCTCAGGTACAGTTGTGATTCTTAGGTCAATATTTCCATATAAAGTTCTAAAATAATCTAAGAACTTTCTTAAAGCAGCCTTGCCGTATCCCTTATGCTGAAACTCTTTATCTATCATGAATCTTTCTATCCACCATGAATCTAGTGGGTAATCATCATCCGCGGGATAGAAACTATACATGATAAATCCAACCATCGTTCCGTTATCATAAATAGATAATGGATGCTTCTCTCCATCTTCGTATTTCTCCTCAAGCAACGACCACCAATTTGGTGCAACAAAATCTTCTTGGTCTTTATTTACATTTAATTCCACGCATTTTTCATAGTTGTTTTTATCTATTCCTTTGAATTCAAGTTGCATTTATATCACCGCCAGTAAAATTAGTCACAAACTATTGCCTCTGAAGGGAGTCTTAGAGACAATCTCCTTATGTTGATTTCGCAAACTGCTTTCTAGCCTTTATTTCAAAATAAGTACAAGCAATCATAAGAACAATCCCTAATGCTAATAATAAATACCCATAAAGAGAATTATTATTGTAATTCAATAACGCACCTGACAGAACTATTAGAGTATATAAAGCCCTCAACATAAAGTACTTGAATTTCATTCTCCACTCTTTCCTCCTTGCTGCAATGGCCTCTCAAAAATTATTTCATATGATTTCGGCTTTCCATACCCAGTGTATTCTAGTGGCAAGACCTGTACTAATTTCCATCCATCAGATGCATTGGATTTAATCGTTTCTCTATACGTTGATGTAGAAAAAAATCCACCAAGTGATGTTTCCACAAACTTATACTCATACATTGAAAATCCCCCTCAATACCTTTTTATTATTTCTAGTACACCGATTGATTTTAAATACCATCCTCGCCTTTTAATCTCTTAACCTCTTTTTCTAGATAATCGAGTCGTTTATGAATCCTATAAAACATTGGAAGATAAGCAATCATGATAATAAGGATTGTCCACCACATTGTATTCCCCTCTTTTCATTAAGCAAATTCTTATCTTATAAAGGAACTACACAACATATATCGAACTTATAAAGCAAATAAAATACCCCATTGCCCAAATCATATTTCCGGTCTCTTAATCCCAAAAATTAAAAACAACATCCCCAACTCTTCTTGGTTTCCAATGTTTTACGTTATAGAGCTCCGCATCATTTAGTTCATTTTCATTTTCTATAGCAATTCTTCCTCTATGTTCGTTTATCACTAGCACTTCATTTAATTCATCAGGAAGTAAAATATTATAATATGGCGTAAATTCGGTTGAAAGTTTGTCATGAATAACAAATTGAATAGCAGAAATATCCTCAACAGAAGAAGCAAATGCAAGAAATGGATAGGTACTATTTAGTAAGATATATAAATCATCGCCAAAAATCGCAATTTTGACTTGATAATAATTACAGGCTATTTCTGGCTCGTTAAAAGAAATAATTTTCCCACCATGATTATTAATGATGGAGTAGCAGATTTTTTTAAAGAAAACACCATCTACACTAAGGTCATTCGGTCTATTAAATCCACTAACACCGTTACGAAGAATCATATTATATTCCTTCCTTTTTACAATCTTCCTATTGGATATTACGTTATCTACACTACATAAGTTTCATTAGTGAAATCCAAACTTTATGTGATTCTAATCAAATAGGACCGAGGTTTTTTCTGGTATTATTTACTTGAAGGTGGTAATTAATAGTCTAGACAAATTGATAAATAGGAGGTATCTCATCATGGAAAATCAAAAAGCTGATCGATTAAAAGCAATGCTGGAAGAAGCAATGATACCAGTCATTGAACGATTAGAACGCACTGATAAAGAATTGAAGGATTTAAAAGACAATAATGAAACTAATGTTCAATTGAAATTGCATTAGAAACAGATAGGCTTTATGTAAATCCTATCTGTTTTTAGTTAACTTTATCTCTTTAACATTTCTCCAAAAGTAATCCACCGTATCCTGGTGCGTCAACATTTCTTCTACTCTATTCACGTCCAGTAATGTAGCCTTACTAATTTCACTATCATTTGGCCATAGTGAATTTATGTCCCCAATAAACTCTACGAGGAACATCGTTGTTTCTTGGCTAACATAGCCTATCTGTTCTTGAACTGTTGCGGGGAAATCAAAGCAGATTTTTTCCTCTAACTGCTTAACTATCCTGAATTCGCTTGAACCGGTTTCTTCCCCTAATTCTCGTATAATAGCATGCTGTAAATCCCTATCTGCTGCCTCCACCCCACCTTTTATAAAATCCCATTCCCCTTTAATGGACTGTTTTCCTTCTTTAGTATTGATTTTGGTTTTATGTACGATTAATAATTTATCCCCTTGAAAAACAATTGCACCTACAGCTTTTCTAATCATCCCCACTACGACTCCCCTTATACCCTAAACTCTTTCTTAAAAAAGGATAAACTGATTTGGTTATCTACTACCATTTCGTTTATCCGCTGAAATTTATTTTTCAAATAGAATTTGACCGCAGGATGATTCTTGGAACCTGTAGCCACTTTCATGGTTTTCGCTGAAAAATTAGTCTCAAGAAAATCTAATAATCCTTGGGCTATGCCCTTTCTAAAATAATTCGGATGTACAAACAATCTATGAATATCTATTTCTTCTTTCTCAATCTTTATTGATACTACCCCACATAGCGTTTCGTCCATATAATATCCAAAAAACCGCTCACCAGATTGCTGTAAGGATTCAATAGTGTCCCTTAATGGTGGTAGGTCATATAAACCAATTATTTTAGCCTCAACAAAGTATGAATCCAGCTGTATGCTTAAGATGTGCTCTGTATTTTCCTTATTGAGAATATCTATCTCTTTAATCATGGTAATATACCCTCATTCTTTTAAGTCAAAAGAGACTATTATTTTGGTATTTGGTAAATAATCAAAGGTTATATAACTTCCTAGGTGCCTAGGTTTTATTTTCGTAGAATAATATAATCCTCCATCTACTTCTATCTCATTTTTATTATCCTTCCCAACATCCCGGACATAATCAATTATCCCTTCTTCGGATAAATAATTCCCCTCCATAACGTATGGAAGGTCTTTTACATACGGTACAGCCACATATCCTAAGAAAATTGCAAGTAAAAGAATGGCTAGCATTGCCACAATAAAACTCATAAATGCTTTATAATCTTCTTTGATCTTTTTTCTCTTCTTTGCTTTCGTTTTCCGTTCACGAATTGTTTCCACTGTCAGCGCTATTACAATCCAAGGGATGACAATAATAACCAGCAAAACAACCGCAACACAAAAAACAAGCATAAACCAATACAAACCCATTCACTATAGCTCCAATAACTTAAATTATCTATACCTCAACACTTACCTTATCCAAATCAAAACAGTAATACACCAACCTTCTATCCTTGAACCAATTTTCCAATGGTATTACCCAAGGTCGAAAAGATATATAATCACGTATCTCTTCTACTGTAACAAACCTTACATCCACAATTTCCTCATCGGGTTCCTGTTTATTCTGGGATAAAATTTCTCCCCAGTAATAGACATGCAAATATTCTCCATATTCTTTCGATGTGTATTCTGTAATATAAGCAACATCTTTCACATCAAGATGGTATCCCGTTTCTTCTAGACCTTCTCTTGCAGCTGCTACATGGAAGGTTTCACCCGGTTCTGTTCCACCCTTAGGCAAACTCCAACCATTATTGTCTTTCACCAGTAAGACTTTATTATTTTCAATTACTACGACCCCACCTGCTAATTTATGAACCAAAAATACTCCTCCAATATCTATAAGTAATCTCTGCAACTATGTTAGCATAATATTCCTAATACTTATACAGAAAATTGCAAGTGGACATGGATATTGGAATTGTCCCATGAAACCTTTTTGCCCTTTTTTACATACACTTCTTGTAGAGGTGATAAAAAATGGTACGAGTAAAATATACAGACAGTGACATTGCTTTAATGGCAAGGATGATGAGGGCAGAAGCTGAAGGTGAAGGACAACTAGGGATGTTAATGGTAGGTAATGTAATCGTCAATCGAGCACAGGCAGATTGCCTGGATTTTGTAGACGTGAGGACAATACCGCAAGTCATATACCAAGTTCAAGGAGGAAATTATTCTTTTGAAGCTGTACAGAAAGGGAATGTATTTTATAATAGAGCTAGAAGTACTGAAAAGCGATTAGCCAAACAAACGTTAGATTTCTGGAGAGAACATCCCTCTAAGTATGCACTTTGGTATTTTAATCCATACGCTCCATGCCCACCTACATGGTATGATCAACCATTTGCAGGACAGTTTAAACAACATTGTTATTATGAGCCTCAGGCAAATACATGTGAAAGTGTTTATAGATGATAACAAAATCCCCACAGATTGTGGGGATTTTTTATGTGGTAGAATGAAAAAGGGATTGGTACCATCCCATTATGTTATGATGATTTATTTGATTGCAGAAATTCACAGAGCTTAATATTTATTTCATGAGAAGTGTTTCCGGGCCATATTAAATGGCCTCACGAGTTAAGAATACAAAGTTCTGATGTAGGATATTTTTATGTGCAAAACATGGATGCTCTATAGAAACATAACCATCGTGTTTACTATCTAGTTGATTTCTCTTACTAATTTATCAGCCAGTATTACATTTTCTTTTAGATAGTCTGGCAAATCGGCATGTGCTAAAATCTCCGATGTCGTCATCCAAATTACATCATCAACTTCTTCCGTGCTTTTAGCATAAGGTTCTCCTGATGTATGTTGACACAAAAATACGATATCAATAACATTCAAACCAGTATCAGATATAAATGAAGAACTATTTACATACCTAATAATAGTTACCTCTATTCCTACTTCTTCAAATATTTCCCTATGTAACGTTCTTTCTAATATATCGGTAGAATTACCCTCTAGCTCACATTTCCCCCCAACAAGAGAAAGTCCTCCACCTGCATGTTCCTCTTTTTCACTTCGTTGGATTAATAGCCATTTACCATCACGATAAATTGCACCTTCTACATTAACAACAAACATAAAGATTCCCCCTAAGAAATAGTTAAGTTTCAGATCTACGTATGCAAAACATCATGAAGGAAAATATTCCATTGGCTCTGTACTATGAACGTATCCATTTTTCTTATAATATTCAATGGCTTCATCACTTGCCCAAACAATCACAAACTCATAATTATTTTCTTTTATCCAACTATTAATGGATTGTAACAACTTACTCCCAATTCCCTTATTTCTATATTTAGGATTAGTATAAACATTTGTCATATAGGCAAAAGGATGTGTTATTCTACCAGGGCGAGGTACCTTTTGTATCAATTCTATGTATATATGAGATACAACTCTACCGTTTTCTTCTGCAACCCATATATACCAATCCGGACCATTAAGAGCTTTTTCTAGAAAAACGTAGCATTCTTTTTCAAAATCATTATAGGATTCATTTGCTTTGCTTTCATCGTGTTCAATCGTAAAATCCCATCTCATTTTTATCAGTTGTTTTATGTCTTTTTTCTCAGCTAATCTAATGTTCACTTTCTTCTCTCCTCCAATCACGGCCTCTTGTCCCAAGGTTCCAGTGTACCCACTACTGTTTTTCTTTCATTACTTTGTATTCCCGTTATAACCCCTTCTGATATCTCATGATGACTAAGCCATCTAGAAGTCATCTCATTATATATAAAGCCTAATTGTACCTCTTTAACTATACAATTTTCCGGAACATCATTTTCAGTGAACGCAATATTAGTCAAGTGACTACTACTTCCCTTCACGATCACCAATGTCCACTGGCGGTGCACTTGAAGCGTTGCTATTTGTCTTTTAATGGTAGGTATAGCATCCGGGGCAGTACTATGAATCCAAGCAACTACTAGGTCAATCTCTCCATGCTCCTCATATGCATTTGTTATCTGGTGCTTCAAAGACTCCGTATTAGAGTAATCTAATTCTTGTACCTTGAGACCCTGTTCACTATATTTGTTGCTCAATCGTTCTAATCGATGTCTGTTTCTACCAAACACAACCGTGTGATTGACATGTTTTACAATCCAGCCAGTAGCCTCCGCAAGCATTCCTGTCCCACCAAATACTAATGCATGGTTACAATTCAACATCATTCCCTCCAGACCTACACAATTAGTTGATCGTTTTTACATAATCTATTAATCTAAGCTTTTCGGTTATTTCGTGTTCTCCTACTTTTTTGTACCCTAACTTTTCATAAAAATGATGATTTTCAGCATTTAAGTGCGGTGTATCTAAACTCCATTGGACTGCTTGGGGAAATTCGTCTTCAATTTGTTGCATAATCCTAGTCCCTATTCCTTCACCTTGAAATTCAGGTGATATGAATATTCGATTCAGACGGTATTTTCCTTCACCCAAATCACGAATATCTACACCACCAATAATTTCATCGTTAAACCAAATGGTATAATAAAAGAATGATTCTATCTTCAGGCGCAATCTCTCAATAGTCTCGTTTACCGGGCTACTTTCATGGTCCTGATATTTCTTTAAATCATCTGCGAATGCTTTCTTTTGTATTTCTAAAAGTTGAATAGTTTCATCTAAATTGGTTCTCGATAATATTATATTCATTCCTTCTCCCCTATTTCAATGGGACACTTCAGATCATATGGTGTGCACCTTTGCCCCATAAAGCGGTTATTAAATAATCTGATCCGCCTAATTTCTTACAGCCTACGGGCTATTCTAAAAAAAGAAAACAAGAAGGCACCCGATTCCTGCCAATGTGCTCATAACCCCACCAAACCGTGTAGAAAAGATATATATATCAGAGGGTTCTGTCGCATCATTGGACTTCCAACTTTCCGTCAATTTCCAAATCCATTCTGGTTTTAACAGGGCACATAGACCGAATACCGTTACAAATAACGAAAGTAATAGCAACATACAATACCCTCCTGAGATACATTCAATTTGAATTTATAAGTTTCATACCTATTTAATTGAAATACTACTACTTCTTATTTTCAAATTCCACATCTTCTCTACGCTTAAAATACCAATTCCTAATCCCTAGCGCATAGTCTAGCGGAATATCTTGGATTGTTTCCATATGAATTGGAGTAGATCGATTAATGGTCGTCACTGATGCTACATTAAAAGATTTTTGAAGTCTCGACTGAGAATAACTCATCTCTACTACATTTTTTCGTTTCGTTATAAACATACGGCTATTTAAACCACCATGCCACCACTGAACCTGATCATCAGTTACCACATATCTTGTATGAATATAATCTAATATCCTGTTCAATACAATAATCCCTAGTAAAACTAAACTCCACACCCACCAAGTAACGTGAAGAAATTCTGGCTTGAAATAAAACAAAGCAGCCGTTGCTAGAATCCATAACCAACTCGGTCTCAATAATTTAAGCCATAACGCAATGCGTGGTAACCTTTCTAATCTGCTATTTATTTGATAGATTGGTAATAATTCTTCTATTAACTGGTACGCTTTTTCTACCGGCAAAAACGGGTATAGCGAGTTAACGTTTAGTGATCCATCTTCTATATTCGGTTTTGCTGAACTTATCAGTTTCACTTCCGCTAAACCAAATAAACGTTTTAAAACCGATTGTTCCATTTCCAATCCTTGAATCTTCTTCTTTTCAATTACAAAATAACTTTCATTTAGGACCCCTCTATCAATGTAAATATGGGTGTCATCAGAGGAAATCTCATATTTACCATAACGAATAAATGTTCTAGCAATCCCAAACGTAACAGCAACAATAACCGCAAACGCAATCACAATACCAATTAGCCACGAACTATTTAGCAACAGTCGAAACATTCCTTCGAACTGATTGGTATCCTTAATAAAAGGCTCTACATAATCCAATAATCCTGCCGTAATCGGAATAATCGCTAGGAAACTTAATGATGTAAAACTTGCCTTCCACAGGTCCTTACGCCTCGGTGTAAAATGAACAGTCCGATTTGTTACCGGAATTTGTTTCTTTTCCTCCTCTTCTTCCTCTATCTCGGTTTCTGATACATGTTTAGACTCCATTGCCTTTTGTACATGATTGTCTTGTTTTGCTTGAACTAAATCAATTAATTCTTGAGCATTATTTTTGGAAATTACCTCGAAATGAATAGCATCCTCTACCCCATCCATTGCAGTTTCAAATGTTAAGGAAGTCAGTCCAACAATTTTGTGAAAAACAGTAGTCTTCCTTGTTACATTTTGAATTTTAGAGAACGGAATAGTACTAGATTGTTTCACAAAGATTCCTTTATGAATCTGAAAAACTCGGTCCTTCCATTCATATTTCTCCACAAACCATGCCGTAATAATAGAAACGAATCGTACAAGTACATAAAGTAAAAATACATACCTTCCATACTTCCATAGCCAGAATTCTGATCCCTTATTTATAACAAATAACAAAATCGCAATAAAAAGGTTACTTTTTACCAATTGATAGATTCGAAAAGCAATAGTCAACGGATGAAATCGCATTATTCATCCACTTCCTTCAGTTTCGCGAACTCTGCTAATCTTTCTCTTAGTGCGAGTGCAACATCTTCTTCCAAAGCTGGAATCGCATGCGATGATCCAACTGTTTCCACTTTAATGGAACGGACATTATATCGTTTCATAATTGGACCTTGACTAGTTGTGACGGATTGAATCTTCGTCATTGGTACCGTCACCCATTCTTTCTGAAAGATTCCATAGCTTAATTGGAGATATTCATCATCAAACTGATAACTCCAACTACGGTACAGATATGTAGGTTCAAAAATCGACCAGATAAATCCAATAATGGTCAATATGACTAAACCAACCAAAACCCAATAAACCCATATCGGCCAATCAAAATAATGATATACCCAAAATAATATTCCAATAACCACAAGCCCGATAATATTCCCTATCGTTTCTGAAATTCTACGTATTTTAGGAAAAGAATGAGCTAAAGCGTTTTCTAGTTTTGTTTCATTCATCAGTAGTTGCCTCCAAAATCAAGTAATATAATTTAATCTCTATTCTATACGAAATAGTAGACAAAAAGTTTTCATTTTGTCGTTATTTTCCAAATCAATTTTTGAGGGATGACGTACTTTCCCATAATTTCTATCATTTGAATGTAGCTCTTCTCTACCATCGTGACAATTTGAAACACATTTTTCTATAACTTCCATCATAAGGTAAAGCATGAGTAAATATACTTATTCATTTAAGACAAAAGCAAGCTATAAATTGACATGGGGGGGAGGAAAAAAATGTCAGATTTACAGAATGAAAACAAGGAGCAATCAGAAATAAAAGAAGAAGATTCAAACCAAGAAAAGAACAAAACATCAACTGGTTTAGAGGAAAACGTTGCTGGCTTGATATGTTATGTGGTTGGATTTGTTACCGGATTAATCTTTTTACTCATAGAAAAAGATAGCCACTTTGTACGGTTTCATGCATTACAATCTATTATAGTCTTTACTGCATTATTTGTTCTTAATATCGTACTGAGCTTTATCCCATTCTTAGGATGGGCAATCACCATGTTATTAGCACCACTTTCATTAGTTTTATGGATCGTGTTAATGATACAGGCTTATCAAGGAAAATTATTTAAGCTACCCATAATTGGGGATATTACGGAGGACCAGTTGAAGAAGATGAAAGGTTAAACTACTATTAAAATAGATGCTCAGAGACAGCCTCTGAGCCATCTATTTTATCTTTAAGAGATGTATGCATTTTCAATCCTTCAAGTTATTATCAATTTATATTCTAGCAATTTAACCTATTCTTCGAATTTCCTTCTAGAAAGGCATTTAAATTATCTACTGCTTGTTCTAATAGACGCTGTCTTGCTTCTTTAGTCGCCCAAGCGATGTGCGGTGTAATGATACAGTTTTTTGCATGTAGAAGTGGATTATTTTCATTGATTGGTTCCGACGAATCGACATCCACTGCAGCTCCCCCGACTTTTCCATTGTTTAGCGCCTTAGCTAAATCTGTTTCATTAATTAAAGCCCCTCTTGCGGTGTTGATCATAAGTACACCATTTTTCATTTTACGGATGGATGCTTTATTAATCATTCCTTTATTTTCTTCTGTAAGTGGGCAATGCAGAGATATTACATCTGAATTGGCGTATAGCTCATCTAAAGAGGCGAATTTCATTTGAGATGTTTCTAGGTCTTTATTTGGAGTTCGTTTATTTGCGATTACATTCATTCCGAAAGCTTGAGCTATTTTACTTGTAGCTTGTCCGATACGACCATATCCGATGATACCGATTGTTTTCCCTGATAGTTCTATTAACGGTTTCTTCCAGAAGCACCAGTCCTGGTTATTGGTCCATTCACCTTGTTTTACTGCATCATGATGAAGACCTACATGATTAGTAAGCTCAAGAAGTAAAGAAAAGGTCGTTTGAGCCACTGTATTTGTCCCGTAGGTTGGAATGTTTGTAACTACTATATTTCTTTCTTTCGCTGCTTGGATATCGACGACATTATACCCTGTTGCTAGTACACCAATGTACTTTAGATTGGGAAGTTCATCAATTACCTCTCTTTGAATAGGTGTTTTGTTTGTTAAGATTATTTCTGCATCTTTTGACCGTTCGATTATTAATTGGGTGTCATTCGTTGAAAAGGATGTACGGTCGTAGATAGTGAAGTCAGCTAGTTCGGTTAACAGTGTCCAGTCAAGGTCACCCGGGTTTATGGTGTGGCCATCTAGAATAATTGCTTTTTTCATATAATCTACTCTCCCCTAAATTCTTCCTTGTTCTTCAATATTCGTAGCACTATCCAAATTTAGTGATGATTGTCCAATAAATTTTCAATCTAATCTAACAGATGATGTAACAATCGATCTCTATTTTCAAAAAATTGTTTCATAATCTTATAATGGCCTGTTTCTTCTAATCTCATTTCTTGTGATCCTTCTTCTGTTAGTTCAATGATTTTGGCACTTGGGTAGGCCATAATGATTGGAGAATGGGTTGAAATAATAAACTGAGATCCACCATTTACCAGTTCATGAATCCTAGCCAGCATCGACATCTGTCTCAATGGTGACAATGCTGCTTCTGGTTCGTCTAGTATGTACAGTCCATTCTCGCTAAAGCGATGAATAAACGTTGCAAAAAAAGATTCACCATGGGAAAGCTCGTGAAGAGAAGTCCCACCAAATGAATCGACTATTTTTCCCCCGAAACCCTCCCGATCTAATTCTTCTATGTTAGTAGCCAGATTATAATAGGATTCTGCACGAAAGAAAAAACTGTCCTTAGGCCGGTATGGTCCTTTTGCTAGACGGATATACTCATGTAAATCGGAATGCGAGTCATAACTAGAGAAGTTAAAATTAAGTGTACCACCCTCAGGATTAAATCCTAAACCAATTGCAATCGCTTCTAATAAAGTGGATTTCCCCATCCCATTCTCTCCAATAATGTATGTAACATTGGGATGGAATGCTATTCGTTGGAAATTCCTAATCACAGGTAAATTCAGTGGGAACCGATCATAGGATATTATATTTTCCTGTTTTAAATCGATACGTTTCAAGTATTGCGTATCTTTGTCTAGTAGCATGATTAAAACCTGCCCTCATTCTCACAATTACACTCGTACTCTTTGAATGTATACTCTTTGTATAGTTTTAAATCAGTGAATTTACTAGAATATGATTCATATATTTTGACTACAGGAGCAATATCATGTTGGGCAAATTCCTTCACTTTATCCACAAAATTATCAGCTGAATTAATTGGATATTCATTCATATCTTGATACAGGCTTTGATGTTCACAAACATCGTAGGTTACTGCTAGGTAATATTTTGACATTAAACCATCTCCTAATTTTGTTTACATATTAAACACCCTCTTACTCCGTGTAGGAGTAGGATCCTTCAGGAGGAGAGTTTATGTAGATTCCGTCGTTTCCACTTAACTGCCATCTCTACTAGTTTACCTGTTTTACATACTATGAGAAAGAGTGTTTTATCAATTCCATTCCAGATCCAATTTTTTTATCTTGTAACCACCTGCATAAAATCCTAATAAAATATCACGAAATCATATTTAGCCATTATCTAAATTTTAAGGAGTGAGCGTATGCCAGCCACAACAGGAAAAAAATATATCGAAAGAATTAACGATCTACATTCAGATGTATGGGTGGATGGCAAACCTATACAAGGGAAAATCTCCGAGCATACTGCATTCAAAGGGGTTATGAAGAGCCAAGCCGCATTATACGATATGCAACATGATACTTCATTAAGAGAAATCATGACCTACACGTCCCCATTGACTGACCAGCTAGTGGGGACGTCCTATCTACAACCGAAAACACAAGAAGACCTGGTGAAACGAAGAAAAATGATTCAACAATGGGCATTGTCGAGCAATGGTATGTTGGGGAGAAGTCCAGACTATATGAATACTGTAATCATGGCACTCGCTTCATCTGCTCCCTTTTTAAAGGGTAAAGAAAACTGTTTTCCCGAGCGATTGGTGAATTTCTACGAATATGCTAGGGAGAATGACTTATCCCTAACCCATTCCTTTGTCAATCCACAGGTAAACCGTGCGCAATTTTACTTAGAAGATATAGATGATGAACCGATTGCTGCAAAAGTGATAGACAGAAATGAAGAAGGAATCATCGTAAAAGGAGCACGTTTACTAGCAACCCGGGGCGGAGTTACAGATGAACTTGTTGTGTTTTCAGCTGGTGGCATTCAAGATAAAGCAAATGGATTTGCATTTTCCATTCCAAGTAATCAAAAGGGATTAAAGTTTATATGCAGAGAATCCTTTGTAGGTGGCGAATCCACTTTTAATTATCCATTAAGTTCACGATACGAAGAAATGGACAGTATTGTTGTATTTAATGATGTTCTTGTACCATGGGAACGTGTATTTTATTATGATAATTTACTTGTTTCTAATACCTTTGCGACAAAGAGCTCTTTCCTGCCATTTTCCATACATCAAGCAATTTCCAGACAAATTGTAAAAACAGAATTTGTACTAGGGTTAGTTCAGGCTATTATCGATTCAATTAATATCGGAGAGTATCTCCATGTACAGGAAAAAACCTCTGAGATTATCATTGCTTTAGAGACATTAAAAGCGTTGGTCATCAAGTCTGAGGTGGAAGCAAAATTTGATGAATGGGAAGTTTTACGTCCAGATCAAAAAACATTACAAGTAGCAAGCAACATATATCCAAAAGTTTATGCTAGATTTAGTGAAATCATCCAACAGATAAGTGCAAGCGGAATAATGACAATACCTACGGAGAATGCATTTCAATCGGAATTAAGAGCAGACCTAGATCATTATTTGCAGTCAAATTTAGATGATGCCAAAACACGGGTCAAACTATTCCGCTTGGCATGGGAGTTAACCATGAGTGCTTTTGGTACTCGTGAAATGCAGTATGAGCGGTATTTCTATGGTGATCCAGTAAAATTGGCAAGTCAATTGTATTATACCTACGAAAAAGAACTGTACGTGAAGCGTGTTAGAGAGTTTTTGATATAAAAGGGACTGTAGAATTATAGAGCAAAACAAGAAGCACAGTTTATAAATCAATTATAAACTGTGCTTCTTTTACTTTAACACTCTAAAGTGGTGAGGGATTGTCCCCTATCATTATAAGGCTTCCCTAATAAGCTTCTTATAATATACCACCGATAGAATTCCAAAGATTGAATACAACAATGTATACAGCACCATGACAATAATCATTGGGGTCCATAATTCTGTACCGAAGAAGAACCATCCTGACTTCACTGCAAAGTAACTGTGACAAAGTCCAACAACGAGCGGAATTCCAAAGTTGAATAATTGTTTTGCTTTGATTCCATTTAATAAATCAGATCTTGTAAAACCTAATTTCCTTAAAATCGTATAGCTATGTCTTTCTTGTTCTCCTTCATCCATTTGTTTAAAGTAAAGAATACATCCAGATGTGATTAAGAAGGTCAATCCAAGAAATCCAACAACAAACATCGCAAGTCCCATATTTAGTTTTTGATTAATAAAGTAATCTAGCTGTGACTCATACCCAGCCCACTTACTAACACCAGATGAATGGAAAATTTCATTTGCCTCTTCTAAATCATTTTTATTTTCTATATCTATCCCTATTGACACGCTAAATTCATTAGACACACCAGGTTCAAAATCATTATCCGTGTTTAATTGTTGAAATACCTCATGGTCGATTACCGCAACAGGAAATCCACTATTCGTCAATCGGAGAGGAATAATATTTTGATCCTGAATCTCTATTAAATCCAGTTCAAATGATTTGGTTTCCCCCGTTACGGTAAATTCTCCTGTTGTGAAAGTCATAAATGCTTCGATAGCAGCATGAACATTTAACAGGACGGCTTCATCCTCGGAAACATCCAGATCACCCACTTGAGCATCTGACACAAAAGTCATAGGAACCTTAAAATCCTCTGGACTGGACAGTGCTCCCATACCGCCTTCTACAATATGAGTCGTATCCGTGTTCACATTAATGATGTCAATGACCGTTTTCGAGTAGTTAATTCCACTCTCATCCAGCTTTTCGGTAAATTGTTTGGCATGGGCTGCATTTGGGATAGAAAAATCATAAACGACATAGTCTTCAGCCTGCTTTTCTGCTGAATAATAAGATATATACGAAAGCGATAATAACCCTATAGCTAAAGCTGACACCGTTGTTACGACTGTTAAAAGTAAAGAATTGGAACGCATCCGAAACATAATTGATGACAGTGACAATACTTTATTGACCGATAAATAGCCATTATTTTTTTTCCGAATCAGATGAAAAATAAACCGAACCGAGCCCTTATAAAAGAAATACGTACCAATAATTACAGAACCAAGAATTATCAGCATAACCAAAAACAGCAGCATCATAAATTGACCTTCAAATAGCTTTGTCGATAAATAATATCCGAAAATAATCAAGCAAAGCCCCAGAATCCCAATCAGAATTTCAAAAATAGAAACCTTATATTTCTTATTCTCAGTGGTAGACCTGACATGGAACAAAGTCAAAATTCGTTGCCGTTTAATAAACAAGAAGTTAATCGCCATAATCACTAAATATATAGCAGCAAAAACAATTACCGTTTGAAAAAGAGCTTCCTGAGAGAAGCGGAGCTCTGCTATCTCATCTATCTCAATAATTTTAAATAAAATCATCATAATTAGCTTTGAAGAAACAAAGCCAAGGAATATTCCTATCATCATCGAGCCGAAATATAAGATAAAATTTTCCACTCCGATAATCCGAAAAATACTCCCTTTTGTTATTCCAACCAATTGAAATAAACCAATTTCTTTCCCTCTTCGCTTAATGAATAGATTATTGGCATAAACTAGAAATACCGTCACAATGGCAACTAGCAAAACAGAGCTAGTTTTCATTGCCGCTTCTCCCTTGATGGAGCCATTAGTCACATCCATCGCAGGGTCATATTGCAGTGTGACAAAAGCAAAGTACAACGCAACACTAAACACGAGGGCAAAAACATATAAATAATAGTTTTTGATATTCTTCAGCAAACTCCGAAAGATGAGAGACTTAAAGCTCATGCTGCACCCCACCTAACACACCCTGTGTTTTAATGATGTCTTGGAAGAACTCCTGCCTTGAATCATCCCCTCGATTTAGTTTTGTGAAAATTTGACCATCCTTAATAAAAATCACACGGCTACAGTAGCTTGCAGCTAGAGGGTCATGGGTGACCATCACGATGGTAGCCTTTAGCTTTTCATTTAAATCACTTAGCTTATTCAACAAATCAGAAGCAGACTTGGAATCCAATGCACCGGTAGGCTCGTCAGCAAAAATGATACTAGGCTGATGAACAAAAGCGCGTGCTGCGGATGCCCGTTGTTTCTGACCACCAGAGATCTCATTCGGATATTTATCCTTAACTTCCGCGATACCTAATTCGTTAACCACACGGTCGAACATGATTTGTGCTTCTTTTTTGGGTGTTTTATTAACCGTTAACGGTAGCATAATATTTTCTTTCACTGTTAAAGTATCTAAAAGGTGATATTCCTGAAAAATGAAGCCCAAATGACGTTTTCTAAATTCCGCTAATTGCTTATCCTTCATTCCAGTAAATTCTTTACCCTCCAGACGAATTGAACCTTGGGTAACTCGGTCAATAGAGGAAAGAACATTAAGTAAAGTTGTTTTCCCTGAACCAGACGGCCCCATGATTCCAACAAATTCACCCTTCTCCACCTCAAGGTCAATTCCTTTCAAAACCTCTTGCCGATTCCATTTATTCCCGTAAGTTTTCACAATCTTATTTGCTTCTAAAATACTCATTGTCTTCAACTCCTTCTTCTATCTTTATCATAAATGGAGTTACCAATCTATTCCTTCGATTCTCCTAACAAAACAATTAAGCATGTGACAATATTGTCACATGCTTGTAAGCTCAAGAAAGTCATTCTTTTTTGGAAATGTTAACGTCACTTTCGTACCTTCTCCAACGGTGGAAGCAACATCGATATGAAGCTTCATAGGCCGAGAAGCTTTCTTCGTGAGGAAAAGCCCCATTCCGGTTGCCTGATGGTCCTTATGATTGGATGTGGAGGTAAACCCTTTATCAAAAATTCGGGGCAAGTCCTTTGCAACAATCCCCCGTCCTTGATCTTGGATGGTAAGTACTACATTCCCGTTCTGATTAAAACTCTGAATTTCAATTTCCGATTGCTCACTATACTTTACCGCATTAGTCAAGATCTGCCTGATAATAAATGGCAGCCATTTTGCATCGGATAAGACCTGTTGCGTTTCCAACGACAATTCAAAGCCAATCCCTTTTTGAAAACACCACGTTTTTAATGATTGAATCTCTTGGTTGATTATTTTTTCTAAATCAACTCGCTCAATATAAAGGTCATTTTCCATAAATGGGATGCGGCGACTATGTAATTGTTGGTCAAGGAGTAAATGAATTCTAATCCATTCATGCATCAGCTTTTCTTTTAATACAGAATCCTCCACTTTTTCAAGGATTAATTGCATGGTTGTTAGAGGTGTTTTCACTTCATGAATCCAGGAAAGCAGTTCATCCTTTTCTTGTTCGATATGCATCATCTGACGGCTTATTTCTTGTTTGGAAAAATGGACTTGTTGCTTAATTTTCCTTTCAACCATTCTCTCAAATGGGGTATTTCCTTCACTGACATAGTCAACATCCACCTCAGGATTCCAATCCTCTAGTTTTTGGTAATAAGAGCTTTCTCTACTATATCGAATAAATAGAAAACCCAAAAACAGGATGATGGATAAAAAAGCAATATAAAGAATAGAACTAAAGTTTATTGAAGGATCAATATATCCAACCAAAAGAAATAAACCCATTAAAAAGCAAAAGAAATTAATCCAACTGAGGCGTTCTACTAGAAATTTTCTTATCATTCGTTTGTTTCCTTTTCTACGGCCATATACCCTTGTCCTACCTTTGTTTCTATACATTGCCCTAACCCAATATCCTCCAGCCTTTTTCTCAATCGATTGACATTAACGGTTAAGGTGTTGTCACTAACAAACCGTTCATCATCCCATAATCGCTTGATGAGCTCCTCTCTATTCACAATTTGATTACTGTGCTCGAGTAGAATTTTCAGGATGTATAATTCATTTTTGGTTAGCTCAACTACACCTGCATCATTTTGAACAGTGCCCTTTACATAATCAACAGTTGCCGAATTCCATACCTTTACCATTACTTGTTGTTCCACACTGTAGTTATAAACCCGTCTTAATACCGCATGAACTTTCGCAATCAAAACATCAAAATGAAAAGGCTTTTGTACGAAATCATCCCCTCCAAGCTGCATTGCCATTACCATATCAGTTGGATGATCTCGTGATGATAGAAAAATTATCGGAACTTTAGAGTGAGCGCGAATCTTTCGGCACCAATGAAATCCATCAAACTTAGGTAATTGAATATCAATAAGCACAAGGTCAGGATTTATTTTGATGAACTCTTTCATTACACCATTAAAATCTTTGATGCCATAAACATCATATGACCACTGTGATAATCGTTCCTGTATCTCGTTATATAGTGTCTTGTCGTCTTCGATTAACAAGATTTTAAACAATTCTATCACCATTTCTACTTGTTTAATAAAGGTATTTTATCTAAAAAGATGTTGGGTTGTTAGGATAGACTATCCCCACTATTCCACCAAATCATGCTTAAATGCATAAATCACAGCCTGCGTCCGGTCCTGCACCTCCAGTTTACCTAGAATATTACTTACGTGAACCTTAACTGTCTTCAATGCAATAAACAATTCATCAGCAATTTCTTGATTCGATTTACCTTGAGCAATCAATAGAAGAATTTCCATTTCACGTTCGGTTAATTGGTCATGAAGATGAACAACAGGCTTTTCGCGCATTTTTGTCATTATTTTCCCGGTTACTTCTGGTTCTAAGACAGATTCTCCTCCATAAGTCGACCGTATAGCTTTAGCTATTTCTTCTGCTTTAGAAGTTTTAAGCATATAACTAGTTGCACCAGCTTCCAATGCAGGATAAACCTTTTCGTCGTCAAGGAAACTAGTTACGATGATGATTTTTGCTTCTGGCCATTGTTCTATAATTTGTTTGGTAGCTTCAATCCCATCCATTTCCTTCATCACTAAATCCATTAGGATAATATCCGGTCTATACTGTAAGGCAAGTTCAACAGCAGGGCCGCCATCACTTGCTTCCGCTACCACTTCAATATCTGGTTGTGCCGAGAGATAGGCGGACACCCCAATACGGACCATTTCATGATCATCCGCAAATAGTACTCTAATCACTAACGTCACCTTCCTTCGGTAAAATAGGAACCTTCACTTCTAACTGTGTTCCCTGATTTGGTAAGGAAATAATCTTAATGGTACCACCAACTTCTAATGCACGTTCCTGCATGTTTTGTAAGCCATATGATCCTGTTTTTACTTTCGTGATATCAAACCCAACACCATTATCTTTGACACGTAAAATAGCGATATCGTCACGTTGGACTAACATTACATGAAGGGATGTCGCTTTTGAATGCCTTAGGGTATTGGATACAGACTCCTGAAGAATACGGAAAAATTGATCCTCAACACCCTTATCAAGCTTAAATTCTTCTGCCTTCCATGTGATATCCATAGGAACCTTCTGCTTTAGTTCCATTAATAATTCTTCTACACCTTCCAGAAGTGATTTTCCTTTCAATGCTACTGGCCTTAAATGTAAAAGCAATGCCCGCATTTCGAGCTGAGATTGTTGAATCATATTTTCAACCAGTTGTAGCTGTTTTTTCATCGTGTCATTCATTTCATCTGCGGTTTCATTGATTGCAGACATCATCATCGATGCAGCAAACAATTCTTGACTAACAGAATCATGAAGGTCCCTTGCCAAACGGTTACGCTCTTGTACAACAATTTCTTGTAGACTTTGTTCACGCTCTTCAGCTCTTTTGGTTGCGAGGCTCTGAAAATGTTCGGCTTGTTTCTTTATCTTATCTTGTATTTGCTCTAATTTTTGTTCCAGACTATCTAATTCCTTATAGGAAACATCATCTGAGTTAATACGTTGACCCTTCACTAAGCTATCTAGCTGTCTATCCATGTGTCCTATCCGTTGCTTCCAATACCAACCAATTGAAATCCCCAAAATCGCACCAGATATAGTCGCAATACCAAGGACTGTTAGGAGAAAGGAGATATCTCCAACTTTCATTTCCCAGAGCATGGACCAACTAAATTCCTCATGCAAGAAAAAAGTTAACCCAACAGATAAAATTACTAATACCAAACTATACATAATTCCAATAATCATATGGCGAAGAACTGTCATCATATTCGCTTCACCTCAATATCACCGGAGAATACAGAGGTTATGATTTTTACTCTAGGATAGGTCGTATCATAATTTTCCGTTTGGTATAATAGCGACTTATTGATTAAATTCAAATCTTTTTCATCAAAGATATGTGCTCTACCAAATACAGAGCTATGATGAATACTAACTTCTACTTCATATGGAACGTAAATTTCGATATTTCCAATTAAATGACGAATGGAAATTACTGCAGTGTCATTTGGAAGCACCGTATTACTTAAATCAATTATTCGATCACCAACTGCACCATGAATGTTTACATCTCGCCATTGATAGGCCATCTCCTTTGTCTGCACATCGTCAAACAACGTATTTTCAAAGAGTGGCTTTATTTTAATAAGCTTTTCATCATTAATGACATTACTAGGAAGAATTGGTTCTAGGTCTTTACTTTTCTTTGACTCCGAGTAATCCTTAAGCCATAGTACGATTACCACAACTATTAGAAAACGTACGGCCCAAAGATTTAAGATGGAAAAGGTAAAAAAGACTAAGAAAATCCAAAACAACACTTTCCCCCAAAGTTGCTGGAAATTTTTCCACCCAATATAAGCAAATATAGCAGAAAATATTGCTGGTATAATAGCCCCACCAAAATGGAATATTATTTCAAAAATAAGAAGGATTGCTCCTACGATCATAATCCAGTTGAGTGTATCTGTTTTTAGCTTTTTGAACATAGCAGGAATCCCCCCTATCCATATGAACTCATTTAGGCCCAATTTCTTGGACCTGTGTCATGAGTATACCATTTTTAGGTAAAGTTGCGCATTTCAATTAATTTGCTTTTTCTTTTTCAGCCATTTCCTTTTCTAATTTAGCAATTTTACTATCAAAGGTGCTCTTGTAGTATGCACTATTTACCTTGTATTCTAAGTTGTCAATGTAACGCTCCATCTCAGCAAACTTGGAAAAAGGTTTATCAGATACTTCATCCATCACACGATTAATTTGATGGTTAGCATGAAGGACATTCTCACGACCCATCAATTCCATCCGACGTAGACGCATATCTTTAATACGATGTTTCATTTCCTCATATTTCTGCTCTAACTCTTCTAATTGTTCAATTGATTCTTGGCGGGAAGCTTTCATTCGCTCTGCACGCGCTTGATATTCGTCATGCTCCTTTTGAGCAAAAGCATGCATTTGCTCCTCGCCAGCTTTTTCTGCAATTGTTGCTTGTTTTTGACGCTTCTCAGCCATTTCTGCAGCTTTTAAATATTCTTTAGAAAACTCATCCTTCAATTTGTATTGGCGCTCAATTAATTTACGAACCTTTTCTACCTCTTGTTCCGCTTGCCGTAAATATTGATTTAATGCACCAACTGGGTTCTTCTGTTCCTTTTTGTCTAGTAAATCATGTAAATCCGCTTCGATGGAATCTTTTATACGGGTGAATACGTTTGTCATTTTATTCTCTCCTTTTAATTGTTAATTTTTATTATCTTGGTTGGCGGGAGCTTGATTCCCTTTTTTGGGCGCATGCTCTTGTGGTGGGCGCTTGGTTCTCGTTTTTGGGTGCCCTTGTGGGGCTGCGCTTACTCCACGTTTTCGGGCGCATGCTTCACGCTCATAGACTCATTGACTCAGTCAGGTCTCAGGTGTATGTTAGCCATGCCCACATCAATTAATTGTTCAATTCTGCCCACTGGCGTTCAAAGTTTGAAAATGGATCATTGTCATCAGCAGGAATAATTGTGTCATGCTCTTCCTTTTTCCAGTTTTTAACTATCCAGTATAGTGCAAATGCAGCTGCGATTCCTAGTACTGCATAGATATTCGAAAATGCAATTCCTAGAATTAATAATCCAAGAATTACCCAGCCAATTTTACCTGCTACAGAATGACTCTTCACGAACTTCTTAAAGATGATATAAAGCAGCCAAACACTTAACCCTAGTAACACCATTGGTCCTAAATTTGTTAATAAAACAAGTAGGGCAATTAATCCCCCTACAAACAGCATAAATTTTCTCATCTGATTTCCTCCTTTCATGATCTTGACTTAATCTTACCGAAGAAAATAAGTTTGGATAATGAGCCTCAGCTATATTTCCCACTAGGACTTAGGGCTTATAAGGGTCTAAGGCTTAATGAATGAGATGTACTCTTACGTAAAAAGAAAAGCTGTTTCAAAGGCAATATCTTTTGACCTTTGAAACAGCTTTTCCTAATTAATTGTTATCTTTTTAGGGGATGATTTTCCCCTATTTAATTCTTACCAACAACCGTAACCAAACTTATCTGACTCTGATTCCAGAACCTAATGGGTGCCACACTAGTCCCTAAACCACTATCTATATAAAGGTACTGGTCATTTCCAAACTCAAATATCCCTTTATCCAATTCTGGGAAAAATCCTTGGTCAGGAGCAATTACAGCACCAATCAATGGTACTCTTACCTGTCCTCCATGAGTATGCCCACTCAATATTAAGTTAGCGGGGATATCCTGATATTTTTGCACAACAGTAGGTGAATGGGAAAGTAGTACCGTATAATGCTCTTGACTTACACCGTCAAATGCTAGATTAAGATTTTCATTATTGGTTGATTCATTATCAATTCCAACTAGATTTATAGTTGTATCGCCTTTGGTGATCTGAGTATTCTTATTGTTTAGGATTGTCACACCTCGTTTCTTTAGACCCACTAGCAATTCTTCTGTATTCCTATTTCCCCATTCATGGTTGCCAGTGACGAAATAAAGGTTGGGATTAATGGCTTTAAATTCCTTAACCAGGGAGAAAACACTAGAAAAGGTAGTTGTCTTTCTATCCACCAGGTCTCCGGTTAAAACAATAAAATCGCTATCTATTCGCTTGACCGTTTCTATTAACTTTTCATTTTGGTCACCGAATACTTTATTATGCACATCACTAATTTGTAAAAAAGAAATTTCAGACCCAGCCGGAATCTTGTCCGTCACAAACTGAACTTTATTAACTTGGAATACATTAGTGTCAATATATGCTTTACCTGCTGTAATAAGGATGAATAGTAAAACAAGGGAGATCACAATCCATTTTTTATTTATTCTATTAGAAGTAATCCTATAATATTTACTTGGTATCACAATTCATCCTCCTACTTAGTTATATAATTTTCTACCAACTCATAACATCGTTCTTCGCCCAATCTGCAAGTGAAGCTGAATAAGCAAATGGTTCCAGTGGCCTGGCACTCCTCGAAATATGTCAAAGAAAGATCTATACCAAGGAGTGACAGACATTATAAAACCTTGTATAATTCTGATAGGATTCCTTGGAGGTGATAGAAATGGCGAGATTATTTATATATCAGCCAATATTTGTAGGAACTCATGCAAAGCCAATTTATTAGAAGGCGATACTTTGTATGAGGTACAAATAACATAATCGTCAAATCCATTTCTGATAATTGGCTTTAACCATTTGCTATAAAAAAATGAGGAGCTGACAGAAATGACAAATAAAATCAATATGACATTAGAAAATATTCCATTCCTGAGACATGATCAATATAACTTTATTAAATTCCAACTAAAAATTATTGTTCATGCTCATTCAACAATAAAGGATGAAGAAGTTATTAACACCGTAAAGCTAAGTTCAATGGATAAGATATTTTCTTTATTGCCTAATCTAACTGAAAATCAACAAGCATTATTATCCAAAATTGTGGATATAGAAGTGCATAACCAAGCAGAATTATTTTTAACAGAATTAAAAAGTTATGTAATTCCATTTAGAAATACAACAGAAAAAACTCTAACTAAATTATTTCCGAAAGTGAAGAAGTTCAAAGGTCCTGATCTTAACGCGATTGATTATAGAGAAATATCTTATATAGGTTGGTACGATATTCGCTCAGAGAGAAAGTTTCTAGTTACTGAACACAATGAGAAATTGATTGGTTTCCAAGGAACTTTTATGAAGAGCATAAAAGGTATTTGTTCTCTATGCAATCAATATGAAGATGTTGGATTGTTTATGGCTAATGTAAGAACTGGAAAAGAAACGTATACAAATCGAGGTAATTACATTTGCGTGGACAGTCATAAATGTAACCAAAACCTAACTACATTAGATAAATTACACTACTTTATCGAACTATTAGGTAAATAGTTATTTTTGGGTTTATCACTCCCCGAATCTCAATCTCGGGGAGTGATTTACACCATTAACCTATATCTAACACAAATGCACCCGCAAGAATATGGAATCATTTCATTTGTTATAATGCAGAAAAGTTACGTTTTTTCACTTATACAATGGCTGTTTTGTTCTTTCCTATACAAAAAAACTAGATCATATTATAAACTAGGCCGTATGAGGGTGCTATTTCCGTCTATTAGAATATAGCTGTTTAAAGTAATTCCTTATTTTTATTATATGAACGCTTTAATGAAATAAAGCTTGTAAAAAACCATACTAATCCAACACTTATTAATAACCCGATAATTTCCACCCATTCTGTTTTATTAGCGGGTATGCCAGAAAAGACTAAATATAACACTATATACATTAGGACAAAACTAACTGTTTTAGTTAAGATATGTTTTATCTCTTTTTTATAGGAACTTTCTGTTGCAATATTTGTATACTCAATACCAGATAATATATACCTCCCCGATACATAGAAGAGAAAAATAGCAACCAGGATTAATAATGCTGTTCCCGTGTTTATAGATAAGAACTGATTACAAATCACCATTACAACAAGGGAAAGAAAGAGAAGAATTGCCCCTTCCGCTAAAAAGTACAACATTCTTGTCTCCTTATATTCATCACTTGGAATTAAAAATGATATCCATGATTTTCTTTCTACTTAACCTCCCAAAATAAATCATCTAATGTTTTGTTTAGTACTTTTGCGATGGACATACAAAGTTGAAGACTTGGATTGTACTCACCCTTCTCTATAAGTCCGATTGTCTGTCTAGTCACACCAACCTTCTTGGCTAATTGTTCCTGGGTCATAGACAGATTTATTCTTGAAATTCTTACATTATTTTTCATCGCTTCACCTTCATTTGTAACATACCCCTAAGATTACGCAATATATATATGTCATTATGTAATTTATATATTACATAACATATGAGAAAACGTCAATTGATATATCGGTGCCTATTGGTGGAATCGGAGTTAAATAGTTCATGGATAGACTTATGACAGTAGAGGAACTAGAAAATGAATATCCGATAGGAAGCGTGTTTTGATAATTGTACAAAACACGCTATTTATTCATCTGTAAGGACTTCCTTTGTTTCTGTAGTTTTTCTTTAATTCGAATACATTTGTTTATGTGCAAAAAGTTATGTCTAGTCGCTGGCATCAAAACTAATCCAGCAATTGTTTTCTTGCTCCAGTATTCAGCAAGCCATTGAGATTGCTGCAGGACTGCATCTTCATCGAAAAGTCGCTTTATTCGCTTTGCTTCCACTTTCATTTGGAATTGTCCTGGTATTAGGGAAGAAATAACTTCTTGTGTTTGTTTACCAACGGCTATTCTGTACTCAAGTAATGCCTCAAAATCTATGCTTGAACTTAAAACAGAAACATCTTCCTCACTCATGTCATTTCCTGAATGTACAAATGGAATGTTCATCTTTTCTTGCCAATTAGAACTTTCTAAAACCTGCTGCCCATCAGCCACCAAAATATTCATCGTCATATCCTCTATCCGGGCTATATGCCATAAATGCCATGCAATAGAGTTCTTTGTATCGGGATTTGTTACTGGGTATTGTCTAAAAATAGCTTCATCTAATCCCCTTAATAATTCACCTTCCAATGTTACCTGATCTATTTGGTTAGATAGGGATGAGTATAATAAAGAGTGCTGTGTTAGAAATAATTGAATTACCTGTTCGTGTTTATCGGATTTTAAAATAATCTCTTTTAGTTTTTTATGGTCCTCATTCCAAACCCTGCGTTGTTTCATATCCATAAAAATGATTCCTCCCATTCTTAACCTATAATCAAAGTCCAAAGATCATACTGCTAATTGGCAATATAAAATCTACCTAGATAATAACACGAATGTTTGTTTTGTTACTATATTTATTTAACTATTCTGTTTACAAATAAAAAATAGCGAACACCCCTTCATAGAAGGGACTGCTCGCCTTAATATAAATAATGGAACTTATTCTAGACTCTTTAATGCCTCTTCTACTGGAGTCTCTCCTGTCATTAAACCAATTGTCTTCCTATAGGTCTTCTCTTCTTCCAAGGAAGCAACAACCGCTCTTGCTACATCTTCACGAGGAATGGAGGTTTTCTCAAATGAATCACCTACTGAGACTTTTCCTGTACCAGGCTCATTTAATAATAGGCCAGGACCAAAGATTGTATAGTTTAGATTACTTGCTGACAACATAAGGTCAGCATAATGTTTGGCAACCATATATGGTTTAATTGGACTGTCTTTCCAAGATTCTCGGTCATACGCTTTAAATGCACTTACCATGACATAACGGTTTGCACCAACCTTTTCCGCTGCTTCCATTGATTTTACCGCACCGTCTAAGTCAACGAGTAATGTTTTATCTGGGCCGGTTTTTCCACCAGATCCCGCTGAGAAAATTACTGCATCTGAACCCTTCATTGCATTGGCTATTTCATCCACACTGCCTTCTAAATTAGCAATAACAGCATTTATACCAGATTGTTTAAGTTGTTCTTCCTGTTCCCCGCTTCGCACCATTGCAGTTAATTCATGTTTATCATTTTCTTGAAGGAATTTCACAATATGTTTTCCTACCTGACCATTTGCTCCGATTAGAAATACTTTCATTTTGAATACTCCCTTCCTTTTTACTATATATATTGTTTCAAATGGGGGAGTTATTATCAAAAATGTTGCTTGAATATTTTCACCTTATGCAAAAATAGAGATCGCCAATCGTTACTTAGTAGAAATTACCACAATGTGTGTCAGGTGGGACAAGCCCAAATCTAGGGAAATTTAACCCGGTTTTGCTTAACATGTACCCATAAAAAAGAATATACTCCTAAACCCTTATATTAATTTTCTTTATCTTTACCGTCTTTGGCATCTTTGCCAAGGAAAGCTTGTAGCATCCAGATGGTTTGGTCTATGGAATTTTTATAGCCGATTAACATATCTTCTGTCACTGGGTCGTCTTCTTTATTTGCTAGATCAATAGATTTTACTGTGATATCGTGAATCGTTTGGTAATCATTTACTAGATTTTCTACCATGATATCTGCAGGTATCTTGTTATTATATTGTTCTTCCTCTATAAAGGAATGCTCTAGGTATTCTACCAGAGTAGAATATGGCTTTTCCCCTTTTGCTATTAGACGCTCAGCAAATTCATCATAATACTGGTTTGCTTCGTTATATAATTCTTCAAATTTTTCATGAAGGGTAAAGAAATGTGGACCCTGTACATACCAATGATACTGGTGAAGCTTTACATTTAAGACTCCTAGATTTGCCACTAAGTGGTTGACCATAGTTGAAGTTGTTGCTTGTCGATGTGTATGTGTTGTTGTCATATAAATCTCTCCCTTTTCTTTTAATAGTTTGACTATAGTAAACCTGTACCCTTAATTCCTGAAACTTAATCATGATTTTTTCTGGGAATGAATCCAATACAAGAAATTTATTAGTTAGACGGGTATTACAGTTAATCCCATTTCTGCTTTCATATTTTTACGATTAAATCGGATAAGCCTCATTGCATAAAAGATTACTAAAAGGACACTAGCTTGGCTTCTTCTTTTTGTTTATCCAGCGGATATACATGGCCATCGACTCCTATTCTGAATTGGTTAAATCCGAAATATTTATGTCTTCTTTATGGACTCATCATAGATCATAATCACTGGAATTAACTTGACCTAGGTCAAGTTTTGGGGAAATTTTGAGGAGAATGATATTTAGGAGCTATATTCCTTTATTACTCTCAAGATGTTTGCCACCTATCTACATATATAATCGATTATAAAGATAGGAACGTGGCATAAAGTCATTGGAAATCTAGAAACTCAATTTAATTTATATGTTTATTTCATTTGGTGGAACTCGGATATATTTATTCATTTCAGTTTATTGGCTAAAGATAATAAAGGGTGGTTCTCTGTTACTTCGCTTAAAAATCTAAAAAGACTTTCTAGAAGTAGGCAAGTACTTATGGAAAGTCTTTTACAATATAATGTTACGGTTAAACGACTCCTAATAAATTCCTAGCCATTTCATCATATTCTTCCAGTCCCGATATGATAGCAAATTCCGCAACCGCTACTGGATATGCCGAGATGGATTCCATAATATGCTCTTTCATTCCAGCCCAATAAATGCCACCTGCTTCACGGTAATAGTAGATTAATTTATCAAGAGCCTCTTCCCCAAACGCTTGGAAATGAAAGACAAAGTCATGGGATACATCAGTTACTTTTGCCTCTGTCCAATCTATTAATCCAGTGACATTTGTGTTTTCATCTATCATCGTATGCCCCGCATGAAGATCTCCATGGATTAAACCGGTAGTCTGAGGCCAAATGTCCTTATTATTTAACCAGGTTTGCCAGCGGGTCCACAAGTCTTCCGCCACGCCAAACTTAGCCTTCACTTTTTCCATGCGTTCTTTCATAGAAGCTCTTGCTTCTTCTGCAGTATGAATTATTAACCCAGCTCTCCTGGCCTCTTCGCCTGGAATGTTATGAAGTGAAGCCAATGTTTGAGCTAATGTTTGATGGAACTGTTCTGGTACATTCTCATAGTCCATCTCCCAGATATAGTTTTGTATTTCAGGATCAATGGTTCCAGCCGGTACTCCATTTAATTTTTTGTAAGCAATTAATTCCTTATCATAGATGGACCATACGGGAACTTGGAACGCTACATGTCTGTGCACTAAATCTAATACATTATTCTCTACGATTGTTCGCTCCATAACATCATCACGCCTTGGAATTCTTAAAATCCATTCATTTCCGTTTTGATCTTCAGAAAATGCAACTAAAAAGTCTAGTCCTGACTCATTAAATTTTATGGTTTCCTCAATTATTTGGAGTCCATATTTTCTTGCTAAATGGACTACTTGACCTTTTTCCATGAATAAGCCTCCTTTTATATCCTATTCATTTTATTCTTTCTTAGACTTTTTATTTAAGTACCAATCAACTACTGAATATCCCAATAAAACACCAAGTGCAACCGAAAATGCTGTGCGAACATCTAAGTCTGGTTTTAATAGCGCATTTACTGTTAAATTTATTATGAATAATATTAAAAAGCAAAGCACAAATTTGTAAAACCTCTTCATGCTTCTTTCCCTCTAGAATCATCACTTGGCCTTGTTACGTCTTCTGCAATAGTTACATCCCAAGCAAGGACCGTTGTACTATCTCTAACATTATTTTCTTTTATAGTCTGTAGTAATGTCCTAACACCATGATCCATTCCATGGTCCATCATGACATGATAAATATCATGAGGAGAAGAAAATGGTTCATTCGGACATTCAACAAGCCCATCTGTGGTTAATAAGATACGGTTCAATCCTTTTCTTAGTTCTCTAATACCACTACTATAGCACGGAACCACCTGTTCAAATGTATTCACTTGTCCAACCCATTCAAAGAACTGACGTTGATTTAGCTGATACTGTCCAAGCTTAGCAAGTTCGGGATGAAATAAATAGGAAATACAGTCTCCTATGGAAAACCACCACACATATTTGTCCATTCTTAAAACTATTAAACAAGCAGTCTCACCTTTAACTTTTCGGCACTTAAATAGGAACTCTTCTTCTAAAAACAAGCCTAACACTGTTTCTTCCATACTTTTAATAGACTGATTAAAAGGTTGGGTTAATAGATTTTGTATTTTTGTTCGACCCTTTGTCAATTGCTCAATCACTATTTCAGCACTCTCTGCTGAATTGTGAGCATCTAAAATAACAGCAAACTCCCATCTCTGTTCCTCCTCTGCCCAAACCAGACAGCCGTCTTCATTTTTATATTGACCTGCAGTAGAATTACCACCGAAACGCCCGACTGCTATGTGGTTAATATTCTGAATGCTTATAGTATCTACACAATTATCTTCACTTCCTACCCAAGAAAACTCACAAGTGTTTTCCATTTTAGTTGTTCTCCAAATATGCTTTTAGACGATTACATAGTTTAATAACTTCACTGTTAACACCCATCGGGGCATCTTCCCAATCATAGACTGCCATCGGTCCCCAGTATTCTTCCGGTGTATTCGGGTATCGTGCAACTACGTGCATGTGCAAGTGTGGAACCGAATTACCAGAGACAAGTGAATAGACATGTTCTGCCCCTTCAGATTCCATTAGTGCTTTACTAACCCTAGCCATTACTACCCCAAATGTCTTTGCCTCATCTTCCGTCATGTCACCTAGTGTTGGAGCATGTCTCTTCAAATCAATCATAATATGACCTAGATAGTTTGGTTTTCCATTATTATCAATATGACCAACATACACATAATCATCCTCATAGATTGTAGCCCCTGAAGTCTCTATCACCCCAGCATGCTTATTACAAATAAAACAATCTTCCTTCCTGTCAATTATCCCCATTTTACTTTCTCCTTTTCTTATGTAAATTATGGAAATTATATAACACCAAATTGAATTTGGATAGGTTTTTTCTGAAAATAAAAGAAATGGTTCCTGTCACTTCCCGAAGTTTGTCGACCATCAACAAACTTGGGGGAGTGACAGGAACCTTATTACTAAAAGATAATCCTCGCTACTAATGAACTAAAGAAGCTCTCAAATCTTTCACGTCATGTTCTAAGTAACTTTTTAGGCAGGAAAGCATGTACACCCATCCTTCTTTTTGACCTAGCATTTTACTTATTACTTCAGGATCTTCTTCTTTTAATCCCGATTCATTAACTTCAATAATAGTACTTTTCTCGTCAACTTCCTTTAGTGTGATTGTTACAATTGTTTCTTCGTTGAGTTCTCCCCAAGAGAAAACTATTTGTTTGTTTACTTGAACTTCTAACACATTTATTATTCCTTCAGCACCATATTCATCATATCTTAGTATAATTTTCTTTCCTTTTTCCCATCTTTCCGAACTAGAAGAAAACCAATAGTTACCGATTTTTACTGGGTCAATAAAAGCTTCGAAGACCTCATTAGCAGATTTGTTTATTTTCATTTTTGTAGTTACTTGAGTATCCATTAAAAATTCAACACCTTATCTTTTTTCCTAATTCTATACTATATCTACTTTTAATGAAAATACTATCATTTTCCTTTAGTGCAATCGTAACAATCGTTTCTTCGTTGTGTTCTTCCCCCCAAGAAAATACAATCTAATTGTACTCCTTAACTTCCAGCACATTAATTGCCCCTTCAGCAACCCTTCGCCGATGGTATTTTTCCTTAGTATGGTTCTTTTTCTTTAATACCTGTACCCTTCTTATTGAACTTATATCATTTCCTCAAAAGGGTATAGTAAGAAAAATAAATAATAAGGAAGGAAGTATTTTCTTACAACCTTACTTATATTTACATTTTTGCTAAAGAGGTGCCAATATGTCTTCATATTTAATCCCAATAAAGATAGCATTTATTATATTTAGCATATTAGGTTTTTTCCTTATTCTCCCTTGGCTAATATATAGTTATAGAAAATATGGTTACTTCAGCCTTTGGGCTTCAATTGTGGCCTATTCCTTTATTTTCTATATGTTATCGGCTTTATTTTTAGTTCTTTTGCCTCTTCCAGATACCCGCGATACTTGTTCTTCACAATTACCTAATACGGTGCATTATTCACTTGTCCCATTTTATTTTATCTGGGATGTTATTAATAGTAGTTCAGTTGTTTGGTCACAGCCTTCTACCTATATTCAAATATTCAAACAAAGTGCATTTTTGCAGGCAACATTCAATTTTCTATTATTATTGCCTTTTGGTGTTTATCTAAGATATTTTTTCAAACAAAAACGATATTGGAAGAAGGCACTTGGATTGGGAATTGTGTTATCTCTATTTTATGAGATAACACAGGTAACAGGTATTTACGGAATCTATAATTGTGCCTATCGAATATTTGATGTTGATGACCTTATATTAAATAGTACTGGTACTTTGTTTGGGTTCCTTATTGGTCCTGTCATACTTGCTTTGTTTCCATCTAGGAAGAGCCTTATTGACAAGGGAGAAAGGCTACAGGAAAGTCATTTCACTCCCCCATTGTCCCAATTAGTGGCTGTCATCATAGATTATCTATTAATAAGTCTCAGTTGGAACCTAACAGCAGGATTGTTTACAACAAATGGTTTTTTTGAATTTATTTATGCAACGATTGGCTTTTTTATTTTTTACTTTGTTGTGCCTCTTTTTGGGCAGGGAAAAACAATCGGAACAAACATAATGCGTTTTAAACTCATTAAACTGGATAGAAAATCACCTATGTGGCAGTCATTACTAAAAAGGTCTATTGCAATATATTTCCCGTGGGTAGCAACATGGTCTTTAAAATTTTTTAATAGTATTGACTTAGATATGAACTCAAATTTTTATCTCTATCATGCATTGATCACAGTGGCAGTACTCGTATTTGTTGTAATATTATGGGCTGTATTATTTATTCATGTAGTTTACATCTTATTTAAAAAAGGGAAAAGAACCTTTTACTTTGACTATTTAGCAGATTTAATTCCTAGGAGAAAATAAACATTCTCGAATACAGCAAATCTCACTTCGGGGTTTGCTGTTATTTTTAAGGTTTACATTAAAGTGATATAGGGTGAGGAGATTTTAATTGTTATTGTAGTTTACGAGGAGGATTCTTAATGAAAACAATTTACATACAAAAAATGTTCAAACCCGAGCCTAATATCGGCAGACGAACCAACAGCTGCATTTTGTCAGTGACTAACAAATAGACCTAACAGAAGATTCCTTTTTTCTAATGGTTCTTTTTGTTTAATACTTTTTAATCATTTTACCAGTGTTTTCCTATTATTAATTTCTTATTGCCGTATGACTTTCTTTCCATTTTAGTTGGTACTACTAGATTTAAAATAGATATTTTATTAGTAATGAATGAAAAACCCTATAAGTATTATACATTTGATGCATCTTTTTCCCTATGGTTACTTATTTTTATATATACTATAATCCATTATAAGAAAATTATATATATTAAAAAAATAATGTCCGTTAGGGGGGAAAGGATGCTTCAAGGAGAAATCATTAAGTTCTATCGTGAAAAAAATAAAATGACACAAGCACAATTAGCAGAAGGTATTTGTACGACTACGCATATTAGCAAAATTGAACGAGGAAAAACGGCATATTCCGAAGAACTTATTACCTTATTCTCAGAACGTCTTTCGATTGATATAAAAAAGGAGATGGAAAATGCGAAAAAAATTGATTTGCTACTTCAACAATGGCATCAATCGATGATTATGGGAAGAAGAGATGTAATGGAACAAATCAAGACCGAACTGGAAGAAATAGCATTCATTCACTCTACTTACTATGCAGCCCACTACCGATTGCTTCAAGCAAGATATAACATCGTACATCAGCGGAATCAAATGGCTTTTGAAATACTTGAGGATGTAAAGAAAACATATACAAATCTTTCCACCTATGAGTATAGTCTATTACACCATATCTATGGAATCTACTATATTGGTGATCGAGCTAATGTTTCTCGAGAAAGTCATCTAAAACCACTTCAATCGTTGGAAAAAGTGAACATAGATGAGTATGGAAATGAGGAGTATTACTATCACCTGGCAATTTCCTATCATCTAATCGGATCCCACATTATGGCCTATTATTATGCAGAAAAGGCTTTGGGTTATTTCCAGTCAACAAATAATTACGCACGATCTATCGATGCAGAAACGTTTATGTTGCTACAAATGAATCGCGATGATTCCGTTGACTTTCATAAGATAGTAGAGCGATACAATAATTTAATTCATAACTGTGATATGCTAGGTTTTAAATCTAAAAAAGCAATTTTATTAAATAACCTAGGATTTGAGTATTTCCATAAAGATGAATTTGTTTTATCAAAAAACTGCCACTGGGCTGCAATGCAATTAGACGAACCAAATTCAGCAAGCTATCTTTTACATCTATATAATTATTTGGATTCCTGTATGGAAGGTAACCTTTCCAGAAAGAATATGTTATTGAACAAAATAAAAGAAGGCCTTTCCCTAGCCCAAAAATTAGATAGTAAGCATTTCATTATATTATTCCAGTTAATAAAGCTAAAAGCTCTTGGAAATAATGAAACCTATTACCAATTTATTGAGGAAAAGGCACTACCCCACTTTTCTTCGATGAACCATTTCATTTACTATAAGCGATATGGAAAAATTCTCTTTGAACACTACATTAAGACTAACCAATATATGAAAGCATCAAAAGTTCTTGGAGACCATTTATAAAATAATCCCCCGAGAATAGGAAAATTCTCGGGGGGTTGGTCCCATTACTCGTCTACTCGACCTTCATCAAGTTCACCTTCAGTCTGTTCTCCGACAAATTGCCAGTTTAGCTGAAGGGCATCACCTTGGAATTGGTTCTGATCTTCCCCATTATCAACAAATTCAAATAAGACGATAATTTTATTGATATTTCCTGGTTTAAGCCCATTCGGTACTCTTTCCCCACCAATAAATCGATCTACCTCTGTTAAGTCAGGTGTCATTGTGGATAATTCACGAAGAGTTGTTTCCATTACTGGAACGGTTGCATTGTTCTGATTGTAAAGAATAGTAACCTTAATGTGGTCAGCAAAATCTTCTGTATTATCACCTAGTACATCATTAACCTCGTAGCTCGTATTCAACAATACTTTGTGAATGTCTAATGTTCCATTGTTTGTAAGCGTAAATTCACGGGAAATTTCATCGCCGGGTTTTAGATTATCAACATTCACGATGGTTTCCGGATTAACGGATAAATCCAATGTACCAGCTGCAAATGTATTATTCACCACTTCCGTATCGCTGAAATACGCATATGTTCCTCCCCCCATTAATGAAAATCCCAGTGCTGCAGTTAGTAGTCCCTTACTTACTGTTTTTGTAAAACTCATTTTTGTTCCTCCTTTAATATTTTTTATATTTTTAACCCTATATCTCTATAACAAAGGATAGGGGATTAAACCGTTTCCGTTTCTTTGACCTTTTTTCCTTCTAGTTCTCTAGCTGCAAGGAAAATGGAACGTCCTGCTGATAGCACTATTAGTAGGCCTGGTATAAATAATAAAAGTGCTGATCCTAACTTTGATGTTGCAAATCCAATTACATATCCCATCATTGGAATGGTAAAACCTGTATACTTTCCTACGATATTTTGCATTTGAACATAATCACTGTCAGCTGCGTTGTTGTTATCTCCTTTAGTTTGAAATAATTGATTTCCGTTTACAATCATCACATCTACAATACGGTGCGTAATCAAATTACCGTCCTGTTGAAAGGTAATTATATCCCCTTTCTTGTATGTCGTATCAGAACCTACAAGTTTATTTACAATAATAGACCCCGTGTTAAACGTAGGATCCATGGAACCTGATAAGACTACTTTTACTTGATGTCCAAATATAGACGGGTCTCCACCAGAAGCCTTAGTTGAAAGAACAAAAAATGCTAGTATACAAATTAAAAGTAGTGATACCATCCTCACAATCCTAAACACAACTTTTATCATCTTCATCCCCCTCCAAGCGACTATATTTCAATCGTAGGCTATAGACAGAAGATTGTAAATTGGGTTATTTTTCACTCAAAAGCGATCAAAAATAACCATTTTTATCAGGGGAAATCTATCAAATGCGATTCTATTAGGGTTTTCTATAACCCAATTGACTGTCTAGGGTGTGCCCAAGAATAATAGAGAGTGTAAGCAAAAGAAATGGAGAGGTGATTATGTTGAAGAAGAAAAAAGGTTTCAAAAAGAAGGCACTTCCAGTATTGTTAACCGCATCGTTAGCCTTCAGTGGATTCACTTTATCTAGCACCAATGTTTTCGCAAGTGGAGAGGTAGGATTAGAAAAGGATTTTAAAAAGCCTTCGTATGTGAATGTCTTGAGCGATGCACCTGAGGGATTAAGTAAAGAGGACACTGTTTATCTATTCCTTCAATCACAGGTATCAGATCGTACCACAAGATCGTTTAACTCCAAGGATATCAACACATATATTAAAGAGGCTAAAAAGCAATTTGAAATTGTAGACAAAAATAGTGACAAAGAAACAGGAACACATCATTTTAGAACAGTTGAAATGCTTAACGGTATTCCAATTTATGGTTCTGAACAAACAGTGGCACTTGACAAAAACAATGATATAACCACTTATTTCGGAAAAGTTACGCCAAATCTTTCACGTTCTACCATGTCATCTGCCCCGGCGCTTTCAGAAGATGAAGCCTTAGATGTTGCAAAAAATGATATTGAAAAAGATATAGGTGAGGTGGAAGATTACGATGGTATTGACGCAAAGCTAATCTGGTATCCTGAAAATGAAGGTCATACGTTAGCATATCTAGTCAAAGCTTCAACCTCTACACCTGCACCAGGTTATTTTCACTACTTTGTGGATGCCAATAGTGGTGACATTATGAAAAGCTACGATGCTTTCCATGAAATGTCGCCAGTGATAGACTCACAGAAAAATAGTTTCTCAGTTGCATCTTCCGGTGAAGAATCAGAGGGATCTCCTAAGGAAGAACCGGCACCATCAGAGTCCGTAACGTCAAGAGGAATGGACATATTTGGAAACTTCTTAACGTTTAATTCTACGTTAAATACGGAAACCGGGGAACGTTATTTATTTGACAGTACAAGGGCAGATGGTATCCATACATTCCATGCAGAACGTATGCCAGAGTTTTACTTCCTGCTAATCAATGCTTTTTTAGGCTTCACTGGATTTGAAGTAACCACACCAACTAGCTTTTTCTATGATCCAGCAGCAGTTTCTGCACATGTCAATGCTGGAAAAGTTTATGACTACTATCAAGAAGTATTTGACAGAGATTCACTTGATAATGAAGGCATGAAAATAATCTCAACCGTTCATGTTGGAGAACAATATAATAATGCCGGATGGAATGGCAAACAAATGATTTATGGTGATGGAGATGGTCAGCTCATGATTTCTACATCAGGTAGTATGGATGTTATAGGGCATGAGATGACACATGGAGTAATTGAGCATACGGCTAACCTGATTTATGAGGGTGAATCAGGGGCATTAAATGAATCACTTGCGGATATTATGGGAGCATTCATCGAAGATAAGTCAGGAGATGACTTGTGGTTATTAGGTGAAGATATTTATACACCAAATATACCAGGTGATGGCCTGCGTGATATGAAAGATCCTGGTTCTGTACCTCTTTCAGGTTATACAGAAACTGGCTTCTACCCTGATCATTATGATGATCGTTACCTAGGCGAAAAGGATAATGGTGGTGTACACATCAATAGTAGCATCAACAATAAAGCAGCTCATTTAATTACAGAAGGTGGTACACATTATGGGGTAACGGTTAATGGAATCGGAAAGCAAAAAGCGGAAAAAATCTTTTACCGTACGCTTACTCATTACCTAACAGCTTCCTCAAACTTTAGCGAAATGCGTCAGGCAGCAGTGCAAGCAGCACGCGACCTATATCCTGATCGTAATGGAGAGCCATCTGCTGAAGTACAGACAGTTATGGCAGCATATGATGCAGTAGGGGTTCAATAAATTAATCTGTTATAAGGACGGTTAAACTGTTTCACAGTAGTTATGTCTACTTTGATACAGACTGACCGTCCTTTAATTTTTATTTTTTTAATGCGGTGCGGTTTCTATCTTATCAAGTCTCTTATCTGCTCTTTTTTCCACAGTTTTCAAACCAATAAGCTTTCAACTGTCATATCATATACCTTAACAAAAAAAAGCAGATAACAAAGCTAATTATTTTACTGTAATGAGTAAAAGTTAAAAACGCTCACCAAGAGCGTTTTTTACTAAAAGTCAATTTTGTCCTGCACTACTATATAGATACTTACCTTCCACTCCCCGCTTGAATCTCTCCAGATTCTTTTTCAATTGTTCAGTCGGTATGCCGACATTAATGCGGATAAAGTACTTTGATACCTCTCCATACATTTTTCCACTATTAACGAAGAAATTACATTCTTGGGCTAAAAATTCATAAAATTCCTTTTCATCCACATTTAATTCACTATAGTCAATCCAAGCTAGGAAACTAGCATCTTGCTCCATTACTTTAAATCTAGGGCTAAGTTCGGCAAAAAAAGCTGTTACAAAATCTTGGTTTTCCTCAATAACTATTTTCATCTCTTCCATCCAGTCTCGACAATGATCATATGCTGCTTTTGTTGCGACTAAACCAAGTACATTTGCTTTCTCAATACCGGAAGCTAAGTTTGTATCTACAAATTTCTGTCTTAATTCCGGATTGGCAATAAAAATGTTAGAGGTTTGTAGGCCTGCAATATTAAATGTTTTTGATGCAGCGGTACAGACAACACTCAAACGTTCAATTCGTTTGTCTACAGATGGTAAAATAAAATGCTTTTTGCCTTTTAAAGTAATATCAGCATGGATTTCATCACTAACGATAATTAGATTGTTTTCCAGTGCAATGTCTATCAACTTTTGTAGTTCTTCTTTTGTCCAAACTCTTCCACCTGGGTTATGAGGACTACATAGAAGGAGCATTTTTACATCGTCCTTCTTAGCAAGGCTTTCAAGCTTTTCGAAACTAATATAATAGCGATTATCCTTTAAAATTAATGCACATTCTTCTATCCGACGATTTTGCATTTCAACTACGTGATAGAACGGATTATACACTGGCGTCATCATAATTACGCCATCATTTTCCTGTGTAAAAGCTCTAACACATGTGGATAAAGCAGGTACAATTCCAGGGGAAGTAATCACCCATTCCTTCTCAATTGAAAAATCATGTACTTCTTCAAAGAAATTTTTAACTGAATCTAAGTAATCATAAGTTGGCTCGGAATATCCTAAAACTTCTGTAGTAACATATTTTTTAACGGCATCTACAATTTTTGGACATGTAGGGAAGTCCATATCTGCAATAGTCATTGGAATGACATTGTCTCTAGACTTCTCATCTATCGTGTTCAATTTTAACCATTTACAAGAACCATTTCTACGCCTGTCATAGTATGAAGTAAAATCATATTTCATTGTGTGTGTCCCCTTATTCTGATTTTTTATCGCCCCTGAAGTCCTCTCGTTTATGAAAAGAATTTCATCTCAATACCAAGCTATTATTCTTTTAGCTCAAATTCCATATTATATTTCGGTTTTTAATTAATGAAAGCGTTTAAATTATATAGTTTTAATTCTATTAAGAAAACCTATTTCGGTCAATACTTATTAGCACATCCCCTAATGAAAGCCTTAAACCAAAGGTACTAATTCTCAGGAAAGGGAAGATGCCATTTATGGATACTACTCGAGAGGAAAACTTCTTTAATATCATTAATCCTTTTTAAGAAAAAAATAGGGAATTGTCCCTTTGTCTGGGCTTGTTCCTAAGCTGTTGGACCAGAGTATCTGGATTGTATGAGGAATTGGAGAGGTTTATTTTCAAGCATACTGGTGATACCATCGAATATGCTCTCGCATAATCGATGCCTAGGCTGTATACATGCAGCTTTTCATGAATGTGCGCAACTATCTAGTATCACAAGCTATCGAAAAGAGAACTTACTTTCACAGCAATAATGGGAGGGATAGTCCCTCCCACTTCATTTTCCTTAATTCACTCCTACTGCTTCCCATTCTTCCATAAATTCGCCAATTGATTTCTCCATTTCCTCATCACTTGGAATATGGCTTAATATTTCCTCTTGGCTATAGACTTTTCCGCCCTTAACAATGGTATGGATATCCTGTGTATGTTTAATATTATCTAATGGATTATCATTTAAAATAACGAGATCAGCGATATTTCCTTCTCTAATAACACCAATTTCATCAAGATTAATAGATTTACCCGCATTCACTGTTGCTACCTGTAATGCCTCTAACTCTGAAAATCCGATCTCCACAAATATCTCTAGTTCCCGATGAAGTGCCATCCCCGGATACGTGTTAAGCAATGCCGGAGTATCAGTCCCAGCAACCACTGTCCCCCCCATATCAAAGTAGGTTTTTGCAATAGATTTCGTCAAGGTGTTTATGACAGCGGTACTTTCTTTGATTAAATCTATATGTGCTATATTTTTTTTCCACTCTTGTACTAGATTCTTTAGATTTCCAATGGATTCAATCACATTGTTTTTAGGTGACCAAATGGATGGATAACTCATTGCTTGATCAAATAGAACCATTGTTGGACATAGTTTTACATTCCATTCTAGCATTTTCTTACAAAGCTCAATAATTTTCTCTTGATCTGGATCTTCCCAATTAATATGACTCCACTCTGCTTGATCAACTTGCGTATTCCAACCTTTATATATCTCTTGTGCAAATCCAGATGCATGTTCAAACCAAGTAACACCAGCCTTCGCTGCATCTAATGCTGTTACATCCTTCGAGTTTATTAAATCAATCGCTACTTCCAAGCCATATTTCTTCGCTTCATCAGTTGCCGCTTCCATGACATCTCTCTTAATCCAACCATATAATTTAATAAATCTCGCCCCTACTTCTACTTGCCTACGAACCTCTTTTCTAGCCTCTTCTGGATCATCTGTTACAAAATTACCATAGTTAGTTGGTCCCCATTGCCCAGGTGTTCCGTCAATCATTCTATCTGAAGCATACACTCTAGGTGTCGGTGCATTGTCAGGCTTCTGGATTAAATTATTAAGTAGTAGGACATTTCCGGCCGTGTTACGTACTGTCGTTACGCCTGATGCAACAAAATGAGGTGCGTAGCTCTCATTTATATGACAATGCATATCGATTAGGCCAGGGATAATATATTTACCTTCTGCATCAGCAGTGTCAATCCCCACCGGTAACACGTCATTTTTCTTAAAAATTCTTTTTACCTTATTTCCCTCTACTTCAATTGAACCGATAAAAGAACTACCATTTTCCACATCAATAATTGTTCCATTTTTAATAATAAATTCTCTCATTTCTTTGTACCTCCTATAATATATCGTTTTAATTTTTCTGATTTTATTGTATATTGATTCTTATAATAGTTTTTCAAAATTGTCATATAGTGGAATTTTTGATTTCTTAGGGGGAATGATGTGGTGGCATACGGTAAAACACTCAGAAAAATCAGGAAACAAAAGGGAATAACACTAAAAGAGCTTGCAGATGGAATCTGTTCGATATCTTTTTTATCAAAGTTTGAACGGACTGATTCTGACATTACCCTGGGCCTTATGACAAGCGTATTAGAAAAGTTAATGCTAAGTTTTGATGAGTTTTTATACATCCATCATGATTTTCAACCTAACAAACTAGAACAATTTTTTAAATCAGTTAATACGGCCTATATGAATCGGAATGCTAAACTACTTAAAGAATTGAAGAACGAGGAAATGAAAAAATGGAAAAGATATGGAGTGGAAACCTATCATTGGAATGCATTAATGATTATGATGTTAGGACAAATTGTGGATGAACAGTTTATAGACGAAGATTTTGAGGAAAATGACATTCGACTTCTTTCCGATTATTTATTTCGGGTAGAAGTTTGGGGATACTATGAGTTAGCACTTTATAATGGAACACTCCTGCTTCTCGAAACCGATATGGTCATTATGCTTTCGAGAACTGCCTATCAGAAAAGTAATCGTTTTAAAGATTTTAACAAGGTTAAAGATGCTATCACCACTGTTCTTTTTAATACGATTATTTATTTGCTAGGACCTGTTAATCGATTTCATGAGGAATTTACATATCAAAAAGAAATTGGTGAGTTTATTTCTTATCTTGAAAATCTTGCACTTTCTGAAGAGAACCTATTAGAAAGAGTACATTTATTACAACTCAAAGGTGTCTATGATATAAGAACTGGGAACAAAGAAGAAGGTGTGGTCAAAATCAACCACTCCATCCAAATTCTAAAGGATTTACAATCTACTAAGATGGCTAATAACTTCGAGCAATACTTGCAGCAAATTTTATCGTATCTGAAAAATACCCAACTCTGAATGGAGAGTTGGGTATGGATGATTATGTTGCCTTCCTTGCTGCCTTCATAATTAAACTAACAACAAATATTAAGATAATAGCTCCGATTAGAGCTGGGATTATAGAGTATCCACCTATTTCCGGTCCCCAATCTCCTAGTAGTGCAGTCCCAATCCATGCTCCAATAATTCCAGCAATTATATTTCCAATAACACCACCCGGGATATCTTTACCAACGATTAAACTACCAATCCAACCTAAAATACCTCCGACAATTAAGCTCCAAATGAAACTCATAATGCGTTTCCTCCTAGTGATGATATATTTTTAAAGCTATTATATATGTATCCAAAAGGTGGACAACTTAAACATCGGTATTATTTTTTATGTAGAGTTAGGAGGTTTTTATTGCTAGCAAAAGGTTGAACTTGGACTTTGATGGTATTTACCCGTAAGACTCTTCTACCCCTTTTCTAGTCATTATAACTGCTAATAGCACGGCACTAATTCCCCCGACCATTTTCCCAATAATCATCGCAAATACGATTTCTTTATTTATTCCAGCAACAAAACCTAGATGGCCTCCTAAAACAAAGGCACCACTTACTGCAAAGGAAACATTTATTATCTTTCCTCTAGGGTCCATATCTTTGAGCAACGATAACATGGGAATATTATGAGCCATACTTGCTACTAATCCAGCTGTTGAAATATCACTAATGCCTAGTAGCCCACCAAGTTTAATCAACGGTTTTTTAAGAATATAGGATATAAACGATACAAGCGGAAATGCACCGGCAAGAAAAACTGCTATCATTGCAACAATCTTTACACCTTCATCAATCGGTGTCATATTAGGGAAAATTACAATATTGGTAAAGGTTTCTACACTTATTGCAGCAAGACCGACAATCGCAATAATTTCAATCCCTTTTGCAAAAATGGAGAATCCAGTAATCATCTTATCCGTATATTTAACCAATCCAATTGAAATTAGAATCGATAGTAGAATCATAGGAATGAGATTCTTAATGATCATCCATAAATCTAATCCAGCAACTAATCCTCCGACTAAGCAACCAATCGGTACAGTAATTAAGCCTAATAAAATTCCTTTAGCAAAGTACGGATGATCCTCTTTTTTAATAATCCCTAGTGCCACCGGGATTGTAAATGCTATCGTTGGTCCCATCATCGTCCCTAAAAAGACCCACGAAAAAGTTTCGGCTTCTTCACTTTGAGACATCTCGGTTGCTAATGAGTAGCCCCCCATATCGAGTGCCAATATGGTATTCGCAAACGAAGCAGGGTCAGCACCAACTAAAGCGTAGACAGGTGCAATTACTGGGGTTAAAATCGATGCTATCACAGGGGCAAGTGATATGATTCCAACCATTGCAAGAGTAAGTGATCCCATGGTCATGAAACCTTCCGTAAAGCGATTACCTAACCCCCATTTATTCCCTATTATTTTATCAATTGCGCCTAAACATAAAAACCCGATTACTATGTAAACTATTACGTCGTTTATTCCCATAACTTTTCTCCATTAGAATTCATATTTTATATACTGTTAATTTAACATCAACATACTCTTCCGTAAATGAAATAATTTCGATTCCTGATACCCACCCAACCATCTTGGAGCTTATCGCCATAAAAAACCTCACAAGCGAAAGCTTGTGAGGTTTATATTAATTTACCGTTTGTCTTAACGATGCACGAATAATCTTTGCTTCTTCTGGTGTAATTGTTTTTATTTTCTTTATAAAGTAAAAGTGTTTAATAAGGCAAAGAACAATCATAATTACCTTCACTAAAACAATATCTACATATATAACTGAAAATAGGATAAAGGCATCTGCGATAAGGTTAATACGAATCTTTTCTTTTCTAGTCATTCCTTTATTTTCGCGAAGTCTTACCACATATTCTTTATAAAACGATGTACCCTTGAACCAGTTTTCCACTCGCTTCGAGCTTTTACCGAAACAAAAAGCTGCAAATAAGAAAAACGGCCCACCTGGAAGTACAGGAAGTACCACACCAGCTACACCGATACCAAACGAAATAAAACCAAGAACAACAAATATAAAGCTCTTAACATTTTTCATTGTAATCACCTTACCTTTTCAGATGATTTCATATCCAATGTATAATTTTACACCCAATTCTTATTTAAATCAAAGAAAGGTATTATCAAGATAATATATTCCGTTACACCGCTTCTTATGTAAGGGTCCCATAATAACTAATCATAAAAAAACAGCATCTATCATCTAGATAGATACTGTCAGATAAGCTCAAAAACTAGTTCAAACAACCTTGTTTACCTTATCCATTATTGTGTATTTAATCCATTATCATCAAGATTTCTCACTAAAATGATTGTTACTTTTAAATTTAATTTTTCCTTAACTGCTCTAGCACCGCTTGTGCTTTATAACCAATTTCAAAATCATAAATTTCCGCGGCTTCCCCTTTGATGGCTTTTGTCAATTCATCTAGCAAACTCTTATGTAGAACTGATGTAGATGAGATTTCTTTTAGCTCTTCCCCATTTTTCCCACCTTTTAATTCACCCCAATTATCAAGTGTGAGAACTCCTTCTGTTCCGTAGGCAGTAAATCCAATATATTCATTGCCAGAAAAGTGACTAAGCCCATCAATTAATACTGGTGTCCCGTCTTCCAGTTCAGCTGTTGCAATAATGCCTGTTTCACATTTTGTAGGGTCATCTGGCAACTCCAGTCGAGTTTCAATGTTTTTTATATCTCCAAAAATTTTCAGGGTCTGTTGGATAAAATGAACACCTACTTCGAGAACAAATCCACCTTGTTCACGTCCACCTACCCAATCATTCTTTTGCCAAAGGCGCGGCCATTCTGGAAAGTGCATGGTAAGCTTTAGACGACGAAGTTTACCAACATACTGCTGATCGATTAGTTCTGCAAACCTAGCTGAAGCTTGTCCATAGTTAAGTGGGAAGTTCATGGCATGAATAATGTTTGCTTCTTGAGCAGCTTTAAGCATTGCTTCTGCTTCTTTCAAGGAGTTTGCGAGCGGCTTTTCACAGAGAACATGCTTCCCAGCTTGGATTACATCTAGCACAATTTGATAATGGAATTTAGGAGGTACTGCGACATATACCAAATCGATTTTCTCATCTTCTAACAATTTTTGATAATCAGTGTAAGCATTTACCCCACCAAGTTCTTCTGCTTTTTTTGTTGCAAGTGCCGCTACATGATCACAGACAGCAACAACTTCTATTTCCTTATATTCTGTAAATTGACTGATTAAGCGTTGGCCAATCGCACCAAGGCCAATAATTCCGATTTGAATCATAAATTTCTCCCCCTAGTCTAATAATGATTGGTATTTTTTTGCGATGTCATCTTGTAAAATACCTTCTTGATAGAAGGCATTCACGAAAACGGATAGCATCATTTCGTTTTCATCTGTTATAACCATTTTAGACAGTACTAGATTAATACTATCTGCAAGTTCTTTTGGATGTTCATACATCGTATTCCATGCGCTTACCTGTAATTCTAAATTATCGCCAAGAACTGCTGCTTCTATCGCTTCTTTGTCCTCGACAGGTAATAATAACTCCTCAAAGTACCCATAAGGATCCTCATACGTATCTGTGTATATGAAATCAACCGGATTAAATTCCTTTCGATTATATGTGTAACTTTCATTTCCAATGTTTATTATGAAGTCGTTTAATCGAAACTCTATTTTACCATTTTCTAATTCAATACTATCCTCCATAGAATTTATATAGCAAATGACATCTGGTGTTATAAACCAATAGCGATGCTTCAAATTTAACCCGCTAATGTATTCCGTTATTGAAGTCATTTCCAGTTTTTCCTCATCACGTAATATGGTATAAATGCTTGGACGGTAGTAATACTCACCATCCATTTCCTGCATGGTAATCGTCCACTCTGTATCAGGAACATCAAAAAGAACACGAAAAGCAAAACCCTCATCTGTTTTTTGCAATTCATAATAAATTAGCCATTGGTCAGTTTGAATTGGTACATTCGCTTCCTCGGTAAGTACGTTTTTAAATAGAAGATGTATTATGGATTTCGTTGAAAAGCCACCATCTGTATTCATAAATAGGTGTAGTGTCTGATCTTCCCGTTCTATTCTTTCAATGGTTGCATCATGTAAGCTTTCCTCAAAAATTTCTTGGATATTATTCGGTAAATACGTAACTGCATTTTGTGTATTCTTATAAGCAGCATCCAATTTTTGCTCAAATTCAAGACTATTTTTTCTAACCCAATCTAAATAATCTTCCCGAACTACTTTAGGTAATGTTGGTTGGTTTAATGTACCATTTTCAAGGTAAGGAATGAAACGGCTAGGTAAGACATGCAGTAGGTCATCCTTTACTTCTTCCAGTTCTTCTTTTAAACGTGCTTGAATGTCCTCTCCTTCTAATTCGGCATCCCTTAATGCCATTTCCCATTCTTCATCCGATTCATGTATAGGTAAGAGATTACATTTTTCAAACTTTAATCTAGCTTCCTTTGTCACGTTCCACATAAACTATCCTCCTTATACTTAGTCTGCCACAGGTTGAATGTTACGTATCCATCCCAATTTATCCAGGGAAATGTTAACTCCAAGATTTCTTGTATTGTCGGTTTCTTAGGTTCCAGGTGTTCGACCGTGCTCTGCCATGCTAGATCGCGAAGTATAAACTTGAAATAATAAATACGCAAGCACCGACAAAAACATCCCAGAAATATATGGAAAGCCTATATTAATTGAATATAAATATCCTCCTAATACCGGTCCAATAATTCTTCCTAGTGAATCGGATGAGGATAAATATCCTGTTGCAACACCATACCCTGATTTAAACTTCTTCGTTAATAATGAGGAGACACTTGGCCGGATAACTCCATTTCCAATACCAAACACCGCCAAGAAAATAGCTGCTGACGTAAAGTCTTGGATAAATAGTATGAGTCCAAAACCAATTGCTGATATGGAGATCCCAGCTTGAATAATAAGTGCTTCCCCGTATTTCTTTGTCCATCTTCCCATGGAACCTTGAACAATCGCACTAGCAAGCCCCATAATCATAAAAGCATAGCCCAATGTAACTGCATCGATTCCAGCTTTCCTTGCAGCAAAGTAAGCAAATGTTGCTTCTAAGCCTGCTAGTGAAAGAGAAACGAAAAAGTTCAGAAAGTATAACATTGCTAACGGACCACCGAAAACATCTTTTCTAGAAATACTTCCTTTTCTTTGTTTAACTCCAGATACATGAATAGATTCTCTAAGTATCAATGCGACCAAGATTAATGTAAAGAATGAAACAATACCAGAAATATAAAAAGGCATATGTTGATTAATATTCGTAAAGGTTCCACCAATTGCTGGACCACAAATAAAACCAAGACCAGTTGCAGCCCCAATGATGCCCATTCCCTTCGCTCGGTCTTCTTCCGATGTAATATCGGCAACATATGCTTGGACTGTCGGCATGTTCGCTGCTGATAATATTCCACCTACGATTCGTGCAGCAAATAACATCCAGAGTTCTGTAGATAGAGCTAACATGAAAAAGGACAAGGATAAACCAAAAATTCCTATCATCATAACGGGTTTTCGTCCAATACGATCGGAGACGCGTCCCCATATCGGTGCAAAGATAAATTGCATTAATGAATAAATAGCCATTAATAATCCTAGTTCAGTAGGCGAGGCACCTATGTCCTCTGCGTAAAATGGAAGTACAGGAATAATAATCCCAAAGCCAACCATAACAAGGAACATGATGAGAAATAGAATTGGTAGTACTTTTTTCAGTTGCATCGTAATTCCACCCTTGGTTAATCTGATGCCTAACATAGCATCTTTATTTCGAATTGCCCTACCGATATTTTCTGTATCTATATCGTTATTGTAAACCTTGCCTTTATATCATAACAAGGTTTGAAGGAAAAACTAGTATTTCAAGAAGTTTTTTAATAATTCTCCGTGATTATTTTATGGCTAAAAGACACCTTTTTACAGAGACAAAATCATACCGGGTAAAACTTTAAGTGGACATGCTTTATAATATGCTAGTATTTCAATCTCTATAATAGATACAAAAAAATGAGACCCGATTTGGGCCTCATAATATCATTATCCTTGTGTAGATGCTTTATTAATTTTAAGCTCCCATTCTTTTCTTCACAGGTCCTGTTGAAAGAATGTTTTCTATTTTAAACGTGCGTACTTTTTTACGCCAATAACAATACGCCACGAGTAGATCCTCATTCATTTTAATCACACGTATGATTCGCTGTGTTAGATTATTACTACTATCTATATAAAAGATTACTATTTTTTGATTAGTTTCAATGGAATGTTGGAAGATACTTTTCATTGTTACATCTCCTTAACAAGAACATTTGTTCCTATTATATCCATTTGCGTTAAGAATTGCAACAGAAACTTCGAGAAAAGTCTTATAAATTATGAAAGATAACAAAGATTAATTGGATACTAATTTATACATAGTTAGGGTTTTCTTCCACATCTATCCAATACTCGGTTCCTTCTAATTCACCTGCAAGTTGAAACAGAAAATCATCACGTCCACGTCTTGCCATTACTTGTACGCCACATGGAAGATTATCCTTCGTCAAATGCATAGGAAGAGTCATTGCAGGTTGACCAGTTAAATTAGCAAGTTGCGTAAAAGGAGTCCTCATAAGACTCTTATTAGCCACTTCCTCAACGAATCCTGATTTTTTGAGTACTCCTCCTAATCTTAAACCACCAACTACTCGAATTAGCGTTTTCTCAAAACTTGTTTGGTCAAGCTCTCCTATCTTAGATGGAGGATAAGCTGTTGTAGGTGTTATGTAGAAATCATATTCATCGTGGAAGTTTTCCATTTGGATGGCCACCTCATCCCAGAATTTCAGGCTAGTTAAGAATTCCTCTGCTGTCACAACTTTACCAAGTAATCCAAGTATCCATGTTGTTGGTTCAACATCTTTAAACGTAATTTTTCTACCAATCACACTTTCAAGTTCCCGTAATGTTGAACTAACCTCTGCAAAATACATCATCATATAACTTTCCGCTAATTGTTTCCCATTTACTGGAGCTTCTTTCTCTTCCACATAATGCCCCATGCTTTCCAATAACTTTACTGTTTTATGTACCGCCTCCTCACATTCTTCATCTACCGGAGTACCCAATGGAGATAATGTGGTAAACGCAATTTTTAATGATCGATTAATAGGAGTCTGTACCGCTGCTAAGTAGGAACCATCAAAAGGTGGGGCAATAAAGGCATTTGCACGGTCATACTGGTATTGATCAAGCATGGCAGCACTATCCCGAACAGTACGACTTAATATATGATCAACGGAAGCACCCTGCCACCCACGTCCTCTGACAGGACCAACTGGTACACGACCTCGAGTAGGCTTTATTCCAAATAATCCACAAAAAGCGCCTGGAATCCGAATCGAGCCACCCCCATCATTAGCACCAGCAATTGGAACCATCCCAGATGCAACTGCTGCTGCAGAGCCTCCGCTTGACCCACCAGGTGTGTAATCCGTATTCCAAGGATTCCGTGTGGGTCCATACAAAGTAGGTTCCGTTATTCCCATCAAAGCAAATTCTGGGACGTTTGTTTGGCCAATAATGGATACACCTGTATTCTTTATTTGACGAACGAATTCACTATCATTGTCTGCCTTGTAATCAGCTAAAACCCTTGAACCAGCCGACATTGGATGCCCCTTTGATTCTTGAGAAATATTCTTTGTTAATACTGGAACACCAGCAAAAATACCGGTTGACTTACCATTATCTTTTGACTCATACATTTTATGGATCACTGCGTTAAGAATTGGATTCTTTTTCTCAATCTCTTGTATGGCCATTTCTTGGACTTCTTCTGCCTTTACTTCTTTCTTTCGGATTAGTTCAGCCAAACTTAAGCCATCATATTGCTTGTAATCAAAAACCATTTATTATCCTCCCCCTCTATATGACTATTAACATAAATTTAGTTAACATTCGGAAAACTCTTACTTTATTGTAGCATATTTGGCATAAAAAAAAGACAAGGATTTCCTTGCCTAATGATTAATTTATTTTCTTTTTCCACCAATCCCTTGTCAATTTCATATTGATTGAATCAATCCATTCCCCTTCAAATTCCAAGTCTTTTTCATCTACACTATCAAATTGAAATCCAACTTTCTCATAAACTGTCTTTGCTCGTGGGTTAAATGCAAATACACTTAAAGTCACTTGATTTAAGTCCGTATGTGTAAAGAGATAATCAATCATCAATTGAGAGGCCTCTGTGCCAAACCCACGATTCCTTCCTCTTGGTCCAATTAATATTCTAAAGTTCATACTACTCTTTTTTTCATCATATAGATTGGCAACGACCTCCCCTATTAATGTATTCGTTGTTTTATCAGCGATAGCAAGGTCTAAACGATCTGGTTGTTCGTTTCTAGTATTATACCAATCATAAACTTCTTCCCGATTATATCCAGGGGTGCTTCCTGTTAATTTAATAACTTCAGGATCTTGTAAACATTCTTCTATTCTAGGAAAATCTTCTTCTACTTTAAATGGTCTCAATATTATTTTATCACCTAGAATAGTAGGTTTATTTCGTAAGTTAATCATTCCATTCTCCCCTATCAAACTTAGGAATTACTTCCTCGCTTCATTTATTACCTTCAATAGCTTTTCTGGATCAAAGCCTGATACCCATTTTCCATTGATTTCTGTTTGTGGAACGGATAGTTTTCTAGTTTTACCAATTAGTTTTAATAAGACCAAAGGATTGATGTCCACATTTACCTCTTTATAGGATACTTCAAAAGTGTCTAAGAACTGCTTTACCATCTTACAAACTGGACAAAGGGTAGTTGTATAGATTGTTATGTATGGATTCATGTTTATTACCTCTGTACATTTCTATGTTATTCGTTTATTCATTTAAAGAATACCTTCTTGCGTTTTTGATATGTTATTTACATACTAATTATACCACTGGTCGAAAGAAAATGAGAAAGGACGAAACCTTATTCGCCCTTTGTGCCATATTTATACTTTTATCAATAAGGAAGAAAATTACCAATTAGTTGGTTTGCAGATATAACCATAACTTCTTCATGTGTAACTTGTAAAGTCATTCTTTTTCTTCCCTTCCTAAATCCAAGCACTCATGCCGCCTTTAACATTGTATATTTTTTGAAAGCCTTGTTTCTTTAACATTTTTGCTGCTCTTGCACTTCTCATTCCACTTTGACAAATGACAACGACTTCTTTTTCTTTATCTAGTGTTTCCACGTTGTTAGATAGATTGGAAAGTGGAATGTTTTTAAATGGCTTTCGGTGATTTGAATTATATTCACTAGGTGTACGGACATCAATGAATTGTACATGGTTATCCTTGAATTTATCTTTAGTTTCTTGGACACTTAAATTTGTTACACCTTTTACAGGCATAAATCGGTTAATGAAAAAAGCGATGACTATAATTAATAAAATCCATTCAATCATATTCATTTAATTACTCCTCTTTTTATTGAATAGGAAAGGAGAAATTACTCCATTTCGCCTTCCCAATCAAGCATGCCGCCTAGCATGTTTGTTACATTGTATCCATTTTGGATTAGGAATTGACATGCGTTACTACTTCTCCCACCTGAGCGACATACCATGTAGTAATGCTCATTTTCATCTAATTCTTCTAGGCGTTCTGGAATTTGACCCAGTGGGATATGCTTTGCTCCTGGGATGATACCTGTTGCAACTTCTACATCTTCTCTAACGTCAATAATATTCACTTTTTCTTCTGAAACTAATATCTGTTCTAATTCTTTCGCTGTAATTTCTTTCATGTTTAACTACCTCCAATATACCTTATACCCATATAGGTATATATTTATCAAAAAAGAAAAGTTCATCAACTCTTCTTCACCATTGAATTGCTGAACTTATCTACTTTTCACTAATAGATTTACTGCTTCCTTCACTACTTGCTCCGTACTTTCACCATTTTCTATATTTTCCCGAACACATTGCTCTAAATTCATACTGACAATCAAACCGATGGTACGGTCAATTGCACTTCGGGAAGCAGATAACTGAGTAATGACATCTCTACAATCTTGATTTTTCTCAATCATACTTAAAACGCCTTTAATCTGTCCTTCAATTCGCTTTAATCGATTGACAACCGATTTATCATATTCCATTTATTATCACTCCTTATCCCTGCATGGACAATTGCTAATTTGATAACTGGCTACTTGATATCCCTTCGCTAATAAATATCTTACCCCTAAATTTAGTTCAAGGCGATCATTTGCAATCACATGTATGTTTTGATTTGGGATTACTTGAATAAATCGTTTCAAATAGGCATAGGGAATGCGCAAATTACTTTGGTCCTGATTTACATCAATATTATAGTCCCTTATATCTAGAACAATAATGCTTGTCTTATCATCACCGGTTTTTTTACAAGGAATACCTAGTACAGGAAAATATCTTTTATATAACATAATACATAAAAGTGAGCCAGCAATTACACTTAAATAGATACTCATATACCACCACCTATTATAAATATGGATACAGTCACAATATACCCCACAAGGTATATAACCAAGTTTCTTTTAGTAAATATGAAAACTATTAGAAGTAGTGGTATGGGATTATTTAAAGTTATATTCAGTAACGATTTTCTCTCTACCTGTAACTAAATCATTATAGTACTCATACAGATTAACTCCTAAATAGGAACCAGCTATATTAAATACATTATGGTAACCTAAGTTCTGTAGAGCCATGACCATGTTATAGCTTCGTTGACCAGAGCGACAATGAACATAAACTGGTCGATCAGTTGGAATTTCATCCAATCTATCTCTAAACTCACTCAAAGGAATATTAACGGCATTTATTAAGTGCCCTGCGGCAAATTCATTCTCTTCACGCGCATCAATAATAAAGGCATAGTTCTCAACTAATTCACGAACCTGAAAAACTTTTACCTCACTATATCTCCCGTGTAGTTGGTTTAATCCAACTAATGCTGCGTGATTAACTACATCCTTTGCTGTACCTAGCATTGGCGAGTATGTTAACTCTAAGTCCTTTAGATCTTCAATTGTTCCATCCATTATAATCATAGTAGCAATCACATCAATACGCTTATCGACATTCCCTTTTCCAATCGCTTGTGCACCTAGAATTTTACCTGTTGGTATTTCATACACTAATTTAAAATGCATGACATTACTATTTGGCATTAATCCAACTTTATCTCCTGGCATGATATATACAAAATCATGGCTAATACCTGCAGCTTCAGCGGTTCTTGCGTTTAAACCTGTTGATGCTGCATTTAGATCGAATAGATGAATGGAAGATGATCCAATTACTCCTAGGTTTCTGGTTGGATTACCATATATATGATTGGCTACCGCTCTTGCTTGTTTTTGAGCTGGTCCGGCTAAAGCTAAGCGTGTTGGCTTATTCAATAAACGGTGATACACCTCAATAGCATCTCCAACTGCATAGATATCTGGGTCACTAGTAACATAATTAGCGTTTACTTTTATGGCACCAGTTTCACCAATTACAAGTCCTGCATCTTCTGCTAGTCTTGTTTCAGGTCTCACTCCAATTGCTAGAACGACTGCTTGTGCATCGATTTTTTTACCAGATTGTGTTTCAATAAAACCTTCACCAATCTTTTCTAAACCATCATTCACAACTAGATTAATACCATGGTCAATCATTTCCTTATGAAGGATTTGTGCCATGTCATAGTCAAATGGTGTCATAATTTGGTTTGCAAATTCTACTAAGGATACGTTGTAATCTGCTAGACGAAGATTTTCTGCCACTTCTACACCGATAAAACCGCCACCAATAACTGCTATATCTTTGACTTCTTTGTCTAACATATTAGCATTGAGTTGTTGAATATCCACTACATTTCGAACAGTAAACACATTCGGATTGTTAATACCTTCGATTTTACTTGGACGAATAGGGGAGGCTCCTGGTGAAAGAATTAGTTTATCATAAGTCTCTTCGTAAGTAGTATCTGTTGCATAATTCTTAACTGTGATTGTTTTTTCCTCACGATTAATCTTGATTACCTCACTATGAACCCTGGCATCAATATTGTAACGCTTCTTAAATGTTTCTGGGTCCATTAATACTAACGATTCACTATTTTCTACAATCCCACTTAAATAATAGGGTAAAGAACAGTTAGAAAAAGATACATGTGGTCCCTTTTCAAACATAATAACTTCTGCATGCTCATCTAATCTTCTCACTCTTGCAGCAGTAGATGCCCCACCTGCTACTCCACCAACTACTAAAATTCGTTTTGCCATAATACAGCACTCCCTTTAACTTTATAAATAAAAACCTGAGTCCTACATTAATATATCAAGTAAAAATTTGACCGGAGTCCAGCTATCATAAAGGCTAAAATAATCTGTAGGATTCGTGTGCTAATTTTCTTGCCAACTTTTGCTTCAAGTAATGTTGCCAGTGTATCATTCAGTTACCTATTTTTTTCAAAAAAACATTAATTGCTGACAACCCTTTATACCCACACGGGTATCAAATTTAGCAATAAAATAGTCGTTACATAAAAACGACGGTTTATGGAATGCCTTTTACATGTTCTCACTAAATTAGCTCGTGTAAATCAATCACACGACCCATGATATACCCCTAGGGGTAAAATGTCAACCATCTTATCTTCTTAATTTTAAATGAACTTTTCTCTGATGTTTTGTTTGGTAATTTTTATGGTATGTTATCTAGGTTTATGCACAAGTGCCACGGGGACGGCTATTCCAGCGGCAATCGAAACCAAAAAGTGTGCACATTCCCTTTTGATTTTACACCTATTGTACCACGGTGATGCTCAATAATTTCTTTTGATATTGCGAGTCCTAATCCAGACCCTCCAATTTCACGTGATCTAGAATGATCGATACGATAAAAACGTTCAAAAATTCGTTCCTGGTCTGCTTCTGGAATGGGTTTTCCAGGACCAGTTACAGAAAGCTTGTATTCATCCCGAATAATTACTCCTATTATTTTAATGGTTCCTGATTCCTCGTAATAGCGAATAGCGTTGTCCAGTAGGTTACTAATTACCTGTGAAAGTGCACCGTTATTCACGGTAACCATGCTACATTGAACATCTACTTCTACTTTTATTTTTTTTTGTTTTAAAACCCAACGAAACATATCTACAGATTGCTCCACAAGTTTCTTCAAATTAACAGGAAATTTTTCCGAAAAGGTTTGGGTCGAGACGTAATCCCATTCTTTTAATTGTTCCATTTGCTCTACTAATTGCACAAGCCGCTTTGACTCCTCATACAGTGACTGGTATAGCGTTTCGTCCGCTTCAATTACTCCATTTTGTAATGCAAGAAGATACCCATTCAAATTGGATAATGGCGTACGAAATTCATGCGAAAAGTCAGATACTAATTTCTGTCGATGTTGCTCATTATCCTTTAATTGATTAATCAAATCGTTAAATTGATGGATAAGTTCTCCAATTTCCCCCTCTGGTTTCACACGAATAGGGTCTGGATAATTCCCTAGCTTCATTTGTTTCGTGGATTGAATTAAATCCCTCAATGGACGAATCATCTTTCTTGTCAAATAAAAATGCGTCATACTTCCGATAATGATTGTTGAAATACTAAAAATCCATAAATATTGAAAGAGGGTAGCTTCGAACTGTGCTTGTTTTAGGCTACTCATCGTAACTAAACCGTCTGCTAAAATACAGGCAGTATTATAAATTGCCCAACTACTCAAGCCAATAAATGAAGTAATGACTAGTATATTAATAAAGGTCAATCGAAAAAGAAATTGTTTCGGAAGCAATACATTTTGAATTTTATTCAGTAACAAATCTATACCCCATTCCTCGAACGGTAATAATTCGCTTAGGTGAAGCAGGATCTTCTTCTACTTTTCTTCGTAGTTTCTTAATATGTGCATCAATTGTACGATCAAGAATAATTTTTTCAGAATAAGGATAAAGCTGGTCTATTAAATTCTCTCTTGAAATAACTGTATTCGGATTTTCCATCATATAATATAGAAGATTGAATTCGTGCTTCGTAAGCTTTAACTCTTGATTATAAAGCAGCACCTCTCCTTTTCTAGGCTTTATACATAAACCATTGTAAGCAATCTTTTGGCAAAACTGGCCTGTACGACGTAAAACAGCCTCTACATGTGCTACAAGTTCATCCGGATCAAAGGGCTTCACCAAATAATCATCGGCACCAAGATTTAATCCGTTGATTTTATCCTCTGTTCGCGATTTTGCTGAAAGCATAATAATGGAAACCTCATTCCGCTCTTGCTTGCGAACCCAAGTTGTAAATTCTTCCCCACTTACCTTAGGAAGCATTAGGTCTAAAATGATTAAACAGGGATGTTCTGTTAAAAAGACATCTTTTGCTGCTTCACCATCTGGAGCTTCTAGCACATCGTATCCAGCTTTACTTAAATATATGCTGATTAGTTTACGAATCATTAAGTCATCTTCTACCACTAGAATTGTTTGCTTCATCCTCTCACCTCTTGCCCATTATAATACTATATAAGAAGATCACTCCATCTTCTCAAACTCTTGCACCATTAAGTCATAATTCATTGCACCAAGTGCCTTATAACTGATAATACCCTTGGAATCAACCATATAGGTAGTTGGAATTGGTTGTATCATATAAAGAGTTGCCACATCAAGATTAGAATCCATTAAGATAGGAAATGTTAATTTATATTCATCAGAAAAACTCTCTACATCTTCAATACTAGTTTCCGTATCTGTTAAATTAATTGCTAAAATAACAATATCTTTATCTTGATGAAACTGCTCCATATCGGGCATTTCTGCTCGACAAGGCGGACACCATGTTGCCCAAAAGTTAATCATTACACGGTTCCCACGAAAGTCTGATAGTTTCACATTATCACCCGTTAAAGTTTGCAACTGAAAGTCTGGTGCCTTGTTTCCAACTTTCAACCCAATAACTGGCTCATTGTTTTCTTCGGCCTCTCCCTTTTTGGTATCATCTGCTATTTCTTGTCCTTCAACTACGTTTCCACCCTGGTCTGCTATTTTTCCTTTCGAGTCCACAAAATCAAAAACTGCCCAACCTAACATACCGATAATCACGACTATAAGAATCCATTTTTTCATTGAGATTACCTCCTGAATTTATCCTAATCTTGCTAACCATGTATCTTGAACTAAATCCAACAAAAACCCTGAAATACGTGGCATTAATCCAAAGAAAAGAACTAATCCCATGATAATCATTAAGACTGCACCGAATTTCATAATAAGTTGACTGTGTCGGACAATCCACCTCGTTTTTCCAATGAAAAACGTTAGAATAAGAAACGGAATGGAAAAACCGACGACATACATAAGTGTATAAAATATCCCTTGACCAGGGTTACTAGCAGCGAGGAACAGGATAGAACCAAATATAGGTCCGATACAAGGTGTCCATCCTGCAGCAAATCCTAATCCAATAAAGAATGTTCCTACATACCCTACCGGTTTCTTCGTGTAATGGAAGCATCGTTCTCTCATAAGCGATGGAATAGAAATCCATCCAGCTATGAATAAGCCCATGATAATAATAAAGACTCCCGCAATCCGTTGAATCAGCAAACCTGAATCTCCTATTAAGAGTTGTTGTGCCCATTGCCCTAAAAAGGAAGCACTTGCACCTAAGCTAAGAAATACTAACGAAACGGCTAATAGAAAGAAGAAGGAGTGGGTAAATAACTGCCGAACCATCCTACTACTCTTATTACTCTGTAATTCTTTTACACTAATGCCAGTTATGTATGACATATAGGCTGGAAAGATTGGTAATACGCAAGGTGATAAAAAAGATAACGCTCCGGCTCCAATCGCTAATAGCATCCCAGCAAGTAGCATCGTATCTGTCTCAATAATACCCATTATGCATCCCACTTTCTTATTTTATAAGCTAGACTAATAACACAAGTAATGAAAAACACCCCAACAAACCATGGTGCCATTATATAACCAAAGACGGTTACGAAAGGTTGAATAATCCCTAAAAGAATCATTCCAATTGACCAAGCTGTAACCATGACCATCAATAACATCCTGACCTTCATGCGCTCACGGAGGAAAAAGTATAATCCAATTAGAAGTGCTATTAAGATTAAATTACCAAAAGCAAATCGATTATCCTCTATAACAAATTGAATAAATTCGTATACAAACGATCCGATAAGAAATACATGAACAAAGGATTCCAATAAAGGCAGTACCATCATGTTTTTTCGTTTCGATTTATATAAAAGTAATATTGCGGTAAGTACAGTAGCAAAATAAAATGCTTTCGAATTACTTGGATATGCAAGAATTGATAAAGGATCGGATATAAAAATGGTAAGATTTAATACAATCTTTCCAACCCAGATAAAGATTATAAAATTGATTAGGTGCGACATTATCTCCTCTATATGTTTTTTCTTTTGGTCCTTGGTTAGATCATTATTACTAAATAGATAAAAGGAAAGGAATCCAATCGCTATACTAAAGGCTATGATACCTATTGTGGTTAATTTGCTTGCTATCGACATCCATGTTTCCTCACTTTCAAAACTCTGTCCTATTGTATCGTACCCGCCTAATGTGAAAGTTTGATGAAAAGGTGTAATATAAATATAAAAAAAGAACCATCAAGGTAGTTGGAATATCTACCTAAACGATTCCATACAAAAGTTCTAGTTAAATTCTCCGAAATTACTACCTCGTCGTTCCACTTTAACCTGCAAGCAGTCATATTCATTACATCATAGCCTTTGATTTCATTAGAAAGCTACATGAATTACTGCATCTTCCAGCAGAAATATCAGTCAAACATCAGTTCAAATCTACTATTATCATAGCTTCTCATTCATTTGAAACGAACATCTTTATTTAGATGTATATGGAAGTGCTTCTATTTATCACTTTTGAGAACAAATAAAACGGCTGGAACTAGTAACAAGGATATTACACCGCTTCCTACTGATAATACTGCAAAGCTAGAACCTGCCACAACCATGCCAGATAAAGCACCACCAGCTGCACCTGATAACGCTATAAGGACGTCTACTGTCCCTTGTACTTTTGCACGATTGGAAGGTGTTGTACCGTCAACAATTAATGTTGTTCCACTAATTAAACCAAAATTCCATCCTAGACCTAAGAGAATTAATGCAATCGTTAACAGAGTCAATGATTCTGTTGGTGCATATGCTGCTAACACCCCTGAAATGAGCAAGGTGATACCAGCTGCAATCGCCATTGTTTTACGTCCAATTTTATCCACTAGGACACCTGTTATTAGGGATGGTAAATACATGGCTCCGATATGAAATCCAATGATTAACCCTACTGCTGAAAGGCCATGACCATGCCCTCCCATGTGTACTGGAGTCATAGTCATTACTGCCACCATAACAATTTGCGTGACCACCATTACGGTTGCCCCAATAACAATAATATGTTTATTCAATTTTGGAGCTTCTACTGTCTGGTTATTAACTCTAGCTTCCACTTTTTTATTATTAACAGCAAGTGCTTGTGCTATTTTCAGTGGGTCTGGACGCAGTAGTACAAATAGGACCACACCTGCTAGGATAAAAGCAACCCCAGCCAAAATAAATGGCCCTGCTAATGATGGTACGCCAATGGATAGTGCGAACTTGCTCATCACACCGACCAAGTTCGGCCCTGCTACCGCACCGAATGTCGTGGAAACCATCGCCATACTTACTGCAGTTGCACGTTGTTTTTCACTCGCTAGATCTGTTCCAGCGTAACGAGCCTGCAAATTTGTAGCTGTACCCGCACCATAAACTAATAAAGCAATAAAAAGTAGAAGAACATTATCGTAAATGGCCGAAATCACAACACCTACAGCACCAATACCACCAGTAATAAATCCCGAAGCCAGACCTATACGTCGGCCATAGCGTTGTGAGATATTTCCGATGATTAGTGCTGCGACAGCTGAACCTAGTGTAAACAAAGCGATAGGAAGGCCGGCCAACGTGTTGGAGCCAAGCAAATCTTCCGCAAGTAATGCACCTACTGTAATTCCCGCTGCCAATCCTGCACCGCCAAGAACCTGTGCAATAATTATGATAATAAGCGTGCGTTTATATAATTGTTTTTGTTTCTCGGAGTTATCTATATATGATTGAACTAAATCTTTCTGACTTTCCATAAACTTGTTTCCCCCTTACTACAACCCCAATATACCCCAGCGGGTATAATATCTACATCATTATATACCTAAAATGTAAACTATGCAACATACCTTTTCATTATAAAGAAAGCAACGTACGATAACTTATGGTTTTACACAAAAAAAGCCGATTCCAAAATGAAATCAGCTAATCGTCATAATAACAAGACCTAATAGACTAAAGTAATTTCCACTCCATTCCTGTCCTTCTAATGCTAACATTATAATCAATTTGAATATCCATATCCTTATAAATCTCCGCCCAGTTCTCATCTGTTTTGACCGTATTATCCCAATAACTTGGATACTTTGCGCGGATCTTGGCACCTAATCCGAATACAACCGATTTATCGTTTTGTAACTGTTTTAAGAATTTATCAGCCATCTGATTGACTTTTTTAGATGCTTGTTTTTCAATCTCTCGGATAGAGGACAAGTCCAATTGATTGGATTCAATTTCTTCTTCAATCATTGCTTCCACATTAACCTCAAACACAGCCTTTGGTTTTCCATTTTCAATTTTTGTCTTAATTTTCGATTCATGTTCTATTGCCTTAACCATGAAAACCCCTTGATCATTGGGCAGAGAAACAGGGACACTATATCCAGCTGGATTCTTCTCTTTGATGGCCATATAAATTCCTATTTCTATCGGAGAGAATTTATCTATCATTTTGTCTCCTTTGAAATATACCATTCCATCAATAAGAATACGGTTATTTATTAATAACCCTTACCCTTGGAAGAGTTGCATCTACCCCTGTATCAGAAAGATCAATCCAATACCTCCCTAAATATTCTCTAGGTAATTTACCAAACCGTACCGCATTATCAAGTGTATCGGATAAATAGAGTGATGGTACATTTTCAACAGGTGGTGCAGCCTCTAATACTTTTTTTGCATCACTACTATTTACTACCATCCAAGCTGTTCTTCGTACTTCAGGATTTCTTCTAAAGTGCGTGGATACAGAGACAGTTACTTAAAGTAGATCATTTCTGTATAACCTTCATATGCCTTTCTTAATGTCTCTAAATCAAGCTTTGTCTTCATTTGAAGTAATGCTTTCATCACTCTTTCAGCCTTCTCCGTATCTTTATCACTTACCCAGGCATTTAATTGTTCTGGGACTACTTGCCACGAGACACCATATTTATCTTTCAACCAGCCACAAACTTGAGCTTTTTCATCTCCACCTGTAGTAAGTCTATCCCAATAATAATCCAGTTCATCCTGTGACTCGCAATGAATGATGAAAGATATCGCTTCCGTGAATTTATAAATTGGACCACCATTTAAAGCAACAAATTTTTGACCTTCTAATTCAAACTCAACCGTCATGACTTTTCCTTCTGTCCCAACATGCCCTTCTTTTCCATAACGAGTAATTCGATTAATGCTAGAATTCGGAAATATGGAAGTATAGAAATTAACTGCTTCCTCCGCTTCATGGTCAAACCAGAGATTAGTTGAGATTTTATTTATCTTGTTATTCACATTATTCACCACTTTCCTCTACCTAAAATACATATATAACGCAAACGCAATAAGCGATAGCACAATCGCTACAATATATATCCATGATAAACTTTTTACATTCGAAGATATCGATTTCGATTCATATTCCAGGGACCTTTTTAATGCATTCTCAGCCGTGTCCCCTTCCTCTTCATATTGTTTCATTCGGTTTTCTTCTTGCTTTATTACCATAAGTGTCGCAATCAACCCGATTATACATAACACAGCAATGATGACGATAACAATCCATATATCCATGAAAACCCCCCTAATCGATTTATGTTGCTTTACTAATCTTACTATAAACGGGTTTTTAAATAAGCATAAGTTATGAATAAATAATGGCAAAAGGCAGCCCTACTATTGCTCATAAAGCAACACAGATCTGCCCTCATGAATTTCTTACTTGGCATTTTCATCTGGTTGATGAATACCGATAACATTTCCTTCCGTATCAACATAATAACCTTGCCATGCCATACCAGGCAAAGCATACTTTGGCAAAGCAACTTTGCCTCCATTTTCAAGAATCTTGGCTTCAGTAGAATCATAATCTTCTACATTCATCGTACAAGAAAAACCATTCATCGGTTGCCCTGGTTCTGGTGAAGCACCTTTTCGTTGCATTAATGCCCCATCTATCCCGTGTTCGCTTGCATCACCAGTTACAGCCCCAAAGTAAGGCATTCCGGCATAATCGCTCCAATCTTCAAACGTCCAACCAAATACTTCTTCATAAAACTTCTTAGCCCGGTCCATGTCCGTAACATGGATTTCAAAGTGTACTAGTCTTCCCATCGCTACCTCCAACAAATTGATTTAGTTATTTCCTCTTAGTAATTCGATATTAGTTTTGATTTCCCTTCCTATTATTGTAAAAATATTAAGAATTTATTAACTATATTGAGATTTATTTACCCTTACGTTATAACTTATATTACTTTCCTTCCCACAGGAGTCTCCGTATATTTCCGGAGCTAATATATAAAATTATTCGGATCTTCACTTTTATCTTTTAGTTATCCCCAGCCTCTTCTCATTTCTTATTCTTTCTCTCTTCAATGTTCTAAGACAACAATCGAAATGTAGTTTATTTAATACTCTAAACATAATCCTTTGATAGCATTTATTCCATAGCAGTCAACCACAAATCCGTGGCCACTTCCAATTCTTCACTAAGTTCGACTTTTCGATTGTGTAGATTATTAAGCTCGTTGTAATCAATATTCGCTACTTCCATGGCTTCGTCTAAAGCTTCTAATTCTTTTTCAAGAGATTCTATTTTTTCTAGTAATCGTGCTTGATTGATCGATTGCTTTTTCTCGCTTGCTGCTTTTACGGGCTTTATCTGTTTTTTTGCTTCCGTTACAAGCGCATTACTTTCTTGTTCCTGCCTAAACTTCTCTTTTTCATGTCTATAATAATCGTAGTTTCCTAGATAGCTATTTAAAGAAAAGTCTTCCACTGCTATAATACGGTTACTCATTTTATTGATAAAGTAACGGTCATGTGAAATAAAGAAGATCGTTCCTTGAAAGTCTTCTAATGCTTCTTCCAGCGTCTCAATAGAATCAATATCCAGATGGTTGGTTGGCTCATCTAGAATTAATAGATTTACCTCATCATATAATAAAATGGCTAACTTCAGACGGATTCTTTCCCCACCGGATAAATACTTCACTTTTTTAAAGACACTTGATTGATAAAACATAAATTTAGAAAGATACTCTCGTGCTTTCCCCTCTACGATAGAGATATCTTCTCTAAAGACCTCAATTAACATCAACTCCTCATTATTAAATGATATTTTTTGCGGTAAATAGGCTACTTTTACATTTGAACCTAACTCAATTTTCCCCTTGTCCGGGTGTTCTTCACCTAACAGCATTTTCAAGAATGTGGTTTTACCACTACCGTTTGGACCGATAAGACCAACTCTTTCGCCATAATGAACCATGACCCCAGCATCCCTGAATAGTAATCTTTCCCCATAGCTTTTGGTAAGGTCTGTTGCTTTGATGGTCTCTTTTCCAGAGCGCTCAGACTCACTCATGGTCAATCGCATATTTTTTCTTTCAAGTACTGGCTTATCTAGGCGTTCCATTTTCGAAAGTCTTTTCTGGATACTAGCTGCTCTTCTAAAGAACTTATTATTATCAGCACGAATTGCCCAATCTCTCAAGTCTTTTACTTGTTTTTCCATAGTGTTTATCTTCTTTTGTTGTTCACGGTATTGTTCTAATTGAATTCGCAAGTTTTCTTCCTTCTGTTCTACAAAAGATGAATAATTTCCCTTGTAACTTGTAGATTCCATATCCTCAATCTCAACGATTTTTGTTGCGACATGATCCAGAAAATAGCGGTCATGCGACACAATCAGGACAATGCCTTTATAGTTTTTTAAATAATTCTCTAGCCACTCAATGGAATCCATGTCTAAGTGGTTTGTTGGCTCATCTAATAGTAAGATGTTCGGGTTATGGATCAGTAGTTTCCCTAAGATGACGGTTGTTTTCTCACCACCACTTAGGTAATCAAAATCTCGTTGCAGAAAACTTTCATCAAATTTTAATCCCGTACAAACTTTACTTAATTTTTCATCACGTTCATATCCACCCTTCACTTCATACAAATGGACTAAACTACTGTATTTATTAAGTGCTTTTTCAAGAGTACTACCTTCCACCTTTTTCATCTGTTCTTCTTGTTCGCGCATTTGTTTCTCGATTGCGTCTATTTCTTCAAAAGCAAGATTGAGATTGTCCATAACTTTTAGACCATGTGGGTAATCCGGTACTTGTTCTAAATAGGCACTCGTCGCTCCACGGGGTAGTACATGGATTAATCCTTCATCATACCCATAGCTTGTTGTTTGCGGATAACCTGGGTAGTAATTCATCTGCTCAATTCCGGCAATCACTTTAAGAATAGTAGATTTCCCACTTCCATTCACACCTACAATCCCAATCTTATCGCCATCGTAAGCTTCCAGACTGACATCTTCTAACACAAGAGTTGCGTCCATATATTTTTTTATTCCATTCAATTTAAGCTCTAACATATTATTTCCTTCCTTCATCCCTTAGTCCGTTACACCAAATTGGACAGGCTTCAACAAGAATCCTACTACTATTCAGCTGCAAAATAAATAGACCATAAGAAGAAATACTTCTTACAGTCTAAAATAGTCCGTGAAAATAATGAGGCGGCTATATGCTTGAAAAAAAGCAAATACAACTACCCATACGACAAGAACCGGTACAAATCTTCCCCAGTCGTACGATTATGATCTCCGTTTCAGATTAAGTAAGTAACCTTCTAAATTGCCCTGATTTCTATTGGCATAACAAATAAACCTATAAAATAATAGGTGCTTATGCATTAAAAATCCTTATTAATTTGAAAATCAATTAATAATTAGCAATTAGTCGGCATCATGATTACCTAACCCCTTTCGAAATTTATTATATTATTGCACTTTTTTGTTATTTTGTAAATAGGTAATGTAAAAGAACAGGTTCATGATCCTAAGGATTATAAACCTGCCCTATTTTCCAGGAATTATATTTCAATCAAAATAGGCACTATCATTGGTCGCTTCCTGGTTTTCTCTTTGATATACTGCCCTACTAGTTTTTTGATTTGCTTTTTCTTCACATTCCACGAGTATCGATTTGCCTCATGCAATTCTTCGACGGTGTCATGGATGATACGAATCATCCCTTTTCGCAACTGTGAGAAGTTATTGTCAACAAATCCACGTGAAATTATTTCTGGTTCTGCCAACATTTCACCTTCTTGTTTACTCATCGGTAGTATAAGCATGATCATGCCGTCTTCAGAAATTTGTTTACGATCTCGTAGTACAAAATCAATATTTCCCACATCCACCCCATCAACATAAGTGCTTCCAGCTGGGATAGACCTGGTACTGCGGGCAACGGAATTTTCAATATCAACGACGTCACCATTTTTTAAAATAAACACATTTTCTTTTTCTACACCAACAGATTCTGCGAGTAATCGATGATGATGTAGCATTCGATATTCTCCATGGATTGGAATAACATACGTTGGTCTCATCAGTGTCAGCATGAGTTTTAAGTCTTCCTGATAACCATGGCCAGACACATGCATACCTGAACTACTTCCTGAACCATATATAACATGAGCACCTAGCTGGTACAGATTGTCGATAATGGCAGATATATTTTTTTCATTCCCAGGGATTGGACCTGCGGCAAGGATGACGGTATCTTCCGGTAAGATTTCTGCATCGCGGAAGTTTCCTGTAGAAAGGCGACTAAGGGCAGCACCTGGCTCACCTTGACTTCCTGTACATAATATAGTGACCTTTTCTGGCGGATAGTCATCAATTTCGTTTGGTTCGATTAGCATACCTTTGGGGACGTTTAGATAGCCACGGTCCATCGCAACCCCAATCACATTTATCATCGACCTACCAAGTAGTACTAACTTCCGGTTTGTTTTTTCTGAAGCTTGAACAACCTGCTGGACACGGCTAACATTGGAAGCGAAAGTAGAAACAATAACTTTTTGCTTCGCTTTCATAAACATATTCTCTAAATTTTCACCAACCATTTGTTCGGATGGTGTAAATCCTTTTCGTTCCGCATTGGTACTTTCAGATAGTAGCAATAGGACTCCTTTATTTCCTATCTCGGCCATTTTATGTATTTCAGGACGTTCTTGATTGGCAGGAGTTAGATCAAATTTGAAGTCTCCAGTATGCACAATCGTTCCTTCAGGGGTATTGAAGACAATACCTAAGCAATCTGGAATACTATGATTAACTCTGAAAAAGCTAATACTCATTGCTCCAAGTTGGACTACGGAATCTGAATGAATTTCATAAAGCTCGGTTTCCCTTAGAATTCGATGTTCCTTTAATTTAATTTCAATTACTCCCAGAGTGAACCTTGTTGCATAAATGGGTACGTTGATTTTCTTAAGGAAATAAGGAATCCCACCAATATGATCTTCATGACCATGTGTAACAATTAGGGCACGTACCCTATCCTTATTTTCTTCCAGATATGAAATATCCGGAATAATTAAATCAATCCCCAATAAACTCTCATCTGGAAACTTATTCCCACAATCAATAAGAATAATATCCTCACCATACTCAATGCCATACATATTCTTCCCAATCTCATTTAAACCACCAAGGGCAAACACAGATAACAAGTTTTTCATATACATACCCTCCTGCACAATATTATGCCCTTTATTGGTGCCTGTCACTCCCCGAATTTTATCTAAATTTGTCATTTTTATAGTAATTATCGCAAAAAAAGCCGATTGGTTCCGAGTACAAAACCAATCGACTTATATGTGTATCATATTTTCTTCTTTTCGAAGTGCTATTTCATTTGATAATGCTCATATTTTTTTCACAAATTCTGATTTTAGTTTCATCGGGCCAAATCCATCAATCTTACAATCAATATCGTGGTCTCCTTCTACTAAGCGAATATTTTTCACTTTTGTTCCTTGTTTTAACACAGATGAACTTCCTTTAACTTTTAGGTCCTTTATAACGGTGATAGTATCTCCATCGCTTAAGACATTCCCATTTGCATCCTTGATTATGCTACTATCCTCATCATTTTCTGTTTCCTGATTGACCATCCACTCATGACCACATTCTGGGCACACTAACATTGTCCCGTCTTCATATGTATACTCTGAATTACATTTTGGGCAATTAGGTAGATTCATCGCAGGTCCCTCCTCTTGGAAAATTAATACAATATAGTCTCCCTCTATACTACCTATTTTTTTGAGAAAGGGAAGTTTTTACTTTTGCTAAAGGGGAAACTCCCCGAGAACTTCGCATTCGAAAATCCGGGGAGTGACAGGCACCGCCTATTCTTCTGCTTTTTGAAAGAGTGCTTCTGGTACCATTTCGAATCCTTCGATCATGGTGTTTTCTTCTAGTTCAATCATGAGGTAGATTTTTCCGTTTAGATGTACTTGGCGGACATGGCGTAGTTCTGGTGGACTAATGGAAAGGTCCGCTACTTTTGTTTTTACTTTTATTGATTTAGATGAATACTTCGGTAAGATGTTACTTGCCTTTAACTCATAATTTCCATCATCAATCACGGTCTTAAATGCTTCTTCTACTTTTTCGGTATCAACGTCTTTTACACCACTTGTTCTTAGGACCTTTTCAACATCTTTATAGTCTAACTTAGGAACTTCTTCCTCTTCGTTTTCTTCAATTACACGATGAATTTCGTCATAAACATTGGATAGTGTTGATGTATTAATTTTATCTCCGGCTACTTTTTTAACGATTTCTTCAAAGACTATCTTGTCATCCTCAGCGGTCATGGTTTCTTCTGCATTCAACACTTCATCGATGAAGTGATAGCTTAACTCATACTTCTTCCCAGCCGAATATAACACATGATTGACGTCTGCAGCATTATCCGAAAAACAAGGGAAAAGAAATCCTGATAACGGTGCCTTCAAGTTGATAATGGGGTCTACCACAATATTATATTTAAACTGCTTCTCCACATAGTCAAAGAGTAATTCTTTTTTCGGATCTTGTGTACTATTCATGCTACATAAAATAAATGAATTGGAGAATACTGTATCCCGCTCATTTTCTTCTGTTTCCTCATTGCGACGCTTCACTGGCTTCATATATTCTCCACGAATAAAGGTAACCACAATATCCATCTCATATTGCTTATCATGTAACATTTTCTCTACCAATCGAAGCATATGGCTCTTCCATTCTTCTGTATCCCTACTTAATAATCCTTGATGAAGAATCAACTGGCTATTATCTTCTACATCACGTTGGAACTTTAACTCAAATAATTTTTCATCCAACTGACCGGATAGTACTTTTTTAAAATTATCCATAAATAGTTCTTTCTGTTCTTCTTCAAGCATCTCAAATGGGAAACTTTGATGATGATAAATATCGCTTGATTCCTTCATAATATACACGTAAAAAATTTCATGTATTTTCAATAAATCATTGTTTACTTTGAACTGTCGTTTAAAATTTGCTATGTCCTTTTTGTTCAATGTTATTACACTCCTAGGCAGATTATCGTAATAGTTTCCACACACATTCTATCATTTTAACATGAATCGATTAGTATCATAATCAATTTGTCCATGTGTTTCGTATACGGAATAATGTTTTCTCAAATAATAATGAAAATAGCTAATACTTGGAGGGCAAACATATTGAAAGAAGAAAATGTCATAAAGGAACTCAACGAATATTTACAAGGGGAATACATGGGAATACATTCTTATGAAGACATTATCCACCATACCCAGGAAGCCGAAATTAAAACAGTGCTCCAACGTATCCAAATAGACCATAAGGAACATGCTGCAAAAGTAGCAGAAAGAATTCAGAATCTCGGTGGGAAGGCAGTACATGATAATGGTTTCAAGCTTTCCATTAGTGAAAATATGATGAGACTAAAAGGAATACCGAACGAAACGAACGACATCATTAAAACGGCAATAGACGGCCAACAAATGGGTATTCAGAAGACAGAAGAAATTGTTCGAGGAGATTTAGACCCAGAAAGCAGGAAGTTAGTAGAAGAGAATTTAAACGAAGACAGGGAACATATTAACCAATTGAACAATCTAATACATTAGAATACGCAAGGGCTGACAACTATTAATAGCATCAGCCCTTAAGGTTTTCCTCCATTAAAACAAGTAATAAATAGAGGCTATAAATTCCCAAATAAGACCCAGTAATCAGGAAATAGGGATTTAGGAAAATCGCATGGATATTTGTCATTAATACGGTATTGTCTTTAATGATCTGATAGATGGACGAGGCAGCTATATTTCCAAATACTAATGATGAAATAATTGCACTTAGATTAAACACAACTCGCATCATGACCCATTTCTTTTTTAAAACATACATTAGCAAGGGAAAAATAATACTACCTAATACTAATAAAACTTTCATGTGAGCACCTTCTCGCAAAGTGTAGGTATGATTAGTATGCGCATTTCCCTACCACATTTAATCCTATTTCCACAAAATTGATCCATTCATACCACAATCTGTGAATAGTACGATTTTATCCTGAGACAATAGTAAAAAAGTTATAGGAGGAATTTCAAATGAAAAACAACAAGAAAGCTGGACTAAAAAATGCATTTGAACAGCAAAACAAAAAAGGAAAAGAAATAGCTAAAAAAGATGGATTTCGTTATGATTATAATGATTCTTCCGATTTTCAGGGAGAAAAATAGTTAATTGTAAGAGGGGGGATATATATTTTGAAACTTGTTGGCGTATCGGCAACATTAGCAGGAAATAAGACATCGCAGGCTGTTCATGATGTATTAGCAGCCGCTACTCTTATTGATTCTAGTATTCATACAGAGTTAATTGATCTAAGGGAATATGAGGTTGAATTTTGTCGTGGAGAACCATTAACCTATTATAATGATGACACGTGGAACGTAGTTAAAAAAATACTGGACGCTGACTTTGTCGTATTTGGCACACCCATCTATCAGGCATCTATTTCAGGTGTATTAAAAAACCTACTAGATTTCTTCCCGGAATATGCTTTTAAAAATAAAGTCACTGGAATTATTGTAACTGGAGCTTCAGAAAAACATTTTCTTGTACCAGAAAATCATTTAAAACCAGTCCTTTCCTACTTGCGAGGATTGGTGCCATCAACGAATGTTTTCGTACATAATGATTTCTTTGATGTGGAGAGTGATGAAATTATCAATGACAAAATTGCAAAGCGCATTCATCATTTAGCCGAAGAGATGATTTTCTTACAACGGAGCATTATAGAGCGAATGAGAGATTAGGTGTAAAGGAAATCAAGCATAGAATCAAACCTAGTATACCTAAATTCATCAATTCAAACTAGATTTCCCTTATGGATAAATTCTATAGATAGAATAACGTTGTATACTCTTCCAAACTTTTAACGGGAAGGGTATACTTTATATCGGCAACCCACAATGTCTTTATTTCTGTTGGTAATTTACTTGTTCTTTAAAGAACCACTTAAAGTAAATATGAGATAAATAGTTCGTAAACCACATGGTCATTATACTCCAATACCATGTCCATTTTTTATACTTAATTAGATTAGTGTACTTAAGAAGAATTACTTCTAACGTGGTTATAACTCCCGAATGGAAAAAATAATAAAGCAGTTTTATAAAGTAATTCCTCTTTTCAGGGTAATACAAGTTAAACAACGCGCATAATCCAGGATAAACAAAGTATTCAAACGTAAAACTGGACTTAATGGTTTTTTTGAAAAAGAGACGATAAGGATAGGAAATCAGGTTTTTTTCAACTACTAGTAACCCAAAAAGCCATGTAATTAATTGTTTAAATAAAAATGCTACTTGTGCTTCTCGAATTCTATTTTTGGGAACGAACTTAATCAATAATAATGCCATAACACCCCATGCTGATAGTTCAACTGTTTTTTCTAACCTTTTGCTCACTTGTATTCACCTCGATAAATATAGGGTGGCTAATTTACTGCATTCTTATGTATTTTGTTTAATTCTTATATAGTAAATAATTGCGAAAGGCTAACTACCAAACAGTTACTAATATTTTTCTCACACACCCATTCCTTAAGAATAAGATACAGTAAAAAAGGAATGAGTACATTGCCTACTTTTCCAGTCCAGATTGTTACCTTACAGGTTAGTGGTGGTTCCCAGAAAATTATCAATTATCCTCAAGTAGTTCAGATGCAAAATCAATCACTAGAGAGATTTATCAATCAAGCTATCATTCAAGAAACACAAGCATTAATAAATCAGCAAGTTGCTAATATGCCATCAACCGTCGTAGAAATGCTAGGTACTTATGAGATAAAAAATAACCAACGAGATGTTTTAAGTATCTCCCTCACCAATTATACCTATCACGATAAAGCTGCTCACGGAATGACATATATTAAATCGTTAACGTTTGATTTAGAATCCGGAAAGAAATGTGAACTGAAAGAACTTTTTAAACCAGATAGTAACTACGTAGAAATTTTATCCGCAAATATTCAGCAACAAATTGCCCAACGTGACATCCAGCTTATCGAGGATTTTACTGAAATAAGTCCCAATCAGGACTTCTACATTGCTGATAAAACACTTGTAATTTATTTCCAATTATATGAAATAACGCCATATGTGTATGGTTTTCCTATGTTTCCAATTTCCGTTTATGATATTCAGGATATTATTAGGGAGGATGGTCCACTGGGGAGAATGGCGGAGAATAATTAATCAAAGACAAATAACCAGGAGAATCTACTGGATAACATGTAGATTCTCCCCAATTTCCTACTAACTATTCACTTCTATTTGTTGCTCCGTATGCTCATGGAGACCTTCTTCATTTTGTACATGAATGACTATGTGATATATACCCTCTTCATCAAATGAATAAGAACTTGTGTATTCTCCTGAAACAGATTCCTCAGTATCAATCCAATCAGGCGTTTCTGAACCTTCTTTTTTAATTTCATAACGGACCCTAGCTTGTTCAAGAGGTTCATTATCCATTTGTAAATGTACGGTAAGTTCTACATCTTGATTTACTTTAACATCCACTGGTTGCACAAAATGCATACTAAATCCATCCGTATGCCCGTGTTCATGTCCTTCTTCATCATGATGGTCTTCGTGTTCATCCTCATGCTTAGCACTTATACCATTACCGACTGTAATGGCTTTTTTGGGCATGGTGTGTAATTCTCGTGCTGTTGTATGGGCATAAATTTCATAAACACCATCTGTTTCAAAAGAAACCTCTGCAGTATATGTGCCATCTTCGTTATTGATTGACTCGACCGTAGTAGTATTATCATCGTCTCCTTGTAACCAGTATTCAAAATTAACCTCGTCCGCATCTTTCACTTCTTCATCACCATATGTCACAATTGCCTTTAATACTACAGTTTCACCAACACCAACTTTTTCTGGTACTTCAAAATCAACTTCTAGCATTTTTAACTCTTCTGTTTCCTGTCCTGCTTTATTCTCTGTATCATTGTTACATGCAGTTAATATAGTTAATAATAAAACGAACATTACCATCCAGATTTTTCTCATTTTCGCTTTCCTCCATTAGTTCTTTAATGATGTTTGCTACAATTTAAACCATTACCATTCATTTTTAGAAAAATTGCTTCCATTGCTTCACTATAACTGTAAACCTTTCCGCCAAATCCTTTCACGAATTTATCGGCAAGTTCTTTCCACTCAAATGTTAATACTTGGGGATGGCAACACCCCATATGAACAGATGTATCCATAATATACCAAGCTAATGGCGCACTTATCGTTGTTTGCTTAAAAAAGTCCGGACAAATAGCTTGCATTACTTGTTCCCCCAATTGACGGGAACGAAGCAGTCCACAATGTGCACAACATGCCAATTCAATTTTATTATTCGGTAGAAATAAACGATATGCCATGCGCTCGTTTACTTTCCGTTTACAAAGCACACACTCATCAGAAACAGAGCGCTTACTAACATTCATGTCAGCAAGCATTACTCCACCAAACGTCTTTATTACTGTTCCTTCTTCCATTAAAGGCTTTAAATCCCGGTGAATAGTCATCTCTGATACACCAATCTCTTTACTTAGTTCGGAGATTTTCATGTTTTTCCTTTCAAGAATTAATTCTTTAATACGGTTTTGCCGTTCAATTGGTAACAATAATTTCGCCCCCTAACTTTGAAGACTTTTATCAAATTGCAACAAACTCTAACAAGAATGTATCAGTACTAACAGAACTAATCAATAAATTTTCTGTGAATATTTTGCGAAAGTGTTGATAAATTGGCTAAAGTTCATAAAATGTTTAAAAAGATACCCATGAAGTGAATTCATATTATAAATATCAAATTCAAACATATAATGTACCGTTAAATAAAAGATGAGGTGGTGAATATCTATATGAATGAAACAATTTACTTAGAAGTAATAGGAATGCATTGCCAGGATTGTCCTAAAAAAGTGGAAAGATCTGTTTCAAAATTAGATGGGGTAAGCCAAGTAAAAGTAAATTATGAAACTGAAAATGGATATGTAACGTACAACAAAGAATTAACAGACATTAGTGATATCATGCATAGGATTAATAAAATGGGATTTGAAGCAAAAGTTTCTAAAGAAGCACCCATCAAGAATTAATTACGGATACCAAAATAATACTTATAATAACCCACACCTTTGATCCTTTCTCTTTAAAATCAACAGGCACCTACAAAAGCTGTTATATTAGCATGTATAGGTGCCTTATTTCTCACTAATTCTATAGCTTTAAGACAGTCAATTGTTAGATTTATAGAATGTTTTTGGTTAGAATACATTAGTTCGTTGATTAATAATCTATATATTCTTCCCTTTCCCATGTATGGACCTGAGTTCGATACGCTTCCCACTCCATCCGTTTTGCCAAAATAAAGTGATTACTAATGTGCTCACCTAATACATTAGTGATTACTTCATTCGTCTCAAAGGCCGCAACAGCTTCCTCTAGGTCTTTTGGAAGACTTCCAATGCTAATACGTTCTTTTTCTTCCTCGGACATTTGGTAGATATTTTGATTAACAGGTTTATTCAATTCCAGTCTATTTTTAATACCATCTAGTCCTGCGGCAAGCATGACCGCTATGGCTAGGTATGGGTTTGCAGATGGATCAGGATTTCTCAATTCAATCCGAGTGCTCATCCCTCTACTAGCCGGAACACGGACAAGTGGGCTACGATTTTTCTCAGACCATGCAATATAACATGGGGCTTCATAACCTGGTACTAAGCGCTTATACGAGTTAACGGTTGGATTTGTGATAGCTGCAAAACTATAAGCATGCTTAAGAATACCTGCTAAATACTGTTTCGCTGTTTCACTTAGCCCCTGCTCATCTTTTTCGTCATAAAAGGTATTTTCCTTGCCACGGAAAAGCGACTGGTGGCAGTGCATTCCGGAACCATTTACACCATAAAGTGGCTTTGGCATAAATGTTGCATGAAGCCCTTGCTTTCTTGCAATATTTTTCACCACTAGTTTAAAGGTCTGGATTTGGTCTGCTGCCTCCACTGCATCTGCGTATTTGAAATCAATTTCATGCTGCCCGGGAGCTACTTCGTGGTGGGACGCTTCGATTTCAAATCCCATCTCTTCTAGGGTTAGAACGATTTCTCTTCTGCAGTTTTCTCCAAGATCAACCGGAGACAAGTCAAAATAACCTCCATTGTCATTCAGCTCCATCGTTGGCCTGCCTGTATCATTAGTTTTAAATAAGAAGAATTCCGGCTCTGGACCAACATTCATGGCAGTAAATCCTAGATTCTTTGCTTCCCCCAATATTTTTTTCAACGTTCCCCTTGGATCACCAGGAAATGGATTTCCATCTGGTAAATACACGTCACATATAAGTCTAGCAATCTTACTTTCATTCGCTTCCCAAGGAAAGATGAGCCAGGTATTTATGTCTGGGTATAAATACATGTCAGATTCTTCAATGCGTACAAATCCTTCTATCGATGAACCATCAAACATGATTTGATTATTTAAGGCTTTTTCCAGCTGACTTACTGGTATTTCTACATTTTTAATCAAGCCGAATAAATCAGTGAATTGTAAACGAATATAGCGAACATTCTCCTGTTTTGCGATTGTTAAAATTTCTTCCTTCGTGAATGGTTTTCCCATGCTCTTTCCTCCTAATAGTTTTCTTAATTTTTTTGTTATTAGTTTGTTAGATTCGCTTTTGATGTAGTCATTAGTCTACGATGTCGACATTGTATAATTCTAGCCACATATTTATTTGTGCTATATGGGCGATAAGTTGTGGTCCTGTCATGAGTTGCCCAAACCAAGGAACCTTAAAAGAGGCACCGTCTGAATCAATAATTTCTTTTACTTGATGTTTGGACACTAATTCTAGTATTGGGGAGCTATTGTTTTCGATTATGCTAGTAAGCATTTGTTTTACTAGTTTCATATACGCTGGATTGTGGGTTTTAGGGTATGGGTTTTTCTTCCGGTATAAAACAGAATGAGGTAAAACTCCTTCTAAAGCCTTCCGTAAGATTCCTTTCTCCATACCTTCTAATTGTTTCATCTCCCATGGAATATTCCACACATACTCCACCAACCGGTGATCAGCAAATGGAACTCGGACTTCTAAACTAGCACGCATACTCATGCGGTCCTTTCGCTCCAACAAGGTAGCCATAAACCATATCATATTTAAATAGAATAACTCCCTGCGTCGCGCTTCTATCGGACTTTCACCTTCTAACTTTGGCACCTCGAGTAATGTTTTCCGGTATCGATCTCTAACGTAGTCTTCTAGATTTAATTTTTTCTGCCAATGTGGTAATAGTAGACTGTGTCTTTCCGATTCCGATTTCATCCATGGAAAATGGTCTGCTTGTAATAATTCTTTTCTATAGAACCATGGATAACCACCAAAAATTTCATCCGCACATTCTCCTGACAATGCCACCGTAACATCTTGTTTTATTTCTTCTGAGAACCAAAGGAGAGAAGAGTCAATATCAGCCATTCCGGGTAAGTCTCTTGCCATTACCGCATCTTCCAACCGATTAGCAAGTACTTCTTGAGAAATAACTTTTGCATGATGAACAGAGCCAATATGTTGCTTCATCTTTTCTATCCATGGTCGGTCTTCATCTTGTTGAAATAAGTTTGATTGGAAAAATTCACTATTATGTTCATAATCTATCGAATACGTATGAAGTTTTCCTTTTCCCTGTTGCTTAAAATGATTTGCAGCAATTGCACTAATAGCACTGGAGTCAAGCCCGCCTGATAAAAATGTACTAACAGGTACATCGGCAATTAGCTGCCTTACAACAGCATCTTCCACAAAATATCTCACTTGTTCTACCGTTTCTGTCAGTGTTTCGGTATGTTCCCGGCTTTCCACATTCCAATACCGTTTGGTTTGAATTCCATTACGATCAAACAGGAGAATATGTGCTGGTCTTAATTCGTTTATTCCTTTATAAATACCATGTCCCGGTGTACGGGAAGGACCTAAACCGAATACTTCTTGCAAGCCTCCACGGTCTATTTCTGCTTTCACATCTGGATGGGCTAATATCGCTTTAAGCTCCGATCCAAATAGTAGGGTACTATTGATTTGTTTATAAAATAATGGCTTAACCCCTAGACGATCTCTCGCTAAAAATAGTTTTTCCTGTTGATGTTCCCAAACAGCAAAAGCATAAATACCATTTAGCCGCTCCACACAATTTTCTCGCCATTCGATGTAAGCATGGAGGAGTACTTCCGTATCGGAATGGGACCCGAATACATACCCGCGACTAGATAACTCTTTCCGAAGTTCCTCTGTATTATAAAGCTCACCATTATAGATAATTGTAAAAGAATGCCCTCTTTGGGATTGCCTTGTCATTGGCTGTGCGCCACCAGTAGGATCAACAACAATAAGTCTGGTATGTCCTAGCGCCACGTGTTGGTCTATAAAGACATTGGTAGCATCCGGACCACGCTTTTCTAATGTTTGCGTCATTTTCTTCATGGTCGATTCTTCTTGCTTTAGATTTTGTTTCCAATCAATCCATCCTGTAATTCCACACACGTAACATCACTCTCTTTTCTATGATTTTTGCTTTCTTTGTTGTGGCTGTAATTAAATGTTAGCATCGTGAGCGTTAAAAATATTTAGACTGTTTGATATAAAATTTGCATTTTTTGCATCTATTTGGGCAAATAAAAAACACCTAAACCAATTTGGTAGGTGCTCTTTTTTAGAAATATATTAGGTTAGCGAATTTCAGATGGGCTTTTACCGGTATATTGTTTAAACTGACGGCTGAAAAAGTGGAGGTTCGTGTAACCTAATGCTTCAGACACTTCGGTTACACTCATTCCGGTATAACATAGTAAGTGCTCAGCTCTTTTTATCCGGACTTCGACTATATAAGACCTGACAGATTGGCCGATGATTTCCTTGAATTTACGGGAGAAATAACGAGGAGAGAAGTTCGCACGAGTAGCGAGACTCTCTACTGTATGATGATCACCAGGATGTTGTTGGACGTAGTTTGCAACTTCTTTGATAGCGGATAAGAGTGTCTGTTGCATGAGGGGGGTATTTTTTTCGTCCTGTTGCTCTTCTCGTAATAACTGAATCATTAATTGTTTAAGGATTAGTTTCGCTTCTGTTTCTGCTCCAAATGTTTCCATTAAAAATAATCGGACATATCTAGTTAGAAGTGATTCAAACATAATTGTATCTTGAATTATACGGTATGCCACTGGTTTTACAATAGGTTCATTTTCGAAGTCAAAGTGGATATAAGTCATTAGCAGTGGTTTCTGTGGATTATGTGTTGCCGTAACCCAGTCTCCTGGATGGAAGAAAAAACAGCTTCCTCGTTTGATTGAATGTTCTCTCCCATTTAAAATTAATTCCCCTTCCCCTCTCCAAACATATACTAAATCATAATTGGGTAGAGGTACTTTTCGTTTCCATTGCCAGTTAGGTTCGCATGTTATCGTGGCAAATACTGGCTTTAAGATAAATTGTTCTGGGTTTAGCTCTAGCATACCTCTCCCCTCTCTACAGATAGTATCCACTATACTTTAATTCTTGGTAAGGTGACTCACTTCCCCAGATACTCTCGACGTCCAACAATGTTCAGGAAGCGATCCGTACCCCAAATTATTCCTATGCAACAAACTGGGTAAGATTACATATATTAAGTGGCAGTTATAGTTTTCATCTGTTTCACTTCAATCATTTTTTCAACAGTTTTTTACAATGATTTCTGCCTTAATTATTAACTGGAGATAGGATAAGTTTTCATATATACTAGCTAATTCGCTAATTAATATGATAGCCCCTCTTAAAGGTTAGACGCTATTTTAAAATACCTAAATACGAAACCCAAGGCCCTACATCCGTTCTATATCTATTAGCCATTACCCGCACAATTTGAGCAATATGAGTTAAATCATGAACGACCCAGGTAGAGAGTAATTGCTTGAGCGTTACTTCGCCAAATTCAGGATGTATACCCGTTAAGTCAAAGTTGGATTCAGAGTCTATAAGGGTTTTTAGTTTTTCTAAACTTTCTGCCCTTATTACTTTAAATTCCTCCAATTTTTCCTCGATAGTTCTTTCAGGCTTTTGAAGATGGGAAAATCGATCATATGGCGGAAAATGACTGTCTCTTTCTGTAAGAATAATAGATTCTACTCTCGGAATCCAATCGGTCTTATCCCCTTCAATTAAATGGTCTACTATTTGTGAAGCATTCCATGTCCCTTCACCCTCATGACACTGGAGCCAATCATCCGATAACCTCGATAGAAAGTATTCGAGTGTTTTTGGTGTTCTTTCTAAAACTTCTATTGCCTCATACAAATTAAAGTTCATGCCATTTCCCCCTTTAAATAACTACTTTTAAATCATTATACTGTTTGCTATTAAGTATTTATACTTCATTTGAAAAGAAAAGAATCTAGGACAATACTTATAAATATTGTCCTAGTCACTTTAAATAATTTTAGATATTAGATAGCCGATACTAAGTATTATTTAAGGTATTCCACTATATTCCAATTTCTCTCATCTTCATTGTAACTTTCTCAACCCTACTATCCCAATCCTTACCATCAAATTTGGAAAGCTTCATTTCGCTCAAGATAGCTCCATCACGCATAAACATAATTCTCTCCGTTCTTGCTGCAACATTTGCATCGTGAGTTACTAACATGATTGCGGTACCTTCTGCATTTATTTCAGAAAAAATGTCCATAATTTCATGAGCTGATTTTGAGTTCAGTGCACCTGTTGGCTCGTCTCCAAAAAGAATTTTCGGGCTATTCATAAGCGCTCGACATATACCTGCACGCTGAAGCTGACCACCTGAAACCTGTGTGATATCACGATTTTCAAGATCTGCTATACCTACTCTTTTCATAAGAGTCTTAGCCTTCGCGGAAATAGTAGTCGTATTTTTTCTATTATCTCTTACAGATGGTAGAATAATATTATCTAGGATGTTCAGGTTTTTCAGCATCGTTGGCTGTTGAAAAACAAATCCCATTTTTGTTCGACGGATATCAGAAAGTTCTTTCTCTCCTAGCCCTGACAAATTCTTACCATCGAAAACGACCTTGCCACCATCCACACTGTCCATTCCACTCAGCGCAAACATCAGTGTTGATTTCCCTGAACCGGATGGTCCCATAACTGCAACAAACTCGCCCTCATTAATTTCTGCAGATACTCCGTCAAGAACCTTGTGCTTTTCATCGCCCTCCCCGAAAGATTTTACTATATGCTCACCGATAATAATTTTATTCAAAAGCTTTCACTCCTTTATGTTTTCGGATATTTTTATTTTCCCTGCACCCGATGTACCGATTAATGTAGCAATCAGTACTGCACATATCATTAAAAGCGGACTAAATAGATATGCTGATAGCGGATTGATCGTAAAACTAAAAGTCGACGCTCCAAAAGAGGATATCACAACGCCCGCAAGCATCTCTCCAAGTGTATTCGCTAAAAGCGTACCGAGAATAATACCGACAAGCAACACGAAAACAGAGCGCGAAACATACTGTACCGTAACATCCGAGTTCGTGAATCCAAGCGACTTCATGACAGCAATGGAATATTTGTCCTTTGCAACAAGCATTTTCATAAATAACAATGTAACCAATACCATAATAGCCAGTGCAATAGCAATAGAAGCGTAGGAAGCCATTTCGACAGAACTTATGGTCGAGCCAAGGGTTTGAGAAACAAATTCATCAATATCAGAAGCCTTCGCGAAGTCAAATTCATTTGAATATGTTAATACCTTGCTGTCGACAAGAGATTCATCTGAAAGTTCAACACAGACGATGGTCCATATGATGCTAGCCGAATTGTCGTTAAATACACCCTTTGCAGTTTTACCTCCGTTCGTAACATCGGAGTATAATCCGGTTACTGTAAGAGCTTTCTCCTTACCATCAATCACTAGTGTAATAATATCTCCGACCTTCTTACTCATCTCACTAGCATTTATGTCGGAAAGTGCAATTTCGTCATCACGAGCAGGCGCTCTTCCCTCTGAATATGCTATAGGAAATAACGAGTGGTCACCGAGTTCAACTTTTATATTTTCTTCTGACCCATTACTAGTTTTTACTTTAAAAGTCTTTGTTGTCATCACTGTATACTTTGAAACATCATTATCACTGTCTATCGTCTGCACAATTTCTTCCGTTTGGTCTGCATTATTGGTCTGAATGCGTAGATCATAGTTACCAATCCCCATATATTGGATGAAGCCTTTGGAAGAAATCGTGTTATATAGGTTCTGTGGAACAATAATGATAAATGCCGAAATTACTAAAACTACTAAACTGGTAACATAAAGTTTTTTCCTTGTTAGAACATCTTTAATTCCTAGAAAAATATTCGTATTAAAGAGCTTGTTTCTGTTCAGGTTAAAGCGTTTTGCGTAAACCGTTTTCTCCTGGGATATGCCAAATCGTATTGCCTCCGCAGCAGATATTTTCTTGAAGCGCTTCAATACTCTGTTTACATAGAGAATGATTACAAGGAATACAAGGAGGATACCGAATATCCCGAAAATTAAACCCAAAGACGATTTTTCACTTTCCCCCATAAACAGACGAATATTTTCAAGTAGTATACCTTTGAATATAAAAGAGAGAATGATTCCGAGAATACTTCCTACAGCTGCAATCACTGCGTATTTCGCAAGATAAATCTTCTTTATATCAGAAAGACGAAGCCCTATTGCTTTCATCACACCAATTTCACGGTAATCATCTTCAATTTTTGCCAGTAGTGTAAAGCGAATGCTCATTAATGCTATTACGACGACAAGTACGCTTACAAGAAGGATAACTGCAATCATCATTCCATCAGAAATAGCATTCATTGTTTTGAACAACGTATATGTAACTGTTGGCCCATTTGCTTCAAGCCCTTCGGAAGCATAGGCTGTTTCAAATTCGCCTATTGCTGAGTAATCATTTAATCTAAACTCAATCAAATACTCCATACTTCCATGGTCTTTTAATTCAGCGAAATCATGGTTACTTACTAAAAATCGCTTTGATGCGGAAAGCGATGAATTCATGGTCGAATCACGGAGAAATCCCGCAACGGTAAATTCCTTTCCGCTTATTAGGGCCTTGTCACCGACCTTAGTTGTGTTGTCCTTCATATAGGTAACTGGAACGTAAATCTCACCATCGGTTACCTTGATAATATCTCCTTTAAGATCAAGAAGATAATCGAATTTATCATTCTGTATACTAAGGCCATTATCCTGAACACTATGGGCAAGTGAATTATTACCCAGATTGATTTGTGTGCCATCTATGTTGAGAAATTCAACCACTTGATAGTCATCAACATTACTATTCTCTTTGGAAAAAGCTGCAAGTCTCTCTCTATCAATTTCACCGGAATGCATCTGCATAAAATGCGGAGTTTTGGCTTGTGTCATTAGGTTATCTAAGGCTCCAGAAAGATTGACAACTAGTATCGCTGCTAGTGATACAAGCATAGCCGCAGCAGCAACAAATATCACCGTTGTCAGTGTTATTAATTTACTCTTTAACATATCATTGCGGATTATTCTGTTATACATATGCCACCTCTGTTTCTATGTCTAGTGTAGAATCTACTAATTTATTTATCTCTACCTTTATTCCTCGCTGCCAAATATCTGAATAACTTCCATAAGACTACCGCTCTCGGTACCGAGCATCCTTTCTGCGTTAAAAACAAAAGCCTGGATACGGCGAACTCGCTCTTCAGTTGTCATTTCCACCATATCATCATCAAAAACAGTATTCATATAAGTCACAATCATCTCCATGCACTCATAGGGATACGGTGTGTTAAATTCCCCCTGTTCAATGCCCTCTTGAATTATATCCGCCATGATAGGTGTCACACCATTGATGATTACCTTTTGTATTTTCTGATGCATTAACGCATTCTGTGGCTTGTGAATATGCTCCATAATTTCTTTGCTACTCCCACCACTTAAATTAAGTGATAGAACGACACGAACAATTCGTTCCATAATAGGAATACGATTGTCGGCTGCAATTTTGTTTGCAGTGTCTAGAAGCTGATTGCTATACCTTTCAATCAATGCATCCATTAGGTCTTCCTTTGATTTGAAATAATAATATAGTGTTCCGCGTGCAATTCCGACTTTATCGAGAATATCGTTTGTCGTAGTACCATCAAATCCCTTTTGACCAAAAAGCTCATCCACCGCATCAAGTATTTCATTTTTACGGATATCAGGCTTTTTAACTACTCTCAATTTACTATCACCTCCTACCGACCGACTGTCTGTCTATAATAGAATAGCACTATATTATGTAGAATTTATGTATTTATTGTAAAAAATTTGTAAATTCAATATTGTGTTGCACACCTTTTATAGAAAGAGAGGCCCTTGGATTTACACCCAAGAGCCTGAATCGATTTATAATTAATTTGGATAAATACTATCAGGAAGCCATAAACACCTCTAAACTAACTTACGATAGTAGAAATAATACATACTCAAAGGCCACCATAAAACGGCAAAGATTGGATAAATAGCCCAGATGGCATTTGGTGAGTAGAAAATATTAACACTGATAAAAAACAGACTAATGAATAGTGCTGCACTTATAGAAAAGGCAAAACTAGATTTTCTCTCGATGTGATAGATGGTCAGCGGCCACCATAGGATAACAAATGCCGGAAACATGGCCCATGGATTCGATGGGGCTAGATTAATATTTAAGAAAACGTAATAAAGGATAAATAGAATACTTATTGAGCTGGCTACAAACATATTAGCATTCCGTTTTCCTAGAATGGAGATAATGGGCCATAATACAATAGGTGCAGCAGCATATAAAACCCATGGATATCCTGGTGTTTTTATGCTATTTTCCATTATTAAAAAGACTAAAATAATGAAACTACCGACCATCGAAAACAGGATGTGTTTTTTCTCAAAGATGCAGTAAAGTCCCAGCGGCAATAATAACAGCAAAACAGTAGGATATATAAACCAAGGATACTCCTCACTTGTTATAAAGTTAACAACGATTAAAAATATGATTGTTATCGTAGAGCCTGTAGCAACAAAACCCCATTGATATTTTTTCATGTTACTCCCCCCTTTTTAATTTTAACCACCGATAATACATCGACAAAGGCCACCATAGAACTGCAAATGTTGGATATACAAACCAGATGACCTGAGGACTATAATAAAAGTTAATAAAAGTAAACAATCCAATAATCAACAAACTTCCCCAAATGGAATATTCTAAGCTCAGTTTTCTATTTTTCAAAACACTTGGTTTCCTGACAGATAATTCTGCAGAAACCCCAAGTTCTTTTTTCAATTCATCAATATCTCCAAATTCAACAATTGCTTTATTAATGGCATCTTCTTCTTCCTTTCCCTGCTCGATTAAGTCCCAGACCTTCTCTTCCAGATTTTGTAGCACTTCCTGTACGACAACCTCTTTTCGATCACTATCCGGAACGTCCTTAAACAAATCGTTCACATGCTGAGTTAACTTTTTCAATTCAATCCCTCCATAAATATATCAATTACATCCTTCAATTCTTTCCATTCTTCAACTGTCTCTTTAAAGTAGGCTTTTCCCAGTGTGGTAATGCGGTAATACTTCCTTTTGCCACCCTTAGATTCATTTCCAAAGTACGATTCAATTAATTCTTTTTTCTCCAATCGTTGAAAAACAGCATACAGTGTCGCTTCTTTAATCTCGAATCGCTGATTTGTGCGGCGTGCAATCTCCTTCGAAATATCATAGCCATATCGATCCTTTTCTAAGATTAACCGCAAAATAATGGAATCCAAATGTCCACGAATAATATCACTTCTAATCAAGTTACTGCTCCTTTCTCCAAAGTACTTTGCCTCATAGAGTTCTATCTGATAGAGTAATTATATGTTAATGTACTCTATCTGTCAAAGTAATTTTTATTTATTTGCAAATAATTTGCAAACTAGTGCAAACTGTATGTAAATCTTTATATTATACAGCACTGCGCATTTCTTATCTAACATGCTTCAATGAATGGACAAGCGCCCCAAACAAGCAATTGTAATCCATCCCCTTAGATGCTTGAGCATAACAGGTTCAGTTTTGAGTAAAAAAGTAGAGGTACGATTCACAAATGGATTCGTACCTCTACGTGTATACTATTATTTAGGTTATTTTTCAAACGCAGTTTCATAGATTATATGTATTTTTATTTATAAATTCCTTATATCCTGAATTAGTGTTGGTAAACCGTGATGAAATAAATGCTGTTCACCTTCAAGTTCTCTAATGATTGATTGTGGAAGCTTTTCTACGTATGCTACATGATGTGAAAAAGGTACTATTTTCTCATCACGACTATGATAAAGAAACAAATGGGGTATAGCATGGAGGTGCTGTTCAAAATTACTTTGAAGGATAAAATCCTTTAATTGCCAATTTTTATCATATCCCCAAAATGGTGCTGCAATAACAAACAAGCCCGATAATTTAAAATTGAAGGTTTCTTCTGCAAGATATTTTATTAGTACAGATCCACCTAATGAATGACCAACTAAAATGACCTCTCCTGTTAATTTACTAAATTCCTTATCAAGCTGTTCTTTCCAAGGTAAATACTTAGGATTTACTGGTTCAGGCATATTAGGATGTATAACTTGGTAATTATCACTTAGCTCTTTTTTGAGATAGGTTATAAAGTTACTACTTCCATGTTTTGGTCCTTGTGGTCCAGCACTATGTATAAACAGCACGGTCCTTTTCATAATTACAACTCCCTTCTATACTTAGAATTACAAAAATAAAATAAGAATGCATCAAAAATAAGCAATATGCTTTCACAAACACTATATTAAGTCTAACATAATTTACTAAGTGATTTTACTATTCTTTTTTTTCTTACTACTTAGGATCTATATTATTGTTATTTTCTATATAAAATGGGATGCTAATAGCACCCCATTAATTGATGTTCCTTTACTTATTGCGTTCCATAACCGAAACTGTTTGTTTTTTAATTGTATTTTACGTACGCTTTTTCTTTTTTCTTGAAGAATCTACCTTCTTACTTCCCGTTTCCCTTGTTGTCGTTCCTTGACCTTCAATTTCTGGTGAACTTAAGCCATTTGTTAAGGGATTAGCTTTTCTTTTTGACATACACGATTCACCTCCATGTATAGTATTTCTGAAAATAGTGTAATTATGTTTGATAATTGGCAGCCAAGAAGCTGACGTGGATTATACATAAAGATGTAAACCAGTAGTAAATGAGAATAGAAAAAAGCACACCCCCATAAATAGGAATATGCTTTAGTATTTAATATTTCATTGAAATCATTCGAAAAGTTAATAACAAGCAATTAACCGTCATTTTGATTAAACATATATCACTGTATACCTCTAATTGTTTCAAACTTGACAACACTTCGCTTTTTAATCAATTAACAACGCATTCAACATTATTCGAGAAGTGCCAGGCACCGTATTTAGGGTTGGACTGGTTTTCTCCAAATGCCTAATAATATTGCTGATATAATGGTTCCTATTGCTAGTGATAATAGGAAGTAGAGTGCATTATCTGCTAGTGGGGTAACAAATATACCACCATGTGGTGCTGGTATAGCTGTGTTAAAGAACTGAGTTAATCCTCCGGCAATCGCAGCACCCACTAATGAAGATCCAATGACACGTAACGGATCAGCTGCAGCAAAAGGAATTGCTCCTTCTGTAATAAAAGAAAGGCCCATAACATAGTTTGTTACACCTGATTTTCGTTCTTCCTCAGAGAATTTATGCTTAAAGAACGTACTTGCTAATGCAATGGCTAGAGGTGGTACCATCCCGCCAGCCATAACTGCTGCCATTAAGCTTCCATCTCCTGTATCTGTAAAAATGCCGATAGAAAACGCATAGGCTGCTTTATTAAATGGCCCCCCCATATCAATTGCCATCATTCCACCAAGAACGATGCCAAGTATCACAGCATTACCCGTTCCAAGGTTTTGTAAGAAATCAACCATAGCAGTATTAATCGTTGCAAAGATAGGTCCAAATACAAAGTACATTAAAATTCCTGTAAAGAATAATCCAAGTACCGGGTAAAGTAATATTGGCTTAAGGCCTTCAAGGGTTTTAGGTAGCCCTCGCAAAACCTTTCTCAATAAGAGTACGACATATCCAGCTAAGAATCCGGCAACTAAACCACCTAAAAATCCAGCATTACTATTAACCGCAATTAATCCTCCAACCATACCTGGCATCAACCCTGGACGGTCAGCTATACTTAGTGCAATAAATCCAGCAAATATTGGGATTAAGAAATTAAAAGCATTTCCACCAATTTCATTTAGGAAAGTAAAGGTTGTACTCTCACTACCTAAGATACTTTCAAAAAGAAATGAAAGGGCAAGTAGTATTCCACCACCTACAACAAATGGAAGCATATGGGATATCCCATTCATTAGATCTTTATAAATTCTTCCCCATATAGAGTTTGCCTTGTCTTCCATTTCATCGGCATTTCGTTCACTACCATCACTGTGGAAAATAGGCGCATCCTGATTAACTGCCTTCGTAATTAGTTCCTCTGATTTTTTGATGCCATCTGCAACAGGACGTTGAAGAACATGTTTTCCATCAAAACGGGCCAAATCTACTTTTTTACTTGCTGCGATAATAACAGCATCAGCACGATTGATTTCCTCTTCGGATAAAGCATTTTTAGCTCCTTCTGACCCTTGCGTTTCTACACGGATATCCACATTCAATTCCTTGGCTTTTTTCTTTAATGCATCTTCTGCCATGTACGTATGTGCAATCCCAGTTGGACAAGCAGTGATGGCAACTATAAATGGTTTATTCCCTAATGGTTGCTCATCTTTAGCATCCTCTTTTTCTACTTCCTCTTGTTCCTCTGCGAATAAAGCGTGAACTTCCTCCGGTGATGATGCATCTTTTAATTGATCAACAAAATCTTTTTCAATTAACTGTCTAGAAAGTGCTGCTAACGTTTCTAAATGGGTGTTATTTCCCCCTTCAGGCACAGCAATCATGAAAAACAGATATGCTGGTTGTCCATCGAGAGATTTATACTCTACCCCTTTTTTACTTTTAGCAAAAAGTACCGTTGGTTCTTTTACCGCCTTATTTTTGGCATGTGGCATAGCAATTCCATCGCCAAGACCTGTTGACGTTTGAGCCTCCCGCTTTAAAATGGCATCCTTAAATTCTGCAACATCGGTAAGGATGCCGCTTCTGTTAAGGCTTTCAATCATTTCGTCGATTGCAGATTCTTTCTCGGTTGCCTGCAAATCAAGGATCATGATGTCCTTTCTTAGTAGATCTGTAATCTTCATTCTTACCACCCTTTATATTTAAGTCGTTATGACCTTACTTGTTTAACTTCAACTTTATTAAGAAGAGAAAGAATATCATCTTTCTTCGCCAAATCATCCGAAAATGCCGTTCCACTTCCTGATGCAATTCCCATTTTAAAAGCCTTTACAGGGTTCTTTGACTGAATAAACTCCCCTGTAAAACCAGCAATCATAGAATCTCCAGCCCCAACTGAATTCTTAACCGTTCCTTTAGGATTAATTCCTTTATATGTCCCATTCTTCGTAAATAATAATGCACCCTCGCCAGCCATAGAGACAATAACATGTTCTGCACCTAATTCCAGCAATTTTTCACCATAATGAAGCACATCTGCCTCATCTTTTATAGTTACCTGGAATAACTCCTGCAACTCTTCTTTATTTGGTTTCACTAGCAAAGGCTTTAGAGGTAACGATGTCATTAAATCCTTACCAGTAGTATCCATAATGAAAGAAGCTTGTTGACTAGAGATTATTTGGATTAGCTGGTTATAGTAGTCATCAGGAAGGCTTGGTGGCTTACTACCAGATAAAATCACCGTATCCTCTTGTGTTAATTTTTCAAGCTTCTGCTTGAGTTGATTTGCTTCTTCTTGGGTAATAGAAGGGCCGCGTCCATTAATTTCCGTCTCTTCATTAGATTTTATTTTAATATTAATTCTCGTATCTTCTTCAATCGAAATGAAATCCGTATTAACTCCGTCTTTCGTTAACCAGTCAGAGATAAATTTACCAGTAAATCCTCCCAAAAATCCTAAGGCGCATGATTTCATTCCTAGTTCGCGTAATACTCGGGATACATTTATGCCTTTCCCACCTGGTAATTTAAGATCCCTATCCATTTTATTTAACTTCCCAAGGTTTACTTGTGAAACGCTTACCACATAATCAATAGAGGGATTAAGTGTTACGGTGTAAATCATTTCTCTGCCTCCAAAATCGTTGTATTTTCTTTAAATGATGTTAAATCTATATCACTATGATTCGTAATGATGGTTACATTGCTCATGTCACACACTCTTACAAAATTAACCTTATTCCATTTCGACTGATCGGCAACAATATAGCTACTAGCGGACGCAGCTATTGCTAACTTTTTAATAGCTGCTTCTTCAGGATCTGGTGTTGTACAACCAAATTCTTGATCTATTCCATTAATCCCGATAAACGCTTTATCAAATCGATAATCTTCCAAATTACGAAGGCTACTCGAACCAACCATTGCCTTAGTCGATGCTTTGATTTTTCCACCTAGTAGTATGGTGTCGACCTGATAATCCGATAGTAAAGAGGCATGTTGAACACCATTTGTTACTACTGTAATGTTCCCAACCTTTATAAAATCTATAATCGCTAGAGTAGTTGTACCCGCGTCTAAAAAGATAACGTCATTTTCTTCTATAAGAGATGCAGCTAATTTTCCAATTACTGTTTTTTCTTGAGTGTTTTTGAACGATTTCTCTTGAGCAGTTAACTCTTCATCCAAATGGTAAATTCTCTTTGCACCACCATGAATGCGCTTTAAATAACCTTGTTCCTCAAGATGGTCCAGGTCTCTTCTAATAGTAGACTCAGAGCAATTTAACATACTCATCAAATCTTGTGTTTTTACAATACCAGACTTATTAAGCAGGTTTCGAATAACGGAATACCTTTCATCAGTTAACATCACACACCTCCTAAAACGGTATTTTACCACCAAATTCATTCAAAAACAATCAAATGCGTTTTCTAACCGTTGAGAGCTAGTTTTAATTTATCCAATTTAATATTTCCCAAAACAAAAGAGCTTGTTGAGGGAATAATTCCTCAACAAGCCTTCACATTAAACTAAACTATTATTTTTTGCTAAATTGCCCACTATATTCCTCTTTGGCTACCATGGATAATGGATACTGACTGATTAACTAACTCAATAAATCGTGAATGTCTTCTTCTGTGAGGGTCCCCATTTGTGCATCCTTTGGATCAATTACTTCTTCTATCAAATGCCGCTTCTTATCTTGTAGTAGATTCATTTTTTCTTCAATTGTTCCTTTAGCTACGAGCTTAATGACTTGAACAATGTGTTTTTGCCCCATGCGATGGGCACGGTCTGCTGCTTGTTCTTCAACGGCTGGATTCCACCAGCTATCGTAAAAAATAACCGTGTCTGCACCTGTTAAATTGAGCCCTGTCCCACCAGCTTTTAACGAAATTAGAAAGATATCTCGTTCTCCTGCATTGAACCTGTTACACAGCTCCACTCTCTCCTCAGACGGGGTTTGTCCGTCTAAATAGAAATGAGAAATTCCACTACCAGTTAGTTCATGACCAATCAAATGCAGCATCTTGGTAAATTGTGAAAAAATCAGCATCCTGCGTCCTGCGTTTCTTGCTTCTTCCACAATACGTAGCAATTGTTCAAACTTTGCTGAAGAACCTTCATAACCATCGACAAACAAAGCTGGATGACAACAGATCTGCCGTAGTCTGGTTAACCCAGCAAGGATTTTAATTCTATTTTTCCTAATGGTATCCTTATCTAAATGCCTTAAGGTTTTATGACGTAGTTTTGCCAAATAACTTGCATATAGTTTCTTCTGTTCTGGCAACATATCACTGGCATCAATAACTTCCTTTTTCTCTGGTAGTTCCCCAAGCACATCCTCCTTCACCCTGCGTAGCATAAATGGGCGAATTCTACGGGAAATCTGCTTGTTTGTTAATTCACTGTACTCTCTTAATCCTAAGAATAGCTCTGGGAAAACAACATGAAAAATCGACCAGAGTTCCTCTAAATTATTTTCCATTGGTGTCCCGGTTAAGGCAAAACGATGTGTTGCCTGGAGCTTTTTCACGACACGGGCAGTCTGGGTTAAAGCATTTTTAAATACTTGAGCTTCATCAAAAAAGGCGACATGATATTCCTGGTCCTGATACCACTTTATATCACTTCGAAGCAATGGATAGCTTGTGATAAGCACGTCTATCTCGTCAAGATCCGATTGTAGATTTACTCGCTCTGTCTTATTTCCATCCATAATTACTGTCTGAATTTCTGGTGCAAACTTCATGATTTCACTTTGCCAATTGTAGGTAACCGATGACGGACAAACAATTAATACCTTATTTCCCGATTCACGAATCATGGAAAGCTCAGATAATATAAAAGCAATACTCTGTACTGTTTTCCCAAGACCCATGTCGTCTGCTAGAATTCCTCCGAATCCGTAGCTTGCAAGTGTCTTCATCCACTTGAAACCGTCTTTTTGATAGTTTCGCAAAACACCTTCTAACTGAGACGGAACATCAAATTCTAATTGTTCTGGATGTTGCAACTTCCCTAGAAACTCTCGAAAAGATTCTTCCATTGAGACGGCATTACTTTCCTCAAAGTAATTTAATAGCCTAAGTCCCTCCACAACAGGTACTTCAAAGGTCTTTTCCCATTCATCATCTTGAGCTGGGACGGACTGTAAGAAGCGCTGAATTTCTTCCATTTCTTTGGATTCTAAGGAGAATAACGTACCATCTCGCAGTCGGTAATACTTTCGCTTTTCTTCCAACGCTGCTAATATTTCTTTAATCTCTGCTTCTGGAATCCCATCAATTGTAAAGGTAAATTCTAGAAAATGATTCTTTTCCCGATAATGTCTTACCTTGAATTTCGGTATCGTAGTTTTGGGTAAAATTCGCATTCTCACTGCAGTTGTTGCATACACTTGAACTAATTTCTGTAATTTTGGTAATTCATGGTATAAGAAATTATATTCTATTTCTTCATTTTGAATATAATAGCCACTCTCCGTTTGGTTAAACTGGCTATCCACCATCAATTGAAGAATCTCTTCTTCCTTCTCCATATCACGGATAATCATAGAGCCTACCTTTGGTTGCCTATGATCAAGTGGATTAATCACTACATTTTCATAATGAAATTCTAATCCAGCTAGCAGTCGATTTTTCAATCGATCAAGATATAGCTTTGCCTTTAATGGCGTTTTTTGGATCTCGGCTGTAATTTCTCCAGATAAATGAACTTCTCCCATTTTTCTTAACTGTGGCAAAAGCTTTTCCATGTAATATTTCAATCCGTGCCGAGGTATAGGAATTTCATTTGTTCTGGAATTGTCTAACATACGTTTTAATTCAAATAAGCGTTCTGCTTCCCCTCTTTTGACCGGAACAATTTTACCACCAGCAAGTACCGTGTCATAGTCTTTTAAAATAACCATGTTAGGTAATCCGTCAATAATTAGTCGATATCCATGATCATCAGTACCAGTAAATTCAAATGTTAGTGGTAGTGGAGCATCTGACACTGTGAAATCCTGATAATGTCTTCCTTTATATTGCAAGGTTACTTGTGGAGCTTTTACTAATAATGGTTCCAGCCTCTTCCAAGAGGATGATGGGACAGGTAGGATACCATTGTCTGATTGGTGGTTTACCTTTGCCCGGATATACAATTTTTCATCATCCATTATATGAATCAATTGCTGTATAACCATATCTGTTTCTTCTGCAAAGCAATGTTTCGTTGGGTCATATGTCAGACTTTTGGAGTGGACATACTTGCTACCTTCTCTTATTCGTTCTAGGAATTCACGAATATCTGTTACTTGCTTTGAGCCGATGACCATGCCAATACCAAACATATTAGTTCTATCCTCTGCAGGTATCACTTTGCTAAGAATGGTCGTCTTTAACACGGTTCTATTTTCAAAATGGCGCCTGTAACCACTTGTTGGAATTGGAGTAGACTCAAATAATTCTAATAATCCTTCCGAAAGTTCTCCGCCACTATATTCAGGAACAAACTCATCATGTATCTGTTTTTGCTGAAGATGCTGCCAAGCAATTAAAACGGCGGCAACATGTTGGCAATCCTTCTGTATGGAAGAAAGCGATGGACAACTACAAGTCGCTGTGAAGCTTTCATTATTTTTCATGAGTTGGACACAGAATTCCTCTATCCCATGAACCTTGGCATTTAAAGTATCTGGAGTTACCTCTTCAATCATGACCTTTCCACTATGATAAAAGGCATCCCCTCTTTTAAAGGAGACTGCCCCACATCGTTCTTTGATGATCTTTTGATTTAGTTTAATTTGCATGAAGGCGCCTCCTCTTTGGGACAATGGGTCAGGTTTACTGTCCCACTTCTGATTTGGGACGGTAAACCTGACCCCTCGTCCCACCACCGAACAATTATCTACTTACTCAATTTATCATGAAGTCCAAAAACTCGCCAGTACATTAGATTGTTTGAGATGCTACTTATATAGGCAAAAGCCATAGTGAGGTTTTGTTGGAACATACTACTTAATAGCTACTCATAAACTATTAAGGGGACAGTCCGTCTATATAGCATTACAACATAAAATTGATGATTTACCAGTTTTTTGGAACATTTGTCAGTTTCGAGCCGTCCTATTAGAAAGATAGAATAGTCTAATCACAAAAAAGGGGTGTCAAGATGAAAAAATCCATATTTTTGATTCTAGTTGGACTTTGTTTTTTCATGTTTCTAGCTGCATGTAGTAACGAGTCGAAAAGCGGTGATTCAGCTGAACTAGCTGAGGATTATGATAGTAGTGAAGAAAAGTCTGAAGGTTACAGTCTGTCAAATTCAGCAGAAAATGAAAGTGTTAATGAAGAATCAGATGCACCACAAGATGATAAGAGAGCTTCAACCAATAAGGCAGACCTTGCTGTAGACCGAAAAATAATTTATACTGCTAATCTAGCTATTGAGGTGAAAGATTTTCAACCCTCTTTCAACCATATTCAGTCGAAAGTGACAGACTATGGTGGCTATATTGTGGAATCGAATATGAGTGGAGTCGAAGGGGATGACATGGCAAATGGTTATATTACAGTGCGAATTCCTCAGGACCAATTTCGAGACTTTATTCAGTTAGTTGAAGATGGCAGTAGTAAAGTATTAGAAAGTACGATTTCAGGTCAAGACGTGACCGAAGAATATGTTGATTTGGAATCACGTCTGAAATCAAAACGTGTCGTGGAAGAGCGATTACTATCCTTCATGGAGAAAGCAGAAAAAACAGAAGATCTCCTTACCATTTCAAATGATTTAGCTAAAGTGCAAGAAGAAATCGAGGAAGTTTTAGGACGAATGAAGTACTTAGAGAATAGAGCAGAACTCGCAACCATTACCATTCACATTCAAGAAAATAATGTGAAACTTTCAACCATCCATGACGACGATTTAAACACATGGGAACAAACAAAACAACAATTTGTGAAAAGTATTAACATGCTCCTAGCCTTCTTTTCTAACCTTTTTGTTTTCCTAGTTGGAAACTTACCGGTCCTTTTATTATTAGGGATTATTGGTGCAGTAACATATTTATTTATTAGGAAAAGAAAAGAAAGTAGACCCCATGATTAAATTATTGACTCTGGCTGTAAAGAGAAACCATATTGAAAGAAGATAAGTCGTAACATGAAAATGCTCTCTACTAGTTTATAGTGGAGAGCATTTTATCTAACACCTTACATATTTACGTTTAAAACCCAGCTTTCCTCTGTCTAGTTCCTTTTGAATACTTTCATAAGCGTTGAGGATACTATTCTTTTTCTTTTCTCGTATTACTTCTACCGGACCTATTTCTTTGGCTGTCTCGACGGCCTTTTCATGGAGTGGTAGATAGGATATCCCTACCGTATACACAAAATTATTCATTGATACTTTCGTTCTTTCTGGGGCGTCATGTATGGTATTTTTCACCATTTCAAGCATGTTAGCAATTTTATGTTCGTCGAACTCAAAGTCTTTGCGGTTTCCTAATAGCCAGCAATAACAACTCCAACCCGCTGACATTCTTAGCTCTTCTCCGCTTCTAATCCATTTATCTGCAACAACTTGCGCTATATCTGCTTCCGATAATGTGACGGCTACCACATAATCAGAAATCATATAGAAATATGCAGAATCCATCCAACGATCATAATCCGACTCCGTCATGCCATTTGGATCCGCAATAATGCCTGCAAAATACATAGCGTCATAGTTCCCTGTTGCATAAAGTTCCTCTGCTAATGGTTGATTTATTTTAATCTTTTTAGCGATGGGCTTCATCGCACCTGTAGCCACACCAAAAAGTGGCTCATGAGCACCATTGGACATGTACATTTTTTTCGTTCTTTCCTTACCAAGGGCTTCAAGCTCTTGCATAACAGTCTGTAAATCCATCCTACTGCACTTCCTTCTTTTCTCGAATTCCTATAGTTACTAGTAATAGTATAGCAAATTTGTCCATTTATCTACATGCTAGGTACAGACTTGATAATCCAACTTAATTCAATGTTTTAGTCATGATTATGTCTGTTTGTTCTTCATCACCCATATAAAAAGAGTGTGCCCCCATTTGAACAAATCCTATTTTTTTATAAAAAGAAATAGCATTTTCGTTCTTTTCCCAAACACCTAGCCATATTTTCTTTTTATTATGTTCTATTGCGATTTCAATGGCTTTATTTAGCAGAAGTTTACCAAGCCCTTGTTTCTGAAATTTGCTCTTTATATAAATTCTCTCGATTTCAAGTGATTCATTGTCCATTTCTTCAGACTGAGCATCGTCGACATTAATCTTTAAATACCCAGCAACCTCATCATAAATAAAAACAAAGTAGAATTGTGATGAAGGATTAGATAATTCCTTTTCTAATTGTTTTACATTAAATGCCCTTTCCAAATATGCATGCATATTTTCGGGCGAATTCTGTTCCTTAAATGTATCATTAAATGTTTCATAACTAATTTCTTGAAGGGATTGCAAATCTTCCACGGTACATTTTTTAGTAGTTATAGTCATAATAATATGTAGCTCCTCTACCTCTTCTTTTTATTCTATAGCCTTTTTCTCTTCTATGTATTCTTTGAATGCTTTTTGAACTTTATCTTCTTTAGGGGCTATAGTTGAAATTCTCTTTTGGATATCACTAAGTAAGTACAACCCTCTAAAAATACAGCCTACTACAATCCCAAAAGCAATAATGCCACCAACAATTGGTCCGCCCATCATCAATAAGATGAATCCTAACAGTGTACTCAATATGATTGATATCAGTAAATACATGTAACCTCTCCCTGTCTATAGCCAAAAATTTCATAAAATGTTAGCTCAAATTAACATTAAACCACCATACAACAAGGAAAATACTCACAATCCCCCAAATTGTAGTCCCCATAATCCACCAAACTACCGGTGTCGTCAAATCTTTCTCACTTTCTTTATTACTTTTTAAGAGAGCAACCTTACGTTCCATACCTTTTTTCATAGAAACAAGAACAACAAATCCAATCACGACAAAACTTAGCGTTATCCAAAATAATAGACCCACTTCTTTCCCCACCCATTAATATACTAAATTCATAAACTAGTCTTCACCAATAAACATTATCCCTACAAAGGATATGAGAAATACTAATACAACTATTGAAAGTGCGACTGGCCCGACCATCTTTAAATATCCTGCTTCCCTTTTATTAAAAGCCAGAATGGTAAATAACAAACCTACTATTCCCGCAATGATCGCAGAGTAAAATAGAAAGAACAGAATAGGTACAATGATTCCTTCTGGTTTATCAGGAGCAAAATAATAGCTAGAAGCCATCGCAATCCCACAATACAAACTCAAAATAGCAGACCATTTACTATACTTATAGTTCATATTTATTTCCCCCAATCTCTTTAACTGGTAAAACAACAGATGATTGAATATATTCTTATTCTTATAATTCCTTCCTATCGTTCAATACGTATCAAATCATCAGAAGGGGTTAGATACTTCTTTTTTCCTATTGTAAAATCAGCTCCCTGACGTTCTACTTCAACATATTGAACAACCTTTTCATCGTTCATGAAAATTAATAAATATATATCGTCTCTCCAATCAATATCACTTGGATCATTATAATCAACACCTAATTGCTTCTCTATTTCTTCTGGTGGAGTATAAGGGGTAAATAAAAATGCCTTTTCCCAATCGAAAGATGTCCATGATGTAAGATTTATTTCATTTTTGTTCTTATCTTCTATTATCGAATAAAGCGACTTTTCTAAGTCTATATTGTGTTGAATACTACTACATCCTACTAATAATAGTAAAAAAATGATAAAAAAAACCATTACTTTTTTGATAACAAATCTCTCCTTCCTTCTTATTCAAAAGAGTTTTCACTCAATACAAACATAATCGTACAAAATTTTGTCCAATTGAAATTAGTTCCTTTCGTTATTCAACTTGGCTATAGATTTAATATACAGCATCCCTTGCCAAGGTTTATAAATATTGTATAATTCATTTTAAGTATTCAGTTTTCTAAATCAAGCTTCTCTGTGGTAAAAATGTAAAAATGATTCCGTACCCGCATTCTAAAATCCAGCAAAAAAGGTGATACGAATGAAAAAGAAGCTTATTCTTCTTGATATGATATGCTATGTCGCACTTCCATTTTTAATTTGGAATTACGGCAGGGAGCTATTGGGTGATTATCCAGCAATGCTTATATCAACTATTCCTGGCTTTATTTATACCGTTTACCGCTTCGTAGTAGAACGGCAATTTAATATTGCTGGATTGTTTATTATTGGATCATTGTTTATTAATACAACAGTAAATCTATTGTCGGGATCAGCTGAACAAATGCTGTGGAACGGAGTTTACCTAGGGTTGTTTTATGCCTTGATTCATTTCATAGTGTTCATAATTAAACGCCCACTAGCATTATACTTTGCAGTTGATTTTGTTTATTCGCAAGGTTGGTCAAGAAACGAAAGCACTCCTGTATTTTATATGAAAGGTAATTTCAAGTGGTTTCAAATCATACAAATACTTTTCATTATACGCGGATTGTTCATTGCAGGCTTGAAGATGTGGTTGCTACAAAAATATGGTGTAGAAGGTTATAATCAGATGCTTATTTATAGGCAAATAAGCGAATGGCTTTTTGGGTTGCTCATTACAGCTATATTTATTTATACTAACGTGCCAATAAGTAAATACTTCGAACAAATACGGATGGAAGAAGCAAGGGCGGATTCCAAAGTTAATAAGTCTTTGATTTAGCTACATGCAAAAAGGCTTGGAATAATAAATTCTAAGCGTGTTAAATTGCAATTATCAGGAGAACAATTATCCTTTAAATGATAAGCCTGCTTCTTCTAATGAATTTCTCATAATCGGTAGAGATGCTGGTCCAATACCATGGATTTTTAGAATTTCTTTTTCGGTATACATTGCAAGCTTTTGTACCGTATCAATCCCTTCGTGAATTAAAGCATTCCTAGCGGGAGAACTTAGTTTTGATAAGAAACCATTTTTAGGTTTATTCTCTTTATTGCAGGTAGGACAACTTTTACAATCACTGCTCTTGTAATACTTATGTCCCTTTTCACAAATCCTTAAACTTTTTTCAGCTGTCAAAATACTCCCTCCAATTAAATTTTATTTGTTATACAATATCGACTAAATCTATGTATGTCCCTATTTCAAGAATACTCTTTGTTAACTCAAGTATAATTATTTTCACTATCCCTATCAAACATATACATACTAGCCTAATTTTCTTCCATAATTAAATACGGATGAACTTCATAATGGTTTCACTCTCTTATGGGAAACTATTTTTTTAAACGACCTACCGTGACAAGACACTTTTCCTTAAAATCTGTATTAACCATAGGAATTATATGTACACTTCTAGGCTTTTTTCTTCTTGCTTTCACAACTTTGAAATCCGTCATCTATGGCTTATTATTTTGAATGGTGATGGCCAGGTCGTTAGGTTTTGGTAGATGTCGGATTAGCTCTACCCGATTAGGGACTGTGCTGGATGCCGGATTCGCGAAGGAGTTCCTAAAAGTCGCGCATTTGGATGAATTTGGCGTGACCTTTTGCAACTCTCGCGCAAGAGTAAAGAAGAAACGCGTGACTATAGGCAATCCCGATCTCCCGCCGAACTCGCCAAACAAAAAACAACTTACAAATGACATATCACCATTTGCAAGTTGTTAGAAAAATCTTTCCTTATCAATTTGTTATCCCATTCTTCTCTTCCTCATTGGTTGAAGTTTCAAATACGTAACCGACCGCCACAACCATTCAAACGGACCAAATCGAAACTTCTTTAACCATAGTTTACTGAATGCTATTTGACCAGCAAAGATTACTAGACAGATGACCGTTCCCATAAATAGGCTGATACTCCCATACCAACCAAGTCCTATAAATATAGCAAGGGAAATAATCGTTTGAAATAAATAATTTGTTAAAGCCATTTGACCCACATAGCCTAACAACCGTAATCTCTGTTGCCATACTTCTCTTCTAAGAAGTAATGTCAAAGCAGAAATATAAAATAGACATAACGGATAACTACTAATACTGGTTAATACTAGAATAACGTACGTTTGTTTAATTCCCCAATCTATAATCCCTAAAGTGAATAGTGCTAATAATGCTACTAACGGAATGCTGATAAGTAAAGTAATTAGACGGATCTTTTTAAGAAACTGTACATGTTTGGATACATCTTGGAAGATACCTGCCTTCCCTACTGCTAACCCAATCAGAAACATTGCTAGTACTGGAAGCATTGCCGGAATGATATTTAGAAGAATCATTGGTAACTCTGCTCCAAGGCGATAGCTAACCCATTCAAGGTATCCAGCGTTTTGGTAGACTGCTACATACTCTGAAACGGCACTTTCCATTATTGTTGTCGATACTTCTATTTGCTCCAAAATGGAATTTGGTATTAATAAGGTTAGAAGGTTGAACACATTATACACTAATAATAAACTACCCGCCCAGATTAACATGGTCATGATTTTTCTTTTAAAAAATAATAATAAGAACAATCCTGCAAGTGCATATGTATGTAAAATATCTCCAAACCATAGTGCAATAAGATGAATGAGTCCAAACAGTAATAAAGCTATCATTCTTCTCACAAAAAGACTCGTTGCACCTAATCCCTTCATTTCAGCTCGGCTAATAAAAATATAAAACCCTAGTCCAAATAGAAACGAGAAAATAGTAAAAAACTTCATGTCGATAAACAATGTAAAGAATGCATCTAACCAATAATCGATTCCGGTATAGACCGGTTCATAACCATGCATTTGTTTCATAAAAATAGCACTGTGAAACGATGGCATATTCACTAAAAATATCCCAAACAATGCAAACCCTCTGATGATGTCAATTGTAAGGATCCGTTCCTTACTAGCAATTGGTGAATTTCCCATAATATCTTCCCCTTATAAAGTCTCTTTTCTCTCTTTTTCATTGTTGTCCATCAGATTTACGTTTGGACTTCTATAAAGGTTTCAAAGTCTAGACATATCACAAGATTTTCTCCCTTAAAGTTAATACCATCATTTTAAAGGGTATTTCTTTAATCTGAAACAAAGGAGAATTCACCTGTATTACAGTCCTTATTAGACAAGTTCCATGTAAAATCTTCTTTCATCCTCCATTACTTCAAATCCAACGGACTTATATACACTTAGTGCTTTTTCATTCTCTGTATCTACCATTAACTTCGCTTTATTCAGCCCAACATCTTTTAGATAAGTAAGCGCGGTTGTCAAAAGAAATTTAGCTATTCCTTGTTTTCTCCATGCTACCTTAACAAACACATCCTCGACGACACCCATCTCATCTTCTTGCCAGGCCATCGCACAAGCTATGATACTTCCATTTTCCCATACTGGAATGGCAGTCCAGGAAGGATTACTCTTATATTCACGTAATCTCTTAAGGCCTAGTGCACTATCTGGCCAAATTTCACACTCTGCTTCTAAATATTGCTTTTCCTCTTCCAAACTATCCATCTTCCAAAATTCCGATTTTAGAATTGGGTGAGATAAGGCAATAGGCTCTATCGGTTGTTGTAAATCTCTTTCCATTGTGTATAAGGTTTCAAAGGGCTTAAAACCCTTCTCATCTACAAAAAAGCGATTGTTATTTGCTTCCGTCCCAAAATTACCTACACAAAAGTTTGTTTGGTAATTAGCAGAAAGATGCTGTTTCAGCTCCAAGGCACGATCGTATAATACCTGAAATAACCGATTCAATAGTTCAAAATCTAGTTCTCTATCGGGCAGTGTCTTCAAATTTAAATAGATACTATGTTTGCTTCCTTTCGGGTGCCCATCTGGAATGCTATTAATAATCTCAACCTGACCTTTTCCTACCATTTCTCCATTTTCAAAAGCACAAATTACATTTTTCCAATTCTCTTCCGGGCCAATCCACCAAAACACGACCTTTCTATCCTTTGTTACCTTTTGGTAGAAATCACCTAATAACGGCATATCCTCTTGCTTGAAATTTCTTATCTCTATGTTCATATCGTATAATTTCTCCTATTTCTATGGAATGAAGTGCAACAGGTCCTATCTTTCCAACCCAGCAATTCCAAAACCACCAGGTCCTGCATGAGTGGAAATCATGGCACCTGCCTGTAGCCAATCTACCATTTCAAATCCGGATTCATTTGCTATAGTAGTCATTCTCGTCTTAATTTCTTCTGATAACCCAACAGAATACAGTAAGTAGATTTGACTTTTATCCAAGTCATATTGGTTTAAATAGTCCCGGAAAAGTTTTTCTGTAACCGAGCTCATGTTACCACGATACTTTTTAGTAGATACAAGGTTTCCATCTACCAATTCAATACGAGGTTTAATCTTTAATAAAGCTCCTCCAAGATAAGCTAGATTACTAACTCTTCCCCCAGCTTTTAGGAACTCAAGACTCCCAGGTACAAAAGCTAGTCTAGATTTCGGCACAATCGATTTAATTTTTTCTATTAGATAAACAGGCTCCATAGTAGGGTCTTTTGCCAATAGGTCCACTGCATACATGACAATGGCAGTTAATCCTCCAGTAACATTGAGCGCATCAATAAGATGAATATCATCCATGTCTTCTGTCGCAACTAGAGCGTTTTGGAAAGACGAAGATGCCTTAGACGTATATCCTATATGAATAATGACACATTCTGGATTGTTTGCTTTGATTTCCTTAAAGAACTCTTCATATTCATGAATATTCGTAGCTGTTGTGGAAGGGATTTTTTTCTTTTTCTCGTGGTAGTCATATATTTCTTCTACTGGTAGTGATCCGTCCAGATAATCCTTATCATCCATGATAACGTGCATCGGAACCACGTGAACATGATGTTTGCTAATCCATTCTTGCGGTAAATCAGCTCCACTTTCCGTGGTTAAAATAATTTTACTCAATTAAAAATCCCCTCTCTTCTTCCATAACTTTAATAACTAACTCTTAGTACCTAGTCTAACTATACAATAAAAAATAACTTATTTCAGAATTTTTTATAATTATTTTTCCATTAAAAAGAACCTGATGCTCTTAGAGCATCAGGTCCAAATTAGATAAATTGTTCGTAGGGTTCCTGTCGATCTGTCTCACATTAAGAAATATGAGCCTTTTCTTTCATCATTTAAATATATTTATGTTCATAGACTGATTTCTTCTTTTGGTTACCCGTGCTCTCGAAGAACGAAATAACCTCCGTAATCGCGTTCTCCAATAAATCTCTATCATTAGTTTTTTCTAGCTGTTCAATTGCTTTTTCAATTTCTTCTGGAAAGTAGTTTAATTGATTTTTCTTTATGCCCCAGACAATTTATTTCTTCAACTAAAACAACCGTGATTACACCTATTAGGGTGGTCAGCTAAATTCTTTTCCATACTCTAATCTAAATTGAATAGTTCCGAAATGATTTCAGTACTCCCTGGTGTAAACATAAATATTGATACGGCGATACATAAAATTCCTACAAATACGAAGCTAATTTTTTTATTTCCACGTAGTCCCTTAACAACTAATAATATTCCCACCATTAATAGTAAGAAATACCAAAAACCCATAATCTCACTCCTTCATCGAATGATGTAACCGTGAACCCATGCATCATTTAGATTACGTACATCCCTTCAAAAATAAAATATTGTTACATTACTTTTTCTCAATCCTTTTAAGCTCTATTTAAACCCCCATGTGAATTCCACAATCTATTTACGGCGACTAATTCTCTTTCATTAAATTCCATTCTGTATATATCTGGTTTTGAGGTATGCAGCAAAAACTCTAAATCATATTTTCTATCAAAATAACTCATCATTAACGTCATTACTGCCCCATGAGTACCTACAACTACTTTCTGTCCTCGATAAGTATTTAATATTTCTTTTAAGGTTTTGATAGCTCTTGTCTGACAATCCTTATTTGACTCTCCTCCAGGCAAAGCAAAGTTGGGTTCAGAAAATGACTTGTTTAAAAACGTCAATAATTCTTCATCAGATAGTCGCTTGTCCTCTACGGTAAATATTCTCTCTTTAAGGTCCTCGACTACCGAAACTTTATGTCCTAATTGATCTGCTAGGTCTTGTACAGTTAGAATGGAACGCTTGTATGGACTTGAGAAAACTGCATCAATACTTTCTTTTTTTAAGATATTCGTTATTCGTTGGGCGTCTTTATTTCCTTCTTCAGATAATCCTCTTGTTCTCTCATTACCGACTTTTGGTGAATCACCATGTCTCACCATGTAAATAAAAGTTCTCATACTAGCCCCCAAGTTAATTTAATTTAAACAATTGTATTTGTTTCATAAAACTCCCAATTTCAATTATATACATATACATTCTATATATATAGATATTCTATGCATATAACTATACTACAATATTGTCTTAACAAGTTCAATCAAATTTGCAGAATTATATAAGTACTTATTCATAAACTAATACTTAAATAAAAAAAGATACCTGTGAAGGTATCTTCCCTTATAATATAATACTTAAAATAACTAACTCTTTACTACAAGTTTATCAATGATTACAATGCATTTTCATCCATATAAACGACTTCCCATAAATGACCGTCTAAGTCCTGAAAACCCCATCCATACATAAATCCATGATCTTGAGGCTCGGTATCGGTTTTGCCGCCAGCTGAAAGTGCCTTATTTACCAACTCGTCCACTTGCTCTCGACTTTCAGCCGATAAGCAGAAAATCGCTTCGGAGGCAGTAGTAGTATCCACAATTTCCTTCTTACTAAACTCTTTGAATCGTTCCTCATTCATGATTAAAGCAAAGATATTGTCATTGATGATTATACTGGATGTGCTCTCATTGCTGAATTGCGTGTTTAACTCAAAACCGATCTCTGTCAAAAAGTTGGTAGACTTTTTCACATCTTTTACTGGTAAATTGATAAAGATATTTTTGGATTTAAATGCCAATTTATTCACCTCCTCTTCAAATTATCATAGACAAGAGTGGTAAGTCAAACTATATTCTTATTATTAATAATAGTCTATTTATTCCGGTTGGGCTATCCCCCTTTTCGAAGATTAATCAAATTACTTTCTATTTTTCATCACTTCAGCTAATGCCTTAGAGTTTAAATCTTTTTCCTCATATAGTTTATCAATGATGCTTTGATAGTCCTCTTCATTTCGATTTTGACTTAATTTATAAGCAGCTTGAGATTCTTGTATTTTAATTTTAAATCCAACAATTCCCTTGATTTGTTTTTTAGTTTGGGAAGAAAGATTTTCCCATAAAACAGGGTCCTTACGAAATTGCTCATATTTTTGAAGTAGTAGTTTAAGGTCTTCTTCTAATTCCTGTTCACTCATAATAGTTGCTGTTCCATATATATGGACAGATTGATAGTTCCATGTTGGTACATTTTCAGATTTATACCAAGAAGATGAAATATAAGCATGCGGACCTTGATACATGACTAGGACGTTTTCACTATCATCCTCCAATGTTTCCACCTGAGGATTCGCATAAGCAAAGTGTCCCGTTATATAGTAATCATCTCCTTGTTTATGTAACTCTAAAGGCAAATGAGTGGCAATAGGCTTTCCTTGTTTTGTCGTTACAATTGTTCCAAAAGAGTTATTCTGAATAAATTCTCTGATTTCATCAAAGTCTGTGACCTTAAAATGTTTAGGGATATACATAAGTATCCACCTTTCAAAAAATTAATTATTTTGATCACCTTGTTTAACTTGCGCCACATTTCTTTGTTCTCTATTTAATTTAATAAATATAATAGTTGGAAGTAATCTTAAGAAAAAAGCTTATTGATTTAAAACAGTCAAAAAGCCACAGAATTATATAATATAACCCTGTGGCTCGAATGTTGTTTTCGAATCAATTATGCTTTATTATAATCGCACATCAAAATGGAAAATCACTTTTTAAAATTTAATGAATCCGAATGAGTGAGACGCAAATATTTAATTCCCAAGGTTAACTTCATTAAGTTTCTAGATTGCATAGCCTCACTCCCTTACATAATATTATGAATATTCTACCATCAAAAGCCATTAAAGTCAACCTACCTTACAGTCTTATTCAACTACACCGCTCCATTAGTGAAATAAAATTTAACACGGAATGCTAAAGGACCCTTTACGGTAAGTGAGTCTATTCAATTAAATCCATTGAAGTATCTTTTTTATCGATTCAAACCACATTTGATTTACTTAAATCATGTTTAGAAGATGGGTTGTTTTTATTATTGATGTATAGAAGAATCTTATTTAGAGTGATCAATAAATAACCTAAAATTATCAAAGCAAAGAAAAAAGCGATAGTGAATAATGCAACATTCGAATAACTGCCAACACCGACTGGAATTTCTCCATTAGGGTTTAAAAAAAAGTAAGGATAAAAACCATCAAATAAACCTCTCAGCATTGAAACAACAGTATAAAGTAAAGGATAAAACATCCAATAAAAGATGAATTTATAGCTGTACTTTTTCTTGATTTCAAAGACAATAAAATTAATAAATACGAGTATTGGTATCATGTAATGAAGCGTATAGTTAGTGATAATCCGAATTCCACTGTATTCTCCTCCGCTTGCGAGAAGGAAATGATAAGTTAAAATATTGATGGACATATAAATAATGGAGCAGTTTTTTAGAAAATCCAGAAGTGGAATCTCATCCTTTCTCGACAAAATGACTAAGCTGCTGAATAAAAATGTTATGGAAACAATGAGGTTAGAATGAATTGTGAATTTTGTTGTAGATATCAAAGGTGCGGGTGAATAGATAATATGTAATAAAACGCTGATGAAACCTATTAATGAGATTAAGATATGTAAAAGTAACTTTAATTTAAGCATCATTTCTTTTCCGTTTAAATTACCCATCACATTTATTCCTTTCATAATAGTCAACATAGACATTTATCTTTCAAAATGAAAAAGGTATGTTTAACTCTAGCACCTAAAAGTTAAAGTACATTTCATTACCAATTTAGCCATCCTTCTTGTTAATGGTAATGTGTAATTTCTTATCCTCGTTGAAAATAGTTTGGACCATATTAGGAGAAGTTTTTTATCATTTTGTGTATATAGGCTATTTGACCGATATGGTAAGCATTATGTGTAGTAGCATTTCCAATTAAAGCCCACCACTGAGCCTCAACAGGGAAACCATTTACATTTGATTCTAGCTTCTCTTCTGTTATCAATTCTTGCCAGCGTAACAGCACCTTCAGTAATTGTTCTTTCAACTCTACAAAACTTCTATCTTTTGGGACAAGAAAACTGCCTGCATTATCTTCTATAGATTGCACGACATGAACGTTAGATTTTTCATACCTTAATTGCCATACTTCATTCCAATAGATAAGATGTTGAACAATTTCAGCGATACTATGACTTGCCCCATCAGGCTTCCAATTTGCCTCTTGATCAGAGATTCCCTCAACCGATTCTTGAAAGGAAGCATACCAACTACGATCATTTGCATTGGCTAATAACTGGTCCACCAATACCGTTTTAGCGTGGATCATTTTTACCCGTCTCCTTCCTTGTTATTGGTATAAAATCGTTTTCCCACTAATGGTAAGTATAACTTTACTTACTGATGATCTTTATTTCTCTAATAGGAAAATAAACAATGTTTGTTGTTCCTATTATCTTTTCCAATGGAATAGCCCCAATATGACGACTATCCCTACTTCCTTGTCTATTATCCCCCATAACGAACAGATGCCCTTCTGGAACTACATCACTGCCCACTGGAGTTTCTCTTAATGTAAATGAGCCCGTTAGAGGACCATCCACCATTTTTTGTTTAAATTCGTCTAAATACGGTTCATCGTAAGGCGTTCCATTTATATACAATTGATCATCTATATACTCAATACGGTCTCCAGGTAATCCAATCACACGCTTTATGTAATCTTCGCTCTCCGATTTTTGAAATACAACTATATCAAATCTTTTGGGTTCACCTATTTTGCTTACTATCATTCGGTCTTTGTCTTGCAAAGTAGGTTCCATTGAAAAGCCATCAACTACAACTGGCGTAAATAAGAAGGTACGGATAATAAAGGTTAAAATAATTGCAATAAAGAGTGCCTTAATCCAGTCCCTAATCCCATTATTACCTTTTGCCATTCACATTCATCCTCTCGCAATTCAGTTCTCACCTGGAATACCCGATAGAAGTAGCCCAAAATGACTCAAATTCACATGCTTCAAATAATTACATAGCCCTTAGAATCAATTTTAGGGAGATAATTCGATAAATAAAATAAGACATTTTTTCTTTCCCCATCCTGTATTTAGCTAAAGCTCTATTTCTATACTAACATAATATTCCAAAAATATGATTAGTATTTTTATCAATAGATAAAGGCGGTTCTAGTTAATCACCGTCTTTAGTTATTACATCTGAAAGTTGAGTTAGATTTAGACTAATTACCATCTTTTCTCTATAAACACCACCTAAATTATTGACAAAAAAAATTATTTGTGCTATAATTTACAATTGTCTTTCTATTGTATATAATAAGGTTCTCCTGGCCAGGGGAATCTTATTTTTTTATTTAGGAGGACGATGGTATGAAGCAAAATGAGTCCAGTTTAACTTCCTTGGTATCGGCTTTCGCTCGAGCATATCATAGTAAATATGACACACCAAAAATTTTTGATGATTTTATTGCAAACAATTTAATTTCCGAAGAAGAGTTTTCAGCTATCAGCAAGAATATGGTTAACGGTATTCAATTCTTCAACAGAGATATTGGACAAAAATTTAAAAATAATCCAAAAGAAATTTTAAAATGGATTACACAAGTCCAGCTTTCCCCAACACCATTAGCGCGCTCTGCCTATTCTGAAAAAGTATTACTTAATGAAGTTAAGTTAGGAGTAAAACAGTATGTCATACTTGGAGCTGGTTTAGATACTTTTGGTTTCCGATATCCAGAGTTAAAAAACAGTTTACAGATATTTGAAATTGATCACCCAGCTACACAAGAATTTAAAAAGGAAAAGTTAGAGATTGCTAAACTTACTATCCCGGATCATCTTCATTTTGTTTCTATGGACTTTACAACTAAGTTTTCTCTTCAAGATTTAATAGATGAAGGGTTTGATAACAAAAAAACATTTTTTAGCCTTTTGGGTGTTTCATATTATTTAACTAAAGAAGAAAATGAAGCCTTAATCAATCATTTATTTTCTAACGTTCCCTCGGGTAGCTCTATTGTTTTGGACTACGCAGATGAAAAACTATTTGAAGAAAAAGGAATGTCTAATAGAGTGGAAAATATGGTAAAAATGGCTTCAGCAAGTGGAGAACCAATGAAATCGAGTTTCACTTATAATGAAATTAAGAATTTATTAGAAAATTCAGGTTTACTAATTTACGAACATCTTTCACCAGCTATGATAAATGACCTTTTCTTTACGAATAGGAAAGATTATTTGTCTGCATTCGAGACAATTCATTATATTCACGCTGTAAAGAAATAATTTTCAAATCAAATAAGCCACTTAATCATTATGTTGATTGAGTGGCTTTTATTATTTTCCATGTGACAATATCAATTAAAACCTGGATTTCGCCGTTAATACCTTTAGCAGAAGATTTACTTTCGACTCACGAATAGATTAGGAACACGAAAAGCACTAATGAAGTTAAAGGCGCATTAAAAATAGTTGGACCGGAGTCATTAACCATCTCCAGATTAGCTCCAATAATAAAGGAATATTCCTTACAGTATCCTAATGGCAGATTAATATCAACCAAGGTACACCTGGACAAAACCAAATTGACTTAATTAATGGGCGGGTAGATGTTGCTTTCATGGTCTATCCAGAAATAAAACTTATAAATTGCATTCATAATTCACTAGGTGAAGAAAAAATCGTTCTAGTGAGAAGTAATATTTCTGTCTTGCCTTACATTACGATTAAAGAAGAAGTATAGAGTGGTTTACTAAAAGTCTTAAATCATTTGGAATAATTCGATCCAATCTATTCTCATACGCTAATCAAAAAGAAAAAGTATTTGTCTTCTGCAGTAGAGGCATTTTAAGAGCTTGTTTTAAATTGATTTAGTGATACTGAAGAAATAAACAATCATGAAATAGAATTAGCTCAACAAGGTTAAAAAGAAAAGGAAAATTCCCTAAACAGGATTATTTCCTTTTCTTTTTTATCTTCCAAATTTCCTATTAAACTATAGTTAAATAACGGTTGCATCATTCTATTTAGGTAACACACCCATTACTTGAATATCAATTACTGGTTTCTGTGTAGTTATCCTTAAAAAACCTTAATAATATTTTATTTAATAAACGAAGAATTAAATAAATTATGAAATAATTAAATAAAAATCCTCCTAATTCAAAGTTAACATAGCCATTTGAATAATAATTAAACCATTGAGCAGGAAATCCATAAAAATAACTACCATCTTCAATATAAACCCCTAGAACCGGTACAAATACGAGGCCTATCGTAATCATATAACTTATGAAATACACGTTTTTATAAAGTCTTATATCTTTTCCAAATAAATATACCCCTATCACTCCTATTAACAGAGAAACAATAATAACAGGTACTATAAAATTTAGCTCTCCAATACTGGTATAATACCTATTACTAAAAATCATTAGCAATGCTAAAACGCTAATAATATATAAAACTTGAAGTTTTCCTTTATTCATAATTACCCCCTCATTATTTTGAAATATTCTAATGTAACCTGCCCGGTAGTACAGCATCTTTAAATACATTGATATTGACATAATACTGCAAACAATTTCACAAAAAAGTTTGATCATTTGCATCGATAATCGTAATCCATCCCGACCGATTGCCTATGATAAAAATGAGTCCTGTATTAGCATCCTGCTAAATACAAGTTAAGTGCTGGCTGTAAAATTAATCCTATTCAGTTATATCCTTCAATGTCTCGTTAAAAAATTCTACCGTTTTTTTCATGAGTCGCTTGCCGCCATCGCATTGTCTTTTTTTGTTCCGCCAAAAAGCATTCTCATATTAAATTGCCTGTTTCCTGTGATCTGGGGGAGGTTGAGAGCGCTATAGGGGAATGGAGCAAAGTGCCCCGCACTTACATAATAGATGAACTTATTCTGTTTTTTATGCTTATGTTTTTGTAGTTGACCTTCAATCCGTTTCGTAAAAAATACAGCAGGTTGGATATGGTCATCCTCTCCGGCAAAAAACAACATTGCGCTATAATATTTTCAATTGGATTTGCTGTTTCCTCCAATTGTTGTTCATCCTGTAAATATCGGTTTAAAAATACACCCTAATCAGCACAACGACAGTATCTATTCCCATGGTGGTGATTAGGGTGCTAATAATAATACAATATTTTCAAGATAAAAATTCCTTTAATGACTCTGATAGTTTTACAACATCTTCCATCCCTTGATTGTATAATGCAGTTAACTTGTCTTTATTTCTCTCAATACGTCCAACATCTAGCCTTTCGACTGGGCTGATTACAAATACATTTCCTTTTATCTCTTCCTCAAAGATATAATCTAGCGTTTCATTATATATCCGATGACGATTTTCCATCGCTTTTAATAAACCTGGATAATCGCGATATTTTTTTCGGAAGTACCAGCCAAATGATTGTGGTTTTTTAGAATATCCTCTATTTCTTGTTAAAATAACAACATTTTTCCGATTACCATCTTTCTCAGACTGCCTAATCGGGATTGGGTCAGATATCCCGCCATCCATTAGCATTCGCCCATCAAACGGAACTACAGGAGCAACTAGAGGTAAAGAACTGGATGCACGAATGACTGTAAGTATATCTTTTTTATAGTCTCCCCTTTTATAAAAAACAGGCTCTCCTGACATACAGTCTGTTACCCCAACAACGAATTCTTCCTCAGCATTATAAAAGCTTTCAAAATCAAAGGGTTCCAATTCATTTGGTAAGCTATCAAATAAAAAGTCCATCCCAAATAATTGCCTTTTTTTAATGAAATTTCGAAATGATAAATAATCAGGATGATCAATATAATCAATGTTCACCGCTCTATTTCGATCCATTTGTCGCGATACATAGGAGGATCCATTACAGGCACCAGCAGATACACCGATGATATAAGGCAAATAAATATCACGCTCCATTAAATAACGAAGAACTCCTGCAGTATAGACTCCTCTACTTCCTCCACCTTCTAATACTAATCCTATATTTTCCATATAATCTCCTCTTGTTCGAAATAATACTTCTATAAAACTAAAATTCCAACTTTTGGTTCAATCTCTTCTCTTATTATAAATGTAAGTAGTCTAACTTTCTAACGAAAATTTGTTTCATGCCTTTGGCAAGTAGAGTATTTCTCTATACACTTGGCAAGATAATAGTAGCATGCCGTAATCAAAATCTTTCTAAGTAAAGGCGGGATTAGAGTGAAAAAGCGAATAGAAGCAAGAAATGGTGATCAAAAACGTAAGCGCAATACAGATTTAACTATTGAGGAAAGAATTAATTCAGCTCTACTATACACCCCAGAGCTATACACCTGGACAGATCGAAATAATACAAAGGAATGATTTACCCATTCCATTCTTAATAAATATATCCCCTCATGAACATTTGGATGTAATATCATGAGGGGATTAACAGTATACGATAACCACCGTTTTATCTATTATTTTGTATAGAAGTTATCAAACTTCCACTTACCTTCAGCATCCTTCCCCATTGTAACAACAAAGTTACCATTATCGAGAGGTTGTTTATCTCCATTTTATTTTCACAAAAATATTACAGTAAATGTAATGAAACGTTTATTGATTTAGATTCGTATGCAAAGTATCAGGGCAAATAAATGATTAAGTTTTCTACATTTTGGGGGGATGGATATGTTTTTCTTTAGTAAAGAAGATGTTTATTTAGGTTACTCCATCGAAGAATTTTCGAAGGTAAGATCAGCTTTAAATAGAGAAGGCATTAAATATACTACCAAGGTTAACGACTCTTCAGGAAATTGGCTAGGAACTGGCACAACAAGAGGAAACTTTGGAAGTTCCGGAATGAATCAGAATTTCGAAAAACAATATGTTGTATCTGTTAAGAAGAAAGACGCTGAACATGCAATGTACCTTGTTCACAGAGCTTTGCATTCGTAATTTCTCTCAATAGCAGAAATGGATGGGAATTTTCTTGTTAGGTTTTATTTATGTAATTATCTACAGTTGCCTTGTAAGCACCATAATTATAAAAGATAATAAAAAGGATAAAAGGATATTCCAAATTTTCATGATTACCGGGTGTTTTATTTTCATGCTTGTTAGTATCTTAACCTATCATAATGGGGGAACACGGGGAAAAGTTTGTGTGACCTTTTCCCATACCCCACTCCACTATGGCTTTTTAGTAATTGGAAATAATACACAATCTTTTATGGAATCACTATCTGTCAACACCATAAGAAGCCGCTCAATTCCAAATCCCCAACCAGAAATAGGTGGCATCCCATATTCCATGGCAACTAGATAATCTTCATCCATTTCCATTGCTTCCAAATCTCCATTACTCTTTAACATTGCTTGAGTTTCTAGTCTTTTCCTCTGTTCTAATGGATCAACTAATTCAGAGTAGGCATTTATGATTTCAGCTCCATTAACAACTAATTGGAACCGATCAGGCAATTCTGGTTGATCATCATTCGCCCGGGCTAGTGGTGATAATTCAATTGGATGTTGAATTAAAAATGTCGGTTTAATTAATTTAGGTCGACTCACTTTTTTGTATAGAAGGTCTATGAAATTTCCTCTCCCTAATGTTTCTATCTCGGGATATTCTAACTCAATACTCCTATTCAATGTTTCACCGTATAGCTTCTTTACATCCGGATACAGGTCGATGTCAATTCCTGTATCTTTTAAAATTAAGTCTCTAAACGAGATAATTTCCCATTCCTGTGAAAAGTCGATTGTATAACCTTGGAAAGTAATACTGGTTGAATGAAAAACTTGTTCCAATATAAACAAAACCATATCCCGCAATAATTTCATGGTGTCCTCGTAATTCCAGTAAGCAGCATATCCTTCCACCATCGTAAATTCCTGAAGATGTTGGTGACTTATTCCTTCATTTCGAAAACACTTTGCAAATTCATACACATTGGTAAAGCCACCCACGATTAATCGCTTTAAATACGTTTCCGGAGCAATTCGTAAGTTCATTTCCGTATCTAATGCATTGTGATAGGTTCGAAAAGGTTTCGCAATAGCCCCTGAAGAAGTATGCTGTAATACAGGTGTTTCTACTTCCAAGAACCCTCTATCCTCTAGGAATCTACGAATAGCGCGTACCATGTTGATTCTAGATAACATCCGCTTCTGGGTTTCTTCCGTCATCATTAAATCCAGGTAACGTTGCCGATACCTGATTTCAACATTACTTAACCCATGCCATTTTTCTGGAAGCGTTCGTAATGCTTTTCCAAGAAATTCATAGCTTTCAATTCGTAAGGTTTTTTCGTTGGTTTTTGTACTGTACATACGCCCTTCCACACCAATAAAATCACCTATATCAAAATATTTTTGGAATTGGCTATAACGCTCTTCACCAATTTCATCCAACTTTAATAGCAGTTGTAAACTTCCTTGTACATTTGAAATGCTGATAAACATTAATTTTTGAAACTCCCCACACTCATGATTCTTCCGGCAACTCGCACACCCGTAGTTTCATCAGCCAACTGGGCCACTTCATTCAACTCATAATTAGTTGAAAACCTATCAGGATACCCTGAAATCCCTTGAGAAGATAATGCTTTTAACTTCTCTATTCTAAGGTTTCTTTGTTCATTACCCATTGCAATTTACCTCCAGTCTATTCTTATGTTTAATCGATTTTGAAAAAAAATAAGCAACAAAAAACTCTCACCCCCAAGATTATGCATCTTGAGGACGAGAGTTATATCTTCCGTGGTACCACCTCAGTTTATTGATATGTCACCATATCAACCTCTTCGGGTACGGCAATTAAATAAATGATTATACCCTATCTCTATAACGGGAGATCCCGTCGCAGTATCACTATACATATCTAGATCCGTGCGAAGCTCCAAGTCTTTTTTCGTAATGAATATTATTACTCCATCCCACCAACCGGAGCTCTCTGAAAATAATGATTCAAAACTACTCTTCTCTTCATAGCCTTTTATTCGATGTAATAATTTCATCTATTGTAGAACATATAGATTATTTAGTCAAATCGAATCTTTTAAAAATAAGCATGGGACAACAAACCTGTCCCTATGTCCCACTTTAGTTAAGGAGTAAACGAACTATTAATACCTAGTAATAATACTTGAGCATAGTAGTTGACCATAAACATATAGTGATAGTAATGTAATATACGTTAAATGATTTTCTCTTGGTAATCGTAAGCTTGTGGAGATTGGTTACTGAGGAGATTATCAAATTCTTTATCTAAAGGAGAAAAAAATGACATCTTATGAATTAACTACTAGAACAAATAGAATATATATTAATGGTGAATGGAAAGAAAGTCAATCAGGAGAAACCATTGAAATCAAGTCACCATATCTTCACGAGGTAATTGGTGAAGTACAAGCAATTACCAGAGAGGAAGTAGATGAAGCCATTACATTTGCACATGAAGCACAAAAAGATTGGGCAAAAGCATCCATTCAGCAACGTGCCACATATTTATATAAATGGGCTGAGGAATTAGTCCGTATGCAAGATGAAATTTCCGAAATCATTATGAAAGAAGTTGGCAAGAGCAAAAAAGATGCCAAAAATGAAGTCTTGCGTACTGCAGATTTCATCCGTTATACCATTGAAGAGGCTCAACATATGCAAGGGGAAAGTATGAGAGGAGACAGTTTTCCAGGTGGCTCTAAATCAAAAATTGCCATTGTCGAACGTGTCCCATTGGGAGTAGTGTTAGCTATTTCACCATTCAACTACCCAGTAAATTTATCAGCTGCAAAAATAGCACCAGCATTAATAGCCGGAAATGCTGTCATTTTCAAACCTGCTACACAAGGTGCCCTCAGTGGGACGAAAATGATTGAAGCACTGCATAAAGCTGGACTGCCAGAAGGTCTTGTTAATTTAGTAACAGGTAAAGGCTCAGTAATCGGTGATTATATTGTAGAACATAAAGGCATTAATATGATTTCCTTTACCGGCGGTACTAACACTGGAAGTCATTTAGCGAAAAAGGCAGCGATGATTCCGCTTGTCCTTGAACTAGGTGGTAAAGACCCTGGTATCGTTCGAGAAGATGCAGATTTACATGAGGCTGCCAATCATATTATCAGCGGAGCCTTTTCTTATTCTGGTCAGCGCTGTACAGCAATTAAGCGAGTACTGGTACACGATTGCGTGGCAGACAAACTCGTAGGAATATTAAAAGAAGAAATAGAAAAATTACTAGTTGGTTCTCCAGAAAACGGCTGTACAGTTGTTCCTTTAATTAACAATCAATCGGCTAACTATGTTCAAGATTTGATTACGGATGCAATAGAAAAAGGTGCTAAATTAATCACAGGCAACAAGAGAGAAGATAATCTAATCTTCCCTACTTTAATTGACCATGTAACTGGAGACATGAAGGTTGCATGGGAAGAACCATTTGGACCTGTTCTACCAATTATCCGTGTGTCTTCTGATGAAGAAGCAATCAGCATGACGAATAAATCAGAATATGGCCTACAAGCAAGTATCTTTACAAAAGATATCAATAAAGCATTTTCGATAGCTAATAAAATTGAAGTAGGTTCTGTCCAGATTAATGGGCGTACTGAGCGCGGACCTGACCACTTCCCATTTATTGGTGTTAAAGGATCAGGTATGGGAGTTCAAGGAATCCGTAAAAGTATTGAATCCATGACTCGTGAAAAAGTAACAATTCTTAATATATCAGAGTAAGTTCACAAAGATTAAAAACTAGAAACAAAGTTTGGAGTTGCCCCAATTAGAGTATTCTTCTAATTTAAAACCATAAGATAATCCCGTACCACGATAATAGTGGTACGGGATTATTTTATGAAATGTAGGAATCATCAATAATTCGAGAATTACTTTTGAAAGCTTCATAATAGAATAGAATCATGTTTCCAATTATACTGGTATTAAAGATTCAGGTTATTCTTCAAGAAAGTAGGACAATAAATGTTATTTTATGTCATCGCAGTACTTGTTGTTGTGTTGGACCAGATTTCAAAATACCTCATTCGTTTCTACATTGACATTAATGAACGATTTACCTTCTTGGGCATTGAATTTACGCATATCGAGAATAGTGGGATGGCAGGAAGCTTATTCCCAGGCTATGCTCGTCTCTTTGGAATTGTAGCGGTGTTGTTCGTGATACTAGTTTCATATCTTCGCAGAACCGAAGATATGAAGGGCACTCTTATCGATAGTAGTTTTGGATTCCTAGTCGGAGGAGCAATTGGAAATGGCGTGGATAGAATTGTATTTGGACAGGTGACAGATTTTATCATTCGCTCTGGTGGAGTTCTTAACATAGCCGACCATGCTATCGAGATTGGATTGCTATTGCTTATTATTTATGTATTAGTTAGTTGGTTAAAAAGTAAAGGGATCATGTTCATTACAAAAGGCATACTTCCTGAGAAACAACCTATAGATGATTAAAAATAATATAGGCTGGTTTTTTCGAGAGTCAAGCAAATAATACTCCTACAAGAAGTTGAATTATCTTTTTCCTCCTCTTATCCTCCTGTCATGAACCTTTTACCTTCAATATGTTTATGACCATTTAAACGTTTCTCATTCTCTAAATTAACTTTTAAATTCCATCTTTGAAGCTAATAAGTATTACATTACTCAGGAAGATTCACCCAAATTACAGCCCCCATCGGATGCTTATAAGGTATTGGCTCCTTATAGATTTTTGGATTCGCAAGTATCCAAGCATATGTTTTCTTATATGGCAATGCCAGAGCATCTTCACTCTGTATACCATGAAGCTTCTTACTTTCTCGATAAGCTTCCAATGTCAATTCTATACTATCAATAAGGTCTAGTTCTCCAAACACCTTGCCTGAACCACTTTTAATTAATGCAACAGTTCCTCTAATTTTCGTGTTTGAACCCCGGACTTCCCAGGTCTTTTGCCCATCTAAGATTAATTCAATCCATGGTGATTTAATGATTAGTCCTTTCATTGGTTCCGTTCTCCCCCTAAAACTATTTAAGCAACTGTTCTTCATGCATCAAATCATTCAAATTCTTCTTACCTCTATCTAAATAAAGTCCTCTTATCCCCACTCTTTCAGCTCCCTCGATGTTTTCCAATTTATCATCGATGAATATACTCTCCTCTTTACGAGCTTTTGCTTGTTCAAGGGCAATCTCATAGATAGCTTTATTGGGCTTTACCTCTTTTACGAAGGCTGAAAGAATAATAGTGTGAAAGTATTGTCGAATCCCTAACTTATCAAATACCCAATCCATACTTGGCATAGCATTCGATATAACCGCTAACTTATAATTCTTACTAAGCTCCTCTAATAAATCTATCACTTCTGGAAAAAGCTCACAATGAACTGCGTAGTGGGTTAAGTAGAGTAGTTCATTTGTTAATCTTTCGTCTCCTACTTCTCTAGCGATCCCTCCATACAAACTTTTATAATAGATTTCTTCCTCATTCCAGTTTGTAATAAAAGATGCTTTAGTATGATGTTTTGCCTTCGTAATAGCAGCATCAATTGCTGATAGTTGGTAACCTCTCCCCATTAATAGGTTTCTAATTCTGCCTTCGCCTTTAATCGGGGTATCAAACAGAACACCCCCTGCATCTAGAAAGATAAACTTTACTTGTTCTTGAACTTGGGTCATAATTAACCTCCATTACTTCTGCTTTGTCAAAACCAACGTCTCTTCATTGCCATCCCACTTCAGTTCAATCTTAATTTCATTACTTCGCAGAGCAATTCTACAATCGGAACATGTAGTGGTGATAAACAATGTATTGGAATCAAGGTTTATTGTCCCCTCTAATTCTAAATCATCTTTCTTAGAATTTATCTTATAGGAGACAGGTACAGTAATTACTCCAAGCACCTTGACCCGCCTTTGCAATTCCAGCATACACACCGTCATGTAAAACATACAAATCAAAAAATGCTGTTTCTTTTATTAAATGACCTATGACTAACTCTCCCTCTTCAGGTCGTCATAAGCAAGACTATTTACATCCTGGCTTAACATTTTTAAACTTTGTTGATAAACCTCTGGAGATTCCCAGTCTTTATATGTATCAGGTATTTCTACTTCTTCGAATCTATCGTTTTCTATAACAATTTCTTTTATATCAGTTATGTAAGTTATAAGCTTAGTTACATCTTCCTTCGTTCCAACAGGACCATGTCCTGGAATAGCAATATCAAATTCCAATCCTTCAATCCTTCTTAAAATCTCAACCCAAATAGAAGGATTCGATTCTTCGAAAAATGTTGGATGGCATTTCACAAAAAGTAAATCACCCATAAAAATTACTTTGTCCTCTGGAATATAAAGGACAGAATCACAAACAGAATGCCCTCCTCCTAAAGTAAAAAGCTTTGCATTGCAATTTTCTCCGTGGAATGATAGTTCACTAGTAAAAGTTTGGTTAGGTAAAATAAGCTCTAATGTAGGTAATGACTTTTCTAGCTCTTTTAAGAAGTTGATTTGATACGCTAGTCTTTTATCTTCACTGTGGGTAAGTTGACTTTGTAGGGATTTTATATAGTTGGATAATCCTTGTAGATCATTTTTCTGTGTATTAATTCTGGAAGGATGTAATTCTTTGATTTTTGAAAAAGTAATACCACTGGAAATAATCGTACGTTCCTTGAATGATTGATTTCCGCGTATATGGTCTCCATGCCAGTGACTATTGATTACCCATGTTACTGGGTGATTAGTTATGCTTTCGGCAAATGTCTTTAAATCCTCAGAAGCTTGCTGTGTATTGAACGTATCAAAAACAATTGATTTCCCACCAAGGTCCACAAAGCCCGCATTAGCGACAGAACCACTACCTTCTTTTGCGATTGCTGCATAGGCGTTTCGGCTGACTTTCTCAAGTGTGAAATGTTTGCTTGAAATTTCCATTCTATATTCCCTCCTTTTCTCCCAAACTATTTTTCTAGTACGATTTCTCCCTCACCTTTAGGCTCTTCAATTCCCTCCAGAAAAGATGATAAAATCTCCTTCGTAATTGGAAAAGCAGCATTCGCATCAAACCGCTCACCTCTGATTTCCAGTCTTCTGTTGCAGTTCATCAGCATCCACTTTCAAGTAAATAAGTTTCCACTTACCATCATTTTCTTCGATTACCTGTTTGTATTCATCTCTTTCTGATCGACTCCAAAAGCTCGAATCTAAAACTATTTTTCTTTTTTCTTGAATAAGTTTAAGTAACTTGTTACGTATTTTTTTATGTGATTCATCTAGATACTCCCTGTATTTCTCCGTAGGGTAATCCACTCCATACCCACCATAAGTCGACCATACTTCCTCATCAATGGAAAGGCGTAAAAATCCTTCTGATTCTAATTTTTTGGAAAAAGTAGTTTTACCGGAGCCTGCTATTCCACACATAAATACGACGTATGAAAATCACTATTTTCCCTAATTAAAAGATTAATAATGTCTTTTTGTAACATCCTCTTCACACTCCGTTTTATAGAGACAATCCAAGCAAATTACACTCATTCTACCAACTCGTTCCACCGTAAATCGTTATCCTAACTCTAGATAATGGGTTGATTTAGAATAGAGTGTTTTTTTTCTAAATCCCAGAGATTTATAAAACGTATCTGCTTGTTCCGTATCCGTCTTTAAAACAATGACCTTAAAAATAGAGGAATGATACATAATCCTCTGTACCAACATCCGACCTATGCCATTTCTTCGGAGTTCCTTTGCTACATAAAACCTTCTTAATCTCCCAATATCATCTTCCGTACTATAAGGATCTTTATTAATCCCACCTATTGCAATAATTCTACCTCTTTCATCAAACACACCGTACAATGCCTCTCCAGGTTTATCAAATATGTTTGAACCGTTTTCATATTCGTGTACTAATCGTTTTAAAAAACGAAACCCTTCCTTCTGACTTTCTTCGATCAGTGTCCTTAGGTTGACCTGTGTTAAATTGTCAATTTTCCTTATTGTGTATCTTTCCATAGAACCTCCGTGGGTTGGATAGATTAGCCACCGCAATTACCCCCATTAAATAATGTATTCTGTAATTCCTTGGTAGAATTGATACATAAAATACAGAGAAAACCCAATTAATAGGATCCCCGCAGCGATTGAAAATCCCTTAATCATAGAGCGGTTCATCATTTTTCTAGTGTATGAAACCAGTGCTAACAAGCCAATATCATGAATCAGGATCCCTGTTAATACACCCGCAGCAATTATAAAAAATTGGGTTGGCTTAGAAGTGTCATACGAATTAGTCAAAACGGTTCCAAAAACACTTAGCCAAAATATTATATTACCGGGTGAAATAGCGACAAAAAAGCCATTACGGTAAGACGAGACGATGGATTTTGTAGACTTTTCCCCCTTTAGGGTAATATCTTTATCGGCATTTTTAATAGAATCATAGCCAATGAGCAGTAAAAACACCGCACCAATAAGCCACATGGGCACTTGAATAAATGGGATTTGGAGTACAGAAGCCAACCCTAGATATAGAGCAACAACTAAGACTAGATCAATCGTCATGCCACCTAACCCCACAGCCCAACCATGCATAAAGCCATTTTTTATTCCTTGTTTAGACATTTCCACTGTGATAGTTCCAACAGGCATTGCAATAGCCAATCCTGCCAGTACATAGGTAAAAAACACTTCCATTTCCGTACTCCTCTTAAGTAGATTATTTAATACTTAAAATTCTGACACAAACGTCCAAACTCTACAACACTTATTTTTATATTTACCAGGGGGGGACTGTCCCTCACAATTTAACATCATTATTGGGCATACTATTATGAGGAGGTGTTACATAGTGGGTAAAGACAATGAAGAATTGAATGGTTATCAAGCTTCTAAGGGGATAACTAAAATGAGTAAAAGAGATGAAATTACCAATGAAGAACGGCATAGTAAGAATGCAAGAGAATCAGCTATTGAACAGAACTTCCCTAGGATTGATACGGAAAATTTATAGAGATTATCTCATTTGATTATGAGAAGATAACTACTAGATTGGATTGGTTGTCTTCTCTTTATTTTACCCCTCATTTCAAGGTTCCTAAAGATCCATTAACCAAATACCCTAACTTTTTAGATTGTATCCTTTTACTTCTTTAACGGATATGATTTGGGCTTTGATTCCATATGTTGATCGAAACTTTTTCCGAGCTTCTGCTGGTGTCCGTGCGATAACTGTCTTAATTTGTTGTTCCCCGTTATCTTCTGTTAGAACTAAGTATCTTTTTGCTCCACATTTCATGAATCTCACCTCGTTACTAAATATTATCTCGGGAATTTTTTTGCGGTCAAAATATTAGGTTCTATTTGTGATATATACACCGTTTTGAAGTAGTTAAAGTCAACATGCAGGAATGTAAGATAATATTTGAAAACGTGGAACCTTCATTTAGATAATTCGTAGTAAATAATAACTTAAAAATTGATAGTTCGCACTAAGTTAGGGGAGGGATAGATGTGGTAAAAAAACGCAAAAAACGAATTGAATTTTTCTTTCTAATTATTTTGGTTGCAACACTAATCGGATCGTTTGTATTAATTTTCTTAGGACATTTTATGTTGGGTATTATAGTAGGCGGAGTATTCATGTTTTTAGCTAACTTTATTAGTCGATGGTTTTCGGGCAAAAATGATGAATATGTGTATAGAAATATTTACGAAACTAATAAAGATAGGTACAATAGGTGATATTTGAATTCCCATCTACATTTACCTTCTAGCAGAAAGAGAGCATCAAATTATATTACAATTTGATGCCCATTATTTATGACAGTTTCAATCATGGTGCACCCAAACGGAACTACTCAGATTCACCTCATGTTTCTTTAATCCATATATCTATTCCACATGTCCAACCTTAATCAAATGAGTCTCTCCAAATTTCCGTTCAGCCGCATGATAGGTTGGTCCAACCATATCATTATAGGAAAAACCATGTTCAATTGCTGTTGTTACAAAACTTTTTGCAAGGTGCACAGCTTCTTCCACCGGTTTTCCTTTTGCTAAATAGGCACAAATAGCGGCCGAATAGGTACAGCCTGCTCCACTTGTATTAATCGTATCGATTCTTGGTGCTTCAAATGTTGTTAATATTTTACCATCATATAGCACGTCCACTGCTGGACCAGTTAGGCGCCCACCTTTAACAAGGACATAATTTGCCCCCAATCCATGCAAATCAATTGCTGCTTGTTTTAATTCCTCCACGTTCGAAATGGAACGATCATCTAATAAAAAGGAAGCCTCTGGAATATTTGGTGTAATAATTGTTGCTAGCGGAATAAGTTTTTCCTTTAATGCTACGATGGCATCATCAGCTAGTAGCTTGGAATCAAGCTTTCCAACCATAACCGGGTCTACGACTAATTGCCGGGTCGATGAATCAGCAATAAGTTGGGCAACCGTTTCAATCACCTCGGTAGAGAATAGCATCCCTGTTTTCATTGCATCTGCTCCGACTTGCTTCATTGCTGTATCAAACTGGGCTTCAATCGATTCTATTGTCATGGGGTGTACATTTTTATCTGTTTTTGGATGGCGACCAACAATAGCTGTGACCACACTCATCCCGTATACATCAAGTTCTTGAAATGTTTTCAAGTCTGCTTGAATCCCCGCGCTTCCGCCTGATGCAGACCCTGCAATTGTCATTACTCGTGATGGATAGTTCATAATCGAATTTCCCCTTCGGAATTTATAGTGGAAATATTGTTTTAATAGCTTAATAACATTATAACAATAAATTGGAATATTTGGTGGAGTAATAAGTTTAACAATGAAAGTATTGTAATTATTGTGTTTAGTTGATAACATATAGTTAGTTAGTTGAATAACTTAGAGGTGATGAAAACATGGCAAAACCAAATGTGATAAGTAAGGACGATTTAATTAAATTTGCAAAGGAGTGTTTGGTTAATAAAGGTATTGAAAAATTCACGTTAAGAGCAGTGGCTGAGACAGCAGGAGTTACACAAGGTACAATTTATTACCATTTTAAAACGAAAGAACAGTTGTTATTAGATATTGTTCAAAACATCTGTGAAACCAGCTGGCAAGAAATATCTCAAAGAAATGAATATGTGATTGAACAAGCTATTACATCAGCTAAAAGTCGTTGTTCATATGACTCGTTTTTTCATAAATTGTTTCTTTCATTAGTTGCTTCCAGTTTTAACAATGAGAAAATAAGAAATCAACTTGGAGAAATTATTATGAGAGAAAATAAGGCTTTAACAGAGAATTTATCAAACTTCTGGGCGAAATCACCAATAGAAGGGGTTTCACTTGAGACGTGGGCAATTTTATTAAATGCTATTGTCGACGGAATGGCATTACAAGCATCCTTACAAAAGGATTTTCCAGTTGAAAAAACATACAAGGAATTCGAGCAATTAATCAACGGACTTAATACGTTGGTAAGTAAGGAGGGCGATTAATGAAAGGCTATTTATTCACTGCATTATGGGGTATTTTAGTGTGGTTATTTGCCACATTATTTTTCAGGTTTTTTGGAGAACACGTTCTTTTCAGTCCAGTAACAAATGAGTTCGTTATCAGCATTTTCTTATTATTAGTTGTAACATCAGTTTTATTGTTGGGTATTACATATGTGTATCTTAAATTCGATCAAACAAACAATGCACCGTTAAGGTTCGGGGTAATTGGTACTATTATTGGTTTATCATTAGACACATTTTCTTTATCCTATCATCATTTGGTGTTTCCAAATTTAGATGATTCACAGGTTATTGCTTTTACAGCATGGATGTCTTTTGCATATGCTTTATATTTATTTATACCGTTAATGTTTAACCGAAAAATGGGTCTCAGTAGATAGCTAATTGCGTTTATATTCAAGAATAAATAAATGATTCCTATCTTGATTTAATGATGCAGGTTAGTAAAATAGAGAGAGAGTTGTCTCAATACTAACAAAATAACCTAAACATATATTTGGTAAAAAAGCTAATTAATAATACGCTTGAAACTTACAACACTATTCGAACTCATGAAAGCCAATCAACCAAATTATTTTAGTCAAAGTCAAATAGATATAATGCAAGAACATTATTATTCCATTGATGAAACTACGATCCGAATGGGGGAAATAGAATATAATTCAATATTAGAAGAACTAAGAGAAAAAAGGAGAAAGCCATTCCTCCTCAAGACGAATCGGTTATTAAAATTGCTGCTAGATGGAATAGAATGATGGAAACAATTTCACCTAAAGACAATGAGCTTCAAAAGAATAAAGAACTGTTTTATTCTGATAATCCAGACCTGGCAACTAAAGTAGGTTTAGAACCCTCCTTACTTCAATATTTATATGATGCACTAACATATATATCAAAAGACAACTAACGATTATGTTAGCTGTCTTTTTCTTTGGCTATTCTTAAATTATGTATACTCTTCACTTTTGAAGTGAAAAAGCACCAATAAACTATTTCACGAGACATGGATACAGATGGCGAAAGAAGAGCAAAAAGTCAGTAGGACATGGGTTTAGAACAATGGCAATAACACTATTCGTTCGGATAAAGTTTCTGATATTTTTCTACTGTATGTTTTATTAAATCTTTTAAAACATTAGTATCGATATCAGCTAATTTATTTACATAAATACAAGCCTTACTCTTCGTGTGTTTCCCAAAGCTTTCTAACAGTTTTTCCCTTTCTTCACTCTCATAGTCCAAATAAAGACTAATTTTCGCCTTTCTTGGTGAAAAACCCACTAAAGGCGCATCACCTTCACGTCCTGATGCATACTTATAGTGATAGCTACCAAAGCCTATAATACTAGGACCCCACATTTTTGCGTCGTAACCAGTTACCTCTTCAAAAATTTCTAATAACTGATAGGCATCTGCCTTCTTCTTCTCATTTTCCACGCTCTCAATAAAATCAATTACACTATTGTCTGTTTCTTTCATCTTCGGTTCATGCATCTATGCGCTCTCCTATTCTCTGAGTAAACACTGGTTTACATTATTATCATCGTTATTACATTCTAGCATTACTCTGTTCCAAATCTTTTAGCTGATCTAATACGTGCACGCTCAGCTTCTATCTCTCGATTTCGAGGCTCCGCACTAGTCTCCAACGAATTCAATAAATTACTAGTTACTTTAGCTATTTCATTGATTGCTTGATTAAATGCCTCTTCGTTAATCTTAGAAGGTTTGTTATAGCCTGTTATCTTTCGAACGTACTGCAGAGATGCAGCATAAATCTCTTCATTGGTTGCTGGTGGATCAAAATTAAATAATGTTCTAATGTTTCTGCACATATATATACTCCTTCTCATTATCGTTTTAACCATAAGTCTATCCATTAATTTCACATTTTTATTCTAAAGGACACTTGCTAACATTCTTGTTCCGCTAGCCTTTCTTCATAAGCTCAATATTCAAATTTCAAAACGTCTATACCTTCCTACGTTAATGCAACCGTTAATACAATAAGCATTTTAATAAACAAGTTTTAAAGATTTGAAACGAGAAATTTAGCCAACAGACAAGGCAGCCCAACTGAATTACCTCATTAAACTATCGTACCCTTTACTTAAGTAGAAGCCTTACACAGTCTATGTTACATATAAATTAATTTAACTAATCAATTGTAAACTCCGCTATCAAATGGTGTCTATCATAGTCTCCAGGTTTTCTAACATCCAGTATACTCTTCACTATACGGTATTCTCCAATATCCAGACTTCCATAGAGCCACTCCCAATCGACTGTCCAATCACTAACATTTGAGGAATCTGAATCTAACTCATAGCCAGGTTCACCAAATCCATAGGAAGCTCCTTTGATGATGGGGACTTGATACCATTTTCCCTCTATTTTCTTTTCCAACAAAAAATCTTCACTATAAACGCATCGCTTGTCAGTTTTATTCTCTAACGTTACGGTTAATCCAGTAGAAGATACCGTTTCCCCCTTTACAATCATGGTTACTCCATCTAAGTTATTGACAGTTTCATATATCGTGGGTTCCCAATCTTGTGTTTCGGCAGTTTGGCCAGAATCACACGCTGACAATAGTGTCAGACTTATTGCCATAAAAAATAGTGAACACAAAAATATCTTCATGTAATCACCCCTTAAGTAGACTTAAGATATCTTTAAAAGGTTTTACAAATCTACTTACAACTAAACTACCTTGATAGTTAAATAACGGTTGCATCATTCTTATATAAGTATCGAACCCGTTATCTTAATAATTTTTCTACCCTCTTTTTTACTTCAAGTGGCAAGGATTGTTTCATTGCTTCTTCTAACAATCTTGGGTATTTTACACCATTGGTTCTTAAATACTTTTCAATAAGAATCGCTTTTTCTTGTTTGTTTGGAATTAACCAGTATAAGATGTACCAATCTTCGAGTGAACATAAAGGAATATCTAATCCATTTATTTTTTCATAGTCTACGATAGATTCCTGTTGTAGTGATAATTTATAAACTCCTTCATTATGGTGTATGGCAAATCCACCCATGATATCTATATCAATTTCATTAATACTGTATTTAGAAAAATATGTTGTACGAAATGGGTTAGTACGTATTACTTCTTTCGTTCTCCCAATGGATGATATTATTTCATTTAACCGGGTGGCATTCGCTTCATCTACCAAAATATCTATATCGTTAGGCTTATCAATTATTTTATAAAAACTAAGTAGAAGTGAACCACCAACTCCCCAAGTTATGTTATGATCACTTAATTTGTCAGCGATAAAAGATAATGTTTTTAGCAAATTAATTCTCCTATAATTTATGTAGTTTATTAGTTAACGTTTACACCGTTATAGCAAGACTATAGCAAGAAAAAATTGTAATGTTTATTGAAGAATTCTGCCCTGTTAGTACAACATCTTTATAGTCAAATATTAACATAATATTTAAAACATATTTTTATAAAATAGAGACCATCACATTTGATGATCTCTTATTAAACTAACGCACCCTATAGTGGAGTAATGACCGAACTTATATTAACTGGTTTAGTTTAAATGGTAGTTTCTCACAATCATTGACTGTTATTGATTACCCCTCAACTATTGCAAGGTATTTCAAGATTTCTCCTTCTAATTCAACGATTAGAATATCTCCTCTTTCCTTTGCTGAAAAAATCTTTGCACCAATTGGAAGTTTATTTGCCATCTCATTTTTGAAATCTGTATTACTATCATTTATTGTTTTTATTTCACCTATTTGAACGTCTTTTGTTAAAGACAATTCTTCAACCCAATCGATATTAGTTTCATAAATTACTCCATCATACTGGAAAATGTCAGCATCTGGATTCAATGTTAAGACTTCTTCAGCGTCAATACTGTCTATTGTTACTGTTGTTGTTTCCCCTTTATTAGACTCTGAAATAAGTTGGTAAATTTGTTCTACTGAATTATCACTTAAAGTATAAATCGTATGGCTATCTTTTGTATTCATAATTGTGCCTGAATTTTGATCAATCCAAAGGAAATAATTTTCCTCACCAATTTCAATTTTATATTTAGGATCCGCCATATTTACTATACCCGGTTCCTTATTCGCACCATTTACTGCTTCTTTGACTGTATCAATGGTTTCTTTATCTTCTATAACAATTGTATTGGGACGATCTCCTATTTGATAAATTTTTACTACTTCTACTTCTTTAACTTGTGATTGGCAACCTATTAAACCTATTATCAATAAAATAAGAGCCGAAAATAAACTGATTTTTTTCAAGTTAATCCCCCTAAGTTTATATGTTAATACAAATTAGACGGACATTCTTCTATTTTTGTTTCAAATGCACTAATACATAATCTTGTTCAACTATCCCGCCCTGTTACTGCAGTAACTTATAGTTAGATAATAACGCTCGAAATACTCATCTCGAAAATAAAGACCATCAATATGATGATCTTTTATTTCACTAACGCATCCTTTAGCTAACGAAATACGCCCTTCATTATCTTTATCTGGTTCAAGGTGAGGAAAGACCACTCCAACAGGTTCATTTTTAACTATATAGATGGTGAACATTCTCTGTACTTGTGAAGGCAGTTCAGCTCCCATACTCTTTAAAAATTTCTCTGCATCATCCATATTCCTATCCATTACTTCAGATAAAAATGAAACTGATTTCTTCTCAGTAATTGACCATAATTCGTAATCTAAAATCCCAATATTTATTGGATTTCTTAAAGACCTCTTATATATAACTCTTTCACCTTTTATCTTCATTTTATAACTCGTATATATTTTAATCGTTCTAATTGAATTCTAGGGCATTCTAGCAACACTTTTTTTAAAATTGCTGTTTTCCGTTTCAGTTAAAAGATCTTTTATAAGACCATCGATTTGATCTGCTTGATTTAAGTTTTCTTCAAATATTTCCAAGATAATTTGTTCGTCACTTATTATACTATGTACTCCAAATTCTTTTAGTTGGTTCAGAACTCTAATCATAATTTGTACTTCCTCTATCCTTACTTGCTGCACTATTCTGCCCCATTAGTGGAATAACAGCTTCAGTACATTTCATTATTGCACCCCTTGATAATAAATAATTACTTCTTTACTTTATCATCTAATTCTCTCTCGATTTCTTCAATACTTATTTTTTCTAATTCATCATCTTTAATGTTTAGCTGTTTTGAAATTACTTCTAACTGTTTACTAATAGTCGAAAGTCTATAAAAAACATAGAAGATAACTGGTATTGCAATTAAAGTCCAAATCAATTCAAACCAACTTGTAAACACTGAAATCCCCCCTTTATACCATAAGCAATTATACTCCCTTGTTAGGCTAACCTAATCTATAATAATGGATTAAAATTATGTTTTAGAATAAATCATGGTAATTAATTTCTAAGTAGGGGATATCACTTTCTATTTTTTTCTTCATGTCAGAGAGTTTATCAATAACACTTCTATTGTTTTCTTGTTCCTTTGTTAAGAACGTGGCAAAATACATGTAAGAGAAAATTCGTCTGTAATCCAGGAAAAACTGTAATTTAGAAAGCCAATAAGCATCGAGATTAATTTCGGTTAAGTAACCTTTTAAAAAAGCCTTCATAAATAGATGTGCGAACTTTTTTCTCGCTTTACTATCATGTTCATCAATAGATTGGACAGCATGATATAAAACAATTGCAATATCATATATAAACCAGTTGTACTCACAATCTCCAAAATCAAATAGAATAATTTCATGATGGTGTACATAGAAGTTTCCTTGATGCAGGTCATTATGTATCATTCCATAACCATTTCTATCCTTTGGTAGTTTACTAAGTTTCGAAATAAATTCTTCCCATTTTTGCACAACATCTTTATTAACTCCATTTAAATTCTCTTTAAATAAAGGTCCCATATTCCAATCTTGCCTTTTTACAGTTTCATCTAGAGGGCTGTAAATTTTCGATAAACTATGTATTTTGCCAAGTGTTTTTCCCCAAGTATAATAAAAATCCTTATTCCAAGTTTCTGTATCCTTAAGATTAATGAAAGAACCTTTTGCTTTTTCAAATGCTAAAATATAGCATTCTTTCTCACCATCTGACATAATGGTCTCTAAATAATTTCCACTTTTAGAGTATAAAGGTGGCGTTACGTGAACTCCTGACGAATATAGAAATCTTATCCAATCCAATTCAGCAATAATAGTGTCTTTTCTATACAACGAACTAGGGTAAAACTTTAAGATAAAACTCTCATCATTTCTATTACACTCAAATACATTATTGGAAAACCCACCAAGTAATTGTAATTCCGATACATCAGCATCAAATCTTTCTGCACCTTTAGATAAAGTATCCCTATCCAACTTTCTCCTCCTCTCTACAATAAAAAGATAACCATAAATGATCACCTTCATATTCGCACACTTTAAACTGCTTCGAACTCCATTGCCTCCAAACGGACATCAAAGATAATTCAAAGGTTCCACAATCTCACAAATTTCACTTTCCTCCAGAAATTTAGTAACGATAGAGCAGTGGGAAACACCCACGATAAATAGAATACGTTCTTCCCCAGAGTCAATGAGCCGGGCTAAATTAGAGAACATGATTAAATTCCGTTTGTACCACCAACTTAACCATTCTATACCTATATAATTATTAAACTCTCCTACACGTGCAAGATTTACATACATCTTATGCAACTCATATAGTAGAGTAGGATCATTAAGCTCCTTGTAATAATCTTGAACACTCTTGGAATCCGTAAGTTCGGGAAAATTAATTTCTTCGAATATCTCATTAAAAAGCTCTTGTTGGTTTTCCTTTAGCCACCCTTCCACTTCGCCATAGCTCATGCCAGACTCACCCATCCAATCGGTTGGATAAATTTGTTCATGCCCCAGCCTTAAACCTAAACGAAAGGCAACTTGAAATATCTCATTCATTTCTAACTTGTAGGAATCCCTTTTGTATCGTTTATATTTTTCATTATAATAATCACGATCTTCTGATACCATTTCTACTGCAATCTTAGTCGGTTTAAAATCTGCTAGTTTAGATACTATTTCCTTAATTTCAATTTGTCTTTTCTCAGAATATAAGCCCTCATGTCCAGACATATGAAAAGTTCCTAGTACAAGTACTTTTGCCTTCTCCAATTTTATCGAACTCCCCTGTTAAATTTAAAAAAATTCTTATATAAAAGTATAATAATTCCACAAATCACTGTTAGACCTATAATCGAGAACAAGTAAATAATAGGAGAATAAACATATCCAATTGCTACTTCATTTTGAAGCATCTCTACATTCTCCCATGCACCTGCTATATCTGGTTGGTAATTTTTTGTTTTAATAAAACCGACTAATATCATGCCGCCGATATATATGATATGAATGAAAATGGAAGCAAAAAATGCTTGTAACATCGTCTTCATATGACCACCTCTACTTTCCCACCATGAAGGTATTTTATCTTTAATCAATCAACCCAACACCACGCATTTGCACTTCATCCGGTATTGAAATCCAATCTAAACTGTATATGTAATTTTTCAGTTCATCCTTCCTTTTAGCTTAAAAATAGAGCCTTTAACGAAACAAAGAGATTGAAGAAAGCAACGATAATCAATAGATACCCAACCGTTTTATCTTCCTTCTTAATTTCTTCTGCCCCTATCGTTAATAATAGTACTCCCAGTAAAAATGATGAAATCGAAGTTAAATTAATGCTATCATTGATTAAACTAAAAACAGATAAAGTGATAACCGCAATGGCTAAAATGATTTTTATAATTTTCATTAGTTATTTTCCACCTAAGTAGCGCACGCAGTCCATTCTAAATTTCTATACTTTGCACAAATTCTAACACAGAGAAACTATTCATTTATACGAAATTACTGAATATAAAGTTTCTTATTTATTAAATTATTTATCTGTATATCATTATTTCAATCCGTCTTAATACACCAAAAACGCTATTTCTAAATAGATAATAGCGTTTTGGTATGTTTATTTCTTGTTACCTTTTATTTTTTATTATATATTTCCTTCATTTCTACTAGGGTCTTACCTTGGATAGATTGGTGATCTGTTATCTCCCAATCCCCTTTAATTTCCTGTAAATCCGGTTCATCGTTTGTACCGCCTTCTTTACGAACGGTATAAACATGATTAATTCCATCCTCTGTTTTATAGATGATAAATCCAGTTGAATAATGATCCTCTTTAACTAAGGCGGTAGGTTCTATTACTTTCTCGCCAGTTGTCTCCAATTCTTCTTGAAAATCTGCTATAAATCCAAAACTTAAAATGATTAAGTCTGCTTTCATATACTCTCCAAGTTCTATCCCTAAAGCACCAGCAGCCTCATCAAGCATATAATCTCTATAAAAAGTATCCTCATTGACCTTGTATTCTCTTAAGCCATAGCTATCCGTATCATGCTTTATCTCTTTTCCCTTTACTGTACTCAGATCAACATCAATCGCAAGTTCTTCCATTTCTATTTCATCACCGTTCTCATAAAAAACAGGGACTAACGTAATTAAATGATCATGTAATGGCTCATATAATGCATTTGTCTTCACTACTTCCTTATCAAAATTAACCAGAGGAATAGTTTTCTTTTCTTCATCAATGAATTCTAGACTATCACCTTTACTATTATATAGGCGAAAGTCATAGTATACTTCTTGATTAATAGGCGTATCCAGTTCCATATAAATCTTTGTTCCACTTGGTGCTAATTGAATATTAAATAATTCAAACTTATACTGTTCTGTTTCTTTTATTTTATTTATATCATAGGCATAGGCGCTAGAATTCTTGGACACTGGCAGTTCGAAGTTCCAGTTTCCTTTTTTATCCAAAACCTCATTAAAGTTGACTTTTAAAGTAAAACTTTCAGGTAGTTTAGATGTTGTTTCTATCGTTCCAAGTAATAAATCATCTTTCACGGTACCATGTCCACTCATACCAAGGACCTCTTTATCATCGATTAATATGTTGAATTCGGTACCTAACGCATCTACATCATCCACATGATCTGATATTGGCACGGAGTATCCTATTACTAATCGAAAATTATCATAATAAACCTCCGTAATGGTTACAGGAATATCTTTATCTATGGAGGTTGCTCCCACTTTAGTAACCAGCCCATTTTTTGAAGCCTCCTCAAGACCAACATCAAAATAAGAAAGTACACTTCCGAATAGCGGAACTTGAATCAAAAATTTAGCCATAGCTGGAGAAACAAAAGCAGAACCGAATAATAGTACAAATATAGTTGAAGCCGCTGCAAATACATATGACACCCTTTTAGTTTTTCTACTATTTCTTTTTGAAGAAGAAATGGTATTCGATATGGCATGATTCAACTTCTGTTCTGGGATTGGAATCGCATTTACCTTCTCTTTAAAGTGACGTATCTCACTACCCATTCATATAGTCCTCCTCTATCCTTCCTTTTAATAACTTAAGAGAACGATGCAAACAAGATTTAATCGTGCCCTCTGGACAGTTCAATATTTCCGCAATTTCTCGATTGGTCAAATCCTCATAGTATTTAAGAATAATAACGGTTTTATCTCGTTCATTTAAATAGTCTAATAGATGATATAAGTCTAGCTTCTCTTCAGAATGAAAACTTCTATCCTCTCTTATTTCTATATATCCGTTTTCAAATGGGACAATCTTCTTTTGGCGTCTTAGAAAGTCAATCGCACAATTTATGGTTATTCTTTTTAACCATCCAGACACTTGGTTTACATCTTTTAACTTCCCAATTGAGATCAATGCCTTATATGTAGTTTCCTGAACAATATCAACCGCGTCATTTTCATTTTTCACGTACAAGAAAGCAATTCGATAAAGCCTATGTTTCTCTCCTTGCACTATCTTTTCCAAGGCTTTTTTATTCCCTTTAACAGCTTTTTTCACATCATGTGTTGTATACATATTGACCTCCTTTCCTATACTTGACGGCTATGGGGGTTGAAAAAGTTCCATTAATTTATACATACGTTTAAGATCGTGTCATAAAAAAGTAACCACCAGACAAGATTAGTGGTTACAGATGGGTTATTCTATGAAATTTTCGTAGGATAAAATTCAACAAGGAATGGTTGTGACGCTTCATCTAAACAAAGTTCTATTCTATCCCTGAAATTTTTAAAGGTAACCATTTCTAGAGCTTCTTCAATCGGAAAAAATCCTACTTCTAAACTCTCCGAACTCGTCGTTGGAACTCCTCCGATTGCTTTCCCCAGAAATAATGTATTACAGATGGACCGCTCTACATTTTGAAAAACACCGCAAAACTTGGTGATTTCTATATCAATACCCGACTCCTCTTTGGTTTCCCTAATTGCAGCATCCTTCAGTGACTCGCCCTCTTCCACTTGACCTCCAGGCATCTCCCATCCTCTACGTGGCCCTTTAATAAGTAAAATTTCATTCTTGTCATTCAATACGATGGTAGCTGCTGAAATAATATGCTTTGGTACTGCCATAAACTTTTCCCCCTATAGCTGTCTTTCTAATTGGTCAACATCTAGCCAATAATATACCAATTTTAGCATAGTTTTCATAAATTTTATTTAATTATAAGTCAATAGTTTACTATTTAACTAACAAAGCAAACGCATAAAATGCGTCCCCATCAGACACATCACCATCGCTCCACCATACACCATAGTCATAATAGTAAAGCCCTTCTTCATCAGGTACAGTAAAGGTATGATCCGTTACGGATACTTCCACTTCTCCAGTTTCACTGGTTTGATTTAGATGAACTTCATTAGGCATTGGCTCATAATCCATCCAAAACGTCACCTTCGTCCCTGCTTCAACCGGAATCGGACTTTTACCCTCTAACAAGTCCTTCGCACCAGCCGTATCCACACATCCATTCTTCCAGCAATAGGTGCCAAGCACGGTGTCATATCTTTCACCATCTATTTCTATGTATGCATGTGGAGGTTTATCTTCATTTTGGCCACCGTTATCAGAGCCAGATGTATTACAGCCTGCTAAAATTACCATTAGTATGGTTAGAAATAATATCTTTTTCATCATCATAAACTCTCCCCTTTAAAATGTAAGACGTTTTTACTTATCATATTGTTTCACCTTGGCCTTCTATAGTCATTCCACCTCTGAAAACTTATCGGATTATAAAGGATAATGTTAATCTAATAGAGAACTATATCAGTACTATTATTTAAAGGAGGAGTTACGATTGATTAAAAATATTGCTACTGTTGGTGTCTATGTAGATGATCAACTAAAAGCGAAACAATTTTGGACAGAAAAGATAGGTTTTGAGGTTGTTGTGGAACATCCGATGGGGCCAGATGCTACCTGGTTAGAGGTTGCACCACCTAACGCACAGAGTCGCCTAGTCATCTATCCGAAATCCATGAGGGGCGGTTATGAAATGCCTCAGGTTTCCATTGTCTTTGAATGTGAGGATATCGAGGGAACATATGAAAATATGAAAGCTAGTGGAGTAGAGTTTGAACAGGAACTCAACAAGGCACCTTGGGGGACGAGTGCTATTTTTTGTGATGAGGATGGAAATAAGTTTTTGATGAAGGGGATTTAATCCATCATATCAGATTGTTTAAATATAACTAGGAAGCACTTCAATCTATTAGCAATCCCGTATAAAGAAGAACAGGGAAGGAGCTGCTTCTTTATGATGAAGCTGCTCTTTCCCCATGTGTCAGCCCTTATCCTGTGGCTTCGGTTTTATATATAATCCAAGTTCTTTTTTCTCTTTGGTTAACGCCCGATAAAGCGACATCATCATAATGACAATAATGATCGAAAATGGAAATGCCGCTCCAATTAATGCATTTTGGAGTGCTTGTAACCCGCCACTATATAACAGAATGACTGCTACAGCAGATTGGGCAATTCCCCAGGTAAATTTAACAGAATTTGGTGGTGTTAGCGAACCATAGGTTGTTTGCATCCCTAGTACGAATGTTGCTGAATCTGCCGATGTAATAAAGAAGGTGCAAACAAGTATTATTGCTACAACCGCAAGAATCATAGTCCATGGAAATTCACTAAAGGTCGCAAATAATACTTCTTCTGTAGCAAATTGTGTTAAGTCTACACTTCCAGCGCTCTGTACATCAATTGCGGCAGTACCAAATATCGCAAACCATAAGAAGCTGACTAAAGATGGAAGTAATAAAACACCGATTAAAAATTCACGAACAGTTCTCCCCTTGGAAACACGCGCAATGAAAATACCAACGAATGGTGACCATGCAATCCACCATGCCCAATAAAATATTGTCCAATCATTTATCCAAGCACGATGCTCTTCATTTAGCGGTGCAATGCGGAAGCTCATTTGTGCGATGTTTTGAATATATCCACCAATCGTGTCGGTAAACATGTCTAATGTAAGGATGGTTGGCCCGATAAAAAACATTAAGACAAATAAACTAATCGCTAAAACCATATTCGTATTACTTAAATATTTAATCCCTTTACCTAATCCTGACATTGCCGATAAGAGGAATAGTACGGTAACAATTAAAATAATGATTAATTGTACAAGAAAGTTATTCGGTATCCCTAATAAAAATGATAACCCACCATTAATTTGCGCTGCTCCGAACCCTAAAGTGGTTGCAACCCCAACAATCGTTGCAAGTACAGCTAGTACATCAACAATCGTTCCAACCGGGCCCTCCATCATCCTCTTTCCTAATACAGGTTTTAATGTGGCAGAAATAAGACCTGGTTCCCCTTTACGGAATTTAAAATAGGCTAATGCTAGAGCCACAATGGCATATATTGCCCAAGCATGAATTCCCCAGTGAAAGAATACATACCTCATGGCTTCTTTATTTGCTGCATTTGTTCCACCTTCTGCAAGTGGTGGATCGATGAAGTGGGAAAGCGGCTCAGCAGCACCCCAGAAAACAAGTCCAATCCCCATACCGGCACTAAACAACATAGCAAACCAAGAAACTTTAGAAAATGCAGGTTTATCATCAGGTTTTCCAAGTTTAATTGCCCCAACAGGACTAAAGATAAGAAACACACAAAATAGGACGATGATCGTAACTAATATAAGATAATACCATCCAAATGACGTTGTAATAAAAGCTTTTATATTACCTGTTATTACTTCAAAATTTTTTGGCGAAATAACACCAAATACGACTAAAACAAGAACAATTGCTAATGAAATCCAAAAAACTTTTGATACTTTACTCATAAACAAAACGATTCCTTCCTTCTATGTATGGTGAGGCAATAGACAATACTCTCCATATTTCGAAGCGCTACAAACAATCAATTATTAGAGATATCTTCTCTCTTATTAAACAAGATTGATTTTGAAATTAATCAAGGGGAAATGGGAACAAAAATCCCTAATACGGTACATGAAATAAGTGGAGCAAATAGCCTTCAAATGGTAATCCATGGGTAAATTAGTAGTTTAATAGTCTGATACGGATAATAATAAAGACCCAATATGTACATGGTATAAGATTATACTTATAGAATATTGTCGAAAAAATAGTAATGAAAACTATTCTAGTGTAACATAAATGATAGAATATTACATATAAAGAGTAATTCTCCATTAAAAAGGAATACCTGAATTAGTAGCTGTTATCCGTAATAATATTTAAAAATGATATAAATAGTAATACAGAAGATTTTCAACAGCTACCAATAGAAAAAGGATATACCGATTCATTTACGGATTTGTATCCCCATTAGTTTACATTTTTAGTTTTTGTTCTCCATAACAGAACGACATACCAATTATTGCACACTTTTAATTCTTCATTTTTTGAAACTGTGGGAACCCAATCAGGATTGCTATTATTCCACAGATTCCTACTAAGATTGGATAATAAGAGTACTGCAAGATGCTCACTGGTGAAATACTTGCTATGCTTGCGGCTGCCAGGAATTGAGCTCCGTATGGCAGAAGGCCTTGGATCGAACAAGAGAAAATATCTAATAGACTGGCGGACCTTCGCGATTCAATACCATACTGACCGGCAATATTTTTCGCAAGTGGACCAGCAATTAAAATAGCGATTGTATTATTGGCCGTTGATAAACCGGTTAAGCCAACAAGACCTGCTATTCCAAACTCAGCACCCTTTTTCGATTTAATTCTTCGTGTCGCTATATGAAGCAGGAAGTCAATTCCACCGTTAAATTTAATAACCTCCACCATTCCGGCTATTAATATTGCTAGAAAGGCAATTTCATACATACCTGCCATTCCTTCACCAATCTTTTGCATAAGACCCATTAAACTGTAACTACCATCCACTAAGCCGACAGCCCCTGCAAGAACAATCCCTAAAGCCAGAACAAGGAAAACATTGATACCCGCTAATGCAAAAATAATAACTAAAATATAGGGAATAATTTTAATCCAACTATAACTTAGATGCTCCACATGTGACGTTTCTCCTATGGAAATTGCCCATAAAATAATGCCTGTCACTATAGCTGCCGGCAAAACAATCCAAAAATTCATTTTAAATTTATCCTTCATTTCTGCACCTTGTGAACGGACAGCCGTAATGGTTGTATCCGAAATAAAGGATAAATTATCACCGAACATGGATCCACCAATGATTGCAGCCATTACTAAAGCCATGGCAAGATCCGTATGATCGCTGATTCCAACCCCAATTGGTGCAAGTGCAACAATCGTTCCCATTGATGTACCCATAGACAACGAGATAAAGCAGGCAATAATGAACAGTCCTACTACAAGAAGGTTTGGCGGAATAGCCGATAACGCAAAGTTAACCGTAGAGTCTACTGCCCCCATGCCCTTTGCTACCTCAGAAAATGCCCCAGCCAATAGAAAAATAACAACCATCAACATGACATTTACATTTCCTGCGCCCCGGCAAAAAATATCAACCTTCCGAGCAAATGTTTCTTTTAGATTCATCACCAAAGCCACAGCACCAGAAATAACAATGGCCACAATGACAGGGAAGGCATAAAAATCACCCGTAATAACCCCTGATCCAATAAATAAAAATAGAAAAACTGCAAATGGGGTCATTGCCCATAGATTCCCTTTCTTCATTGTTCCACCTCCAAAAATAAAATGGTGAAGCCTGGTGCGGTTCCACTGTTTCCCAATGAGGAAATCAAAGGTCCGTCCATAAGTTTCACGAACAAAATTCACAAGATATTATTATACAATAGTATTGACCTTTAAGGAAACAATCCCAAACTAAATCCTAAAGGTTATGTCGGCTGCATTTTTATAAAAATTTATAAAATAATTAAAGAAGGATGTTTCGTACATTTTGTCTAGCCCTTACTTATTAGTATAATCTCCTAATTCTTCTTTAGTTTGTGGTACTTCCATTTCACCGTTCAGGATTTTATTTTCCCATTCCTTGATAGCAACATCACCAGTTCTATCCAACATTAATTTTGAATTCACTCCTAGAACACGAGATTTCAAATCAATTTCTAAATTCTATTAGCTTTGGTAGACTACAACATCAGCCTAAATGGTAAGTTTATTAGAGGAGAGTATTTTATTAACGAAATCCAATTGAATTAGGAATTCGTTAATAGAATGTATTTCATCTATTGATATTATTCAATCCAAATGTCCACAAATAATATCACTTCTAATCAAATTGTTACTCCATTCTTAAAGTGCTTTTTATTTATTTTTCTTGATTTTCTTTTGTAACAAAAAGCACTATCATGGTACTAAGTAAATGCCGGAAGGGGGGAAGGTCATACATGCAGGAGTTAGAGGACATTTATAAGGAGCTCCACCCAAAGATTCTAACGTTTTTTTTAATGAAAACAGCGAATCAGGTGGTTGCAGAAGACTTAACACAGGAAGTATTCTATCAAGCTATGAAAAGTATTCATTCTTTTCAAGGCTATGCCACGATTCAAACATGGTTATTTGCAATCGCCAAAAATATATTAAAAAAGTACTACCGATCCAAATGGTATAAAAGAAATTTAGAAATAAAATTAACGAAAGAAGTAGAAACGGAACAAAAGACTCTAGAAGATCTGTATGTCGTGAGCGAAGAAGCAAGGGAAATCATGACGCAAATCCAAGTATTGGATGACCTTCCGAAAGAAATTATCATTCTACGTATCTATGGAGACCTTTCCTTTAAGGAAATTGCTCAACTGGTTGAAAAAACCGAAAACTATGTGCGTGTAACCTTTCACCGTGCAAAGGTAAAAATCAAAACAGAAATGGGGGCGAAAAAAGCATGAAGGAATGCCCAATCGTTGAGGATTTACTCCCGTTATATCATGAAGGTTTATTGAAACCTGAAACAACAGAATGGGTGGAAGAACATTTAAATAATTGCTCAGCCTGTAACTCGCTAGCGAGTATCTCTAGTGAGCCAATAATGAATGATGCAGATAGACCGGTAGTAGATCACGACAAAATGATGGCCAAGGTAACATCGAAATTAACGTTGTACCAATTAATTTTTGTTGGAATCTCCTTTTTTCTAGCTATCCGAACTGTTATTGCAAATGAAAGCTTTGGTTTTATTTTACCTTATTTTATATTAGGACTCGTCACCTTCTTATTTTATCGAACGTATCGATTGGTGGTTATGATTGCTTTCCTTCCTGTCTTCTTATGGTTTTTAGGAACAATGCTTTATAGCACCTTCCAGCATACAGAATCGGATTATAATTTTTTCATGATGGTATTTGATGCTATATATGGCTCATTTCTGATGGCAGGCATCCATTTTTTATTTGCAATCTTAGGAGCAATTGTTGGCTGGCTCTTCTTCAAGTTTAAAGAAAGTGGTGATAAGTAATGCGTAAGAAAAAATGGTGGTACATTCTGTTAATTATCGTAATTACACTTCCTGTACTAATTATATCCAATGCTTTTAATGGAAATCCATTGTCGAAACAAATTGCGAAAATTACGCTAAACAAGTATTTAGAGGAAGAATATCCGGAAGATAAGTTCCATGTAGAGAAGCCGTTTTTCAATTTTAAGGATAGTGGTTACAACTTTGAAGTGAAGAAAATTGGCGATACAACACAAGAGAGCTACGATTTCACCGTAACAGGCATTTTAGGTACAAAGGTTTCCTATGATTCGATTTATTATGCTAACTTAGATCAGGTCTTAATAAGAAAACTGCAGCAAGAAGCTAATTCAGAATTGGGAATGCTCATGAAATCCGATATTCCTGAACTTATCGAAGTAGATGTCATGGTGGAGGTCTTAAAAGAAACCTATCCTAGTGACACCAAATGGGATAAGGAGCTAAATCTAGAAAAGCCAATGTATATCCATATAACCATAGATGCTGAAGGATTAACGAAGGAATCTATAGTGGAAAAAGCAAAAACTATACAACAGTTACTTAATGAAAATGGATACGAGTATGACCGGGTAAGCATTAATGCAAACTTGAATGATAAAGCATTTGGCTCCTATGTGAAATATGGTGTCGGCTTTGAAGGTGATTCTAGCATCAAAGAAAAGGATGTAGAGGAATATAATTAGTACATGTTTTGATTAGAATCGTAGGGAAGGTTCTTATGATTTAATGAGCAAATACCTCAAACAAAAGGACACAAACCTTATCACACTATCGGGTTCGCTTTTGGAGTACAAAATTACAGATAGAAAGTAATAACGCAATAGATTTAGTACCCCAAATAACAAGTAGCACCACAATATAATAAAAACGCTCAGAAATTTTTAATCTTGAAGTGACCCCAAAAAGTTGGACATATATTTTTAAGCTGCTTGTTGGGCAAAAGTTCGGTAGTGGACCGGACTTTTGCCTTTTAATTTTGCCT
>NZ_CBYO010000023.1 GCF_000577245.1 Paucisalibacillus algeriensis
GTTCCTTTGAATCGACCAGATTCATAGACTCTGGGATCCATGCCTGCGAATGCAACTAGTTTTTTAGGATTATCAAATAAATCTATTTCCCCAATTTCCGAAATTATCGTTGCAGCGATTTTTTCACCGATACCAGGGATAGATTGTATAATCTTACATTCTTCAATTTCTTGTGCCAAAGCATCTATTTTATCTTCAAGTTTTGATAGGTGCTTTTGGTACTCAATCAGCATTTTGATATACAATTCGATACTAATTATATGACTCTCATAGAGTGTTTCTTGAAACGGATCACGAAGTGCTGCTTCTATTAGCTTATCAGCCTTTGAAGCTGCCCATGCCAATGAACGTCTAGGACAGAATTCATGAATACGCTCAGCAAGTATGTCTTTATCTGTCTTCAATACATCATTAGATGTTCCATAGTTTAATAGGGTAAGTAAAGATACAGTAGAATATAAGTCCCCAAAAACCCCACGATACTCAGGAAATACCTGATCCAACACCGAATGAAATTGTAATTTTGTTTGTACATATAAATTTGTAATATTTTCATGTTGTCTAGTAAGATTACGTAAATTTAGTAATTGTATTCCACGTTTCTTTTGTGGCTCAAGCTCTTCCTTATAGTACAGCTCACAGAGATGTCTTGCGTCTATTACGTCTGTTTTTACCTTTCGTAAACTAGAACTCTTTGCCTTGTAAGGGATAAGTGGATTGACAATTATGGTTAAGTATCCTTTTTTATCTAAATATTGAACAACTGGTGCTTGATAATGTCCAGTTGATTCAAGTACGACAGGAGGTCGTACCCCAGTATTATTTTCAATCTCGATTAAAAAGTGAAGCAATTTCTCCAGACCATCCAAGGTATGCGGTACTTTAAAACTAGTTTTATAAGGCTTCTTCTTATCTAGGAAACCTTGAATCTGACTTTCTCCTTTAGCTACATCCAGACCTACAACTGGATTCATTGATTATCTCCTCCTAAGAAGTATTTGCCGGTACCCCTAATCCTTCTTGTAGTATCACAGCTTCGCTTGTTATACGGGATCATTGTCCCAACCAGCCTCAATCATGTTTCTACAAGTAGGGGGCGAACAGTTTAGCTGACGGGATCTATCTCCCACGGGCAGGGACGTTCTACCCCGGCTACAATTGTAATGATAAGACCATATGAAATAAGGTCAACCAGTAATTTCTGGTTAACCTTATAATACGAA